>NZ_VFVL01000033.1 GCF_006442815.1 Mesorhizobium sp. B2-4-3
AACCAGTTCCAGCGCTAGCATGGGAAACTGTTCGCGATGTCTTCGCACACCTGTTCGCGATGTCCCCAGTCCATACAATCCCTTGCCCGCTCACGCTGTTCGTCATGGCCTTCGCCATCGCGCGCGGCGTGCCCTGGGCGGGCTTGGTCTTCGCCGCCGCAATGATGGCCGGCGTGGCGATCACGCTCGGCATTGTCGTTCTGCTGGCGGTGCTGTTCCGCAGCGGGTCGGTGGCTATGCTCGAACGGTTTGGGTCGAGCGCAGCCGGTGTAGCAGCCTTTCTGGAGATCGGGACCGGATTGATTTTGGTTGGCGCTGCATTGCATCAGGCCTTCGGGTAGCAGGGCGGGTTTACCTCAAACTGATCAGCGCTGTGCCGGCGATGGCCAGCAGCGCGCCGGCCCAGGCGGCCGGCCTTTGCCCGCTACGCAGCCACACCATCGGCAGGATGATGACCGTCGTCATCAAGGACAGCGTCGAGATGATGCCGGCATTGCCGTTGCGCAGCGGCCATCATGCCGAGCGAGGTGCCGACGAAGGCGAAAGGCACGGCCAGCCCGACGGTGCCGAACTGGACGGCCTCCGCTTGCCCCGCCGAACGGCATCGCCGTGAGCGCGATGAACAGGATCACGGCGAGGCCCGAGCGCAGCGCCATGGCGCTGAACGGCTCGACGCCGGCGGCCATGGCCGGCCGCGCCAAAAGGGTGCCGATCGCCTGGCCGAGCGCGCTTCGCCGTTCCGTGAAACAGTGAAACACCTAGGCCGTGCGGGCGCGCGGTGTGCCGAAGATCGACCATGCGACGGCGACGAGCGCCGCTATCGTGGCAAGCAGCACGCTGAGGCTCGGCAGGTGGAAAACCATGTCGCGCCATCTGGGCTCGACGACCGCGCCAGTACTGAAGGCCTCGCCGCTATATTGGCATAGGATCCAGGACGCGCCGCTGCGCACCATGTCGGCATCGATGTCGGAGATCAGTGCTTTCGCGTTGCGTTCGGCTGAGGGCATCGTCGCCATATGGGTCAGCAGCGCCTTGGCGGTGGCAAGATAAGCGTGGCTGCATTCGTTGAACGGGCTCTCCTCGTCGCCGAGGCTTCCCGGCATCAGGCCCCAGAGACAGTAGGTGTATTGCAGGTTGCCGTGATTGTAGAGCCGCCGGAAGGTCGGATCGGTCGCTGTCTGGCGCTGGGCGAGCTCGAGTATCTCGCCGCGATAGCGGGCGATCACGGCCATCTGGCCGTGGGTTAGGCCCGGGATCTGGATGCCCGGAGGAGGCGGGGCGGAAGACCCGCTATGCGCCTCGGCCGGGATGGCGATCAGAAGTGACTGCCAGATCGCCAAAAAGAAAATGGCCGCCAGGGCAAGGAACCGCGGCGGCCGACGCATGGGATTTCAGGCGTAGCGGCGGGCAGGGCCGCGCTGGTCGCGCACCGCGACGACGCGCTCGGCAACCGCGCCGAAGCCGAGCCCGACGACGGTCCATAGCACGAGCTGGATGCCGAGCGAGGCGACACGGAACTGCCACAGCACCGTCGCCGAGAAGTTCTCCGGCACTTCGTTGATGTCGGGCAGGGCTGCCTTCACCAGCGCGAAGACCACCAGGAAGGCGAGCCCAGCCACGATCGAGGCGTTCCAGGCGCCGAGCCGGGTCCACAGCCGTTGCGCCAAGCCGACCGCCGCCACCATCGCCGCGATCGAGATCACGATCATGATGAAGAACAGCTCGGTGCGGTAGCCGATCGTCTCAGCATTGCCGACCGCGGGTGGGTTGGCCGGGTATTTGAGGCTGGGCACCACGATCACGGCCAGGAAGCCGAGCAGGGCGATGAGCGCCGAAGTGCCGCGGGGCCCAAGCGAACCCAGACGGCCATAGGCATAGGCGAAGACCAGCGAGAACAGCCCACCGAGGGCGGCGCCGTAGACGAGCACGCCGGTTGCCAGGCCGATGCCGGCCTGCGTGACGCGGCTGACCATCTCGGGCTCCGGCGCCTCGCCGGCCGCCTGGGCCTGCTGTTCCTCGAAGGCGATCGCCTTGTCGACCTGCGGCTCGCCATAGACGCGGGCAAAGGCGAACGCCAGAATCCCCGCAACCAGCCCGACAAGCATGCCGCGCAGCAAAAGTTTTCCGACCATGTCAGTTTATCCCTTACGGCAATTCCAGGGAAAAATGATTGGCGGTTTTCCGTCCGGAATTGCGTTAAGCCAGAATCGAAAGCGAGTTCAGCGATGCTGAACCGCTTTAGTGGCAGGGGAAGCCGAGCAAGTGGCGGCCGTCATGCACGAACTCGTGCACCATCGTGCCGCGGATCAGCGACGTCGCGCCTTCTTCCGCCCCGACGAAATAGATCATCAGCATCAGGAGCAGGCCGGCGAAGATGGCCCAAGGCAGAAGCTCACGAACCGGAATCGCAACCGGACCGTAGCTGGGGGCGAAGGTGGTGTCGGACATATTGACCTCCCGTGGGATACTGCGTCCCGTTGATCGAACAATGCTGCGGAATAAGGCCTGACTTTCGGCTGGTGCCGATCACAGTGGCGCGACCGTGCCGGACTCGCACCGGCTTCCAATCCCGTATAGCGCTAAAACACTTGTCAGCACTTCGTTCGCCTGTCAACGACATGTAATGGCCAACGCGGCTTCGCGCGGCCGAAATTTCACTGAACCACGGAGTTTTGGGATGCTCGCCCGCCTGACGATGATCGCAAGCGGCGCGACGCAGGCCATGCGCAAGGGGCGTTTTCCGAGTGACGAGGGGCTGGAGCCGCGCGCCCTCGATCGCGCCGGCGCGCTGGCCGTTTCGCTGCGCCGCGCCGACCGCGTCTGGACGAGCCCGGCGCTTGCCGCGCGGCAGACGGCCGAGGCGCTCGGCCTCGAGGCGACGGTCGAGCCGCTGCTTGGTGAGCAGGATTTCGGGCGCTGGGCCGGCAAAGGCTTCGAAGAGGTGCAGGCAGAGGATCCGGAAGGCATGGCGGCCTGGTTCGCCGATGCGGACGCGGCGCCCCATGGCGGCGAATCGCTTGCCGCCGTCGCCCGGCGCGGCGCTGCGCTGATGGAGCGCCTGGCCGGCGAGAGCGGTCACACCATCGCGGTGACGCATGCCGTGCCGATCCGCGCGGCCATGCTGCATGTTCTGGGCGCGCCGCTTTCCTCGGTCTGGAAGATCGACATCGAGCCGCTGTCGCTCACCGAGTTCCGCAGCGACGGCCGCCGCTGGGTGCTGCATGCGAGCGGTGTCGTTGTCGCCGGCTGAACGCTCAGGCGTGAACGCTCCATCCGTGGACCCGGCCGGCATATCAAACAGGCACACCACCGTTTCAGTGATCGCTAACGGAACGGAAACGCCTCGCTGCTATGGTGCTGCCCCGGGGCAAGGAGAACCTTGCCTGAGGAGCTGCCGGATATGGCCGATTATCCCGAGACCGAACGCCGTCGTCATGCGCGCGAATTCGTGCTCAAGGAAGCCACGATCACCGCCGCCGGCGTCAGGATCGGCTGCTCGGTCAGAAATCAGCACGAGCAGGGCGCGGAATTGCGCGTCGGCGCCGATGTCGAGATCCCGGACCGCTTCCTGCTCGAGGTTCCGGCCGACGATATGGCCTATCGCGCTTTGGTGCGGTGGCGGCGCAACGACCGCGTCGGCGTGGCGCTCTACAGCAACGCGCCGAAGGACTGACGCGCGGCCGTTCCACCAATTCGTCACTTGGTCCTGCCCTGGGCGACGTGCAACCCAGCACGCATCGAACGCAACCGCCGCGAGCGCGTTCATTGCCGGACCAGCAGGGATTTCGCGAATGAGCAGGACAGCCGTTTGGCTGGCGCTGATCGCCATCGTTCTCGTGGGCCTCTATTTGTTGCAGGCCAATGGCATGATCAGATTCTAATGCATGTCGCGCAAAAGTGTGCAGCGGTTTTGCGATAACGACATGCATGAAAGCAAAGCCCTAAAGCGCGTCGCCTGAATCCGCTTCAGCGCGACGCGCTTTAAGGCGCCGCGCGACCGTTCGCAGGGTCAACGGCAAACGGCTCGCTCCCCAGCACGAACTGCCTGCAGCCCACCTCTGTTCGTTCAGTCGGCGGTCACACGCGGCTTGCAGCTTGCAGACCGTGTCGCGCTCAGGGACCACCGGACGAGACCGACGCCAATGTGCTCGAAATCGTCTCAGGGGCGATCGCGGCGACCGGCGAACTCAACGAATGAGACGCGCTCGTCCGATCCTCGAAATCTCACTCGACGAACCCGAACTTGTCGACATCGAACAGGCCCATGTCGGTGAGCTTGAGATGCGGGATGACGGGGAGCGCCAGGAACGCCACCTGCAGGAACGGCTCGGGGATGGTGCAGCCGATTGCCCGCGTCGCCTCGCGCAATTCGTGCATCGCATGCGTCACCGTCTCGAAGGGTTCGAGGCTCATCAGTCCGGCCAGCGGCAGCGACAACTCCGCCGTGATTACGCCATCGTCCGCCACCGCCATGCCGCCGCCCATCTCGATCAGCCGATTGACCACCAGCGCCATGTCGGCGTCGGTGGCGCCGACCACGGTGATATTGTGGCAGTCATGGCCGATCGAGGAGGCGATCGCGCCGCGTTTCAGCCCGATGCCCTTGACGAAGCTCTTGCCGATATTGCCGTTCTTGCCGTGCCGCTCGACCACCGCCGCCTTGAGGATGTCGGCCTCGATATCCGGCTGCAGGCAGTTCTCGGCGACGGGGAGCGCTGCGTCCTCGCGGAAGCTGATGAGCAGGCCGGGCTTGACGACGATCACCGGCGTCTGGTTGCGGTCGGACCTTGCCTCGACGCGGAAGGCTTGCGGCGTCACCGGCTTGGCCTTGACTGACGACAGGCCGACCGGCCTGACAGCCTTTCGCGTCTCGAAAAGTTCCGGCGTCACCAGCCGCCCGGCAGCAAGCACCTCGCTCACCCGGCAGTCCTCGAGATGGTCGAGCAGGACGATGTCGGCGCGCCAGCCGGGCGCCACCAGGCCACGATCGGTGAGGCCGAAGATGCGCGCCGCCGAATGGCTGGCGGCGCGGTACACATGGTGCGGCGGGCAGCCCTTGGCGATCAGCCGCCGGATCGAGGAATCGAGATGGCCTTCCTCGGCGATGTCGAGCGGATTGCGGTCGTCGGTGCACAGCGCCACGAAGCTCGACGTGTCGGCGTCGAGGATCTCGGCCAGCGCGTTGAGATCCTTCGAGGCGGAGCCCTCGCGGATCAGGATGGCCATGCCCTTGGCCAGCTTTTCGCGCGCCTCGGCCGCGGTCGTGGTCTCGTGGTCGGTGCGGATGCGGGCGGCGAGATAACCGTTGAGCCGCTGGCCGTTGAGCAGCGGCGCATGGCCGTCGATATGACCGTCGGCAAAGGCGTCGAGCTTGGCGATCATGCCGGCCTCGCCCGCTAGCACGCCCGGGAAGTTCATGACCTCGGCGAGCCCGACCACCTTGGGATGGGCGCGGAACGGCAAAAGGTCGGCCGCCTCGAGCCTCGCGCCGGAAGTCTCGAACTCGGTCGCGGGCACGCCGGACGAAAGGTTGACGCGCACATCCATGATGGTCTGCTCGGCGCAGTCGAGGAAATAGCGTATGCCTTCGGCGCCCAGCACATTGGCGATCTCGTGCGGATCGCAAAGCACGGTGGTGATGCCGTACGGCAGGACGCAACGGTCGAATTCGAGCGGACTGACCAGCGAGGATTCGATATGCAGGTGCGTGTCGATGAAGCCGGGCACCGCGAAGCGGCCGCGCCCGTCGATCACCCGTTCAGCCTCGTAGCGGGCATGCGTGCCGACGATGCGGTCGCCGACGATGGCGATGTCGGTCTCCGTCACCGTGCCGGTGACGACATCGAGCAGCCGCACGTTACGGACCACGACATCGGCGGGGATTTCGCCGGCGCCGGCGCGGATCATGCGGGTCAAAAGCTCGCTTGAATCCATAAAAGCTCCATCTCAGGCAGCTTTCATGCTCGTCCCATGCGAGGGGGCGGTCAAGAGGACGGACCTTGGTTCGGTCGGCTCAGCTGCAGCAGGCCTCGCCCGCGGGCGAGCAACGTGACGCGTTGCTCGCTGCCTTCTGTTCTTCCAGCCAGCGGTCGCGCGGCTTGCAGCTTGACGGCCGTGGCGACAGCTCGACCTCGACGGTCCCGCCAACAAGGCTCGGCTGGGCTGCCCGGTGCAGTTCGATGGGGCGCATGCCGTCACTGACCTCGAAGGTCAGCTTCGCCGTCTGATCGAGCGCCACATGGTCCGCCACCTTGCGGATGATCGCCGCGAACTTGCCGGCCGGCATATGGACCGGCCCGCCTTCGTCCACGTCCCATAGCTGGACGAAGATCTCCGACCAGGATTCCGGGTTCGCCTCGCAATCCAGTGCCGAGAACTGTCCCGCTTTCACCTCGGTGACATGATAGCCCGGCTTCACCGGCCGCCCGTCATAGCGGAACACCAGTGGCCTGTCCTTATGATCGGCCAGCGCTACCAACAGATCGCCGATGGTCAGGTCGGAGGGATCCATCGGCGGGACGGAATCGATTTTCCGATTGTCAGAAGAGAGCATGTCGGCTATTCCTCGTTTCAATATTTCAAGGATTATTGAAACGTGGATGAACGTCAAGCCCTGATTGCCTTTGGCGCCCTGTCGCAGGAAACACGCCTGCGCCTGCTGCGCTTGCTGGTCGTCGCCGGACCGGAAGGCATCGCCGCCGGCTCGCTCGCCGAACAGGTCGAGGTCTCGCCGTCCAATGTCAGCTTCCATCTCAAGGAACTGGAACGGTCCGGCCTCGTGACCGCGCGGCGTGATGCCCGCTCGATCGTCTACAGCGCCGAGTACGACGCGCTGTCCGGACTGATCCGGTTCCTGATGGAGGATTGCTGCTCGGGCCTTCCGGAAATCTGCGTGCCGGCGCTTGCAGCACCTTGCTGCCAGCCGGGCGAGGGGACCCGCCAATGACCGCCGCGCCCATCGCCCAGCCCAAGGCCAGCCGATGAATGCCTTCGATCTGCCGCGCCGGTTCGCCGCCGAAGCCCTGGGCACCGGCCTGCTGGTGGCGACGGTCGTCGGCTCCGGCATCATGGCCGAGGCGCTGACGCATGACACCGCGCTGGCGCTGCTCGGAAACACCCTGGCGACCGGCGCCATGCTGGTGGTTCTGATAACCATCCTCGGGCCGATCTCCGGCGCGCATTTCAATCCGGCCGTTTCGCTGGTGCTCTGCCTCAACCGGTCGCTGCCCGCCCGCGATCTTCCCGCCTATCTCATCGCCCAGGTCGCCGGCGGCATTGCCGGCACGATCGCGGCGCATCTCATGTTTGCCCTGCCGATGCTGGAGGTCGCAACCAAGATGCGTGCCGGGCCGGCACAGTGGTTCTCCGAAGGCGTCGCGACATTTGGGCTGGTCGCCGTCATCCTTGCCGGACTGCGTTTCGATCTCAAGGCCGTGCCCTGGCTGGTCGGCCTCTACATTACCGCCGCCTACTGGTTCACCGCTTCGACATCCTTCGCCAATCCGGCCGTAGCGCTGGCACGTTCGATGACCAACACTTTTTCCGGCATCAGGCCGCTCGATCTGCCTGGCTTCGTCGTCGCCGAACTGCTCGGCGCCTTGATCGCGCTGGCGTTGATGGGCTGGCTGCTGCGGCCCGGCAACATCCAGCAACCTTCGAAAGCAGGGCCATGACGGTCACCATCTATCACAACCCCGACTGCGGCACCTCCCGCAACACGCTCGCCATGATCCTGGCCAGCGGCGAAGACCCCGTCGTGATCGAATATCTGAAGACGCCGCCGGCTCGCGAAAGGCTGCTCGAACTGATCGGGGCGATGGGCATCGCCCCGCGCGCGCTTCTGCGGGAGAAGGGAACGCCTTACGACGCGCTCGGCCTTGCCGACCCGAAATGGAGCGACGACGAGCTGGTCGATTTCATGCTCGCCCATCCGATCCTCATCAACCGGCCCATCGTCGAGACGCCGAAAGGGACAAAACTATGCCGGCCTTCGGAAGCGGTGCTGCCGCTGCTCGACAATCCGGTGCGCGAGTTCGTCAAGGAGGATGGCGAGAAGGTCGCCTATGCGCCGGGGCAAGCCTGATTGGAAGCCACCGCGCCCATCGCACACAACCGCCGCGTCCTCGTTACGGCTCTTGGCGTCACGCAGATCCTCGCCTGGGGATCGTCCTACTACTTGCCCGCGGTGCTTGCCGCGCCGATTGCCAGGGATACCGGTTGGTCGCTCGCCTCCGTCGTTGCCGGCCTGTCCTGCGGGCTCCTGCTTGCCGGGCTGGTGTCCCCCGTCACCGGGCGGCTGATCCAGCGCCACGGTGGGCGGCCGGTGCTTGCCGCCGGCTCGCTGCTGCTGGCGGCCGCGCATTCGCTGCTGGCGACGGCGACCGACTATCCCCTTTACCTGATTGCCTGGCTGCTCATGGGTCTGGGTATGTCGGGCGGCCTCTACGATGCCGGCTTCGCCACGCTCGGCCGCCTTTATGGACAGGGCGCGCGCGGCGCCATCACCAACCTGACGCTTTTCGGCGGCTTTGCCAGCACCGTCTGCTGGCCGCTCAGCGCCTTCCTTGTCGAGCATGGCGGCTGGCGCACGGCCTGCCTTGCCTATGCCGCGATCCATTTGGCAATCTGCTTGCCGCTCCATCTGTGGATAATACCGTCGCCTCCGGCTGCCGCGCCTGCGCCGGTCAAAGACAGGTCGAAAGAGGCATCGACCACCGGCAGGGCGCGGGCGCGCTTCATTCTGCTGGCCTCCATTCAGACCTTGGCCGCACTGGTCGCGTCCATGCTCTCCGTCCATCTGCTGACGCTGCTGCAATTGCGCGGCGCGAGCCTGGCAGCCGCCGTCGGACTTGGCGCGCTGGTCGGCCCGTCGCAAGTCGGCGCTAGGGTGGCGGAGCTGCTGATCGGCCGCAACCGGCACCATCCGATCTGGACGATGCTGACATCCGTAACGCTGCTTGCCGCCGGAATCTGGCTGCTCCTGGCGAGCCAGACTTTCGTTGCTCTCGCCTTGATCCTTTATGGCGCCGGCAATGGCATCCATACGATCGCGCGCGGCGCGCTGCCGCTGGTGCTGTTCGACCCGCAGCAATACGCGGTACTGATGGGCAAGCTCGCGACGCCCAGCCTCATCGTCCAGGCGGCGGCGCCCTCGATCGGAGCGCTGCTTTTGGGTATGGGCGGCGGCAACCTCGTCCTGACCACGCTTGCGGCTGCCGCCACCATCAATGTGGGTCTCTGCGCCGGTCTCGTCGCGGCCGGGCGCCGATAGTCAAGCCTACTTGTCCGCCGCCAGCGTCTCGTTGAGCACGGCGGCCAGGTGCAGGCCGCCGAGCGCCAATTTACCGCGCCGCGCAAAAAAACCCGACCCGACCCGGCCGGATTCTCTTGATTGATTCACAGTTGCGAAGCGTTCCTGTTCAGTCGCGATGCTCCGGCATCGCCTTCAACTGGTCCTTCGTCCAATTGGTGACGGCATGCACGTCGCCGTCCTCGTCGCGCATGAAATCGAGCTGGCTGGCGGTGACGGCCACCGGCTTGGCGCCGATGCCGAGAAAGCCGCCGACATCGATGACGATCTGGCTGCCGTGCAGGTGGTCGACCGAGCCGATCTTCTCGTCATCGGGGCCGTAGATGGCCGCGCCTTCGAGGATGTCGGGCGTGAGCTCGGCATTGGTCAGTCTTACGTGGCTGGTGTGGTCCATGGCGCATCTCCTATGGTTGTACAGGGGATGAACCTCTGATCGGGGCGAGGGTTCCGCCGACGAAGCGAAAAGCCAGCGCTGCTCAGCGAAGCGCCGCCCATCCCGTCACGAGGATGAGGACAAGCGTGACCAGCGCGCCCGAGACATAGAGGATCGTCCTGACGCTGCCGCCCTTGGCGGCGTTTCCGCCACGCAGGTAGATGACCATATGGACGAGGCGTATCGCCAGGTGAACCCAGACAAGCACGGCGAGCGTCGCCGGCCCGACGCCGACCATCATCGCCAGCATCACGGGCACGACGAAGGGGGCCAGCGCCTCGACCGAGTTCATGTGGACGCGGTCGATCCGGTAGAGCCGGTTGTCGTCGTCCGCCGGGACGACCGGACCTGAAAGCTTGCCGGCAAATCCCTTGGACGAGCCGGAAAAGACCGCCAGCGCCACCGACAGGAGGCAGAGCGCAAGCACGCCGAGGGTGCTCAACCAATAGGCTTCCATTTTCCGCGCTCCTTTCAATCGCTGTCGTATGGGGCCATGCCCTGCGGTACCGGGTGGCCCTGTCAGGCTGCCCGGGAAAAGAGGTCCTGGTACCGCTGAAGATAAAGCGGCCAACCCTGATCGCCGTCGACCCCGCCGCGCACGCTTTCCCAGCCTTGGCCATGCCGTTCGATATGGCGGTGCTCGATTTCGACCCGGGTTCGGTTTTCCGCTTCGGCCGTGAAGCGGACTTCCCACTCGCTCGTGCGGGCGAGGTCGGTTTCGATCTGCCAGCGCGGGCTGATGTCCCAGCTTAGAAGCAGCCGGTTCGGCGGATCGTAGGCGAGCACGCGGGCGAAGCGGCACTCCGAGCCATCGACGCCACGATCATAGATATGGCCGCCGACCCGCGGCTCGAAGATCGTTTCCGCGATCGGGACGGCAAGCAGGTTGTGCTCGCGCGGTTTGAAGCTGCCGAAATCCTCGGTGAACACCTTGAAGGCGCGTGCGATCGGCGCCGCGACGACGACGGAATGTTTCACGGGCGCCGGTGCCGGCTGCTTGATCATGTTTCGTCCTCCGTCGGTTGCTCGACAAGCTGCGCGTAGGCCGCGAGCGTCTTCACCCAGAACTGGTCGATCTCCGCCCGGAAGGCCGCGAGGCCGTCCGGGTCGATCCGGTAGATGCGTTCCTTGCCCGAGCGCGTGTCGGCCACCAGCCCGGCATCCTTGAGAACCTTCAGATGCTGCGAGACCGCCGGCCGCGTCACGGGCAGTGCATTGGCGAGCCCGCTGACCGAGCTGGGGCGGTCGACCAGCAGTTCGAAGATCGTGCGTCGCGTCGGATCGCCGAGCGCTGTCCAGTATTTCGCGTTAGTGGCCACTAACGCGAAAACTAGGGCGAGGCGCTTGCCCTGTCAACCGGGCGGAGAGTGCCACCTGTGGCCGGTCCGATTGGCTGGCCAACCGCCTCTTGGTGCAAGATTTTCCGTTCATTTGCGTGAAATCAGCGCAAACGCCGGGGGTTGCTTGAAGCCGCCCCCCAACGTCGTCATTCTATGGCGGAGCAAGGAGCGAAGCGACGCGGCGCAGACCATAGAATCCATTCCGTGACTTGGAAGCGCCGCCACAGTGCAGAATTCTGCTCCGTTGCACGCCTTGGCGAAGGTGACGGCATGGATTCCAGGGTCTTCGCGACGGAGCTTCGCTCCTGCTCCGCCCTGGAATGACGATCGCGATGGGCGTTTCGGCCAATCTCCAACGCATGCCACCTGCCAATGCAAACGGAGCCGACCGGTCAAAATCCCTATGCAGCGCCACTAATCGACACCGCGCTTGCGTGCTCGCAGATCTCGCGCCGCCTGCTCGATCGCCGCGCGGTCGTTGCCCAGCCTGTCGAGCAGTTCCTGCGCCTCGTCGCCCGAAATGCCGGTGCGCATGGCGAGCGCCTCCACCGTCAGCACATCCGTGCTGTCGACCTCGCGCGTTTCCGGCAGCGCGTCGCCTGCCGTGAGCGGCAGGGCGGCCTCCCGGTCGATCTCCATCTCCGCCTGATGCCAGTGTCGCTCTTGATTGCCGAGGATGCTGCCCTCGCGCTGAAAGATCTCATAGGCACGCTGTCTGATCTTCTCGATCCGATCGTCATCCATGGCCGCTTCCTCCTTGCGTGTCACAAGAACGCTGGACGGGGCGGAACGATCCGTTCCGTCGGCGAAGTGATCGGCTGCTGTGCTGCCGGTCAACATGCCGGGCGTGGCGACAATCGCGCAGGCGGGGGACGGCGCTGAAAATTATCGGCCACGTCCGCGGCCATTCCGATCCGAATCGTAAGCCTGGCTGCCCGCCGCTTGCCCCTTACGGCCCGTATATCGCCACCGCTTTGCCGAACATGCCGGGCTCCGGTTTCACGCCCAGCCCCGGCCGTTGCGGCACGGCGATGTGACCTTGCTTGATGACGACCGGGTGCTTCTGGTCGAAGTGCCCCTTGATGTATTCCTGCGCGATCCAGGCGCCTTCCATGCGGCGCGGCTCGACCGTGGCGGCAAGATGCACGCAGGCCGCCGCGATGATGTCGCCACCCCAGGCGTCGTCGCAGCTGTGCGGCAGCGAGCGGATGGCGCAGAGGTCGCGCACCGTCGTCATCTTGGTGAGGCCGCCGAGTCGCGTCACCTTGAAGCCGAAGCCGTCGGCGATGCCGAGCGAGATCGCACGCAGCACCGCGTTCTGGTCCTCGGTGCTTTCGTCGAGATAGACCGGGTGCGTGACGCGGCCTTTCAGCGTCGCGATCTCGTCCATCGTGTTGCAGGGCTGTTCGAAGACGAAGGGGATTTGCTGGCAGAGTCGGTCGAGATGGATCGCGGCGGCCACCGTCAGGCCGCGATTGCCGTCGACCGCTAGCCGAGCCTTGTAGGCGACCGCTTCCCAGACCTTGTGGACGACGGCGACATCCTCTTCGAGGTTGCGCCCGCCGATCTTGACCTGCAGGCGCGGGTAACCGGCCTTCACCTTGTCGGCCGCGATCCTCGCTGTCTCGTCCGGCGCCCCGACGATCAGCGAATAATAGGCCGGCACGCGGTCGGTCAGCGCGCCGCCCAAAAGCGTCGAGACCGGCACGCCGAGCTTTTGGCCGAGCAGGTCCAGGAACGCCATGTCGAATGCGGCCTTGGCGTAGCCGTGGCCGTTGAGCCGCTCGTCCATCTGTTTCGCCAGCAGCCTGATCGAGGCGACCTCCGAGCCGATCAGGCCCGGCGCGATCTCGGCGATCGCGGCGCGGGCGCCAAGCGCATGATGCGGTTGGTAGACCGGGCCGATCGGACAGGTCTCGCCCCAGCCGGCAAAACCATCATCGCTGACGATTTCGACTAGCGTGGAGTCCAGCGCTTCCACGTCGGCGCTGGCCATGCGGTAGACACCGCCTTTGACAGGCAGTTGCGCCGAATAGACGTTGATCCGATCGATACGCATACGGGCTTCCCTCGGAAGGACACGTCGGCAACGGGGGCCTTTGCAGGCCCCGCCTATTACATCCGCGCCCTGGCCGAGGTCGGATCGTAAGGCGAATCCGCGATCACTTGCGCCGTCTTCCATTCGCCCAGGATCGCGACGTCGAGCTTCGTGCCGGGTTTGGAAAAACGCTCGGGCAGCAGTGCCAGCGCCACGTCATGCCCGAGCGCATAGCCATAGCCGCCCGACGTGATGCGCCCGACCAGCGCGCCATCGCTGTAGAGCCCTTCATTAGCAAGGGAGCTTGCACCTTCGGTGTCGATCCTGAGCGTCACCGAGCGGCGCTGGTCGTTGCGCTCCTTGTATTTCAACACCGCCTCGCGCCCGACGAAGTCGCCCTTGTCGAGGCGGATGAAGCGCTCCAGCCCGCTCTCCAGCGCGTTGAGCTCGGGGTTCATGTCGCGGTACATGGCGCGATAGGATTTCTCGAGCCTCAGTGACTCCAGCGCATGCAGCCCGACCAGCCGCATGCCGTGCTTCTCGCCTTGCTTCAGGATCGCGTCGAGCAATTGACGCTGGTAGGCGAGGGGATGGTAGAGTTCCCAGCCGAGCTCGCCTTCATAGTTGACGCGCAGCAGCCGCACGTCGCTGGCCAGAGCCACATTGCCGGTCTTCACGCCGAACCACGGAAAACTTTCGTTGGAAAGGTCGATCTCAGTCAACGGCTGCAACACCTCGCGGGCCTTTGGCCCGACCACGGTAAAACAGCCGCGATCGTTGGTGACGTTCTTCAAGGACACGCTGTCGTCGGCGGGCAGCAGCCTGGACAGATCGTCGAAATTCCAGCGCTCGGCGCGCGGCGTCGAGATCAGGTAGAACAGGTCCTCGCCGAGGCGCGCCACCATATATTCCGCCTGGACGCCACCGTTGGCGGTAAGCTGATGCGCCAGCGTCACCTTGCCGACCGCCGGCAGGCGGTTGGCGATGATCCCGTCCAGCCAGGCGACCGCGCCCCGTCCCGACACTTCGAACTTGGTCATCGGCGTCATCTCGACCAGGCCGGCGGCGTTGCGCACCGCCAGCACCTCCTCGCCGACGAGGTTGCCCTTCGGCGTCCAGCGCCAGCTATGCTGGTCCCTGGCCTCGACCCCGTCGCGGGCGAACCAGTTGGGCATCTCCCAGCCATTGAGCACGCCCCAGACGGCACCCAGTTCCGTCAGCCTGTCATAGGATGGAGCGGTCTTCTGCGGGCGGGCGGCGGGCATGTCCTGTCCGGGATATTTCTGCTCGGCATGCGTGCCCCAGGCCTCGCGCACCTTCGCGCGCGTCCATTCCTTGTTGGCGTAGTCGCCGAAGCGGCGCGGGTCGAGGTCGGAGGTGTCGATACTGTTGGCGCCCTCGACGATCCGCTCCGACAGATAATAGCCGATCGTGCCACCCCATAGGATGCCGCCCGGCACGCCCTCGGCCAGCCACACATTGGGCAGGCCCCAAGCCGGACCCATCAAGGGCAGCTCGTCCGCCGTCATCTGGAACGGGCCGCGCACATTGGCCTTGATGCCGACGCGTCCGAGCGCCGGCACCAGTTGCAGCGCTTGCTCCCAGTTCCATGACACCGCCTCGAAATCCTCTTCGAGTAGATCGGCGCCGAACCAGTCGGGAACGCCGTCCTCGGCGAACAGCTTCAGATTGGCGGTGCGTTCGTAAGGCCCGAACATCAGTCCGTCGCCTTCTTCGCGCAGGTAGCCCTCGAAACCCTCGTCGCGCAGGATCGGCATTTCGGGCCGCCCCGAGCGCTTGCGTTCCACCACCTCCGGCACCGCCTCGGTGATCCAGTACTGGTGCAGGATTGGGATCGCCGGGATGTCGAGGCCGAGCAGCGCGCCGGTCTGGCGCGCGTAATTGCCGGTGGCCGTGATCACGTGCTCGCAGGTGATGTCGCCCTTGTTGGTCTCGACCAGCCACTCGCCGCCCGGCGTTCGCCTGAAGCCGGTCACCTCGGTGTTGAGATAGACCTTGGCGCCGAGATCGCGCGCGCCCTTGGCCATGGCATGCGTCACGTCGGCCGGCGCGATATGGCCGTCGTCGGGATGGTAGAGCGCGGCGAGCATTTCCTTGTTGTCGAGCAGCGGCCAAAGCTTGCGGGCTTCGTCCGGCGTCAGCAACTGCGCCCGCATGCCCTGCACCTCGGCGACGCTCATATAGCTCTTGTATTCGTCGAGGCGGTCCCTGGAATTGGCGATGCGCAGCTGTCCGCATTTGTGCCAGCCGACCGGCTGCCCGGTCTCGGCCTCGAGCCCTTCATAGATCTCGATGGTCTTGTTGATCATCCGCCCGACATTGATGTTGCGGGCATAGGACGGGATCAGCCCGGCCGCATGCCAGGTCGAGCCGGCGGTGAGCTGGGTGCGCTCCAGCAGCGCGACATCGGTCCAGCCGCGCTTGGCCAGGCCATAGAGGATACCGGCGCCGACGCATCCGCCGCCAACGATCACCACCCGCGCATGTGTCTTCATCAAACCGCCGAAACCGTATCATTGTTGAACGAGCGCCGCCGAAGCTACAGGCGGGGAAAGCCCGTGTAACGTCTTCAAAAACTGGGGGTTATGATAAGCTGGATTTATGCAGCAGGTTACAGCTTGGCGGGCTCGCGACCCGCCGGCATCTCACTGCGCCTGCCCGTCTTGCGCCGTCTCCTGCTCGAAGTCGACTTTGGTGCCGGGCTTGACCATGGCGGCGAGGTCTTCGGCGTCCCAGTTGGTCAGCCGGATGCAGCCATGCGAGAAGGTCGTGCCGATCTTGCCCGGATCGGGCGTGCCGTGGATGCCGTAGCTTTCGACCGAGAGATCGATCCAGACGACCCCGACCGGATTGTTCGGCCCCGCGGCGATGGTGAAGGGCCGCTTGCTCCTCACCCCCTTGAAGGCGAACTTCGGATTGTAATGATAGGTCGGATTGTGGACGACGCGCTTGATCTCCGCCGCGCCGCTCGGCGCCGGCTTTTCCTCGCTGCCGATCGAGGCGGGATAGACCGCGAGCGCCTTGCCTGACGCATCGAGCGCGCGCACCTGGCGGGCGCCTTTGTCGACCTCGACGCTGGCGACGGTCGCGGGAGGATCGCCGCGGCCGACATCAGGCACCACCAGCGTGGTGTCGGCCGTTCTGAAACCGGTTTTGGGATTGAGCAGCCTCAGCACCTGTTCGCTGACATGGAAACGCTCCGCCAGTTTTTCCCGCGCGTTGCGATAGCCGAGCCGCTTCAGATGCGCCATCCGCTCCATGCGGGCGGGAATGCGCCTGGTGAACGGCCCGCGCACATCCTTGGCCGCGACCTCGTAGTTTATCAGCACCGGGCCGGAAAAAGTCGCCGCGAGCTTGTCCCAGGTCTCCCGGGTGAGCTTGCCGTCGGAGGGCAGTCCGTTCGCCGCCTGGAAGGCCGTGACGGCCTTGGAAAAATTGTTCGAAAGGCGGCCGTCGATCAGACCGGGGGAGAAGCGGGCGCGATCGAGAAGGATCTGCGCTCTGAGCACCATCGGATCGACGCCCTTCGGCTCGCCCTCGCTGAATTGCGCCTGGTTGACGGCAGCGAGGTCGAGCTTGGCTGCCAGCGTCCCGCCGCACGCGAGTGCGAGCGCCAATGCAACGACAACAAGCAACCTGACCACCGACGTCACTCCAGGATCGCGACAAGAGCCTGTCTCTATGACGCGGCACGGCCGATGTGGTTCCTGTCGCGGGGAGCCGCACGAAGATCATCGCGAGCGTGCGCTTTCCCCCATATACATTTGAATTTTAAGCTGGAAACCAGTTTCCATGAACGCGGAGAACTGGCATTATTGTATCAGGGCCTGCGCATTTTTCTCATTCCATGGCCCCTCGTTCTGGTAACCGGCGGCTCCCCAACGCCCCCCGCCCATGCCGTCGGTTGCCCTGTTGGGCGCGTTCCGGTCTGAGCCCCATGGGCTCCGTCAGCAGCGGCTGGTCATCGGCTGGAATTAAGCTTCTGGATACGCCCCTTATCCAGCCGGAACACGCCGTCCGTGCCGCCTTGGAGCTCGAAATCGGTTTGAAGCTCATCCCATGAGCCGAGATATTTGCCGCACTCGGCGCAATGGATCGCCGTTTCGGGTTGAGCATCGGCCGGAATTTGCAAACGGATGGTGCCGCAAAACGGGCATTCCAATTTGTGGTCCAGATACTCGCCAGCCATGGTTGCGCAGCATCGCGCAATCGGCACGTCTTCGCAAGGCTGAGGATTTTGGCAAGCCGTTGCTTCAGCCCGGCCCGATCTCCTCGAACAGCCAATCGCGAAACGCCTTCACCTTGCGCTGGCGGATCGCCTCCGGCGGGTAGACGAGATAAAAGCTGGAGACCGCTTTCAGCGCATGGTCGAACGGCCGTACCAGCCGGCCAGTGGCGAGGTCGGCGGAAACCAGCATGGTGCGGCCGAGCACCACGCCTTCGCCCTGCACCGCCGACTCCACCGCGAAGGTGGCGGAATCGAAGGTCAGTCCGCTGTTCGGGTCGATGCCCTTGACGCCGGCGCTGGCAAGCCATGCCGCCCAGTCGATGCGGTAGCCGTCGCGGATCAGCGTGTGGTGCTTGAGGTCCTCGGGCAGCTTCAGCGGATGCGGACCCTCCAAGAGCTTCGGGCTGCAGACGGGAAACACCTCCTCGCCGGTGAGGAATTCCGACGTCAGCCCATGATAATGCCCGCCGCCATAACGGATGGCGACGTCGATGCCGTCGCCAAGGAAATTGGTCAGCTTGCCGGTGGTCGAGACGCGCACGTCGATGTCGCCATGCGCGCGGTGGAAACGGTAGAGCCTCGGCACGAGCCACTTGCCGGCAAAGCCGTCCGAGGTGCTGACGTTCAAGGTCGCGTTCGAATGGCGTGACGTCGCTGTGGCTGTGGCCACAGCCAACTGATCGAGCACTTCGCGCACGGCCAGCGCATAGGGCTCGCCGACGGGTGTGAGCCGCACCGAGCGCGTGGCGCGTTCGAAGAGCTGCACGCCGAGCTGCTCCTCCAGATGTTTTATCGCCCGGCTGACGGCGCCATGGGTGAGATTGAGCTCGTCCGCGGCCCTGGAAAAATTCAGGTGCCGGGCGGCAGCCTCGAAGGCCGGGAGGGCATTGAGCGGCGGCAGTCTGCGGGTCATGGTCAGATCGATTTGTGAGTGTTGGTAACAAATCCTTGCCAAACTTTGGTTTGTCCGTCGAGCTTTTTCCAGCCAAAAATCCTCACAGAATTTGTGATCAATGCTCACTTAAGATCAAACCTGCGAGGACATCATGGCCACCGTTCACCCCTTCCTCTGGTTCAACCTGGACGCCGAAGCCGCGCGCGACTTCTATCTGTCCGTTTTCAGGAACAGTCGCGCGCTGCAGACCATCGAGTTCACCGACAAGCCGCACGCGATCTTCGACTTCGAACTGGAAGGCCAGCGCTTCACCGCGCTCAACGCCGGCGGCGTGCCGCCCTTCAACGAGCGCATCTCGCTCTACATCGAGACCGAAGACCAGGCCGAGACCGACTATTTCTGGAACGCGCTGACCGCCGGCGGCGGCTCGGAGCAGCCCTGCGGCTGGCTGAAGGACAAGTTCGGCGTCTATTGGCAGGTCATTCCCAGCGAAGCCCTGCGGCTGATGAACGACCCGGACCGCGAAAAGGCCGACCGGGCGCGGCAGGCGATGTATTCGATGAAGAAGATCATCCTCGCCGACATCGCGGCCGCCCACGCCGGCCGCGCCTGATTTCATTCCATCACGGAAAGACGGAGAAGACCCATGACCAGTCTCCCCATGACTTCGCTCAATGGAAAGAAGATCATTGTCGTCGGCGGCAGCTCCGGCATCGGCTACGGCGTCGCGGCCGCGGCGCTGGAAAACGGCGCCGAAGTCGTGATCGTCGGCCGCTCCGAGGAAAAACTGAAGGCCGCCGAAAAGCGGCTCGACGGGGCAGGGCGCGTGACGGCCATTGCCGCCGATATGGCGAACGAGGCGGACGTCGCCCGCCTCTTCGATGCGGCCGGCTCCTTCGACCATCTGGTGGCGACGGCCGGCACGCCGCCGCCGAACGATCCGATCGGCGAGACCGACATGGATTTCGTGCGCGGCTTCGTCGACAGCAAGTTGATCGGCGCGGTGATGCTGGCCAAGCATGCCGTGCGCACGCTGAACAAGGGCGGCTCGATGATCTTCACCTCCGGCATCAACAAGGACCGCCCGCCGATCCCGGGCGGCTCGGTGGTCGCGGCGGTCGCCGGTTCCTTCAGCTATTTCGCCCGCGCGCTGGCGCTGGAGCTCGCGCCGATCCGCGTCAACATCGTCTCGCCCGGTTGGGTCGATACGGAAATGTGGGACGAGATCGTCGGCGCGGCCAAGGCAGGCTATTTCGAGCAGATGGGCGCGCGCATCCCGGCTGGCAGGATCGCCAGGCCCGCCGACGTCGCGCCCGCCTATCTCTATTTGATGCAGAACGAATTCATGACCGGCGAGACCGTCCATATCGACGGTGGGCAAAGACTGGTGTGATCGGGCAAGGCCGGAGCCCCGGTTCGAAGCTTCGGTGTCACCCTTGCCGTCCATCGGTGCTGAACGTCGCTTGCCTCGCTAAACATGGCGCTTCCGGCGGGAAGCCAATATACATTACACCCGATGAGCAATGCCTCCGCCTCGTCGAGGAATGCCATGCGAAGGGTCATCGTCACAGCCATGTGGATTGCCGCCGCGACAGGCGCCAACGCCCATGACTGGTACGAAAACAAGGTCGACCCGGTAACCAATTTCAAATGTTGCGGCGGCACGGATTGCCGCCCCATCGCTGAGTCTGCCGTGCAATCCGGGGCCGACGGCAGCTATGTCTATCTTCCCGATGGTTTCAACATCCCGCCAGAGCGCGTGCAGGAATCGCCGGACGGCCGATACCATATCTGCGAGAACCATTACGTCATAACCAACCAGCCCTATCTGCGCTGCTTCTTCGCGCCACGGCTCAAGGTCTCTCGGCTGCTCCCGCGCTAATCAAACGGTCGGTTCTCGACTAAGCCTAGGCGTGGTGATCGACATCACCCGAATGTTCGGCCTGCGCGTATCCGAAATAGTCCATGATTTCCCGCGCTTCGCCGGCCGTGAAGCGGCAAGCCACTTCCGTTGGCAGGCTGGACCGCCAGTTGCCTCTGTAGTCGGTGATCGGCTGGTTCACCTGCGCGTGCCGGCGGGCGGAATGCGCCGTGCGAACCGCCTTTTCCCGCCCCCACACGACGGGCTGTCGATGATAGTTCAGAATGCCCGGATCGAAGGCAACGCCGATGAAGCGGCACAGCCGTTCGATGGAAAGCGCCGGCGCTTCGATGAAGTCCTCATAGCGCCACAGGATGCTTTCGCCCTTTTCGACGCGCAGCATCGAGGCCTTGCTGTCGGCGATCCATCTTTGGAAAGCTTTGTCGAAATCGCCCTCGTAACGCTGTCCGAGCGAAGCCACGACATCCCTGCCGTCGCGCGTGACGACGATAAAGCGCGCGCCTGGGATCGTCTCGACGATCTGCCTTGTGTAGTGGATATGGTTCGGAGTCTTTTCGACCCAGACTGTGCGGCGTGAAATGGCCGCCTGCAATAAAACCAGGCTTAGCTTGGCCCATCGCGCGCCATTTGGGGAGACAAAAGCGCTTGTCTCGCGTCGAATGGCGAAGACATCCGGATGGGCAGCCAGTATCCGCGCGAGCAAGGTCGATCCCGTATGCCCACAACCGCAAATGAATATAGAAACCTTGGGCTTCGGAAGAAGCCGCACCACACCCCGATGCACGATTTTATTCTCCCCGGAAATTTTAATGAACCTTCTTCTTCCGGGGATTGCAACAGGAAATGCTTATATGCGGTCAGTAGCGAACAGCTAATTGCTGGCGGCTATGACCTGGAGGCGAGGCGGCTGGAGTGGAAGGCTCTGTCGTCAGGCCGGCAGCCCGAGCTGCTTTCGCAGGCTCTTGTCGAATGCCGATGCGGGGACGAAACGGCGCAGGAAACTGACTTGGCGCGCCATCTTTCCCGCTGCATAGCGCCGCTTCGGAGTGGGATCGGTCGCGGCCGCCAAAACTGTGTTGGCCACCACTTCGGGCGTATCGCCTTTTTCCATCGCCTTCCGCACGGCTGTGGTCATGCCGGCGCGCGCGGCGTCATAGATATCAAGCACCTGGTCCGGCCTGGCGAGATTGTCCTCGAACAAAGTCCGGGTATAGGCCGGCTCGACCAACGCGACGCGAATTCCGAACGACCGCAGTTCGTGATCAAGCGATTCGGAATAACCTTCAACGGCATGTTTGGTCGACGAATAAAGCGCGAAATAGGGGGCGGGGATGAACCCCTGCACGGAGCTCAAGTTGACGATCCTGCCCTTTCCTTGACGTCGCATGATCGGCAGCACCGCGTTGATCATCCGGATGACACCGAAGACGTTCACGTCGAACAGAGCCTGGGCCTGCGCAGTCGAGGATTCCTCCGCGCCGCCGAGCAGACCCATGCCGGCATTGTTGACCAGCAGGTCGATGCACCCGGCATCGGCCAGCACCTGATCGACCAGCTTCGCTACGGATGCGTCATCGGTCACGTCGCAGGTCAGCATGGTAATGCCGTCGGTTTTCTTGGAGACCGCGCGACGGCTCGTTCCGAACACGCGAAAGCCGGCGCTCTGCAGGGCCTTGGCCGTTGCGTGCCCGATTCCGCTGGATGCCCCTGTGACGATGGCGACGCCAGGATTGGTCCTATTCATGGAGATCACTTTCTTTGGGTTGGACTGGAAAAGCAGGAAAGGCCGAAGCAAAAAGCGTCAATCACGAACGGCTCGACCGCGTACGCCGTCCCAGCGCCGGAACAGCGCGCTGGCGTTGACGCCGCCGAAGCCGAAGCCGTTGGCGATCGCGTAGTCCATCTCCATCGGCCGGGCCCGGTTTGCGACAAAGTCTATTCCGTCGCCAGCCGGATCGGGGGCGCTCAAGTTGAGGGTCGGCGGCGCCACCTGGTCCCTGAGCGCCAGGATGGTGAAGATCGCGCCAATCCCGCCGGCGGCTCCGAGCAGGTGTCCGGTCGCCGACTTCGTTCCGCTGACGGCGATCGAGAAATCCGTGCCGAAGACCGTTTTGATCGCTTCGATTTCTCCCAGATCGCCCACCGGCGTGGAGGTCGCGTGCGCGTTGAGATGGCGGACCTCACGCGGCGAGATGCCGGCTTGGGCGATCGCGATCTCCATGGCGCGGCGCGCGCCATTCCCGTCCTCGGGACCGGACGTGACGTGATGCGCATCCGCCGTCGTGCCGTAGCCGACGAGCTCGGCGAGCGGCTTCGCGCCGCGCGCCAGCGCATGGCCCAATTCCTCGATGACCAGGATGCCGGCGCCTTCGCCCATGACGAAACCGTCCCGCGACGTATCGAACGGACGCGAGGCCTGATCGGGACGGTGATTGAAGGACGTTGAAAGCGAGCGTGCCGCCGCGAAGCCGCCCAGACTGACGACATTCATGCATGCTTCGGTGCCGCCGCACACGGCGATGTCGGCTTCATCGGCGCGGATGATGCGCGCCGCATCGCCGATTGCCTGGATGCCGGCGGCGCACGCCGTTACCGGCGCGCCGATGTGGCCCTTGAAGCCGTAACGGATCGTGATGTGGCCCGCGGCGAGGTTCACCAGGAAAGACGGCACCGTGAACGGCGAAAGACGCCGAACGCCGCGCTGGTCGACGGTCCGCACCGCCTCGGTTATGGCGGGGAACCCTCCGATACCTGAAGCAATGATCGTCGCGGTGCGGAGCCGATCCCTTTCCGAGTCCGGCTTCCACTCCGCCTGGGCAAGCGCCTCTTCCGCCGCCGCCAGCGCGAAAAGGATAAAGCGATCGATTTTGCGCTGATCCTTCGGCGCCAGGAAGGCATTGGCATCGAGGCCCGCTTCGGGATCCTCCTCCAGGGAAAGAACCGTTCCGCCGACCTTTGTCGGCAGGGTTTCCACCATTTCGTCGGGAAGCCGGCGGATGCCCGAGCGGCCGGCCAGGAGGCGCGACCACGACGTCTCGATATTTGCGGCAAGGGGCGTGACCGCGCCCATGCCCGTAACAACAATCCGTCGCATCTATTCTCCTGTCGATCTGAGTAGCCAGCCCGCGGCGGTCAAACGGTGACGGTGTCGCGAACCTGCTCGGCCGCTGCATCCAGAAAGGCCTGGGCGAGGTCGGGATCATTGACGATGCGCGAGAGAACCACCGCACCGACCATCGTCGAGAGGACGGCCATGGCTTTTTCATTGATTTCCGCGCTGTCAGTCCTGGCAATCATGCTGCCGAGGACTTCAAGATATGCTTTGATCCCGACTTCGAACGACGCTTTCACCTCGGCCCCCTGTCTGGCAGCATCCGAGCCGAGCGCCGCGACCGGGCAGCCGTCCATCCTTTCCTCGCGATGGTCCATGCTGAGGTAGAACTCGATGACCGCCCCAAGCGGATCGCCAGGATTCGCTGCGGTCGCCGCCGTCCATCTGTCGGCAGCGCTCTCCATCGCACGCCTGGAAGCTTGCGCCGCAAGGTCCTCCTTTGATGCGAACTGTTTGTAGAAAGCGCCTTGGGTCAGCCCGGCGCCCTTCATCAGATCCTTAAGGCCGATACCGTCGAAGCCGTGCTCCCGAAAAAGCCGGCTTGCGACATCGATCACGGTCTGCCGGTTCTGCTCAGCCTGAATGCGGCTCACACGCATCGTCGATCTCCATATTTAGATTGCGTCTGAAATCTATATCTCAGTTAGAGACCGAACGCAATCTATCAAGAGGGGATGCGAAACGGGCGGCTCGCCACGTGATCGGTGCGGCGGCTTGCCGCGGGCCGAGTGCGTTTCTTTTTAGATTGCGTATGAAATCTAAATGGTATAGAGTTCGATCATAATCTATCAGAAAGGAGATACGACAATGATACGCAGAACCCTGAGTGCATCGCTTCTGGCCGCGCTGTTCATGGCGACGCCGGCCCTTGCCGAGGAAGCCACCGTCGGACGTCCCATCGAAGCAGGCAGCCTGCACACGGGACGCCTCGACATGGTGGTCTATTACGTCCCGATCGACGGCGACCTCCTGGAGGTCGCTGCCACCTTCGCGCCGAAGGGCGGAGGCGATCCGCAGCGCGTCGTCATGGGCCTCGCCGACCGCGACTCCGTGGCCTTCTCCATGCCGGGCTACAAGGGCTCGCTCTACGCATTCTCGAGGTCCGGCGAAGAGGTGACGGTGTCGACCGGGACGCACATGCATCCGCGCGCCGACGCGCTACCGGACTGACCGGTCCGACTGATCGCAATCTGCCGCGCCGGCAGGAGCGCAGGACCACAGCGTGGAATGGGAACGCAATGTATTTCGACATGAGGCGATGGGCATGAAAAAGAGACGGGTCATTATCGTAGGCGCGATCCTGATCGCGGGTTCAGGGGCGATCGCGGTGTCAGCGGCGACGGCATTCGCCACATTTGCCAATCCCGCGCAGGAAGCTTCCGCCGCGACCGTTCCGGCGATAAAGGATCGCAAGACCCCAGATACAGCGTGCGAGGAAGCAGCCAAGGTCGGCCACACCCACCAGCATGACATAGCTGGCCCATGCCACTCCGCCGGCGGCACCCGGCAGCATTGTGAAGATCGCGGCGAGCGAGAGCAGGAATATCAGTATGCTGCGCAGCTGAAACCCGTAATGGCTGCGAAGCCATGACGGCGTATCGCGTCGGAACAGGCCGAGGCAGGCCATCACGGCGGCGATCGGCACGGTGAAGACGCCGACCGCCATCAGCGCCACGGCGAGCAGGATATAGATGGTGAGGGCTTCGCGGCCCGCGCCATGGTCACCGGCCGCGGTCATCACGCCAGGTCTCTCGCCGCGCCTCAGTGCTGAGGCACCTCGGCCCACAGTTTTTTGGCGAAGCCGCGCTTGTCGAGCGCCCACACCGTGCCGCTGACCACCGCCTTTCCGTTCTGGCAAGTATAGGCATAGAGGGCATCGTGGCCGGTCGCCGCCATCGGCGGGATGTCGCCGTTCTTCGCCGTTTTGCAGTAGTCGGCCGCGCCGGGATTGTTACGCTCGGCATTGATCTTGGCGCAGGGCAAATTGGCGCCGATGAAGCAGGTCAGCACCTTGCCGTTCATGCAGCGATAGTTGGCTTCGGTCTGAAGTTCGGATTCCTCTGGCGCCGACTTGGCGTCCGGAAAGAGCTTTTTGAACGCCTTGACCGTGCCGGCGTAAAGCGCGTGCGAATAAGGACGCACCGTGTCGTCGTTCTTCACCTGCCGGCAGAGCTTGTAGAGGTCTTCCGCAGGCGCGGCTTCAGCCGTCGCAGGCGCGGCCTTTGCCGTTGCAGTCGCGGCCGTGCCGGCGGCGAAGGCAAGCAACGCGAATGCCGACATCGCGATGAATCCGAGCGTCGAAAAGCGGAACACAGTCATTTCAACCTCCTTTTAGGAAAACAGGCAGGATTTGGCGTCGGGGCCGCATATCAAGCGTCTTGCGGATTGGATGAGCGCGGCGCGCAGACGGATCGTCACCAGCCAGTAACCGGCGCCCGCGGCAGCGGCCATCATCAGCGGCAGCGCCATGGCGAATGCCTTCGCCGGGCCTGTCGCGGTGGATGCCGGGCTGATATAGACGGCCATAGTGACGAAGGCGCCGACGACATAGAGCCAGATCGATTTGGATCCGACCAGCCGCCGCACGATCTCGATGCCGATGGCGAAGAACAGCATCAGATAAACCGTGCTCAAAGTGTAGAGCAGGGCGCCCGTCAGGAGGGATTGGCCCTCATGCCGGGCGAAATCTCCGGACAATCCAGGCACGAACGAGATGAGATGGACAAGGCCGGCGGCGGGAAAGCCCACCGCATAGGGGACTGAGAGCAGGGCCAGGTAGAAGAACGCGACTGTGGCGACGATGTCGAAGCAGACTTTGAACAGGGTTATCAAGACCGGGCGCATCTGGTCCTCCTTTGCCGTCCGCCATCGGCAGACGACCTTGTCTCAAGCCCCTTCGCCCCGTTCGAGTTGGTTTCGTCATTTAGGTAATCAGCTTATCGTCTACACGTCAACAATTAATTGATTGCCTAATCGACTTCATATCGTGTAGCATTGCCGCATGTCGATCCAATTGATCTTCGAGGCGCTGTCCTCGCCGGTACGTCGCAAGATCCTCGCCTATGTCGCGCATCACGAATTGAGCGCGGGCGAGATCGCCGCGCGTTTCGACATGTCGAAGCCCTCGATCTCGCAGCACCTGCAATTGCTCGAACATGCCGGCCTGGTGCGCAGCGAGAAGCGCGGCAAGTTCGTCTATTACCGGCAGATGCCCGATACGCTGGCCTCGACGCTGACCGGCTTCGTGCAGGAGATCTGCCCGGTCGGCCGGCCGATCCGCCGCGAGAGCAAGGCGCTTGCGAAAAAGGCGCAAGGCGCCAAGGGCGGAAAGGCGAAGGTGCCGGCCGCCAAGCCGAAGGTAGCCGGGGCCACCGCAGCAAAAACCGCTGCAAAGACCGCCAGGACGAGGGCCATAAAGGTGAAGGCGCAAAACATGGCTTGATTGTTGCCGCCGGACCCCTGGGTGGGGCCGGTGGCGAAGGGGCGGGGCAGGAAGGAGAAAACCATGCTTACGACCAGATCGGCCATGCCGCAAAACCAATCCGGCCGGGACCGGAATCGCGCCGCCAAGGGAAAGCGGCCGCTTGCGGGCCTTGTTCTACTGGCTTCGTTCCTGCCCGCTGGCGCGCAAGCCAAGATGCCGGCCGATTTCCTCGGCAAATGGTCGACCGACCCGGCGCGCTGCGAGCAGGTGAACGGCGAGGTGGATATGCTCGAGGTCCTGCCGGACGGCCTGGCCTTCTATGAGATCGGCTGCGAATTCGACGAACCGAAGGCCGGCGGGAAAACATTGCGCATCGCCGCTCAATGCTACAAGGGCGGCAGCCCGATGACCGCAGGCGAGGTCGAGCTCTCCCGCTCGGAGCCGGACAGGATCAGCGTGTCGCTGCACGGGTTCTTTTGGACGGCCGAGACTCCGGAAACCTTCCAGCGCTGCCATGAGCAATAAGGAGCCAAATCCGCGGAAGGGCGTTTAACAGGCACTGACCTCGAAGGAGCGGGAAGGTGAAAAAGCACGTCAACCCGGTCGAGCCTCTCGCCTTCCGCTTTGCCGATGACGGCCTTGTGCCCAACCATCCGCGCTGGCCGATGCTCGTCTATCCCGGCGCGGTGCGATTGCCAGACGACGCCGATCCGGCGGCCGTCTTCGAGGATATTTTCGGCGCCAATGGCTGGGGCGACAGCTGGCGCAACGGCATCTACGGCTTCGTCCACTATCACTCGCGTATTCACGAGGTGCTGGGCATCGCGCGCGGCACCGCCGAGGTCCGCTTCGGCGGCGACAAGGGCAAGGTGCTGGAGGTGAAAGCGGGTGACGTGGCGCTGCTGCCGGCCGGCACGGGTCATCAGCGCCTGTCTGCCTCGGCCGATCTTCTGGTGGTCGGCGCCTATCCGCCTTTCGGCAAATATGATCTGTGCCGGAGCGCGGAGCAGCACGCCGAGGCGCTGCGCACGGTCCCGGCTGTCGGCCGGCCGGACAAGGATCCGGTCCTTGGCGGCGATGGGCCGCTGCTGAAAGCATGGAGCGAAGGCTGAAATGGCAAGGATCGTCGCCATAGAGCATCTGACGCTGGACGGTGTCTTCCAGGCGCCGGCGCGCGCCGACGAAGACACGCGCAACGGTTTTGCGCATGGCGGCTGGGGCATTGCGGGCAGCGACGCGCAGATGCAGGAGGTCGTCGGACGCGCCACGGCCGGCGGCTGGTCGCTGCTCGCCGGCCGGACGACCTATGAGGATCTTCACGAAGCCTGGGCTGTCCGTCAGCCGGCCAGTCCGATGACCAGGGCGCTGACCGGCGCGCAGAAATTCGTCGCCTCGCATGACGCCGGCTACGAACCGCGCTGGGAGAATTCGACGCTGCTTGCCGGCGATGCCGGGGAGACGGTGCGCGCGCTCAAGCAAGGTCACGACAAGGCGCTGATCATGTTCGGCAGCGGCAAGCTGCTGCGCGCGCTGATGCGACACGGGCTTGTGGATGAGCTGGTGCTGATGGTCCACCCGCTGGTGCTGGGCGCAGGCTCGCGCCTTTTTGAGCCGGGGCAGGCACCGTCGGCGCTGAAGCTGTCGGACCTGGTATCGACCGCGACGGGCGTGGCGATCCTCACCTACGCGTTCGACGGGGAGGGCGCGGCGGATCGGCCGCGGTAGAAACCGGGCCGCGGCCCACCGCCTACGGATAATGTATCTTCTTCGGCGCGTAGGTCGACGGATCGAAATCCAGTTCCTTCGGCAGCGCCTGGCTCGAGCATTGCAGATGTATCTGGCGGGCGAGCAGCCGTCGCTGCTGCTGCTCGTGCTCCTTGGCGGCCGCGACGAGCCCCATGCTGTAAGGGCCAACCAGCACGCCGAAGCCCCAGCCGGGGTTCTGCTTCTCGCGGGCGGCGTAATCCGAGGCCGCCGTGCGGGCCTGCTGGCATTCCGGCGACGCCCATTTCGGATCCTGCTGCGAAAGCGAGGCGCCATAGTCGACTGGGGAGGATACGCAGCCAGCCGCTGCCGCGCTCAGCGCGACAATCACCGCAATTTTCATCGTTTGAGTCTCTGCTAATTTAGGGCGGAGACTACACGGAACGCGTCTCCGCACAAGCGAGGCGGTCTCGAAAGCGGATGGAAGGACCGGATGGCCGCCATCGCCGTCCTCGATCTGCTGTTCCCGGATTCTTTTCAGCGCGTCGTTCCGTTTCCACCCGCGGTTTCGTCCTTGCTTCGTCCACCGCGAAAAAGGAGAACCGCAATGGCTGGAATGGTCGTTATCTACAAACAGCCGGCTGACGCGAAAGCGTTCGACAAGCATTATTTCGAGACGCACATACCGCTGGCCAAGAAGATACCGGGTCTCAGGAAATACGAGGTCAGCCAGGGGCCGATCACGGTAGTGGCCGGAGCAGCCGACGTCTACCTGATCGGGATGCTGCATTTCGACGACCTCGACGCCATGAAGGAGGGTTTCGCGAGCCCAGAAGGAAAGGCGGCGGGCGCTGATCGTCGGCTTTACGCACCTGACGAGTCAGGCGTCCAGATGTTCCTCTTCGACAGCAGAGAGGTTTGAGCCTGCGGCTGAGACAGGACGATCCGTCCGCCGAGAACTGCGGCCGGATCGCTGCTCATGTCGACTTTTTCCGCTCGATGTCGGTGCGTTTTTGCTCCGCCGCGGCGATCGCGGTTTCCATCACGGCATCCAGATCGGCCATCGCTTCCAGATGGCCGTGATCGACGATCGACTTGCGCAGCATGCGCATGGCCAGCAACGCGTCGTCCAATGCCTGTTCGACATCTTTGACCATGACCGGGTCAGCCTTTGCGCCGGCTGCGCTTCTTTAGCGCCGGGTCGGCGGCGGCGGGTTCGTCGGAGCGATTTTCTATGGCCTTGCGCGCCAGCGCCTCGGCCGCCAAGGGGTCCGGCTGGCCGGCCGGTATCGTGACCGCGCCGGGCATCGCAGCACCCGGCTGTTCGCCCAAGCCGTTGTCCTCGCGCTCGATTTCCTCGCGAGCCTGATGCCAGTGCTCCTCCTCCTGGCCATTCGCTTCGCCGCTGCGTTGCCAGATCTCATAGGCACGGCGCTTGATGCGTTCGTATTTGTCGGTCGCCATTGTCTGATCCTCCGTCATCTGCCTTCAAACGCGCGCTGGCCGCGAATGATCCATGACGGGAACAGGGAAGGGTGCGGCTCAGAACCTGCGGCTGAGATAGGCCGATCCGCCGAGACCGAAGCGCCACTCGGCTTCCACGCCTTTGGTGAGGCCGATCCGGCGACCGGCGAGGATCGCCGCCGGGTCGGCTTCGGAACGGGCGAATTCGAAAGGTGGCGCGCTCAGCGGCAGCCGGTTGTGCGAGCCGTCGATGCCCAGCGCCTGGCAAAGCTTGCCGGGGCCTGAGCAGAGCAGCCGCTCGTCATCCATTCCGCGCCGCGCGCGCATTTCGGCGATCCCGGATTGCGGTTGGATTGCCCGGATCAGCACGGCGCTGCCCGGCAGGCACACCGCGTTCAGGCACCAATGCAGTCCGTAGGAGCGATACACGTAAGCCGTGCCGGGCACGCCATACATCGGCGCGTTGCGCGGCGTGCGGCCGCGAAAGCTGTGCGATGCGGGGTCGTCGGGCCGATACGCCTCGGTCTCGACGATGATGCCGCCGACACCGGCGAGACCAAGGCTGGCGCCGATCAGCGCGCGTGCGACGATAACCGCGTCGCGGGCAAAGAAATCGGGCCCGACACTAGGCGGCATGGCGATCGGCGTCGTTCGGGCAGGCCATCTTTAGCGCGCCGCTCAGCCCAAAAGATTGCGCGCCGTGCGCATGAAGATGCGCGAGCCGATCGGGATCAGGTCGTCGGGGAAATCATAGTCGGGGTTGTGCAGCGAGGGGGTGCGTTCGCCAGCGCCGAGGAAGAACATCGCCGACCTCGCATTGTGGCCGAAAATGCCGAAATCCTCCGAGGCGCGCATCGGCAGCGTCTCCTCGCTGCGTAAAACGCCTTCCTCGTCGAGCGCGCGGTTGAGATGCTCCACCGCGTCCGGCGCATTGACGCTGGCGAGGAAGATTTCGTGATAGTCGAAGCGCACCGAGAGACCGTGCCTGGCGGCGATCTTCGCGGCAAGCGCTTCCGCGGCCGCGACCTGCTCGGCCATGCGCTCGTCGCGGCGGGTGCGCAGCGTCGCCCACACTTCCGCATAGCCGGGCGCGATGCCGAACACGGCTTCGCCCATCGCGCAATGGGTGACGGTGACCATGCCGAAATCCTCATCAGTGAAGGTCCCGCGCCCCAGCGCTGGAAGCGCCGGCATCAGCTCGCTCACCGCCGGCATGGGCGATACGCCTGTCTCCGGCATCGAGGAATGCGCTGTCTTGCCCTCGAGCACGATGCGCATGCCGCGCGAGGCGCAGTTGACGGTGCCGGCCTTCAGCCGCACCTCGCCGAACGGCACGCCCGGCAGGTTGTGCAGCGAAAACGCAAAGTCCGGCTGGATCTCGCCAAAGCGCGGATCGGCGACGACCCCGGCCGCGCCGTTGCCGGTTTCCTCGGCCGGCTGGAACATCAAGACGACGCGGCCGCGTGCCGGCCTTTCGCGTCCAAACTGGCGGCCGAGCGCCGCCAGGATCGCGGTGTGCCCGTCATGCCCGCACATATGCGACTTGCCCGACACCTGAGAGCTATGCTCGACACCCGAAAGCTCCTCGATCGGCAGCGCGTCGAGCTCCGAGCGGAACAGCACCGTCGGGCCGGCCTGCCCGCTGTCATAGACCGCCGCCACGCCGTGGCCGCCGAGCCCGGTCAGCACCTTGTCCGGTCGCGTATCGGCGAGGAAGGAGACGACCTCGCTCGCCGTCTTCTCCTCCTCGTTGGAGATTTCCGGCCGCCGATGCAGCTTGCGGCGCCATTCGGTCAGCTCGACGATGTCTCGATTGGTGAGGGTCATGGGTTGGGGCTCCGATCGGCTTGCGGGTCACACGAACACGATAGGGTTTTTCTCGCGCTGTGCCATGCCGAGCGATTCAAATGGTCCATCGGCGAATTCCCGAGCCTATGTGTCGGGTGCCGCAGGCAAATCCGCCGGTTTCCTCGCACCAGAGAGGCGTCTCGTCGAAGCCGGCAGCGTGAAACCTTTTGATTTTTGGGCCGTTGTCGCGCGATGCCCCCGGCCAAGCACAAACCGAAACCGGCCGACAGCGCCACGCGGCGCGGTGCAAGCAAGCCGCGTTCGGCGCCGCTGCGCCAGGACAAGCCGCGCCAATCGAAACCGCGCAGCGCCCCGAAGCCGCGCGCGGAGAGGGCGCGGGAAGACAAACCGCAGGAAGACCGGCTGAAAGAGGACAAGGCGCGGCAACGCAAGCCACAGGCCGGCGAGGCTGAGGAAAAGGCGCCCGCCGAAGCAGCGCCGGAAGCCATCGGCCATGCCGGGTCGCCGCCGCCGGAGGCCGCCGAGCCGGGTCCCGCGCTTTCGCCGGAGGAAGCCGAGCGGGCGCGCAAGAAATACCTTTTGCGGCGCTTCTGGATCAGCGGTCGCGGCTATTGGGGTTTGCGCGGCGACAAGCTCGCCTGGCCGCTGACGATCGGGCTGCTCACGCTGATCTGCGTCAATGTCGGTTTTCAATACGGCATCAACCGCTGGAACCGCGCGATCTTCGACGCCATCGAGCAGCGCGACGCGCACACCGTCTACTGGTTGAGCGCCATCTTCCTGCCGCTGGTCGCCGGCAGCATCAGCCTGGTGGTCGCGCAGGTGTACCTGCGCATGACCATGCAGCGCCGCTGGCGCTCCTGGCTGACCACGGCGGTCATCCAGCGCTGGCTGGCCAGCGGCCGCTACTATCAGCTCAACCTCGTCAAGGGCGACCACGCCAACCCGGAGGCCCGGCTGACCGAGGACCTGCGCATCGCCACCGAATCGCCCGTCGATTTCATCGCCGGCGTCCTCAACGCCTTCCTGTCGGCCTCGACCTTCATCGTCGTGCTGTGGACCATCGGCGGCGCGCTGAGTTTTACCCTCGGCGGCTCGGTCGTCACCGTGCCCGGCTTCCTCGTCGTCACCGCGGTCATCTACGCGGCGATCACCTCGACCTCGATGTTCGCCATCGGCCGCCGCTTCGTCCAGCTTTCCGAGGACAAGAACCAGGCCGAGGCCGAGTTCCGCTACGTGCTGACGCGCGTGCGCGAAAACGGCGAGAGCATCGCGCTGCTCGGCGGCGAGGAGGAGGAGAACGCCGGCATCGACCGCACCTTCGCCGGCGTGCTCGGCCGCTGGGCGCGGCTCACCGGCCAGCACATGCGCACGGCGCTTGTCTCGCAAGGCTCCAGCCTGTTCGCGCCGGTGGTGCCGGTGCTTCTGTGCGCGCCGAAGTTCCTCGACGGCTCGATGACGCTGGGCCAGGTGATGCAGGCGGCCTCCGCCTTCGCCATCGTGCAGGGCGCCTTCGGCTGGCTGGTCGACAATTATCCGCGCCTGGCCGACTGGAACGCCTCGGCCCACCGCATAGCCTCGCTGATGATGTCGCTGGACGGGCTGGAGCGCGCCGAGGAGAACGACACGCTGGGCCGCATCCAGCGCGGCGAGACCGAGGACGGGGCGATGCTCAGCCTCAACGATCTTTCCGTGACGCTCGACGACGGCACTTCCGTGGTCAAGGAAACCGAGGTGATGATCGAGCCCGGCGAGCGCGTGCTGGTCTCGGGCGAGTCCGGCACGGGCAAGTCGACGCTCGTGCGCGCCATCGCCGGTCTCTGGCCCTGGGGCAGCGGCAGCGTCGATTTCCACCCGGGCAAGCGCCTCTTCATGCTGCCGCAGCGCCCCTACATCCCGTCCGGCACGCTGCGCCGCGCCACCGCCTATCCCGCCGCCGCCGACAACTGGAAGAAGGCCGAGATCAACGCCGCCCTCGACAAGGTCGGCCTCTCCTATCTGAAGCAACGGCTGGAGGAAGAGGCGCCCTGGGACCAGACGCTGTCGGGCGGCGAGAAGCAGCGCCTTGCCTTCGCCCGCCTGCTGCTGCACGCGCCGGATATCGTGGTGCTGGACGAAGCGACCTCGGCGCTGGACGAGAAGAGCCAGGACAAGATGATGCGGACGGTGATTGAGGAGCTGCCGCAGGTCACCATCATCAGCGTCGCGCACCGGGCCGAGCTGGAAGCCTTCCACACGCGAAAGATCACGCTGGAACGGCGCCAGGGCGGCGCGCGGCTGGTCAGCGATGTCGAGCTCGCGCCGAAGAAGCGCGCGCGCGGCCTGCTGCAGCGCGCGCTTTGGGGCAGCGGCGGGAATGGCGGAACTGCGAAATGAGGATGCTGGCACAATGGAACGAGTGCGGCGGCGGGAATGAGGTGTTGAGCCCCGGCGCTTTTGCCGCTTTATTAGAAAGCACTTTAAAGGGGATCATTTTGAAAGGTGTCGCGGTTTTAACCGAGGGAAGAAGCGGCTCGAACTGGCTGGGAAGCCTTACCAATGCCACAGGCACCATGGGCCGTTCGGCCGAATGGCTCAAACCGGCCTATCTGGGTTCGGAGCCGCGCGCCTATGCTGCGCTCGAGGAAGCGGTCATGCGCAAATCCTCGACCGAAAACGGCCGCTTCGCCGTCAAGGTCTTTCCACGCCACCTGATCTGGTCGAAGGAAAAATGCGGCAAGGATTTCCTCTTGGAGATCCGCAAGGACAAGGATCTGGGCTTCATCCTGCTTGAACGCCGCGACCGGCTCAGGCAGGCGATTTCCTTCTACCGCGCCAGCGTTTCGCGGTTGTGGACGAGCCGGCAGAAAGATGCCGGCTCCGGCGTTCCATACAGCTTTGCCGGCATCAGCCAGGCTTTCTTCCAGGTCGAGCAGAGTTACGCGTTCTGGCGGGCCTATCTCAACCTTTCGGAATTGCCCTACCGCCATTTCGTCTACGAGGATCTGCTGGCGGACCCGCAACCCTATCTCGACGCCGTCGCCGAATTGCTCGATGTTCCGGCCCCGGCCACGGTGCCGGTCTCTCAACTCAGGATCCAGCGCGACGACGTCACCGAGGAGTGGGCGAGGCGCTTTCGGCAGGAAGCCGGGCACAAAGGCGCCATCGATGCGATCGGGGACGCGCCGGTGCCGCGCACGCTCGACAATCTGGCCCGCTTCGCGACGAAGCGGCCGCTCAGCCGAAGGCGCTTCTGATGCGGTAGGCAATGTGCAGTAGGCAGTAGGCAGTAGGCAAAAGTGGAGTGCACCCCAAAGGGACATTTATTGCCTATTGCCTACTTGCCTACTGCCTGGTCTGTAATCGCCCCAGGCCGACAGGAGGAGGACGCCACCCATGGAAAAGATTATCCTGGACTGCGACCCGGGGCACGACGACGCCATCGCCATCCTGCTTGCGGCCGGCAACCCCAACATCGACCTTCTCGGCATCACCACGGTGTCCGGCAACCACAATGTCGAGAACACCACGCGCAACGCGCTGGCCACCTGCACGGCCTATGGCATCGAGGTGCCGGTGGCGAAGGGCTCGCCCGGCCCTTTGGTCGGCGATCAGGTGCTGGCGATCGAGATCCATGGCGAGACCGGGCTCGACGGCCCCGAGCTGCCGCCGGCCTCGTTCGAGCTCGACAGGCGGCATGCCGTCGACTTCATCATCGACACCGTCATGGCGCATGAGCCCAACACCGTCACGCTGGTGCCGGTCGGTCCCTACACCAACATCGCGCTCGCGTCCCGCAAGGACCCGCGCATCATCGGCCGGGTGAAGCGGGTCGTCGCGATGGGCGGCAGCTTCACGCGCGGCAACATCACGCCGGCGGCCGAATTCAACGTCTATGCCGACCCGGAGGCGGCGGACGTGGTGTTCCGCGCCGACTGGGACGTCACCATGGTGGGGCTCGACCTCACGCACCAGGCCTTGGCCACCCCTGAGCTGCAGGACAGGGTGCGCGCCGTCGGCGGCCCGATCGCCAAATTCATCCTCGATATCTGGGAATTCATCGCAACCACGCATGGCGGCCTCTTACAGATCGAATATCCTGCCGTGCATGACGCCTGCTGCGTCGCGGCCATGATCGACGCCAGCGTCTTCACCACGCAGAAGGCCGACATCCGCGTCGAGACCGCCGGGCGCTGGACCAAGGGCATGACAGTCTGCAATTTCGAGAAGATGGGCGGCATGCGCCATTTCGGCGGCACCGCGAGCGAGCAGGTGAACTTCCGCCACTCCGTGGCGATGAAGCTCGACCATCAAAAATTCTGCGACCTGATCGTCGACGCGGTCGAGCGGCTGAGCGGCAAGAAGGCGTGAGCCGCCCGATGAAGGCCGCGGCCTCGGAAATTGGCATTTCCTCTCCCCCACAAAGTGGGGGTAGAGGTGGATCGGCGCGCAGCGCCGAGACGGAGCGGGGGCGGAGCCGGCGTCTGCGATTACGCGCCCAACAAGCCCACACTAAACAATCTGTAGAGCGGCTCGCCGTTTCCATGAAACGAACAACCGCCTAGAGTTCCGCACGACCGACCGGAACCATCGGGGAGGGGAGCAGCGCGATGAACGAAGCCAGGCCGCACGATCCGAGACCGCTTTCGGAAATCGCCAGCTATCACGCCCACATCTATTACGGCGATGAGGCGCAGCGCCGGCATGCCGAATGGCTGCGCCAGCGCATCGGCGAGCGTTTTCGCGTGCGCCTCGGCAACTGGCGCGACGAGCCGGTCGGCCCGCACGAGCAGGCCATGTACCAGGTCTCCTTCGCCACCGAAATCTTCGCCACGCTCGTCCCCTGGCTGATGCTGAACCATGGGGGCCTCAGCATCCTCATCCACCCCAACACCACCAACCCCAAGCGCGACCATCTGATCGACCCGGTCTGGATCGGCCGCGCGCTGGGTGTTCATGGCGAGGTGCTTGGCGAGGAGGACGAGGCGGAAGAGGCGCTGGAGGTGAATACGGAACCGACGCTGGGGGTGTGAGGGGGGATGGCCCCGAAACGGTGGGACGCGGGCGCGTGCGCGGAGCTGGCGATTAGGCTGTCCTTCGGCCCCTCACCAGCCGAGTTGTCATCGCAATAGCTTCGACAAGTTCGGCCTCGCTTCCTCCAGCACTGAAAAATCCCTCGGCGGCTTCACGAACCGCTTGGGGCAGATCGCGCTGTAAAATAAGACTATCAGCATATTTTTGAAGTGCGCGAGTATCTGGAGTCTCTCGCTTCAGAACTCGGCGTTTTGCCTTCGAAACGGTGCTTTGGGAAACTCCCAAAGCCACAGAAATGTCCATCTGAGTCGCGAGCCGTGCGCGGAATACCCGGTTAAGGGCTGTTGCCAATTGATCAAGCGAATGCGGGCGGCCTTGCATAGTTTCAGAATACTGGCATAACTGGTAGCAATGCGGAAGGGCCTTTGCCACGAGTATCCGCTCAGCGAGGTTGCCGTGGCTGGAACTACATCAACTGCTTATGTTCGATTTGAGGAATGGACAGGTCGCAGGGATGTGCCGACGCTTGGCACTAATACCGGCGCGCCAACTTTGCCCTTTCAAGGATGGAGGCGCTTCAAAGAGGCGTTCGCTCCCGAGTTGGTGCGAATGGCGATTGAAGAGGTCGGCAATGTCCAGAAAGTCATCGATCCTTTTGGAGGATCCGGTACCACTGCGCTGGCAGCGCAATTTTTGGGGGCCCGGCCTTCAACTATCGAAGTGAACCCATTTCTGGCAGACCTGATCGAAGCCAAGATTTGTCGATATGAGATCGACAAGGTCGTAAGCGGCTTCACCGCCGTAGTCGACAAGGCATACGGAAAGAGCCGTGATCCTGCGGAATTACTTCTGCACGCGCCTCCAACATTTATTGAGCCCGGAGTCGCTGGCCGTTATCTATTCTCCAAAGATGTGGCGGCACGTTTCTGTGCCTATCGGAGTGCGATTGGAACGGTAGAAGATTTGGCAACACGCCGATTGCTGGGTGTACTTTTAGGGGCAACTGCCGTGCCGGCCAGCAATGCTTTGGTCAGTGGCAAAGGCCGGCGATACCGCCGCCGATGGAAAGAGGCTCCAATTAATCCTGATGTTATCGACACAATGTTCGAGCAAGGCGTGTTGAGCGCACTTTTCGATTTGCGCCGTTTTGAAGCGCGTCGCTGCTGCGACTATGAGGTTTTGCGCGGTGATGCCAGAATTCGTCTGACCGAGGTTGAGCCGGCAGACATAGCTATTTTTTCACCTCCGTACCCGAATTCATTCGACTACACCGATGTTTACAATATTGAGCTGTGGATGATGGGCTATCTCAATAGCGCCAAAGAAAACCGCGAGCTTCGCAAGTCAACTTTGCGAAGCCATGTTCAGATAAAGCGCGACTTGAGTGCTGCACGCCCGGCCTCAGGCTCGCTGCTGGAGCAGACGTTGAAATCGCTAGAAGAGGTCAGAGCCGCTCTATGGGATCAAAATATTCCGCCAATGATCGCCGCCTACTTTGACGACGTCGGCGACATTCTCAAGGGGCTGTCATCGCGGCTTCGCGAGCGCGGCCGAGTATATATGGTAGTCGGCGATAGCCGTTATGCCGGCATAGACGTTCCTGTGGCGGCGATACTTGCCGAACAAGCTGAGAGTTGGGGATTCGAGCTGGTTCGTTCCGAGCCGTTTAGGTCCATGAGAGCTTCACCTCAACAAGGTGGCGGCCGTGAACTATCCGAGACGCTAGTTGTGCTCGCCAGAGTCTAGGGGGGCGGGAAGTATCCGGCCTCACGGGCTTGCTGGGCGGAGCCAAAAAGAGGTGTAAGTCTGATGTCAGGTGTTGGAGAGCAAGTGGGAAGCACCTTTTTCACCTCGGCGTGTTCGCGAGGATCAACCTTCTTGTCTGCACGCATATCGTAAACTTCAACCACAGCGTAGGCGCACCCGCGGTTCGTGCGAAAAGCGTGAGCTTGCAGAACGCCTTTGGCGACATCACGAGCGTTGGTGAGCAGGCCAACCTTGACAGGAGCGTTACCGTTCTTTGAATATCGGAAAGATTTAACCACTTTTAGTTCTACCACCCCCCAATAAGTGAGGCCGCCAGATGAATCCGACGGGGGAATGAGTAGCGCAATATCGATGCGTCCAATCTCAGTTGTGGTCTCGCGGTCCACATGCAATTGCCCTCGAAACCAAGCCGTCAGGAAAGTTCTGAGTTGAGCTTGAAGCGACACCTCAGGTGTTGGCCCGGTATGGTAGGCTTCAGCATGCCCTACGCGCCAGAGCCCGTCGGGACAGTTCTGCGGCGTCAGCACACTGTGCATGTGAAAATGGTTCAAAGCCTCAAGTAATCCTTCACGTGTGACCGGCGGCAACTTGGCGCGGATCGACTCCTTGCGAGTCATGCCGCCTTGGGCGCCGTTGGCGCGTTCGATCATAAGCGATGTGCTACGATAGACTAATATCACTTGGCTGCTGCCAAAAGGTAAAGTGGTTAGCCATTCGATTAGCTCTCCAGAGTCTGCAAAGGGCAGATCGCCTGACCAGCCTTGAGATGCATTGCGGTCAAGCAGGAAGAGGCGCCCCATTAACGGTTCGTCAGTGCCAACCATATCTGCTGATGGTTTGGTGCCAGCCAGCGCCGAGGCAGCCTGTCGAGGGTAGTCCGCGCGAACAAATATAGAGATGCCGCTCCCGTCTTCACCTGGCCACTCGCGACGGGCGCGATCCTCCACCAAAGCCTGGACCTGACCAAAGAATCTGTCGCGGTCATCTGCGCTAACGTCGGGCTGAAAGACGAGCGTTTGCGTTACCGAGGCAAGTTCCGCATCTGACACATCTGCGATTTGACTCGCGACTTCATCCGCCATGGACGCGCCGCCCCAAATAGGTGGCATAAAGATACAACTTCTCGCCCGGGGACAGGCTAGCGCCTTCAGGAATAAAGGTGGCAAACCGTTCGGCCGTCTCCACGCTACGGTTCGGCATCGATGCTGGCGTGATGTAGATCAAGTTGTTGTTGTCGACTCGCCTATCCGAGTACGTGACGTCCGAGGTTGCCGCGCGACTAAGTTCATCGCCCGGCAAGCGAGCCAGAGCACCCGCGAGTTCGATCAAAAAAGCGTGGATCTGAACGTCGCGTGGATCAAGAGCAGCATCGGATCCGCGAGCCCCGAGACGTCCGAGCAAATCCTCCAGGTGGGGGGATCCGAAGCGAAGACCATAGCAGCCTTCGATGCGGGCGCCCCCTCGTGGGCGCGGGACGTACCGAATATTAGAGACCTCTAGAAGGCCCGCCGCTACGAGGCGATCCATTTCACGTTGCAGTTCTGGGAAGAATGGACCGCCACTTGACTTCATTACCACCTGATCGAAGGCTGGTAGATGCCAGACAGGACTCAGCACGTCGGCCAGATATGCAAGAGCGTGCAATCTGTCTGTCGAAAGGGGTGCGACGGAAGCGCGCTCGGCTGCGTCAAGCAACAGAAGAACGCGGCCTCGCTGACGGAGGAGCTGAAGTTCTTCGTCCGTGATTTGAGGTGCCAGCGTGTCAGCCATGGACATCAGCCACCCCTCAACGCTTTGTCTAAAAGAGCTGGATATCGCCCAGCAACATCGTCACGCAGCGCCCGATTCTTTGCACTCAGCGCAAGGAGGTTGATTGTCCGATTGTAACGGACCTTCACTTCAGCTTTCCTTTTTGTCGGCCCGCCAAATAGCCAAGAAATCATACCAGCGTTGGTGAGATTGCTGGTAGCGACCAAACGGTTGTCTCCCATAGCTGCAAAATCGTGAAGGGAACGACCGACGCGCTCCATAGCCAGTTCGTCCAAACTGGCCTCTGGAGTTTCCATGACCAACGTGGAGCTGCCAGCGGCCTCAGCTGCGTCCACGAGAGCGAAGCGGAACGCAAGGTCAATGAGCTCGCGTTGTGATTCGGAAACATCGTCTTGGCTGCGTCGTCGCGACATGCCAGGTCGTCCTGCTGAAGTCATGTCGGCATAAAAGGATGGGACTTCGAACTGCTCTTCCGCCTGCGCGATACCGGCATCAATATTATCGCGGACCAAGACGGCGTCCTCCGACAGGAGGCTGCGAGCGTAACGAGCGAAGGCATCTTCGAGAATTTCCGTCTTTTCGATGGCAGCAGCCTGAACAAGCTTGTGCGCTTCACGCAGCTCGGCAGCGCGCTCAGCGCGCCTAGCGCGGTGGCTCGCCAGTGTTTCCTCCATCGATTTGACTTGCATCTCCAAGGCTTGAATCTCTTTTGTTGGCCTCGGCAGCTGCGAATCAAGCGTTCGCAAATCTGATTCCAAGTCAGATATCTCCGAACTCATGGCTTTAATCTGAGTCAAAATATCGTCGTATTCTGTATTAAGTTCTGTGAACCTACGTGACAAAGACGTTTCTTCATCGATTGCCTGGCCAGCACGCTGTCGAAGTCTTTCTAACCGGGAAGATTCCACCTCGTGCGCGGCGACAACATTAGTCTGCTCCGAGGGCGGCGAGTGGCATATGGGACATATGCCGACGGCAAGCTCCGCTTCCATGTGGGCTCGGGTCGCTTCAGCATGTGCGCCACATACAAGGCAGTCGCCCTTAGCAAGAAGTGTTAGCACTGTCAGTAGAGCGGCATCTTCAAGCTTCGGAAACACGCGAGACAGCGACTCATACTTAAGTCGCTCAACAGCTCGAGCACTTTCCTCCCTTTCGATTTTAGCGCGCTCATAGTCCAGTTGGACTGCCCTACGCTCTGCTTGTACTGTCTCACGCTGCTCATCCAATGTAGATCGCCGTGCTTCTGCGGCAGTTAGCAGCATTTGTTTGGACTTCACAGTTGCCCGTACTGCGGGCGCTGCCACTTGAGCGGCCTTGGCCTCTTCCAATCGGCGCCGTTGGGGCGCGAGGACACTATTGAGGTTGCGTGCAGCGCTGTCGGCACTGCCGACCTGTCTCTCTAGCTCCGATATCTTTGCTGCTAGCGGCGGGGGCAGCAATATTGCTCTCAGAAGTTGGCGCTGTGCATTGCGATCCCACAGCGCCCCTGGGCGACCTTCGGGAAAGAAAATCGTGTGATGCAGTACTAGCAGAACATCGACAAACGACGATAGCTGCATCAACTGGCACATCGTGGTCTGGTAGTTTGCCTCGTCAATTACTGCGAGAGGGATTCCGTCAACCGTGGCTTCCAGAATTTGCAGGTTCTGCAATCGCCGTTTTACAAACAACTGGTGAGAGCCAAATTGAGCTTTAAGCGACGCCGTTGCATCTTTCGCATCATCCGCTACGCGTTGCGCAAAGAAACGCAGCGCCTCGCGCGAAAGGCTCGGCGCCTTTTCGGGCAGGGTGGATCCGACGACGGGAAGGCCTGCGCTGGTGAGATCGTTCGGGCCGGTTAGCAGACGCAGAAGCGCGATAAGCAACGTTGTTTTGCCAAGACCATTTATGCCGGCGATCAACGTTACACCTTTGTCGACGGGGCGCGATATTCCCGAGGTGCCATCTCCACCTGGAAATAGGGCAAATCCTCGTATCTCAAAGGCGGTTAGTATCGGAAGCGTGGTCATATACAGACGCTACTATAGTTCTCACCATTCGCGATAGTCGCGATGCAGCCTAATACCTAAAATATAGCTTGCCGGTTCTGGCGCCGTCGATCAGCATATCACTTTTTGACCTCAAACGGACATAGGGGAGGTGATTCAATCACAGGCAGTCCAATATTGCCCAGATCGCCAAGTCTTTGTGCCGTGAACTTCTCTCGCCATCACCCCCCCGCCAACCGCGGCAGCAGAAAAATCTCCGCCCCCTCCGGCAATTCCTTCCCCCAGGTATCGCGATAAATCACCCCGTCGATCGCCACCGCGATCCCGCGGTCGATCCACGGCTCGATCCCGGGATACTGTTCCGCCAGCTTGCGGAACAGCTCCCTGATGTCCTTGGCCTCGATCTCGTGCTTGGCCTTGCCGCCGGCGACGGCGCTGAGCGAGCCCCAGAGGGTGACGGCGACCATTATCGCCTCAAGGTGCGTTGATATTCAGGTGAGGCCGGCCTGCGAACGACGGCTTCCTGCGCTTCCGGTGCTCACGTACTTCAAGTACGCTCCGCTCCGGTTCTCGGAAGCCGTCATTCTCGGCTCGGCCTGACCTGAATCTCAACACACCTTACCCTAGCTTGGGATGCCTCTCAGCCTTCCCGCTCCGCCTCCAGCGCCGCGAGAATCCGCGGCGGCGACATCGGGATGTGGGTCATGCGCACGCCCACCGCGTTCGACACCGCGTTGGCGATCGCCGCCAGCGGCGGCACGATCGAGGTCTCGCCCACGCCGCGCACGCCATAGGGGTGGTTGGGGTTGGGGATTTCCAGGATCTGCGTGTCGATCATCGGCAGGTCGGAGCAGACCGGGATGCGGTAGTCGAGGAAGCCGGCGTTCTGCAGCCGCCCGTCCTTGCCGTAGATATACTCCTCGTTGAGCGCCCAGCCGATGCCTTGCGCCGCACCGCCCTGGTACTGGCCCTCGACATAGGTCGGGTGCACCGCCTTGCCGGCATCCTGCACCACCGTGTAGCGGATCACCCTGGTCGCGCCGGTCTCGGGGTCGACCTCGATGTCGCAGATATGGGTGGCGAAGGAGACGCCGGCGCCGTCGGCGACGAGCTCGCTATGGCCGGCGATCGGGCCGCCGGTGGTGCCCGACTTGGCCGCGATGTCCTTCAGCGACAGCGGCGAGAGGTTGCCGTATTTCTCGCCCTTGGCGATGGCGTGGCCCTTTTCCCAGGTAACGTCCTCCACCGGGATGTCCCACATCTGCGCGGCGCGATCCTTCAGGATCTTGATCGCGTTGCGGGCGGCCGAGATGGTCGCCATCGAGGAGGAGAAGGTGCCGCGGCTGCCGTCGGTCATGTCGTTGTAGCCCAGCGAAGACGTGTCGGCGACGATCGCCTTGACGTTGCCGTAGTCGATGCCGAGCTCCTCCGCCGCCACCAGCGACAGCGAGGCGCGGGAGCCGCCGACGTCGACGGTGCCGACGGCCAGCGACACCGTGCCGTCCATGCCGATGTTCAAATCCGTGCAGGTCTGGCCGCCGAAATTGAACCAGAAGCCACAGGCCATGCCGCGCCCCTGGTTGGCTTTCAGCGGCGCCTTCATGTGCGGGTGCTTCTTCACCGCCTCCAGCGTCGGCCCGATGCCGATCGGCCCGTAGACCGGGCCGTAGGAGGCGCGGGTGCCTTCCTGCGCGGCGTTCTTGATGCGGAAGTCCACCGCGTCCATTCCGAGTTCCTTGGCGAGCTCGTCGATCGAGCTTTCCACCGCGAAGGCCGCCATGGGTGCGGAGGGCGCGCGATAGGCCGCGGTCTTCGGCCGGTTGACCAGCACTTCGTAGCCGACGGTCTTGACGTTTTCGAGCCTGTAGCAGGCGAACGCCGTCATCGCGCCGATCTCGGCCCAGGAGCCGGCATAGGGGCCGCAGCTATAGCGCAGCGTCGCCTCCGCCGCGGTAATGGTGCCGTCCTTCCTGGCGCCGATCCTGACGTCGATCGAGGTGGCGCTGGTTGGCCCTGAGGCGCGAAAAACCTCGTCGCGGGTCATTACCAGTTTTACGGGACGGCCGGCCTTGCGCGACAGCGCCAGCGCCACCGGTTCGGCCCAGACATGGGTCTTGCCGCCGAAACCGCCGCCGATCTCGGACGAGGTGACGCGCAGCTTCGAGGCTTCCAGCCCGAGCAGCTGCGCGCAATGCTGGCGGTAGACGAAATGGCCTTGCGTGCAGACCCACAGCTCCGCCGTGCCGTCCGGGTTGACGCTCGCCACGCAGGCATGCGGCTCGATATAGCCCTGATGCGTCTGCTCGGTCTTGAACGAGCGCTCGACAACGAAATCGGCCTCGGCAAAACCCTTGTGGACATCGCCATGGCCGAACTGCGTGCGCTTGGTGACGTTGGAGGGCTTTGCCGGCTTTTCCTCCAGCCCCTCGGTGAAGACCTGGTCGTTGATCAGCGGCGCGTGATGCTGCGCCGCTTCGTCGACATCGGTCACATGCGGCAGCACCTCATAGTCGACCTCGATCAGCTTCAGCGCCTGGCGGGCGATGCGGGCGTCGATCGCCGCCACCGCGGCCACCGCGTGGCCGTCATAGAGCGCCTTCTTGCGCGCCATCGAATTGTCGAGGATGTCGTACATGGCGGCATCGCCGTCGGTGAGGTCGGGCAGGTCCTTCGCCGTGATCACCGCCTTCACGCCGGCGAGCTTTTCCGCCTTCGAGGTGTCGATCTTCTTGATGATGGCGTGCGCGTGCGGGCTGCGCAGCACGCGGCCGACCAGCTGTCCAGCCATGTTGAAGTCGGCGCCGTAGCGGGCGCGTCCCGTCACCTTATCGACGCCGTCGGGGCGGATCGGCCGCGTGCCGACGGAAGAGAAATTGCGTCCGGAGTAGCGCGGATCGAAATTCATCTCAGGCTCCCTTCATCACGTTTGCCGCGTCCTCGACGGCGCGCACGATCTTGTCATAGCCGGTGCAGCGGCAGAGATTGCCGGCGAGCCCAAAGCGGATTTCCTCCTCGGTGGGCGAGGGGTTCTTCTCCAGCAGGTCCTTGGCCGCGATCAGGAAGCCCGGCGTGCAGATGCCGCATTGCAAGGCCGCGTGCTCGAGGAATTTCTGCTGCAGCGGGTGCAACTGGTCGCCATGCGCCATGCCTTCGATGGTCTCGACCTTGCGGCCCTCGGCTTCCGCGCCCAGCACCAGGCAGGAGCAGACCAGGCGGCCATCGACGATGACGCTGCAGGCGCCGCAGTCGCCGGTGCCGCAGCCTTCCTTGGCGCCGGTGAGGCCGAGGCGATCGCGCAGCACGTCCAGCAGCGTCTCGTCGGGCTGGCACAGATATTCGACGGCGTCGCCGTTGATCGTGGTTGATACAGCTACACCGGCCATTATTTGTCTCCCGCACGCTTGTAGGCGATGGCGGCGGCCCTTTGCGCCAGCACGCCCGCGACTTTCCGTCTGAATTCGATGGTGCCGCGCTTGTCGTCGATCGGGCGGCAGGCGCCGGCGCAGATCTTGGCCAGCCGCTCCAGCGTCTCTTCGTCGAGCTTCGAGCCGACCAGCACCTGGCCTGCTTCCTCTACCAGAAGCACCGTGGGCGCCGCGGCGCCCAGCGCCACGCGGGCGGTCTTGATCGCGCCCTTCTCGTCCAGCGTCAGGTTCACGCCGGCGCTCACCACCGCGATATCCATCTCGGTGCGCGGAATGAAGCGCAGATAGGCGTCGCCCGCATGCTCAGGGCGCTTCTCCAGCAGGATCGCTTCGATGATCTCGCCCTTGGCCAGCGACGTGCGGCCCGGTCCGGTCGGCACGGCTTCCACGGCAATCGTGCGCTTGCCCGAAGGCCCGGCGACGACCGCTTGTGCCGCGGCCGCGACCAGCGCCGGCACGCTGTCGGCGGCGGGCGAGGCGTTGCACAGATTGCCGGTGATGGTGCAGCGGCCCTGCACCTGCTTGGAGCCGATCAGATTGGCGGCCTCGACCACGCCCGGCCATGCCTGCTTGAGCGCCTTGTTCTCGCCTAGCACCGCGCAGGGCACGGCAGCGCCGATCCGAAACCCGTCGGCCGTTTCGGTAATGTCGGCCAGGCCGCCGATTGCCTTGATGTCGACGATCAGCTCGGGCTCGATGAAGCCGCCCTTCATCCTCACCAAAAGGTCGCTGCCCCCGGCCAGGATCGCGGCCGGGCCTACTGCCTTGGCGAGCTCGCCAACGGCATCTTCGATTGAAAGCGGACGTATGTAACGCATCGTCTCCCCTTGGTGGTCATAATCGGATCGCCCGTTATAAAGCGTCTGGTTATAATGGCCATCCCGTTCGTGCATGTCCGGGTTGGGCCAGAGCGATGCTCCAGATGCGCCCAGCGGGCGGGCCAGGGGCGGCGGCACAGCGGGATGCGGCAAATCGCCTAGAGGGTTCCTCCCACTCCATCTCGGCGCTGCGAAGCAGCGACGGAGTGGGGGAACCACCCATGCGATTGCCCTGGAGAAGGCGCGGGCAGGCGGATGAGGGACGACGCCACCTCAATGATTGGAATAACTGTTATTCGTCAGGCGATTGCCGTTCCCGATCTCCATACCGGCTCGAACGACACGTTGCGCAACCCGGCCTTGCGGACCCGTTCGACGAACACCTCATTGACGAAGACCGGGGACGCCCGCATCGGCAGCTTGAACACTTCCGCCGTCCCGATCTTCTCCGCATCGAAGGCGTAGCGCTCGATCGCCAATATGTCGCCGTCGTCGAAGCGGACGATCTGCGAGCGCGCCTCGTCCAGCGCGTCGATCACATTGGTGACATTAAGCAGCCACACCTTCTCGCCGCGCAGCGCGACCAACTCGCCATAGGGGGCGAGCGCCGCCGCCAACGCGTCGACGGCCGGCCGGCGCAAGAGCGGCGCGTGCTCGCCGAGCCACGGGAAATCCGAATAGAGCCGCTCGCCTTCCTCGACGCGCCGCATCACCGGCGGTTCCCAGCCCGCCAGCGAGCGTCCGTCGAGGCCGAAGAACTCCTCGTAATGGTCGTCATCGACCGGCAGCACCCATTCCTGCCCTTCCGACACAGCGAATTGATGGATGGTCGTCATCGCCCCATGGCTCCGCGGCTTTCGATGAAGGTCCGGCGATGACGGCACCGTGCCGGATTGCGACGCCCGGCGGTCGCCGAGAGCGCGCGAGGAATCATGCAACGGTCTAAACCTCTATTCAAGGGCATGCGCTATCCAGTCCGCTCGCTGTTGCTAAACGTCGCGGCTGGCGGTCCTGGACGGCAAAATGAGAGGGCGGCCCCAAAAGCATGGCCAAGAAGTTCGCATTTCTGCTGGTGCGCGATTTCACCTTGTCGCCGCTGTCGCTGTTCATCGACACGCTGCGGCTTGCCGGCGACGAGGGCGACCGGAGCCGCAGGATCGAGTTCGACTGGGAGATCGTCGGCGAGCGCGGCCTGCCGATCCGCGCCAGCTGCGGCGTCGAATTGCTGCCGACCAGGGCGATGGGCAATCCGGAGGATTTCGACAATGTCGTGGTGGTCGGCGGCCTGCTCGACACCAGCCGCAAGCTGAGTTCGGAAAAGGAAGCGTTCCTGCTGCGCGCCGCCGCGAAAGGCGTGCCGCTCACCGCGCTCTGCACCGGCAGCTTCGCGCTGGCGCGCTACGGCCTGCTCGACGGCTACAGCGCCGCGGTCAGCTGGTTCCACATCAAGGATTTTCGCGCCGAGTTCCCCGATGTGAACGCCCATGCCGATAGCCTCTATTCCGTCGACCGCGGCCGCGCCACCTGCGCCGGCGGTACCGGTGCGGCCGACCTCGCCGGCTATTTCGTCTCGCAGTTCATCGGCCGGAAGGCGGCGGAGAAGGCGGCCAAGATCCTGGTGCTCGACCGTATCCGCTCCAGCCGCGACGTGCAGCCGGTCGGCGACCTTTTCCCCGCCGCCGCGAGCCGCGCGGTGAAGCGGGCGCTGCTCCTGATGGAAAGCAATCTGCAGGAGCCGATCCCCGTGGCCGAGATCGCCGCCAGGCAGAACTGCTCGCGCCGCCAGCTCGAGCGCCTGTTCGGCGCCGAGCTCGGCATCGGCCCGATGGCCGCCTATCTGGCGCTGCGGGTTCATTACGCCAGGTCGCTGCTGGAAGGCAGCGATCTCGCGATCGGCGAGATCGCCTATCGCTGCGGCTTTGCCAATGCCGGCCATTTCAGCCGCGTCTTCCGCCAGCAGGCCGGCATCACGCCGACCAATCTCAGGCACCCGAACCGCGCGGCTGCAGCCGCCGCGAAATGATCGGGATGCCCCTGGTCGGGTCGCATGCCCGGCCTGGCCGATTGCGCCGGCGCGGGAACGAACCGTAGCTTCGTGACGAGCGGTGTTGCGCCGCCGTTCAACAGTCGAATCGCCCTCGGAGAGCCATGCCGCATTATCCCGACGCCATGCCCGGATCGAAAACCCTGTTCGAGCGCGCCAGGAAGGTGATGCCGGGCGGCAACACGCGCACCACGGTCTTCGTCGATCCGTTTCCGATCTACGCCGCGCGCGGCGAGGGGTGCAGGGTCTGGGATGTCGACGGCAATTCCTATTACGACTGCATCAACAATTTCACCTCGATGATCCACGGCTACGCGCATCCGGACGTCATCGCGGCAGTAGCCGGGCAATTGCCCTCCGGCACGGCCTTCGGCGCCCCGACGCTGAGCGAGATCGAGCTTGCAGAACTCCTGGTCGAGCGGCTGCCCTCGGTCGACCAGGTCCGCTTCACCAATTCCGGCACCGAAGGCGTGATGATGGCGATCAAGGCCGCGCGCGCCTTCACCGGGCGGCCGAAGATCGTCAAGATCGAGGGCGCCTATCACGGCTCCTACGATTTCGCCGAAGTGAGCCTGGATTCCTCGCCCGCCAACTGGGGCGATCTGCCGAGGTCCACGCCCTATGCCAAGGGCACGCCGCGCGGCGTGCTGGACGACGTGATCGCCGTGCCCTTCAACGACACCGAGGCGCTGCGCGCCGTCTTCGCCGCCGAGGGCGACGGCATCGCGGCGGTGCTGATCGACCCGATGCCCAACCGCGCGGGATTGATCCCGGCGCGCCGGGACTACCTTCACGCCATGGTGGAGATCGCCCACGCAGCGGGCGCGCTGGTCATCTTCGACGAGGTCATCTCGTTTCGCCTCGGATGGTCGGGCGCGCAAGGGCTGTGGGGCATCGAGCCCGACCTGACGGCGCTCGGAAAAATCATCGGCGGCGGTTTTCCTGTCGGCGCCGTGGGCGGGCGCGCCGATGTCATGGCGGTGTTCGATCCGACCGCCGGCAAACCAGCGCTTCCGCATGGCGGCACCTTCACCGCCAATCCGGTCACCATGCGCGCCGGCCTTGCCTCGATGCGGGCGCTGACGAAAGAGAGCTTCGCCCATCTCGACCGTCTCGGCGCATCCTTGCGCGAAGGGGTCACCGACTCGTTCGAAAAGCATGGTCTTGCCGGCCAATGCGTCGGCCTGGGCTCGCTGTTCAAGGTTCATTTCACGTCGCATCCGGTCACGGATTACCGCTCCATCTATCCCGGCCAGGCTGAGCGGAAAAAATTCGACGCCTTCCACAAGGGCCTGCTTGGCCGTGGCGTGCTCTCCGCCAGCTATGGCCTGTTCGCGCTGTCGACGCCGATGACCGCAGCGGATGCCGGCGCCATTCTTCAAGCGATCGACGAGACCTTGGGCGACGTCGCCGCGCAGTCGTGAAAGCAGGCGGGCCACAGATGACAGCTGCTCCTCATGTCGTGGTGATCGGCGCCGGCACGCTCGGCATGTGCACGGCGCTCAACCTTGTCGAGCAGGGCGCGCGCGTCACGGTGCTCGAAGCCCAGTCGATCGCTTCTGGGTCGAGCGGCCGGTCGGTCGGCGTCGTCGGATCGCAACTGACCGACCCGTTCGAGATCATGCTGCGCGTCCATTCACTGCGCCGGTTCCGCCAATGGGAGGGCGAGGGGCTTCGCTTCAACCATATCGGCTATCTGCGCCTGGCGCGCACGCCCGCCCAGATGGAGCTGTTCGCGAGATCGGTCGAGATCCAGGGCGAAGCGGGGCTGAGGTCGCGCCTGATCCGCGCCGGCGAACTCAGGGATCTCGTGCCGCACATCAACCCCGACGGCCTCGAAGGCGGGTTGTTCGGGCCCGACAACGGCTTCCTCGACCCGCACGAGATGTGCAATTTCCTGGCCGATATCGTCCGCGACAAGGGCGGCGCAATCCGCCAGTACCGCAAGCTGCTCAGCGTAAAGCGGCGGCCGGGCGGCTATACGCTGGAAACCAATGGCGATGCGGTCAATTGCGATGCCGTGGTCAATGCCGGCGGCGCCTGGGCGCCGCAGGTCGCCGCGCTTTTGGGCCAGCGCCTGCACATCTGGCCCGAGCGCCACGAAGCCGTCGTCATCCATCTCGACGAGCCGCTCGGCTACACCATGCCGATGGTCATGGACCTCGTGAACGGCGAAGGCAGCGGGCTCAACTTCCGCCACGAAAAGCCGGGCGAGCTGATCGCCGAGATCCACAAGGTGAAGTCGATCGCGCCCGAGGATCCCGACAACTACAACGACCAGTGCGAGGAGCAGTCGAAGGTCGACCTGGCCGAGCTGCTTTTGGAACGCGTGCCCGATCTGCCGGGCGCGCGGCTCGGCCGGGGCTGGGCGGGCCTTTATCCCGTCACCGCCGATCATCGCCCCTTCGTCGGGCCGATCGAAGCCTCGGAGCCGGCGCTGATCACGGCCGCCGGCGCCGGTGGCTACGGCATACAGCTCGCCCCGGTGATAGGGCAAATCGCGGCGGACTGGGTGCTTCACGGCGCGCCGATTTCGGTGCCCGGTTCGCAAAGCCTCGCGCCGTCTGCCGAGCGAAATATCCCCGGTCACTGACCGATGCGCCAAGCCGGCTCGGATGCCTAAGATGCGAGCTTTGCCGTTAACCATCAATTAACTATCCGGTCGCCTTTAATAGGGTTCTGGAGGATACTGATTTTGGCCGCGAGCGATGATCTCGCGACTGCCAAAAATTAGAAAAGAGCGGCGGATACCGTCGCCGTCTGCCGGGAGGCGCCCAGCATCTTAGATGAGGGAGCGCCGTAATGAACATCGAGGAAGCGGTCACTGCAGCGACAGCCGGGTCGAGCGCGCTTCTGTCCTGCCTTGGCCAGCCGGTCGTGGCCTATCACGTCACGGCCATCATGCGTGAAACCGACGCAAGGCATGCGCGGCAGATGCAGCTCGCCTTGCTGCGGCGGAGCATCGAGGCCCTTGTCGAGGACGGCCTCGAAGACATCGAAGCCGAACGATTCGCATCACAGTTCCATGGTCGCGTCGGCTCGGCCTGGGAGCACCTGCATATGGCCAGCGACACGCCGCATTGATCTCTGCCGGACGGCTTTGTCGGAGCCGTATGTAACACCCCCAGGATGAGGTAGAATACCGGCTACGTCTGGGCTGACGTTCATCGAACGGGGGGCATGCGATGCAGGCGATACCGATAGTCCATCAGCCGGAACCGCCGGCCATCGCCGCGGTATCATCCCTGGGCGGCTATCCCACCGCCGTGCTGTGCTGGCTGCTCTCGGCCGGCGTCTACATCGCGGCCAAATGGGTGGCGCCGGAAATGCCGCCATGGGGGTTGTGTTTCTGGCGGCTCTTGCTGGCCTGCGCCATCCTTTTGCCGATCGTGCACCGCCATCACGGCGCGATGATTGCGCTTCTCAAATCCCGGCCCTTGGAGATCGTCGCCGTGGGGGCGATCGGCCTCACGCTCTGCCAGGGCATGATCTACCATGGCCTGAACGACACCGACGCCACCACGGCCGGCATCATCATGGCGATGTCGCCGATCATGACCATGGTGCTGGCGCGCTTGGTGCTTGGCGAGCCGCTCGGACTCTGGAAGTCGCTCGGCGCGGTTGCGGCACTTGCCGGCATGCTGGTGATCGTCGCGCATGGCAAGCTGGATGCGCTGGTGCAACTGCGGTTCAACATCGGCGAATTGTGGATCGTCGGCAGCGCCTTCTGCTGGGCGCTCTATACGGTGCTGTTGCGCCGCTCCAAGTTCGGCCTTGAGCTCTTGCCGCTGGTCGTGCTTTTGCTCGGCGCCGGCGCGCTGGTCGCGCTGCCGTTCCACCTGTGGGAAATCTTCAACGACGAGCGCTCTGCCCTGAACGGCAATGGCCTGCTCGCGCTCGCCTATCTGGCGGGGCCAGGCGGGTCGCTGATGTATTATCTCTACAATAAAAGCGTGGAGGCGCTGGGTGCAAGCCGGGCGAGCATGCTGCTCTACCTGCAGACGCTGTTCGTCGCGGTGCTTGCCTATCTGCTGCTCGGCGAGAGCCTGCACGACTACGATCTGCTCGGCGCGGCCTTCATCGTCGCCGGGGTCGTGCTGGCGACAGCGATCAAGTCGAGGCCGGTTCCGGCAAAGGCGTGAACGAGCGGCCACATCTCTTGATTGACATAAGCGGCTGTCCGCGCCGCCAAGTAGATTTGGTTCCTCGGGCCGTGAGCCGTCCGGACCACGCTTCCCTAAATTAGCCGATTTTGCTATGGCGAGCGGCTGCCTTTGGCGGCGCCGGCCAAGGCCGAAGGGGGATCATGGCGATCGACAAGCGCGTGGACGCATGAACGGCGATCAGCACATGCTGGAACTGCGCGTGCTTGGCGATTTTCAGGTTATGCGCGACGGCCAGCCGCTTGACCTGCCGCCGTCGCGCAAGACGCGGGCGCTGCTCGCCTACCTTGCCGTCACCGCCAGGCAGCACCAGCGCGAACGGTTGTGCGAGATATTCTGGGACGTCCCCGACGATCCGCGCGGTGCCTTGCGCTGGAGCTTGTCCAAGATCCGCCAGGTCCTGGGCGGTGTTGAAACAGCCCTTGCCGCCGATCGCAACGCGGTCGCGCTCAATGTCGCGACGGATTACGCGCGGCTGGCGCCGCTGGTGAAGGCCGACCTTTCCTCCCGCTCGACCGAGGAACTCGAAGCCGTCCTGGCCTCGATCCGTGGCGGCTTTCTTGCCGACCTCTCGCTCGAGCGCTGCTTCGACTATGAAGCCTGGCGGCAGGCCATCGCCAGCGAGGTGGAGATCGTCGAGCTCGGCATCCTGCGCGAGCTGGTCGAGCGCCTGGCGGACCAGCCGCGGCGGGCGCTGCCCTTTGCCCAGCGCCTGCGCAGCCTCGTGCCCGACGATACGAGGCTCGCCGCCGAGACCGAGGCGCTGGAGGACAGGGTCCGGTCGGCCGCTGCTCAAGCCACGGGTCGCGCATCGCAGTCCGGTTCCGCCCGGCCGCCGCAAGTCCCGTTGAAATCCGCGTCATCGCAGGATCCCGGCCGCGCCGTGCAATTCTGCCGTGCTCGCGATGGCACCAGGCTCGCCCATGCCAGCACCGGCAGCGGCCCTGCGATCCTGCGCGCCGCGCACTGGATGTCGCATCTCACCTTCGACTGGGACAGCCCGATCTGGCGGCACTGGATGCGGGAACTGTCGCGCCGGAACCGGCTGGTGCGCTATGACGAGCGCTGCAACGGCCTGTCGCAAAGGCATGTCGTCGATATCTCGTTCGAGACCATGCTGTCGGACCTCGAATGCGTGGTCGAGGCAACGGCGCTCGATCGCTTCACCTTGCTCGGCCTGTCGCAGAGCTGCGCGGTTTCGATCGCCTACGCCATCCGGCATCCCGAGCGCGTCTCGGGCATGATCCTTTATGGCGGCTACGTCAAAGGCTGGCGGGCGCGTGGCGACGCGGGCGAGATCGCGACGCGCGAGGCCGCCGCGACGCTGATGCGCGAGAGCTGGGGCAAGCCGAACCCGATGTTCCGCCAGGCGTTCTGCTCCATGTTCATCCCCGGCGCCACGCACGAGCATTTCGCCTGGATGGACGATCTGATGCTGCGCACCGTCTCGCCTGACGATGCCTGGCGCCTGCAGAGCGCCTTTTCCGTGATCGATGTCAGCGACTTGCTGGAGAAGGTGCGCGTGCCGACGCTGGTGCTGCACGCGCGGGACGACAACGTCGCTCCCGTCGAATCCGGGCGCACCATGGCCGCCGGCATTCCCGGCGCGCGCTTCATCGAGCTCGAGAGCCAGAACCACATCCTCCTCGAAGGCGAGCCCGCCTTCGAGGAGTTCATCGACCACGTCCGCGCCTTCATCGCCGAGACGGCGGGCGCGTAGCCAAGCGGTCCAGAAGCTCTCAGCCCCCGGCCAATGGCACGGTGAACACCGTGGCGGTGCCGGTGAGGCAAAGCTCGCCGGCTTCGTTGCGCACCGATGTCTCCAGCTTTGTGATCGGCTTGTCGGCGCGCACGTCCTTGACCTCGACGCGGCCGGTGATCAATTCGCCGACGCCGACCGCCTTGACGAATTTCCACGAGACTTCGAGGAACACCGAGCCGGGGCCGGGAAGATCCTCCGCCACCACCGCGTTCAGGATGCCTGAGGTGACGCCGCCCTGCACGATGAGCTTGCCGAACACCGAAGCCTCGGCCAGCGCCTTGTCGTAATGCAGCGGATTGCGGTCGCCGGTCATCTCGGCGAAGGCGTCGATATCCTGAGGCTGCGTGCGCCGCGAGCGCTCGGCGAAAGCGCCCAATTGCGGTCGCCCTTTGATGACACCGACCCACCCGTCCTTCATCACATGCATAGTCATGGTCTTGCTCCGGTTCGGTTGCGATTGAGGTTCGAGCCGGCCGAGGCCGGTGGCTCGTCCTGGTTGGCCGGCGCCCGGTGGGCGGTCGGCCGCGATGCAGGGGAAGGGGCGCGGCGGGCCGGCATGGGCTGCCCGGCCAGCGCCTGCACCTCTGCCTTCAGCACGGCGCTGAAGCGGCGATGCCGCTCGCCGATATCGTCGAGCGTCCAGTCGAAGCCGGCGATCGCGTCGGTGGTATCCAGGATCTGGTTGGCGATCAGGTCGCGCTGCCGCTGCCAGATCGTGAATGCCGCGTCGGACCCGTCGAGGATGGCGCGCGCGAGGCTCTCGGCGTCGCGCAGCGCATCGGAAATGCCGTGCGAGGTGATCGGGTCGCGGAAGAAGCCGGCGTCACCCACCAGCGCCCATCCGGGGCCGTGCGCCTGACGGATATAGCCCGGCACGCCCCGGAACGCCTGCAGGCGGGCGTCCTTCGGCGCCTGGGCCGCTTGTGCTGCCAGCGCCGGCGAAAGCGCTTCGAGCACGTCCATGCGGGCGCGGGCGTGGCCGAGGCGGAAGCGCTGGTCGAACAGGCTCGTCGGCACCGAGGCGACGATGCAGGCGAGGCCGTCATTGGTCGGGATGAACGAGCCGGCGATCCCGTCGCGGAAGTACCAGTGATAGCCGGCGCCCGGCTCGACCGGCGCATAGCCATAGACATGGGCGGCCGACACTGCGCCGCGCCGCAAGGGCTGGGCGTCCACGCATTTCGCGACCAGCGAGCCGATGCCGTCGGCGCCGACCACGATATCGGCGCTGACCCTCACGGATGCGCGACCGGCGGCGCGGATTTCGATGCCGCGCACGCGCCCGCGCGTGTCGGCGAAGAGGTCGCCGACCGCCACCTCGTGCAGGGCCTCCGCGCCGGCCTTGCGCGCCGCATCGACCAGGATGCGGTCGAGCACCGTGCGCCGCGGCGCGATCAGCCCGGGAAGGTCCGAACCGGCGGCGAGCGGGACGGCGATCTCCTCCTCGCCATAGTGGAAAGTCGTCGTCTCGATCGGCGGCGTCCCGGCCTTGAGCAGCGGCTCGAGCAGGCCCCAGCGCCAAAGCTGCAACACGGCCGGCCGCATCAGCGCATGCGTCGACAGCGTGTCGGAGCCGTACGGCTTGCGGTCGATCGCAAGCACCTTGAGACCCGCGCGCGCGAGCAGCATCGCGGTCGCCGCACCCGCGCAGCGCGCGCCGACGATGATGGCGTCGTAGTGGCCGCGCCTGGGGGTGGCCATGAGGGAGATGGGATTGGTTGCCATGGTGGTCGTGATCCTCAGGCCGCCTTGCGGCCGTTGCAGTCGAGATGACGCGAGATTTCGGCGGCGATCGCTTCGGCGTCCGCGCCGACGCCGCCGATGAAGTTGGAATCGCGCTTGCGCAGGAAGCGGAAGCCGAGCGCATAGAGGCCGGGCACGCAGGTGACGCCGCCCTGATGCGCGAGCTCGCCGTCGGCGCCGAGCGCCAGCGGCTCCAGCCAGCCGAGCGAGCGCGCATAGCCGGTGGCCCAGATGATGGTGCGGATCGATCCGTCGGTGAGCGACAGCTGTTCTGCGCGCGCCGGCATCGCAATCGGCTCGGGCCGGTTTGGTGTCGCCACGCCCGTGAAGCGGTCGATCTGGTCGAGCAGGCGCGCCTGCTTCGCTTCCGCCGCGGCCATGTGCTGGCCAAGGTCGCCGGCGAAGGCGATCTCGCGATCGCCGACGCCGCGCACCCGCCCGGTCAGCTCCACGCCAAGCGCCTGCAGCGTGGCGAGATCGACATCGGCCCTGTCGGGCCGACCGGCGAGCTGCAGCGACGGCTGGCGTCGCGCGCCTTCCGGATTGGCGAGGTCTTCCCGGCGCTGCGCCATCAGGCCCATTGCGCACAGCCAGAAGAAGATATCCTGACCGCGCCATGTTCTGGGCAGGCGCGTATGCTTGCCGACCGAAAGCACCACGCGGCGTCCGGCACGGGCGAGCTCGTCGGCGATCTGCACGCCGGAGGACGAGGCGCCGACGACCAGCACGCCGCCGCCCGGCAACTCGCCGGGCGAGCGATATTGCGAGGCGTGAATACTGAGCGGTCCGCGAATGGTCTCAGCCGAAAAAGGGATGACCGGCCGGTCGCAATGTCCCGTCGCGACGACGACCGCGCGCGCCGACCACTCGCCGGCGCTGGTGCGCAAGGCAAAGCCGTCGCCGGTCCTCTTGACAGATGTGACCTCGACATTGGTCTCGACGGGCGCATGCCACTGCCAGGCGTAGCGCTCCAGGCTTTCCACGAAAGCCCCTTTGCTCATGAAGCCGTCGGGATCGCCGCCCTCATAGGGCGAGCCGGGCAGGGCGTTCAGCCAGTTCGGCGTGAGCAGCCTGAGCGAGCGCCAGCTCTGCGAGCGCCAGCGCTCGCCGATGCGGCCGCGCTCCAGCACGGCATGGTCGATACCGGCCTGGCCGAGGCAATGGCTGAGCGCAAGGCCAGCCTGGCCCGCGCCGATGATGACGACCGCGCGTCTCATGGTTCTGGTCCGTTTGGGAGGAAGCAGGCGGCCCGGATCGGTCCGGATCGCCTGCCGGCTTCGGCTTACTGGATGGTCTTGATGCCGACGGTGACCGGCACGCCCTTGGTCAGCACGTCGAACACGGCCGAACGGGCTCGCGACTGCTCGACCAGCTGCTGCAGCTTCTCGGCCGGCGCGTCGCCTTCGATCTCGAACGACACCTGGATGTTCTGGAAGCCGTTGCGGACCTCGTCGGAAATGCCGAGGATGCCGCGCAGGTCGATGTCGCCGTCGACCGAGCACTTCACCTTGGTGAGCTTGATCCCGCGCGCGGCGGCAATGTTGGCGACGCCAGCCATCAGGCAGCCCGCCAGCCCGTGCAGCAGCCATTCGACCGGGGTCGGCGCATTGTCGCCGCCGCACAGGATCGCCGGATGGTCGGCGTCGGCATAATGCGGCTTCTCGTGCTTCTGCTCCTGGCCGGCGCCGAAGAAGCCATTCATGACGGTCTTGCTGTGCGTGCCTTCGATCCACTCGTTGTGGGCGCGGAACTGGAATTTTGCCAGCTCCGGCTGCGCGGCGACGAAATTGATCGTCGCCAGAAGGTTCGGCGTGTCGACGCCATTGAGCGGAAGCCGTGCAGGTTTGGTGTTGGGTTGCATCTTCATCTCCAAAGGTTCGTTTGCGGCTTGGTTGCCGTGACGGCCTCTGTTTGCCGATGGAGCGTTTGAACGAGAGTGGGTGCGACCGTGGAATTTTTCATACGTCTACCGTTGGAAATTGCGTTGGATGTATCGTTTGAAACGAATGTCAACGCCCGAATGCGCCGGAACGCAAAAGCCCCCGGCGTGGGGAAGCCCGGGGCCTGTCGAGAGCGTGGTGACGACCGCCATCGGGGGTCATCCGGCGTTGCGGATTTCCATCCCGTCGGCGTCGGAGGCGTAGCGCATCGAGGTGTAATGGTCGATTTCCGAACGGGCGATACCCAAGTCCTTGAGCAGATGATCGGGCATGGCCTGCATGGCGGCGCGGTCGCTGCGCATCCTCATCGCACGATAGGCAAGCCGCAGCGCACGGCCGGCAAAGCCAATCAGGCTGAGGTCCGCGCGGCTGGGTTCACAGGCGGTGTGCTCCAAACTCGTCATTGTCGTCTCCATCTCTTTGCGGCGTGATCATTCACGTCACCAATGGGAAGACTTGTCGCCGACGACCGGGGGAGCGAGCGTTGGAGCGGGCGTCGAAATTGCCGTGGGAATCTGGTGGTATCTCAGTTTGAAAATATCGTGCCTTGCCAATGCGGCATGGAGCGCTTCGTCGCGAAGTCCTTGGCCTTCTTATTATATCAGGTCTAGCGTATATATGGCTGCGTTACCATGCTCATGTTCAGAGGGGAATTAAATTATGCGCAAACAGAAAACGCTTGGACTGGCGCTTCTGGCTTCTAGTTCGCTTTTCCTCGCCGACGTCGCTTTTGCGAAAGATGCCTACAAAACACCATGCAGGGCGGATGCCCAGCGACTGTGCAAGATGGTCGACAATGCAAAGGGGTTGAGCTGTCTTAAACAGCACATCAGTGAGCTCACTCCTGCCTGCAAAGCGTTTCTCTCCAAGCAATGAACTGTAATAGCCGTCAAGGGTCGTACTGATTACAGGGCGGTGGCGGCCTTCAGGAAATCCGCCGCCCGGCCTCGTCCAGCAAGACGCAATCGTCCGCGTCGAAGCTGAGTTCGATCGCTTCGCCTTCGCGCAGAACGCGGCCATCGATCGGGGCGTTGGCGCGGATGTTCGTCTTGCCGCCTATGTCGACCTCGTAGATGGCGCTGCTGCCGAGATAGGAGGCCGACACGACCCGGCCAGGCAACCGGTTGGCGCTCGCCTTGGCACCCACCGCGAGTTTCTGCGGCCGCACCACGACGGTGACGGCGCTGCCCTGCGGCAGCGGTCGCGGCGCCAGCACATTGACGGCCTGGCCACTGGCCAGCTTGACTGTCGTCGGCCTGTCGGATCGGCTCACCGTGCCAGCGAGCATGTTGGCCTTGCCGAGGAAGTCGGCGACGAAGGCGGTGGCCGGCCGCTCGTAGACCTCTTCGGGCGTGCCGACCTGCTCGGCCGAGCCGGCATTCATCACCACGATGCGGTCCGACATGGACAGCGCTTCTTCCTGGTCGTGCGTGACGAAGATGGCGGTGATGCCGGTCTCCTTCTGGATCTTCTTGATCTCGACGCGCATCTCCTCGCGCATGTTGGCGTCGAGCGCCGAGAGCGGCTCGTCGAGCAGAAGCACCTGCGGCTCGAACACGATGGCGCGCGCCAGCGCGATGCGCTGCTGCTGGCCGCCCGACAATTGCGAGGGCAGTTTCTTCTCGCTGCCCGGCAACCGCACCATCTCGAGCGCCTGGCCGACCTTGCGCTTGATCTCGGGCTTGGCGACGTTGCGATATTTCAGGCCGAAGGCGACATTGTCGAACACGGTTTTGTGCGGGAACAGCGCGTAACTCTGGAACACCAACCCGATATTGCGCTTGTAGATCGGCACGTCGTCGACGCGCCGGCCGCCGATCATGATCTGGCCGGCCGAAATGTCGACCAGGCCGGCGATGGAGCGCAGGATCGTCGTCTTGCCGCAGCCCGAAGGCCCGAGCAGCGTGACGAAGCTGCCCTTGCGGATCGACAAAGAGAAATCGCGCACCGCGACGAACTTGCCATAGGCGATGTCGATGTTGCGGAACTCGACCGCCGGGCTGCTCGCCCCGGCGGCCGCGTTCGCGCCTTCCGCCCCGGCCGAGGCCGGCCGGGGATGGATTTTCGCGTCCTGGCCGTCAGGCACCTTTCGATATCCTGTTCCACTGCTTGGTCCAGGCGTCCTCGTTGGTCGCCCAGTAGGTCGGATCGGCGAAGGTCAGCGCCTTCATCGTGCCGGTCGGATCGAAAGCCGGCAGCTTCGCGATCTTGTCGGTGAGCTTGACCTTGGTCGGGTCGAGCGACGGCGGGTAGCTCTGGCCCTCGGCCACCGCGATCGAGGTCGCCGGGTCGAGCATGAAGTTGATCAGCTCCTCGCATTCGGTCATCGGCGAGCCCTTCAGGATCAGCATGTCCTCCATCCAGGCATAGGAACCGGCCGGATCGAGATAGCCGATCGGATGGCCCTGGTCCTGGAGTGCTGCGACGCGGCCCGACCAGGCGTCGGTCACCACGATCTCGCCCTTGGAAAGCAGGTCCATAAGTTCCGCGCCGGAGCTCCAGAACTTCTTGGCGAGGTCGCGCGTCTCGCGCACCTTGGCCCAGATCGTGTCCATGTCCTTGAGGTTGTTGGGATCTTGTCCGGTGGCCAAAGCCGCGTACCAGACGCGCGTCGTCATGTCGGAATAGCCGCCGACCTTGCCCGCGTATTTCTTGTCGAGCAGCAATGCGGCGCCCTTTTCCTTGGCCTCTTCCGGCGAGATGACCTTGGTGTTGTAGGCGATGCCGGTGGTGCCGTAGTCGTAAGGCACGGCCGACAGCTTCGGCGTCAGCTTGCGGAACGGCTCGATCATCGGCTGCAGCACATTCACCATGTTGGGAATGTTGGCCTCGTTGATCTCCGAGGTCAGGCCGCCATTGACGTATTTGATGTAGTAATTGACGCCCGACGAATGGATGACCTGGTAGTCACCGGGCTTCGCGGTCTTGATCTTGGTGATGATCTCGTCCTCGTCGCCGAACGTGCCTTGCACCACCTTGATCTTGGTCTTGGCCGTGTAGGGCTGGAAGGCGAATTTGTCGATCGCGTCCTGCACCGTGCCGCCCCAGCCGTCGAAGCGGACTTCCTCGACCGCGGCGAGCGCGCGGCCCATCCACGGCATGGAAAGCCCCGCCGATGCGGCGGCTGCCGCCGTCAGCGTCAGGAAAGTGCGGCGGCTCAGATCGCCATTGGCATACCGGTCATGCAGCCGTTCCAGCCGTTTGGTTGTCGTCAGTTTCATCGTGCTTCCTCCTTTGGTTCACCGCGTCTCTTCAACTTCGTCAGGCTCTGCAGGATCAGGCCGCCGATCAACGGGATGGCGACGGTCACCAGGATCATCACGGTGCCGAGCGCGTTGATCTCCGGGCTGATCGAGATTTTCAGCATGGAAAGGATCTGGGTGGGCATGGTCTCGACGCCCGCCGGCCGCCAGAACAGGCTGGCCGAGGTGTTGTCGAACGAGATGGTGAAGGCGAGCAGCGCGCCGCCGACGACCGCCGGGATCAGCAGCGGCAGCGTGATCTCGCGGAACGACGAAAAGCGCGATGCGCCGAGCGAGAGCGCGGCCTCCTCATAGACGCGCCGGATCCCGACCATGCGCGCCTGCGCGATCAGCACCACATAGGGCACGGCTAAAAGGATATGGCCGAGCACCAGAAGCAGCATGGTGCGCGGCTGGTCGATCGCCTTGATCAGCACAAGAAGGCCGACGCCGAGGATGGTCTCCGGCACCAGCGCCGGCAGGATCACCAGCGTGCTCAGCGCCTGCTTGCCCGGGAACTCGAAACGCACCAGCGCGAACGCCGTGACGACGCCGATGGCGGTGGTGACGGCGGCGGTGACCAGCGCGATCCACAGCGAGGTGCGGAAGGCGGCCAGCACCGCTTCATTGCCCATCAGCTTGGCGTACCATTGCAAGGAAAAGCCGGTCATCGGGAAGCCGCCGAACATCGAGGCGTTGAACGACAGGATGACGGTCGCCACGATCGGCGCGAACATGAAGACGTAGACGCAGAGCGTGACGAAGCCGGTCAGCCGCCAGGCCCATTTGCCTTCCTCTTTTCGCCGCGCCTTCATCCGGCCAACCCCTTCACAATCTGCGACATGCCCATGTAGCGGGTGTAGATGGCGGCGAAGAAGCCGAGCACGAGGAACAGCACGATCGACAGCGTGGCGCCCATTGGCCAGTTCAATTCGCTCATGATGGTGTCGTAGATCAGATTGCCGAACAGCGCGTCGCGGCCCGAGCCGAGCAATTGCGGCGTCACATAGCTGCCCGCCGCCAGCACGAAGCAGAGCAGTAACCCCGCCGCCAGGCCGGGCAGGGAGAGGGGAAGCGTGACCTCGCGGAATGCCTGCGCGCTGGTGCAGCCCATCGAGCGCGCGGCCGAGATCAGCGTGCGGTCGATGCCCTCGAGGCTGACATAGACGTTGAGGATCATGTAGGGCAGGAGGAAGTGCAGCAGTCCCAGGATCACCGCGCCCTCGTTGTAGAGCATCGGCAGCGGCGCGTTGATGATGCCCATCTTGAGCAGAGCGACGTTGATGACGCCCTGTTCGCCCAGGATGTTGATCCAGGAAAAGGTGCGGATGGTGAAGCTGATCCAGAACGGCACGATGAGCAGGAGCAAGAGCAGCCATTTGTGCCTGAAGCTCGTCGCCCAGATGAAATAGGCCGGGAAATAGCCGAGCACGCCGCACAGCAGCGCGGTGATCGCGCCGACCCTCAGCGTCTTCAGAAGGAAACCGGAATAATAGCTGTCGGTGAAGAATTCCTGCCAGTTGGCGGTGGTCAGCGCGCTGGTTTCGACGCCTGCGGTGACGAAGGTGAAGAACGTATAGGCCGCCATCACCGCGATCGGCAGCACCAGGAAGAAGATCAGCAGCAGAAGCACCGGCGCAACCAGCATCCAGGCCAGGCGTGGATCGTACAAGGTCCAGCGATTGTTCATGCGCACCCGAAGGTAGGCGCCTTCTTCGAGGCGCGCTTATGTTCCCGCAGTGAAGATTGTTTCATTGCCGCCGCTATGTCTACAGGCGGTGGCCTAAATTCGATTCAGCCAGGGCGTCGCGCGCCGCCAGGATCATGCGCCCGGGAATATTAGGTATTGAATGAATGCCTTGCAAAATCGGGACTTGTTGGGCACGTTGGCTCGCGAGCTTTGGAGCAAGCCGCCGCATGGATTCGCCAGCGCCACAAACGATGCCTCGCGCGCCGAATCGTTTGAGTTTGTCTATCCGTGCCGGCAATGCGCGTGAGTTCGAGCTTTGGCGGTCGGGCTACGCTCCGCTTTATGAAATGGATGCGGCAAGGCCGGCGGCCCGTTCGTCGTTCAGCGCCGGATTGACGAGCTACAATCTGGCGCCCCTCGTGATCATCGACGGTTATTCTTCAGCCGAGACCCTGCAGCGCACGGCGCGCACCATCGCGCGCAGCAACATCGATCATATCAGCCTCGTGGTCCGTTCGCAGGGCGGGTTCGGCCTCGACGTCGAGGGACGCACGACGGAGGTGCACACCGGCGATATATGCGTCCTCGACATGACGCGCCGCAGCACGCTGCGCTCGACCGACTACAAAAGCTTCACACTCATTTTGCCGAGAACGCTGCTGGAACCGCATGTCGCCGATCTCGACTCCCTGCACGGCAGGGTTCTGCCAAGGGGCAGCGCGCTGAACACGATGCTTGCGGCCCATATGCGTTTGCTTTACGAGCAGGCCCCCGCGCTCGCGCCATCCGACATTCATGCAGCCGCGCACGGAACGGCGGCGATGATCGCGGCATTCGCGGGGGCGTCGAGCGACGGACGAGGCATGATCGCCCAGGTCGCGGCCGATGCTTCGCTCAAAACCTGCCGCAAGGCGATCGACGCCAATCTCCATGATCCATCGATGGGGCCGGAGTTCCTGTGCGACAAGCTCGGCGTGTCGCGGGCCAAGCTCTATCGCCTGTTCGAACAACTGGGCGGGGTCACCCTCTATATCCAGCGGCGGCGGCTGATGCGCGCCTATCAACTCGTCGTCGATCCGGCCTATGCCCAGGAGCGCATCAGCGCCATCGCCCTTCGATGCGGTTTCGGCAATGTTCCGGCGTTCAACCGGGCCTTTCGACAGGCCCATGGCATGTCGCCGACCGAATTGCGCGTCGCATCGCTGAGCGGGGAGTTGCACGAGTCCGAACTGGTCGGCGATCGCGCCTTCAGCACGATGGAGCGCTGGCTTCACGGCGAGGGTGTACCGGCGGCGTAGACCGCGGGGTTCGTACGCCAGACGCCCGCTTTTGCGTGGTCCGCGCTTGCCGGGAGGGAATCGAGGCGTCGCCTCGCCGCCGCGCCTCGGCAGGCCTCGTCCGTGTCCGTAGTCGGCGGAGGCTCACCTCGCTGCTCCCTACTTTGCAAGGCGTCTCATTTTATTGACCCAGCGTCTCATTCCTTTCGCGCCGCCTTGCGGGCCGTGACGCATCTGCAAATTGTCCGGTTGTTTCGGGGAGGCGAATGGTGGGCGACGTAATACCAACAGATGAAGGTTCCGTGGCGGCTTGTCTGGCGGCCGTGCCCGCCGGCTGCCGAGCCTCCCTCGAGACGTGCCAGCCCGCCTCCCGGCGCGGCATCACCCGAAGCGTGGCGCTTCTGCTTCTGGCAAGCACGACGTTCGGCGCCGGTCCAGCGCTGGCGGACGGCGGGCGCGGAGGCCTCAATGCCGGCGGCGGAGGAGGAGGAGATAGCGCGACCGGGCCTGGCGGCAACGGCCAGAATGGCGG
>NZ_VFVL01000034.1 GCF_006442815.1 Mesorhizobium sp. B2-4-3
GGCGGCCAGGCCAGAGGGGGGTGGGCGGCAACTCGACGCTGCAAGGCGAGCTCTTTGGAAGCTTCCGCTGCCGGCAGGCCGCAGAGACTAGCTAGCCATGCGCCCGCACCCCAAGCCCCAACCCTTCCCCCTCGACATGCTGGCTGTGAACCGCGCGAGCCCCGAGCATCTCACGCGCCAACTCTATCACGGCCTCGTCGCCATCATCCGCAGCCGCGCGCTGCCGCCGGGCTCCGAGCTGCCCTCCACCCGCGCCTTGGCCGCCGAGCTTGGCCTTGGTCGCAACACCATCGTTACCGCTTACGACCAGCTCGTCACCGAAGGCTATCTCGCCAACCGCCAGGGCGCGCGCCCGGTCATCGTCGACCTGCCGGACGGCCCGCGCGAGTCACCGCGCGAGGAACCGCCGGTGCCGCTGCGATCACCCTCGCTGCGCGGCCAGCAGCTGCTCAGCCAGCCCTATCATCACGGCAGGCCGGGCCACGTCGCCTTCCACCCCGGCATGCCGGATGCGCAGAGCTTTCCCTTCGGCGTCTGGGGCCGGCTGGTGGCGCGCCGCGCCAGCCATGGCGGCGAGACGCTGTTCGGCACCTATGACGTCACCGGCCACCCGGCGCTGAAGGAAGCGATCGCCGGCTATCTCTTCTCCGCCCGCGGCGTGCGCTGCCGCCCCGAGCAGATCGTCGTCACCACCGGCGCGCAGGCAGCCTTCGATCTTCTCGCGCGCCTGCTGCTCGACCCCGACGACACGGTGTGGATGGAAGAGCCCGGCTATTACGGCGCCAAGGCCGCCTTCACCGTGGCCGGCGCCAGGATCCTGCCCATCCCGGTCGACCAGGAGCGCGGCTGGCGTCTCGACCCGCCGGACCCGTTGCCCCGCCTCATCTATGTGACGCCGGCCTGCCAGCATCCGCTCGGCATCACTATGCGCATGGAGGAGCGGCTGCGCCTGCTCGATATCGCCGAGACCGCCAATGCCTGGGTGATCGAGGACGATTTCGACGGCGAATACCGCTTTCAAGGGCGCCCCGTGCCGGCGATCCAGAGCATGGACCGCGCCGGCCGCGTCATCTATGTCGGCACCTTCGCCAAGCTGCTGTTTCCCGCACTTCGCCTCGGCTTCATGGTGCTCCCCGTGGAGCTCGCCGGCCGCATCGTCAACGCGCTCTCCACCACCGGCCAGTTCGCGCCGCTGCTGCTGCAGGCAGCGCTCGCCGATTTCATCACCGAAGGCCACATGAGCCGGCACCTGAAGCGCATGCGCCGCATCTACGCCCAGCGCCGCCAGCTTTTTCGCGATATCGTGACCGAGCGCCTGCGCGACGAGATCACCCTCTCCCCCGCCGAAGCCGGCATCCAGGTGGTGGGCTATCTGAGGGAAGGCATCGACGACATCAAGGTCAGCCAGGCGGCGGCAAGAAGGGCCATCAACGTCTCGCCGCTGTCGAAATATTTCCAGAACACGGCGCCGACCCAAGGGCTGGTGCTGGGCTATGCGGCGTGCGATGCGGCGCAGACGCGGGATGGGGTGGAGAGGCTGGCGGCGGCGATACGCGAGACGCTGGGGTGAGGGGGTGCGGTGTTCCGGGGCGATATCAGGCTGCGCTCTGTATGCTGCGTTGACCCTCAATCTTCATAGCACTGAGCGCGGCTAGCCCCACCGCATAGCCCAAGGTCGGGTGAACTGCATCGCCAATCCACTTAGCGAGATGTTTGCGCTTCACCGCAAGACCGCTTGGCACAAAATCAAACCAATCTGGAAACCCCTGGATTCTAGCCGCTTCTCTTGGTGTTATAAGCCGCCGCTCAATGGGATGAACGTACCGCCCTTGCCCAGGTGTCCCGAAGCCGGTTGTTATAGTTTGCGCTGGTCGATCCCAATACATTCGCCCGTATACAGCCGTGTAGGATGTGCCGTTCTTATGGCAATCAGGCCTCTGGGAATCCGGCAAATCGTAAAGATTGTGGTCGAATAAATAGTTGATTCTCTCGGCGTTAATAGAAGAAACTACAGGAGTCGAATTTATTAACTCAATCGACTGCAAGTTGATAAGATCACCGATAGCCCAAGACAGTGGCATGCTTGAAGATTTCAACGCGTCAGAGAACGTCATAAGATAATCTTGGTTTAAGGGCGCCTCCTTCGATGCTACTAAAAAATGGCGAGCCCGCCGCTGCGCTGCTCCAAGATTGTCGGCCTTGATCACGCCCATGGAGGTAGAGTAGCCGGCTGACTTTAGAAGACCTACAGCTGTGGCGACCACATCGGAGTGCGAATTTTGCACAGTCGGTACATTCTCAATAATGACTGCTTTGGCTTTTAGTGCGACACCAAGCGCCACGGCGGTAACGTAGAGGTCATTTCTGGGGTCTTGACGACGGGTGTGGTTGTTTAGATTTGAGTGACCCTGGCATGGAGGGCCAGCAATGAAAACGTCGATCGACCCAATATTGTCAAGATCAGCGTGAACGGTCTCCGGTTCATAGCCAAATTGCGCGTTATCACCGAGTCCCAGTACATGAAAATCGACCAACGACGCGGCGCTAGCTGCGATTTTGCGCTTTGCACCCATATTGTAACTATGGATTTCCAGCGCCGCTGCGTCGGTGTCTATGATTGCTGGGAACTCAACCGCTCGGTTGACGGCCTGTGCCGCGAGGGCCATCCCCAACCCAAGGCCTCCTGATCCGCAAAAGGCGTCAACAATCCGGAGAGGGGCGCCTTTCTCCACTGACTGAACTTCGCTGCCGCGGAGCAGCGATTGCCACCAAGCATGGCGCGGCTCCAGCCCATCGTCGGCTAGATTAACGATAGATGTTTCCTCAGATTTGCCAGGAGCTAACTGCACCCTGCGCTTGAGCTTGGGCCCAATCCTCACATAGGTTTCATGCACTGAACACCTCACGCCGCGGCCGAGGCAATACGCTCCCATTGCGAATCGATGAAGCTCGTTGCCCGCGCCTCACTCATTAGCTCAAACATCAAATTAGTTCGAGCCCTTTTTAGCTGCTTCGCCAGTGCACGTATCTGAGCGATTTTCAGTCGGGGCTTGTCGTTCGCATTTGATGGGAACTGGAATGAAATCAGAGCGCGTGCGAACGTCCGACAATTTCCATAGCCCTGTCGGAAAAGATGGCTACGCCAAAAATCGATATCCCCCCTGCGTGCCAGGTCGTATTTGTCGGTGAGGTTATCGTCTACAGACAACTCCGCCCTAAGCCAAAGTCGATATAGAAGATTTTCAGTTGCCGCCCCGACGCCAAAGTTCTTAGGATCTCGGTCCTCGCCATACCTTCGATCAATCACGTTTTTGCAGTGGATCACGGCGAGCCAGGTCCAGAACTCCGGGTTCGCCAAGGCTGGATGGGCAGGAAGGATCTTATGCACATGAGCGGTGGCCGCAGCCTCAAAATCCCCGCCGCCGATAGCTCCCTTGGACGGTTTGTAGGTATCCAGCAATCCATTCAAAAATTTAGCCAACTGTTCACCGATGCCATCCCAGTCTTCATCGGCTCCATCATCGGAGTACCTCACTTCGGGCGGAGTCGACTCCGCCTGTCCTTCCCCGGGAAGGAGATAAGATCGCACTTCAGATCTGCTCATAATCGGATATGGCATAGCAATCCTTCCTACTTAATTGCTTGTACGACGGCGAGGCGGTCTTGAAGTATTGCGCGAGCACGGCCAGGAGTATTTATAGCATCTTTTAGCGCACTAAGGGTTATCGGTGAGCTCTTTCCCAGTTGTTGGAGAAGTGTTGCAAGAGGGCTACCAGAATGCGGAGTGTCTAAACTTTTCCATTCACTAAAGCTCTCGGTAAGAATTGACAAAACTATCTCAGTTGCCAAAAAAGGTTGAAATGCATCCCCCAAACTAGGGGAAGAGACAAGCTTATTATGCGCGTCTATGTGAATATAAACTCTCGCTACATAGGTGTCTTCTTCACTTTCCTCAGCTATGCCGCCGGCGTATTCGACGAAGTACAAAGTCTTAGGCGGAAAATGAGCAGCCACCCATTCCTCGTCGGTTCGCGTCCGAAGGTCAAAAAGAGTAGGGGTCGCGCGAGATTTTAGCGAAAAAGTTTTTTGCGCTAGCCAATGCCCTACGACGAACGGCGAGCCCGGCATTGGCTCGCGGTCATATCGAAGACAGATTGCTACAGTTAACTTGAGGTTTCTGCCTCCAGCAAAGCGGCCCAGTATCTCCGGTGAAATTGCCCAATCGGTAGGTAGAGACTCCGACAGAGGCAAACTAGCCAAGACTTCGGATCGCTTCAGAAACGGGTGCGTCGCGACGAGCACCAGTTCCAGATCGGATGCCTCGAGTCCCGATGGGAGCCAAGTCTCCGGGCCAACAACTGAAAAGAAAACGATCGGATCAAGTTTCTGAAAGGCAATTTCATCAAGATCAAAGGACGTTTCGTCTGAGATGTCACTGTCTTTGAAGAGCTTTATCCGACATGATCGAAGGGAATCTTCGGCGCTTTGAAGTTGGAAGAAAGGTCGAACTTCTCGAGGCTCTGTTCTGTGCCAAGCTGCAATCACGTTAAGCTCCCACGGCTTCGACTTCCGGAACGAAACGAACGGTCCACAGCGGATCGTATTTCTCTGTCTCGCACGAAAACCTCGAAGGCTTATCTGGAGACAGCACGAATGTCATCCATTCCGGGTTGTCGGGATCAACTTCAAGGGCGCTATCAGTTTTGATTGATAGCTTTAACGAATCGCCTGTGGCCCCATCTTCTATAATCGGGCACGTGACTTTCAACCGAACCTTTACAGCGCTGCTAGCTTCATCTGCCTTCAATCGAACGCTAAAGGTCGCCGCTAACTTTAACGCTTCACCGTCTGCCGAAGTGTGAGGTACCTTGTCGTATTCTAAGTGTATCGGAGCTGCCGCGACTTCAGGCTTTTTGGCAGTACCGCTCTTTGATGGTGATAATAGACTAGCAAGAGTTCGCTCAAGAAAAGTCAGTCGTTTCGGCTTGGAAGGCGTCGGAGGAGACGCCGTTTTCTGGGATGATTTTACTGTCTTTCTAATGCCCGAGAGGACCCGCTCCACGATCATTCGCTTAGAACCAGTCTGATCCTGCAGGCGCCTTGCCTCGGGATCCCACCGGTCATGAGCGGGCGGCTCAGAAGATCGCAAAACTAGATCAATGTCAGCAGAAGCGAGGAAGGCACCTGCCAAGACCGGCGTCCCAACGTTCCATTTCCTATAGTACGCTACAACCATCAGCGGGCTTCTAATGAGGGCAACCGAATCCGTCCTATCTTCAGCTACCGCGTAATCTCCATCCTCCTCCTGTTTGAGAACCGAAAGACCTAAGTAGCCGTCATTTTTGCCAATCGGCTTCTGAAACTGTGTTTTGCCGTCAGACGGCGATTTGCCGGTGGCGATGTCATATGCCTCGAGGAAAGGGCGAAGATGGTGTCGCTTCCTCGGCCTCGGAAGTTCCTCTTTTCCGTCCTCCCGAACGACGCGAACATCAAGCTTGTGGGAAATGAGGCGAGGCCACCACCAGTCCTCCACTCCCTCCAAGATGCCATCGGAAGACAGAAGAGTATCGACTATCAGCACGGACGTGCCGAGGTCGTCTGCACTACGATTGTCAAAGCCAAGGAGACTCGCCATGGCGTCTGCGGCATCGTTCAGCAATGGGTCGACGACCGGTTGGGCATCAGTTACGCTGGGAGAGTTGTCCAAGCCAAACCAGCCCCGACCCGTAAAGACTTTCTGCAGGTGTGCATGCTTACGATAGTATCCACACCCGAACAGAAGAGATAAAGGCTCTCCATTCTCATTTTTTGTTCGACTATATGCGAAAATCGTCTGTATACCAGAGTTTGCACTATATACAGACTTGCCATAGCCATAGGAACCGCCGGTTCCGTGTTCATCTTGCTCTTTGCCGCCATCGCCGAGGGTAAGCAGAAATTTGTAGAAATTTGAGTCGGAACTAGATGGGTCACCCTTAAGCCCCGTGGTGCCATGGTCGTTAATGTACAAAAGCCTAAGTGGAGTCTGCTTATCTGAAATTGTGGTTATGCAGTTGGGATCACGAAATCCCAAGCGATCAGCCCTCTCCTGAATGCTTGGCAGACCTGCGGCCTTGGCAAACGCGGCCTTGTGGGCGCCGGTGAGTGCCTTGGTGACAAAATCCACCGACACTTTCTGGTTTTCTTCTGCCCGAGCATCCACGCTGTTTTGGATGGCCTCCCTTGCAACAACAGCCTCAGGGTGCATACCCGAGGACGCCAAGGTGTTGGTGTACGCCTCGCCAACCGCGCCTCCCATGCGCGGGTTGGGCTCAAATACCCAGTTTGGCTTCTTTGATGCCTTCATTCCTACCCACTCCCAATTGCGTTTGCTTTGAAGCCCCCAAGAAAGCCTCAATATCGCCAATTGCTGCGTCCATGTCTCGCAACTGACACTGCCATACAGTCAGTACACGCCAACCGCGATTGGCAAGCTCATTCCTCTTGCGGTTGTCCCGCAATTTATTTGCCTCAAGCTTATCTGCCCAAAACGCTGCTCGCGTTTTCGGTCGAGTACCAAGTTTGCAGTTATGACCGTGCCAGAAACAACCGTTGACAAAGATGGCCGCCCTAAGCCTGGAAAACACTATGTCGGGCGTTCCTGGAAGGCCTTTGACATTGACCCGGTATCTCCAGCCTCTCGCGTGCAGCAAACTTCTGATCGTCATCTCAGGCTTGGTGCCGCGGTCTCGCACACGCGACATCAGTTCGCTGCGCTTTCTCGTAGTCAGATTATCCACGCCGCCAACTAATCCAGCTTGAACCCTTGTTCAGCACCTGTCACCGTCTCAGTAAACCGTGCCCGCGTCCCCTCTACAGCTTTCTGAAGGGCCTTCACGATCCTGCGGGCATCCTCCTCGCTGAATTCGTATGCCGCTCGATTTGACAGGTTTCCCACTAGGCGAATCTGCTCAAGTGCTCTGTTCACACGCTGGTTTGCCAACTTCACGAAGCTGGCTCGTTTGTCGCGCATTTCGTCCTCCAACCGGTATGACACATTTCCATAATGTGTGATACATCATGAAAATGTGCAAGATATGGTGCGGAGAAATATTCCTTTCAAGCAGGTCTGTCGAGGAACCGAGCGCGTCTTCAATGTCTGGATCCCATAGATTATCGCTGTTCCCGTTGAGAGATTATGCGTCTCGCTCGGTGCCTGCGATGAAAAGCTATGGACCATTCGACTGCCCTTCCCGAGAGATGGGTTACACTTTCGGCCCTTTGCGAGGAGAGCAAGGTGCCTTGGAAGGAGTGTAACGTCTTGGAAGAGCGGGCTGAAGTTACCACCTGCGGCCGCATCTGTTACAATCGCAGGAAGATCAACCTCAGCCTCGTCTTTGCCGGCCAGACCGTCGGCATCAAACAGGTCGAGGGCCATATCTGGCTGACCAGCTTCATGGACTATGATTTGGGATACTTCGATGATGAGACATGCAGGCTCGAACCACTCCAAAACCCCTTCGGGCCAAAAGTGTTACCCATGTCTCCGGTATAAACCGTAACCTATGTGTCCGGAACGGACCTTCGAGTAACTGGCGCACCCGACAGGATTCGAACCTGTGACCTCTGCCTTCGGAGGGCAGCGCTCTATCCAGCTGAGCTACGGGTGCTTCCCGGGAACCGGAAAACGAACCGGCCAGTAAGCCGGCCAGCCACGGCTTCTTAGCGGAAGCCGCTTCGGGCTTCAACGGCCAATTGGCGATTGTACGGGACTCCCCCTCCGTCCCGGCTTCGCCTGGGCCACCTCTCCCCACTCCGTGGGGCGAGGAACTGCGGCCCTCACCCCTCCGCCGGCGCCTTCGCCGCCCTGCGCCGCACCCGCCTTGCGGTGTGCTTCTGCTTCTTCGCGGTCAGCTCGTTCATCGCGTCGAGCTGCATCTGCTGCATTTCGGCCAGCCGCGTCCATTGGCGCGAGATGAGGTAGTCGAGCTTTTCGTGCAGGTGCCGCACTTCAAGCTCGGCCTTGAGGTTGACGCGGTACTCGTTGAAGGAACGCAGGCGGTCTTTCACCTCCTGGCGCTTCTGGCTCATCATGATCACCGGCGCCTGGATGGCGGCGATGCAGGAGAGCATCAGGTTGAGCAGGATGAAGGGATAGGGGTCGAAGGCACCGGTGGTGCCTTCGAACAGGTTGATGCCGATCCAGACCAGCAGGATGGCTGCGAAGGAGATCAGGAACCACCAGCTACCGCCAAAGGCGGCCATGTTGTCGGAGACGCGGTCGGGAAACGTCCGGTGTTCCTCGAACTCCTCCTCCGAGTTTTCCGAAATCGTGTCCTGTTTCGCGATCGATTCCACCACCTGGCGGTCGAGCTCGGAGAATTCGCCGTGCTCCTGCTGCAGCAATTCCTCCATGTAGCGCATGCGATAGCGGCCGAGCTCCTCGCGGCTGACGCGGGCGCCGCGCGGCAGGTCGGGATGGTCGGAGCGGATGCGGTCGGCAAGGCTGGGCCGCAGATCGTCGATGCGCACCAGGTCGCGCTTGCGGAATTTTCGCCCCGATATCGCCGAGGGTTTTTTCTTCGGCTTGACCCTGGTCGTGCCCGGAACATGCGGCTCGGAATCCGGCACGTCCGGCGCTTCGAGGATCTCGTCGGCGGCGGCTTGCGCATCTTCCGGCACCGTCTCCGCCTCGAGATATTCGCCGGCGATGTCGTTCTCGTCGTCGGGCTGCGCGGACGCCTTCGGGTCGCCTGCCATGGTCGGTGCTCCTGTTCGCGGGCTTTGCGGCTACGATACGCCAAGCCGGCGCAGCATATCCATTGCCAGTGTGAATCCCGTGTGACCGAACAAGTTCTTGTGATGGGCTGCGGGGCGGGCTTGCCCGGCCGCACTCGCATAGGGCGGCGCTCGCCCCCTCATCCGGCCGCTTACGCGGCCACCTTCGCCCCGACGGGGAGAAGAGGCTGGCGCCAACGCTGGCAATCTCCTCTCCCTCGGGGGGTCCGAAGGACGGGCGAGACCCGTGGCTCGCCCCGGAATGGTCAGCCGAGCGAAGCGGAGGCTGGGTGAGGGGGAGCGCCGCCGGAGATTCTCGCCACCCCTGGAGCAATCGTCTTCGCCGGCTGGCCTTGATCCAGATCAAGCCAGCCCCTGTGGCGGGCCTGATAGGCTGACTATATCGAAACCAGGCCTGAGCGTTCAGGCTCCCGCCACCTGGGGCGCGCGGCGCCCCGAGAAATGAGGGATCGCCACCATGTACAAGAAAATCCTGATCGCCACCGACGGTTCGGAACTCGCCCAGAAGGGCGTCGCTCACGGGCTGGAACTGGCCAAGGGCCTCGGCGCCACCGTGGCTTTCGTCACCGTCTCCGAGCAATTCCCGGCGCTCGCCTGGGGCGGCGCCATGGCCGGCTACGTCGCCGCCGACGAACTGGTCAACTATGAGGAAAGCGCGCGCAAATACGGCCGCGAGGTGCTCGACAAATGCAAGGCCGAGGCCGATGCGAAGGGCGTGGCCTCCAGGGGCATCCATATCGAGAACCGCACGCCCGCCGAGGCGATTCTCGAAGTTGCGGGCGCCGAAGGCAGCGACCTCATCGTCATGGCCTCGCACGGCCGCCGCGGCCTCGGCCGCCTGGTTCTGGGCAGCCAGACGGCGGAAGTGGTGTCGCTGACGGAGATCCCGGTGCTGGTGGTTCGGTAGGGTCCGCCGATATTCAGGTGAGGCCGGCCTGCGCGGGGCGGCGCCTCCCGTCAGTTCGTCATTCCAGGGCGGAGCGACGCGAAGCGTCGCGCAGACCCTGGAATCCATGCCGTTTCGCCTGCCGAAGAATGCAGCGGTGCAGAAAGAGGCTGTCTACGCTGGCGCTCCGGTGCCATTGTCTGCACCGTCGCGACGTTCACAGGTCACGGCATGGATTCCAGGGTCTGCGCGCTTCGCTTTGCTCCCTGCTCCGCCCTGGAATGACGAAGGAACGGCTTCGCCGTCCCTCAGGCGTCATTCCGGAAGAGCGGCAGGCGCTCCTCGCGACCGCCTACTGCGCCGGCAGCAGCGGCGCGCTGGGCGACGCCAGATCCGCCGACGGCAGATCGGATGCCGGCGAACCCGGCAGCGCCGACGCAGGCGTCGCCGAATCCGGTGGCGGCAGCCCTGGCAAAGCCGAGTCCGGCGGCGGCAATTGGGGAAGCGGCGAGCCCGGCTGCTGCCCGGAATACATCAGCCTGGGCTGGCTTGCATCGGCGGTCGTGGGCGCCACGCTGCGCTGGATCAGCGCCTCGACATGGTCGTTGCGCTGGCGCGCGGTATCGGCACCCATCACCACCACGATCAGATGCCTGCCGTCGGCATTGTAGGAGGTGACGATGTTGTAGCCGGAAGCTCTTATGTAACCGGTCTTGATGCCGTCGACGCCGCGCACCCGTCCCAGCATGTCGTTGTGGCCGCGCACCAGCCGGCCGCGGAACATGAAGTCGCTTTCGGAGAAATAGTGGAAGTGCTGCGGGAAGCGGTGTTCCAGCGCCATGCCCAGCACCGCCATGTCGCGCGCCGTGGTCACCTGGCCGTCGTCGGGCAGGCCGCAGGCATTGCGGAAACTGGTGCCGGTCATGCCGAGCGAGCGCGCCTTGGCGGTCATCATGGCGGCGAACTGGTCCTCCGAGCCGCCGCCCAGATATTCGCCCATGGCCACCGCCACGTCGTTGGCAGACTTCACCACCATGGCGCGGATGGCGGAATCGACGTCGATCGTCTCGCCGCGACGGAAACGCAGTTTCGTCGGCGGCTGCGAGGCGGCGTGGTCGGAAACCGGGATCCGCGTTTCCTTGGTGACGCGGCCGGACTCCAGCGCCTCGAACAGCATGTAGAGCGTCATCATCTTGGTCAGCGACGCGGGATAGCGCTGCGACCTCGAATTGACCTCGAACAGGGTCTTGCCGGACGAAGCGTCGACCACGATCGCCGCATATTTCTGCGGTTGCGCCGGCACGGTCAGCACGCTTTCCGGCGGCGTCGTGGTGCAGCCGGCAACCAGCGCGAGCAATGCCAATACGGCGATGAGTTTCTGGAGGAAAGGGAAGGGACGGGGCAAGACTTGTTCTAAAGCTGTTGCTAAGATGCGGCGAAGCTAGCGTAACCCATGCGCCGCGTCCAACTGGTTAACGCGCACAGCAAGGCATTTGCCCAGGTTTTGGAGGTTCGCGCTGCTGGCGACGCTGCCAATCTCCCCCCTTGCGGGGGAGATGCCCGGCAGGGCAGAGGGGGATGCTGTCCGGCCGGCGTGGCCTTCGTCATTCTAGGGCGGAGCAAGGAGCGAAGCGACGCGCGCAGACCCTAGAATCCATGCCGTGACGGTTGAGAGCCGCCGCAGTCCAGGACGGCCAGCGCTTCGATGACATTTCACGCTGGATGGCGTCAGTGATGTCGAGATACTCCTCACCAGACGGGACGCTGCACACCGTAACGGCTGGTCAAGCGGGCGCCTTGGCTAGTCTTGCGCTAGGCATGCGACGAGCAAGGTCGCTGGTGACGGCGTTGATCGTCGCCATCGCCATGGTGCTGCTCCATCTCTCCCTTGTGGGGGAGAAAGGATTTTCACGATCTTGGCGGAGCTAAGTCGTAGAAAATCCAAGAGAGGGATTTCACAGGGCGCAAGCGCAGTGATGCAAAATGCTGGTTGCTCCGCTTGCGCGCGCTCCATCGAACAGGCTTTGCTTGCGCAAAGATTCGCGGGAGGCATTCATGGACACGCTCACCATCGGCGCAAAAGGCATCTCGGTCTCGCTCGATCTCGCCGTCGGCCATATCGCCGCCATGGACATCGAAGCCGACGGCCGCGTTCTAAAACCCCTGCACCGCGCGCCCTGGGTCGGTTCGCCGCGCCAGAGCCTGCCGGAAACCCTGCCCGAAGGCACGGTCCGCCTGTCCGGCGATTTCCTTTGCGCGCCCTTCTCCACCAGCGACGTCGAGGTCGCACCCCTGCATGGCTGGCCGGCCAACAGTCAGTGGGACGTCGTCGAGAACGGCGCGGTTCCCGGCGGCTGGCGCGCGGTGTTCCGGCTGCGCCGCAAGGTGATGGGCGCCACCATCGACAAGGTCTTCACGCTGCGCGATGGCCATCCCTTCCTCTACCAGGAGCACATCTTTTCCGGCGGTTCCGGCGCGATCTCCGTCGCCCACCATCCGATGACGGTGATGAAGGGCGGCGGCCGGTTGGCCTTCTCGCCGAAGCGCATGGCCGTCACGCCCCCGACGCCGCCGGAGCCAGATCCGGCGCGCGGCCGCTTCATGCTGGCCTATCCGGCCCGCACCACCGACCTCACGCGGTTCCCGCTCGCCGCCGGCGGCACAACCGACCTCACCGACTACCGCATGGAAGACAGGCGCGAGGATTTCATAACCCTGGTCGAGGCGGATCACGGCGGCCCGGGCTGGACGGCTATTGCCCGCCGCGCCGAGCGGGATCTGGTGCTGGTGCTGAAGAACCCGGCCGAACTGCCGGTGACCATGCTGTGGTTCTCGAATGGCGGCCGCGACTACGCCCCCTGGAGCGGCCGCCACGTCGGCGTGCTCGGCGTCGAGGACGGCCGCACGGCCGTCGGCCACGCCGATTCGCTCGGCGACAACTGGTTGAAGCATGAAGGCGTGGCCACAGCCTTCGCGCTCGCCGAGGGACGGTCGATCTCCTTCCGCCATGTCATCGGTGGGGTGCCGTTTGCCGAAGCCGAGCCGCCGAGCGGCCTGGAGGCGGCACCTGACCGCTTGCGCCTCGTCACCGCCGGCGGCACGGCGCGGGAGCTGCCGTTCGACGGCGGGTTCCTGCGCATCGGCCGCCCGGTTCCTGCGTGAGAGGTCGGCCAGCGCCTGGGAGTTCGTCATTCCAGGGCGGAGCAAGGAGCGTAGCGACGCAGCGCAGACCCTGGAATCCATTCCGTGACCTTGGCCGAAGAGTGCAGCAGAGCAGAATTCCGTATCGCCGCACCGCTTCAAAGTCGCGGCATGATCCTCGGGTCTGCACGCGTCGCTTCGCTCCTTGCTCCGCCCGTGGATGACGACGGGATCCCGGCTAATCTCGAAGGCGGGAGACTGCCAACACGCGGTCAAAACGTTGGCATCTAGAACGAGGTTTGAAATTTCCATCTTTCACCGCCAAGATGCCGGCTGAGCCGCAGCCGGAAAGCCCCGATGTCCGAGATCGCCCATATCACAGCCGCCATCTTCAAGCGCGCCGGCGGAGCCAGGCGCTTCGTTGTCGCCATCGCCGGTCCGCCGGGCTCCGGCAAGTCGACACTCTCTGCTGCATTGCATGAGCTGCTGCCGGAAGGCACATCCGAGATCGTGCCGATGGACGGCTTCCATTATGACGACATCATTCTCAACCGTCGCGGCCTGCGCCCCCGCAAGGGCGCGCCGGAAACCTTCGATTTCGCCGGCCTCGAGACGCTCTTGAAGCGCATCCGCTCCGGCGAACCCGATATCGCGATTCCCGTGTTCGACCGCAGCATCGAACTGTCGCGCGCGGCGGCCGAAATCGTCGGCGCCGACACCAAGTTCATCTTGGTCGAGGGCAACTACCTGCTGCTCGACGAGGAGCCGTGGTCGCGGCTGGCGCCTTTGTTCGACTTCACCATCTTCGTCGACGTGCCGCGGGGCGAGCTCGAGCGCCGCCTGATGGAGCGCTGGCGGGAGCATGGCAAGTCCGACGAGGACGCCCGCGCCTGGATCGCCTCCAACGACATGCCCAACATCGAGCGCGTGCTGGCGCGGCGCCGGCCGGCCGACATGGTCATTGCTCAATGACCTTGGTGATTGGTTAACCTGCTCAATTTTCAATATTTTTCGGCGGGAACTTTAAGGTTTTCACGCCGTTATGACCCTATCCCGAATTGTCCGGCGCCGGAGCAATTCCAGGAAGGCGCGCACCGCTTTGCCTCCGGAATTGCAAAAAAGAAAATGACAGGAGCCGTCAGATGACAACCAACAGCAGAAAGCCCGCGCCCAAGAAAAGCAGGGCCAACCAATCCAGGGCGGCGACGCAGGCCAAGGCTGACGCCAGCCCCGCAATAACGAAAGACGCCAAGCCGACTTTCGGCAAGGCGGCGCCGAAGAAAGTGACGCCTGGCGCTGCCCACAAGGTCGCGGCCAAGAGCGTGAAACATGCCAAGTCGCCGGCTGGCAAGTCGGGGCCGATCCGCACCGTGGCCAGCGTCGCGACAGGAGCGGTCGTTGCGACCGCTAGGCTCGCGGCTTCCGTGTTCGGCCGCGGCGGCGCCAAGGCCAAGGCGAAATAGCGCCTTTACGCGATTCCGGACGGCGAAGTCGCCGAGCCGGACCTTCGCGATTGGCCACCACGACAGCTCGGTCGTCATTCTAGGGCGGAGCAAGGAGCGAAGCGATGCGCGCAGACCCTAGAATCCATTCCGTGACGCTAAGGCGTTGCAACGTTTACAGAATTCTGCACCGTTGCACTCTACGGCAAGGGCCACGGCATGGATACTCGGGTCAAGCCCGAGTATGACGACGTGACGGGGGTTTCGGCTAATCTCCAACGTGGGCGCTAGCCGCGCCCGCTTAGCCCACCGCCACCTTCAGCCAAAGCGCCTTTTTGCCGAGCGTCGAAACCAGCCCGGCATGGGCCGCGCGATCGACCTCGGTCAAGCGCGCCCGCAGGGCTTTTTTGTTGCGCCCACCGCTGCACGTTTCCCGAAGCTACTTCAGCCCTTCGCCGGGATGGTAAGACCCCGCTTCACCGCCGGCCGCGCCAGGCCGCGCTCCAGCCATTCGGCGACGGTCGGGAAATCATCGAAGCCGACCAGTTCCCGCGCCTCGTAGAAACCGATCAGGTTGCGTACCCAGCCCAGCATCGACACATCGGCGATGGTGTAGTCGTCGTCCATGATCCACTTGCGGCCCTTCAGGCGCGTTTCGACCACGCCGATCAGCCGCCGCGACTCGTCGCGGTAACGCTCCAGCGGCCGCTTGTCGGCAATCTCGCGCCCGGCGAATTTGTGGAAGAAGCCGACCTGCCCGAAGATCGGGCCGATCGCCGCCATCTGGAAGAACACCCACTGGATCGTCTCGTAGCGCCGCGCCGGATCGGCGGGAATGAGCTTGCCGGTCTTGTCGGCCAGATAGAGCAGGATGGCGCCGGACTCGAACAAGCCGATCGGCTTGCCGCCCGGACCGTCCGGATCGATGATCGCCGGTATCTTGCCGTTCGGATTGAGCGACAGGAATTCCGGTGTCCAGCTCTCGTTCTTGCCGATGTCGACGTAATGCGGCTCGTAGGGCAGGCCGATCTCCTCCAGCGCGATCGACGCCTTCACGCCGTTGGGCGTCGTGGCGGAATAGAGCTGCAGGCGATCGGGATGCTCGGCCGGCCAGCGCTTGGCGATCGGAAAGGCGGACAGGTCGGTCATCGAAAACTCCGGATGCGGATTGGCGCCGGGGCGACGCTCATGGCGGGTGAAGAAGAATTAAGACCCTGGCCGGCCGGGATCAATACGCCGCCAGCCGGCTTTGCCGTGCACCACAGTCAACCGGGTGGCTGCGATCAGACCGTCTTGAAGGCCAGCACCGCGTTGGTCCCGCCGAAGGCGAAACTGTTGCTGAGCGCCGCGCGCACCTTGCGCTCGCGCGCCGTGTTCGGCGTCACGTCGAGGTCGCATTCCGGGTCCGGCTCGCGGTAGTTGGCGGTCGGAGGCACGATGCCGTCGCGGATCGCCATCACGCAGGCGATCATCTCCAGCCCGCCGGAAGCGCCGAGGCAATGCGCATGCATCGACTTGGTCGAGGACACCGAAAGCGAACGCGCATGCTCGCCGAAGACGCGCTTGATCGCCGCGGTTTCGATCTGGTCGTTGGCCTTGGTGCCGGTCCCGTGCGCGTTGAGGTAGTCGACATCTTCCGGATTGAGCCCGGCATCCGCCAGGCAGAAACGCATGGCCGCTTCCGGCCCTTCCACGGTCGGCGCGACGATGTCGGAGGCATCGGCCGAAAGCCCGACGCCGGCGATCTCGGCCAAGATGGTGGCGCCGCGCGCCATCGCGTGATCGTAGCTTTCGAGCACCGCCATGCCGGCGCCTTCGCCCAGCACCAGGCCGGCTCGATCGGCCGAGAACGGCCGACAGGTGTCGGGCGAAAGCACCCTAAGCGCCTCCCAGCCCTTCAGCACGCCCCACACCAGCGGCGCTTCGGTGCCGCCGGCGACCATCACGTCGGCGCGGCCGAGCCTGATCTGGTCGACGGCCGAGGAAATCGCATGGTTGGCGGACGAGCAGGCCGAAGTGGCGCCGAAGACAGGGCCGCGCAGCCCGAGCGTCATGCTGACCTGGCCGGCGGCCGCGCCCGGCATCACTTTTGGCACGGTGAAGATGGCGGCGCGGTTGCGCCCCTCGAGCAGAATGGCGCGGTAATTCTCTTCGATGGTCTCGAAGCCCGCGACGCCGATGCCGACGATTGCGCCCATCCGGTAGGTGTTGTCGGCATGGGCCGTCAATCCGGACTGCCTCATGGCCTCGCGCGCGGCGATCACCGCCAGCAGGCTGAAGCGGTCCATCGACACGACCTGCTTGCGGTCGATGCCATGGTCCGGCAATTCCTTGATCTCGCAGCCGGTCTTGACCTTGAGGTCGTGCAGCGACGGGTTGTCGATAGGGCCGATGGCCGACCGGCCGGCGCGCATGGCCTCCCACATCGCCGGCACACCGTTGCCAAGCCCGCAAATCCCGCCAATGCCGGTGATGACGACGCGTTTTTGCATGCAGTCAGGCTTTTTTCGCGATCAGCTCGCGAACTGCCTCGACCATGTCGCCGACGTTCTTGAGATTGCTCCAGGCATCGACCGTGTTCATTTCGATCTCGATGCCGTATTTTTCCTCGAGATCGAAAATGATCTCGGTCAGCTCCAGCGAATGGATGCCGAGCGTGCCGAGATCGGTGCTGGCGGTGATTTCCTCGCCGCCGGTATCGGCATGTGCCTTGATCTTTTCGATGATCTCGGTCGTCAGCTGGTCAGCCATTCGGTTCCTTCCCTGTCGTTGCCCGACGCCAACTGATCAGCGCCCCTTTTTGATCCCCGGACCCAACAAACGCCGTTGCCCTTACCTCGCCAGGCACCGCGCGACCGCTCCAAGGTGGCTTCCCTCTATAGAAACCGAAACGATGTCAAGCAACAAGCGATATCGACAAAGCCGCCGGAGTGCTTAACCTGGGATCGTGGACATGATCGACGACACCTTGACATCCCAACCTGCCTCGCCCCTGGCGGCCCCTTCCTTGCCTGCCGCGCAACGTGTTGCCGGCCTAGGCAGGCTTTTCTGCGGCGAAAGCGGCGGCCGGACGCGTCTGCGGCGGCTTTACCAGGACGGATCGGCCAAGATCCGCCTGCCGGCGGTGCAAGGCGATCCGCTCGAGGCGGTGCTGATCAACACCGCCGGCGGGCTGACCGGCGGCGACCGCCTCGGCTGGATGATCGAGGTCGGCGCCGGCGCCTCCGCCGCCATCACCACCCAGGCCTGCGAGAAGGTCTATCGCGCCGCCGCCGACAGGGCCGAGACAAGCGTCCGCCTGCGGGTCGATCCGGGCGGCCGCTTGGCCTGGCTGCCGCAGGAAACCATCGTTTTCGACCGCGCCGCCTTCGCTCGCACGCTGGATGTCGAGCTTGGCGACGATGCCGAGGCATTGGTGCTCGAAGCCACGCTGTTCGGCCGGCTGGCGATGGGCGAGCGCACAACCAACGGCAGTTTCCATGACCGCTGGCGGGTCCGCCGGGGCGGCGCGCTGATCCATGCGGAGGATTTTCGCGTTGGGCCGGATATCGCGGCAACGCTGCGGCGGCCAGCGGCGGCCGGCGGCGCGCTTGCCGTCGCCACATTGCTGCTCGTTTCGCCGCAAGCCGAAAGCCTGCTGGAGCCGGCCCGCGCCATCATCGGCGATCCGGTCATCGGTGGTTGGGGCGGCGCCAGTTTCTGGCGCGTCGGCCGATCTGGCAAGCTTCTTGCGAGGCTTTGTGCCGGCGACGGCTACCAGCTCCGCAAGCGGCTGGTTCCGCTCGTCGAACTGCTCAATGGGCGGGCGGGCCTGCCTAAATTGTGGTCACTCTGATTTCGATTGCCGGGACATTGCATGAACCTGACGCCGCGTGAAAAAGACAAGCTGCTCATCTCCATGGCGGCGATGGTGGCGCGCAAGCGGCTGGAGCGCGGCGTCAAGCTCAACCATCCCGAAGCCATCGCCCTGATCACCGACTTCGTCGTCGAAGGCGCGCGCGACGGCCGCCCGGTCGCGGACCTTATGGAGGCGGGCGCCCATGTCGTCACTCGCGCCCAGGTCATGGACGGCATCGCCGAGATGATCCACGACGTCCAGGTCGAGGCGACGTTTCCCGACGGCACCAAGCTGGTGACCGTGCACGAACCGATCAGGTGAGGAGAACGACCCTTGCTGGAGCTCAGGCCGAATTGCGAATGCTGCGACAAGGATCTGCCGCCGGAGGCGGCCGATGCGCTGATCTGCACCTTCGAATGCACCTTCTGCGCCGGCTGCGTGGACAATGTGCTGGGTGGCGTCTGCCCCAATTGCGGCGGCAATTTCGCGCCGCGACCGATCCGGCCGGCGGCCAAATTGGTGAAATATCCGCCGTCGACCAAACGCGTGCTCAAGGCCGAAGGCTGCGGCCCGCGCAAGGCCGCTTGATCAGGTCAATTGGAAAGGCAGAAAGATGATCCCCGCTTCGACAAAACGCAGCACGCTTGCCGCGATCCTTTTCCTGGCAGCCGCCATGCCGGCCTACGCCCATGTCGGCGCAGGCTCCACCTCGTCCTTCGCCGCCGGCTTCGCGCACCCTCTGTCCGGCCTCGACCACATGACAGTCATGATCGCCGTCGGCTTGTGGGCGGCGCTGAAAGGTGGCAAGGCGGTTCTTGCCTGGCCGCTCGCCTTTGTCGGCGTGATGCTGGCCGGCGGCGTGCTCGGCATGCTGCATGTGCCGGTGCCCTTCGTCGAGCCGGGCATCCTCGCTTCCATGGTGGCGCTCGGCCTGCTGGTGGCGCTGGCGATCGACCTGCCGGTCTCGGCGGGGGTCGCCATCATCGGCCTGTTCGCGCTGTTCCACGGTCACGCCCACGGCACGGAAGTCGCCGAAAATGCCGGCGGGCTGGAATATATGGCGGGCTTTGCGATCACCACGGCGCTGCTCCACGGCGTCGGCATCGCGGCCGGTCTCGGGCTAGGCTCGCGTTTCCGCGGCCTGGCGCGCGTCGCCGGCGCTGCCTGCGCGGCGGTTGGCCTCGGCCTTGCCTTCGGCGTGCTGTGAGGGCGCGATGATCCCCGGCGAAGTCATCACGGCCAAAGGCGACATCGAGCTCAACAAGGGGCTAACGACCGTCACGCTCAAGGTCGCCAACAGCGGCGACCGGCCGATCCAGGTCGGCAGCCACTATCATTTCTTCGAGACCAATGAGGGCCTGAAATTCGACCGCGACCGCGCACGCGGCATGCGGCTCGACATCGCCGCAGGCACGGCCATGCGCTTCGAGCCCGGGCAGGAGCGCGACGTCACGCTGGTGCCGCTGGGCGGCAAGCGCGAGGTCTATGGCTTCCAGCTCAAGGTGATGGGCAAATTGTGAGGTCCGCCGGCGCGCTCACATCACTTCGGGGGCTTGGCGGCGGCATAGATGACGACCTTCCCCGGATTGTCGAACTCTACGGCGAGCACGTCCTCTGCCTGCACGCGCCGCGAATCGATCGCGTTGAAGAGCAAGGCGTTCGCCTCGATCTCCTGGCGCAGTTCGGCGACATCCTCCTGATGCTGCTTCACCTTGTTCTCTATCGCCGGCGGCGGCCCGCCTTCGCTGCGCGCCGCGTCGGTCAGGAAGACGATGTCGACCGTGTCGAGCTTGGTGGTCTTGCGCACCGTGCCGATGTTGTCGCGGGTGCGGTCGATGGCCGTGATGACCTTTCCGGCTTCCGTCTTGGAGAGCGCTTCCTCCTGGCGGATGTCGGAATCGACGATTGCCGCGGCAGGCCTGTCGCTGTCCAGCGGCTGCGCCGCGAGTGCAACATGGGGCGCGGCCACGAAAAGCGTGGCGGCAACCACGAAACTCCATCTTGCAAGGCGGCTCGCCATCGCTCGCTCCTGACTGAACTCGTGGCGGGGCGAAAACAGCGAAACGGTCCTGCCTGGCCGCAGGTTCCCTTCAAAAGCTGGCCGGCGGACCGCGAAGCGGCCCACATTCCCTTCAAAATATGGCTGGCGGACCGCAATGCGGCCCGCATTCCCTTCAAAATATGGTTGGCGGACCGCGAAGCGGCCCGCCTGGGCGTGCAATCAGCTTGCCTTCTTGGTGATCAGCGTCAGCGCGCCGTTGGGCTGCAGGCTGGCGGCGATCACCTGCGCCGAACTCACGCCCTTGGCTTCGAGGGCGGATTTCACCTTGGGCGTCGCGTCAATCGACTTGCGCAATGTCTGCAGGCCGGCATCGCCGCGCTGCGCCACGATCTGATTGACCTGCGTCTGCGCGTCCTTGGGCAGCTCGGTGATGTCGATCACGTTGACGCTCTGGATCGACGGTGCCGCGGGCTGAGTCTTCGGCGCGGTCGGCGCGGGGCTGGGCTGCGGCGTCGGCTGCTGCTGGGCATTGGCGGCGCCCGCCATCAACGTGGCGGCGGTTGCGGCGAGAAGTATCGCTTTGAGCATGGATATTCCTTCCATCGATTTGGCAAACGGTCGTTTTGGGCTGACCGGGGCACCTCAACCGCCAAATGGGAGCGCAAGGTGTCGCCGAGCGGGTCATTGCGTGACCATTGGGTGGCGACAATGTGCACCTCGCATTCATTCAACCTGAATTTCGGGAGCAATCGCTGATGGCCAGGATAACCCGCGCCGCCTATGCCCAGATGTATGGACCGACGGTTGGCGACAAGGTGCGGCTTGCCGACACCGAGCTCTTCATCGAGGTGGAGAAGGATCTCACCGTTTATGGCGAGGAAGTGAAATTCGGCGGCGGCAAGGTCATCCGCGACGGCATGGGCCAGAGCCAGGTGACGCGGGCCGGCGGCGCGGTCGATACCGTCATCACCAACGCGCTGGTCGTCGATGCGCTTACCGGCATCGTCAAGGCCGATATCGGCCTCAAGGACGGCCGCATCGCCGCGATCGGCAAGGCCGGCAATCCGGACACGCAAGCCGGCGTCACCATCATCATCGGGCCGGGCACGGAAATCATCGCCGGCGAGGGCAAGATCCTGACGGCCGGCGGTTTCGACGCGCATATCCACTTCATCTGCCCGCAGCAGATCGAGGAAGCGCTGATGAGCGGCGTCACCACCATGCTTGGCGGCGGGACCGGCCCGGCGCACGGCACGCTGGCCACCACCTGCACGCCGGGACCGTGGCACATGGCGCGCATGATCCAGTCCTTCGACGCCTTCCCGATGAATATCGGCCTGTCCGGCAAGGGCAATGCGTCAAAGCCGGCAGCGCTCGAGGAAATGGTCTTGGCCGGCGCCTGCTCGCTGAAGCTGCATGAGGACTGGGGCACGACGCCCGCCGCCATCGACTGCTGCCTGTCGGTCGCCGACGACTATGACGTGCAGGTGATGATCCATACCGACACGCTGAACGAATCGGGCTTCGTCGAGAATACCGTGGCGGCCATCAAGGGCCGCACCATCCACGCCTTCCACACCGAGGGCGCCGGCGGCGGCCACGCGCCCGACATCATCAAGGTCTGCGGCCTGCCCAACGTCATCCCGTCCTCGACGAACCCGACCAGGCCCTACACGGTCAACACGCTGGCCGAGCATCTCGACATGCTGATGGTCTGCCACCATCTGTCGCCCTCGATCCCCGAGGACATCGCCTTTGCCGAAAGCCGCATCCGCAAGGAGACGATCGCGGCCGAGGACATCCTGCACGACATCGGCGCCTTCTCGATCATCTCTTCCGACAGCCAGGCCATGGGCCGCGTCGGCGAGGTGGCGATCCGCTGCTGGCAGACCGCCGACAAGATGAAGCGCCAGCGCGGCGCGCTGCCGCAGGAAACCGGCGACAACGACAATTTTCGCGTCCGCCGCTACATCGCCAAATACACCATCAACCCGGCCATCGCGCACGGCCTGTCGAAGGAGATCGGCTCGATCACGGTCGGCAAGCGGGCGGATCTCGTGCTGTGGAATCCGGCCTTCTTCGGCGTCAAGCCGGAGATGGTGCTGGTCGGCGGCTCGATCGCGGCCGCTCCGATGGGCGACCCGAACGCCTCGATCCCGACGCCGCAGCCGATGCATTACCGGCCGATGTTCGGCGCCTATGGCAAGGCCTTGACCAACTCCTCGGTGACCTTCGTTTCGAAGGCGGCGCTCGACGCCGGCCTGCAAGGCAGGCTGGGCGTCGACAAGGCGATGGTCGCGGTCGAGAACACGCGCGGCGGCATCGGTAAGCATTCCATGGTGCTGAACGACGCCACGCCGCATGTCGAGGTCGATCCCGAGACATACGAAGTGCGCGCCGACGGCGAGCTGTTGACCTGCGAACCGGCGACCGTGCTGCCGATGGCGCAGAGGTATTTCCTGTTTTGACCTTTAGGCCGCAAAGTCACCCGCCATTGGCTTAAGATCGAAAACGGCGCATTATGCGAGTATGAATAAAATTCAGATACAGCGTCGGCATAAGTCTACACCCATTGAGACGGACTACGCTCAGTGGTGCGCCGAGCAAGGCGCGCTGTTGCGCGAAGGTCGTCTCTCCGACCTCGATCGCGAGAATTTAGCGGAGGAGATCGAGAGCTTGGGGCGGAGTGACAAGAGGCAAATTGCGAACAGACTTGGCACCTTGCTCCTGCATTTGCTCAAATGGGAATTCCAGGAGGAAATGCGCAAGACTGGCTGGTTACTCACCATCCGCGAACAACGGCATCAGATCAAAAAACTGATCGACGAGAGTCCGAGCCTGAAAGCGTATCCGCAAACTCAACTTGCTAGCGAATTTGAGTTTGCGCGGCTGAATGCAATTGACGAAACGGGCCTGCCCGGAAAGCATTTCCCGCTCGATTGTCCTTATCGAATCGCTGACGTTCTCGATCAGGATTTCCTCCCCGGCGCTCCGTGGTCGCCGGATCAACTCACTCGCGGATAGGGACGCGGGTTCCCCGATGGTCCAGATGCCGCATAAGCGGCCCACCATAAGCCCGCATTGTGATTATGCATGCCCACCGAAATCGCCTCTCCCCACGACATCTTCCCGCATATCCGCATCGTCATGGGCATGGTGATCGGCCTCGGCGTCACGCGGCTGCTTTCGGGAACCGCCCGCATCGTCCAGCACCCCGGCCAATACCGCATCTACGCGGTGCATCTCGCCTGGGTCGCCTCGGTGCTGCTGATGCTGGTGCATTTCTGGTGGTGGGAGTTCGGCCTCTACGCCATCGAGAACTGGACCTTCGGCAAATACCTTTTCATCATCTTCTACGCCATCACGCTGTTCCTGCTCTGCGCGCTGCTGTTCCCGGATTCGATGCTCGACTACACCTCCTACGAGGATTATTTCTACTCGCGCCGCGCCTGGTTCTTTGGCCTGCTCGGCGCGACTTATCTGCTCGACGTCGTCGACACTTTGCTGAAGGGGCCGGAGCATTTCGCCCGCTTCGGCAACGAATATCTGTTCCGCACGCCGGTCTTCGTCGCGCTCTGCGTCGCAGCTATCCTGGTCCGCGACCGCCGCTTCCACGTTGCCTTCGTGGCGGCGACGCTGATCTACCAGATATCGTTCATCCTGCGGCTGTTCGACACCATCGTCTGAGCGTTCGCGATGCGGTAGGGTTCTCGGAAAGGCAAGAGTTCAACCATGTACAAGGCCGTCGGATCGCGCGGCTCCCGTGTCAGCCGGGTGCTCTGGATGCTCGAGGAGATCGGGCAGCCCTACGAGTTCGTCGAGGTCAAATTGCGCTCGCTGGAGGCCTATGCGCTCAACCCTTCCGGCAAGGTGCCGATCCTGATCGATGATGACCTCAAAATCACGGATTCGGCAGCGATCTGCGTCTATCTGGGGGACAAGCATGCGGATCGGGGCATGGGCGCCAATCCGGGCCTCGCCGGCCGCGCTGAGATGGACTCCTGGATGCATTTCGCCCAGAGCGAATTGGAAGCGCCGCTGTGGAACAAGCTGCGCCACCGCTTCCTTTTGCCCAAGGACGTGCGCGTCGATGTAGGCCCGGCCGCGGCCCATGATTTCGCATCCGAAATAAAGGCGCTGGACCGCCGGCTTGGCGACAGATCCTTTGCGTTGGGCGACCGGTTCTCCGCCGTCGATGTCCTGCTCGGCGACATGGGCGGCTGGGCCCGCGCCGGCCGTTTCCCGATCGACTCCGAACGGGTGAATGCCTATTTCGACCGTGTGCTGTCGCGACCCGCTCGTGCCCGCGCCCAAGCCACCGCATCGGCCCGAAAATCGGAACCGATTTTCGGAAAGCACGATGCGTCGATTAAAAAGTGTTAGAGCGTCCTTTGCGCGTCCAAGAGGACGCGCGGCGCTCTAATGGCGGAGCCATGAAATGAAGCTCAACATAAACACCGATTTCACGAAATTCCCGCGCGCCGTCTCGGTGCTTGCGGCCGGCGATCCGGCTTTGGCCACGCCCTACGACAAGGCCGTGCTTGCCCATGACGAGCGGCATCTGCGCCGCCGCGCCATCGAGACCGCGGCCGGCGACAAGGTGCTGGTCGACCTGCCTGAGCCGGTGACGCTCGGCAATGGCGACCGCCTGGTGCTGGAGGACGGCCGCCAGCTCGAGATCGTCGCAGCACCCGAGGAGGTCTACGACATCCGCGCCCGCGACGCGGTTCATCTTACCGAGCTCGCCTGGCACATCGGCAACCGTCATCTCGCGGCGGCGATCGAGGCGAACCGCATCCTCATCCTGCGCGACCATGTCATCAAGGCGATGCTGGAAGGTCTCGGCGCCACGGTGAGTGAGGTTCTGCTGCCGTTCAGCCCAGTGCGCGGCGCTTATTCCGGACATGGGCACGAGCACGGCCATTCGCATGATCACGATCATGATCACCATGACCATGATCATCACGACCACGACCATCACCACCATGGTCACCACCACCATCATGACTGATCAGCTTTCCAGCGTCGCGCTTTTGCGGCTGATGGCCTGGCTGTCACCGGCCTTTCCGGTCGGCGGCTTCGCCTACAGCCACGGCCTCGAGCGCGCCGTGCATGATGGACTGATCGCCGATCGGAAAGATCTCGCTGGCTGGCTGGAGACGCTGATCGAGATGGGCTCCGGCTGGAACGACGCCGTGCTCTTCGCAGAGAGCTGGCGGCGTGCGCGCGACGGTGGCGATCTCAACGAGGTTGTCGCGCTGGCCGAAGCGCTTGCCGGGTCCCAGGAACGCCACATGGAAACCATGCTGCAGGGCGCGGCCTTTCTCCAGGCGACGGCCGCCTGGTCGCCTCCGGTGTTGGGACGTCTGCCGGCCGACTGCCCCTATTGCGTTGCGGTCGGCGCTGTTGCCGGCAGCGGCGGCATCGACCTTGCGCAGGCGCTGTCTGCCTTCCTGCAGGCTTTTTTCTCCAATCTCGTGCAGGCTGCAATCAGGCTCGGCGTCGTTGGTCAAACCGATGCGGTCGCACTGTTAGCCGGCTTTGAAACATCGGCCATAGACATGGCTGCCCACGCGGCTGCCTCGACGCTTGACGATCTGGGCGGCGCGGCCTTCATGTCCGACATCATGGCGATGAGCCATGAAACGCAATACTCACGGCTGTTCCGCTCATGATCGTGCTTGCCGTCGTCCTCTCCTTCATCCTGCTCCTGATCACCACGCTGCATGTCTATTGGGGCATAGGCGGCATCTGGCCGGGCACGGACCAGGCCTCCTGCGCCCGCGCCGTCGTCGGCTTCCGCGGCGTCGACGAGATGCCTTCGACCGCCGCGAGCTTCGCGGTCGCCGCTTGCTTGGCGCTCGCGACGCTCTGGCCGCTGGCGCTCGCTGGCGAGTTCGCCACGCCCTTTCCACGGGAAGGCCTTGCGGCCACGGCGTTGATGATCGGCCTCGTCTTCCTCGGACGCGGCATTGTCGGCTTCACGCCCCGGTGGCGCAGGCTTGCGCCCGAACAGCCTTTCGCGCGGCTCGACCAGCGCCTCTATTCGCCGCTCTGCCTGTTGATCGGGTTGGGCTTCGCAGTCCTTGCCATCACGGAGTTTCCGGCATGACGTCGAAAAACGGTCCCCTTCGCATCGGCATCGGCGGCCCTGTCGGCTCCGGCAAAACCACGCTGACCGAAAAGCTCTGCAAGGCGCTGCGCGACGACTTCTCCATCGCCGTCGTCACCAACGACATCTACACCAAGGAGGACGCGATGATGCTCGCGCGGCTACAAGCATTGCCGGAAGACCGCATCGTCGGCGTCGAGACCGGCGGCTGCCCGCACACCGCCATCCGCGAGGATGCTTCGATCAACCTGCGGGCGATCGCCGAGCTGAACAAAAAATTCCCCGATCTCGACATCATCTTCATCGAATCCGGCGGCGACAACCTCGCCGCCACCTTCTCGCCCGACCTTGCCGATCTCACCCTCTACGTCATCTCGGTCTGTCAGGGCGAGGAGATCCCGCGCAAGGGCGGACCGGCCATCACCCGCTCGGATTTCCTCATCATCAACAAGAGCGATCTGGCGCCCTATGTGAACGTCAACCTCGACATCATGGAAAGCGACGCCGGTCGCATGCGCGGCAAGCGGCCGTTCGGCTTCACCGACCTGTCGCGCGGCAAGGGCTTGCAAGAAGTGGTCGATTTCATCGTCGCGCAGGGCGGGCTGCAGTCGGAGCGGCCTGCCGCCTAAGCCGCTGACCTACCAGTTTGCGGTTGCTGGCAGCGGCTTCGCACGGCATTCTCACCCAAACAGGAGGATTTTCGATGAGCCTTGCCCGCCTGCACAAGGAACCGCTGAGCAACCTGCCCTACTATGAGGAGCGGGTCGATCTTGCCGCCGCCTTCCGCTGGACCGCGCGGCTCAACATGCACGAGGCGGTGGCCAACCACTTCTCGCTGTCCGTCAACGACGACGGAACCAAGTTCCTGATGAACCCCAACCAGGTGCATTTCTCGCGCATCAAGGCGAGCGACCTGCTGCTGATCGACGCCAACGATCCCGAAACGCTGTCCGGTCCCAACGCGCCGGACCCGACCGCCTGGGGCCTGCACGGCGCCATCCATCGCAACGTCCCGCATGCGCGCTGCGCCATGCATGTCCATTCGATCCATGCCACGGTGCTTGCCTCGCTTGCCGATTCGACGCTGCCGCCGGTCGACCAGAACTCGGCCATGTTCTTCAACCGCCATGTCGTCGACGCCAATTATGGCGGGCTGGCTTTCGAGGAGGAGGGAGAGCGCTGCTCGCAGCTTCTCACCGACCCCAAGGTCAAGGTGATGGTCATGGGCAACCACGGCGTCATGGTCATCGGCGACAACGTCGCCGATGCCTTCAACCGCATGTTCTATTTCGAGCGCGCCGCCGAGACCTACATCAAGGCGCTGTGGACTGGCCGCCCGCTGCGCACGCTCTCCGACGAGATCGCCGAGAAGGCCGCGCGTGAGATGGACGATTACCCGGGCCAGGCCGAGCGCCATCTGGCCGAGCTGAAAGCGATCCTCGATGAGGAAGAGCCGGTCTACCGGAATTGATGCTGGCCCCTTCCTTCTCCCCCGGTTACGCTACGCTATGCACCATCATCTTCTGTGACTGGCGCGAGTGATCAGGCCGAGGCTTGATTGCCACGTGGTTCCCCCAATCCGTCGCTGCTTCGCAGCGCCACCTTTCCCCCCTCCGGAGGGAAAGGAAGGGAGCGTTGCTGGACGAGCGTTGACCGCAGGAAGCTTGACGCCTTTCCTCTACCCCGTCGATCGGGGGAGAGGTGGCTCGGCAAAGCCGAGACGGAGCGGGGGTCGACCAGCGCTACTAAGACAATGCATGCGCCAAGCAGCCACGCACGCTATCGCCAAAAGCCAGTTGCTTGGAAAGGTGTGCATGCCGTAGCCCGTTTCACGGGGAGAAGGTGCCGGCACGGATGAGGGGCAGCGCTGACGCTGCCTCAGAGTCCCAATTGCGCCCGCAACTCTTCAGCGCTGTTGATGACGATCGCTCCGGCCGGACCTTCCATCGGCGCCTCGGGCCAGAAGATCGTCTTCATGCCCGCCGCCAGCCCGGCCATGGCGCCGGTCAGGCTGTCGTCGACGGCAAAAGCATCCGCCGGATCCACGCCGGCGAGATAGGCGGCGCGCAGGAAGGGTTCGGGAAGCGGCTTGCCATCGATCACGTCGTTGCGGCTGACCGTCATCATGCCTGGATAGGTGAGGCCGACGGCGCGCAGATTGGCATCGACGATCAGCCGGTCGGAGTTGGACACCACCGCCTGCTCGACGCCGAGGGCGCGCAATTCGTTGAACACCTCGATCGCGCCGGGGCGTGGCTTCAGTGTTTCGGCCAGCGGCAGATAGTGATCGTATTTACGCACGATCCAGTCGTCGAAGGGCAGCGACAGGCCGAACTCGTCGCGCAGCATCTCGTAGACCGGCCATGCCGCGATGCCCAGCACGCGCTCGTGCAGGTCGACCGGCGGGGCGACGCCGACGCTGCGCAGCGCTGCCACAAGTGCTGCCTCGTGGAGCGGCTCGCTGTCGACCAGCGTCCCGTCCATATCCCAGAAAACGGCTTTCGGCGTCATGCGCGGCTCCCTTCGCCGATCCCCTTAAAGCATGTCTCCCGAAAGTGGTAACCGGTTTCGGGACAAAGACATGCGCAAAATAAAACACTAAAGCGCATGGAGCGAACCTGAAAGATCGCGACGCGCTTTAGTACGTTTCCCGGTGGAGATAAACCATCCCGCCGGCAAATGGTTGGGCAAGCGGCGGATCGACCCCTCGGGAGCCCTGCAACGCTTCCAAGCAATTGCTCTTTCGATAGACAATTGCGCGTTGGCGCAATCGCTGTAAGCTATGGCGCCCGTTTCAACATTCTTGCGGGCGGGGAGGCAGGACGTGAATTCGCGACAGGAAACCGGCAGCACAAGGTTGGACGACGCCGCGCGCGCCGGCTGGCTCTATTATGTTGCCGGCAACACACAGGACCAGATCGCCGCCAAATTAGGCATTTCCAGGCAGACGGCGCAGCGGCTGGTGTCGCTGGCCATGTCGGAGGGCCTGATCAAGGTGCGGGTCGATCACCCGATCGCCAACTGCCTCGACCTCGCCACACGGCTGAAGTCGCGCTTCGCGCTCGACCTTGTCGAGGTGGTGCCGAGCGATCCGGCTTCGAACTCGACGACGATCGGCATCGCCGAGGCGGCGGCGGCCGAGATCGAACGCCGGCTGCGCTCGGAGGCCCCCATCGTCATGGCGATCGGCACCGGGCGCACGCTGAAGGCGGCGATCGAGCAATTGCCGCCGATGGAATGCCCGCAGCACAAGGTCGTGTCCTTGACCGGCAACATCTCGCCCGACGGCTCGGCAGCCTTCTACAACGTCATCTTCACCATGGCCGACCGCGTCAAGGCGCGGTCCTTCCCGATGCCACTGCCGGTCATTGCGTCCTCGCCGGAAGAGCGCGAGATGCTGCTCAACCAGCCGATGATCCAGCCTACATTGGCGCTGGCGGCCGAGGCCGATGTCACCTTCGTCGGCATCGGCGACCTCGGGCCCAAGGCACCCCTCTATGAGGACGGCTTCATTTCCGAAAGCGAGTTGAAGGCGCTGCAGAAGGCCGGCGGCATCGCCGAAATCGTTGGATGGGTGTACGACCGGGAGGGTCGCATGATCGAGGGCATCACCAACGACCGGGTGTCCTCCGCCGCGCTGCCGTCGCGGGAGAGGTCGCTGGTCATTGCTCTGGCCATGGGCGAACGCAAGCTGCCGGGCATCCTAGCCGCCGTCAACCGCCGGCTGGTCAACGGCCTCATCACCGACGAACGGACGGCCGAAGCCTTGCTTGCCGGCTGATTGCCCATAAAAGGCGCCGGCTATTGCGAACGGCCGCGCGGATCGTTGCCGTCGAGAAAGCCCATGTCGCGCTGCAGATGCTCGGATAATTCCCGGGCATCGAGATAACCGCGCCGGCGGCTTGAAAACCTTGCAAATTCCCGCACGAGCGTGAAAAACCACCCTTGCGCCGGGGTGGAAAGGAGCTTTTCCTGAACCGTGACCATGATCGTCAGCCTTCGCAATGCTTGAACTGGATTGATCGTCGACCCCAAATATCGGGATGGCCGGTTCGTGCTTCCAATTAAACCTCGATCATGACCCATAAGGAGGCCTTATGCCCGATCTGAAGCCCCCGCAGCTTTCGCCGCTGCCGCCGCTGCAGGCGATCCGGGTGTTCGAGGCGGTGGCCAGGCACCTGTCCTTCACCAAGGCCGCGCAGGAGCTGGGCATGACCCAGGCGGCCGCGAGCTACCAGATCAAGCTGCTCGAGGAGCGGATCGGCGCGCCGCTGTTTCTGCGCCGCCCGCGGCAGATCGAGTTGACCGAGCCCGGCCAGCGCCTGGCGCCCGCCGTCAGCGAAGCCTGCGCCATCCTGGGCCAGGCCTATGCCGCGGCGCGCGGCGGCGCCGACGGCCTGCTCTGCATCACCACCGTGCTGACCTTTGCCTCGAACTGGCTGGCGCAGCATCTGGGCGCGTTCCAACTCGCCCATCCCGCACTTGCCGTGCGGCTCGACACGTCGAGCCGCCTGACCGATTTCGCGCGCGAGGATGTCGATCTCGCCATCCGTTCCGGTGGAGGCAAATGGCCGGGCCTGGAGGCGCATAAGCTGCTCGACGCCGATTTCACGCCGATGCTGAGCCCGAAGCTCGCGGCGAGCATCGGCGGCGTCAACGATCCGGCGGACCTGTTGCGCTTGCCGATCCTCGACCCCGGCGACATCTGGTGGATGCAATGGTTCGAGGCCGCCGGCGTGACCGGGCACGACCTCGCAAAACGGCCCGGCTCCAGCATGGGCGCGCAGGCCTATGAGGCGAACGCGGCCATGGCCGGCCATGGCGTGGCGATCCTGACCAGGGCGTTGTTCAAGAACGAGATCGCCGACGGCCGCCTGGTCCAGCCCTTCGACCTGGTCGGCGACGACGGCCATGCCTATTGGCTGGTCTATCCGACGGCGCGCCGCAACGTGCCGAAGATCCGCGCCTTCCGCGACTGGATCCTGGCCGAGATCGCCTGCCCGTAGCCCGCCCGCCCTTAGCTTCCTCTCCCAACATGCCGGCCGCATCGCTGGATCGGGTCACGTAACGTCATTTCTGCTGCGTTGCAGCATAGATTCAGGGTTGACATAATTCACGCCAAGTGAGTAATTGCCCATAGCCAAGGCAAATGCTCAACTTGGTTTATGGGAGGAATTTGATGAAACTTCGCACGCTCACCCTGGGCCTGTTGTCGGCCAGCGCTCTCGCTTTCGCCGCGCATGCCGAATCCATCACCATCGCCACCGTCAACAATGGCGACATGGTCCGCATGCAGAAGCTGACGGACGACTTCACCAAGGCCAACCCCGACATCCAGCTCAACTGGGTCACACTTGAAGAGAACGTGCTGCGCGAGCGCGTCACCACCGACATCGCCACCAAGGGCGGCCAGTACGACGTCATGACCATCGGCACCTACGAGGTTCCGATCTGGGCCAAGCAGAGCTGGCTCCTGCCGCTCGACAAGCTCGGTGACGACTACGACGTCAAGGACATCATCCCGGCCATTGCCGGCGGCCTTTCGGTCGACGGCAAGCTCTATGCCGCGCCCTTCTACGGCGAAAGCTCCTTCGTCATGTACCGCAAGGACCTGATGGAGAAGGCGGGCCTGAAGATGCCCGATGCGCCGACCTGGGACTTCATCAAGCAGGCCGCCGACAAGATGACCGACCGCGCCAACGGGGTGAACGGCGTGTGCCTGCGCGGCAAGGCCGGCTGGGGCGAGAACATGGCCTTCCTCACCGCCATGTCGAACTCCTTCGGCGCCCGCTGGTTCGACGAGAACTGGAAGCCGCAGTTCGATCAGCCCGAGTGGAAGAACACGCTGCAGTTCTATGTCGACCTGATGAAGGCCGACGGTCCGGAGGGCGCTTCGTCCAACGGCTTCAACGAGAACCTGGCGCTGTTCCAGCAGGGCAAGTGCGGCATGTGGATCGACGCCACCGTGGCGGCGTCCTTCGTCTCCGATCCGAAGGCCTCGCAGGTCGCCGACAAGGTTGGCTACGCGCTGGCGCCCGACAACGGCCTCGGCAAGCGCGGCAACTGGCTGTGGGCATGGTCGCTGGCGATCCCCGCCGGCACCCAGAAGGCCGATGCCGCAGAGAAGTTCGTCTCCTGGGCAACCAGCAAGCACTATGCCGAGCTGGTCGCCTCGAAGGAAGGCTGGGCCAACGTTCCTCCGGGCACGCGCTCCTCGCTCTACGCCAATGCGGAATACCAGAAGGCGGCGCCCTTCGCGAAGATGACGCTGGACTCCATCAACGCCGCCGACCCGACGCATCCGACCGTCAAGCCAGTGCCCTATGTCGGCGTGCAGTTCGTTGCCATTCCTGAATTCCAGGGCCTCGGCACCACCGTCGGCCAGCTCTTCTCGGCCGCCCTTGCCGGCCAGTCGAGTGTCGACGATGCGCTCAAGCAGGCCCAGGACGCAGCCACCGCGGCGATGACCGAAGGCGGCTACATCAAGTAAGGCTCCTCCCGGTGCCGAACGCCGGTCGCCTATCATGACCGGCAGGTGGCCGCCCGAAACCCAGTTCGGGCGGCCACCCTTCAAAATCGGGAAAATTCTGGCACAAGTCTGAAAATCCGGCTGACCTTGGGAGGGTGACCGTCATGGCTACTCAGCAAACCCGTTCGCTTGCCCGTTTCATGATGGCGCCATCGGTGATCCTGCTGTTCATCTGGATGATCGTGCCGCTGGCCTTCACGCTGTGGTTCTCGTTCCTGCAATACAATCCGCTGAACCCGATCCGCGACGGCTTTGTCGGTCTCTCCAACTACAAGCTGTTCTACGACAATCCGGCGTTCTTCGCCGCCATTCTAAACACCCTGACCATCGTCGTGGCGGTCCTGCTGATCACCATCATCGGCGGCATTCTTCTTGCGCTGCTGCTCGATCAGCCGATCTGGGGTCAGGGGATCGTGCGCATCCTGGTCATCTCGCCGTTCTTCGTCATGCCGCCGGTGGCGGCGCTGGTCTGGAAGAACATGATCATGCACCCGCAATACGGCGTCTTCGCCGACATTGCGCGCTTCTTCGGCGCCCAGCCGATCGACTGGTTCGGCCAGCACCCGCTGACGGCTGTGATCATCATCGTCGCCTGGCAGTGGCTGCCCTTCGCGACGCTGATCCTGCTCACCTCGCTGCAGTCGCTCGATGGCGAGCAGAAGGAGGCGGCCGAGATGGACGGCGCCGGCTTCCTCAGCCGCTTCATCTATCTGACGCTGCCGCACATGTCGCGCGCCATCACCGTTGTCATCCTGATCCAGACGATCTTCCTGCTCTCGATCTATGCCGAGATCCTGGTCACCACCAATGGCGGCCCGGGCTATGCCTCCACCAACCTGCCCTTCCTCGTCTACCAGAAGGCGCTGCTGGAGTTCAAAATCGGCCAGGCCTCCGCCGGTGGCGTGATCGCCGTCATTCTCGCCAACATCGTTGCCTTCTTCGCCATGCGCGCCGTCGGCAAGAACCTCGACAAATAAGGGAGGACAAGATGGCACGCGCAGTCACCACCCAGCACAAGACCATCGCCACGGCCGCGGCCTGGATCGTCGCGCTGCTGATCTTCTTTCCGATCCTTTACACGATCATCACCTCGTTCAAGTCCGAGCAGGAGGCGATCCAGGGCTTCGCCCTGATCCCATCCGGGACCTTCGAGAGCTATTCGGAGGTCCAGCAGCAGAGCGGCTACTTCAAGTTCTTCTTCAATTCGGTGCTGCTGTCGGTCGGCTCGACCATCCTGGCGCTGCTGATCGCGGTCCCTGCCGCATGGTCGATGGCCTTCTCGCCGACCAAGCGCACCAAGGACATCTTGATGTGGATGCTGTCCACCAAGATGATGCCGGCCGTCGCGGTGCTGTTCCCGATCTACCTGATCTTCCGCGACACCGGCCTGCTCGACAGCCGCATCGGCCTGATGGTCATGCTGATGCTGATCAACCTGCCGATCGTGGTGTGGATGCTCTACACCTATTTCCGCGAGATCCCGGGCGAGATCCTGGAAGCGGCGCGCATGGACGGCGCCTCGCTGTGGAAAGAGATCATCTATGTGCTGACGCCGATGGCCGTGCCCGGCATCGCCTCGACCATGCTGCTCAACATCATCCTCGCCTGGAACGAGGCGTTCTGGACCATCCGGCTCACCACCACCAATGCCGCGCCGCTGACCGCCTTCATCAGTTCCTTCTCCAGTCCGCAAGGCCTGTTCTGGGCAAAGCTTTCCGCGGCCTCGACACTGGCGATCGCGCCGATCCTGATCATGGGCTGGTTCAGCCAGAAGCAGCTGGTGCGCGGCCTTACCTTTGGCGCCGTGAAGTAACAACGCCCAAGCGGCGGACGACGAAGACCATCCCCGGGAGGAAGCCATGGGAAACATCACACTCAAGAACGTCTCCAAGTCCTTCGGGTCGACGGTGATCATTCCGGACATCGACCTCAACATCGAGGACGGCGAGTTCGTCGTGTTCGTCGGCCCATCGGGTTGCGGCAAGTCCACGCTGCTCAGGCTGATCGCCGGGCTCGAGGACACCAGCGGTGGCACCATCTCGATCGATGGCCGCGACGTCACCGGCGAGGCGCCGGCCAAACGCAAGCTTGCCATGGTGTTCCAGTCTTACGCGCTCTATCCGCATATGACGGTCGCCAAGAACATCGGCTTCCCATTGAAGATGGCCGGCGAGGACCAAGCGACCATCGACAAGAAGGTGAAGGATGCAGCACGCGTCCTCAACCTCACCAACTATCTCGAGCGTCGCCCCGGCCAGCTCTCCGGCGGCCAGCGCCAGCGCGTCGCCATCGGCCGCGCCATCGTTCGCCAGCCTTCGGCCTTCCTGTTCGACGAGCCGCTGTCCAACCTCGATGCCGCACTGCGCGGCACCATGCGGCTCGAGATCAGCGAGCTGCACCATCAGTTGAAGACGACGATGATCTACGTCACCCACGACCAGGTCGAAGCCATGACCATGGCCGACAAGATCGTCGTGCTCAACGCCGGCAATATCGAGCAGGTCGGCTCGCCGATGGAACTCTACAAGACGCCGAAGAACCTCTTCGTCGCCGGCTTCATCGGCTCGCCTAAGATGAACCTCATCGAGGGCGCGCCGGCTGACAAATACGGCGCCAAGACTATCGGCATCCGGCCCGAGCATCTCAACATCTCGACCACGTCGGGCGACTGGAAGGCGACGGTCGGCGTCGCCGAGCATCTTGGCTCCGACACTTTCCTGCACGTCCAGGCGGACGGTATCGGCACCGTCAATGTCCGCGCCGACGGCGAGGTCGGCGTGAAACACGGCGATACCGTCTACCTGACGCCTGACAAGGCCAAGCTCCACCGCTTCGGCGCCGACGGCAAGGCGCTGGCCCAGTGAGGATGGGACAGTGAGGCTGAAAGGCAAATCGGCGCTGATCACCGGATCGGCGCGCGGCATCGGCAGGGCCTTCGCCGAAGCCTATGCGCGCGAAGGCGCGACGGTGGCGATTGCCGACATCGACCTCGACGCGGCGCAAGCGACGGCGAAGGCGATCGGCCCGGCCGCTTACGCAGTCCAGCTCGACGTCACCGACTTGTCCTCGATCGAGGCGGCGGTGAAGGCGGTCGAGACCAGAACTGGCGGCCTCGACATACTGATCAACAACGCGGCGATCTTCGACCTTGCGCCGATCGTCGAGATAACCAAGGCGAGCTACGAAAGACTGTTCGCCGTCAATGTCGCCGGCACGCTGTTCATGCTGCAGGCGGCTGCCCGCTCCATGATCGCCGCTGGCCGGGGCGGCAGGATCATCAACATGGCGAGCCAGGCTGGCCGTCGCGGCGAGCCGCTGGTCGCCGTGTATTGCGCCACCAAGGCCGCCGTCATCTCGCTCACCCAATCGGCGGGCCTCGATCTCGTCAAGCATCGCATCAACGTCAACGGCATCGCGCCGGGCGTCGTCGACAGCGACATGTGGGACCAGGTCGACGCGCTGTTCGCCAAATACGAGAACCGGCCCAAGGGCGAGAAGAAGCGCCTGGTCGGCGAAGGCGTTCCTTACGGTCGCATGGGCAAGCCCGAGGACCTCGCCGGCATGGCGGTTTTCCTCGCCAGCGACGAGGCCGAATACATTGTCGCCCAGACCTACAATGTCGATGGCGGCCAATGGATGAGTTGACCGGGATGGGCTGAGGGGGAAGGCGCTTCTCTTCTTTCCTCCGGAGAAGACGCCATGGGGCGGGTGAGGGGCGGCATGCTGGAACACCAGGTGTTGCCCCTCATCCTCGCTCTCCCAAGGAGGCGTAAACAGTCGGGCTGCGGATCGGCCAAAGGGTAAAATGAGATGACCGTGAAACTCTCTTCCTCGAATCTCGCCAGGCTGCCGGCCAAGGTCGCCGGCCCGAAATACGATCGCTCCGCCCTGAAGGCGGGCATCGTTCATTTTGGCATTGGCAATTTCCACCGCTCGCACCAGGCGGTCTATCTCGACGACCTGTTCGGCACCGGCGAGGGCCATGACTGGGCGTTGATCGGCGCCGGCGTGTTCGAGGGCGAGAAGATCGGCCGTTCCAAGCTGCAGGAACAGGACTGGCTGACCACCGTCGTCGAGCAGGACCAGGGTCATATGAGCGCCCGCGTCACCGGCGCCATGATCGATTTCCTGATGCCCGGCGACGCGGCCGCGATCATTGACCAACTCGCCGATCCGGCGATCAAGATCGTCTCGCTGACCATCACCGAGGGTGGCTATTTCATCGACCCGGCCTCCGGCAAGTTCAACCCGGCCCATCCCGACATCGTCGCCGACGCCCAGCCGGGTGCTGCGCCGAAGACCGTCTTCGGCATCATCCTTGCCGGCCTGCTGCGCCGGCGCGCCGACGGCATCGTGCCGTTCACCGTCATGTCCTGCGACAACATCCCCCATAACGGCCACGTCACCTCCGACGGCGTCATCGGCCTAGCCAGGCTGATCGACGAGGATCTGGCGAAATGGGTGGAGGACAAGGTCGCCTTCCCGAACGCCATGGTCGATCGCATCACCCCGGCCACCAGCGACCGAGAGCGCAAGATCCTCGCCGACGATTTCGGGCTGGAGGACAATTGGCCGGTGTTCTGCGAGCCGTTCAAGCAATGGGTGCTGGAGGACCGTTTCACCGCCGGCCGCCCGGCGCTGGAAAAGGTCGGCGTGCAATTCGTCAAGGACGTCTCGCCCTACGAGCTGATGAAGATCCGCATCCTCAATGGCGGCCACGCCACCATCGCCTATCCGGCCGGCCTGATGGACATCCATTTCGTCCATGAGGGCATGCAGGAGCCGCTGGTGCGCGCCTTCCTGTCGAAGCTCGAGCATGACGAGATCATCCCGACCGTGCCGCCGGTGCCGGATACGGATCTGGAGGATTACTACCAGCTCATCGAACGGCGCTTCTCCAACCCCAAGATCGGCGACACCATCCGCCGGCTTTGCCTCGACGGCTCCAACCGCCAGCCGAAATTCATCATCCCGACGATCGCCGACCGGCTGAAGGCGGGCGAGGGCGTCGCCGGTCTCGCGCTGGAATCGGCCCTGTGGTGCCGCTACTGCTTCGGCACCACCGACAGCGGCGCCGTCATCGAGCCGAACGACCCGAGCTGGGACCGCATGCAAGCCACCGCGAAGGCGGCGAAGGGCGATCCGAAGGCCTGGCTGGCGATGGAAGACATCTATGGCGATGTCGGCCGCTCGCCCGTCTTCGCCGAAGCCTTTGCCCACGCCTTGAAGGCCCTGTGGGCGCACGGCGCGCGTGAAACCCTGACGCGTTACCTCGCCGGCACGCTCTGAAAGCGCCGGAAGCGACGGCCATGACGCCGGAACTGGTCATCTTCGACTGCGACGGCGTGCTGGTCGACAGCGAGGGGCTTTCGGTCTCGGCGCTGCTTGGCATGATCGAGCTCGCCGGCGGCACGGTGAGCGAGGACGCCGCCTACGAGCATTTCCTCGGCAAGAGCATGAAGAGCGTGCGCGAGATCCTCGGCCAAGAGTTCGGCCTCGAGATCAGCGACCGGCATCTGACCGCCATGCGCGTCGACCTGATGCGCAAATTCCGCGAGGAATTGAAGCCGATCCCAGGCGTCAAGGAGGTGCTACCGAAGCTCGGCCGGCCTTTCTGCGTCGCGTCGTCCGGCACGCTGGAGCGGATCCGCTACGCGCTCGACGTCACCGGCTTGCTTGCCTTGCTGGAGCCGCATCTGTTCAGCGCCAGCATGGTCAAGCGCGGCAAGCCGGCGCCCGACCTTTTCCTGCATGCCGCCGCCAGCATGCGGGCGCATCCGCGCAATTGCCTGGTGATCGAGGACAGCCCGGCCGGCGTTGCCGCCGCCCGCGCGGCGGGCATGCACGTTTTTGCCTTCACCGGCGGTTCGCATGCCTCCAATCCCGCCCTCAAGGCGCGGCTTGCGTCGACGGAACCGGACTTTATATTCGCTGACATGCTGCAATTGCCCGATCTGATTGCAGGCCTGGGAGCGAGAGAAAAAGCATCTTGACGAAGAGTTTCGTTTGCGCGGTCGATGTCGGCACCGGGAGCGCCCGCGCGGGCATTCTCGACGCGCGCGGCAACCTGCTCGGCCGCGCCGATCATCCGATCGCCATGCATCAGCCCAAGCCCGATCACGCCGAGCACGATTCGGAAGATATCTGGTCGGCGGTGTGCAAATCCGTGCGGTCCGCTCTGCAGAAATCCAGCGTCGCCGCTGGGGATGTCGCCGGCATCTCTTTCGACGCGACCTGCTCGCTGGTCGCGCGCGACAGGCAAGGCAGCCAGATCAGCGTCTCGGTCACCGGCGAGAAGCGTTGGGACACCATGGTCTGGCTCGATCATCGCGCCATCGCCGAGGCCGACGAATGCACGACGAGCGGTCACGCCGTTCTCGACTATATAGGCGGCGTGATGTCGCCGGAGATGGAAACGCCGAAGCTGATGTGGCTGAAGCGTTATCTGCCGAAGACATGGAATGAAGCCGGCTATCTATTCGACCTTGCCGATTTCCTGACCTGGAAGGCGTCAGGCTCGCTCGCTCGCTCGCAATGCACGCTGACGGCGAAATGGACCTATCTCGCGCATGAGGAAAAAGGCTGGCGGCGCGACTTCTTCGAGCTCGTCGGGCTCGGCGATCTTTTCGAGCACGGCAACCTGCCGGAAAAGGCCAGCTCCGTCGGCGCCGATATCGGCCCACTGACGGCCAAGGCCGCCGCCGAGCTCGGCCTCACCGAAAAATGTCGGGTGGGCGCCGGCGTCATCGATGCCTATGCCGGCGCGCTGGGCGTCCTTGGCGGCTTTGCCGGCGACGAGAAGGACATCAGCCGGCATTTGGCGCTGATCGCCGGCACATCGTCCTGCGTCATGGCGATGTCGCCCGACCCGCAGCCCTTTGCCGGCGTCTGGGGCCCCTATTACGGAGCGGCATTGCCGACGCTGTGGCTGTCGGAAGGCGGCCAGTCGGCCACCGGCGCGCTGCTCGACCACATCATCCGCTGGCATGGCGCCGGCGGCGAGCCGGACGCGGCCATGCATATGAAGATCGCGAGGCGTGTCGCCGAGCTGCGCGCCGAGGACGGCGACGCGCTGGCCGCGAGGCTGCACGTGCTGCCGGACTTCCACGGCAACCGTTCGCCGCTCGCCGACCCGCATGCGGTCGGCGTCATCAGCGGCCTGACGCTCGATTCCTCCTTCGACAGCCTGTGCAAGCTCTACTGGCGCACCGCCGTCGGCATCGCGCTTGGGGTGCGCCATGTGCTCGAGGCGCTGAACGAGAACGGCTATCTGATCGACACGCTGCATGTCACCGGCGGCCACACCAAGAACCCGCTTTTGATGGAACTCTACGCCGACGCCACCGGCTGCACCGTGGTCGAGCCCTTGGCCGACGAGGCGGTGCTGCTCGGCACCGGCATGGTGGCGGCGACTGCCGCCGGGATCTACCCTGACCTCAACGCGGCCTGCGTCGCCATGCAGCAAGGCGGCCGCACGCGCGCGCCCAACAAGGAAGCCGGCGCCCGCTTCGACCGCGACTACCGGATCTTCCTCGAGATGCACCGCCAGCGGCAGGCGATTGACGCGATCCGCTGACGCCGGAAGATCGCCTTACTGCTTGCGCAACGACGCCCCCGAGGTCGCGTCGAACAGATGGATGCTTTCCTCGTCGAAGCTGTAGCGAACCGGCGCGCGCAGCGCCGGGCATTCGCGCGCCGGCACCAGCGCGCTGATCTCCTTGCCGCCGGAGCCGAAAGTCACCAGCGCGTCATTGCCGTGGAATTCGATGAGATCGGCGGTGCCTTGCAGCAGGTTTCCTGCGCCGGCTTCCGCCGTCTTCAGATCCGGAGGCCGAATGCCGAGCATCACGCGATCGCCGTGCTGCAGATGGAAGTCGCCGCCTTGCAGCGACAGCACTGTCCCCGCGCCGGTCAGCGTCCAGCCATCCTTGCCCTTGCCGACCATGGCCTCGATGAAATTCATGTTCGGCGTGCCGATGAAGCCGGCCACGAACAGGTTGCCCGGGCGGCGATAGATTTCCGCCGGCGAGCCGATCTGCTCGATCACGCCGTCCTTCAACAAGACGATGCGGTCGGCGAGCGTCATCGCCTCGAGTTGGTCGTGCGTGACATAAACGGTGGTGGTCTTCAGCGACTGGTGAAGCCTGGCGATCTCGACGCGCATATGGTTGCGCAGCTTGGCATCGAGGTTGGACAGCGGCTCGTCGAACAGGAACACTTTCGGCGTCTTGATCATGGCACGCGCTATCGCCACGCGCTGCTGCTGGCCGCCGGAAAGCTCGGTCGGCTTGCGGCCGAGATAGGGTTCCAGGCCAAGCGTTTTCGCGACGGCATCGACGCGCTTCTTGATCTCGGCCGCCGGCACCTTCTGCCGCTTCAGTCCGAAGGCGACATTGTCGAAGATGGTCATATGCGGATAGAGCGCATAATTCTGGAACACCATGGCGATGCCGCGATCGCCGGGCTCGAGATCGTTGACCACCGTGCCGCCGATCGACACCTCGCCGCCGCTGATGTCTTCCAGCCCGGCCAGCATCCTGAGCAGCGTGGACTTGCCGCAGCCGGAGGGCCCCAGGAACACGACGAATTCATGCTCCTCGATAGCGAGGTTGAGATCGCGGATGACGCTCGTGGCGCCATAGGCCTTGTCGACATGGGAGCAAACGATCGCGGACATGCCTTATCCCTTCTCGCCGGTCAGCAGGATCTGCAGCTTGACGTCCTGCGGCTTGCCTTGCGCGGCGCGCTCGAATGCCTTGATGCTTTCGTCAAAATCATAGGTGCCGGTGATCAGTGGCTTGAGGTCGACCTTGCCGGAAGCGATGAGCTGCAAAGCGCGATCGAAGATGTTGGCATAGCGGAACACGGTCTCGATGCGCACCTCCTTGGCGATCGCCGCCGGCACGTTGAGCTCGACCGTCTCCACCGGCAGCCCGACCAGCACCACCGCGCCGCCCGGCCGCACGATGTCGAACAGATTGGCGAAGGCCTTCGGGCTGCCGCTCGCCTCGAAGACGATGTCGGCGCCCCAATTGTCGGTCGCGCTCCGCACCGCGTCGACCAGCGACTGCTCGCCGATATTGACCGGCACGATGCCTGCATATTGCGCGGCGATCTCAAGCTTGGGTGCCGAAAAGTCGGAGATCAGCACCTTGGAGCAGCCGCCCGCCAGCGCGGCCAGCGCGATCATGATGCCGATCGGGCCACAGCCGACGACGACGGCGACATCGCCCGGCACGATGCGGGCGCGCGCCGCCGCCTGCATGCCGATGGCGAAGGGCTCGACCATCGCGCCCTCGGCGAAGGAGACATTGTCCGGCAATCTGTAGGTGAAGGCCGCCGGATGGACGGCGTAGGGCGCGAGAATGCCATGCACCGGCGGCGTCGCCCAGAAGCGCACGTCCGGATCGACATTGTAGATGCCGAGCTTGGCCGCGCGCGACGCAAGGTTCGGCACGCCGGGCTCCATGCAGACGCGATCGCCGACCTTCAGGCTTGTGACATTGGCGCCGGTTTCGACGATCGTTCCCGAGGCCTCATGGCCGAGCACCATGGGCTCGCGAACTATGTAGCTGCCGATGGCGCCGTGCGTGTAGTAATGCACGTCGCTGCCGCAGACGCCGACCGTGTGGATGGCGATCCTGACGTCGTCCGGTCCGACGTCTTGCGGCAGCGCGATCTCGCGCAGCGACAGTTCGCCTTTTTTCTCAAGCACCAGTGCCCGCATCGGGTATCCTCGCATCAATTTTTCTTTTGCCGGAAAACGGAATTCAGGAAGCCGCTCAAAACACCGAGGAACAAAAGCGGCGGCAGCGACAGAAGCACGACCGAGGCGTTGAGGATTCCCCACGGCACGTTCATGCCTTGCTGGGAAAGCTCGGAAGCGACGATCGGCAGGGTCTTGGCATTGGAGCTCGACAGCATCAGCGCTATCAGGAACTCGTTCCAGACCAGCACGAAGCTGAACGCGATGGCGCCAATCAGCGAGCGCGCCGCGACGGGGAGCGCGATCCGCCAGAACACCGAATAGGCGCCATAGCCGTCGACGAAGGCGGCTTCCTCGATTTCCTTCGGCACGCCCTGGAAGGCGGGAATGGCGAGCCACATGATCACCGAGATGGTCAGCAGCGAGTAGGTCACGATCAGTGCCGGCAAAGTGTCGTACAGCCCGACCTGCAGCCAGATCACCATCAGCGGGATAGCCACCGCCACCGGCGGCAGGAAGCGCAGCGACAAGACGAAGAACTGGATGTCGCCGGCGAAGCGGTTGGGATAGCGCGCCACCGCATAGGCCGCCGGCAACCCGAGCACGACGCCGATCAGCACCGCCGAACCGCAGGCGACCACCGAATTGTAGAGCCCGGTCAGCACGCTGTCGCGGCCGAGGATGTAGCTGATGTTGGCGAGCGTCGGCGTGAAGATCGCTTTCGGCACCCGCGTGATGATGTCGACATTGTTCTTGAGCGCGTTGAGCGCCGTCCAGACCAGCGGGAACACGGCCAGGAACCCGGCCAGCGCCAGGATGGCCTTGGCGATCAGGCGGCCCGGTCTCATCGGATATGGCTTCATGCCTGCACCCGCTTCCAAAGCATGGTGAAGGTGATGACGGTCGCGATCATCATCAGCACTGCCATGGCCGATGCGTAGGAGACCTTGCCGGACTCGATGAAGCCCTGCGAGAAGGCGTACATGTCGAGCGTCTCGGTCGCGACGCCGGGCCCACCGCGCGTCATCACATAGATCAGGTCGAAGGAGCGCAGCGACTCGATCATCTTGACGAACATCAGGCTGATCAGCGGCGCCTTCAGCATCGGCAGGGTGACATAGGCGTGGATCTGCCAGCGCTTGGCGTGGTCGAGCCTGGCCGCCTCGATCGGCTGCGGCGGCAAGGTTTCGAGCAGCTTCAGCACGATGACGGCGAAGAACAGCCCCCATTGCCAGACATCGACCGAGGCGACGGCGAACAGCGCGGTGGCGGGCTTGGACAGCGGATCGAAGATCAGCCCGCCGGTGACGAGCCGGTAGGGATAGGTGGCGATGCCGTAAAGCGGGTGGTAGGCGAACTTCCAGACGAAGGCCGCCGAGACGCGCGGCAAAAGCACCGGGATGATGAACAGCAGGCAGTAGACATTACGCATACGTGGGCCGGCGACCTCGAACATCAGCACGCCGAGTCCGATCGCCACCACCATAGTCGCCACCACGGTGACGATCTCCCATTTCACCGAAACCCAGACGGCGTTGAGGAAGCGGCGGTCGGTAAAGAGATCGGCGAAGTTCGAGAACCAGACCCAGGAATAACCCGGCGTGCTCAGCTCGCGGTTCTGCAGCGCGATCACGATGGCATAGAGCGTCGGCACCATCGACAGCACCAGAAGGATGGCGAGGGTCGGAACCAGAAATGTGACCGGCAGGGAAGAGCGGCGGCGGCGCATTGCTATCCTCGGATTTACTGCTGTCTGGCGAAGATTCCGCGGCGCGGATCCCGGCACTCCTTCGAATGCCGTGGATCGCGCGCCGCGGGCGGGAGGATTACTTCTTCTTCGCCAGCTCATTGGCATAGGCATCGAGCTCGTTGAGGCCGCCCTTGATGTCGGTGCGGGTGCCCGTGATCAGCTCTTCCAGGATGATGCCCCAGCGGTCGCCGAGATCGGGCCAGCGCGGATCCTGCCAGAAGTTCACCGCCGTCACCTTGCCGGTGTCGGCCAGCGCCTTGCCGAGATCGGCGCCGTAGATGTCGGCGAATTCCTTGCTGGTGAGGACGCTGGTACGGTTGAGCTCGCCGAATTGATGCGCATCGAGCCGGCGCTTCTCGTTCTCCTTCGACGTCGCCCAGGCGATGAACAGGCCGGCGCATTTCTTCGCGGCGTCGTCCGCATTGGCCTTGGTGCCGATGGCGAGCCCGTGGCCGTAGCCGCCGCCTGGCAGCGGCGAGGGCGGCGGCAGGAAGCCGATCTTGCCGACCACCTGCGAGGTCTTGGGGTCCACCGCCATGCCCGACAGCGGCGTCGATTCGACGAGGATGGCGACCTGGCCGGACAGGAAGGCGCCGGTCGATTCATCCCAGCTGCCGGTCTGCGTTCCGGGCGCCGAGTCCTTGAACAGCTTCAGGTAGGTCTCGGTCGCCTTGACGGCGGCGTCCGAATTGAAAGCCGGCTTGTCGCCGTCGAACCACGTGCCGCCATAGGCCTTGAAGAACGGCATCCAGCGCCAGACATTGGCGCCCGAGCCGCGCGCGCCGCGCAGCGCGATACCGTACACGCCCTTGTCGGCATTGGTCAGCTTTGGCACGTCGGCGATCAGCTCGTCCAGCGTCTTCGGCGGCTGGATGCCGGCGGCCTCCAGCACGTCCTTGCGGTAGACCATCAGGTCGCCGCCACCGGTCAGCGGCGCGAACCATACCTTGCCGCCATAGGTGGCGACCTTTTGGCGGCCCGGATCGAAATCGGCATAGTCGTATTCAGCCGGATAATAATCGGTCAGAGGCACGATCCAGCCGGAAGACGCAAACAGCGCCACATTGGCTTCGTCGACATAGTAGACGTTGTAGTTGCCGACGGTGGAGGCATCGGCGCGCGACTTGGCGCGGCGGTCGTTCTCGTTGAGGTAATCGATCTGGAAGGAAGCGCCGGAGAGTTTCTTGAACTCGTCCTTCGAATCCTCCAGCAGCGTCAGGCCGTCGCGCGGCTGCGCCAGCACCTTGACCGGCGCCGAGCAGACCGGCGCCTGGGCAAATGCTGCGGTTGAAACGGAAGCGGTAAGCACGAACGCTGCGCTGAGGCTGGCAGCAAGCCGGGTTGAATTCATTGGTTTTTCTCCTCCAGGAACACTCGCGAAAGCGGCAGGTCCTCGGACTAAGCGACCCTCACCGTCGCCCGGTCGACCTTCCACCCGCCGCCAAAATGAGCAGTTGGAGAGGGAGAGACTAGAAGCCCCGTTGCAGCAGACCTGTACTTTTATGCATTGTGCGCCGCAAAAAATGGCGCCGGCAGAGTCTGCCCGTCACACGAGTATCGGTACGATTAGAGCAATTCCAGGAAAAGTGCGCAGCGGTTTTCCGTCCGGAATTGCGATGGAACAAAAAGCTAGGGCGGCGAAATCAGGCCCGCAACGTCAGCCGCTGCCGCGACAGCTTGCGGTAGGATGACGGCGTCATCTTGTGCTTGCGCAGGAAGGCGCGGTTGAAGTTCGAGATGTTCATATAGCCGACCTGGAAGCAGATGTCGGTGATCGGGATCTCGGTATCGGCAAGCAGCTTGCAGGCCTGCCAGAGCCTGAGCTTGGCGACATGGTCGCTGAACGAGTTGCCGGTGTTCTTCTGGAAGAAGCGCGAGAACGTGCTTTCGCTCATGCCGGCCAATTGAGCCACGTCGGGCAGCTTCAGATCCTCGGCAAAATGCTGGAACAGATAGGTCAGCGATCGCTGGATGATATCCAGCGACTCGGCATCGAGAAGCGGCGAAAAATCCGGCGACGACAAAAGTTCGTATTCCTCGGTAGTGGCTAGAAGATCCAGCAGTTCGAGGAACATGCGGAACCTCGCCAGCCCGTGCACCTCCCCCATTTTTTCCATCAGCCCGGCGCCGTCGAGCGCGGTCTGGCCGTGGAAGACCATGCCGCGCAGCGAGCGTTCCAGGAACGGTTCCAGCTCACGCAGTTCCGGCAGCAGCCCGGCCGAGCCGCGCAGCCGCTCGGGATCGAATTGCAGCACGATATCGCGACTCTCGATCAGCTCGCCCGGCTGTACCGCGGTCACCCAGTCATGCGGCAGGCCGCCGCCGACGATCGTCAGATAGCCCGGCCCGAACTCGCCGATATGGTCGCCGACCAGCACGACGCCGGATGATTTCCTGAGCAGATGGATTTCGTATTCGGGGTGAAAATTCCAGACATTGCGCTCCCACGGATAGTCGTCCAGCCGCCACAGGAAACTGTCGCTGGCCTCGGTCACGATGTGCTCGAAGGCAGGTACCGTGCGCGGGATCGCGGCCGTGTTCTTTCTGCGCCTGAACGGCATCCATTCCTCCCGGCGTGGCGGGCTGTCCGTATCAGCGCTTTTCGTAGCAGGCCAGCCTTGGCAAGTGAACGGACGGGTTGGGCTCAGCCGGACCGCTCCAGTGAGCGGCTAGGCTTTTACCACTCGGTCGCAGACGATGCCGTTGCGCTGCATGGCGTTGCGCGTATCGATGATGAGGCGCGAATGATTTGCCAGGAGCCCGTAGTCGACCCCGTCGTGATCGGTGACGATGACGACCGCGTCATAGGCAGCGATCGAGTCGCGGTTGAGGCGGATGCAATCCTTGCCGGCCAGCATCGGGTGCTTGCGCGTCTTTGGGATGCGCGCGACGTGAGGGTCATGATAGGCAATGTCGGCGGCGCGTGTCTCGAGCAGCTCGATCAGCTTGAGCGCCGGGCTTTCGCGCACGTCCGACACGTTCTTCTTGTAGGCGACGCCGACGATCAGGATGGCTGCCTGGCTCAGCGGCAGGCCAAGCTGCGTGTCGAGCGCTTCCGAGAGCTTCGACATGACGTAGTGCGGCATGGAGACGTTGATCTCGCCGGCCAGCTCGATGAACTTCGTCGACACTTCGAACTCGCGCGACTTCCAGGTCAGGTAGAACGGATCGATCGGGATACAGTGGCCGCCGAGCCCTGGACCGGGATAGAACGGCATATAGCCGAAAGGCTTCGTCTTTGCCGCCTCGATGACTTCCCAGATGTCTATCCCCATCGCGGAATAGATGACCTTGAGCTCATTGACCAAGGCGATGTTGACGGCGCGGAAGATATTTTCCGTCAGCTTCACCACTTCGGCCACCTTGATGCTCGAGACAGGCACGACCTTCTCCACGATCGCGCCGTAGAAGAGCGCCACCAGTTTCGCGGCGACCGGCCCGTCGCCGGCGACAACTTTCGGAATGGTGGCGGTTTCGAAGCCGATGCTGCCCGGGTCCTCGCGCTCGGGCGAATAGCCGAGGAAGAAATCCCTGCCGGATTTGTAACCCGTCGCTTCCAGGATGGGCTTCATCACCTCGTCGGTGGTGCCGGGATAGGTGGTCGATTCCAGCACGACAAGCTGGTGCTTGCGCAGATGAGCCGCGATGGCGCGCGTCGTTCCTTCCACGAAGGAGAGGTCCGGCTCCCGCTGCTTTGTCAGCGGCGTCGGGACGCAAATGGATATCACATCGCACTCTTCGAGGGCCGCGAAGTCCGATGTCGCCTGGAAACGCCCGCTTGCGCTGATGTCCTGCAGCGCCTCGTCGGCAACGGCGCCGATATAGGACCGGCCCGCCTTCAGCCTCTCGATCTTGCTGTTGTCGATGTCGAAGCCGATCACCCGGAAGCCGGCCCGCGCCGCCACCGCGGCAAGCGGTAGGCCGACATAGCCAAGCCCGATGACCCCGATCGTGGCCGTTCGTGATTCAAGTTTCGAATGAAGTGTCGCGCCGCGAGCCTGCTCGACCAAAGTCATTGTTGCCCTCCACCAGGGCGGCTGACCGGAACCGGCGCCGCATTGCAATGCCGTGAATTCTGACGAACAGGACTTCTGGTAGCCGGCGTCATAACCCCACGTTGTCGTGGGTCCCTCTGCAACTCTTGTGCCAGGAGAGTTGCTTGCCGCCTAAGCCTAGCGCGGAGCCGTGAAGGCAATCAGGCAGCGGCTCACGGCGGATCAAGATTCTGCGGATTGTCAAGCGCGCTGCTTGTGCCGGTTTCGCACGCGGTTGTTCCACTTTAGGTCATCTTAAAGAAGGAGCATCGAAAAACGCAATGATTACAAGAAGGTAATTAACCACTGTTGTTTATCATATTATTAACTATCAGTTGCTTTGCCTGGGGAAATCCTCGTTTCATGGAGCAAGGCGCACAATAAGGGGGTGCGGCTTTCTTCTTTGCAAACGAGGATTGTCGCTCGATGAGCATGAACAGCAACGAAGTCAGATGCCTTGTCGCGGGAGGCGCGGGGTGTCTCGGGACCAACCTCGCCCGTCGCCTTCTCGATCAGGGCGCGCAGGTCGACGTCGTCGACAATCTCTCCACCGGTCGCCAGGCGAATGTCGACCGGTTGTCGCGCCATCCAAACTTCGGCTTCATCAAGATGGATATCGCCGATCCGGCAATCTGCCGGCGATTGCAGCGCCGTCGTTACAGCCATGTCTACAACCTGGCCTGTCCAACGGGCGTTCCCAACATCAAGCGGCTGGGCGAGCAGATGCTGATGGCCTCGTCCGCCGGAACGCTGAACCTGTTGAAGATCGCGCGCAGGTGCAAGGCGAAATACCTGTTCGCCAGCACCGCCGAGACTTATGGCGACCCGGACGTCTTCCCGCAGCCTGAGACCTATGTCGGGCGGGTCGATCCGGTCGGGCCGCGCAGCCCTTATGAAGAAGGCAAGCGCTTCGGCGAGGCATTGACCCGTTTTTGGGGCGGCAAATACGGAATCGAGGTGCGCATCGTGCGCATTTTCAACACCTATGGCCCCGCCATGTCGCCCAAGGATCAGCGTGTCATCCCGCAGATGTTGACCCGCCTCATCGCCGGCCAGCCCGTGCCGATCTACGGCGACGGAACGCAGACGCGAACCTTTCTCCATGTGGACGATCTGGTGAACGGACTTCTCACCGTCGTCGAAAAGGGAGTCAGCGGCGAGGTCTACAATGTCGGCGGCGACGAACAGATCACCGTGCGCGACCTCTTCACAACGGTGAAAAAGGCGACCGGCCTCGCGGGCGAAGCAGCCTTTCGCGAGCATTTCATCGAGGATCACCGCGGCCGCTGGCCGGACACGACCAGGCTTCGAGCCCTCGGCTGGCGGCCGAACATCTCGTTGGAAGCAGGCATCCGCCAGAGTTATCAGGACCTGCTTCGCTCGATGGGCATCAAGCCGGCCCGCTCGGCTCTCGGTCCCGCGCACAGGAGGGACGGCGGCTTGCCGGTCCCGGGCGATCGGTTGCAGCCCGCAGCGCCATGAGCCCGACGGCCGCCCTCAACATGACCTTGATGGTTCTCAGCGCGTCGCTGGGCATAAACATCGCATTCTGGTGCACGGTCGGGCTGCTGCGCTTCATCGCCGAGCTCGGCAGCAGCAAGGCTGCTGAAGCGCCTCGCTTCATCAGTGTCGCCGATGTCGCGGTTGTCATTCCCGCGCATAATGAAGAGATCGCGCTTCCCAAATGCATTGCCGCCCTCAAGGCGATCATCCCGGCCCGGCAGATCTATGTCGCCAGCGACGGATCGAAAGACGCCACGGTTTCCATCGCCCGGAGCCTCGGCTGCAGGGCCCTTGATATCCGGCCCAACGGAGGCAAGGCCAAGGCCATAGCCAGGGCAATCAAGCACTATCGCCTTTGCAAGCGTTTCAAGGCGGTGCTGATCCAGGATGCCGACTCTGAGATCGACCCGCATTATTTCGACCACGCCCTTCCGCTGTTTGACGACCCGGGCGTCTGCGCCGTCGCGGGCCATGTTCTGTCGCGCTGGCGCGATCAGCGCCTGCCGACGCTGGATATGCTCTTCGCCGCCTATCGGACACGTCTCTACAGGGTCCTGCAGACGGCGTTCCAATATGGCCAGTCCTGGAAATGGACCAGCGTGAGCTATATCGCGCCAGGCTTTGCAAGCATGTATCGCACCCAGGCTCTGACCCAGATCGACATCACGGCGCCGGGCCTCGTGATCGAAGACTTCAACATGACTTTCGAGGTGCAGCACAAAGGGCTGGGCCGTGTCGCCTATACGCCGAGAGCGCGATGCTCGTCGGAAGATCCGTTCAACCTCTCCGACTACCGCAAGCAGGTGCAACGCTGGTATCTGGGCTTCTGGCAGACGGTGCGCCGGCATGGCGTCTGGCCAAGCTGCTTCTGGCTGTCGCTCGGCGGCTTGCTGGCCGAATTGCTCGTCATATCGGTTTTCGCGCTCGCTCTGCCCCTGGCCACTCTGGCGTATCTGGCGACCGGCCTTGAAGTGCCCGCATTCTCGATCGGCCAATTGGCGATACGGCCGGTCTCGCCCGTCATTCTCCTCGTTCTGTTCCTCACCGTCGACTATGTGCTCACTTTGATCGTCGCGGTCATCGAGCGGCGGCCGAGCCTGATGCTCTACGGCATCGCCTTTCCCGCCATCCGGCTTCTCGACGCCGCTCTTTTCCTGCGCGCCCTCGTCAAATCCTTCTCCGCGAAATCCGATGGCCGCTGGGTGAGCCCGGCGCGGTACGCGATTCCCGCCGCCGACAGGAGGCACGCATGACCATAACCCGGCGTTCGGTCCTCCTCGGCGGTATCGGCATCCCGCTCCTGGCCGTTGCCGGGCGAGGTGTCGCTACGGCCGCGGCGCGCCTGCCCAATCCGCTGATCGTGACCGTCAGCGGCGTCGGCGCCCGCGCCGACACAGGCAAGCTCGAAGCTGTCGCAAACGCCTTTTCGTCCGCCGGTCTGCCGATCGCCATGACCATCAAGATGGCAGGCGATCCCGGCGACATCCCAGGCTACAGCTCCGGCCTGGCCAAGTGGATCAGGCAGTCCGTGGAACTGGCTCCGAACGCCATCGAATTCGGAATCCATGCCACGAAGATCGCGCCGGCCGATCCTTATCTGCAGGCACGGCAGGCCGGCGAGATGCAGGCCGCCTTCTCGCACATGATCAACGCGTTCGACCGTTACAAGTCCAAGGCCGTCATCACCGCGCTGACGCTGACCACCAATCAGCCGCTGCAATCGCCTCAGGACGCCGCATCGATGAGGTCGGCCGGCATTCGCACCGTCATTCGTCTTGCGGGCGAGCCAGACGACAAGGTCGGCCAGCAGCCTCCGGATGGAGGCTACTGGATGACCAACACCGGCCTTGTGAACACCGTCGCCTCGGCGCGAACATCCGCCACATCGGGCAATGCGACAGCCGCGCTGACGGCGCCGGCCGCGCTTGCGCGGAATATCGCGGCTTTTGCCGCCAACATCGACCCGATCATCGTTGAAATCCCCTTTGACGCGCTCGCCGGCCTGTCCAATACCGATGCGGCCGACTACGCGTCCGGCGTCGCCAAGGCGGGGCTTGCAGCGGTTTCATCAGGCACCGTGCGTGTCCTGACGCCGCAGAAGCTCTATACGCAGAGCCGCGCTGCCGGCAGGCGCTACATCGTGGTCAGGGTGGACGACCTGCGCCTCGACAGCGACACCGATCCGAGCCACATGGCCTTCGTCAAGGGTTTCATCGAAGCCGGCTATCCAGTCACCAACGCCATCATCCCGGCTCCCAAGGCGGGCCCGCTGTCGGCGGACGAAACCAGCAAGGCCTTTCTGCGATCGATGCTGGCGGACCCGCGCTACGATATCGCGGGACATGGCTGGCACCATACGCCGTCCGAGCTGCTCGGAAACTCGCTCGCGAAGGACGTCGACCTCATCCGGGACTGCATGAGCGAAATCTATCGCTCCACCGGCAGGCTGCCGCTGACCTATATTCCTCCGAACGACGATTTCGACGACAACACGCTCGATGCCGTGGCCGGCACAGGGACGCCGATGTTCGCCGCCGAGAAGGGCAACATGCGCTGGTTCAACGGCCTCGACAGGCGCGGAATCCTGCATGTGTCCAATACCGTCAAGTTCGAAGCCGCTTGGACCGGCGACCTTCCCTATTTTTCGCAGGAACAGGTCTTCGATTATCTTGGAGAGGACAATGACGCGGTCTTCTGCATCCACCCGGACACCGCCAAAACACCAGAAAAGAAGCACGTGATACTCGATTCCATCACCCGGATGGCGGCCATGCCGGGCACGACGCTGGTCAATTTCGCGCAGTACTACAAAGCCGTCTGCCCGGCCATGCCGAAGGTGGATCGCATCAGGCAAGCCCGTGCCGACGTGTCGGTGAAGGACTGGACAAAACCCGATCCGTATCGGCTGGAGGAGGAGGCGCTGAGGGCCGATGCCGAATTGGCCTGGACCTATTTCGACTGGGGCGCAAGGCATTACCACGGCATGGCGCCCGCCACGTCCTGGATCGAATCCGGCAAGCAGACCGGATATCCGTTCGTCACGATGTGGGATATCGGATCGCATATCCTGGCGGCGGTTTCCGCCCAACGCCTGCGCATCATCGACCAGGCCGAATTCGAGAAGACGATCGATCGGATCCTCGCATTCCTGGGCCAGGGCGATTTCAGCTTCGCCGGGGCAAAGCTTCCAAATACCGAGCGGCGGCTGAGTTCGAAGGGCGGCGAGCGCGATGGTTTCGATAGCGCCGATACCGGGCGCCTGCTGGTCGCGCTGAAGGTGCTGGACAGCTACACGGAGGGTGCCTTCCCGGTGTTCAAGCTGGTGCGGCATTGGTCGTTCGGACCCGTCCTCGAGGATGGCGAGATGCATGTGGTGAGCGACAGCGGCAAGATTTCGTCGGGACAGTACAACAGCTATGCCGGCTATGCCGGCCGCGGATATAGCCTCTGGGGCGAAGCGATATCGCCGGTCTTCGGCACCGCGGACCCGAGCAACGACATGGACGCCGCCCTCGCGGCCATGGTGGAAATCCAGCGGCGCGGCCGCATCGCGACCGAGCCTCATGTCACCGAGGAAGTCGAGCTGGGCGCATCGCCGCATGGGCGCCTCATGGCGGACATCCTCTACGCCGCCCAGATGAAACGTTTCCAGGAGACCGGCATCCTGACCTGCGTTTCAGAGAGCGCTATGGCCGGGCCTCCCTATTTCACCTACCAGGGCTACCAGTTGACCGACGATGGCGGCACTTTTCCGGTCGACACGTTGAAGACCTCAGCGCCCAACAAGGCGTCAAAGCTTTCCGACTCGTTGCGGCTGGTCAATTCCAAAGGCGCCTATCTATGGCTCGCGGCCAGGCCGGGCGACTACGCGCAAAAGCTCGTGACCTATGTCAGGGAGCGCGCCAGGATGAAGGCAATAGGCTTTTCCGCCGGAGTGTCCGAGCGTACGGGCAAGCGCATCGAGGTCACCGACATCAACACCAACGGCATCATCCTGGAGTCCGTCGCCTATATACTCGGTGGCCGCAAACCGCTGCTGTGGCGGGCTGAGGCCTGAACCCCGCCGCATCCGGCGGCGACGCAATCGCGCTGCACGGCGCCGCGTCACTTGATACGGTTGCGGCAGGCCGCGGCAGGTAGCGTCGGCTGGATCAATCGCTAGCCGGGCCTCCTCCCTTGCCAACATGTCGCATTTCGTTCACAAGGCGACGCAAATGGTGCCATTTCGCGCCGTTGTTGTGCGGCTTCCGGCCCTTTGGCCGACGCGCCGTGTTCTGAAAGAGCGGAACAATGTCTGCGATCGAAGCCGGTGCTCGCGCGCCGGAAAACCTTTGGCGTCAGGAAATCAGGGCGACGATCGCGCTCGCCTGGCCGATGGTGCTGACCAATCTCGGCCAGACCGCCATGACCGCGACCGACGTCATGATGATGGGCCGCCTGGGTGCCGACACGCTCGCCGCCGGCGCGCTCGGCTCCAACCTCTATTTCATGCCGCTGATCTTCGGTCTCGGCCTGATGCTGGCGACCTCGCCGATGATGGCGACCGAGCTCGGCCGCCGCCGCCATTCGGTTCGCGACCTGCGCCGCACGGTGCGCCAGGGCCTGTGGCTGGCGATCCTCATCGCGATCCCGATCTGGACTTTTCTCTGGCATGGCGAAGCGGTGCTTTTGGCCATGGGCCAGAAGCCGCAGCTCGCGCATCAGGCAGGCATCTACCTGCGCTGGCTGCAATGGGCGGTGCTGCCCTTCTATTTCTATATCGTGCTGCGTTCCTTCATCTCGGCGCTGGAGCGGCCGGGCTGGGCGCTGATCATCGTTTTCGTCGCGGTCGCCTGCAACGCCTTCTTCAACTGGGTGTTCATGTTCGGCAATCTCGGCGTCAAGTCGATGGGCATTGCCGGCTCCGGCCTCGCCACCACTCTGTCAAGCATGCTGATGTTCGTCGGCTTGGCGGCAGTGGTGATCAAGGAGAAGAAGTTCCGCCGCTACCGTCTGTTCGGCCGCTTCTGGCGCTCCGACTGGCCGCGTTTCCGCGGATTGCTGAGACTCGGCCTGCCGATCGCCGGCATCCTCGCCTTCGAGGTCACGATCTTCAATGCGGCGGCCCTGCTCATGGGCCTGATCGACGCGGATTCACTGGCCGCCCATGCGATCGCCATCCAGATCGCCTCGATCTCCTTCATGGTGCCGCTCGGACTCAATCAGGCGGTCACGGTCCGGGTCGGCCTGGCGCACGGCGCCGGCAACCCGGAAGGCGTTTCGCGCGCCGGCTGGACGGCCTTCGTCATCGGCGTCTCGTTCATGGCGCTGATGGGCCTGGTGATGATTCTGTGGCCGCATGCGCTGATCAGCGCCTTCATCGATCTCGCCGATCCGGCCAATGCCAGGGTGATCACGCTTGCCGTGTCGTTCCTGGCGTTTGCAGCGCTGTTCCAGATTTTCGACGGCGCCCAGGCAGTCGCCGCCGGCATGCTGCGCGGCTTGCACGACACCAAGGTGCCGATGATCTACGCCGCGATCGGCTATTGGGGCGTCGGCCTGCCGCTCGGCGTGCTGCTCGCCTTCCATTTCGGCCTGAACGGCGTCGGCATCTGGATCGGCCTGGCCTCGGGGCTGGCCGTGGTGGCGGCGCTGCTCTTGGCGCGCTGGCTCAGGCGTGACCGCATCGCGCCGGCGCTGTCCTTCGGGCATTGAAAGCAAGGACGCCCAGTTGCCAACGCTCGGATAGGCTCAGGCCTCACGATCGATGCAGAAGGGGGTTCATTCACGCAGCCTCTGAAATCACACGTCGCCGAGCAAGGCCGCACTCCTTCGCTGATTGGCTTGCGGGTTGACCATATCGGCGTGTCCTTCGCCGCTCATCATGGCCCACAGGTTCTTGGCCGCATGCCAGCCGATGGCCTGAGTTCCTTCAGTCGTCCAGGCCGCGACATGCGGCGTGCACAAGACGTTGGGTAGCGAAAACAGCGGATCGTCGGTCTTCGGCGGCTCTTGGTCGAACACGTCGAGCGCCGCACCCGCGATTTGGCAATTGGCCAGCGCTGCTCGTAGAGCCGTGTAGTCGATCAGCGATCCGCGCCCGGTGTTGACGACGATGGCTGACGGTTTCATCTTCGCGAACGCAGCGGCGTTCAGGATGTGATGGTTATCCGGGCTTGGCGTTGCGTGCAGCGTCAGGAAGTCGGATTGCTCCACCAGTGTGAGGAAGTCGACGAGTTCGATGCCTGGAGGAGCTTCCTTCAGGAAGGGATCATAGGCAAGGATGCGGGCCTCCCAGCCCGACAGCCGTTGCGCCACGCCACGGCCGATGCGGCCGAGGCCGAGGATGCCGACGGTGGCGCCGCGCAGCGTCGCGCCATGTGTCAGGCCGCGCCACCCGCCACGCCGCATGAATTCGGGCGTCCACGTGCCAAGTTGTTTTGCAACAGCAAGCATCAGGGCGACCGCGTGCTCGCTGACCGTGAAGATCTGGAAATCGTTCGGCGTGCTGGAAACCAGAATACCGTGCTCGGTGGCAGCATCGATGTCGATGCTGTCAACGCCAATGCCATATTTGGAGATGTAGCGCAGATCCGGAAGCGCCTGCATGACGCGCCGGGTGATGCGGGTGCCGCTTGCCCCCATCAACGCGACACAGCCCTGTGCGTTGGCAATCAGCTCATCCTCGGTGAAGCGCTTGAACGGCATTTCCCAGAGCGCATTGCCGAAAATGACGTTAACCCCACGCTCGCGCAGCCAGTTCAGCGAGGCGTCAGTCGGGTCGTAGCGTTCAAATGCGAGAACGCTGGGCAAGCCTTGAGCACTCATGATGGTGCGATCTCCTCAGGTACATTCGAATTGTCCCGACGGAAGAGTTCTTGTCGATTTAATCCGCGTCGCAGATGCGCTGGCAGGTATTGCAGCTGCGCGCGCCTTGCCCCACTTTGCCTTGGCGGCGGCTTGAGCGCTCAACCGCGATGGCTGGCAGCGCATCTTCAGCATTCTTGTTTCCAGCACATAGCCCAAGCCTCGCACAGGACCGTCCAAAAAAATAGTGCAGCATAGGTCCCGCATCTGATACGCGCGCCAGCGATGGCGGCCCGGCCTGCAGGATCTTGCCGTGACCCATAACGGCGACGAGATCGGCCATGGTCATGGCTTCACGCGACGATGGTGATGCCGAGCCGCTGCTGCAACTGGCGCAATTCCACCTGCATGGCCTCGCAATTTGGCGTCGAGTGCGGACAGCGGCTCGTCGAGGGGACCGTTTCGGCGACAGTGCGAGCGCGCTGGCGCTGGCCGCCGGACAACTTCGCCACCGGGGCGGTCGGCGAAGCCGGGTAGATGGATGAGGCTCAGCAATTCGTCTACACGCGCACCGTCGCCGGCTGGTGTCAGTGGGCCGCGGCGCGCTCGAGCCTCCGCGCATATTGCGTCAGCGGGAAGCACATGACGAAGAAGATCAGCGCCACCAGCCCGTAGACCTTGAACGGCTCGAAGGTCGCGTTGTTGATGGCGTTGGAGGTCCTGACCAGTTCCTCGAAGCCGATAATCGAGGTCAGCGCCGTCGATTTGATCAGCTGCACCAGGAAGCCGACGGTCGGCGCGCGGGTGATCGCGAAGGCTTGCGGCAGGATGATCAGCCTGAGCTCCTGCAGGTAGTGCAGTCCGAGGCTGGCGCCGGCGTCCCATTGGCCGCGCGGCAGCGCGTCGACGCCGCCGCGCCAGATCTCGGCCAGATAGGCGCTGGCGAAGAAGGTCAGCCCGAGCGCCGCCGCCGTCCATGGCTCGATGCGCAGGCCGAGCATCGGCAGGCCGAAGAACATCAGGAAGAGCTGCATCAGAAGCGGCGTGCCCTGGAACAGCGCGATATAACCCGAAGCGATGCGCCGGCTCCATTTGGTCTTGGCGATGCGGAAGAACAGCACCACAAGCCCGACCAGGGCGCCGCCGATGAAGGCGGCGAGCGACAACAGCACCGTCCAGCGCGCGGCGAGCAAAAGGTTGCGGACGATATCCCAGAAGGTGAACTCGATCATGACACGCCGGCTCCAAGAACTCGGCGGCCGCCGCCGACGAGCAGCCGGCGCAGCCCCATAGACAGGCCGAGATAGACCATGGTCACCACGAAATAGGTCTCGAAGGCGCGAAAAGTGCGCGCCTGCAGCATGTCGGCCTCATAGGTCAGCTCGCGCACCGCGATCTGCGACACCACGGCCGATTCCAGCATCATGATGACGATCTGGCTGGTCAGCGCCGGATAGATCACCTTCAGCGCTTGCGGCAGAACGATCTTGATGAACAGCTGGCGAGGCCTGAGGCCGAGCGCCAGTGCGGCTTCAGTCTGGCCGCGCGGCACGGCGTCGAGCCCGGCGCCGACGATCTCGATCGTATAGGCCGCCATATTGAGCGTCATCGCCAGCATCGCGGCCAGGGTCGGGTCGAGCCTGACGCCGAGGCTGGGCAGGCCGAAGAAGATGAAGAAAAGCTGCACCAGGAACGGCGTGTTGCGCATCACCTCGACATATGTGGCGATCGCCAGCCGCAGCGGCTTCGGGCCGTTTCTTTTGCCGGCAGCGCCCAGGATGCTGAGAAAGGTTCCCGCGAGCGTGGTGACGGCGATCAGAAGGATCGTCGTCGCCGCACCGCGCGCGATCGCGCCCACGGCACCCGCAAGCCAGCCGAAGTCCAGGCTGTAGCCCATGGCGATTGACCTTGTTGGAAGCGCCTGGCGCAGGGGGGTGGTCCGGGGCTTTTTACGGCGTGCCGAACCGCCCGCGATCAATCCTTGAGGTTGTCGGGATTGAGCGGCGTCTTTAGCCAGGCCTTCGAGCTTTCATCGAGCTTGCCGTCGGCGAGCATCTTGGCGACCGCGTCGTTCACCGCCTTCTTCAGCTGGTCCTCGTTCTTGTTGAGGCCGATATGCGAGGGCGAGGTGAGCAGCTGGAATTTCTGCTCCGGCTTCAGCGCATCCTGCTTGGCCAGCACCTGCGCCCCGACATCGTTGCCGACGACCATCAGCTGGGTCTGGCCGGAGATGAACGCCTGGATGACGGAATTATAGTTGTCGAAACGGCGGATATCAGCCGAAGCGGGTGCGGCCTCGGTCAGCGAGGTGTCCTCCAGCGTGCCGCGATTGACGGCGATCGACTTCTCGGCGAGGTCGTCCTTGCCTTTGACGGCAAGCTCGGCCGGGCCGATGACGGCGATGTAGTAGGGCGCGTAGGCGGCGGCGAAATCGATCACCTGCTCGCGCTCCTTGGAGTAGCCGACGCTCATCAAAATATCGACGCGCTTGTCGGTGAGATAAGGGATGCGGTTCTGGCCGGTGACGCTGACCAGGTTGAGTTTCACCTTCAAGGCATCGGCGATCGCCTGCGCGACGTCGATGTCATAGCCCTTGATGCTCATGTCGGCGCTGGCCGAGGAGAAGGGCGGGAAGTCGGAGAAGATGCCGACATTGATGGCGCCGGCCTTGGTGATGTCGTCGACGGCGTCGGCCTTTGCGACCTGGGTGGCGAGACCGAAGCCCGCCGTGGCGAGCATCATCGCCGCGGCAATGGATGACTTGAACTTTGCGTGACGAGTCATTGTTATTCCCCTGCTGGAAGCTTGTTGTTGAAACCGGCCGCCGGCTCCAGCGCGGCGGCCGTGTTGGTAGAGCTATTCCGGGAGACGCGGTTTAGGCTTGGCGACTTCGCCATAGCTTCCGTCCGGAATTGCGTGAGATATTAGCCCTTCTTGATCGCCAGGCTGAACACCATCAGGCTCAGGATCTCGAACAGGACCTGGGCGCCGACATGGGCGGTGTTGGTGGTCGCGTCATATTGCGGCGCCACCTCGACGACGTCGCCGCCGACGATGTTGAGGCCTTTCAGGCCGCGCAGCAGCTCAAGCACCTCGCGCGTCGTCAGCCCGCCGACTTCCGGCGTGCCGGTACCCGGCGCGAAGGCCGGATCGATGCTGTCGACGTCGAAGGAGATATAGGTAGGGCCGTCGCCGACGATCTTGCGCGCCTTCTCGATGATTGCCGGGATGCCGAGCCCGGTCACCTCCTCGGCATGCACGACGGTCATGCCGGATTCGTAGGTGAACTCCCACAGATATTCGGCCGAGCCGCGAATGCCGATCTGGATCGTGCGCGAAGGATCGAGCACGCCGTCCAGCACCGCGTTGCGGAACGGTCCGCCATGGTGGAACTTGGTCATGTCGAACAGCCCGCTGGTGTCGCAGTGGGCGTCGATATGGATCAAGCCGACCGGCGCTTTTTTGCCGACCGCCTTCAGGATCGGATGGCTGATCGAGTGGTCGCCGCCGACCGAGAGCGGCAGCACGCCGGCGTCGACGATCTGGTTGGTACGCTTTTCGATGTCTTCATGGCTGATCTCCAGCCGGTAGCGGCTGCGGAACGGCGTGTCGCCGATGTCGGCGACGCGAAGCTCATGCGTCGGCGCGCATTCCAGCACGTGGTTGTAGGGGCCGATGCGCTCGATGGCGCGCAGCGCGCGCGGCCCGAAGCGGGAGCCGGGACGGTTGGTGACGCCGAGGTCCATCGGCACGCCGATCATCGCCACCTGCAGGTCGCCGAAATCCGGATTGTCGGCCGCGATCTCGCGGTAGGGCGCGGCAAGGAAGGTCGGGATGCCGGAGTAGGGCGCGAGGCGCGTGCCCGCCTTGTTGAAGATCTTGTCGGCGACCTTGCGGAATTTCGGGTCGAACATCTCGCCGCCATGGCTCTCGCCATATTTGCGGCGCAACGCTTCGAGCTTGCCGCGATCGTAACCCATGTCCGGTCTCCTCTCTTGCTGCCTGCAGCGCTGCCCGCATGGACGATTTGCCAAGCCAGCCTGTTGTCCGGTTGGATCGTTGCCCGCCGGCTGCGCTGCGGATTTCGCGTCTCTTGAAGCTGTTCCGGGCAAAAGTGTCGGGCAGCCGCTTTGAAAAATCAATTGATATTGTTAGGGTCTTGGCTGTGAGAAAATCTCACAAACTAGGAGCCGACCCATGGCCAAGCGCCTGCCGCCGCTGAACCCGCTGCGCGCCTTCGAAGCCGCGGCGCGGCACGCCTCGCTGACCAAGGCCGCGGCTGAGCTGAATGTCACGCACGGCGCCGTCAGCCACCAGATCAAGGCGCTCGAGCAATCGCTTGGCGTGAAACTCTTCGAGCGCACCGGTCAGCGCGTGAAGCTGACGCCGCATGGCGCCGAGTTCCTGCCGGCGGTCTCGGCCGCCTTCGACGGCATCGCCGCCGCCACCCAGCGCATGACGCGGCCGGCAAGCGCCGGCGCGCTGTCGGTATCCTGCGTGCCGGCGCTGCTCTTGCTCTGGATGACGCCGCGCCTCGGCTCTTTCACGGCGCAATATCCGGACATCCAGCTGACGCTGATCCCGTCCAACGACGCCAGGGATATCCGTGCCCCGGATATCGACGTCTGCGTGCATTATGGCGACGGCAGCTGGAGCGATTGCTGGATACGCAAATGGTCCGGGCTGGAACTTTTTCCCGTGGTCAGCCCGACGCTGATCAACAACCGGCCGATCCGCGGCGTGCGCGACCTTGCCGATCACGTCTTCCTGCATGGCGACGACGGCCGCGAATGGCACACCTGGCTGGCCGCCGCCGATGCGCTCGATCTGGAGCGCGGCCGCCGCCATCATCTGGGCGATGCGCGTATGGCGACGGAGGCCGCCGTGCACGGCCATGGCGTGGCGCTCGGCGATTCCGTCACCGCGCGCGCCTTGCTCGCCAGGGGCATGCTCGTCGCGCCTTTTACCTTGTCGGTGCCGGCGGTCGATGATTTCTACGTCGTCTGCCGCAACGAGATGCGCTCGGCGCCGATCGTCCAGCTCTTCATCGACTGGCTGTTCGCCGAGAAGGAACAGGATGAGGGCCGGGCCGACGCGCCGGTGGCCGGCCGCGTGCCCAGCCGCAGGAAACGCCCCGCCCTGAAGGTCATAGGCGCCAGGGCCGGATCCTGATGGCTGGACTTGCATAGCTGCTTTTTGTCGGGCCAGCTTGCAAAGCAGCAAGCGCGTTCGGAAATACGGTGCTAAGAGGCAGTTGGCTAAAGCAATTCCGTGCAACGGTCTTCCGTCCGGAATTGCTCGAACAAGGATTTGAAGCGTGACGCCGGCGTTTCCGTGCGTTGTGTTTTATGGATGAGCAAGCATGCCAAAAACCGATATAGCGCGGCGCGTCTACAACCATACCTGGAAGCTCGACCCGATCGTCCGCAGCCTGCTGGACACCGACTTCTACAAGCTCCTGATGCTGCAGATGATCTGGGGCATGTATCCCAAGGTCGACGCCACCTTCTCCCTGATCAACCGCACCACCTCGGTGCGCCTGGCCGACGGGATCGACGAAGGCGAATTGCGCGCCCAGCTCGACCATGCCCGCACCTTGCGTTTTTCCAAGAAGGAGATGATCTGGCTGGGCGGCAACAATTTCTATGGCCGCAAGCAGATATTCGAGCCGGAATTCCTGGCCTGGCTGGAGAATTTCCGCCTGCCCGACTACCAGCTTTCCAGGCGTGACGGCCAGTACGAGCTCTCCTTCCCCGGCCCCTGGATGTACACCACGCTCTGGGAAATTCCGGCTTTGGCCATCATCAACGAGCTGCGCTCCCGCGCCGCCATGCGCTCCTACGGGCCGTTCGCGCTCGATGTGCTTTATGCCCGCGCCAAGGCCAAGATGTGGGCCAAGACCGAGCGGCTGAAAGCGCTGCCCGGCATCCGCATTTCCGACTTCGGCACAAGACGCCGCCATTCTTTCCTGTGGCAGCGCTGGTGCGTCGAGGCGCTGAAGGAAGGCATCGGCGATGCCTTCACCGGCACCTCCAACGTGCTTCTGGCCATGGACAACGACCTCGAAGCTTTGGGCACCAACGCGCATGAGCTGCCGATGGTCTTCGCGGCGCTGGCCAATTCCGAGGCGGAATTGCGCGAGGCGCCCTACAAGGTGCTGCAGGACTGGCAGCGCTACTATGGCGGCAATCTCCTGATCGTGCTGCCCGACGCCTTCGGCACGGATTCCTTCCTGCGCGACGCGCCGGACTGGGTCGCCGACTGGACCGGCTTCCGCCCCGACAGCGCCCCTCCGATCGAGGGCGGCGAAAAAATCATCGACTGGTGGCGCAAGAAGGGCAAGGACCCCAAGCAGAAGCTGCTCATCTTCTCCGACGGCCTGGAGGTCGAGACCATCGAGGAGACCTACAGGCATTTCCGCGGCAAGGTGCGCATGTCCTTCGGCTGGGGCACCAACCTCACCAACGATTTCGAAGGCTGCGCCCCGACGGAAACCGACAGCCTCGACGCCATTTCGCTGGTCTGCAAGGTCACCGAAGCCAATGGCAGGCCGGCGGTGAAGCTCTCCGACAATCCCGCCAAGGCGACGGGAGACGAGAAGGAGATCAAAAGGTATCTGAGGATTTTCGGCGAGAAGGGGCGGGTGGAGCAGCTGGTGAAGGTGTAGAGGGCGCTGCCGATCTGACGTCGTCATGCGGGACTGCAAAGTTGGATAGGCTGAGTTCCTTCGCGCCCCCCTCTGTCCTGCCGGACATCTCCCCCAC
>NZ_VFVL01000035.1 GCF_006442815.1 Mesorhizobium sp. B2-4-3
ATGGGAAACTGTTCGCGATGTCTTCGCACACCTGTTCGCGATGTCCCCAGTCCATACACCCCCTTGTGGGGGAGATGCCTGGCAAGGCAGAGGGGGGCGCTGTCCCGCCAGCCTGTCAGTTGCTTGCGCCCTGTCGCGCAAGAGCCAGAGGACGGCGTTCCTTCGCGCCCCCCTCTGTCCTGCCGGACATCTCCCCCACAAGGGGGGAGATCAGCCGCCACCGCGGCCATCGCCAAAGCTGCCCCCGCCGCTCTCGCATTCGCCTTGCTCCTCCTAACTTGGGAACTCTACGCCCGCCTTGGCGGCATCGCCCCCACCGTCCTGCCGGCACCCTCGCGCGTGCTGGCGCAGGCCTGGGAGAACCGCGCGGCGCTGGCCGACAACACGCTTCCCACCCTCCGCGCCACGCTCTCCGGCTTTGCCTGCTCGCTCGTCGCCGCCTTCATCCTTTCGGCGCTGGTCGATTTCCTTCCCGCGTTGCGCCGCGCGCTGTTTCCGCTGCTCATCGCCAGCCAGACCTTGCCGCTGGTGGCGATCGCGCCGCTGGTGGTGCTGTGGTTCGGCTTCGGGCTGCTGCCAAAAATCCTGCTCGTGGCGCTGGTCACCTTCTTCCCGATGATGGTGGCATTGGTCGAGGGCTATGCCGCCACAGCCAAGGAGATCAGCCAGATGCTCGCCGCCATGGGAGCAGGGCGCTGGCGCATCTTTTGGCTGGCGCGGCTGCCGTCGGCGCTGCCCTATTTCTTCGCCGGACTGCGCATCTCCATCACTTATGCCGTGGTGGGCGCCATCTTCGCCGAATATGCGGGCGCCGCGAAGGGGCTCGGCATCTACATGCTCAGCGCCAAGAACAATTTCCGCCCCGACCTGGTGCTTGCCGCCGTCGCGGTCAGCTCGGCGCTGACGCTGGCGCTGTTCGGCCTTGCCGTGCTCGTCCAGCGTCTCGCCATGCCTTGGGAACGTGCAGACGGCAGATCCGATCCTTCCGCCGCAGGCCGGCCATGACCCGGCTCGAGCTCCGCGACGTGCGAAAAAACTTCGGCGCGCTCGAGGTGCTGGCCGGCGTCTCGCTCCATGTCGGCCCGGGCGAGTTCGTCTCGATCCTCGGTCCCTCCGGCGCCGGCAAGTCGACACTGTTCCAGCTGCTCACCGGCGCGATCCGGGGCGAGGGCGAGATGCGCTTCGACGGCGCGCCGCTCGATGGCGCCCGCTTCGCCTTCATGCCGCAGCGCGACGCGCTGATGCCGTGGCGGCGCGTTATCGACAATGCGACGCTGGGACTCGAAGTGCAGGGCACGAAGCGTCGCGTGGCGCGTGAGCGCGTGGCGCCGCTGTTCGCCGAATTCGGCCTTGCCGGTTTCGAGCGCGCCTGGCCGGCCGAGCTGTCCGGCGGCATGCGCCAGCGCGCTGCGCTGCTGCGCACCGTGGTGCAGCAGCGCGACATGCTTTTGCTCGACGAGCCGTTCGGCGCACTTGACGCGCTCACCCGCGCGGCCATGCAGTGTTGGCTGGAGACGATGTGGCGAAACCATCGCTGGACCGCGCTGCTCATCACCCATGACGTGCGCGAAGCCGTGCTTCTGTCCGACCGTATCTATGTGCTTTCGGCGCGGCCCGCGCGCGTGGTGCGCGAGGTGGCCGTGCCGTTGCCGCGCCCGCGCACCGAGAGCGCAGCGCTTGCCCGCGAGGCCGCCGCGATCGAGGCCGGCATCCTCGACACCCTGCTTGGCCAATTCGATCCGAACTCCCGACCATCCAATGGAGAATTGAAATGACCGACCTGACCCGCCGCCAGGCGCTGTTTCTGGCCGCCGGCCTGCCTCTTGCCGGGGCCGTGACGCACGCCCTTGCCGCCGCCCTGCAAAAAATCACGGTCGCGCTCGACTGGACCGTCAACACCAACCACATCGGCCTGTTCGTCGCCCGCGACAAAGGCTTCTATCGCGACGCCGGCCTTGACGTGGAAATCCTGCCCTATGGCGATACCGGCTCGGGCACGCTGGTCGCCAACCGTGTCGCCGATTTCGGCATTTCCGGCTCGCTCGGCCTCTTCACCCAGAAGAGTGCTGGCGCCGACCTGAAGGCCGTCTACGCCGTCGTCCAGTCGGAGACCGGCCGCGTCGTCTTCAACGCCGACCGCGCGGTGATCAAAAGCCCGAAAAATCTCGACGGCCTGACCTATGGCGGCTTCGGCAGCGCCTGGGAAAACGCGCTGCTCTCGACCATCATCCGTCATGACGGCGGCAAGGGCGACTTTTCGACCGTGACGCTAGGGACGTCCGCATACGATGCACTGGCCAACGGCTCGGTCGATTTCACGCTGGAAGTCTCGACCTGGGAAGGCGTCGAGGCCGAGCTGAAAGGCCTCAAGCAGCGCAGCTTCCGCTATGCCGATTACGGCGTGCCGGACGAGCACACCACGCTGATCGTCTCCAGCAATGCCTTCCTTGCCGCCAATCCGAAAGCCGGCGCCGCTTTCGTCAAGGCAACGCGACGTGGCTATGCCTTCGCGGTCGATCAGGCGCGGGAGGCGGGCGACCTGCTGGTCGCCGCCAACAAGGACACGCTCACCAACCCGGCGCTGATCGATGCCTCGCTGAAGGCGCTGAACGACGGGCATTTCCTGAAGAGCGCCGATGGCGCCATCGGCACGATGGACAAGGCGAAGATGGAGGCGATGGGCGGGTATCTGTTTGCCTCGGGGATATTGCTCGACGGCAATGGCAAGGCGCTGAAGGAGAAGCCGGATATCGAGGCATATTTCAGCAACGAGTTTCTGGGCGTCTGAGAGGACGAAGGAACGCGGTGTCGCGCCGGAACCCGTCCGGAAATCCGGTGCGGAGCCTAATTCTCAACGATGGCGCGAAGCAGCGCGGTTTTGATGTGCCACCCGGGTTCGCCATGCAGTAACAGGGCGGCCTCATAGAATCTCGCCATGGCCGGGCACAGGCCCGGGAAGTCCTGGTTGGCGTTCGAGATAGCCTCCATCTCGGCCGACGTGCCGCCGATCTTTGTGAAAACGTCGGCGACCAGCGACCAGTCCTGATCGCTAGGCACGGCCGCCGGTAGGCCGCTTCTTTTGGCGGCGCCGAAGGCGCGGAACAGCGTGGCGCCGATCCTGTCCAGGTCAGCCAGGAAATCGTGGCCGGGCGCACTGATCGCGTCCGGCCCGTTGCGCAGGTAATTGTTGCAGGTGGCCGGTGTTTCGCGCGCCATGACATGATTGAGCATGTCGAGTTGCGCCGAAAGTGCTTCCGAAGCGTTGCTGTCGGGGGTCGTGGGTAGGAGTGGCGCATATCTGTGCCTGAGATCGGCGACCGCCTGTCTGCTCACATTGCGCACATCCTGCGCGTTGCCCGAACGGGCGGCGGCCATGATCTTCTGCAGCATCGCATCGTAGTCGTCCGGAAAATCCCGGGCGATAGCCTCGAATATCTGGAGACCCTGCTTCCGGATCTCGGCATCGATGTCGGCGGCGGTCAGCGGTTGGGGCGGCTTCACCACCGACTGATAGTGGTGATATCTGCCGCCGCCGAACATCGCTGGCATCACGTCAGACCCAACGATACTTACGGGGATGACCGCCACCACTTGCAACCATTTCCACGGTGACATCCGCCTGCGCTCCGACACCTGCTCACTCCGCTCCGAGGCTCAGCGCTTTGTTGCGGTCGGCTTCGGCGCGTTTGCGATTGCCCTTGGCCTCCCATGCTTTGCTTCGCGCCTCATATAGCCGGGCGAAGTTCGGATTGAGCTCTATGCCTTTGCTGAGGTCGGCAATCGCTCCGTCATAGTCCCCTCTGGTTTTCCGGATCACGCCGCGACCATAGTAGCCGGACACGTTTTTGGGATCGAGAACGAGCGCCTTTTGGAAGTCGCCGTATGCGCCATCGATGTCATGCCGGCTCATCCGTACTAAACCGCGATCCGCATGAATCTTCGCTTCGGTAGGGGCAAGGCTGACGGCTTTGTCGTAATCGGCCAGAGCCTGCTCAAAGTTGCGTTTCAAGGTAAGGCTTTGAGCACGGCCGTAATAGGCTGCGGCATTGTTCGGATCGAGGTCGATCGCCTGGTCGAATTCTGCGATGGCGCGGTCATAGTCGCCCTTCTCCTGCAGCGCACGACCCTGTTTGAAGAACACCAGGGCGCTTGCCTGTTTGATGCCTTGTGAGAGGGAATCTAGGCCGAGCGCCTCCTTGGTGGACTTGGCGGGCTGGCTCGAGCGAGATGCCCTCTCCTTTGCGGCCATCGCCAGTTTTCGACCCTGACGGGCCATTTCGGATTTAGGATCGAGCTCGAGCGCCCGGTCGAGATCGGCGGCGGCGCGGTCGAAATCACCCATGGAGTACCAGGTGCTGCCGCGGCCGAAATAAAACGGGGCATAGTCCGGTTTCATCTCGATCGCACGGTTGAAATCGGCGATCGCCTTTTCCGGCTCGTGCATCTTCACGAGTATAAGAGCGCGGCCGTGATAGGCTGGGATGTAGGATGGATCGATATCAAGCGCTCGGTTGAGATCGGCCAGGGCCCCGTCATAGTCGCCCTTTTGCAGGCGCGCCCTGGCGCGCGCCGAATAGGTCGATGGTTCGTTTGGCGCGAGCGCCACGGCGCGGCTGTATTCAGCGACGGCACGATCGTATTTGCGCTTCTTGTAGGCCGCGTCGCCGCGCTCGAGCGCCGCCACCAAGGCCGCTGGATCCGGAGCGGCTTCGGCCGTCCCTGCTTCGTTTTCGCCTGTCGCCGCCACCGCTGCCCTGCGGGCTACGGCGTAGTCACCATTGTCGGGGTCTAGCTTGAGCGCCTGGTCGAAATCGGCGATGGCGCCGGCATAGTCTTTCCGGTCTGCCCGCGCCATGCCGCGCGCATAGTAGCTGGCGTCATGCCCCGGATCGATCCCGATCGCCACCGAATAGGCGGCGATGGCGCGCCCGGTGTCGCCCTTGGCGTGCCAGGCCATGCCTTTGCAATAGTGGGCGTCGCGCGCTTTCGGGTCGAGCGTCGCTGCCCGATCGCAATCACCAAGCGCGCCATCGACGTCGCCGGATGTCACCTTGGCGATGCCCCGGTGAAAATGCGCGGCGGCAAAATTGGGGGCAAGCTGGATGACCCTGTCGAAGTCGGCGATCGCCTGGCCGTAATCGCGTGTGGCTGCCCTGGCCCTGCCTCGGCCGAAGTAGCCGAAGCGGTTGTCGGGGTCGAGAACGATCACCAGGTCATATGAGCCGATCGCCTTGTCGTATTTGCCCATGTCCAGCCAGGCATCGCCCCCCAGGATAGCTTGCAGGGCGCGCGGGTCTTTTGTCTCCAGCGACTTTGCTGCCAGCGTGTCGTCCGTAGCCGCCAAATTCGGACGGACGATTTGTGGCTTTGGAGCAGCGGCCGCCGCCTTCGGCTGCTCAGGGTCCTGCGACGGTTCAGTTTTGCCCTCATCGCCGGCAGCCTGCTCGTCGCAGCTTGCCGACCGCGTGGAATCCAACTCCACGGCGCGCCGGCAATCCGCCGCCGCGCCGGCCCTGTCGCCCTTGAGCGTCCTGGCGCGGCTGCGGCCCAGATAGGCGTCGGCATTGTCGGGGTCGAGGCTGATCGCCTTGTCAAAATCGAGCAGCGCGCCGTCGACGCCGTATTTCGACAACCGCATCTGGGCGCGCTCGAGCAGTGTCTTGGCGGTCGCCGGATCCCCGTTTGGCTGCGTAGCGGTCGGCTGTTGGCCAGGCAGATTTTCCCAACACGTGCCTGCGCGTTTCCGATCGAGTTCGACCGCTCGCCGGCAATCGCCGATGGCGAGGTCGAAATTGCCGACGAGTGCCTCGGCGATCGAGCGGTTGTAATAGGCATCTGCGTTGTAGGGATCGAGGCCGATGACAAAGCTGAATGTATCTATCGCGCCCTTGGGGTCGATCTGCATCGCCTGCAACCCCGATTTGAGGTTCCAAGCAATGGCGGCGGAGTTATCCTGCTTGGCATATAGTTGCGGCGGCGCATATGTGGGGGGCGGTGTAGGCTTGGCCGCCTGCTGCTCAGCGGGGACTGGGACATCAGCCTGATTGGTCGCAGTGCTCGGCGACTGCAGCACGGGTTGCCCGTTCGCCCTGCTCTTGCTGATTTGGACGCTGAGCCTTTCTTTGCGGTAGTCGGCGTTGGCCGGATCGAGCGCGATCGCTTTGTCGAGGTCCGCAATTGCCTTGTCGGGATCCTTCGCCTCCCAGACGACTGCCCGCTCGAAATACGATTTTGGATCGTCGGAGCTGATGGCAATCGCTTTGTCGAGGTCGGCAAACGCCTCTCGTGAATTGCCGATCTGGGCCATGGTCATGCCGCGCACGCGGTAAGCTTGGGCGTTGGCCGGATCGCGGCGAACGGCTTCATCCAGATCGGCGATAGCGCGGGCATAATTCTTCTTTGAGGCCCAGCTCTTGGCGCGGTTGAAGTGGAAAGCGGAACTTGCTGGATTGAGCCGGATCGCCTCGTCGAATGCGGCGATGGCGCGGGTATGGTCGCCCTTTTCCTGCCACTCTACTCCAATCGCATTTTGAGCAGAAGCTGGGTTCGGGTCGGTCGCGCCGTCGCCCGGCTCACCGAAAGCCTCGACAATCAGTCGCGTGCAATCGCGCCCCTTGTCCGCATCGATATTGGCGATGCGCTTGCAATCGGCCTTGGCTCGCTTGCGATCACGCTCGGCGATCGATGAGCGGGCGCGGTCTAGGTAAGGAGCGATAGGGTCAATACGGACGCTCTCCGCTTTGTCGTAGTCGGCCTGGGCTCGCGCTGCGTCGCCCTTGTCTTCCCACACAACGCCGCGCACGCCATAGGCCATTTCATTGGCGGGATCGATGTCGATTGCCTTGTCGCAATCGGCGATAGCCCGATCATGCTCGCCTTTCTTATTGAGCGCCAGCGCGCGATCGGCATATCGGCTTGCGTCATCCGGCGTAAGCGCGATCGCTTTTGTGTAGTCCGCGACGGCCCGGTCGAAATCCCCTTTGCTCTCCCAGGCGATGGCGCGATTGGTAAATGCGCTGACGTAAGTCGGATCGAGCGCGATCACCTCGTTCATATCGGCGATGAGGTGGGCAATATCGTTCCTCTGTGCATAGGCCAGGCCGCGCACAAAATAGGCGCTTACGCGAAGATCAGGCACCTCGCCTCTGTCCTCGGCGATTGCGGTGCAGGCGGCAACCTGCCGGTCGGCGGAGACTTTGCTCTCGCTGAAGCAAGTGTTGTAGTCTTTGCCAGCCGCGAATGTTTTGCTGCCGAAAGCGCCAAGCACAACCACCCCTGCCAGCGCCAGGAGCGGCCCGCGCGGAACCCAGGCAACAAACGCGCGCTTCAGCGCGCCGGTGCGGCGTGACATGATTGATCCTCCCCCCGGAGCGACCGCGACTGCTCTCGCGGATGCCTATATAGTTCTGTTTTTGTTCCCTAATGCAAGCAGAAATTGCGGTGGTTGCATTTATGCCCTTGGGTGGGCCAAATGGCGCCTGGCGAGGACCTTGCGAGAGGGAAGCAAAGCAGCGCTTCAGTTTGGCGGCATCGTTCCCAACGGCTCACATATCGATCATCGACCGCTTCACCCGCCCGATGACGGTGATCGCGCCTTCCAGCTCCGGCGGCGGGATGTCTAGGTAGGACGCCGGCTGGAACGGCGGATTGTCGTTCGGCCGCCAGCGCTTGTAGGTGGCGCGTCCCGTCTCGTCCGAGATCACGTAGCAGCCATTGGTCACCAGCCGCTTGTCGCGCAAATTGACGAAGATGATCGAATCCGGCGGCGAGATCTTGTTCATCGACGGACCATCGACGCGCAGCGCGATCCATTCGCCTTCCTCGAGGTCGGCGGTGGGGATGGTCGGATAGTCGGAGAGGTTGACCACGCTGTCCTGGCTGCCGAGCTCGCCGGCGCTGATCCACGACACGATCGGCACGTCGACGGTGATGGGCGAGGGCATGAGACTGACGGGCGCCGCTTCCGCGCCATCGGCATTGAACAGGAGCCAGCCGGGGTCGACGCCGAACAGCCGGCCGTATTTCTCGGCCGCTTTCCGGGACAAAGGCCGGTTGCCGTTCTCATGGCTGATCAGCGTGTTCTTGTTGATGTCGCGCAAGGCGCGGGCCGCATCGCTGGGCGAGGCATAGCCGGCCTGGGCGCGCGCCTGCTGCAATCTGTGCCGGGAATCCATCATCGTACAAAATGCCTGAGAATAATCGTCCAAAGTGTACGATTTTGCTTGCGCGTCATTCGTACATATCGTACGCTTAGCGCATGATCGTACATTCCGCAAGCTCTTCCGCATCGCCCGTCGGCGGATCCGCCCAGCCCGCCCGCATTCCGGAGCTTATTGATTCCTGGCAGGGCATCGGTGCCTTCGCCGCCGACATCGGCTGCGGCTACGAGGCGGCGCGGCAGATGCGCCGGCGCGGCCGCATCGCGCCGCAACACTGGCCGCATGTGGTGGCGGCAAGCCGCAGGCACGGCATCGCCGGCGTCAGCTGCGAATGGCTGGCCAGCCATGCCGCGGCCACCGTGCAAGGGGAGGCGGCATGAACGCGCGTCCCTCGATCCCTGAATTCCAATCGATCCCTGAATTCCAATCGCCCGGACTGTCCTCCTCCCCGGTCCGGGCGCTTTCTGGGGCTTGCGCCCCGGATCCGGACGAACCGCCCGCACCCCGGTTCGCCGGAGCGGCCGGAGCCGTTCCTCCCCCGGCTCCGGCCGCCACTTGTGGCGGCGCATCTTGCATCCGCACCGAGGACGGCACCGTCATCCTGTTCGACCGGGCGACGGGCCTTGCGGTGTCGGGCCTGACGCGCGCCGCGGCCGAGGCAGCGCTGCTTCGGCTGACCGGCGCCGCCTGACTTCAACCGATCGCTGACCTGATTGCGGCCTCGCGGCCGAACCCTGGCGCTCGTCCGCGCCTTCGACAAGCAAATGGAATGAGAAGATGGCCGCCGCCTACACGCAAAAGGAAATCGACGAGATCGCCGCCTGGCTGAAGGAGGGGCTTTCGGCCTCGCGCATCGCCGGCCGCTTCAGCGCGCTGCGCGGCAGCCCGGTCTCGCGCAACGCCATCATCGGCATCGTCCACCGCAACGCGGGCTTGAGCGCCATCGGCTTCGCCAACCCCAAGGGCGGCCGCGCCGGCGGCCGGCCAAGGAAGCATGCCGCGCGGCCGGATCGCCCCGGCCGGTGCGCCAGGGTGGCCGCCGGAGGCGTGACGCTCTCCGAGCCGGCCGCGCTCTCAAGGCATGCCGAGCTGCTAGAGGCCGCCGACGCCGCAACCGCCAATCTCCCCCCAAGTGGGGGAGATGCCCGGCAGGGCAGAGGGGGGCGCTGTCCCGCCGACCTCTCAGCCTATGACCCCCGGGTGAATCCGGATGCCGTCACCGCCCGCGCGCCCAAGAAACGCAAAACCCGCAAACCCGCGCGCACCTTGCCGCCGGCCTGGCTCGCCCCCGGCGAGCGCGAGAAATCCGAAGCGCATCTCTACAAGCTCCCGGCCCCGCCGCCTCCGGTAAACCCTGGCCGCCAGCCGCATGTCGCGGCGATGCGTTTCCTCGATTGTCTGTTCGGCCGCTGCCGCGCGCCGCTCGACCTGGCGCTGCGCGAAACGCCGGAACACGATCCCGCCGGCGCGCGCCCGGGACCGGACATGCTCTGCTGCGGCTTGCCGACATCGGCCACGCGCTCCTACTGCGCCCATCACCATGCAAGGTTTCACGGCCATCGCGGCGGGTGATGTGATTGGGGAAACAACGATGGGCGCTGCGTCGGAGCTGCTGATCTCCCCCTTGCGGGGGAGATGTCCGGTAGGACAGAGGGGGGTGCTGTCCCGCCGGCCTTCCAATTTCCATTCTCGTCAAGACAAGGACCGCACCATGCCCCGCAAAGCCGTCAAGAAACCCCAGCCGCCGAAACTCCCCAAGGGCGAGGCCGAGCAGGTGCGCATCCGCCGCGAGATCGGCCACGACTTTGCGCTGAAGCCTGACGGCTTCGGCCGCCAGCGCCTAACCTCCGGTACGGCGGAAGCGCGCCGCGTCTACGAGGTGTCGAACGGCGGCTACACCTCCACCGGCGGCGTCGTGCGCCTGCGCAATGTCGACCCGCTGGTGGGCATCACCTCGCTCAGCCGCCAGCAGCGCGAGGCCGGCCAGCGCTTTCGCGACGATTTCGAGCGCAGCCAGCGCGAGGGCCTGCAGCCGCAATCCTGGAGCGAGCGCGTCGATAGCGGACGCCTGGGCGGTGGCGTTCCCGACCGGGTGCTCTCAGCCGGCCGGGCGCATGCCCACGCCGCGGCCGCGCTCGCCCACTGGGAGGTGGCGGAGGTGGTGCGAAAAATCGGCCTCGAAGGCCAGTCGGTGAAGGCCATCGCCGAACGCAGCGGCGAAGGGCGCGACGTGGTGGTGAAGCTGCTGAAGGTGGGGTTGGATCTGTTGGCGGTGCATTATGGGATGATGGGTCGGAGGGCGGGGTAGTGGGCCTCAGCGGCATCTGAGAATATGACTCAGCAGGGAATGACAAATTAGCGCGGCTCGCCGTATGGTGGCGGTTAGGCACCGAGGATTCGATACGATGACCCACAGCGCTCTACCGCTTCTTATTGACGATATATATTTTGGGGAGAGGGATGGCCTTCATGAATATATGAAGCAAGAAAGGCTTGAGGCAAATATTCTAGATAACTCTTTTGTTAATCCGCCAAAAGTTAAACTCCAGGAGCTTTATACGGGTGCTCGGTATATAATTGCCGGCCCTAAGGGGGCGGGAAAGACTACTTTACTGTGGCATCTAAAGCGAAGTGCTCCAAATCATCAAAGTAAAGTTATTCTTTTCAAATCTCAGATCAGAAAAGAGGATCGTGATCGTCTTGATAAAATGATCGACATGGTCATTGTGGAGGATCAAAGGAAATTCAAGGTAGAGGCTGATTATAAAACTATTTGGGAATGGTATATACTTAAGAATGTAGTCAGATTGATGTCCCCAGAAAGCATTTTGTCGGGCCACGATATTTACAAAGACATTGCAATAATACTTGAGGCTGATAAAAGAAAATTCAACACGTTATACGAAAAAATGTATTTAAACAGTGCGAAGGGTCAGGTAAAAATATCGTTTGACATCGGTATGTTGAAGACCGAGCTCGGTGCCGAGATTGAAGCCAGACGCGAGCAGGGTGATAAAATATCGCTGCTAGATCTGGTTAGACTGGTTCAGGATGCTCTTCCATCAATTAAGTTAAAGGTAGATTATCCGGTACGCCTTTATTTTGATGAGCTGGAGTTCTTTATGAGTGAGGACGGTGACGGCGAACGGGATCGTCGTATGGTAAGGGATTTGCTTTTTGCGTCATACACGACAAACACAATTTGTACGGCGTGTGGCCTTGATGTTGTTGTGTACGCCAGCGTTCGTACAGAACTCTTAAACTCAATTGGCGGGTCAACGCAAGAAATAAACAAAATAGTAAATGCTTTCGGAGTTGTACTAAATTGGTATCATGAGGATGTGGAGACTCACCCAGTCTTGACAATTTTCTCAAATAAAATACAGAACTCAGAAATAATGAAAGTTGGGAGATATTCAGAAGATGTCTGGAAAACCTACTTTCCGATGTCGGTCAGGGGTAAAGGGATAAAGCGATATTTGCTGGATATCGGCCTTCATCGACCGAGAGGGGTTCTTCTTGGGATAATATCAGCTGTTGGGACTGCTGGAGAAAGAGATCGATTCACTGAGAATGATTTTTTGGACACCGAGGAAACGTATGGCGCGTACATGTTAGAAGAGTTTGTTGACGAGATTGCCGCTACTTACGACGAGCCTGCTACTGAACTTATTATATCTTTGTTCAGGGGTAATCACTATGCCTTTACACGAGCCGATTTTGACGGCCGTTTGCGCAAGACGTCGGCGACGAACAAGGCGGCCAAGGCAATACTAGAGCGCTCTGGTACCGATAATCTTCTAAAGTTGCTTTTCCGGATTGGAATGATCGGGAATCATTTCGATATTGAGGAAGCTGGGGTACCCAAAAATCGGCAAGTCTGGGCTGTACGAGGAGCCACAGAACCGCTTTTGGAGAAGCGTTTCGTTCTTCATCAATCCGTTCGCAAGGTCTTGGCTACTGTCTGACGGAGTTCTTTTTACGCCCGGCAATTCGGGCATCTGCCCCGAGTTTGCTGCCTTAGTCTCCCGGCTTCCCCTCCCACCCGAACACGCTCCGTCCGCCCAGCAGATGCGACTGGTCCATCTCGCCCGCCACGATCTCCTTCAAGCTCGGCCCCGTCACATAGCGTTCCATCCGGCGTGACTCGCCGTCCAGCCGCCTCAGCGCCTCCAACTCCTCGGTTCTTCCGAGCTTTGCCTTACCCACCGCCGATTTCAGCACGCCGATCGTCTCGTCATAGACTTTCAGCGGCACGGGGAAGGGGTGGCGGTCCTTGCCGCCGTGGGCGAGCGAGAAGCGCGCCGGGTCGGAGAAGCGGAAGGGCGCGCCGTGCACAACTTCCGAGACCATGGCCAGCGCCCGCACCGTGCGCGGGCCGACACCGGGGACGAGCAGCAGCTCGGGAAAATCCTTCGGGCCGCTTTCGATGGCCGAGGCGATGTTGCCATGCAGGCGGCGCATGACGATGTCGCTCTCGCGCACGTCGTGATGCGCGGGCATGACGAGGTTGGGCAACAGCAGCTGCGCGGCGGGTTCCGGTTCGGGCTTCCTGTTTCCCGGGGGCTCCAGCGCGGCCAACTCGGTCAGGATCTTTTCCGGGCTCATGGTCTTGAGCAGCTCGATCTGGCTTCCACGCGCTTTCTCGGCGCGACGGTCGGTGAGGTTGACGATCTCGCCCTGGCGCTCGCCCTCGATCGCCGCGTGCGGCTGGTCGACGAAGCTCTCCAGCCCCTCCGACAGCCAGTGGTAGCGGCGCGCCTGGCGGGCGTCGCCGTTCATGCCTTGCTGCACCACCACCCAGCGCCCGTCATCGGTGACGATGAAGCCGTGCAGATAGAGGTCGTAGCCGTCCTGCACGGCCGCACTGTCCACCTTGGCGACGAGGCGGCTGGCTGTCGCAAGCGCCTCGCCGTCAAGCCCGACGCGGTCGCCGATGGCCAGCAACTCGCCGGGCGTCTTGCGCGAATGCGCACCGCGCCCGCCGCAGACATGGATGCCGAGCTCGTTGCTGAGCGGGTTCAGGCCTCGCTTCAGCGCGCCGATGACCGAGGTGGTGATACCGGAAGAATGCCAGTCCATGCCCATCACGGCGCCGAAAGACTGGAACCAGAAGGGATGTGCCAGGCGCCGCAAAAGCTCGTCGCGGCCGTAATGGTGGATGATGGCTTCGCACAGCACCGCGCCGAGCTTGGTCATCCGATCGCCCAGCCATTTCGGGACCCGCCCGCCATGCAGTGGCAGGTCGGCGCTGCCGCTTCGCTGCGTCAAGGATTTTCTCCGTGGATGACGGAGAGTTAGATGGCATTTTGCCGGGAATTTGCAAGGCGCCGACGCGATCTCCCCCACGAGGAGGGAGATCAGTCCGCCGGCCGTATCACCCGCTAATACCTGTAATAGTACCCGTGGTGATGCCTGTGGTGCCGGTAATGATGCCTGTGATGGTACCGGTGGGGATAGACGTAGTAGTGCCTATAGTACCGATGGTACCGGTAGTGCGGATAGCGGACCACGTAGCCGGGATAATCGTCGTAGTAGCGTGGGCCGTAATAGCGGCCGCCGTAATCGTAGAACGGGCCGCCATAGAACGGGCCGCCGTAGAACGGATAGCCGCCAAACGGCCCGATACCGAGACCGAAGAATCCGTGCGCGTCTGCCGGCGCGACCGTGGCCACTGCCGAAGCGACGGCGATTGCCGAGGCAAGTAGAAGCTTTTTCATGGCAAACCTCCTCCTGAAGGTTCGCACTGACAACGCTTGACGAGCCGAAAAGCTGCCTAAGGCAGTGGGGCCAGCGCGAAAATCGGCGGGATTTGAAGCCGCGCCTGCTTCCCGGCGGATACGGCTAGCTGCAGACGCGCGCCTCCCGCGTGAACCTGTGGTCATGGCTGCGGGTTCTCACGGTTTCGATCCGGCAATGGCGGCCGTGCTTTACGACACGATAGCGGCTCGGCGGGGCAACATAGCCGCCTTCATAGTCGTTGCTGTAGGCCGGGCCGTAGCCGGGCCCATCATCCAGATAGGGGCCGCCCCAATAGGAGCCGTAGACCGGAGCGTAGTTGTAACTGTCGTAAAAATCGCCGAAAGGGCCGTAGCCGAAATAACTGCCGCCCAGGAATACGTTGCCGGCATCCGCCGATGTGACGACGGCCGCCGTCGAGGCCAGGGCGAACACCGAGGCAAACAGGAACTTTTTCATGGCAACCTCCTGAAGGTTCACCCATGACAACGTGCGGCATGCCGAAAAATTGCGCCGCGACGCACAATCAGCAACATTTGAAGGCTTCGTGAGCGCTCGAAGCGGTCCAGGCACACGTCGGCTAATAGCGCGGAGCGGGCGAAAGCCGTTCCGCGCTATCCAACCAGGGGTGATTTAGTAACCGCCGTAGCCGTTGCCGCAGACGCGCACTTCTTCCACCACGCGGTGGTGGTGGCGCCAGTGGGTCACCAGTTCGGTGCGGCAATGATGGCGATGATAGCGGTGATGGTAGCGCACCACATAGCCGCCATTGTCGTAATCGTCATTGTAGACATGGCGATAATAGCGGTGAGGGTAGTATCCGCCATAGTCGTCGTAATAGCCGTCATCATAGCCCGGCCCGATGCCGATACCCAGTTGCACGCTACCGGCGCTGGCCGGCGCGATCGCGAACGCCGAGGCGATGGCGATCATCGAAGCAAGCAGAAGCTTTTTCATCGCTGCCTCCTTGAGTTGCAGGACGCCCCTTCGAGAGATAAACGGTTTCGACGGGGCCGGTGTTCCGAGGAAAATGCGCGGCTCCATCTCCGGGACGAGCCCGCTCGCATATGCAGGAAAACGCTCGCTTCCCTCGCAAGGTGTACGGACCAGGGGGAGAATGGCGCGTCGCGCGACGTCGCAGCATCGCTCGCGCACCCTTGGCGCCATCGGCTATGCCACACCTGACGTAAATCTCAACCGTAGGAGCTCCCATGACCAAGCAGACCATTCTCAAATTCGGCGCCGTCGAGCATGCGGAAGGCGGCGATCTGCCGGGCTGGGTCGCGGTCGAAGGCTCGCCGACCATGCAGACGGCCGTGCAGCACACCACCGAGGACGGCAAGGTGATGTCCGGCACCTGGCGCGCTTCGCCCGGCACCTACCACGCCACCTACACCGACTATGAATTCGTCCACATGATCGCCGGCCGCATCATCATCACGCCCGACGGCGGCGAGCCGGTCGAGGTCGGCCCCGGCGATGCTTTCGTGGTCGAGGCCGATTTCAAAGGGACGTGGAAGATCCTCGAGCCGGTGACCAAGCATTTCGTCGTCGTGGTGGGGTGAGGGGGGAATTTTCGTCATTCTAGGGCGAAGCAAGGAGCGAAGCGACGCGCAGACCCTAGAATCCATGCCGTGACGTTGGCCGTAAAATGCAGCGGTGCAGAATAGTCGTCGATCGCAGCACCCGCTAGGATCGCCGCATGACCGGCTTTGTTTACATGACTGCGAGCCAGAAAGGCGGCACGATTACATTGGTGTCACCAATGACCTTGGTCGGCGAATGCCCGAGCACAAGACCAGCCAGGGCCCCCAGCTTCACCAGCCGTTACGGTGTGCAGCGTCTGGTACGAGGAGTATTTCGACATCACCGACGCCATCCAGCGTGAGACGTCATTGAAGCGCTGGCCGCGCCCCAATGGAAAGTTGAATTGATCGAGAAGACCAATCCGCAATGGTTCGAGCTCTTTCGCGGAGTTGGCTGGTGAAACGTTCTGGACCGGGGTGGCTCTCAACCGTCACGGCATGGATTCTAGGGTCTGCGCGCGTCGCTTCGCTCCTTGCTCCGCCCTAGAATGACGAAGCGTAGGTGGGCATCCCTTCCCCCTCTGGCCTGCCCGTCCTCCGCAGCAGCTGCGGAGGGTGGAGCGGCCATCTCCCCCTCAAGGGGGGAGATTACGTGCTCCGCCGTCTCGCCTACCGCCCCACCTTCGAAATCACCCTTTTCTCCACCTCCGGCTCCAGCGATTCCGCGAAGGGCGTCGCCATATGGTGCTGGTCGCGGAAGGCGAGCTTGCCGTCGATGAAGACGTGGCAAATGGTGGCGCTGCAGAAGCGGTCGGTGAGATCGACGTAAGCGGCGTTGGGAATGCTGTCGACGATGTCGCGCTCCACCGCCGCCATGGCGTCGTTGGCGGCGTAGGCGCGCGTCTGGTCGCAGCGCGAGGGCGTCTCGTCCCGCCACAGCGCCCGCGCCACGCAGGTGTCGACATTCGCGTTGTTGAACGGCACGTCGCGGATGAAGGCGACCTTGAGGCCGGCCTTGCTCATGCTGGTGAGGGTGGAACGCAGGCCGGCCCGCCAATCGGCGTCCTGGCTCCGCGTGTCGCCGCTGCGGCCGGCCATCTTGCGGCCGCTGGTCAGCGCCAGCTCCGAGATGACCACCAGCGCCGGTCTCGCCTCGATGATCTCGGCGATCGCCTGCTCGCGCCAGCGGTCGCACTCGCTGTAGGGACGCTTGAGCTCGGACGACCAGACGCTGATGCGCGAGGCGCGGCAGGAATTCTTCAGCCAGGTCACCACCCGGTAGCCGTTCTTCCGGCCGGCCTCGATCAGTGGCGTCGACCAATGGTCGGCATGGGAGTCGCCGAAGAGGGCGATGAGGCGCTGGCCATCGCCGAACACGCAAGGCTTCGGCGTCACGCTCTGGTAATCCTGCACGCAGCCGGCTTTGGCCCGGGCCGTCGACGGTTCGGCGGCGCTAGCGGCGATGATGCGCTGTTCCGGATCGATGTCGTGCACGGCAAGCCTGGCATTGCCGTAGGCGGCTGCGACGCCGGTGCCGGTCAGGAGGAGGGCCGGCACCAGCGCCCGCGCCGCACTGGCCATCAGCCAGCCGTTGCGACGGATCGGGTTCTCGATGAGATGGTAGCTGAGGATGGATAGCGCCAGCGTCACCGCAAGGCAGTAGAGCCGCTCGGCCGGCGTCAGCTCCGGCGCCAGCATGCCGGCATAGACGATGACCGGCCAATGCCACAGATAGAGCGAATAGGAGAGCTTGCCGATCCATTGTAAGGGCGGCAGCGCCAGGGTGGCATTCACGCCGCCCCTGGCGCCGGCCGCTCCCGCCTTGAGCAGAAGGACCGTGCCGGCAACCGGCAGAAGCGCCAGAAAGCCGGGGAAGGGAGCGTCCTCGCTGAAGGTGAGATATGCGGCCCCGATCATCGTCAGGCCGGTCAGGCTTAACGCCCGCCCCAGCAGCGGGCGCTCCTGCAACAGCCGTGCCGGCGCCATCGATACGAGGCCGCCGGCAGCAAATTCCCATGCGCGCAGCGGCGAAAAATAGAAGGCCCAGGGCTGCGACACGCTCGTCAGCCAGGCACAGGCGATGAAGGAGACGAGGCCGACGGCGCCGATCGTAATCATGATGGCGCGCTTGCCGGGCTTCACCCAGGCGGCCAGCAGCAAAAGCGCCGGCCAGGCGAGATAGAATTGCTCCTCGACCGACAGCGACCAGTAATGGATGAACGGGTTGCTCGTGGCGTCATTGGCGAAATAGTCGAACGACCAGCGGATCAGCCACAGATTGATCATATAGGCCGAGGCGAACATCGCGCCCTTGGAATAAAGCGCCTGCTCCTCCGGCGACAGGATGAGCGCGCCGGCGGCAAGCGTCGCGGCGATGACGAAAAGTGCCGCAGGCAGCAGGCGCCGCGCGCGCCGGGCGTAGAAGCGCAAAAGGTCGAGCCGGCCGGTCTGGGAGATCTCGGCGACAATATGGCGGGTGATCAGATAGCCCGAGATGACGAAGAAGATGTCGACCCCGGCAAAGCCGCCGGGCAGCGCGGTGAGGCCGAAATGGAAGGCGACCACGCCCGCCACAGCCACCGCCCGCAAGCCTTCGATGTCGGGCCGGAAATCCTGCGCAGGTGTTGACACGAATACGAACCTCACGATGCTCGTTCGTATCCCGCCTGCCGCAAAGCCTCGGCCTTATGCGCCGATATCGCAATGCAACAAATCTAACGCGGTGCAACATAAGGGGAGGCGGCGCTCCCGATCTCTCCGCCGTCACGCCTTCTTCAGGAACTCTGTCTTCAGCACGAGGCCCTTGACCTGCTTGGTGTTGCATTCGATCTCGCCGGGATTGCCGTTGAGCCGGATGTTCTTCACCAGCGTGCCGCGCTTGATCGTTTCCGACGTGCCCTTGACCTTGAGGTCCTTGATGAGGGTCACGGAGTCGCCGTCTTTCAGCGGCGTGCCGTTGCTGTCTTTCACGATAGGGTCCGTCATGGCGGGTCTTTCATTGGTTGGATGGCCTTGGCCCGCCTATCGCGCCGACCACGGCTTGGTCAAGCTGCGCTGGAACCAAGCGAGGCTCATCCCCCAATCATCACTTCGGCCTCGATCTCGACCGGGAAATTCAGGGGCAGGGCGGCGACGCCGATTGCGGTGCGGGCGTGACGGCCGATCTCAGGGCCGAAGACCTCGAGGATGAGCTCCGAAAAGCCGTTCATCACCGCCGGCGTCTCGGTGAAGCGCAATGCCGAATTGACCATGCCGTGCACGCGGCACCAGCCGGTGATCCGGTCGAGGCTGCCGAGCTGGCGTTTCAGGCTGGCGAGCATCGACAGCCCGACCTTGCGGGCCGATGCCCGCGCCTCGTCCAGCGACACGCTCTCGCCGACCGCGCCGAACGGGCCGGCCAGCGAGCCGTCCGGCTCCTGCGGCCCGTGGCCGGAGATATAGGCGCGGTCGCCGCGCACATTCACCCAGGGAAAGGGCAGCACCATGCCCGGCGGCAGTTTCAGCGGCGGCGGCAGCACGATGCCGAGCGCGGCAAGCTTTTCGTCGGCACCCGGCATGGCACGGCCTTCCCTCTTGTACAGCGCCATCGCGGCGCCGTGGCCGAGCTTTCCGGTTCGCTGGCCATTCGTCAAGAACGGCTTGGATGTGAAAACGACTTGGATGTGAAGAAGAATAACCCGGCATGGCGCTGGCCGAGCGCTTCGCCCGCGCGGACCGCAGCCCTTGCGGCCCGCGCGGGGGCAGGCGCCGCCCCGCCGGCGGCGCTGAGCCTCCCAGCCCTCAGGCTGGCCGGGTGGCTGTTGGCCGGGCCATCCGGCCGTTGCTTTTTCCTCGCCGATCCCGGATCGTGAACCGGCTATGGGTCCGCCGGAATGGCTACCTTTTGTCTTACGCGGTTGCGGACCAAAACCGCCGCGCACGGTTCCCGGAATTGCTCTAGAAGTGAAGGTCCAGAGGCTGCGGATAGGCTTGGCCCGGTTCGACGTCCTTCGACGTCAGACCCGAAGGCACGATGCCGCCGGTAGCCGTCTGATCGAGCAGCGGCCGGCTCTTCTCGGTGCCGGTCTTTGCCTCGGTCGGCGGGACTTTCGTTTTGGCTTCGGCGGTTTGCGACAGCGCAACCGCCATAACAAGCGCGGCTAGAAGGATTTTCATGACAGCTCCCCTGAATTCACCCCGAAGCGACCCTAGCGCTGCTTGTCTCGCCGCGAAGGTCACATGCGCGGAACATGGTGGAATTCTTTGGAATTCCAGGAATATTAGCAGATGGAAAATAGTTGAAGCCAGGGATGGAGATTGTTTGCCGGCATGCTAGCCAGGATCGTCGGAGAAGCCCGGCGATTCCCGCCGGAACTTCGAAATACCTGATGCATGTCGCCCAGAAGTGCGCAGCGGTTCTGGGACAACGACATGCAGCAAAACAAAGTCTTAAAGCGCGTCGCCTGAATCCGGTTCGGCGCGACGCGCTTTAGGCGGCGAAGAACATCGAGGACCTTTTGCATGGCGCAGCAAATCGCGCAAAAACTAAGGTTGACCTCGGCCGTGCTGGGAACGGTGACCCGCAAGGACCTGGCGGCGGCGTTCCGCGCCGTCAACCCGAACACCGCGTTCGATCTCGGCCGCGCCGACAAATGGCTGCAGGGCCGCGCGCGGCCGCGACAGATGAGCGTCTATGACGACTGGGCGAGGCTGCTCGAACTGGAGCAGTCCGGCGCCTGGATCGCCGAGAGCGATCTGCGGGCTTTCACCGCCGCCATCGCAGCCCGCCACGGCGTCGACAGCGCCGAGCTGGAGCGACGCGCCGGCATGCAGTTCGATGCCTCCTCGCATGACGAGCGCGGAGCCGGCTCCGGGCTTGCCGGAACCTATGCATGCTATTCGCGCGCCTGGTCGCCCTATTATCGCGGCCAGCTCATCAAGGGCCGCCTGTCGATCGAGGCCGGGCCAGGCGTGCATGGGCTGACGGCTACCTATGGCGAGACGCTGCCGACGGGGCACTTGCAGCTCGTCGGCCCGGTGATGCCGGCAAAGCGCGGTGTCTATCTGCATCTCAAGGATGTCGGCGGCGACACGCAGTTCTTCCTGTGCCTGTTCCCGCAGACACAGCCGGTCAGCGTGCTCGGCGGCTATATGTGCGGCTCGGCCGTCATTGGTCCCGAAGCGCAACCCTCGCTGACCCGGATCCTGCTGGTGCGGCTGCGCGATGCGGCAACCGGTGCCGGGACATGGGGCGGGTACCTGCCGGCCGGTAGTTCGATTGCCGCCGACCTGGTAAGCCTCGGCATCGGCCTGGAACATCCGGAAGCGGTCGACCGCCAGCTCGATCGATTTCTCGACGCCTATAGCGACGACGGCGCTATCCAGATTCCGCCGGGAGAGTTCCGCGCCATCCTCGACGTGTTCGACCGCCATTGGCTGCAGCACGCGGGTTAACCCCATCATCGCAAACCGACGCTTGCTAGACGTGACAGGCTTTCGGCGGTGACTGCCGCCGCACCATCCTCCGGCTTCACGTTTTGAGTTTCTCAGGAACGCGCCGCCGGCTTTGATCGGTTTTAAAGCAAGCACTTTTTAAAGCTGAAAGCGGACCGGCCAGGAGCGGGCGGCGCACTTCGAAGGTGCCCGCCCGTCCGGCGCCGCCGCCAAGCTGCTGAAACCCCGTCCGTCCCCAACAGCAACGGTCATGGCGTGACCAGTGGTTGCGGAGTGCCATTGGCGCGGTGCCCTGTCAACGCCACCGGCGAGCGGCCCGGAAGCGCCTTCTTAGCCGATTTTTCGGACCCGAAGCACGCATCGCAGCCATGCCGGGGGCATGGTGAAAAGCGACGAAATGGCGGAATTCCGGGCTTTTCCGATGTCCACCAGGCAGCGCCGCACATATATGCCTATCCGCTTGAATAGGCTGATTTTTCGCCGGCCGGCATGTCGCTTCGACCCCGACTTTTTTTGGGTGCAATTCGGCAGCGCAGCATTGGCGCCCGGCGACGACGGGTTCCGCCTTGAAAACGGCATCGGACCCGTTTGTGTGCCGTTTCATGATCCGCTCACGAAAGACGTGATACAATGTCGATGAATGGGGGAAGTTGCGATGGCCAATCGGTTGTTCGAGGTTCTTGCCAGACGGCGGTCTTGGCTGGATCGGGTCGCATTGGGGCTGCTTGTCTTCCTGGCGACCCTGGTCGCCGCGCTGATGGGCGGCGCCAGCACCTAAAGCATGTCTCCCGAAAGTGGGAACCGGTTTCGGGGTAAAGACATGCGTAAAATCAAAAACCTAAAGCGCATGGAGCGAATCTGAAAGATCGCGCCGCGCTTTAAGTGCGATGCCATGAAAAGTGTGGCGGGTGGGCTCGGCGACTTCGCCGTAGCCTTCCGTCCGGAGCGTAACGACAAAGAGATAGGGCGTTTAACCGTTTCCGTGAAACGCATAAAAGCAATTCCGGGAAAAGTGCGAAGCGTTCAAAGCCTCGGATCGCCTATGTCCTCTGTCCAATTGCCTTGAATTCGAAGATCATCGGCCTGAGCCTGACCGGCCTCGGCCGCTCGGTGAGGTCGACGACGCGGACCCACCTGTCGGCGCCGGCACGCAACGTGACTTTCCGGCCAAGCGCCTTCTCAGCCGCCTCGAAAGGCGTCTTGGCTTCTGCCGAATGCACCGCGACGACGGCTTCGCCGTCTATTTCCTCGACTCGATAGGTTTTCATGCGGGGCGCCCGCCGTTCCGCTCGCCCATATATATTATATTAGAAATTACGAATAAAAGCCAGATCAGATGTAGTGACAAGAAAAGCCGGCCGAAGTTTCAGTCCTGCACAATTTAGTCCTGTATCGTGGAGGGCATGCCGTAGCCGCGCAGGCCGGTTCCGTTGCAGGCCTGGCAGGAAACCCGTTGTCCATGGCAATTGTCGCGCAACGCGCCCGAGGGGCAGCATGCGCCGTTCGACGCCACCTGTTTCTCGCACTCGAACACCTTGCCGGCACCCAGGCACCGGGGGCAGGCGAACTTCCTGAATTCGCTCAAGCGAGCCTCCGGCTGTTTCACAGGCGCCCGGCAACGCGCTGATTGCGCTGCGGGTTCCATGACAGACACGGTTTGTCCTGCGTGCGATAGTATAAATTAGTTATGACTAATATTATAGGGACCTGTAACGCGCGGTTGGTTTCCGTGGGGCCGGCTTATCAGGGCAAAGGTTCCTCGTCCTGGTGAAAGGAGGGAGAGGAAAGGCGGCATACCTCTTTCACCAGCCCGCGCAACCAGCGATGCGCCGGATCGGCATCGAGCCTCGGGTGCCACAAGAGCGAGATCGTCAGCGCCGCGAGCTTCACCGGCAGCGTGAAGGTGAACAGGCCCTCGCGCAGGGTGCCGGTATAGCGCTCCGGCACGGTGGCGATGAGGTCGGAGCCGCGTGCCAGCGCCAGCGCCTCGGCGAAGCCGCCGACCACGGTCGTGACTTTCCGCGTCAGCCCGGCGCGTTCCAAGGCGTCGTCCACCGGGCCGCGGTCGAGGCCGCGGCGCGAGATCAATATGTGCCGGCCGGCGGCGAAGCGGGCGGCGGTGATGCGGCCTTCGCTCAAAGGATGGCCGGCGCGCGCGACGCCGACGAAGCGGTCGCGGAACAGCGCCTGCGTGCGTATCTCGGGTCCGGTCGAGCCGCCGACCACGCCGGTCTCCAGATCGACCGTGCCCCCGCGCATCGGGCCGCTGTCCTTGTCGGGCTTGGGCACGAAGCGCAGTTGCACGCCCGGCGCCTCCTCAGCCACGCGGGCGAGCAGCGCCGGACCGAAATTCTCGACGAAACCGTCGCTGTTGCGGAGCGTGAAGCTGCGGTCGAGCCGCGCAAGGTCGAGCCGTTGGGCCGGCCGCAGCACCGCTTCGGCCTCCGTCACCAGCCGGCCGACCTCGGCGCCCAGCTCGATGGCGCGCGGCGTCGGCACCAGGCCGCGTCCGGCGCGCACCAGAAGCGGGTCGCCGGTTGTCTCGCGCAGCCTCGCCAGCGCCCGGCTCATCGCCGAGGGGCTGAGCCTCAGGCGCCGCGCGGCCTTTGCGACGCTGCCTTCGGCAAGCAGCACATCGAGCGTGACGAGCAGGTTGAGATCGGGTCGCGACATGGTCCGACCATAGCATGGATCGGTCAAACAGGCATGGCGTTTGGTGCACTGTTCAGGTGCAAACGCTGCGTGTTCCGCCATATCGATCGCACGCATATCTTCCCGGGCAAGTTCAACCGACGGAGAAGAAATCATGGCCGACATTGCCGAAACCCGCACCGCGCCTGGAAGCCATTCGACGGCGGGGGCGCTAGCCGGCCTGTCGCTTGCCATGCTCGTCTCCTCGCTCGCCACCAGCATCGCCAATGTCGCGCTGCCGACGCTGAGCGTGGCCTTCGCCGCGTCCTTTGCGGCGGTGCAATGGGTGGTGCTGGCCTATCTGCTCACCATCACGGCGCTGATCGTCAGCGTCGGGCGTCTCGGCGATCTCGTCGGCCGCCGGCCGCTGCTGATTGTTGGTCTGGCGCTGTTCAGCGCCGCCTCGTCTGCCGCCGCGCTCGCGCCGTCGCTGGCCTTTCTGATCGGCGCCCGCGCCGTGCAGGGCCTGGGCGCGGCGGTGATGATGGCGCTGACGATGGCCTTCGTCGGAGAGACGGTGCCGAAGGAACGCACCGGCAGCGCCATGGGTCTGCTCGGCACCATGTCGGCGATCGGCACGGCACTGGGGCCTTCGCTTGGCGGCGTGCTGATTGCCGCCCTCGGCTGGCGCTCGATCTTCCTCGTCAACGCCGCGCTCGGCGCCGTCGCGCTGCTCGCCGCCTGGCGCTTCCTTCCAGCGGCGATACCCGCCGGCGAAGCGGCAGGTATCGTCCGCCGAGCGATGCCCGCCGGCGAAGCGGCAGGTATCGTCCGCCGAGCGACAGGTGTTCGTGGCGAGGCGAGGCGGCGCTTCGACACGGTTGGCACGCTGCTGCTTGCCGCCACGCTTGCCGCCTATGCGTTATCCATGACCACGGGGCACGGCCATTTCGGCAGCCTGAACATCGCGCTGCTCGGCGCGGCCGCGGCTGGCGCGGTGCTGTTCGTTATCGTTGAGGCCAAGGTGGCGTCACCCCTGGTCAAGCCCGCGCTGTTGCGCGACCCGGTGCTGGCGCCGAGCCTCGCCATGAACGCGCTGGTTTCGACGGTGATGATGGCGACGCTAGTCGTCGGCCCGTTCTTCCTGTCGCGCGGGCTGGGCCTCGGCGACGCGGCAACCGGGGCCGTGCTGTCGATCGGGCCGATCGTCTCGGCACTATGCGGTGTCATTGCCGGGCGCGCCGTCGACCGCCTCGGCGCGGCGGCGATGGTCACCGCCGGGCTGATGCTGATGGTTGCTGGTTGCGTCGCGCTCGCCGCGCTGCCAGGCCTCTTCGGTGTCGCCGGCTACGCGGCGGCCATCATCCTGCTCACGCCCGGCTACCAGCTCTTCCAGGCGGCCAACAACACCGCCGTCATGGCCGATGTCGACAGGAACGAGCGCGGCGTGGTGTCGGGCATGCTCAGCCTGTCGCGCAATCTCGGCCTCGTCACCGGCACGGCGGTGATGGGCGCGGTGTTCGCCTTCGCCGTGGGGACGGGGAACATCGCGACGGCGCCGCCTGAGGCGGTTGCCGGCGGAATGCGGTTCACTTTCACCGCGGCGTCGGTGCTGGTGGTGGTCGCAGCGGTGATTGCGGTGGCTGGACGAAGGAGCGAATGATCTCCCTTGGACCTCTCAAGGGAAAGATTCCAAGCTTCCGTGATCGCGTAATTTCGCCGCCGGCCACGAAGATTATCTTTGCCTTGCGGCGGTGCCCATTCCGCCTTCGGCCGGTGCCTCAGCTACCCCAACGAACCCCCACCCACTGCGGCGCCGGCCCATCCTCCCACCCGATCTCGATCGCGCGCCGGAGCGGATGGCGCATGTCCGTCCTCCCGGAACCAAAGCGGCGGGCAGCGGTTTACCCAGCCGAAGGGATGATCCAGGAATTGAGGAATAGAGCAATGAAAACAGTGCTTCTTGCTGCCCTGGCGCTCTGCGTCGCCGCACCTGCGGTCGCTTCCGCGGCCGAGGCCGATGTCGTCATCAGGACACATCACAGGCATTACTATCACCACCGCCCCGCCATCGTCATCAATGACGAGGGCCACCGCTTGCATCACCGCCATCACGGCACGGTCGCCTTCTATGACAATGGCGAGCGCGGTTGGCGTCACCGCCATCACCGCCGTGACGACACCGTCGTCGTCACCGGTTCGATCGGCCACCGGCACCACCATCGTCCGGTCGTCGTCGAGGGCGGCTCCGACTATTGACGCCTCGCGCCCCGGCTCGTGCGATCAGACACGGGCCGGGACGCTTTTTTCCGATTTGTCTCTCCAGGGGCCGATTTCCCTGCGCAGCGCTTTCAGCGCGCCGGCCTGAACCAGCGCCGCCGCCGGATTGAGGCAGCGCCAGCGCGATCGGGATGAGGATGCTGGCGCCGCGCTCCCTGGTCGTCTCGTAGACGGTATTCATAGCGCAACCGCGGCGCCGCCCACGGGTTGGCGCAGGTGCCCTTCGACGCCCATTGGACTTCGCCGCGACACAACCCATATTTGAACTCATGGAGCTTTGAGCGTGACCTTCGCGCGGGTGGCCCTTTTCGCCGCTGCCCTGGTGGCAGCGGCTGCCGTTTCTTCCTTTTCCTCGACCGGGAGCGGGAAGATCGCACTGAGCATTGCCATTGACGGTGCCATCGGACCGGCGAGCACCCGGCAGCTCGAGGAGGCGCTCGACACTGCTGCTGAACGCAACGCCGAAGTGCTCATCCTTCACCTCGACACGCCGGGCGGCCTGGTCACCTCGATGCGCGAGATGATCGCCGACATCCTGGCCTCGCCCGTGCCCGTTATCGGCTATGTCGCGCCGGCCGGCGGCCATGCGGCGAGCGCCGGCACCTACATCCTTTACGCCACTCATGTCGCGGCGATGGCGCCGGGCACCAATCTGGGCGCGGCGACGCCGGTCGAGCTCGGCGGGCTGCCGTCGCTTCCGGGCGGCGAGAAGGAAAAGGACGACAAGGGCACTGGGCCGCCGGCCGCCGACCCGATGATGACCAAGGTGACCAATGACGCGGTCGCGCTCATCCGCTCGCTCGCCGAGATGCGCGGCCGCAACGGCGACTGGGGCGAGAAGGCGGTGCGCGAGGCAGCGAGCTTGTCGGCCAACGCCGCCCTGCAGGAGCATGTCATCGACTTCGTCGCCCGCGACGCTACCGAGTTGCTGCAGCTTGCCGACGGGCGCACCGTCGATGTCGCCGGCGCCAAGAAAGTGCTGGCGACGAAAGGGCTGCCGGTCGAGACGCTGGAGCCTGGCTGGTTCATACGGCTGCTCTCCGTCATCACCGACCCGAACACCGCCGTCATCCTGATGCTGGTCGGCGTCTATGGCCTCGTCTTCGAGTTCACCAGCCCGGGCGCCGTGGCGCCTGGCGTCATTGGCACCATCTGCCTGGTGCTCGGGCTCTATGCGCTCAACCTCTTGCCGATCAACTATACCGGCCTGGCGCTCATGCTGCTCGGCATCGCCTTCCTGATCATCGAGGCCTTCAACCCCACCGTGGTGCTGGGGCTGGGCGGCGTCGCCGCCTTCCTGCTTGGCTCGGCCATGCTGCTCAGGGTCGAAGGGCCGGGCTTTGCCATGTCGTGGGCGGTCATCGGCCCCGCCGCCGTGCTGACGCTCGGGCTGGCGCTGCTCACCGGAACCTATGTCTGGGCGGCGCGCAGGAACCCGCCGCGCGTCGGCGGCGAGGCGATGCGCGGCCTGCCCGTCGAGATCGTCGACTGGCAGGGCGGCGAGGGCCATGTGCTGGCTTTGGGCGAGCGTTGGCGGGCGAGGGCCGACGAACCCGTCGCACCCGGCGACAGCGTCGAGGTGACCGACGTCAGCGACCTCGTGCTGACCGTGCGGCGCCGCGATGCGAGCAACAACGGAGTAAAATGATGGTCGGTTACGTGGCCTATCTCATCATTGCGCTGCTGGTGATCATCTTCCTGGCGGCGGCCATCCGCATCCTGCGGGAATATGAACGCGGCGTGGTCTTCACGCTCGGCCGCTTCACCGGGGTCAAGGGCCCCGGCCTCATCATCCTCATCCCTTTCGTCCAGCAGATGGTGCGGGTCGACCTGCGCGTGGTGGTGCAGGACGTGCCGCCGCAGGATGTCATCTCGCGCGACAATGTCTCGGTCAAGGTCAACGCCGTGCTCTATTTCCGCATCGTCGACGCCGAGCGGGCAATCATCCAGGTCGAGGATTTCATGGCCGCCACCAACCAGCTGGCGCAGACCACGCTGCGCTCGGTGCTCGGCAAGCACGAGCTCGACGAGATGCTGGCCGAACGCGACAAGCTCAACAGCGACATCCAGGAGATTCTCGACCAGCGCACCGATGCCTGGGGCATCAAGGTGTCCAATGTCGAGATCAAGCATGTCGACCTGAACGAGAGCATGGTCCGCGCCATCGCCAAGCAGGCCGAGGCCGAGCGGCTGCGCCGCGCCAAGGTGATCAACGCAGACGGCGAGCAGCAGGCGGCGGCGAAGCTGGTCGAGGCCGGCCGCATGCTTGCGGCCGAGCCGCAAGCCATGCAGTTGCGCTATTTCGAGGCCCTGCACGACATCGCCGGCGAGCGCTCGTCGACGGTGGTGTTCCCGCTGCCGGTGGATTTGCTTGGGCAGTTCATGAAGGGGCAGGGCAAGTGAGGCATTGACGCTGCCGGTCTCTTCCCCTAGGCGGCAGAGTCAATCGGCCTCGCCGCCAGAGCCCTTGCCGCATTCTGCCAGCACCTTGCCGATCGCGGCACCTGAGCCTTTCAGCGGAAAGCTCGTCTCGCCATATTTGTCGGCGGAAATCGTCACCTCACCCTTGCCGCGCAAGAGCGCCAGCAGCGGGTCGGAAGGGCCGGAGAGCTCGGCGGTGAAGTAGTTGTACATCGCCTCGAGCTCGAGCTTGTTGGTAACGCTCTTGCCTCCGGCTTTGAAGGTGAAGGAGCCGCTGATGCCGGGCTCGAGCTGTCCGCCGGCGGCGCCCAGATCATAGCTCAGCACCGGCCTGTCGAAGCAGGCCAGCATCAGATGCGCATCGCCCTTCGGCCCGCCGCACACCGACGCCATCAGCACGCTGCCGCCCTCGTCCTCCTCCATCTTGGCCGACCAGGAGGAACAGGGGACGGCGTGGGCGGGGAGGGTGGTGAGCAATGCCAGGATGATTGTTGATAGTGCGCGCTTCATGATCGTCCCCCTCGTGGTGGCCCGATCATACAGAGATTGGCGAAAACGGGCGAGCAGCTAATCTCGCCTCTTGTGGGGGAGATGTCCGGCAGGACAGAGAAGGGACGCCGTCCTGTCCTTCGTCATTCTAGGGCGGAGCAAGGAGCGAAGCGACGCGCGCAGACCCTAGAATCCATGCCGTTACCCCGGCCGTAAGATGCAGCGGCCCGGAACGGTCGCCATCAGCAGCGCCAGCTAAGAGTAGTCGCTGAAGCGCCGGCGGTGCCGGAGCCAATTCCGCTTACTGGCCCTGAGCCGGTTGGAACAGTTCCACAAGATTGCCGGACGGATCGACCAGCAAGATCTGCAATCCGCCTGGCCCTTTCACGATGTCGTTGCGGAAGCGGAGGCCTGCCGCCTGCAATCGCTCAACCTCCGCCGCGAGATCCTCGACGATCAGGTGAATGCGGTTCCAACCTCCGGGTCCTGGCTGTTCACCGTCGGGCATCGGTCTGCCCGCTGAGCTGGTCGGACCGCTCAAAAGCAGTCGAAGCGCTCCGCGTCTGACGTCCGCGAACGCCGGCGCATGGTTTGAAAGCTGCTCAAACCCCAGATGCTGCGTGTACCAAGCCACGGCGTCATCGACGTCGCTGACCATATAGCGGACGTTAACAGTCGCGGACGCGGACATGGTCCTGCCTCTGTTCTTTCACCACGAGGCCAGGTTACCGCCAAGCCGCTTCATTCTTCTGCTCGTAATCCTGGAACGCCTTGATCAGTCCGCCCAGAACCTCCGCCGACGTCTCGAACATCGCCTTGAACTGGGGTTCATCGACCTTTGCGATATCTTCCCGCAAGTGGTCCTGAATCTCCTTGAATGCCTTCTGCATTTTCTGGGTGTGGTGCCGCGGATCGCGGTCGGCTGCGCTTGCCATTGTCCTTCTCCATTTCGCGGAATCCTCCGCCACAAAACGCGGGCGATAGCGCTCGGGTTCCGTTCGCGGCGTTGCCGGCGACGGCAGGTGCACCAGGTATTGACGACAATCCGATCGCCGACGATTGCAAGGAGATAAACCGATGACCGATGACGCAACCGCGGTCCGCCACGTGGTCGAGACCTGGATGGCGGCGAGCCGGAAGGGCGATCTGGAGACCGTGCTTGGCCTGATGACGGACGATGTCGTCTTCATGGTTCCCGGCAAGGAGCCCTTCGGCAAGGAAGCCTTCGCCGCCACCTCCAGGAGCATGGGCGAGACCAAGATCGACGGTGACAGCGAGATCGTCGAGCTCAAACTGCTCGGCGACTGGGCCTACATCCGCAACCGCATCGATATGACGGCGACACCGCCCGGCGGCGAGCCGGTGCGGCGGTCCGGCTATGCGCTGACGCTGCTGCGCAAGGAGAATGACGGCCGCTGGCGGCTGGCGCGGGACGCGAATTTGCTGGCGGCAAAAGGGTAGGGCGCGGCCGCCGGAACTGCCGATCTCCCCTTCTGGGGCGAAGAACCTCGTCCTGCGGGCACCGCGTTCGCGATCACCGGCGCGACTGCCCGCTACCTCGCCCTTACTTTCGCCACGGCGGCTCCGGCGCAAAGCGCTTGCCGATCCAGTCGGCGAAGGCGCGGGTCTTGGCGGCCTGACCCTTGGCCGAGGGGATGACGACATAGACCGCGCCCTCGTCGGCAAGTGTCCAGTCTTCCAGGATCGGCACCAGCCGGCCGTCGGCGAGCTCGCGCCCGACCAGCCAGTCGGTGCTCATCATCAGGCCGACGCCCTGCACCGCGGCCTCGACCAGCACCTCGGCGTCGTCGCTGACCAACGGCCCCGAAACCTCGACGCGCACGCGCCGGCCCTCGCGGTCGGTCATCTCCCAGGCCGGAAAGGTCTGGAAGCCGGAGAAGCCCAGGCAGCTGTGCTCCAGCAGCGCCTGCGGCGTTTCCGGCCTGCCCCTTCTGGCGAGATAGGAGGGCGCGGCGCAGAGCAGCCGGCGCCGCGTCGCCACCTTGCGCGCCACCAGGCGCGAGTCCTCCAGGCTGCCCAGCCGCACGGCGACGTCGAAATTCTCGGCGACGAGATCGGCGAAGCGGTTGGAGAACTCTGCCTCGATGTGGACCTCGGGGAACTCCGCCAGGAATTGCGGCAAGAGCGGCCCGATCCACATACGCCCGAAGGTCCCGGGCAGCGCCAGCTTGAGCAGGCCGCGCGGCCCGCCGGCGGCATGCGCCGATGCGGCCGCCTCGGCCTCGTCGACCGAGGCCAGGATGGCGCGCACGCGTGGAAGGAATTCCGCTCCGGCCTCGGTCAGCGACACGCTGCGCGTTGTGCGGTGGAGCAGCCGCACCCCCAGTCGCTCCTCAAGCGACTGCAGGCGGCGCGACAGGATGGTCGCGTCGCGACCGACCCGCGCTGCCGCCCTGGTGAAGGAGCGCGCCTCGGCGATGGCCGCGAAGGCCGCCATTTCGGCAAGGGCGGAGGTCTCATGGGATTGCTGCATGTTGCGCAATACTCAAATGCAAGGACAAAGGATTATCGAGAAATAGCGCGGCAGATAGGTTCGCTCAATCGTCAATCGACCCGCCCACGGAGTGAACCCATGAAAGCCATCGAACTCAGCCAACCCAGGCTCGACGCCTTCCGCGCCGCCAGCATCGCCACGCCCGAACCGCAACGCGGCGAGGTGCTGATCCGCCAGCGTGCGGCGAGCCTGAACTTCGTCGATGTCGCTGTTGCAAGCGGCAATTATCCCGGCCCGGTCTTTCCGCTTGTTCCCGTCGCCGACGGCGCCGGCGAGATCGTCGCGCTGGGCGAGGGCGTGACGGGATTTGGCGTAGGCGACCGCGTGGTCGCCCACGCCAAGCCGCGCTGGATCGGCGGCCGGCCGCGTCCCCGCGAGATGACGCAGATGCGCGGCATTTCGTTGCCCGGGTCGCTGGCCGAATATGTCGCGCTGCCGGCCAACGCGGTCGTGCCGGTTCCGGCGCACCTCTCCTTCGAGGCGGCCTCGACCTTGCCGATCGCCGGCACCACCGCGTGGAACGCCATCCGCGCCGCCGATGTCGGGCCGGGCTCGGTCGTCGTGCTGCTTGGCACCGGCGGTGTCTCGATCTTCACGCTGCAACTCGCCAAGGCGGCCGGGGCCACCGTCATCATCACGTCGTCCTCGGACGAGAAGCTCGATCGGGCCAAGGCGCTCGGCGCCGATCACCTGATCAATTACCGCGCGACACCGGACTGGGACGGCAAGGTGCTGGAGCTGACCGATGGCCTCGGCGCCGACCTCGTCGTCGAAACCGGCGGCACCGCCACCTTCGCACACGCCGTCAACGCCACCGCGCCCGGCGGCACGCTGTTCACCATCGGCTTCGTCACCGGCGCCGAGGCGACCATCAACCTGCTGCCGATCATCATCAAGGCGCTGAAGGTGATTGGCAACAACACCGGATCGGTCTCGGACCTGCGCGACGCCGCGCGCGCCATCGGCGCTGCCGGGATCCAGCCGGTGGTCGACAAGGTGTTTTCACAGGACGAAGCGACCGAAGCGTATACCCACATGGCCGCCGGCGGCTTGCATTTCGGCAAGCTGGTGTTCGGATTGGATTGGTAGGGAAGGCACCGCCGGAGATCGGCGGAAGCGATGAATCTCTCGATCTCCCTGAATCCGATTTCGCTGACAGGGAGATCTGGGAGCTTCATTCGCCTCGCCGCCTGAACCCTTGCGCATACGGCCAGCAGAGGGGCGCGCCGTCGACCGAGCGTCCCTATGCTATCCTCCCCCGATCCTTCTCAGAACTTGACACTGAGGTTGGCCTTGGCGCCGTTGTCGGCGGTATGGGAACCGAACTGGCCGCTGTAGGACAGGCCGAGCGTGGCATTGGCCGACATCGGCACGTCGAATCCGGCCTCGATCACCACGCTGTCCCTGGCGATGGGCACGCCTGCGATGGTGAAGGCGTTGCCGCCGGCAAAGGCGAAGGTCGAGGTTGGCGTGACATCGCCGAAGGCATGGCGCCAACCGAACGTGCCGCGCGCGGTCGCGTTCATGCCGCCAAGCGCGACGTCGGTCGAGGCGCGCAGCCCGAGCGTGGTGAAGGTCGCATTGGTGGTCGAACTTGCGCTGGTCAGCGCTGCGGCACCACCCTTCTCGTTGAAGCCGTCGGTATGCACGCTGACATAGGCGAGATTGGCGAACGGCTCGAACTTGAAGCGCCCGGCATCGGCCTTGTAGGCTAGTTCGCCAAAGACTTGCGCCGTGCCGGCGTCGTAGTCGGCCGACAGTTGGTCGGCAAAGCCGTTGAAGGCAACGGAGCGTTTTGTCGAGATGCTGTTCCAGCTGTAGGCGGCGCCGGTGCGGAAGGCGATGGCGCCCCAGTTGGTGCCGCCATAGAGACCGAGATGATAGTTGTCGGCGTGGCCGCTGGAATTGCGGGCGTTGGCGTCGAAGGAGGTATGACTGTAGCCGCCGAGGAGGCCGACGCGCCAGTCGCCGACAAGGCCGTCGCCACCCGCCAGCAGCCCGCCGGTCGAGCGGTCGAAGGCAGCGGCATTGCCGTCGCTGCCGGTATTTCCCCAGGAGCCGAAAGCCTGGCCCCAGACGGCGAAGCGGTCGGTGTCGGCGGCCACCATCTCCGGCCCGCCCTCGCCATATGCCATGACCGGCAACGCGGCTGCGCCAGCCTCGCCGAAGGCGGCGCTGATCCGGTTGGTAGCGGCGTCGCGGATGAAGCGGCTGTCCTCCAGCAACATCCCCTTGGCCGAGGCATGGATCTCGCCCGAGAGCTGGTCGAAGGCGTCCTGAGCAACCGCCTGCGTCGGCAGCACGACGATCGCGTCGTAGAGCGGATTGCCCGCCCCAAGGCTTTCGGCACCGCCGCCGGTGGCGATCTGGTTGGGTGTCAGGCCAACTTGAGCGAAAGTTCTTTGGACCACATCGAGATAGACATGATTGGCATCATAGCTGTCGGCAAGGCCCAGGAAAGCCGTGCCGATATCGCCTGTGAGCGTGTAGTTTCCGGCGACGCCGCCGTCGGCCTGCAGCACCGTATAATGCGTGCCAACCACGTAAGGCGCCGCATCCGTCTTGACCACGTCGAGGATCGCGTCGGCGGCGATCGTGGCGGTCCCCGTCGCCTGGATGAGATCGGACTGGCCGGTCGAGGTCAATTCGGCCTGGTAGACCGAACCAGCTGCCTGGTCGATATCGCCCGCGACATTGAGGGTGCCGATCGAATTGCCCGGCGCGATGATGCCGCCCGATTGCGCCGCGATGCCGCCCACCGTGCCGTTGCCGCCCAGAACGCCGCCGGTGATCGTCAGCAGCGAGTTGGCCAGCGAACCGTTCACGGCGAGCCGGCCGCCGGTGACGAAGGTCGCACCGGTGAAGGCGCTGGAATCGGCGGTCAGGTTGGTGTTCCCGGCGATCTGGTTGATCGTGCCGATGCCGGCGATCACCGAGCCGAAGGTGTAGCTGGGGTCGGTGTGGTTGAAGTTGATCGTGCCCGTGCCCGGGCCGAACTGGATAGTCGCCGCATTGAGCGTGCCCGCGGCGGCCGCTGGCGATCCGCTCGCCGCACCGATGTTCAGCGAGCCGACGGAGCCCGCCAGGACGGCGATGTTGACCGCGCCGCCGGCCGACACCGCGCCGCCATTCGCGATCGTCAGCGTGCCTGTGCCGCCAACGCCGACATTGAGATCGCCGCCGCTGGTCCAGGTTGAGCCCGCGCCGCTGACCGTGGCCGAACCCATCGACCCGGCATCAAAGCCCAGATAGCCGGAATTGCTGGCGACCGTACCGCCGTTTGAAATCGCCAGCGTGCCGGTGCCATCTTCGCCAACATAGAGGGAACCGCTTGTCCAGGTCGAATCCGCGCCGTCGATTGTTACGGCGCCGATGGCGCCCGCGGCGGAACCTACAGTGCTCACTAGGTTGACGACGCTGCCGCCATTCGAGATCGTCAACTTGCCCGTGCCGGAATTGCCGACGCGCAGGTCCGAGAAATTGGTCCAGTTCGAGCCCGGTCCATCGACGGTGGCGGTGCCCGTGGAGCCCGCGGCATTGCCCAAATAGCCGGTTTGGCTGCTGACAACGCCGCCGTTTGAAACGGTCAGCGTGCCGGTGCCCCCGTCTCCGACCGAAAGGTCTCCGCTGTTTGTCCAGGTCGAACCCGGACCGTCGACCGTCACCGCGCCGTTGGAGCCCGCATGCCAGCCGATGGTGCCTACGGCATTGCTGACCGCGCCGCCCTTGGTGATGTTCAGCATGCCCGTGCCATGTTCGGCGATGTACAGGTCGCCGCTGTTGGTCCAGGTCGAGCCGATCCCGTCGACGGTCGCGGTGCCGGTGCCGCCGGAGCCGACATGACCCACCGTGTCGCTGACCGCGCCGCCATTGGAGATCGTCAAGGTGCCGGTGCTGCTCGGACTGGCGGCAAGGAAGAGGTCCGAACTGTTGTTCCAGGCCGAACCTGCTCCCGTAACAGTCACGACCCCGTTCGCGTCCGTAAGGTAGCCTACAAAACCGGCAGTGCTGGCGAGCGTGCCGCCGCTTTTGATCGTCAGCGAGCCTGTGTAGCTCGCAATGGTGCCGAGAAACAGATAATGCGCGGCCGCATTTGCCCCGTCTATCACGGTCGGATTCGGAAACTTCGGATTGAGCACGACGTCGTCACCCGACGTGGGAACAGCGCTGTTTTTCCAGTTTCCGGCGGCGAACCAGTCCGTGGAGGCAGCGCCGGTCCATATCGCGTCAGCCGAGGCAGTGATTGGCTGGCCAAGACAGACCATCGCGGTCGACGTCAGCGCCAGATACTTCAACGCCTTCGCCTTGTGGCTTGCAAATTCGTGCTGCGGCATTCAATCCCCTGACAGACAAGTCATTTCACCCTGAGGCTGACATGTCATTGGAGCCCGGCGTTGTCTTGGGCAGGGCCGCACCGGAATTGGACTGGAAAGAGGTGCCGGTTCTTTTCTGCGCGCTGTGATCGTTTGGCGCCACCAAGCATTTTGCAGCCAGCGGCGTCGCTTGGCGTCGCAGAAATGCGGCTAAAACAAACAGATAGAGCGGGATAGGAAAATCGGAAATCGCGTCGCCTGACCGGTTCCGGGAGATGCCCGGTTCTATCTGGCGCTCGTTGGCGTGTAGCCGAAGCGGCGGCGGAAGCAGCGATTGAAGTAGGACACGTCGCTGAAGCCATTCATCAGCGCGATTTCGCTGACGCGCAAGGCGTCGTTGTGCCTTTGCGAGAGCATCCTGTGCGCGTACTGCAAGCGCAGTTCAAGAACGCGTTCGGAGAAGCTGATGCCTGTCTCCTGCAGCAGATCCTGGACATAGCGCGCCGACAGGCCGAGCTCTTTTGCGACGCCTTGCGCGGAGATTTCTGGATCGGTGAAGCCGCTGCGAATTTTAGTCAGAATCGCTTGCGTCCGTACCGCACGTAGACCTCGCGCGTCCGCATTGTCGTCCGCCGTCACAGGTGCGGCAGGGGTAGCGGCGGCGGCGATCAGATCGGCAATATGATCGGCCACGAACTGCATGGTCAGTTGAGACTCGGCTTCTTTCTCATGGGCCAGAACGCCGACATAGGCACGAACAAGGGCGTTTATCATCATGGAGCTAGACACGGCCGTCATCAGGCGATCCTCAAACCCTGCACATCGCTGATGCACGCGTTCGCGATCGGTCTGCACGGCGATCAGGCCGCATTGTCCGTCGCTCACTCGGATGATTGACGGAGCGCTCTGCTCGACAAGAACGGACGCGCCTGGACTCAGATCGGCGCTCCTTCCCGACTGGTCGACGCTGAGCGGGGAGTGTCCGGCATTGAGAAGCAACACGACATTGTTCGTGCTCTGGGCCGCAATGTCTTCAGTGGTTCTCGATATCGATTTGACAGTGCCGTGGATCGTGCCCACCGAAACGTCGCAAGTTCGAACAATCCTGAGCTCGCCTTCGAATGATCTGCCGACGGCCGGATCGGCACGCAGACGGGCGTAACCGGATGAAAGCGTTGAGATCCACTGCTCTTTCTGGATTTGTTCGCCGCCGATCAGGTCGCTGGAATTGTAGATAATCCTGTGCAAGCATCCCTCATACTTCAAGCACGTTCCCCTGCCTGCATCGTAACAGCATCAAGACCTCAACCGGCGAGCCGATGAAAACACGTCTTTCGTGACAAGGAAGCGCCCCGCTAAAACCCGCAGTCTCAAAAAAATCGAACGCGACACTTTCCATTCCAGGAATTACCAGCAACATTGAGCGGTCGGCGTTCAGCTGATTGAACCCCTTAATCGAGCCCAACCACGCTTAGCGTCACCCGAAAGTATGACGCCAGCAAAATCCTCCAGGCGGGATCGGTGTCCTTGCACTGGGCCGCTGTCAAAGTGCTGGTTTCATTTTTGCCCGCCATCCATCCTGTGAGGGGCGGGGCATGCCTGGATTAGGAGAAACGGTGGAAAGGCTTAGCAGCGAAGTACTTTATTCGATTATCGGTGAAATTTATGATTGCGTTTTGAACCCGGAAGGCTGGACCGGGGTAATGACCCGGATCACCGAAGCCGTCGACGCCGCCTATACCACGGTCGCACTCGCCAGCACTGCCGACAACCATGGTCGTTTCGCGGCTCAATCCCCCTGGGATCTGGTGCAAATGCGCGTGCTCCAGGAAGATTATGACTTTGATGGAATTCCCGGACTGAAGGCGGCGGTCGTTGGCGATATCGACACGCCTATTGCGACGCTGTCGCTTATGAGTGAGGCCGAACTCCAGCAAACGCCATTTTTTCAGAATTGGGCCAAACCGCAGGGATTGCGCGAGGGTTGCATCACCAAATTCGTTCACACGCCGGACCGGATTGGGCTCATGGGCTGCACCACGCGAGCCAATAGGGGTATCATAACCGTTGAAGAGCAGCGGTTCCTGGCATTGCTCTCGCCGCATCTGCGCCGCGCTTCCCTGATTGGAGATCTGCTCGATCAGACCCGCATTACCGCCAATTTCTATCGCGAAGCGCTCGACCATCTCGCCGTGCCTATCGTTTTTGCCGGCGCCGACGGAGCAATCCTCCATGCGAATGGGGCTGCCGACCGGATGTTTTCCGGGCAGGGTCCCATTCTTTCCAGGAAGGGCCTGCTCCAACCGCAGAATCCGGTGGTCGCCCGCGCTTTGGCGGAAGCATTAGCCAGCGCTGCCGGCACAGATGCTTCGCTTGGCTCTCGCGGCATAGGGCTGCCCGTTTCAGCGCCGGGTCAACCGCCCGCCGTAGCCTATGTGTTGCCGCTGACCGAAGGAACCGCGCGCGCGGCTTTCCGGCCCGCCTGTGCTGCCGTCTTCGTATCGACCACGACGTCCTCTTCTCCGCTGCCGGAAGCCGTTCTCACGACGCTGTTCGATCTTACTCCCGCGGAGGCCCGGGTCCTCCTGCGGATCGGCAGCGGATTGCCCGCGTCCAGGAGCGCCTCGTCGCTCGGCATCAGTGAAAACACTTTGAAGACCCATCTCAACCGGATATTCGCCAAGACCGGCACGAGGCGCCAAGCCGATCTCGTCAAACTGATTTCGGACATAGGCATGCCTTTCGTGACTTATCAGGCTGCCGCTCGCCGCTGAGCTGGCCGTGCCGAATTCCTCGTCGACGCCGGGCGGTGCCAAGTAGACTCACACCCAAACGCCGCGTCCAGAGCGGCAATCGACTGAGGCTGTATGGCCACACTGTCCGGGAAAGCGTTGCGGCGCTCTCCAGGACAATTCGGGTGCGGCTCAGCCCAAGACGCCGCTGGCGAACAATGCAAAACCTCGATGACACCCGGATCGCCGCCGAGCATTTCGCGGCTGGGGAAGCAACATTGGGACAGCAAGCAATGAAAACGATTCTTCTCGCTACGGCCTTTGTTCTCACGTCTGTCGGCATGGCGTCCGCTGCGGATATCAATGAAACCTTGCCCGTTGCCGCCGACTACGACTGGTCTGGCCTCTATGCCGGTGTTCACTTCGGTTACGCCGCCGGAAACTCCGATCTTTTAATCGCCGGCTCCGGCGGTGGGGGCACCGACCTTATCAGTTCCCTCGACCCGGACGGTTTCATTGGCGGCATCCATGTCGGCTTCAATCACGAAATGGCGAACCGCTTCGTGCTCGGTGCCGAGGCCGACATTGCGTACAATGATGTAGATGGACTGACGACCTTGGCCGGGAGCGGCACGTTGCTCAAGAGCGAAATCAAGTGGTCGGGTTCGGCGCGACTGCGGGCTGGCTATGCTTTCGATCGGACCTTGCCTTACCTCACCGTAGGCGTGGCCGCGGCCAAGTATGAAGTGACTGGGATCACCGGCACCCCCAGCGGCAACATACTACTCCACGACGAAACCCATGTTGGCTGGACGGTTGGAGCTGGCGTTGAGCACGCCTTCACCGATAAATGGATCGCTCGGGTTGAATATCGCTACTCCGACTTCGGCAACAAGGATCTCTCGATAGCAGATGGTCTTGCCACGGCCACGAACGTCGATCTCAAGACGCACGATCTGCGGGTCGGCCTCAGCTACAAGTTCTGATCTGCATCCTCCCGCCAACATCGAACCCCGGCCACCGCGCCGGGTTTTGCTTGTGCCGTAAACGCATGCACGACCGCCGGCACCGAGAAGATGACGATGCGCGCTCGGCCGGTGAGCGCCTCGGCGCGATCATGGACACCTACCGGCCCGCTTCGGCGATCAATACGAAGTGAGGTGGAATCGGCGGCGCCGAAGCCGCCGATCTCGCCGGGGGATGCCCGGCAGGGCAGAGGGGTGCCCGGCGCCGACCTCAGATCAACTTCTCCAGCGTGATCGGCAGATCCCGCACCCTTTTCCCCGTCGCATGGAACACTGCGTTGGCAATCGCCGGCGCGATGCCGACGATTGCCAGTTCGCCCACGCCCTTGCCCCCAAGGGCGGAGGAGTGCGGGTCGGGGATGCCGACCGAGATGGTCTGGATGTCGGGAATGTCAGCGTTGGTCGGCAGCATGTAGTCGGCGAAATTGCCGTTGACGATGCGGCCGTGGCGGCGGTCGACGATGCCTTCTTCGAGCAGCGCCTGGCCGATGCCCATGATGATGCCGCCCTTCCACTGGCTTTCCGCCAGCTTGGGGTTGTAGAGCCGGCCCGAGTCCAGCGCAGACACCACGCGCGACACGCGCACTGTGCCGAAATCCTCGTCGACGCGCACCTCGACGAAATGCGCGCACCAGGAATGGCGCGAATAGTCGCCTTCGGTGTGCGGGATCGACATGGCTATCGTGGTATAGTTCTTGTAGCGCTCTTGCGGCGTCGTGTTGGCCGGCAGCGTGTCGCCCTTGGCTTCGATCTGGTCGCGGCCGATCGCCACCATGAACTCGGCGATCGACAGCTCCGGCCCTTCGCCGCGCGGCGAGGCGATGCGGCCGTCCTGGACGACGAGCGTATTTGCCTGCAGCCTCTGGAAAGGCGAGCGCGGGTCGGAGAGCGCCAGCCCTATCAGCTCGTCCAGCGCCTGGCCCGCCGCCTTGTAGACGGCGCCGGTCATGACGCCGGCGAGCCGCGAGCCGCCGGTGACGCCGGCGCGGGCGAAATGCGAATCGCCGAGCTTCACCGACACTTGGCTCACCGGCACGCCAAGCGTCTCGGCGGCGGTCTGCGCCAGGATCGTGTAAGTGCCCTGGCCCATGTCGATGGAGGAGCTTTCGACCTCGACCGAACCGTCGGCCATGAGCTTCACCACCGCCTCGCCATGCGCGCGCCGCACCGGATAGGTGCCGGCCGCCATGCCCCAGCCGATGAGCTGGTGGCCGTCGCGCATCGAGCGCGGCTCAGGTGAGCGCTTCGCCCAGCCGAAGGCTTCCGCGCCGGCGGCAAAGGCCTCGCGCAACTGGCGTGTCGACCACGCCTTCTTTGCATGCGGGTCCTGCTCGGCATAATTGATCAGCCGCATCTCCAGCGGATCGATACCGAGCTCATAGGCAAGCTCGTCGATGGCGCTTTCGATGCCGAAGGCGCTCGGGTTCTCGCCGGGCGCGCGTTTTGCTCCCGGCACCACCGTGTTGACCCGCACCACATTCTGCTTCGAGGAGAAGTTGGGCGTGGCATACATGATCGAGGTGACGGAGCCGAGCGGCTCGACCCACATGCCGTCGACGGCCGTCTCGTTGACGCCGCGGTGCACGATCGACTGGATCCTGCCGTCCCTGTCGGCGCCGATGGCAACGGTCTGCCGCGTCGCGGCGCGGCCGCCATAGGACGTGAAATTCTGCGGCCGGTTGAGCACCAGCTTCACTGGCCGGTCGAGCATCCTGGCGGCAGCCGCCGCGACCGCGCTGTGCGCCAGCGCCAGCGCCTTGGAGCCGAAGCCGCCGCCGATATAGGGCGAGACCAGCCGAACATTCTCGAACGGCACGCCGAACCATTCGGCGTAGGTGCGCGCCATGCCGTCGAGCCACTGGCTCGGTTCCCAGATGGTCAGCTCCTCGCCCTCCCAGCGCGCGATCAGCCCATGCGGCTCCATCGCCGCCTGGAATTCGCGCGGCATGTTGTAGGCAGCGCAGATGCGCACAGGCGCCTCGGCGAAGGCGGCTTCGGCGTCGCCCCATTCCTTGGTCATGGCGTCGATCGGGATGCCGTCGCCCGCCTTGCCGTCGCTCAGGTCGACGATGGCCGGGCTCTCGTCATACCACACCTTGACCAACGCGGCCGCCGCCACCGCCTGCTCGAACGTCTCGGCCACCACGGCCGCGACATGCTGGCCGGAAAAGGTGACCTCGCGCACGAGCGGCGCGTAGGTCGGCTGCGGCGGCGGGTTGCCGAGCCAGTCCGATGCGCCCTTCAATTCCATGATGGTGTCGGGCGTCAGCACGGCGAGCACGCCGGGCGCGGTCTCGGCCGCTCTGCTGTCGATGGCGGTCACCTTGCCGGCCGCGATGGTCGCGCCGACGAGCACCGCATGCGTCAGCCCCTCGAGCTGCTGCTCGACGGCGTAGTGCGCGGCACCCGTGATCTTGGCCGGGCCGTCGACGCGCGACAGCCGCCCGCCGACCACTTCGAGGCGCGCGCTGTCGGACGCGGCGTGTTTCATGTCATGAACGGTCATGCCGTCCCTCCCAATTTGAGGATGGCGCGCGCGATCACGCGCGGCGCCAGCGCAATCTTGTAGTGGTTGGCGCCATGGTCGACGGCGCCTTCGATGGCGAGTTCGCTCGCCTTGCGGATCGTGGCTTCGTCGAGCGGCTTGCCTTTCAGCGCCTCTTCGACGGCGCGCGCCCGCCAGGGCTTCGTGGCGACGCCGCCGAGCGCGACGCGGATGTCGCGGATGGTGCGGCCGTCGCCTTCGAGCTCCAGCCCCACTGCTGCGCTGGCTGCGGCGAATTCATAGGACTGGCGGTCGCGCACCTTGATGTAGGTCGAGCGCCTGGCCGCGGCCGAGCCGGGGATTTCGATGGCCGTGATGACCTCGCCGGGGCGGATGTCGTGCTCCTGTTCGGCGGTTGCGCCGGGGGCGAGGAAGAAGTCCTCGACCTTGAGCTTGCGCTCACCAAGATCGACTTCGGCGTCGAAGGCGACGAGCGCCACCGCCAGATCGCCCGGATAGGTGGCGATGCAGGCTTCGCTCACGCCGAGCACGGCATGGCCGCGCGTCACGCCGCCGATCGCCGAGCAGCCGCTGCCCGGCGCACGCTTGTTGCAGGCCGGGAAGTTTTGCGGATCGCGGAAATAGGGGCAGCGCGTGCGCTGCATCAGGTTGCCGCCGATGGTCGCCATGTTGCGCAGCTGCGCCGAGGCCGCTTGCCACAGCGCCTCCGATACAGCCGGAAAGTGGTTCTTCACCTCGGCATTGTCGGCGACATGGCTCATCTTCGCCAGAGCGCCGATCACCGCGCGGTCGGCGGTGGCGTCGATGGCGTTGAGCCCCTCGATGTGACTGATGTCGATGACGGTCGAAGGTTCGGCGACGCCGCATTTGGCGAGGTCGATGAGCGTCGTGCCGCCGGCGAGCAGCATGGCGCCGGGAAGGGCGGCGGCGTTGCGCGCGGCTTCCACGCTGTCGGCGCGGAGGTAGGAAAAATCTCTCATGAGCGCAGCTCCTGTGCGGCCTGGCGGACGGCGGCGACGATGTTCGGATAGGCGCCGCAGCGGCAAAGATTGCCGGCCATGTATTCGCGGATCTCTTCGTCGGAGCCGGCATGGCCCTCGCGGATGCAGGCCACCGCCGACATGATCTGCCCCGGCGTGCAGTAGCCGCACTGGAAGGCGTCCTGCTCGAGGAAGGCGGCCTGCACGGCGTGCAGCGTGCCGTCCTCGTCGGCGAGCCCTTCGATGGTGGTGATCGAGCGGCCCTCGACCTGAGCCGCCAGTGTCAGGCAGGCGAGCACGCGCTCGCCGTCGACATGGACGGTGCAGGCGCCGCACTGGCCGTGGTCGCAGCCCTTCTTGGTGCCGCTGAGATGCAGCCGGTCGCGCAGCGCGTCGAGCAGCGTCACGCGCGGCTCGACGTCGAGGGAATTGTCGCGGCCGTTGATGGTGAGGTGGAGGGAAAGCGTGGTGGGACTGATGGTGACTTGGTCATTCATGGGGCGTCGGGCTCCAATTGCTGGACGCTTGAGCGGATGGAAATGGGGCTTGGGAGGTGAGGGGCAAGGCGTAGAAGCTGCCAATCTCCCCCCAGTGGGGGAGATGCCCGGCAGGGCAGAGGGGGGCGCGAAGGAACGAGGCGTTTTGCGATTTATGCTCGCGGAGAGAAATCTGCCGGAAGGGAGCGCTTGTTATCGATTGATATATCGGCGGGACAGCGCCCCCCTCTGGCCTGCCGGCCATCTCCCCCACGAGGGGGGAGATCAAGCACTCCACCGTCTCCGCCCGTCTCCACCAACCAGGGTGCGTTTCCCGTCCTTCTCTACGTGACATACCGCTTCCCCTGGTTATATGATAAAAGCACTCCACTAAAACGGAGGTGCCTCCGTTTATTTAACTGGGGTCTGGCCAGCCATGGTTCAACCCCCCATATTGCATTGGTGGAGAAAAAAGTGCCCGACCGGGAAATGACCGCTGAAGCGACGCGCGACGCGCCGGCGCCAAAGCCGTTGCGCGCCGATGCGCAACGCAACCGCGACAGACTGGTCGAGGTGGCGGCGCAGACTTTCGCGAGCGACGGCGTCGATGCCTCGCTGGAGGAGATCGCCAAGCGGGCAGGGGTCGGCATCGGCACGCTCTACCGCCATTTCCCGACGCGCGAGCATCTGGTCGAGGTGGTCTATCGCCGCGAGGTGGAAGGGCTCTGCCAGGCGGCTGACGAACTGGCGCGCGAGCATCCGGCCGATGTCGCGCTGGAGTTCTGGATGCAGCGCTTCGTCGACTACATCGCGACCAAGCGTGGCCTCGCCACCAGCCTGCGCCTATTGCTCACCACCAACTCGACGCTGTTCTCCGACACGTCCGGCCGCGTCTCCGGCGCCATGCGAGGCCTGATCGAGGCCGCCGCCGCCTCGGGGAAAATCCGCGCCGATGTCGACGCCTCCGATGTGATGCACGCGCTGGGCGGCATCTACTCCGCGCCGAACACGCCAGACTGGCGCGAACGGTCGGGGCGGCTGGTGAAGCTTCTGATGGATGGCTTGCGGTTCGGGGCGAGGGGCTAACCTTCCCCTTCTCTGCTGTGGGCGGAGCCGGCGGCGAAATAACCAATCTCCCCCCTCGTGGGGGAGATGTCCGGCAGGACAGAGGGGGGCGCTGTCCCGCCGACCTCTCAGGCAAGGCCGGCTGCTATTACGATGTGCTGACACACATCGTCGATGTCGCGCATAACGTCGTCATTCCAGAAGCGCAGGACGGTCCAGCCATCCAGCTCCAAGCGCTTGGTTCTGGTCTCGTCGGCGAAGGTGATGTCGGCATCTCCATGCTGTGATCCATCACTTCCACGATCAGCTTCTTCTTCGGGCAAGCGAAGTCGACGATATAGCCCGCGACCGGCAACTGCCTGCGAAAGCCCAAACCCATCAGCCGGTGAGCACGAAGCTCGTTCCAAAGCTTCAGTTCAGCGTCGGTCATGACTTTGCGCATCGATTTCGCGTTGGCTCGATGTCGAGGTGGGAGTGGTGTATGCGGCATGGGTGCATTAGACCGAGGCAGGTTCACCTGCGTTTCTACTCTACGGCGCCCCCCTCTGTCCTGCCGGACATCTCCCCCACGAGGGGGGAGATTGGCAGCTTCGGCGCCGCGCCGTCTTCTCTATCACTGACTGGCATTCCCCAATCCACGGCCTACATAGTCGGCACCACCCTCCCTCCTAAAAGGATCCCCCATGTCCGAACAGCTCACATTGAACGACGGCGCCGCCATCCCGCAGATTGGGCTCGGCGTGTGGCAGGTCGATCCCGACATCACGGCCAAGGTCGTTCGCTGGGGCGTCGAGGCCGGCTACAGGCTGATCGATACCGCCGAGGGTTATCGCAACGAGGAAGGCGTCGGCGAGGCGATCCGCGCCGCCGGCGTGCCGCGCGGCGAGCTGTTCGTCACCTCCAAGCTGCGCAACGGCGCGCACCAGCGTGACGCAGCGTTGCGCGCCTTCGACGACACGATGCAGAAGCTCGGCATCGACAGGATCGACCTTTTCCTCATCCACTGGCCGGTGCCCAGCCAGGACAAATATGTCGAGGCCTGGAAGACGCTGGTCGAGTTGCAGAAGGCCGGGCGCATCAAGTCGGTCGGCGTGTCGAACTTCAACCGGGATCATCTGGAGCGCATCATCGGCGAGACCGGCGTGACGCCGGTCGTCAACCAGATCGAATTGCATCCGCGCTTCCAGCAGCGCGACAAGCGCGATTTTCACGCCAGGCACAACATCCGTATCGAGAGCTGGAGCCCGCTGGGCAGCGGCCGACTGCTTTCCGACCCGACGCTGGAGAAGCTGGCGAAGAAGCATGGCAAGTCGGTGGCGCAGGTGATCATCCGCTGGCATTTGCAGGAAGGGCTGATCGTCATCCCGAAGTCGATCCACCAGGAGCGCATCGCCGGCAATTTCGACGTCTTCGGTTTCGAATTGGACGCGGACGACATGCAGACCATCCATGGCCTGGATTCGCGTGATGGCCGGACGGGGCCTGATCCGGCCACGGCGGCGTTTTTGTTCTGAGGATTAGGCTCCACCTTCTCCCACAAGGGGAGAAGGCAAGGGGCGCCCTAAATCCCGTCGCCGTCCACCAGCGGCACGTCATCTCCCTCCCAGGGGCTCGGCATCGACCCGCGCCCTGCGGTAGGCAGCGGCATCCAGCATCTGAGTTCCGGTTCTGCATATTCGACGATGCGGCCGGGCGAGGAGTCCGACGCCCGCCAGCCTTCCTCGCCGAACTGGTCGGCGCGTGACCAATAGGCCATGTCGACCTCGGCTGGTCCCTGCTCGGAGGAGCGCACCGTCACCAGGATGCGGCTGCCGTCCCGCGGCGCACTCGCCATGTTGCGCCACTGTTCGGTCTCGTCCATGCGATCTCCTCCTGCTGAACCAATTCCAGAAGAACCGGCCGTCGCAATAGTCGCCGCCCGCCGGGAACGGGTCAACCCGAACTTGGAGCGCGACAGGCAATTCATTCACAGCTAATATGTCATTGGCCGCAATCGGACAGACGACGATGGACGAAGGATTGCTGTCTCCGGTGACCCGTCTCGGGCCGGTCCATCTCAGGGTGACCGACATGCCGGCGGCCTTGAACGTCTGGCGCGACGCGCTTGGGTTGGCGCTGCTTGGCGAGGACGCCACCATGGCGGAGCTTGGCGCCGGCGGCCGGACGCTGATCGTGCTGCATGCCGGCGCGGAGACACCGCTGCCGCAGAAGTCGCGCGATCTCTTCCATGTCGCCATCCATATCACCAGCCGCCGCGATCTCGCGCATACAGCGGCCCGCCTCAAGGCATCTGGCTTACGGTCCAGCGCCCAGGATCACCTGGTTTCGCAATCGCTCTATGTCTCCGACCCCTCCGGCAACGGTATCGAGATCTGCTTCGACACGCCGGAGCGCTTGCTGCGCCGCGAAGTGTCGCCCAACGGCCGCGTGACGCTGATTGCCACCGACGGCAGCGCGCATTCGGGGCTCGAGCCGCTGGACGTGTCGGGCCTGCTGCGCGACCTCGGCAACTCCGGCCATATCGAGCCGAAGATGGCGCAGGATGCCTTTATCGGCCACATCCATTTGCGCGCCCGCGCGCCCGAGATGCTGATGAAATTCTATCTCGGCGTGCTCGGCTTCCGGCCGCATATCCAGTCCCGGACCTTCGGCATGTTCGACTGCGGCACGGAGCGCCGCGCCCATATGGTGGCCTTCAACATCTGGGCGCGCGACGAGCTGCGCGAGCCGCCGCCGGGTGCCGCCGGCCTCGACCATTTCACCATCGAGCTTGGCTCGGCGCAGGAGCTCGCCGCCGTGGAGCGCAGGCTCGAAGCGGCCGACATACCGGCGAAAAGGGACGGTCCCGTTATCTCGACCGCCGATCCGGAAGGCAACCGCCTGCGGCTCGTGGTCCAGGGAGATTGATCGCAACCGCTTGAAGACGGGGAGAAGCGGAGGAGGGGAAATGTCGCTCAAGGTGATTGGAGCCGGCTTCGGCCGGACCGGGACTGATTCGATGCGCGAGGCGCTGACCATGCTCGGCTTCGGCCCTTGCCATCATATGTCGGAGGTGATGGCGCATGAGGAGCAGAAGCTGCTCTGGCGGGCGCTGGCCAAGGGCGCCGCGCCCGACTGGGACAGGCTCTTTGCCGGTTATAAATCCTGCGTCGACTGGCCCTCGGCGCATTACTGGCGCGATCTGATCGAAATCTATCCCCAGGCGCGCGTCATCCTCACCTGGCGCTCGCCCGAAAGCTGGTGGGAGAGTTTCGAAAAGACGCTCCTGCCCGCCATCGCCGGCAGCATGGACCGGGACTCGCTCGGCATCTCGCTCGTGTCGAAACAGGTTTTTGATGGCCGCCCGCAGGATCGCGCCCATGCGATCGCGATCTACCGGGACAATGTCGAGGCGGTGCTGAACGCCGTGCCTACCGAACGTCTGCTGGTCCACAAGCTCGGCGACGGCTGGGCGCCGCTTTGCGCCCATCTAGGCATTCCCGTGCCGGACGAGCCCTATCCCAGCCGCAACAGCACGCAGGAGTTCCGGTCGGCGCTTTCGCTGAGTTAGACGAGTTCGAGTCGATGGACGCATGCATCCGAACTTTCCGGCCCCTCATCGCATCCTGTCTCTTGTGATATGATCAGGGCAGGGGATCAGGCCATGGGGCAAGCCGGTTTTGATCGCGGTCGAGGCCAGCCCGATGCGGCGCTGGTGATGGCTGCGCGCTTCGGTGAGGCGCACGGTTTCGGTCTATTGTTCGAGCGCTACCGTCCGCAACTCCATGCCATGGCCCTGTCGATGCTGGGCTACACCGGCGATGCCGAGGACGCGGTCCACGACACGTTCCTCACCGCGCTCGTCCGGCTGGACGGCCTTCGCGATCCCGCCGCCGTCGGCGGCTGGCTGCATTCGATCCTCAGGAACCATTGCCTGATGGCGCTGCGCCGGCGCCGGCCCTGTGCCGGACCTGCCGAAACCGAGCGCGCATTCCGCGAGCTCGCCGACGAGGAACGCATCGAGAGCCGCATCGAAAGCCGCGACCTGCGCGACTGGGTGTGGGCTGCGCTGGCGCATCTGCCGGAAATGCAACGTGCTACCGTGATGCTGCGCTATTTCGGCAGCTCGCCGGGCTACGAGGAGATATCGGCCATTCTGGGCGTGCCGGTGGGCACCGTGCGCAGCCGGCTGGCTGACGCCAAGATCAGGCTTTCGGAGTTGCTGCTTGCATCGGCCGGCCTGCCCGACAGGGAGCATCAGAAGCTGGTGGCGGAGCGGCTGGCTTTCTACACCGAGGAATACCGCTCGCTGCAGCACGGCGGCAAGGAGCGTGTGCTTTCCCATTATGCCGAGGAGCTCGACATCGCCTTCGCCGGAGGGCCGCGCGGCATTGGGCGTCACCTGTTCGGCGAGGCCATCGACGAGGATGTCGGCGCCGGGGTTCGCCATGAGCCGGTGCGGGCGCTGGTCAGCGCCAACGTCACCGTGCTCGAGGGCGATTTCGTCAACCCGCCGGAGAACCCGTTCCATTGCCCGCCAAGCTTCGCCGTCGTTTTGGTCCACGGCGAGCGCCAGGTGCGCGTGATGCGCGTCCACACCTGCGAACGGCCGCCGCGCCTCGAGGAATGACATCTTCGTGAAGTTCGCCGGCCCGGCGAACTTTTCGATGCGCCCCATCATCCTGTCTAGGTCACGCGGCCGGTTGCCGGCGCGTCAACCACAGCAAGGAGGAATTCCGATGTTTGCCTTTCTCGCAGTCAGATTGAGCCGCGCCGTCGTTCTAGGCTCGCTTGCCATGCTCGCGACGCCGTTGCTTGCCCAGGCCGACGATTACGATGCGACGCTGAAGGACATCCAGTCGACGATGGGCGGCGTGCCGAGCTTCGTGAAACAGTTCCCGAAGGCCGGTCTGCCCGGCGCCTGGGCCGAGGTCAAGGCCATCGAGCTCAGCGACAAGACGGCGCTGCCGCCGAAGGTCAAGTCGCTGATCTCGCTGGCGGTCGCCGCGCAGATCCCCTGCAGCTACTGTATCTGGTCGGACACGCAGGACGCCAAGCGCGCCGGCGCCACCGACGAAGAGATCCAGGAAGCGGTCGCCATGGCGGCTCTGACCCGCCACTGGAGCACCATCTTCAACGGCATGCAGGTCGACTTCGAGCAGTTCAAGAAGGAGATGGGCGGGCAGTGAGATAGTGAGGGATCAAGGGCTAGGGCAGTAGGGGAAACCACAGGCTATTGCTCCCTACTGCCTTAACTCCCCCCAACACAGGGAGACCACGCACATGACCGCCGCTCTTGCCACCGGCACCACCTTCCTGACCGCCACCCAACTGGCGGCGGCGATCCGCGAGCGGCGTGTGAGCGCAAGCGAGGCGATGGAGGCGCAGCTGGAGCGGATCGCCGCCATCAATCCGCTCCTCAATGCCATCGTCACCCTCGACGAGAAGGCCGCGCGCGACGGCGCCAGGGTAGCCGACGAAGCCATTGCGCGCGGCAAGACCGTGGGCCCGCTGCACGGCGTTCCGGTTACGCTGAAGGACGGCCACGCCACTGCCGGCATGCGCACCACGATCGGCCTGAGGGCCTGGGCCGACCATGTACCGACGGTTGACAGCACCATTGCCGCGCGCCTTCGCAAGGCCGGCGCCATCATCATCGGCAAGACCAATGTGCCGCCGAGGCTGCGCGACCTGCAGACCGTCAACCCGATCTTCGGCCGCACCGGCAATCCCTGGGATGTCACGCGCACGCCGGGTGGCTCCAGTGGCGGCGCGGCGGCGGCGGTAGCCGCGGGGCTTGCTCCGCTGGAGATCGGCAGCGACGCCGGCGGCTCGATCCGCGTGCCGGCGCATCTGTGCGGCGTCTATGGCTTCAAGCCGACGCAGGCAACCGTGCCGATCACCGGCAGCTATGCCGATCCGCCCGACATACCGCGCAGCTTCCGATTGCTGTTCGACATAGGGCCTCTTGCACGTGACGTCGACGACCTCATCCTTGCCCACCGCGTCATCGCCGGCGCCGACGGCCTCGACACCGAAGTGCCGCCGGTGGCGACGGACGAGGAGCCGGAGCCGCCGCTCGACCGGCTGCGCATCGCCTTCGCGCCGGAATTCCCCGGCGTGCCGACCGCTCGCGACATCGCCGATGCGATTGCCGGTCTTGCCAGCGCGATCGACGCTGGCGGCGCACGGGTCGGACAGGCCCTGCCGTCACATGATTTCGCCGCAGAGCGGGCGCTGTTTTCGGACTTCATCACCTGGTATTCGCAGGCCTTTCAGCCGCCGCCGGAAAACTCCCCCACGCTGTCGGCCTATCTCGAGGCGCTCAATCAGAGGGACGAATTCATCTACGCATGGGAGCGCTTCTTTGGCGATTGGGACGTGCTCGTCTGTCCGGCGATGATGTGCACCGCCTTCCGCCACCGGGAGATGGGAATGCCGATTCCGGTCGATGGTGTCGAGACGCCCTATTGGAGCGCGCTCAGCCACGCCTGTCGCTTCAACCTGACAGGTCATCCGGCCGTCGTCATTCCGATCGGCCTCGACCGAGAAGGCCTGCCGATCGGCGCTCAGCTCGTCGGCCGCCGCCATTCGGACATGAAGCTGCTGGCGGCCGCCAAGGCGCTGTCGCGCCTGACCGACGGCTTTGTCAGGCCGCCGGGATTGTGATCGCGCGGCACGCTCCAGCAAGCATGGCTAAAGTGCTTGCCACGCCGCTGTTTCACACATGCACGTCGCCGAAGGACAGCTCGCCGTCATCGGCGCGGACCAGGAACGCCGCGGCCAGCAGCGCGAGGTAGCAGCCGGCCACCCCGCACACGACGACGACGCCGGGGATGGGGCCCAGTGTCGCCACCCGGAACGTGTCGACGAGCGAGGCACCGAAGCCGATGGGTGAACCGTCGCGCGACAGGCTCGGCGTGGTGATCTTCAGGATCCAGGCAAGCAGCAGGATCGTGTACATGAAGATGTAGTTGCGGCGCAGCCGCCTGATCAGCGCCGCGCGCTGCGTGATCAGGAAACGCGGCGAGCGCAGGCCTTCGCCGAGGATGGCGAGCCAGTTGGAAGCGTAATCCGGCTGCGGCGAAAAGATCTGCGCGAAATAATAGCGCTCGAACTGCCGCACGCGGGCGCGGTAGACGTCGAAAAAGCGATAGCGCCGCGCCTCGATCCACAACAACAGCGTGATCAGGAGCATGGCGAACAACAGCACGCCGTGATGCGCGGAGGGGGTCGACAGCGACACCGACAGCATCGCCGCCACCACGGTGATCGCCCAGTTGCTGGTGCGGTCGAGCCGGTCGCGCCAGCCGGCCATGCGCGCGATCTCGGCGCGATGGAAATGCGACAGCGTCGTGGTGAATTCGGGGGAGCTGAGCTTCAGCGCCAGCGTGTCGGAAGCGCGCGGCGGCGCGGCCTTCTCTGTTGATCTTACCGGCGCAGCCGCCTCTGTCGGCCAAGCCGCGTCGGTTGGTTTTGTGGCCCTTGTCTGGGACATCCCTCTGCCATGCGCCTCCCACCGCCATGGCCGACCGCCCCGACTTGAGATCGGCCGGCCACACCCAATCCTCATAACGTGCGGCCGGCCAGAATGTTCCCGCCTTTTCAGGCGGATAAGTCAGGATGCAAGCGGGGGAAGACCACCATTCGCGCGCCGCGGAAAGGGCAGCACATCGGCTATCGGCCTGGCATGCTGGGCTGCCGCCACCGCATCGATCACAAGGTCGAGCGCCGCAAGCGCCGCGCGGCTCGTTTCATCGTCGCCGCGCAGGTAATGGCAGGCCCGATCGAGGTGCAGGTGGGCGGCGGCAAAGTCGCTTTTCATTAGCTTCTCCTTGTTGCCCGCCACGGCGCGACCATCGCCGAGTCGATTTACCGGGAAGCAAAGATCGGCGGTGGCATTTGATTAGAATTGTAGGATACGGCGCCGGAACTGCCGATCTCCCCCCTTGGGGGGAGATGCCCGGCAGGGCAGAGGGGGCGCCGTAGAGCACCAACTTCTGCCCCTGTCTCTCTTGCTGCATGTCCCATGCCTGATCGGCAGATGTTAACGCTTCTGGCTGCGAAGCCGCATTCCTTCGCGCCCCCGTCTGTCCTGCCGGACATCTGCCGCACGAGGGGGAGATTGGCAGCTTCGACGTCGTGCAACCGAAGCACCGGCCAAACCGTTATGACGCGAAATCGAGGGGAGACACCTTGTCCAAAATACTCAATCGGCGTTGGTCGATCGCGCTTGGTGCTGCGGCGCTCGCCCTGATGCCCGCCGTCGCCTTCGCCGCCGAGAAGACAGGCATGTCCTCGGAAGGCATTTTCGTCGCCGAGGTGATCCTGCTGCTTGTCGTCGGCCGCGGCATCGGCGAGGTGCTGGAAATACTGGGCCAGCCGGCGGTGATGGGACAGCTGATCGGCGGCATCCTGCTCGGGCCCTCGCTGCTCGGCTGGGTCTGGCCGGCGGCCGAGCGGCTGATCTTCGCCGACGACCCATCGCAAAAGTCGATGATCAACGCCATCGCCCAACTCGGTGTGTTGATGCTGCTCCTGCTCACCGGCATGGAAACGGATCTCAGGCTGGTGCGCCGCGTCGGCCGCGCCTGCTTTTCCATCTCGGCCGCGGGCGTCGCCATGCCCTTCGCGCTCGGCTTCATCGCCGCCCAGTTCATGCCGGCCACGCTGCTTGCCGCCGGCAGCGAGCGCATCGTCGCCGGGCTGTTCCTCGGCACCGCGCTCTCCATCTCCTCGGTCAAGATCGTCGCCATGGTGGTGCGCGACATGAACTTCATGCGCCGCGACCTCGGCCAGATCATCGTCTCCTCGGCCATCATCGAGGACACGATCGGCTGGGTGATCATTGCCATCACCATCGGCATCGCCACTAAGGGGCGTATCGAGATCGGCAACCTGGCCTTTACCATCGCCGGCGTCGCCGCCTTCATGGCGTTTTCCTTCACGCTAGGACGCCGCATCGTCTTCGACGCCATCCGCTGGACCAACGACACTTTCCGCTCGGAATACGCGGTCGTCACCGTCATCCTCGCCATCATGGGCGCCATGGCTTTGATCACCGACCTGATCGGCGTGCACACCGTGCTTGGCGCCTTCGTCGCCGGCATTTTGGTGGGCGAGTCGCCCATCTTGTCGCGCCACATCGAAGGACAGTTGCGCGGCATCATCACCGCGCTGTTCATGCCGGTCTTCTTCGGCGTCGCCGGCCTGTCGGCCGATCTCACCGTGCTTGTCGATCCGCAGCTCGCGCTACTCACCGTGGCGCTGGTGGTGATCGCCTCGATCGGTAAATTCGGCGGCGCCTTCATTGGCGCGGAGGTCGCCGGCATGAGCCGCGCCGAAGGCATCGCTGTCGGCTGCGGCATGAATGCGCGAGGTTCCACGGAGGTCATCGTCGCCTCGATCGGCCTGTCGATGGGCGTGCTTTCGCACAACCTCTTCACCATGATCGTCACCATGGCCGTCATCACCACCTTGATCATGCCGCCGACCTTGCGCTGGGCGTTGCGCCGCCTGCCGATCGGCGAGAAGGAAAAGAAGCGGCTGGAGCGCGAGGAGGTCGACCAGCGCGGATTCGTCGCCAGTCTGGAGCGGCTTCTGGTGGTGGTCGACGAGGGCGTCGTCGGCCGCTTCGCCGCCTATCTCGCCGGCGTCATCGGCGCCGGCAAGCCGACGACGGCGCTGCATTCCAGCGGCGAGATCGACGCCGAGCCGACCGAGGGGCTGCATCTGGAGGAGATTGAGAAGGGTGCGGAGGACAGCCGCGAGGCGGCGAAAAAGGGCGACGAGACGCCGGCACGCGAAGCGCCGGTCACTCGACGCCAGCACGAGGTGCTTTCGGCCGAGGCGGTCGCCAAGGAGGCGCGCAAGGGCTACGGCATGCTGCTCGTCGGCCTCGGCCGTGCGGTCACCCCCAAGGGCGGCTTCTCGCAACGGTTGAATGAAGTCGCCGGCGCTTTTGACGGGCCGCTCTGCCTGGTGTTGAAGCCGGCGACCGCTGGCCGCCAGATGCCTCGGCTCGGCCCGGAATCCGGCAAGATCCTGGTGCCGGTCAACGGCACGGCGGTTGCGCGCCGAGGCGCCGAGCTGGCTTTGGCCATCGCCGCCGTCACCGGCGCGCCGGTCAAGATGCTCTATGTCGCCAGGGTCGGCCGCGACGAGCCGCGCGACACGGTCTCGCATCGCCGCCGAGAGGCGGTGCTGAAGGACATCGTGGCCCTTGCCGACCGCTATGGCGTCGAGATCGAGACGGCCATCCGCTCGAGGGCCGCCGCCGCCGATGCCATCGCCCGCCAGGCCGGCCGCAGCGTGGCGTTGATCGTCATGGGCGTGGCGCGGCGCCAGGGCGAGGAACTGATTTTCGGCGAGACGACGACGGCCGTCCTGCGCCGCGGCCCATGCCCGGTGGTGCTGATCTCCGACGAGCGGGTGAAACGCGACGAGAGCGACCGCGAGGCAGTGCGCACGGGCACGGGAACCGGCTGAGGCGATTGGCCAATCTCCCCCCGCAAGGGGGGAGATCAGATCGGCAGTTCTCAAGCCATCTGCAGCTTCTGCCGGCTGGGTTGCGGCGGGAAGGCGATCGCGATCCCGGCCGCGCCCAACCCGATCAGCGCCGAGCCGATGAACAGCCAATGGTAGCTGGCGGTGGCGTCATAGATCATGCCGCCGGCGAGCGGCCCGAGCGACATGCCGAGGCTGGAGAGCATCGTGGCCGCGCCGAGGATGGTGCCGATGATGCGCAGGCCGAAATATTCGCGCGCCAGCACAGCGTAAAGCGGCATCACGCCGCCATAGGTGGCGCCGAAAATGACGGCCAGAAGGTAGAACTGCTCGAGCTGGCCGACGGTGAGATAAGCGGCGATCACCAGGCCTTGGATAGCAAGCCCGGTGACCAGCACAGGCTTGACGCCCAGCCGGTCGCCGAGCACGCCGTAGAGCACGCGCCCACCGAGGCCGGCCAGCCCCTCGACGCTGTAGATCGACACGGCTGCCATCGGCGCCACGCCGCAGGACATGGCATAGCTCACCATGTGGAAGATCGGGCCCGAATGCGCCGCGCAGCAGGCGAAGAAGGTGAGGCCGAGCACGATGAATTGCGGCGAGCGCAGCGCCTGGCCGACGCTCATGCCGGGATCGTCAGCGGCGGGTGCCGGCGCGCCGTCGCTGGCCGCGACCGCCGCTGGCGGCTGGCGCACCAGGAAGACGGTGGGCAACAGCAGCAACCAGGCCATGACGCCGATATCGAACATCGCGGTGCGCCAGTCATAGGCCGTTATCAGCCAGCGGGCGAAGGGCGAGATCGTCATCGGCGCGACGCCCATCCCGGCCGAGACCAGCGAGACGGCGAGGCTGCGATTGGTGTCGAACCAGGCGGTGGTGAGCGCGATCATCGGCGCGAAGAAGGCGCTGGCCGCCAGCCCGACGATGACGCCGTAGCTCAGCTGGAACACGATGAGCGACGTGGCCCGGCTCGCCACCACCAGAGACAGGCCAAGCAGCACGGCGCCCGCAAGCACCACGGGCCTGGCGCCGACCCGGTCATAGATCGCGCCCCAGGCGAAACCGCCCAGACCCATCACCAGGAAATTCAAAGTCATGGCGCTGGAAATTCCGGTGCGCGACCAGTTCGTGTCGAGCGACATCGGCTCCAGAAAGATCGCCAGCGAAAACATGGCGCCGAGCGCCACGCAGGTCATCAGCGCGCCGGCCGCGACGATGACCCAACGATAGGAATGGTTCATGGTTCTGCTCCCGAAATCGGTTCGATGCGGCGCAATTTCTCCCAGTTCGGTTGTGCCGCTTGCGTTCGAAGGACGTTGGCTCGACTCCAAATCCGACAATCCGGTTGCATTTTTTATCCGGTTTGCGTGCAAGTCCATCCTGACATGGCAGGGGCGGCCGGCACGAGGTCTCTGCCGGCAATGTCGGCCACACCTCAAGTTAACCGGGCTCGCCTAGAAAGCCTGTGCGGAGGCGGATCATGGATGTCGTAAGGCACATCAAGAACACACATTACTTTGCCGTCACGCTCGGCGCTTCCGAGCCATGGGTGATGAAGCCGAGTCCGGGCTACTACGTTCCGTCCCGGCACGGCATCTCGCCATCCGGTCTTGCCTGGTTCTTCGATCCCAAGGAAGGGTTGTTCATCTACGATGCCACGGCCCGGTCGCTGCGCCGCAACCTCAGGCTGCCGCCGGCGACGGACACCAACGGCAAACCGTCGCACCAACACGCGGACCACCAGATGCTGCGAAGTCCCGACGGACGCATGCTCTACCATCTGGTCAGCCACGGAATCCGATCGGTCGATCTGCGCGTTGTCGATCTTGAGCAGCAGGCCGTGGCCAAAACTGTCGAAGGCGTTCCAGGGGGCATCATGCCGGTCCGCAACGCGGTGGTGGATGGCCATGGCAAAATCGTTTACCCGGCCCTTGTTGGCGATGCCGGACGGCGCGATCCCGGACTGGCCTCTATAGACCCACGCTCCGGGGCTGTCGAAACGGCGTCATGCCAGGGCAGCAATTCCAACGAAAGCCTGCATTCGCCAAGCCCTGACGGACGCCACTGGCTACGCTCCGACAATTCGCGCCTGCCGCATGTCACGCAACAGGGCGAGGACTATTTCAGCTTCGGGCTCGAAATCTGGGAGGCACATCCACTGCGCATCGTTGCCGTCGCCGCCCCGATGTGGATGACCGCGTATGAGTTGCCGGACGAAGGCCATCTGGACATGAATGCGTGGAAGGAGGGCAGACCTGCCAGGCGCGGCGAGATCTACCGCAAGCTGTCGAATTTCCTCAAGGAAAACCCGCAATCGACCTGGCGCAATCTCAGCCACAAGAACGCCGACTTGCTTTGGCCCGAGGAGAAAAGCTTCTACGCCAATGTCAGCTCGAACCTGCACAAATTCGGCTTCGGCGAAAACGACATGATCGGCTGGCAGCCGGATGGCCAGGCGTTCTGGGTTCAAAAAAACAACTTCGTCGCCTGTATCGGTGTCGATGGAAAGCACTCGCCGAAGCTCAGGTTCGAGCGCTTTGGCATGCGAACCGGTACCTGGCTGCCATGCGCGGCGAATTTCAAATCCGCCACGCCACGCGATGGACGGCGGCTGGAGATGCTGTTTGACAACGAGATCGCCATTGCAGATGGCACCGCGCAGGCTGCGACCACGGCAATCCGCATCATCTCGCGCCTTGACGACGAATGCCGCCCGATTGCGGCCGATGGCAGCGCCGAAGCCGACGTAAAGCTGGCGCAGAAGGCCGAGGAACTGGCGAAAAAGCGCAGTGTCTATCGTGTCGACCTCGCCGCCATGGACGAGGCCGGCTGCGTGGCGGCTATCGATGCGCTCACCGCGCAGATCGGCCCTGACATCAATCAGCGGCCGCACGACAATAAGCTGCGCGCTGAATTCCTCGACGGCCGCAAGAAGCTCGATGAGAAAACCTTCTTCGCCCATGTCGAACAGACTTGCCTGGCAGCAGCACCGGCCACCGCCCGTCTGCTGGAGGCGGTCTGTGAAAACCTCAATCCGTTGATCGGCGCATATTATGAACCCTACTACAGCGAAGACACGGCCGTTGGGGCCTTCGGCTACGCAGCGCGCGCCCTTGCTGTGCTCGACCGGGGCAGCAACGCCTTGCTGCTGCGCTACGGCGCGCTGATCGACACCGACCACGAGAACTTCTTCCTGTCGGAAACACTGCCGCTCATGCTCCGCAATGAGGGCGATGAAGGCAAGCGTCTGGAACTGGCCGAGACCTATTTCATCGGTCGGCTCGGCAATGCCGCGGACCCGTATCCGTTCTGGAAATCGACCGGTATGGAAAAACTGGCAAGCGGCCGGTTTTCGCCGCAAGACTATGCCGGGCGTCTCTTGCGGCTGGCGCGGGACCGGGGCCTTGGCGAGAATCCGAAAGGCGATTTCGGTTGCTACCTCCTCGACTGGCTCGGCCGCGACATGGAGAAAGGGCCGTCGCCGTGGGAGGCTGCGTTGCTGAAAGAGCTTCGAGGTGCTGTGGCAACAAGGCGAGCCTGACAGAAAAAGCACCGCCGAATTGACGCGGCGCTCAGCGACGGTAGTTTGCGATCTCGTGATCAGGAGATATCGCTCATGGAACTTTATCGCGGCCGCCTCATCGACCATATTCAGCTGGTGGTGCGGGATCTCGAGGCGAGCCGGCGCTTCTACGAAGCCGTTTTCAAGGTACTGGGGATCCCGATCGGAGGCGAGGCTGAGGATTTCTTCTGGGCCGACGAGCTGTTCATCTCCAGTCTCGACAGCCGCGCCGCACTTGGCGTGCTCACCGGCCGTCACCATCTCGCCTTCCAGGCGAAGGACCGCGCCATGGTCGATGCCTTCTACCAAGCCGGGCTCGCCGCCGGCGGCAAGGACAATGGCGCGCCCGGCGAACGCCGCTACCATCCCGGATACTACGCCTGCTTCCTGCTCGACCCTGATGGCAACAACATCGAGGCGGTGTTTCATGGGCCGGCGACTCGGAGCGCGGCTGCGGTGGTGGTGAGTTTCTGAGGCCTATCGGCGCCAGAACGGTTTAGCGAGCTCCTCCCGCACCTCGTCCATGGTCAGACCGATATCGCCGATCAGATATGGCGTATAGCGCGCCTTGAGCGCCAGCTCCTCGCGGAAGCAGGCTCGTTCGTGCCACACGGCCAAAAGGCCGAGCACCCCGGGATGACGCGTCAAGCTTTCTCCGGCCGGCGGGTCGCGGAGGTCGAGCCGCACGGCGCCGTAAAAATCGGAAATCGTGTTCAATATTGGTTTCATCGTCGGCTCCTCGGAAGAACGGCCCTCATCGAGGGCACGCCGGGAGCCTGAACCGCCACGCTCGGTCGATCCATCGGCTGCATGCAGTGTTTTGGGTCCTGCATTTGTAGTATTTTGCGGGGGGCGGGGCGTTGATAATGTCGCCGTCCGCGGGCAGGAATCGAGATGAACCACGACGCTGCGTCCATACCGGCCGCGCTTTCAGCGCGCCAGCCTGTGCCGGCCTTGTCCGAGCGCGAGCGTGCGGTGGCGGAAAGGTTCGCGGCTGGCCTGACCTATCGCGAGATCGGCGAGGCGCTGTTCATCGCGCCATCCACCGTGCGCACCCATCTCGCCGCGATCTACGAAAAGCTCGGCGTCCGCAGCAAGGTCGCGCTTGCCATGCATATCAACGCCGTCACAGCCATGCCGGCCGTGCCCGACACTTCGCCGGTCCTTGCGATATTTCCCGTCGAATGCCTGAGCGCCGACGAGCAATGGCGCCGCTTTGCTCGCGGGCTGTCATCCGACATCACCATCGACCTTGCGCGCTACGCGGATCTGCCGGTCATTGCCTTCCACACCATGAAGGCGCTGGGCAGCAAGCCGGCCGAATTCGCCGCCGACGGCAAGGCCCTGGGCGCTGCCTATCTTCTGTCCGGTCAGTTGCGCGCCGACACCCAGCGAGTGCGGCTTACGATGGAGCTGGCCGATGCGCGAACCGGCGTCAGCCTGTGGAGCGAACGCTTCGACCGGTCCGTCGAGGACGTCTTCGCGCTGCAGGACAGCCTGACCGAAAGCGTGATCAACGTGCTTGCCGGCTGTTTCGGAGCGATCGCCACGGTCGGCCGCAACGCAATCCTTCGCAAGCCGCCGGCCAGCCTGCGCGCCTATGACTGCTATCTGCTGGGCGTCGAGCAGCACAACACCTTCAGCCGCAGCGGCAACAGGGAAGCCATCAGGCTGTTTTCACGCGCGCTCGAGCTTGACCCGACCCTGGTCAAGGCCTGGACCGAACTTGCCTACGCCTATTCGATCGAGGCGTGCAACGGCTTCGGCGACAATCTGAGCGCCTCGATCGCCAAATGGCGCTGGGCGGCCGAGAATGCGCTGCGGCTCGACCCGAGCGACAGCACTGCGCACAACTGCTTCGGCGATCTCATGGGTTGCCTCGGCGATTTGGAGGCAGCTGAAAGGGCGCACCGGCGCGCCTTCGAATGCGGTTCCAACCATGCCGACACGCTGGCGCTGCTTGCCGGCAGCAAGGCGCTGGTCGCCGGCGATCCGGCGGAAGCCATCCCGCTCATCGAGCGCGCCATGCGACTCAACCCGCTTGCCCCGCCCTGGTATTTCGGCATGCAGGGGCGCGTCCTGTTCACGGCCGGCAGGCACCGGGAAGCCATAGCCGCGCTGCGACGGAGCACGCCGGATTCGCCGCACGTGCTGATCTTCCTGATGCTCGCCCACGCGACACTAGGCGAAGATCGCGAGGCCGCAGCCATCGCGGACCGTCTGCGCACCGAATTCCCCGGCTTCTCGGTCGAGGGCTTCATCTCTGGCTATCCGGTCAGCAATCCCGGCGCCGCGCGAGCCATCCGCGAAGCAGCGAAGTTGGTGCCGCTCTGCTAGCCCCCGGCGAGAAACGCCGCGATCAGCTTCAGCATGTTGCCATCCTGCCCGAACTCGATCTTGTCGAAGTCGCGGCTGTCCTGGCGCTGCGCCTTGGAGAGCTGGTCGAGATAGGCCGTCAGCTCCGCTCGGACCTTCGTGCAGCCGGGATCGTTCTGTGCGCTAAGGCCGGTGCTGAAGACGACGATCTTGTCCACCATGTCGACGATACCGGCGCCGTGCACCTTCTCATGCGCGATCAGCCCGGCGGCGAAAGCGTCCCAGCGCGTTTGCAAGGCCGAGCCAAGGTTTCCCGCCGGCTTGGGCAGCGTGTAGGTGATGATCAGCTTCGGCCGCGCCGTCTTCAGCACGCAGGCGCTGCCTTGCGGCTGGTAGTCGCGCTGCCAGGTCAGCTTGAAGAAAGTATGCGCGATGACGCGCCGTTCGTTGCCGGCCGAATTCTTGCCGATCACCGGCCCTTTCTCCCCGATCGAGAGATAAAGCTGCTCGGCGCTCTGGCCCGAGACGGCATAGGTCTCGATTTTCTCGACGGGTTTCCAGTCGGCGAGCGCCGGCGTGGACGAAAGCAGGGCGGCGAGGAGGAGGGCGGGTTTCATGCGGCGAGCCATAGCATTGGGCCTCGCTTGGAAGAAGCAGGCCCGCCGATTTTCGGAACCCGCTCCGCCGTCAGCCGTTTCCTTCGGCAATCATCCCGACCCATGGGGGAGGACAAGATGACCCGCAACGACATCATTTCCGTGCTTGGACCGGTCGACGAGGCCGTCATCGCCGACATCGCGCTGACCGGCGCCAGCCTCGAGGAACTGCGCGAGGCCTTCGCCTGGATCGGCGCCGACGAGGCGCTGGTCAACGAGGGCCACGCCATGCCCGGCGCCCGCGTGGCGAAACTGATTGAGATCCTCGACCCTCCCGAGGATGAGCCCGAGGCGCCGGGCGCGATGGAGTAGGGCAGCGACGCTTGATCTCCCCCCTTGTGGGGGAGAAAGCGATTTCTGTCCGAACCGGATAGATAGGTAACAGAATGGACCGATTAGATGGGTGACAGTTTTCTTGTCTGCCGGGAGGACCGG
>NZ_VFVL01000036.1 GCF_006442815.1 Mesorhizobium sp. B2-4-3
CCAGCGCTAGCATGGGAAACTGTTCGCGATGTCTTCGCACACCTGTTCGCGATGTCCCCAGTCCATACACCCCCTTGCGGGGGAGATCAGCAGCTCCGCCCTCGGCGCCGTTCCTCGAACGCTTCCATGAAGCCCAAGCCCCTTGCGGTGTAGACATCCGGCAGGGCAATGGTAGCGAAACGCCACGCAAGCCGAGCCAATCATGCCCACCCTCCACCTCGTCGAAGCCTCGATCGCCGATCTGCGCCGCGCGCTGGAGGAGGGCACCGTCACCAGCGTCGAACTGGTAGGGGCCTATCTCAGGCGCATTGCGTATTTCGACCGCCACGGCATCGCGCTCAACGCGGTCCCCATCCTCAACCCAAAGATGTTCGAGGAGGCGGAAGCTTCGGACCGCCGCCGTCGCGAGGGCAAAACGCTCGGGCGGCTCGACGGCATCCCCTACACCGCCAAGGACAGCTACAAGGCCAAGGGCCTGACGGTCGCCGCCGGCTCGCCGGCCTTCGAGTATCTCGTCGCCTCCGAGGACGCCTTCACCATCGCCCGGCTGCGCGCCGCCGGCGCGGTGCTGATCGGCCTCACCAACATGCCGCCGATGGCCAATGGCGGCATGCAGCGCGGCGTCTATGGCCGCGCCGAGAGCCCGTACAACAAGGACTTTCTCACCGCCGCCTTCGCTTCCGGCTCGTCCAACGGCTCGGGCACGGCGACGGCCGCCAGCTTCGCGGCTTTCGGGCTCGGCGAAGAAACCTGGTCGTCCGGCCGGGCGCCGGCTTCCAACAACGCGCTGGTCGCCTACACGCCCTCGCGCGGCGTGATCTCGGCGCGCGGCAACTGGCCTTTGGTGCCGACCATGGATGTGGTGGTGCCGCACACGCGGACCGTTCCCGACCTCTTGGAACTGCTCGACGTCATCGTCGCCGACGATGCCGAGACGCGCGGCGATTTCTGGCGCGTGCAGCCCTGGGTTCATATCCCGAAAACATCGGCGCTGCGGCAGGCGAGCTACGCCGCGCTCCCGCTGCAAGGTGCGCTCAAGGGCAAGCGCCTCGGCGTGCCGAAACTATATATCGGCAAGGATGAAGGCGCCGACCGCCCGATCGAGACGCGCGCCTCTGTGCTGGAGCTCTGGCGTCAGGCGGCGCGCGATCTCGAAGCGCTCGGCGCCGAAGTGGTCGAGGTCGATTTCCCCGTCGTCTCCAACTACGAGCGTGACCGGCCGGGCGCTCGCTCCATGGTCGACCGTGGCCTTGTGCCGCCGGAATTCGCCGAGCGCGAGATCTGGGACCTGTCCATCTGGTCCTGGGATGATTTCCTGCGCGCTAATGCCGATCCCGCGATCCCCGATCTTGCTTCGGTCGACGGCGCAAAGATCTTTCCGCAGCCGCCGGGCACCTTGCGCGACCGTTATGGCGAGGCCGATTTCGATCTGGCGCAATATGTCGAGCGGGCGAAGCGGGGCGTGGCGCCGCTCGCGGGCATTCCCACCATCGAGGCCGGACTGAAAGGCCTGGAGGCAACGCGCCGTATCGATTTCGAGGACTGGCTCGATGCCAACCGCCTCGACGCCGTGGTGCTGCCGGCGGTCGCCGACGTCGGTCCGGCCGATGCCGATGTCGACGAAGCCTCGGCCAAACTCGCCTGGCGCGACGGCACCTGGGTCGCCAACGGCAATCTGGTCTGGCGCCATCTCGGCATTCCGACGGTGACGGTGCCGATGGGAACGATGGCCGATATCGGCATGCCGGTCGGCCTCACCTTCGCCGGCAAGGCCTACGACGACGTGGCGTTGCTGACCATCGCCGGCGACTATGAGCGCGCCACCAGGCGCCGCACCGTTCCGCCGCGCACGCCGGCGCTGGCCGGCGATGTGCTCGAGGGCAGGGGCGTGGCGGCCGGCGATGCGCCGCTCACGCTGGCGCTGACCGCATGGACGACGCGCTCCGGCGACACCGACGAGATCGCGATCGTGCTGGACGTCGGCGCGGACGAGCCGGCCGCGATCAAGATTCACGTTAATGGCGAGCCTGTCGTCATGCGGGCGGAGGGCAACCGCCAGACCGGTCGGGTGGTCGTGCCGGCATCGACGCATCAGGGCTTCCACAGCGTCTGGCGCGGCGCCTATGGCTCGATCGTCACGGCCATCGCGCGCCTGCCCGACGGGCACTGTAAGGGAACCTTCACGATCACTGGCGGGATCGGGTGACAGGCCACCACCGATCTGGCAGAGTGACCTTAAGAGGCCGGGCTGGTCCGTTGTGTTTACTGCTCGGAGGGGGATTTGTACGCTGGCGGCTCAGTGCGATTGCATGCCGGAGTTCGGTTCAGGCTGATCCGCATCGTCGTGGCATTGGCGGGGCTTGCCCTGGTGCTCGACGGCTGCGCCAATCCCAAGGTCATCGAAAGCGCAGTGCCCCAGGCTGCCGCGCCGAAAGCCGCAACACCGAAGCCTGCCAAAGTGGCGGTCGCCTCGCCGGCCGCCTCACCAGCGGTGGCGCCCGTTGTCGCGTCCCGGTCGTCCTGCACCGACCGGTGGAAATCCCACGGGCATACCACCCAGCCGGAGGCGCAGGCGTTCGCAAAAAGCTGCCTCGCGGGGCAGGGCGCGGTGGCAAAAATGGTCGACCAGAAGACCGTGACGCGCAAGCTGGCCTACCTGATCGATGCCGAAAAGCCGCTGAGCGGTCTCGAACCTTCAGACATAGGGGTTTTCTGCCCCGGCTATCTGCGCCAGGGTCGCGGCGGCCGCGCCGTGTTCTGGCGTACGCTGCTTGCCGACCTGGTCAGCGCGGAATCCGTCAACAGCAGCTCTGCCGCCTATTGGGAAGAGGACCAGGACCAGTATTCGATCGGCCTGCTGCAATTGTCGCTGTCGGACGAGCAGAGATATCACTGCGGCTTCAAGTCGGAGGTCGACATCACCGATCCCGACCGTAACCTCGCCTGCGGCGTCAAGATCGTGACGATGCTGGTCGGCGCCGACGGCGCGCTCGGCGGCGGCGAGGGCACCGAGATGAAGGGCATCGGCGCCTACTGGCAGAATTTGCGCCGGCCTTCGGAAGTGCGCGGCAAGCTGATCGCCGCCACCCGCGCGATCCCGCAATGCGTGGCCGATCCGAGGAATGCTTAGGCGGATAGCAGGACGATTGGCGGCACAGACCGGCGCGGCGCGTTATCTCCCCCCTTGGGGGAGAGAAAGCATTTTCCTGCATTTGCGAGCGGGCTTGTCCCCGAGCAAGTGCTTGGAAAATGCCAGAGAGGGGATTTCGTAGGGCGCTGACGCTGCTGTTCGTAGAGCGCTAACTTTCCTCGCCGGCGCTTTTCCCCTCTCTTGCGATTTCTAACACTTAGCTTCGCTAGGATGTTGAAATCGCTTTCTCCCCCACCAGGGGGGAGATGGAGCGGCGCTACTCCAGCCAGTCCACCACTAGCGCCATGACACCGAACACCGCGCCTGCGGCGCACACCGCGTTCCAGCCGCCCCAGGCCCAGGCAATGCCGGCAAGCAGCGAGCCGATTGCGCCGCCGATGAAGAAGATGCCGACGAACAGCCCGTTGATGCGGCCGCGCGCCTTGGGCTGCAAAAGATTGACGGCACGGCGGCCCAGCGTCTGGTCGCCGACGACGCCGATGTCGAGCAGCACCGCGCTTGCCCCCATCAGCACCAAAGGCAGCCATGCGCCACCGGCCTCGATGGCCCCGGCAAAGGCGGCGAGCCCGAGCGCCGCGATCAACATGAAATGGCAGGCAATCGTCGCCGGCCGCGTCCAGCCGTGGTCGCCGGCGCGACCGAACAGCGGCGTCACCGCCGCGCCGCCGGCGCCGACCAGCGCGAACAGCGCGATGCCCTTCTGACTGAGATAGAAAGGTGGAGCGGCAAGCCGCAGCGCCACCGCCGTCCAGAACACGCTGAAGCCCGCCATCACAAGGGCGGCCGTCAGGGCGCGCCGCCGCAACACCGGCTCCTGGCGCAGGAGCTTGAGCAGCGAGGCGATGAGCCCCGCATAGGTCGCATTCGCCAGCGGCCGGCGCTTCGGCATGGTGAAGCCGAGCAGGATGGCAAGCAGCGCCAGCGTCGCGGCGACGATGCCATAGAAGGCGCGCCAGCCGAAGGCGTCGGCGACGAGACTGGCCAGCGGCCGTGACAAAAGGATGCCGATCATCAGACCGCTCATCACATCGCCGATGACGCGCCCGTCCTGTCCGGGCGGCGCCATCGAGGCCGCGACCGGCACCAGCACCTGTATGCAGGAGGACGCAGCGCCCAGCACGAACAGCACGAAGAGCAGCGAAGCCGCGGATGGCGCGACGGAAGCGACCGCCGCTGCCAGCACCGCCGCGAGGAGCATGCGCAGCACCAGAACGCGGTTCTCGACCAGATCGGCGAGCGGCACCAGGAAGAACAGCCCGGCGGCATAGCCAAGCAGCGCCGCCATCGAGACGAGCCCGACCTCGGATGCCGCCGCGCCCAGCGACGGACCGATCAACCCAACCAACGTCTGCGGCGCGAAGATGTTGGTGATGATGATGCCGACCGAACCGGCAAACAAGACCGTCTGCGCCCGGGTGATGGTTTGAGCGCCGGTCTCGGCAGGTGGCGGGACGAAAGCCGTCGCGACGAGTTCAGCGTTGTCGGATCCGGCCATGATGAGTCCTCGCGATATGCATATCTCATAAGGACTTTATTCCAAGTCGGCATAATGCTACAATTGAAACGATCTGATAATGATTATGCGAGTTGCGCATGAAGATCCATGACCTTGAAGCCTTCGTCGCCGTCGTCGAGACCGGCTCCATCGTCGGCGCTTCGACCAGGCTCAACCTCACCCAGCCCGGCGTGACGCGCCGGGTGCAGAACCTCGAGGAGCAACTGGCGACGCCTTTGCTCGACCGCCAGTCGAAGCCGCTCAAACCCACTGCATCGGGTCGCGAGGCCTATGAGCATGGCCGCCGCGTGCTGCGCTCGCTGGAGGATCTGAAGGCTGGTGTGTCGCCGGACGGCGAGGTGAGGGGCGAGTTCCGCCTCGGCATCATGCCATATCTGTCGACCAGCGCGCTGTCCGAGCCGCTCGACAGTCTTCGCGGGGCCTTCCCGCAACTGACGCTGAAGATCACTTCCAGCCTGTCGCCGCGCCTGATGGAGCAGGTGCTGCGCAGCGAGATCGACGCGATCGCGGTCTGCCTCGCCGAGGGCGTCGCGCCGCCGCCCGAACTCGTCGGCGACGATCTCGGCGTGCAGGCGGTGCTTCTTGTCGCCTCGCCTGGGCTCGGCGTGCCGAAGCCGGCCGAGCTCAACGATCTCGCGCGCTATCCCTGGGTGCTCAACGAAACCGGCTGCGGCTTCCGCGCCTTCATCCGCCATCGTTTCGAAGTGGCGCGGCTGCCCTTCCATGTCGGCGTCGAGGCGCAGGGCGCGGATCTGAGAATGTCGCTGGTGGCGCGCGGCCACGGCATCGGCGTCGTCACGCCGGGCGCGCTGTCGGGCAGCCAATGGCGCGACGCCGTCGAGGTGGTCGATTGCCCCGGATTCAAGCCCCAGGTGCGCTGCTGGCTGCTCCACCGCCCGCCGGCCGGCAGGCTGGCGCGACCCATCGCGGTCTTCCGCGACGCGCTGGCGGAAGCGCTGAAGGGCCCGATGCCGCTGATGTCGTAGAGCGCGCGGCGCTGGAACTGCGATCTCCCCCCTCGTGGGGGAGATGGCCGGCAGGCCAGAGGGGGCGCTGTCCCGCCCGCGCCTCAAATCAACCTACCGACTGCTCGGAACATTGTTGGCTCGGGCCAACTTGGGAGGCCGCGTTCCTTCGCGCCTCCTCTGCCCTGCCGGGCATCTCCCCCACGAGGGGGAAGATCACGCTCGTCCCCGTTCTTGACCCATCCCCCACCGACGCTATCTTCGCGCCATGCCAGATACCACCCCCTCCATCGCTGCGCCGCTCATCGTCATCGACCTGCAGACCGGCATGTTCGATGGTCGTTTCGATCCGCCGATCCATGACGCCGACGCCATCGCCGAGCGCACGCGCGCGCTGATCGCCTGGGCGCGGCGCACGGGCCGCAAGGTGGCCTTCATCCGCCATGACGGGCCGGAGGGCGACCCGCTGGCGCCGGGCGCTTCCGGCTGGCCGGTATGGCCGCTGCTCGGCCAGGCCGCCGACGAACCGACCTTCGGCAAAAGCGTCGGCAACGCGTTCTCCAACCCCGACCTCGCCGAATGGGTGGCAGGGCAGGGCGCGCGGGACGTCGTGCTCATCGGCGCCCAGACCGATTTCTGCGTCGCCGCTACCGTGAAGGGAGCCTTCGCCGAGGGGCTTGGGGTCACCGTGGTCTCCGACGCGCATTCGACGCTGGATTCACTGAAGGAGAAGGCGCCCGACATCATCGCCCGCCACAACGAGGCCTTCGCGGGGCAGGGCGTATGGATGGCGACCACGGCAGAGCTGGTTGGGGGGTGAGCGCATTCTTCCTTCTCCCCCTGTGGGAGAAGGTGGATCGGCGCGCAGCGCCGAGACGGATGAGGGGTGTTCCAGCGGAGTGAGACGCTGGTTTTCCCTAGAGCACCCCTCATCCGTCGCCTTCGGCGACACCTTTTCCCACAAGGGGAGAAGGGAAGAACCCCAACCCCAGGAGCCCATCTTGCCCACCCCCACTCTTCCCGCCGAAGGCGGCTGTCGCTGCGGCCGCGTGCGCCTGAAGATTTCGGCAAAGCCGCTGCTCACCATGGCCTGCCACTGCACCGGCTGCCAGTCGATGTCGTCGAGCGCCTATTCGCTGAGCGCGGCGATCCCCTCGGAAGGCTTCGAGGTGACCAAGGGCGAGCCGGTGGTGGGCGGCTTGCATGGCGCGTCGAAGCACTATTTCTGCGGCTACTGCATGACCTGGATGTTCACGCGACCGGAAGGGATCGACTGGTTCGTCAATCTGCGCCCCACCATGCTCGACGACCATGCCTGGTTCGCCCCCTTCATCGAGACCTGGACCAGTGAGAAGTTGCCCTGGGCGGCGCGTCGGCCGTCCACAGCTACGAAGCGCTGCCGTCCTTCGAGGAATATGAGCCGCTGGTCGCGGAATACGCCGGCACGCAAGGCTGACTGAGAGCTGGTCAAAAGCGAGGCCGGTCAAAAAAAAGCGACCTAGGGCAAGGTCGCCACTGCCATTTCCGTTCATGGTCGACGCGGCCGTTGGGGGCGCATTGTTGGGGATGTGCTTGGGCGTCCGCGTCGACCACGGCGGCCTCATACCGCAGACTGCACCATGGCACATTTGCCGCTCGCTGAAACTTCCGCGAAAACGGTATATGGGCGACTCTTTCCTTCTCCCCTTGTGGAAGCAAGTGGCCGAGCGAAGCTCGGACGGATGAGGGTGCTCCAGCTTGGCGGCCACGTTTACGATATCCTTGCAAGCGATAAGATCACCGGCGCCTCATTCCTTCCAACACCCCTCATCCGTCTCGGCGCTGCGCGCCGATCCACCTTCTCCCACAAGGGAGAGGGTAACGGCGAAACACTTTCTCCCTCGATCCGCATTGACCTCGTCCGCCCGACCGGCGACGACTGAGGCTTTCCTTTTCAATGGATTGCATCGTGGACCAGACTCATTTTCTCAATGCCAGGCTCGCCGATGGCATGGTCGCCGACCTCGCCGTCGCCGGCGGCCGTTTCAGCGCCATCGTGCCTGCAGCCAATGCGGCGGCGCCGCCGGCCGGCGCCATCGACCTTGAGGGCCAACTCGTGCTGCCGGCTTTCGTCGAGGGTCATATCCATCTCGACACCTCCTTCTATGGCGATGCCTGGCGCCCGCACATTCCCTGCACCAATGGGTTTGACGTGCGCGAGCGGGTCGCCTTCCAGATGCGCAACCTCGAGCAGGCCGCACCGATGGAAGAGCGCGCGAAAAACCAGCTCGAGCTCTGCGTCGGCAATGGCAGCCTTACCATGCGCAGCCATGTCATGGTCGACGCCGCGGTCGGGCTGAAGCATGTCGAGACGATCCTTGGCGTGCGGGAGAAATACCGCGACCTGATCGACATCCAGCTCGTCGCCTTCCCGCAGAGCGGCATCCTGTCCTCGCCAGGCACCGCGGAGCTGCTCGACGAGGCGCTCAAGCTCGGCTGCGACCTGATCGGCGGGCTCGACCCGGCAAGCTTCGATCGCGACGTGAAAGGCCATCTCGATGTCGTCTTCGGCCTTGCCGGAAAGCACGGCGCCGGCGTCGACATCCACCTGCATGACCGCGGCACGCTTGGCCTGTTCGAGATCGAGGAAATAGTCGCCCGGACCGCGGCACTGGGCATGCAGGGAAAAGTCGCCGTCAGCCACGCCTACGGGCTGGGCGACATCTCCGCCGATGCGCTGGCAGGGGCCGGCGAGCGGATCGCCGCCGCCGGCGTCGCGATCATGACCAACGCGCCCGGCGATCATCCTTTCCCGCCGGTGGCGGCGCTGCGCAAGGGGGGCGTCACGGTCTTCGCCGGCTCCGACAACATCCGCGATTCCTGGTGGCCCTATGGCGATGGCGACATGCTCAACCGCGCCAACATGATCGGCTACCGCTCCGGCTTCTACGAGGACTGGGAATTGGAAGCCGCCTGCGACGTGGTGAGCCATGCCGGCGCCAAGGCGCTCGGGCTCGAGGGCTACGGCATCGCCGTCGGCGCCAAGGCGGATTTCGTTGCGCTGAAGGCAGAGCATGTCCCGGAGGCGGTGGTGGCGGTGCCGAAGGAGCGCACCGTATATCGAGCGGGCAGGGAAGTGGCGCGAGGCGGGAAGGTGGCGGTGTAGGACGTCGCGTCCTGGACGGCGGGCCTTCGCTTGACAACGTCTATTCGGATGTCGCACGTTTCCGCGCAGGTTGGGGACTTGCCATGAAGAAAGAATACTCAAAGCCGACGCTCGTCCGCAAAGGGCGGCTTTCCGAGCAGACCGCAAGGCCAAGCAATTCGGATGCGCAGGCGCCGGAGTAAGCGCTCCTCACTCCAGGGAAGTGAGTCAACGTATCAGGCAATAGGCGCAAGCGGTTGACATTGCAGGCCATGCAGGCTCCCGCCCGGCGCGCAGGGTGCATGCCCGATCCCGTAAATTAATTTGCATGCATATGTTTCAAGCCGCTCCGGCTTCGTGAAGCATTTCACCGTTCGCGCGCAATCCAACGGTTACAGACGCATCGCAAAAGCGGCACCGGGAAGAGGCGGCATCGGTTTTCCGCCGCTGATCTATGGGGGTTTTCATGTTCAAAAGTCTTAACCGAATCCGCGCCGCCTTCGCGCAGGCCAGCAAGCGCCGCCGCACGACGCGTGAGCTGAACGAACTGCCGGTGGAGGTCCAAAAGGACATTGGCTGGCCCGAACAGTCGAACCACCTCGACGAGATACGGTTGCCGTTCTGATCGCGGCCGCCTGCGGGGCCTGGCAGACGGATAGGGGTGTTGCTATCCCAGCCACCACCATAAACCGCCGACCGCCAGCGCGACCAGGACCGCAACGCCGGCAAGCATCAGATAGGATCCCATGATCATCTCGTTGATGATCTTCTTGATGCTGGCGCGGTCGTTGAGATTGGGGAAGGGCTCGTTGGGCAGCGCGACCCCGAGGAAATCGCAGAGCGGCGCCCAGCCGTCGCTGACCTTGAACACCAAAAGCTTCTCCGGCGGCACCGCCGCCTTCACCTCGTCGATATACGAATTGTAGCGCGCCACCGCTTTGTCCCGGTCGTTCATCACGCCCTTCAGCGTTCGGCCCCAGATCAGCTTGCGTGACATCTCGCCGAACTTGCGGCCGAAAGGTGTGAGCCATTCCAGCACTTTGAATTGCCAGACATTCTCGGTGAAGTAGATCGTGTCGATTGTGCTGTCATACCAGGCTTCGCCTCCGCGCGGATGCAGCGTCAACAGCACTTTGGCGTCGGGATAAGCGGCCATCAGCTCACGCCACACGCAGCAGCCCGGATTGTCGACGGTTGCCCGGTAGTTGGAAAAGACCTGGTTCCAGTCGTGCTGGCTGCCCGGCGAGCTGTTCGCCACCTTGCGCCAGAAGTCGAGGTGGCCCTTGTTGGCCTTGTTGATGATGACTTCCTGCATGTGGTAGCTCGGAAAGCCCAGCCGGTTCAGCGCGGCGAAAGTCGACCACGTGCCGGTGCGGCCGAAACCGGCCCCGATGACTTCGAGTGTCATGCGCGTCCCCCTTGGTCCGGATTGATTTTCTCTCGGCTTCCGGCTCTTTGGTCGTGATCGTGCGCCCGGCCGGCCGATCGCGCAATGGCTTTCCATTAGCGTTCGCGCAAATTTGTGGGCCAAATGTCGCCTCGACGATGCGCCATGACCGTTTTGTGTATTCACGCGAAAGGCGCAGCCTGATAATAGGTCAACCAAGCTGACCTAATAAGCACTGCGGGAGGTGCGCCTTGACCCTGTTGAACCTTCTGGCCTCGCGCTCCTCGCGCATGAAGGCTTCCGAAATCCGCGAGCTGTTGAAGCTGCTCGACCAGCCCGACATCATCTCCTTCGCTGGCGGCATTCCCGACCCGTCGCTGTTTCCGGCCGAAGCCATCGCCGATGCTTACCAGGCCGTGCTGGGCGGCAAGGAGGCGGGCGCGGCCCTGCAATACCAGGTCAGCGAAGGGTTCCTGCCGCTGCGCAAATGGCTGGCCGCCTATATGGGCAAGCTCGGCGTTCAATGCGACGAGGGCAACATCTTCATCACCTCGGGCTCGCAGCAGGCGCTCGACTATCTCGGCAAGCTGTTCCTGTCGCCTGGCGACACGGCCTTGGTCACCTGGCCGACCTATCTCGGCGCGCTGCAGGCCTTCAACGCCTATGAGCCGCGTTACGACCGGCTGAACACCGCCGGCGGCAACATGACGCCGGAGGCTTATCGCGCCGCGGCCGCCGCCCCCTCTGCTTTTTCGAAAGGGGGCGGCAAGGTGAAGTTCGCCTATCTGGTGCCGGATTTCGCCAATCCGACCGGCAACACGCTGGATACCAGGCAGCGCGAGGCGGTGCTCGACCTCGCCGGCGAGCTCGACATCGCCGTCATCGAGGATGCCGCCTACCGCGCGCTGCGCTATGACGGCGAGGGCGAACCGCCGATCCTTGCGCTCGACTGCGCCCGCTCCGGCGGCATCGATCATGCGCGCACGCTCTTTTGCGGCTCGTTTTCGAAGATACTGTCGCCCGGCATGCGCGTCGGCTGGGTCTGCGCGCCGCGCCATGTGGTGGAAAAGCTGGTCCTGATGAAGCAGGCCTCCGACCTGCACAGCCCCTCGATCAACCAGATGGTCATGCACCGCGTCGCCGAGACCATCTTCGATGCCCAGGTGGACAAGCTGATCGGCGCCTACCGCAAGCGCCGCGACGCGCTGCTTTCCGCGTTGGAAGCCAACATGCCCGACGGCATCACCTGGAGCCGCCCGGACGGCGGCATGTTCGTCTGGCTGACGCTGCCGGAAGGCGCTGACGCCACCGAGCTCTTGGCGCGCTCGGTCAAGGAGGCGCGCGTCGCCTTCGTGCCGGGAAACGCCTTCCATGCCGACGGCACCGGCCGCAACACGCTGCGCATGTCGTTCACGCTTGCCGACGACCGCGCGGTGAACGAAGGCGTGCCGAGACTGGCGAAGCTGCTGCAGGGGTAAGCCGGCTATCACCTCATTCTCGCGCAAGCGTGATTGGTAGTGCGCAGCCGTGATTGTCCGCGCGGCCGATTCCTCGGCTAGTGTCGCGACCGATCCAACACCCCCGGATCGACCCGGCCGTGGGGTCCCACCTCCATGGTCCGAACGAAAGAGCCCCGACGGCCTCCACCGGCGGGGCTTTTTCATTGTCCCGGCAGGCGGCCGCGCTAGCTTGCCCTTTTTCGGACCGCTTTTCGGCTACGCTGCGTCATTCAGGGAGGATCAGATGACCTTGCGCCTCGGCTTCACCATGCTTGCCCTTGTCGCCTTCGCCGGTCAGGCGGCGGCCTTCGAGATCTCCAGCCCGTCGGTATCGAACGGCAAATGGAATGCGAAATATCTCGGCGACAAAGCCGGCTGCGGCGGGCAGAGCGTCTCGATCGCGCTTGCCTGGAAGGATCCGCCCGCCGGCACCAAGAGTTACGCGTTGACCATGTTCGACACCGATGCCAATGGCGGCAAGGGCTTCTGGCACTGGTTGGCCTGGAACATCCCGGCGAGCGCCAAGGGTCTGCGCGAGGGCGCCGGCGCGCAGGGCGGCAAGCGCATGCCCAAGGGATCGGAACTGGGCAAGGGCGGCGTCGGACGCGCCGGCTATTTCGGCCCATGTCCGCCGCCCGGCAGCGGCCAGCATCACTATGTCTTCACGCTCTATGCGCTGGGCGAAAAGACGCTGCGCATGCCGGCCAATCCGCTGCCGGACATGGTCTCGGTCGCCGCCAAGAGCTCCGCGCTGGGCGTGGCGACGGTGACGTATACCTTTGGGAGGTAGCGGGAGCTGGCGACAGCCAATCGCCCGCACTAGGAGGGAGATTATCCTTTACTCCGCCGCCTCCAGCTTATCCTGCGTCTTCGTCTCGAAGTCGCTGGCGTCATGGCGCTCGCGCAGCTGGAAGGCCGGATCGCCGGACATGCGGTTGACCATGCGGCCGCGGCTTACCGCCGGCCTGGCGTCGATCGCGTCGGCCCAGCGCTGCACGTTCTTGTATTCATGCACCGAGAGGAACTGCGCGGCGTCGTTGTAGCTGCGGCCTTTGGCCAGCCCGCCATACCAGGGCCACACCGCCATGTCGGCGATGGTGTAGTCCGGGCCGGCAAGATATTCGCTCTCGGCCAGCCGGCGGTCGAGCACGTCCATCTGCCGCTTGGTCTCCATTGCGAAGCGATCGATCGCATATTCGATCTTGTGCGGCGCATAGGCGTAGAAATGGCCGAAGCCGCCACCGAGATAGGGCGCCGAGCCCATCTGCCAGAACAGCCACGAGAAGGTTTCCGCGCGCGCCGCGCGCTCGGTCGGCAGGAATGCGCCGAATTTTTCGGCGAGATAGGTGAGGATCGAGCCGGATTCGAACACGCGCACCGGTTTGGGCTCGCTGCGGTCCATCAGCGCCGGGATCTTCGAGTTGGGGTTGACCCCGACGAAGCCGGAACCGAACTGGTCGCCGTCGCCGATCTTGATCAGCCAGGCGTCGTATTCCGCGCCCTTGTGGCCGAGCGCCAGAAGCTCCTCCAGCATGATCGTAACCTTCTGGCCGTTGGGCGTGGCCAGCGAATAGAGCTGCAGCGGGTGCTTGCCGACCGGCAGTTCCTTCTCATGCGTGGGGCCCGCGATCGGCCGGTTGATCGAGGCGAAGGCGCCTCCGTTAGGCTTGTTCCAGGTCCAGACTTTCGGCGGGGTGTATTCGTCCATGTTGGCGGCCCTGTGTTTCGTAAGCGGCGGGAAGTCCGCCACGGATGCCGCTAGACTTAGGTGCGGTTCCGCGCGCGTCAAAGAAAAAAGTTCAATCTTCGTTGAACTAGCGCTTGTGCCAAGCCGGCAAGGGGGAATCCGCCCTTGCGCCGCGCTCCTTCGGCCATACTTATAGGCTAAGACCTCGCAATCCAGGATGGATCGATGACCATCGAGAAAATTTCGCGCTCCGTCGTTGCCGTGCGCGCCACGGTGCCGGACGACGCTTTCACCGCCAATGCGCTGGGCACGCGCCGCGAAGGCAGCGGCGTGGTGATCCGCGACAATGGCCTTGTGCTCACCATCGGCTATCTCATCACCGAGGCCGAGGAAGTGTGGCTGACCGACCAGGACGGCCGCGTAGTCGCCGCGCACGCGCTTGCCTATGACCAGGAAACCGGCTTCGGCCTTGTTCAGGCGCTGTCGCCGCTCAACCTTCCGGCTGTGCAGTTCGGCAATGCCAGGAAGACCAATATCGGCGATGCCGTGACGCTCGCCGACGGCATCGGCCAGCAGGTCGACGCTCACATCGTTACCAAGCAGGAATTCGCCGGCTACTGGGAGTATCTGATCGATGAGGCGATCTTCATTGCGCCCGCGCATCCGTCCTGGGGCGGTGCCGCGCTGTTCGACCCCGACGGCAAGCTGCTCGGCGTCGGCTCGCTGCGCCTGCAGATGAGCCGTGCCGGCGAGGTGGCCGACATCAACATGGTCGTGCCCATCGATCTCCTGACCCCGATCCTCGACGATCTCATCAAGCGCGGCCAGGCGGCCAAGGCGCCGCGTCCGTGGCTCGGCGCCTTCTCGGCCGAGTCGAACGGCATGGTAGTGGTGATGAGCGTGGCCGAAGGCGGCCCGGCCGCCCAGGCGGGCCTGCGCCAGGGCGATATCATCTCCGACGTGCGCGACGGCGAAGTCGACGGTCTGGCCGATTTCTACAGAAAACTCTGGCAGAACCCGGCCGGCGCGGAAATTCCGCTGCGCGTCGTGCGCGACGGCCGCGAGACCTGGCTGCGCGTCAAATCCGCCGACCGCAATTCCTTCCTGAAGAAACCGCAACTGCAGTAGGCTTGAAGCGCCGATGCATCCCCGGCTGCTGAAGACATTCCTCGCGGTCGCGCGTACCCGCAACGTCACGCGCGCGGCGCGGGAGGTCAATCTCGCCCAGTCGAGCGTCAGCGACCAGATCCAGGCGCTGGAGACCGAGCTTGGCGCCAGCCTCTTCACGCGCTCGCGGCAGGGGCTCACCCTGACGCCGGCGGGCGAGGCGCTGAAACCCTATGCCGAGGACTTGCTGGCGCTTGCCGACGACGCCCGCGCCGCCATCGATACCACCAGCGCCGAGGCGGCCGGCAGCCTGTCGATCGGCGCGCTGGAGACGATCGCCGCGGCAAGGCTGGCGCCATGGCTTGCTGGTTTCCGAGCCGATCATTCCGATAACGACATCAAACTGAAGATAGCCGGAAGTGGCGAGTTGCTGCGCAGGCTCGGCGACGGCGAGATCGACGTCGCTTTCTGCTTCGAGCGATCCGATGCTGGTGAGCAGGACCCGCGCCTTGCCAGGCGCGTGGTTGCGGTCGAGCCGCTGGCGCTGATCGCACCTCCGGGCGACAACCGGGCGGATGTCGATCTGGCGGCGCTGGCCGAAAAGCATTTCGTCGCCACCGAGACTGGCTGCGTCTACCGCGCCATGGTCGACAAGGCGTTTGCCGAGGCAGGTCTCGGTAAGCCAAGGCTGGCCGCCGAAGCCGGCAGCATCGACGCCATAGCCAGCCTGGTGGCGGCCGGCGCCGGCTTTGGCCTGGTGCCGCGGCTGGCGGTCGCCGCTGCGATCGCTCGCGGCGAGGTCGCCGAGCTTGCCTGGCCCGGCCCGGTCCGCTCGGCCGACATCGTGATGGTCTGGCGCCGCCGCCGGGTCCAGCCGCCGGCGCTGAAGGCGTTGCTGGCCGCTCTAGGGGAGGGCTTCGTCCCGGTCACACCAGGCGGTGCCCGCCCTCGACGTGCAGCGTCTCTCCCGTCGTAAAGCCATTGCCGATCAGGAAGCGGATTGCGTCGGCGATGTCCTCGGGCCTTCCGACCCGCCCCGCGGGCAACCGCTCCGCCATGGCGGACAGCGTCTGCGCCTTCCTGTCACCGGCGACGAGCTCCCATATCGGCGTGTCGACCCAGCCGGGCGACACGGCGTTGACTCGGATCGGCGCGAGCTCCACGGCCAGCGCTCTCACCAGTCCTTCCAGCGCTGCGTTGACGGCCGCGACTACCGAGCCGCGCGGCGCTGGCCGATAGGCCGCGATGCCGGAGACGAAGGTGAGCGAGCCGGTCGGCGGCAGTTTCGGCGCGCCATGCTTGGCGAGCAGCAGCGGCCCGTAGAGTTTGCTTTCGACCACCCGCTGCGCGGCCGAAAGCTCGATCTCCGGCAACAGCCGGTACGCGCCTTCGATCGCGGCGGCGGTGCTGACGATATGGTCGAGCGGCCCGATACGCTGAAACAACGCTGCGACCTCATGCTCGCGGCTGATATCGACCACGGCAGTTTCGAGCGTGTCCCGGTGGCCGAGTTCTTTCTGCGCAGCGCCCAGCTTCGCTTGCCCGCGCCCGGCGATGACGACGCCGGCGCCTTCCTCGAGGCATCGCCTGGCGAGCGCCAGCCCCATGCCCGAGCTGCCGCCGACGATCAGGATTCTCTGCTTGTCCATGTCCATGCCTTTCCCTTGCATGGACGCTGATGTGGCAGACCGGTGCGCGAAGCTGAAACGGAAGAAACCGATAGTGGTATCGGAAGGTCCGATGACGAGGCAGGCGGTGGCCGACATTCGGCGCAAGCCTTGGCACAACCGGTCGCGGGACCTGGCTGCCCGTCAAATCCGCTGGGCGCATTCCTTCCCCGAAGAAGCACGGCCGCGCCAGCCTTGACTTGGGCGCCGCCCGATCCAGATGCTCAGTACGGGCTCCGAGTTCATGCTTTGCGCGCACTCCTGATCGTCGACGTATTCCAGGCTGACGAATGCCCGCCGAAAGGAGACATCTGTGAACAACAAGTCGCTTATCATGCTGGCCACGTCGCTGGTTTCCGGCCTCCTATTCTCGTTCGGCGCAACGCCCATGGCGGCGGCGCAAAGTGCCGCAACCAACATAGTGGTCGGCGCCGACACGACCTTCCCGCCATTCGAGACCGAGACGAATGGCGAGGTCACGGGCTTCGATATCGACATGATCAAGGCGATCGCCAAGGCCGAGGACATGACGGTCAGCCTGAAAACGCTGCCGTTCAACGGCATCATCCCAAGCCTGCAGGCCGGCTCGATCGATGCCGCGGTTGCCGGGATAACCATCAAGACCAGCCGCATGCAGAACGTCGATTTCAGCGACGCCTACTATAAATCCGGCCTGTCGGTGCTGGTGAAGAAGGACTCCGGCATCAAGGGCTTCGACGACCTCAAGGGCCACGTGGTCGCCACCAAGAAGGCAACCTCGTCCGTCGACTATCTGACCAGCCACGGCTTCGCGGCGGACTATGTGAAGCAGTTCCAGAGCATCGATGCCGCCTACCAGGCGCTCGAGACCGGCGGCGCGGACGCGGTCATCTTCGACAATCCCGTCAACGTCAACTTCAAGGCCGGCCACGACAACGTCGAGACCGTCGGCCCGCTGCTGACCGGCGAATATTACGGCATCGCCATCAGCAAGCAGAAGCCGGAGCTGGTCGAGAAGATCAATGCCGGCCTCGCCAAGATCAAGCAGAACGGCGAATACCAGAAGCTTTTCGAGAAATATTTTGGAGGCGACACCAGCGGCGTCGTCAATGAGGTGCAGAAACCGGCCTCCGTTGCGATTTCGGGCTGAGGACCGTTCGGATCGACCGAACGGCGGATTCCCTCAGCCTTCCCGGCCTGTCCGGCCGGAGAGTGCGCATGGCGCGCGAGCCATGCGTTCCTCCGCCGAGGCAGGCGGGAAATAGCATTCCAAGGCACGGTCCATGGGCTCCATCTGGCAAAACCTACCCGTCATCCTCGATGGCCTGCGGCTTACCATCCAGTATTCGATCGTCGCCATCCTCCTGATGGTGGTCATCGGCCTGTTCGCGGCGCTGATGCGCCTGTCGACAGTCGCGCCGCTGCGCTGGATCGCTACCGGCTATGTCGAGATTTTCCGATCCACCCCGCTGTTGGTGCAGCTCTTCTTCATCGTGCTCGGCCTGCCGGCGATCCTGCCCGTCAACCAGTGGTTCGGGCAGCTTACCTATCCGATCCTCGCCGCCGCCTTCACGCTCAGCCTGAACGAAGGCGCCTATGTCACCGAGATCATTCGCGCCGGCATACTCGGCGTCGACCGGGGCCAGAAGGAGGCGGCGCAGTCGATCGCCATGAACGGCTTTCAGACGATGCGCTATATCGTCCTGCCCCAGGCGTTCAAGCGGATGATCCCGCCGCTGGTCAACCAGGCGGCCCAGACGATCAAGGACACCTCGCTGCTGGCGCCGGTCGGCATCGCCGAACTGGTCTACAAGGGCGAGATCGTGATCGCCGAGACCTTCGCGTCCTTCGCCATCTGGGGGCTGATCGCCGCCCTCTACTTCGTCCTCATCTTCTCGCTGTCGAAGTTCTCGTCCTACCTGGAGAGGAGGCTTCAAGTTGATAAACGTTAAGGACCTTCACAAGTCCTTCGGCCACAACGAGATCCTCAAGGGGATAACCACCCATGTGGAGGAAAAGGAGGTCGTCGTCGTCATCGGCCCGTCGGGAAGCGGCAAAAGCACGTTCCTGCGCTGCCTGAACGGCTTGGAGGCGGCAACCAGCGGCGAGATCGAAATCGCCGGCATGATGCTGACCGACCCGAAGACGAACATCCACCAGCTGCGTCAGCATGTCGGCATGGTGTTTCAGCAGTTCAATCTGTTCAAGCACCTGACCATTCTGGAGAATGTCACAATCGGGCCGCGCAAGGTCAAGAAGATCCCGACCGAGGAGGCCAACAGGGTCGCGCGCGAATTGCTGGCCAAGGTCGGCCTCGTCGGCAAGGAAGCGAATTATCCGGACGAGCTGTCCGGCGGCCAGCAGCAGCGCGTGGCAATCGCGCGCTCGCTGGCGATGGGACCGAATGTCATGCTCTTCGACGAGCCGACCTCCGCGCTCGATCCCGAAATGGTGGGCGAGGTGCTTCAGGTCATGAAGACCCTCGCCGTTGAGGGTATGACGATGGTCGTCGTCACCCATGAGATGGGTTTTGCCCGGGAGGTCGGGCACCGTGTGATCTTCATGGATGACGGCATGATCGTGGAAGAGGGAGCGCCGAAGGCGCTTTTCTCGAATCCGCAAAGGGACCGCACGAAGAGCTTTCTGGCGAAGATTTTGTAGCGTCAGATTCGCCGGATTCCCCTCCATCGGCCTTAGCGCCAGTTCCTGCTGACGGAAACTGGCACTAGACGAGGCTACATGGGCCGCGGAATCGGCGAGACTGCCTTCCGACCAGCAATACGGCAGAGGTGATGATGGCCCCGATCAAGGTCGATCCGGACAAGGTGCGCGAATTTCCCGATGCGGAGAGCTTCTATGCCTGGCTTGCCGACAACCACGCTGGTGAAAGCGAGGTCTGGATCAAGGTCCACAAGATCGGGTCGGGGCTGGCATCGATCACGCCGAAGGAGGCGATCGACGTCGCGCTTTGCTTCGGCTGGATCGACGCGGTGCGCAAGTCGCTCGACGAGAAGAGTTTCCTGCAGCGCTACACGCCGCGTGGCAGGAAAAGCATCTGGAGCAAGATCAACATCGACAATGTCGCGCGCCTGATCGAGGAGGGCCGCATGACCAGCCACGGCTTGCGCGAGGTCGAGGCTGCAAAGGCCGACGGCCGCTGGGAGCGGGCCTATGGCGGGTCGAAGGAGATGACCATACCGCCCGACCTGCAGGCCGCGATCGATGCCGAGCCGAAGGCGAAAGCGACGGCAGAAACCCTCAACGCCCAGAACCGCTTCTCGCTCGCCTTCCGCGTCCACAACATGAAGACCGAAGCCGGGCGCAAGAAGAAGATCGCCGATCTCGTGGCAATGCTGGCGCGTGGCGAAATGATCTATCCGCAGAAGAAGAAACCGTAGACGCGAACAAAAACGCCGCCCGGAAGGGAGGGCGGCGTTTTCGGGAAGCGATGATCCTGGACCCTTTGCAAGCGGTCCGGGATCATCCGGTCATGAAGTTCGAAACGCGTCGGGCCTTATGCGGCCTTCTTCGCAACATGCTTCTTCACATGGTGCTTCTTCACGTGATGCTTCTTGGCATGATGCTTCGAGTGCTTCTTCACGTGATGATGCTTGCGGGCATGATGACGGTGATGCTTGCGATGATGCTTCTTGTGCTCGACCTTGGCGGCGGGCTTGGCCGTCTCGGTGGTCGCGGCCGGAGCAGTCGTCGTGGTGGTCGTGGTCGCGGTCGCGGCGGCGTTGGCTTCGGTGGTGCCCAGCGCCGGCACCGCGAAAGCGAGCGCGACGGCAAGGCCGAGTGCGGAAAGAATGGTCTTTTTCATAATCGGCATTCCTTGGTTAAGAACAATGTCCTGTGTCGCGCGCCGCAAATCATCGGCTGCTCCGGTGCCGCTTATGACAGGCGCTCTTTTCGCGAGTTTTTCCCGACTGTTGAATCTTGTTTCTGGACTGTGTCCGGCGCGTCCTCGCCCTCTTGCCTTGGGCAAAGTGACCGCATGGCGACCCGCGAGGGTGCGCTTGCGGATGCGATAGCACTTCCTCGACGCTGGCGAATATCGCCGGGGTTCAGAATTGACCGCCACTCATGAACTGCACCGCATAATGAATGCGAACTCCTCACTCTAATCAATCGGTGCGATCGATGCGATCTTGCCGTCGACACGAACAACCGAAGGAGCGGAAGCAATGACCGGCCACACAGATCATTCCGGCCAGGTGGCGCTGGTCACCGGCGGCAACCGGGGCATCGGCCTGGAAACGGCACTCCAGCTCGCGGAACTCGGCTTCACCGTGCTGATCGGCGTGCGCGATCTTGCCAAGGGCGAGGCGGCGGCGAAGCGACTTGGCGGCAAGGTCGAAGCCATCGCGCTGGATGTCGCCGCGCCCGGGGCGGCCGCGCGCGCCGCGGCCGAGGTCGAGCGCCGCTTCGGCCGGCTCGACATTTTGGTCAACAACGCCGCAATCCATTACGACCCTTCGGCGCGCGCGCTCAAGCCCGACTGGACGGTGATCCGCGAGGCCTTCGAGACCAATGTCTTCGGCGCCTGGCGCGTCGCTGCCGCCTTCGCGCCGCTGCTCGGTGCCTCCGGCCATGGCCGGCTGGTCAATGTCTCGTCGGAAGGCGGCTCGCTCGCTTCGATGGGCGCCGGCGCCCCGGCCTATTCGACCAGCAAGGCGACGCTCAACGCGCTGACCCGTATCATGGCCGCGGAGCTGCGCGGCGCGGGCGTGCTGGTCAACTCGATCTGCCCCGGCTGGGTCGCCACCGACATGGGCGGTCCCGGCGGCAGGCCGGTCGCGCAAGGGGCGGCCGGTATAGTCTGGGCCGCGACCTTGCCCGACGACGGCCCGACCGGCGGCTTCTTCCGCGACGGCAAGCGGCTGCCGTGGTGAGCGGGCGTCGATGAGATGGATATTTCCCAATTTGGGTAAGTCCCCCTTGTTCCCAGGTTGGGAAATATCTATATGGGTGCATGCAAATTGTCAGCAGGAAAGCGCTCGTCACCTTCTGGACGAAGCACCCGCAATCCAGAATGCCGCTGACGGCCTGGTTCAATGCATCGAGCAAGGCCGATTGGAAGGGACCGGCTGACATCAAGGAACAGTTCGGCGCAAACGTCGATTTCGTAGTTGATAACCGAGTGGTGTTCGACATTGCGGGCAATAAGTACCGGCTGATTGTGCATGTCAGCTACACGTTCAAGAGGGTGCTCATCAAATTCGTCGGCACCCACGCCGAGTACGACAAGATAGACGCGGAGCAGGTGTGATGGACAACATCCGACCCATTAAGACCGAAGCCGATTACGATTGGGCGATTGCGGAGATCACTCGCTATTTTGACAAGGAGCCGGTTCCCGGCACGCCTGACGCCGATCGTTTCGATGTTCTTGCTGAACTCATCGAAGCATATGAGGCAAAACACTACCCTATCGCGGAAACCGACCCAGTGGACGCGATCACTGCTCATATGGAGATGGCCAATCTCAGCAGGCACGCGCTGGTAAAGCTGCTCGGGTCGGCGTCGCGTGCATCTGAGATTCTAGCCCGCAAGCGAGCGCTGACGATGGACATGGCTTTCAAGCTCAATCGTGAATGGCATATCCCCGCGGAGGTCCTGATCGTCCCTTATCACTTGGCCGACCAGGGCTACAAAAAGGATAAAAAAGCCGCCGCGCGCGCTTGATGGTCCGGGGGGCGTCTCATAGGCGCGTGACCGCCTCTTGATCGTCTCTGGCAACGGGTCGCCCCATTCATCTGCCATGCTACGAAAATAGCATTCTCGGCCTGTGAAAGGTGATGCTAGGCTCGCGCCCGTGCACCCAAGGCACGCCGCGGCCCAATCCGCAAACAGGAGGGCCGCAAAACAGGAGGGCCCGCGAGAGGAGGAGCGGCAGGGCGGGATCGAGGCTCCAATCCAAAATCCGAAGGAACTGTTGAACCATCGCGAGGCCGCCGCGTTTCCCGTGGTTGGCCACAAGGGAGGAACCACCAGTGAAAGCATCCTATCTCGTCTCGGCCGCGCTCCTTGCGGCATCCGCAATGCCGGCGGCGGCCGGCGAAATTTCCGACGGCAAGGTCAAGATCGGCATCCTGAACGACCAGTCGGGTGTCTACGCCGATTTCGGCGGCAAGTGGTCGGTCGAGGCCGCCAAGATGGCGGTCGAGGATTTCGGCGGCAAGGTACAGGGCGCGCCGATCGAGATCGTCAGCGCCGACCATCAGAACAAGGCCGACATCGCCTCCAACATCGCGCGCCAGTGGTACGACACCGAGCAGGTCGACGCGATCATGGAGCTCACGACGTCTTCTGTTGCGCTCGCCGTCCAGGGCATCTCGAAAGAAAAGAAGAAGATCGACATCGTCACCGGCGCTGCTTCCACCGACCTCACCGGCAAGCAGTGCTCACCCTACGGCTTCCACTGGGCCTATGACACCCATTCGCAGGCTGTCGGCACCGGCGGCGAGCTGGTCAAGCAGGGCGGCGACAGCTGGTATTTCATCACCGTCGACTACGCCTTCGGCTATTCGCTGAAGGACCAGACCGCCAAGCTCGTCGAATCCAGCGGCGGCAAGGTGCTGGGCGAGGTTCGCTATCCGCTCGGCTCCACCGACTATTCCTCCTTCCTGCTCCAGGCGCAGTCCTCCGGCGCCAAGATCGTCGGGCTTGCCAATGCCGGCCTCGACACTTCCAATTCGATCAAGCAGGCGGCGGAATTCGGCATCGTCGCCGGCGGCCAGCGTCTGGCGGCACTTCTCTTCACGCTCGCCGAAGTGCATGGGCTCGGCCTCCAGGCGGCGCAGGGCGTGGTGCTGACCGAAGGCTTTTACTGGGACCGCGACGACAAGAGCCGCGAATTCGCCCAACGCTTCTTCAAGCGCACCAACCGCATGCCGAACATGATCCAGGCCGGCACCTACTCGGCGGTGACGCAGTATCTGAAGGCCATCGACAAGGCCGGCACGGACGAGACCGAGGCCGTGGCCAAGGAGCTGCATGAAATGCCCGTCAACGACGTCTTCACCGCCAATGGCAAGGTGCAGGCCGATGGCTCGATGGTGCACGACATGTATCTCTACCAGGTCAAGAAGCCGGAAGAGTCGAAGAAGGACTGGGACTACTACACCTACCTGGCGACCATTCCGGGCGACAAGGCCTTCATGAAGGCCGAAGACAGCGGCTGCCCGCTCGCTACCAAGTGACGCTCGACACCGCCACCGCTGTCCGGCCGGGCAGCACGGATCAGATGCCGCGGGTGGTGCTTGCCGCCCGCGGCCTCAGGCGCGACTTCGCCGGCTTCGTCGCGGTGAAGGATGTCGACCTCGACATCCATCACGCAAAAATCCATGCGCTGATCGGCCCGAACGGCGCCGGCAAGACCACGATCTTCAACCTGTTGACCAAATTCCTGCAGCCGACCAGCGGCAGGATCGAATTGCTCGGCACCGACATCACCCGCGCGCCGCCGGCAAGAGTGGCGCGTATGGGCCTCGTCCGCTCGTTCCAGATATCAGCGATCTTTCCGCATCTCACCGTGCTCGACAATGTGCGGGTCGCGCTGCAGCGCCCAAGCGGGCTGGGCTACCAGTTCTGGCGCTCGCTCTCCGCGCTCGACCAGCTCACGCCAAGGGCGCGCGAGCTGCTTGCCATCGTCGGGCTGGATGACGCGGCGCATCGCCTGGCCGGCGATCTCTCCTATGGCAGGAAGCGCGTGCTGGAGATCGCCACCACGCTGGCTCTCGATCCGAAAGTGCTTCTGCTCGACGAGCCGATGGCCGGCATGGGGCATGAGGATGTCGGCATGATCTCCGGCATCATCCGCTCGCTCGCAAAAGACCGTGCCGTGCTGATGGTCGAGCACAATCTCACCGTGGTCGCCGACCTCTGCGACTGGATCACCGTCATGCAGCGCGGCCAAGTGCTGGCGGCCGGCGACTATGCCACCGTCAGCCAGGACGAGCGCGTGCGCGTCGCTTATATGGGCACCGAGCATGGGGGGACCGAGCATGAGTGAGCCGCTGCTTGCCCTGCGCGACCTCCACGCCTGGTATGGCGAAGGCCATGCGCTGCACGGCGTCGACCTCGATGTATATCGCGGCGAGACGGTGACGCTGCTCGGCCGCAACGGCGTCGGCAAGACGACGACGCTGCGCGCCATCATGGGGCTGATCCGCAAGCGGACGGGAAGCGTCACCTTCAACGGCAAGGAGCTGATTGGCCTGCCGCTGCACCGCGTCGCCCATCGGGGCATCGGCTTCGTGCCGGAGGAGCGCGGCATCTTCGCCACGCTGACCGTCGACGAGAACCTTATCCTGCCGCCGGTCGTGGCCAAGGGCGGCATGAGCGTGGAAGAAATCTTCGAGCTCTTTCCCAATTTGAAAGAGCGCCGCAACAGCCAGGGCACGAAACTGTCGGGCGGCGAGCAGCAGATGCTGGCGATCGCGCGGATCTTAAGGACCGGCGTCGAGATGCTGCTGCTCGACGAGCCGACGGAGGGCCTAGCGCCGGTCATCGTCCAGCGCATCGGCGAGCTGCTGGCGACGCTGAAGAAGCGCGGCATGACCATCCTGCTGGTGGAACAGAACTTCCGCTTCGCCGCCCGCATCGCCGACCGCTTCTACCTGATGGACCACGGCAAGGTGGTGGAAGGTTTTGCCGTCGGCCAACTGACCGCGCATACCGACAAGCTGCACGAGGTGCTGGGGGTATGAGCGCGCCATGTTGACGGTCTTCGGCATCCCCATCCAGGCGCTTCTCGGCCAGCTCCTTGTCGGCCTGATCAACGGCTCCTTCTACGCCATGCTCAGCCTCGGCCTCGCTGTTATCTTCGGCCTGCTGCGCATCATCAATTTCGCCCATGGCGCGCTCTATATGCTGGGTGCCTTCATCGGCTATCTGCTGCTGATGCATTTGGGCATCGGCTACTGGCCGGCGCTGGTCCTTGTGCCGCTTATCGTCGGCCTGTTCGGCATGGCGGTCGAGCGCCTTGCTTTGTCGCGGCTCTACCGCCTCGACCCGCTTTACGGCCTGCTCTTCACCTTCGGCCTCGCCTTGGTGATCGAAGGCGTGTTCCGCTATTATTACGGCGTCTCGGGCAATCCCTATGCCGTGCCGACGCTGCTCGCCGGCGGAACCAATCTCGGCTTCATGTTCCTGCCCAACTACCGCGGCTGGGTGGTGGTGGCTTCGCTCATTGTCTGCATCGGCACCTGGCTGCTGATCGAAAAGACGAGGCTCGGCTCCTATCTGCGCGCGGCCACCGAGAACCCGCAACTGGTGCAGGCCTTCGGCGTCAACGTGCCGCTGCTGCTCACGCTCACCTACGGGCTGGGCGCGGCGCTTGCCGGGCTCGCCGGCATTCTCGCCGCTCCGGTCTACCAGGTCAGCCCGCTGATGGGTTCGGACCTGATCATCGTCGTCTTCGCCGTCGTCGTGGTCGGCGGCATGGGATCGATCCTCGGCGCCATCGTCACCGGCTACATGCTCGGCCTCGCGGAGGGCCTGACCAAGGTTTTCTATCCCGAGGCTTCGAACCTCGTCGTCTTCGTCATCATGGTGATCGTGCTGCTCTTGCGCCCGGCCGGCCTGTTCGGAAGGGATGCCTGAGATGAGCGAGGCAACCCTTCACCAGGAACGCGCCGCCGCCTCGCTCAGGCTGGAACGTGCGCTGATAGCGCTGGGCATCGTGGCGCTGATCGCCGCGCCCTTCTTCATCTATCCGATCTTCGTCATGAAGATGCTGTGCTTCGCGCTCTTCGCCTGCGCCTTCAACCTCCTGCTCGGCTACACCGGCCTGCTCTCCTTCGGCCATGCGGCCTTCTTCGGCGGCGCGGCCTATTTCTGCGCCTACGCCGTGAAGGCCTGGGGCTGGCCGCCGGAGGCAGCCATCCTGCTCGGCACCGCGGGTGCGGCGCTGATGGGCCTGGTCATGGGCTTCCTGGCCATCCGCCGGCAGGGCATCTATTTCTCGATGATCACCCTTGCGCTGGCGCAGATGTTCTATTTCTTCTGCGTCCAGGCGCCCTTCACCGAGGGCGAGGACGGCATCCAGGGCGTTGCGCGCGGAACGCTTTTTGGAATCGTCGATTTGAACGCGCCGATGACCATGTATTTCTTCGTGCTCGCCGTCTTCCTCATCGGCATCTTCGCCGTCTGGCGCATCGTCAACTCGCCCTTCGGCATGATCCTGCGCTCAATAAGGGAGAACGAGAACCGCGCCATTTCGCTGGGCTATTCCGTCGGCCGCTACAAGCTCGCCGCCTTCGTCATGTCGGCAGCCCTTGCCGGCTTCGCCGGCGCCACCAAGGCGATCGTCTTCCAGTTCGCGACCCTCACCGACGTCACCTGGCAGATGTCGGGCGAGGTGATCCTGATGACGCTGCTCGGCGGCATCGGCACCATGGTCGGCCCGGTGGCGGGCGCGGGCCTTGTCGTCGGCCTGGAGAATACGCTTGCGACCTCCGGCTTTCCCGTGACGATCGCCACGGGGCTCATCTTCATGGTCTGCGTGCTGATCTTCAGGCGCGGGATTGTAGGGGAGGTGTATGCGCGGTGGCTGGGGCGCAAGGGCTGAGCGAGCTGATTGGCGAAGACGGCGCCATAGCTAATCTCCCCCCTTGTGGGGAAGATGTCCGGCAGGACAGAGGGGGCGCTGTCCGCCGACGTTGCCAAGCTTGGATTCTTGTTTCCTACTTCGTGGAGTCCAGCGACCTTCATTCTCGGGAGCCGTGATCCTTCGCGCCCCCCTCTGGCCTGCCGGCCATCTCCCCCACGAGGGGGGAGATTGGCAGCTTCCGCGCCGCGCCTTCCTGTCACTCCACCGGCACCTCCAGCCCCATCTTCACCCGGTCCATCGCCACGAACGTCCGGAACCTTTTGACGTTGTTGTTTGCGAAGAACAGCCGCCGGGTCAGCGCTTCGTAGTCGGCCATCGTCGCCACGGTGACGACGAGGATGAAATCGGCCTCGCCGGTGACATAGTAGCATTGCTGCACCTCGGGCACTTCGGCAAAGCCGCGCTTGGCGGCGTCGATCAACTCGGCCCGCTCGCTCTCCACCTCGACCTCGACGAAGATCGTGATCGGGTGGCCGACCCTGGCCGGGTCGACCAGCGCGACATTGGCGCGGATGACGCCCGTTTCCTCCATGCGCTTGATGCGCCGCTGCACGGCCGGCGCCGAGAGGTTGACCTTCTCGCCGATGGCTCGCTGCGGCGTGGTGTTGTCCTTCTGCAGGATGGCGAGGATGGCGCGGTCGAAGGCGTCGAGTTCGGACGAAAAGGGCATGGCAGCGTTCCAGACGAAACAAACTTGCATTTCAAGCGCCAAAACAGAGCGCCTTTCTCGCTTCGTTTGCAATAAATTTCAGTGCATCGAAGACGCAGAAAGGCCGCCCCATGTTCCTGCTCAACCGCCACCCCGATCATCGCCGACCGCTGACCGAGGAAGACGCAGCTATGCTTGGGCTCGCCGGCGCCGGGGAGGCCGAGCGCTTCCTTGCCGCGCGCGACAACCATGCCGAGACGCCGCTGCACGCCTTGCCGGCGCTGGCGGGCGAACTCGGCATCGGCTCAGCTTACGTCAAGGACGAGGGCAAGCGCCTCGGCCTCGGCAGCTTCAAGGCGCTCGGCGGCGCCTATGCCGTCATGCATCTGGTGTTGGAGGAGGCCGGCAGGCGGCTCGGCCGCGCCGTCGATGTTGAGGAACTGCACAAACCGGAGGTGAGGGCGATCGCCGCGCAAATGACCTTCGCCTGCGCCACCGACGGCAATCATGGACGCTCGGTGGCGCAGGGCGCCGGGCTTGTCGGCGCGCGCTCCGTCATCTTCGTCCATTCGGGCGTCAGCAACGAACGCGTGGCGGCCATCGCCCGCCTCGGCGCCGAGATGGTGCGCGTTGCCGGCGACTACGACCAGTCGGTCAGGGAAGCCGCCCGCGTCGCCGCCGAGCGCGGCTGGACCGTCGTCTCCGACACGTCCTGGCCGGGCTATGAGCGCATTCCGGGACTGGTGATGCAGGGCTATACCGTGATCGTGCGCGAAGCGCTGAAACGCTTGCCTGAGCCGCCCACCCATGTCTTCCTGCAGGCTGGCGTCGGCGGCTTCGCCGCGGCGGTGGCCGGCCATCTCGCCATCATGCTTGGCGAGGATCGTCCAAAGGCAATCGTGGTCGAGCCGGCGCGGGCGGCATGCGTCTACGCCACCGCCAAGGCGGGGCGTCCAGTCGCGATCGCGCACAGCAAGCCCACGGTGATGGCGATGCTCGAATGCTATGAGCCGTCTTTGGTCGCCTGGCGCGTCCTGTCGCGGATCGGCGATGCTTTCATGACGGTCGAGGAAGAGGATGCGATCTCGGTGATGAACCGCCTGGCGCGCCCCAAGGCGAACGATCCGGCGATCGTCTCCGGCGAGAGTGGCGGGGCGGGGCTCGCCGGGCTGATCCGCGCTGCCGGCGACAGGAAGATACGGGCAGCACTCGGCCTCGACTCCAGCTCCCGCGTTCTGATCATCAATTCCGAGGGCGCGACAGATCCTGGCCGTTATGCCGAGCTGGTCGGCATGGCGCCGGACGAGGTCGCAAACGCAAGGCTGCCGGCATGAGCAATCTGACGATCAACACCGACCGGCTTCTGGGTCGCATCCAGGAACTCGGCGGCATCGGCCGCGACGCGCAGGGACGGCTGGTCCGCGTCGCCGCCTCCGACATGGACAAGCTCGGTCGCCACCGCCTCGTCGGCTGGCTGGAAGAGGCAGGGCTTGAGGTCGCCGTCGACCGCATCGGCAACATTTTCGGGATATGGAAGGATGGCGCCAACGAAAGCCAGGCGCCGCTCATGCTCGGCTCCCACATCGACACGGTGATCGACGCCGGCATCTATGACGGCTGCTATGGCGTGCTTGCCGGCCTCGAAGCGATCGAGAGCCTGAAGGAGGCCGGCTTCGCGCCGGCGCGCCCGCTTGTCGTTGCCGCTTTCACCAATGAGGAGGGCGTGCGCTTCTCGCCCGACATGATGGGCTCGCTGGTCTTTGCCGGCGGCCGCGACCTCGGGGAAGCGCTGGCCTCGGTCGGCACCGACGGCACGGTGCTGGGCAAGGAGCTTGAGCGCATCGGCTATGCCGGCAACCACGAGCCCGGCTTCCTCAGGCCGCATGCCTATGTCGAATTGCATGTCGAGCAGGGGCCGGTGCTCGAGCGCGAGGGCATCGCCATCGGCGCGGTCGAAAACCTGCAGGGCATTTCGTGGCAGCGCATCACCATCGACGGCGAGGCCAACCATGCCGGCACCACGCCCATGTCGATGCGCCGCGATGCCGGCGTCGCCGCCGCGCGGGTGATCGGCTTTCTCGCGGACCGGGCCAGCGCGTCGTCGACGCGCACGGTCGCGACCGTCGGCACCATCGCTTTCGAGCCCAACGCCATCAACGTCATCCCGTCGCGGGCGACCTTCACAATCGACCTGCGCGACCCGGCTGAAACGCACCTTCGCGAGGAGGAAACCGCGCTCGCCGCTTTCCTCGACCAGCTTGCCGCGAGCGCCGGTGTCACCATCCATGCCGAAAGCCTGGCGCGGTTCGAGCCGGTGACCTTCGATGCCCGTATCGTCTCGCTGATCGAGGACGGCGCCAACGCCGCCGGCCTTTCGTGCCGGCGCATGACCTCGGGCGCCGGACACGACGCGCAGATGATCGCGCGCATCGCGCCGTCGGCGATGATCTTCGTGCCGAGCCGGGGCGGCATCAGCCACAACCCCACCGAGTTCACCGCTCCCCACGAGCTGGTTGCCGGCGCCAACGTCCTGCTAGGCGTCGCCGCCAGGCTGGCTGCCGACTGATCGCGGGAGGAACCAGACTAGGCATGCCGCGGCGGCGAAATACCACCAAAAATAGTCATGTTGGCTGTATCGGGTCATCCTGAAGCGAACGTCCGGCGACATCCAATCGAAACAAACTTCAATCACTTAGCCAATTAAAGCGTCCAGAATCGCGCCCGAATCGCGCCCCGCCGACAGAGTTCAGTGCCTCGCAGGAAGACTAGCATGCTGCTTCTCAACCAACGCCCAGAACACAACCAGCCTTTGGTTGCCGCCGATGCCGAGTCGCTCGGGATCGCGGGAGGCGCGCGGGCCGAGCGTTACCTCAAGGCGCGCGACGATCATGCCGAAACGCCGCTGCACGCCTTGCCGGCGCTGGCCGATCACCTCGGCGTCGCGGCACTTCATGTCAAGGATGAAGGCCAGCGTCTCGGCCTTGGCAGCTTCAAGGCGTTGGGCGGCGCCTATGCCGTTATGCGGCTGGTGCTGGAGGAGGCCGGCAAGTGGCTCGGGCGCGATGTCGACATCAGCGAGATAAACGACGCCAGGGTGCGCGAGATTGCGTCGAGCATGATCTTCGTCTGCGCCACCGACGGCAACCATGGCCGCTCCGTGGCGCAGGGCGCCAGCCTCGTCGGCGCGCGCTCGGTGATCTTCGTCCATGCCGGCGTAAGCCGCGAGCGTGTCGCGGCCATCGCCCGCTTCGGCGCCGAGATCGTCGAGGTCGAAGGCGGTTATGACCATGCGGTGCGCGAAGTCGCCCGCGTCGGTGCCGAGCGCGGCTGGAAGATCGTCTCCAACACGTCCTGGCTGGGCTATGAGCGCGTCCCCGGACTGGTCATGCAGGGCTACACGGTGATCGTGCGCGAGACGTTGCGGCGCATGGCCGAGCCGCCCACGCATGTCTTCCTGCAGGCCGGCGTCGGCGGCTTCGCGGCCGCGGTCGCCGGCCATCTGGCTGTCATGCTTGGCTCCAGGCGGCCGAAGGCCGTGGTAGTCGAGCCGCGGCGCTCGGCTTGCGTCTACGCCTCGGTTGAGGCCGGACGTCCGGCAACGATCGCAAATCAGCAGCCGACCGTGATGACGATGCTCGAATGCGCCGAGCCGTCCTTGGTCGCCTGGCGCGTGCTGGCGCGCGTCGGCGACGCCTTCATGACGGTGGAAGAGGAGGACGCGGTCGCGGTGATGAAGCGGCTGGCGCTGCCGCTGGGCAACGATCCGGCCATCGTCTCCGGCGAGAGCGGCGGGGCAGGCCTCGCCGGGCTGGTCCGCGCCGCTGGCGACAGGCATAAGCGCACGGCGCTCGGCCTCGATACGCATTCGCGCGTGCTCGTCATCAACTCGGAGGGCGCGACCGACCATGGCCGCTTTGCCGAGCTGGTCGGGATGGCGCCGGAAGAGGTGTTCCTGCAGACTGCGTGAGAGCAATTCCAGGAAAAGTGCCGAGCGGTTGGGCTCGGCGACTTCGCCGTAGCCTTCCGTCCGGAATTGCGTCGAGAAAAGGAGCTTGAGGGCGACGATGGCTGAACTCGACCAACAGGCACTGCATAGCGAGATGACGGCGTGGCGGCGCGATCTCCACGCCCATCCCGAGTTCGGCTTCGAGGAAAAACGCACCGCCGTCTTTGTGGCGGATAAGCTCCGCGCGTTCGGGCTTGAGGTGGCCGAAGGCGTCGGCGGCACAGGCGTCGTCGGCACGCTGACCCGCGGCAGCGGCAACCGCGCCATCGCGCTGCGCGCCGACATGGATGCGCTGCGCATCGCCGAACAGGGCACGCAAGCCTGGCGCTCGCAAACACCCGGCACCATGCATGCCTGTGGCCATGACGGCCACACCTCGATGCTGCTCGGCGCGGCAAAGCTGCTTGCCGGCGAAGGCGGCTTCGACGGCACGGTGCGCTTCATCTTCCAGCCGGCCGAGGAATGGGGCAGGGGCGCGCTGGCCATGCTGGACGACGGCCTGCTTGAGCGCTTCCCTTTCGAGGAGATATTCGGGCTGCACAACATGCCTGGCCTGCCCATCGGCCATTTCGAGACCCGCAGCGGCCCGGTCATGTCGGCCGAGGACAATTTCGAGATCGTGCTCAAAGGCCTCGGCGGCCACGCGGCGCGGCCGCATGCGGGTCAGGAGGCGCTGGTCGCCGCCTGCGCGCTGGTCGTCAACCTGCAGACCATCGTCTCGCGCCGCCTGAGCCCCGCCGATATCGGCGTCGTCTCCGTGACGGAATTGATCACCGACGGCACCCGCAACGCGCTGCCGGGCATGGCGCGCATCCTCGGCGACTGCCGCAGTTTCCGGCCAGAGGTAAGCGCCGCGATCGAGAAAGAAATGCGCCGCATCGCCGAGGGCACGGCCCAGGCCTATAACGTCGCGGCTGACGTCGCTTACACCCGCGAGTTCGTGCCTTTGATCAACGACGCGGCGCTGGTGGGCGAGGCACTTGCGGCGGCCCGTACGGTGCTGGCCGACGATGCTGTCCGCGTCGCGGCCGAGCCCATGACCGCCTCGGAGGATTTCGCCCGCTTCCTGACCCACATGCCCGGGTGTTTCGTCTTCATGGGCAATGGCGGCACCGCGCCGCTGCACAACCCGGCCTATGATTTCAACGACGAGGGTCTGCTGCACGGCGCGCGTTTCCATGCGGCGCTGGTGAGGAGAAGGCTGGGCGGTTAGCAATCTCCCCCCTTGTGGGGGAGATGCCCGGCAGGGCAGAGGGGGGCGCTGTCCCGCCAGCGTTTCAGGCTGTCGCAGTCGAACAGCTTGCCAGCAGCCTTGATCGAAATTCGGGCAACGCCGCGATCCTTCGCGCCCCCCTCTGGCCTGCCGGCCATGTCCCCCAAAAGGGGGGAGATTGGCTGAACCGCCCCCGGTAACTCTTTCTTCTCTGCTTTCATGCAGTATTGCCGGGACAGGACGGCAAGAACAAAGAATGGCGGACGACAATAAACGCAACGGCAAGTTCTGGGCGCTGGCGCTTGACCGCGCTCATCTCGGCCTATGGGACTGGAATCTGTCGACGGGCGATTGCTACTATTCGCCGACCTGGTCGAAGATGCTGGGCTATGAAGCTGGCGAACTCGCCAACACGCCCGATCTCTGGCTGAAGCTCACCCATCCCGACGATCGCCAGCGCGCGCAGGACAGCGGCGACCGGCATATTGCGGGCATCGTCGATTCCATCGAGACCGAGCTGCGCCTGCGCCACAAGGACGGCCATTGGATCTGGGTGCTCGACCGCGGCGGCATTGTCGAGCGCGACGCCGACGGCAAGCCGCTCAGGCTGATGGGCGTGCAGACCGACATCACCCGGCAGAAAGAGGCCGAGGCGGCGCTGGAGCAGGTCAATGTCCGCTTCCGGCTGGCGCTTGCCGCCAGCGGCACCGGCATCTGGCACCACGATATCGGCACCAGGAAAAGCTATTGGGATGCGCGCACGCGCGAGATCTTCGGCCTGGTTGCCGATACCGATGAGGTGACGGCCGACCTCTGGCACACCTACCTTCATCCCGACGACAAGGAAGCCACCGAGCGAGCGCATCAGATCGCGCCCGGCTCGAACAGCGTCGTCGCCTCGCAATACCGGATCGTCCTGCGTGATGGCCAGGTTCGCCATGTCGAATCGCTGGTGCGCTTCATTGCCGGTGTCGGCTCGGCCGGCCAGATTCTGGGCACGGTTCGCGACATCACCGAGGAGAAGACGCGCGCCGAGGAGCTTGCCTTCGCCGCGCGTCACGACGCGCTGACCGGGCTGCTCAACCGTTCGGCCTTCGACCGGCTGCTTGCCGAGAACATCGCCATGGCCGGGCGCCTCCCGCTTGCCGTGTTCTATGTCGACCTCGACTACTTCAAGGCGCTCAACGACTATGCCGGCCATGCCGCCGGCGACCTGGCGCTGAAGAGCGTCGCGGCGGGCATCCTCGCCAGCCTGCCGGCGTCCGCGCATGCGGCGCGCCTCGGCGGCGACGAATTCGCGCTGCTGGTGCCGAACTGCAATGACGCCTGCGCCGAGCACCTTGCCCGCGCCGTGCTTGCCGCCGTGCGCGACGCCGATCTCGGCCCGGCCGTCACCTCGCGCAGGCTTGCCGCCAGCATCGGCATCGCCTTCGTGCGCGACCGGAACATGAGCGTGGCCGACGCGCTCGCCTGCGCCGACGATGCCTGCTACGCCGCCAAGGCCGGCGGCCGGGACCGCTTCGCGGTGTTTTCGCCGGAGACGACGTCGGGCGCCGGCGGCCTCAACGCCGCGCGGCTGGCGGCCGACCTGGTCGATGCGATGGAGGACGGACGGCTTAAGCTGTTCGGCCAGGAGATCCACCGGCTCGGCCAGCCATGGGAAGACAGCCGCCACGTCGAGGTGCTGGCCAGGCTCGAGGCCCGCACCGGCAAGATGATCCCGCCCGGCGATTTCGTGCCGGTCGCCGAACGCTTCGGCCTTGCCGCCCGGCTCGACCGCTGGATCATCCGCACCGCGCTGGCGCGCCACGGCGAGGCGATGCGCGCGGGCGCCATCGCGCTCGACTTCAATTTATCGGCGCAGACGCTTTCCGATCCGCAGCTCTGGGATTTCGTCGACGAGGCTATCGCCGACAGCGGCGCGCCGGCGTCGGCCATCGGCTTCGAGATCACCGAGACCGCCGCCGTCACCAATTTCGATGCCGCGGCGGAGTTCGTGCGCAAGGCCAGGCAACGCCGCTGCCGCGTCAGCCTCGACGATTTCGGCGCCGGCATGAGCTCGTTCGAATATCTCAGGCGCTTCCCCGTCGACGCCATCAAGATCGACGGTTCGTTCGTCGAGCACATTGCCGAAAGCCGCTTCGACCGTGAGATCGTTTCGGCGATCACCGGCATCGCGCGCTCGATGGGCGCCGCGGTGGTGGCCGAAAAGGTCGAGGAGAAAAACGCGCTGGAGATTCTCATGGGCATGGGCGTCGCCTATGGCCAGGGCTATTTCCTGCACCGGCCCGAACCGCTGGAAGCGATCGTGGCAAGGGCGACGGGCGGTGCGCTGGGGATACGGGCTGGTTGATACGGCCAAGCTCCCATGCGGAGGAAATGCCCCAAGCAGAGGCGGGTGCTGCCTTGCCGGCGCGGCCCGGGATTTGCGCCAAACAAAGCGATAGAGCGGGTTCACCATCTTCGTTAAATGATGAACGGTTGCTCTGTCGAATTCTTAGGACAATTTGACTACTTCCTGCGAACCGTTCCGCTCGGGACATGATGTCTTGGGTCGACCGTCCGGCGTCCGGTCCATGATGGACAGGCGCCTGCGAGACCGGCGATGTCTTCAACGCTCAACAGCACCGCGCTTGTCATCCCGCAACAGCAACGCCTGCCGCCGATCCCCAGACCCGCGGCGAGCATCGGCATTGTCTCCAGCCCCGCGGCGTCACCGCTGACAAAGGTCGGGTCCACGATCTCGGCATCCATGTTGAGCGTCGACAGCCTCAACATCACGGCCATCAAGGTGCGGCTGATGGAGCGCGCGGGCAAGGAGTTCGGCGTCGACCAGACGGACTACGAGTCCGTGTCCTCCTACGGGTCGGCGATCAAGGACGCCGTCGAAGCGTTGAAACGGCAATCTCCGTCGGCGATTGCCGAGATCGAGAGACAGCTTGGCCTGGACCAGCTTGGCGTGCCTCTCGATACGCTCGTCGATGCGATGGTCGATCCGCGAGGCCGCGACAACGACAGGCTGGATGCCGCGTTGAAGCAGCATGCTGGCGGGCAGGGAGAAGACGAGGCCGCGTCGATTCAGCCTGACGAGCTCGGGCTCTACGGCGGCTGAGGTCAGCTTTAGCCCATCAGCCACCGCAACGCTCCAGCCGAAGCCACCCCGACCACCACCGTCGGCAGCATCGACAGCCTCGTCGCGGCAAGCACGGTTATGGCCAGCGCGGCGAGGTCGGCCGGGTTCTTCGAGACGAAATCCGGCGCGATCACCGAGATCAGCACGCAGCCGGGCGCCGCCTCCATCACCGCCATGGCGCGCGGGCTGAGCGTGCGGTTCCTCAGCACCACATAGCCGCCGATGCGGGTCAGGTACGTCACGCCGGCCATCGCCAGGATGGCGAGCACGGTCATCGGATCGATCATCTCTCACCTGCCAGGAACCACGCGGCCACCAGGCCGGACAGCGCGCCGGCCGCCACATACCAGGCGCCGGGCACGACGAGATAGACGAGCGCTGCCACCACCAGGCTGACCAGCCAGGGCCGGGCCGCGGCAAAGCCCTTCCACATGCCGCGAAGCAGCACCAGGAAGACGGCCGGGAAGGCCATTGCAAAGCCGTATGTCTCGACGTCGCCAAGCACCGGCCCGAGTGCCGCGCCACAAGTCGTGAACGCCACCCAGGCGAGGTAGAAGGGCAAGCCGGCGCCCAGATAGAAAGGCAGGCTGAAGGCCGGCCGCAGGCCGGAGGCGGCGCGGCGCTGCGCATCGGCCAGGCCCACGGCCCAGCTCTCGTCGCACATCAGGAACAGCGCCGGAAACACCTGTCGCTTCGGCAAATGTCTGATGAACGGCGCAAGTGCCGCGCCCATCAGGAAATGCCGGCTGTTGACCAGGAAGGTGATGGCGGCGATCAGCAGGATATGCGGCGGCGAGGTCCAGAGCTGGATGGCCGCGAATTCCGAGCCGCCGGCGAAGTTGAGCCCGGTCATCAGCGGCACCTCGACGACGCCGAGGCCTTTCTGCGAGGCCTGCGCGCCAAGCACCAGCGCATAGGGGATGATGCCGAGCAGCACCGGCGTCGAGGCGGCGAGCCCACGCCGGAACTCGGCGCCGCGGCCATTGCCGGTTTGCTCCCCGGCGAGGGCGATCTCGGAAATGCTCATGACTTTGCCTTCGGCTGGCCTCGCGGTCGCCGTTCTCCCGGTCGGTTGTCGGTTATCGGTTCCCGGACCATAGCCGAAACGCCCGGAAATCGGGTTGCGAAGATACGCCGTTTCTGCAAATATTTGGCAGTAGATGGCGCGTTTTGATAGAAGGTTGGAATCTGACACCATGAAGCTGGATGAGATCGACAGGCGCATCCTGCGCGCCTTGCAGCGCGACGGGCGCATGGCCAACAACGATCTAGCCAGGGAGGTGGGCCTTTCGCCGTCGCCCTGCCTGCGCCGCGTCAAGCTCTTGGAGGAGGCCGGCGTCATCGATCGCTATGTCGCGGTTCTCAATCCGGCCAAGATCGGCCGCGGCCAGACCTTCTTCACCCGCATCTGGCTGAAGCAGCAGGACGAGGACACGATCGAGCATTTCGCCGCCGAGGTGGCGAAGTTCCCGGAGGTGATGGAGTGCTATCTGATGCTGGGCGACTGCGACGCCATGGTGCGGATCGTCGCCGCCGGCATCGACGACTACCGCCGCTTCCAGTCGGAGCATCTGAGCCGCATCAGGGGCGTGCAGAACGTCAAGACGGACGTGCCCAGCCAGACGATCAAGCAGACGTCCGAGATGCCGCTGTAGGACATTCGCCTTCTCCCCTTGTGGGGTGAGAAGTGGTCCGCGTTAGCGGACGAAAGCCAATTGCTTGGCTTTCGAGCTTCGAACGCCCTGAGCCTGCGAAGGGCCGGGCGGTGGCCGCGAAGCGGCCGGATGAGGGGTGCTCCAGGGAAAGCAGGCGTTTCACTCCGCTGGAACACCCCTCATCCGTCTCGGCGCTGCGCGCCGATCCACCTTCTCCCACAAGGGGAGAAGGGGAAACTGTCAATGATGCGCGCGCTCCGCGTTCCGTTTGCGCGTCGCAGCCGCTTTCTTGGCCGACGCCGAACGCGCGGCCGTGGTGCGCTCTCCGGACGCGTTTCCGCCCATCCTGCCGCCCTTGTGCGCCGCGGGATTGCCGGTGTGCTTGCCGCGGCCCGAGCCGCCTTCCTTCTTGCCGCCGGCGTCGTCCTTGTTGACGGTCGCCCAGGCCCGCCGCTCGGCTTCCTGTTCGGACACGCCGCGCTTCTCGTAGCCTTCGGCGATGTGGTCGGCCTTGCGTTCCTGCTTGCCGGTGTATTTCGATTTGTCGCCACGTGGCATTTGCTCGCTCCTTGTCGCGCTGAGTGTATTCGGCCTCAGGAACCCTTCTTCTTAGCGACGTCGCCGAGGTCGGACCGTTCCGGATCCTTGTTGTTCTCGCCGGCCGCGTCGCGGTTCCTGTCGGGATCGTCCTTCGGCCTCAGATAACCGCGTGGGCGGTTGCCCTTCGGGCCCTCCCAGCGCGGCCATTGCTCGGTTGTGCCGGCCCGTCCCGGACGTGGTTCGTTGCTCATGGTCTGCCTCGCTTTCGATTTGTAGGGAGGGTCAGCCCTCCGCCTTCATGGTCCGTGCGATCTCGAGCAGCTTGGCGCGGTCGTGTCCGTGCTCGTGGATCAATTCGCGCGCCTGCTTCGGCGACAGATCGGTGTTCTCCGCCAGGAAGCGCACGTCGGGATCGTCGCCGCCCTTGGTGGGCAGCTTGCTCGTCCGAGGCGCGTGGGCGGCGCCGGGGCGATGCGGGATGTTATCGTTAGCCTGGGGCATTGCAGGCCTCCTTCGGTTTCAGCTTGCCGACTGCCTGCGGCGTGCTTTCTTCTTGCGGCGCAGCACCTCGTCTGTGCCGACGGTCTCCTTCGAACCGCCGGTGATCGCGGTCGAGACCACGGCTGGCGGATCGCTTGCCGGAAAGGAGTCCTCGAGGCCGGACTGCAACTGCTCTTCCAGCGTGTCCGGGTTCTCCGAACGGCCTTCTGCTCGCCGACCATCGATCTCTTCCAGATCGTGCTTGGCGTCGGGATGCTCCCGCACGTTGCGCAGCGTCGACACGACGAGCTCGACCGCGAATTCCTTCATCGCCTCGCCATGCGCAGCGGCAACGTCCGTCTCCTCGATGAGGCGCACCAGCGTTTGTTCGAGCTTGTCCAATTCGCGCATGCCTTGGCAAAGCGCCAGTTTCTGCGCCAGCGAATGGATCAGCAACGGACCGAAGGTCGAATAGGCCTGCATGCGGGTCTCATCGACGCGTTCGGGATGAAGTGTACGCAAGGACATTGGTGCCTCCGTTGAACATCCTGCGGCGACGGCTTCGCTTGAGGCGGCCGAGCCCTTAGGGGAACTGGAGGACGAGGAAGAGGTTCCATCCCCGGCTGGAAGTCGCGGGACAGGAAAATGGCGTCCGCGTTTTTGCGGACGCCATTTTTGAACTCAGCGCTGACCGCCCTTGCGACCAGCCTCGGAGGCGCGTTGGCGGTCTTCGGCGAAGTTGCCGCTGCCGCCTCGATGCTGACCCATGTTGCGGTCCTCGGCCTGCTGCTGACCGCTGCCGCGATGCTGGTCTTCGCGGTTCTTGTGGCTCTGCTGGCCGGCCTTGACGTGCTGTTCGTGGGTTCCGCCTTGATTGGGCATGTCAAATTCTCCGTTGGTTCGGATTTTTCTTGAGGGTGAATTCAAGGATGCGTCCAACATCCCTGAGTAAGGGGAACAGGCGCCGGCAATCGATGTTCCGGCCGAAACATTTCGTGACTGGGTCGGACTGAAGTCCGATCCGGCCAGCGCATTGGGCTGGCTTGTGCAACCAAATCTCTTTTTGCGAATTGGTGAGCGGCCGACGAGAAAGCCCCCTCCATCGCCGGCTATCATGGTGCCCGCCGGTCAGCCCCGCGCAATTCCGGCGGGCACCGATATCGATAAACAAGAAGGCCGCGCAGTCGGCTTCGGAGCGAGACGACGTTTTGACCTATATCTCTGCAAAACCCGCCCGGCAGGATGCCGAAAGCCTGCCTGCCAACGACAACCAGCGTAGCACCCCTGCCGACCTTTCCTTCCTCGATGTCATCAACGACGAGGACGAGGTCGCCGACATTGCCAGGCGCGCGGAGCGTCTCGGCCATGCCACGCTCATTGCGATGGCGATCGGCCTGACGGCCCTGCCGCTGCTCTGCCTGATGCTGATGTGAGCCAAGCCGACCGGCCACTTGGCCGGCCGGCGCCATCTGCCGGAAAGGAGTGTCTCTATCTTCCGGAAAAGAAGGCGTCGAGCGTGGCCGCCGTTTCGATCGGCGACTCCTCCGGAAAGAAGTGACCGCCGGGCATCGCCCCGCCGCTGGCATCGTCGGCCCAGTTCCGCCATATGCCCAGCGGTCCGTCTTCGTCCCGATACCATTCGGCCAGCGCCCCATGCTCGCTCCACAGCGCCAGCACGGGGCAGGATATGCGCCGGCCGGCCTCCCGGTCCGCATGGTCGTGCACACGGTCGAGCGAAGCCGCCGCGCGATACTCTTCGCAGATGGCGTGGATATGCGCCGGATCGCGCAGTGCTTCCACATAAGCCCGCCGCACACCGGGCGGGAACGCATCGGCTGCGGATCCCCAGCCGGAAAGCGCATTGTCGACGATTGCTTCGGCTGCTGCCGCCAGTATCGTCTCCGGCAGCGGCTCGGGCTGCGCCAGCAGCGACCATGGCCAAAAGCTTAGCGCCAGCCTGGCATCTGCCCGGTCCCAGACCTCCGCGGTAGGGACGATGTCGAGCACCGCGAGCTTCTCGACGCGGTCGGGATGATCGAGCGCCAGCCGGTAGGCGACGCGCCCGCCGCGATCATGGCCGGCGACCAGGAAACGTTTGAAGCCGAGTTCTTCCATCAGCACGACCATGTCGGCAGCCATGGCGCGCTTGCCGTAGGGCGCGTGGTCGGCGGCCGATGGCGCGCAGGAGCTTTGCCCATAACCGCGCAGATCGGCACAGACGACGGTGAAATCCCGCGCCAAGCTGGGCGCCACGTCGCGCCACATCGCATGCGTCTCGGGAAAGCCGTGCAGCAGGAGCAGGCCGGGCCCGCTGCCGCCATGGCGGGCGAAGATACGCGCCTCGCCGGTGTCGATTTCCAATGTGTCAAAATCGGCGAACATGCTTGCCTCCGGCGAGATGCGACGCTGAGGACCAACGGTCTCAGTTCCGGGTCGAGTCCAGCGTCAGCGACGCCTCGAATATCTGCTCTTTCGCGGTACGCAGCTTCACGGTGATCTTCAACTGTTCGGTCCCGGGCGCCTCGTAGCGGGCAATGTCCTGCAGGATGCGCAACGCTTCAAGACGGGCGCGCTCGCGGTTGGCAAAAAGCTGCCCCTGGTCGTCAACCTGGCCATGCTTGGTGTTATAGAGGTCAAAATAAAAGCGTTCCATCGATGAAGCACTCCAGGCGTTTGGCAAGTTCAATCCCTGGCCGCGATCATGGTTCCAAGCGATTGATCCTGAGGGGAAATCCCCAGCGTGCCGGCGCTTGCCGCGCGGCCGCCTGCAACCGGCCCAGCCCTGCAGCGTTAGCTGTTGCGCATGGAGAACCGCGGATGCTGGAATCGCTCTACCTCAACCTCGGCCAGCATGACGCCCTGTCGGAAGAAGAAAAGGCGCTGCTCGCCGGCGCCATGTCGCTCGAAGGATACGTCGCCGCGGGCGAGGATATCGTCACGGAAGGTACGCGGCCGATCTACAGCACGCTGATCCTCGACGGGCTTGCCGCCCGCTACAAGGTGCTGGAGGATGGCGGACGCCAGTTCACCTCGCTGCAGGTCGCCGGCAATTTCGTCGACCTGCACGCCTTCCTGCTTAAGACGATGGATCATGGCATCGTCGCGCTGTCGCCTTGCCACGTGCTGGCCGCCGAGCACGGCAAGCTGAAGACGATCACCGAGCAGGCGCCGCACCTCACCCGGCTGTTGTGGCTCGACACGCTGGTCGATGGCGCCATTCACCGCGAATGGATCGTGGCCATGGGCCGGCGTTCCAAGACCTCCCACCTCGCGCATCTGATTTGCGAGCTGTTCGTCAGGCTGCGGGCGGTGAAAAAGACCCGCGAGATGAGCTTCCATCTGCCGCTGTCGCAAGCCGAGCTCGCCGACGTGCTCGGCCTCTCCGTCGTCCATATGAACCGGGTCATCGGCACGCTTCGCCGCATGAACGTGGTCAACTGGACGAACCATATGATCACGATCCTCGACTGGGAGCGGCTGGTTGCGATCGCCGAATTCGATCCAACCTATCTCAGCATGACGCGCGAGCCGAGATAGGCATCTAGCTGCGCGGGGTCTTGGAGCGCGACCACAGCTCGTCCAGCATGGTAAGCGCGGCACTCGGCCGAGCAGGCCGCAGCAGGCCTTGCTGCGCGGCGACCTTCTTGAAGGCGGCAAAGGCGATGGCCGGACGGCAGGTGCCGGCGATCGCGTCGTCCACCAGCCGGGCCGCTTCGAGATAGGCTGGCGCCTCCTTGTTCTTCCATGCGCCTCCGAGCGCCTTCTTGGCCTCGGCGACGGTGGTGACCACCATCGTGCCGCCGCTGACGAAGCGTATGGTGAGGGGCAGGAAACGGCTCATCGGTCTTCACAATCCGAGCCATGCGCGCCTGCGCCAGGCAAGACCGACAAACGGCGCGGCCGTGATCACGGCGGCGGCGAGGATAAAAAGCGGGCTGTTCGTACGCATGGATTGCATGTTTCGCCGTAAAAATTGCGGATGGCCGTAAACGATGACTCCGCCAGTCGGTTGCATCCGGCCGGCTGGTCCGAGGCTTCAAACCTGAGACTACATATTGCTCGCGGGCCGGGCCGGCGGCGCCGGGCGGTGCGGCGGACGTAGGCGCGGCCGGAGCGGCACCTCGGCCAGCGAAGCTCGGATCACCCTGACGGGGACTGGCGGCGCTGCGGCGCGCCTGCGCAGCATTGCGGCCGAGAGACTGCCGATGAGAGTTCGAAAGTCCATGGGACTTCTCCTGAAGAGTCCCCCCAACGACGAAGCGTTAGCACCACGGCCGGGCGGCCGCATTTAACTTTGATATATGCCCAAGCGTCCCGGCGCAGCGCGGCGAACCGGGGCCAACCTTTTCCCTTGGCATGCGTTGTCCTGTGAAAGGAGACCACGATGCCGACCAGCAGCCGAACGAAAACCGCCACGGCCAAGAAATCGGCCACCGGCAAGAAGACAGACACGGCGGAGACCGCGCGCAGACAGCGCGGCGTCCAGCGCAAGGTCGATGCAATGGACCGCAGCAAGCCGAAGCCGAAAGCCCCGGGCGCCATGCAGGCCGGCGCGCGCAGATACCCCACGCCGCCTTTCCCCAGGCAGCATTATCCCAAGCCCGGCGAGGAATGGGCGCTCGAGCCGGCGCCGCTTTACGACGCGCCGTTCTGGCAAGGGTCGGGCAAGCTCAAGGACAAGGTCGCGCTGGTCACCGGCGGCGATTCCGGCATCGGCCGCGCGGTGGCTGTGCTGTTCGCACGCGAGGGCGCCAATGTCGCCATCGTCTATCTCGGCGAGGACCGCGATGCCAAGGCGACGAAGCAAGCGATCGAGGCGGAGGGCAGGCGCTGCATCACCTTGCGCGGCGACGTCGCCAAACGCGCCTTCTGCCGCAAGGCGGTGGGTGAGACGGTCAAGGCCTTCGGCAAACTGGACGTGCTGGTCAACAACGCGGCCTTCCAGGTCCACTCGGCCGACTTCGCCGATCTCACCGAAGCGCATTTCGACACCACGCTGAAGACCAATCTCTACGGATATTTCCACATGGCGCAGGAAGCTGTGCCGCACATGAAACCGGGTTCGGCGATCGTCAACACCGGTTCGGTCACCGGCATCGAGGGTTCGAAGGAACTAATCGACTACTCGATGACCAAGGGGGGCATTCACGCCTTCACCCGCGCGCTTTCCGGCAACCTGATCTCAAAGGGCATCCGCGTCAACGCAGTGGCGCCCGGACCGGTCTGGACGCCGCTCAATCCCTCCGAGAAGGAAGCGGACGACGTCTCGCAGTTCGGCGCCAGGACGCCGATGAAGCGGCCCGCCCAGCCGGAGGAGATCGCGCCGGCCTATGTGTTCCTCGCCTCGCCGCAATGCTCCAGCTACATCACCGGCGAGATCCTGCCGATCATTGGGGGTTACTGACCATCAGGAGGATCCCATGAAGAAAGCACTTTTCATTGCAGCCCTGACGCTGATCCCGGTGATGCCTGCAGCGGCGCAGACCGCCGCCCAGCCGAAGGATCAACTGACGCAGGACTGCCAGGTCAAGCCCGACGCCAACGATCAGGCGCAAAAACAGAAGCAGCAAGCCGATACGGATGAGCTGTCGAAGCAACTCGGCAATTGCGGCGGCGTCCTCAAGCCGCCGCCGACCGGCGACCAGAACGCGACGACACCACCGCCGACCGGCAATGACATGCCCGTGATCAAGCCGGGCGAAGTGCCGCCTCAGACGGGTCAATGAGACCCGTCTTCAACAACAAGGGTTCAATGCTTGCGCTTCTCGCCTTCGGTCACCTTGACGGCCGGCAAGTTGTGGGCCTCACGTATCATCTGCAATGCCTCCTCACGCGTGAGGCCGCACTTGCGGGCAAAATAGGCCGCTTCGAGGATATCGGCGTCGGAAGCTGCCGAAACACTGGAAGCCGACCGTCTGTGCTTCTTCTTGGCCATCGGTTCACCGCGCCATGAATCACTTAGTCAGCTAAATATAAATCCATTGTTTCTGATTGCAAATACGCGGCCGTTTTTAGCGATCCGGCGTCGGCGGCCGCGCCCATCGAGGAACCATTGTGCAGGCATAGGATTGTGATTTGCGGGCCGCGTCAGCCGGACCTGGCGGCAAGAAGAACAGGGCTGGTTTTCCGGCTCCCGCCCTGGCCAACGAGAAGGCTGTTGAGGCGACGATGCCGGGCTGGGTTCGTGAAGGCTGGGAGCTCTTGCGGGAGAGTGTCGCCGGCTACATCGCCGACAATGCGCTGAGCCACGGAGCGGCGATCGCTTTCTACGCCACGACCTCGCTGGCGCCGATCCTCCTGATCATCGTGGCGATTGCCGGCTTAGTCATCGGCAATGACGCCGCGCAATTGGCGCTCTCGGCCGAGATATCGGGCGTGATGGGGCCGCAAAGCGCCGACCTTCTGAAGGCCACTGTCGAGAGCGCCGCGCAGCGCTGGTCGAGCACGCTGGCCACGCTCATCGGACTGGTCACGCTTTTCGTCACCGCGTCGGGCGTCTTCGGCGAGATGCAGCAGTCGCTCAACGAAATCTGGAAGGTGAAGTCCAATGGCGTGTCGCTGTCGCGCCTCGTGCGGGCGAGGGCGGCGAGCCTCGGTCTCGTCGCGGCGCTTGGCTTCCTTCTGCTGGTATCGCTGGCGGCAAGCACGGCGATCTCGGCGCTGGGCGAATTGATCAACCGGCGCCTGCCGTTCGGTGCCGTGATCGTCAGCGGCGTCAATACGATCGTCTCCTTCGTGCTGATCGCGCTGCTCTTCGCCGCGATCTACAAGGTCCTGCCGGACCGAACGCTCAAATGGCGCGATGTCGGCATCGGCGCGCTGGTCACCGCGCTTCTCTTCACCATCGGCAAGTCGCTGATCGGCTGGTATATCGGCACCAGCGCCATCGCCACCTCCTACGGTGCTGCCGGCGCGCTGATGGTCGTGCTGGTATGGGTCTATTACTCGGCGCAGATTTTCCTCTTCGGCGCCGAGATCACGCGCGCCTATTCGGTGCGCCGCGGCAGCCGGCGCGACCTCGCGCCGGTCATGGCGGCCGCGAACGACCGGGCCGCGCCGCGCCAACCGAAGAAGTAGCCAAACCCGAGACGACGATGCCGGCCAACGCTGGTGCAAGTGTCGGCGCGGCGGAGCCGCGGGCATCCGGTGGCGAGATCATCCTATGGATGGTTCTTGGCGGCATGATCACTCTGCTTGTCACGCGGGTCTTGCGCCGCGGAGGCTGATCCGGCCCCGTCGCCGGGCTCGGGGAGCCTACCGCCGTTCTTCCTGCCGTTTCTCGATTTCGTAGGACAGCCAGCGGCAGAACATGCCGATAACCGAGGTAGCGGCTCCGCCGAGCAGACAAGCAATCAGCAACGGACTTTTCGAGGCACTGTCCCAACTGACGATCGCCAGCAGCGCCACGCTCACCGTGGAAATCAGATATCCTGTACCCTTGAGAAGATGAAGCGACGATCTGGTCATGTTGGCCCGCCTTTCAATGAACAGACAACCCTGATCGAGGTTCCATTTAGCCGTCGAACAGGCCTGAAATCGTCCGGCTCTAGGGGCGGTTGGGTGTAGTCCGCCCGTTGGCCCGCCGCCGGTTCTCGATAGTGCGGCGGGCTTTGGACCTCGGTCCTCAGTCCAATCGAATTTGCTCGTAGCTGACTTTTTTTGGGTGTATCGTTTTTCAAGTCGTCCGTAGCTGGCGGGGAGCAAAGCGGATGTTTGGAACCGGGCATCATGTTTTCGCCTCAGACCGGGAGGCAGGCATGATGAGATACGGAATAGCCGAGCCCGCCGACCTGGCAATTCTGACGGATGCGCTCAATGCTTTCTGCGCGAAGCATCGCATTGCCGGCGAGGCCGAGCGCGAACAGGTTGCGCTCAAAATCATGTGCCTTTTCAGGCGGGGCATCATTGACCCTGACCAGCTATCGGCGGAACTTGAAAGAGGTTGGGCTGGCATCAACCGACGTGCCGGGTAGCCGGCCAAGCGAGCCATGCAACCTCACGCCGACGAGGCGGATTCTTGCATACAATGCGAGTGGGCCAGCATGGAAACCGGGAAGGGGCAGGCTGGCCCGGCCGCGCACACAACTCGCATGGGACTGAAGTCGCACGCGCCGCCGCTTTGGTCCAAGCAGTGAAACCTTGGCTCGCCGTTGGTGGTTGTGGAACGGTTTGACGGATATTTGAGCCCTTCATCGTTAGCTGTTTGAAAGCCCACCATTTCCTGCGGTTGGTGGGCGTTCATTCGAGGCCAACGATCCGGTTCCAAGGGGCGGGACCGGACGCTGGACGGCATATATAGGCGGCCGAATGGTTTGGCATAAAGCGACGGTCGCTGCTCGCGGTCCCGCTAGCTCTCGGCGCGTGCATGGAGGCGCTTTGCTGCAAGGTACATTAATGCCGACGCAGCACGGTTGCGGTCCCACCCGGCGGCTTCCGCCTGTGCCAGCAGGCCATCGAGAGAGTCAGCCAGCGCCTCCTGGCAATCGCTGTCGTAGCGGGCGGTGTTGACCTCGTGGACGGGTTTTCTAATGGCTGGTTCCGCCATCGAAGGTTCCTCATGAATTATCCAGACAGATAGGTTTGGTGCGAGGCGCCCCCGGCAGTGGCCGCGGGCGCCCCGATCGTCATCGGTGATCCGACGGCTGGGCTTGTCCGATGGCGGGCGGGATTGCTCCGTCCTCGACAAGGATATCCTTCTTGCGCGCGAATGCGGCGAAAACGCCTCGCGCGGTTTCCGCGTCGACGTCGCCGACCAAAGCCGCCTTGCAAGCACGGATAGCCGCTTTCTGCTCCGGGCTATTGCCGCACCAGTCCATCGCGAACTGATAGGCATCGACGACGGTGTTCAGCTGCCGGGGAAAGCCCAGGCCGACCCAAACGCGAAGGGGTTTTTCGAAGGGTTTGGAAAGCATCGCGAACTCCCCGCGACACTGTCAAGCAGTCAGTCCGCCGCCGCGGCCGCCTTTGCCGGTGATCCATGGCAAGGGGACACTCACGTCCTCGAGAATTTTGACCGACTTTGCGAAACCGCAAAAGGCATCTCTGGCGGCAGTCAGCGGATAGCCGCTGTCGAATGCCCGCTGGCAGGCACGAAGGGCCGTTTCAAATATGGTTCCGCGCCTGTTCCTGGGCCACGCGTAGAGAAATTCCAGGGCATCTTCCAGGCACGCGATTTCCTGGATGAGGCTGTTTTCGGTCTTCACGAAAATAGGGCTGTCGAACATCCGATCGTTCATAACGTCCTCCAATCGAACGAACAATTGAGTTTAGACGAAGGCTTAGGACCGACAGCGGCCAAGCCCAGCGGCGATATGGGTTTGTGGATTTTGACCGTCAAGAGCTTCCCGGGTCGCTACAAGAACCGGCGCGTCAATTCTGTTATCCGCAACGGCTTCATCGGTCCTGCAACTCGGCATGATCGTTGGGTGGCGTGGGTAACGGCGGTCGCCATTCGATTGAACGTGGGTCCAACAAGCAGAGCCCCGGCAATCTGCCGGGGCTCGCTGGAAGCTGGACCAAGGGAAGGCTGCGGCCGTGCGCGGATCGTTGCTATGCGGCTTCAGCCGCGACGTTGACCGCGGATTCGGCAAGCTGAGTGAGCGCAGCGTCCGTTTCCTTTTCTTCGTTCAGCGTCTTGTCGAGCAAGGTGACGGCTTCCGTCAGGCCGAGTTCCTGCGCCCAGGTCCTGAGCGTGCCGTAGCGCGAGATCTCGTAATGCTCGACGGCTTGGGCGGCAGCCAGCAGGCCGGCGTCGAGCGAGGGCGAGCCCTTGTACGCGTCCATGATCTCGGCACCTTCCTCGGTGATGCCCATAATGGCGGCGCAAGTCTTGCCCACCGGTTTCTTGTCGATCACCTCGAAGATTTCCTTGAGACGCGCGACATGTTCTTCGGTCTGGTCGCGATGTTTTTCGAACGCGGTCTTCAGTGCGTCATCCTGTGCCGCCTTGGCCATCTTCGGCAGCGTGGCGAGAATCTTCTTCTCGGCGAAATAGATGTCCTTCAGCGTGTCGTGGAAAAGTTCGTTCAGGCCCTTGTTCGAGGCTGCCTTCGTCGTCGCCATATCTGCATCTCCTGGTGAGGTTGGGATCATCACCAACACGGCCTGGCTGAACTTGTTCCCCTCTATAGAAACCACTGCGCCACGAGGCCCACCGACGAGGCTGCCATTGTCAACGTCGATAGCCAGCCAAGCGCCCGCAGCCAGCCTTGCAAAGGGAACTCCCCCATCACGTCCTTGCGGCCGGCCATCAGCATCATGACGATCATCACGGGAACGGCGCATATGCCGTTAATGATAGCGCTCCAGTAAAGCGCCTTGATCGGGTCGATCGGGGTAAGCATGATCCCGGTGCCAAGAGCGGTCGCGGCGGCGAGCGTCGCGTAGAACGCCACGGCTTCCTTCGGCTTGCGCTGCAGCCCGACCGGCCAGTGCAGCGCTTCGCCGACGGCGAAAGCCGCTGACCCAGCCAGCACCGGTACAGCCAGAAGCCCGGTGCCGATAATTCCCATCGAGAAAATAATGAAGGCGAATTTTCCGGCCGCCGGCTCCAGCGCCTTTGCCGCGTCGGTGGACGAAGCAATGTCTGTCACCCCTGCCTTGTGGAGGGTGGCGGCCGTGGTGAAGATAATCGCGATGGCGATCAGATTCGAAAAGGCCATTCCAACCAGCGTATCGGCGCGTATCCGCCGGAAGGCTCTGGGGGCCTGCCACGGCGCCCACCTCAGCGGCTCGGCGGTTGGCTTGATCTCTTCCTCTTCAACCTCCTGAGAGGCTTGCCAGAAGAACAGATAAGGCGAGATCGTCGTGCCGAGGATCGCTAGCAGCGTGGTGAAGAAGGCGCCGCTCCATTCGATGTGCGGAATGAACAGCCCTTTGGCCGCGTCCGCCCAAGGCACATTCGCGGCGAACATCGCGGCAACATAGGCGAACAGGCTCAAGGTGGTCCATTTGAGGACTTTCACATAGCGGGTGTAGTCGAGGAAGACGATCGCGCCGATACAGACGGCCGCGAAAGCGATCACATAGAGCGGGCTCGGCCCGCCAACGAGCAGCTTCAATGCATCTGCCATGGCGCTGAGATCGGCGCCGATATTGATGACGTTGGCGAGGAACAGCAGCATGACGACCGCGTAAAGCAGCGAGGCCGGATAGTGCCGGCTGAGGTTGCCGGAAATACCTTCGCCTGTGGTGCGCCCCGTACGGGCGGCGATCTCCTGGATCGCGGCCATCAGCGGGAAGGTGAACAGCATGACCCAGCCGATGTTGAAGCCGAGCTGGGCGCCGGCCTGGCTGTAAGTTCCGATACCGGACGGATCGTCGTCGGACGCGCCGGTAATGAAGCCTGGCCCGATCGTGCGGAGGAACCGCTGGAACGGGCCCTTTGCCAGCGTGTTGCTTTGTTCTCCCTCGACCTGGGAACCGACCTCGGTCATTGCCGGCCTTTCCAGGTTCGCTCAAGCAGGAAAGAAGCGGCCGTCTGGGCGACGGGCTGCGCAAGAGGCTGAGTGAGGCTGTTCTGCATAAAATGAGCACCGGCTAATGAAGGTGTGAGGTAACCGGCGGACATGACGTCGGTTCCACCGGGACCGCCACCTTGGCATCGCGGCCACACGGTCATCATCAATATTTGTTTGGCCAGCCCGCATTTGCGTCGGCGCCATCTAGCTTCTGCGGCCCACGACCCCTTGAACGCGAACCAGGCGAAGCAGCGTCGGCGGCTTGTCGGTCAGTTCGACGACCCGGATCCATTTCGCGGCGTTGCCGCGCAGCGTGGCCTCGACCCCGAGCGCCTTTCGGGCAGCCTCGACCGGCGCCATCGCCTCGACGGCGTGGCTTGCAAGGACGGTCTCGTCGTCCAATTCCTCGACGCGATAGGCCGTCATTGCGCCGGGTCCCCGCAGCCATGCGAGTTTGAGCGACAACGCGAGGCGTTGAAAGTACATTTGATATGAGGGGCAGCTAATTCGTCACGAATTGCAACGAGTAGGTCGCAACATCGCTGCAGGCACAGGCCCGGCCGCTCTTCAGTACAGCAAGTGTTTGGCGCTCGCCCAGTGCGGGCGGGCGTTCAGCAACTTTTCCCGACAGCGCTCAGTTATTGCCGGCGAGCTCCCTGGTCGCCTTGCAGAATTCATCGTGGGACTTCGCGATGGTCTCGTCTGCGCAGTCTTTCTTCATGGACGCGCGATCCTCTTCGGTAAGCGCCATCCAGGCTTTCTTGAACTCATCGCCCGACCTCATGGTTTTCATGCCGGCATCGGTGAAGAAGGGCGACATTTTCTGGGGATCGTCCAGCGCGGAGGTTCCGGTGCTCGCGCCGGCAAATGCCGAGCATGTCATGACCGAAATCGTGAACGCACTCATCAAGATCACTTTGGTTTTCATGGTACTCGTCTCCCTGCCTAATTTAGAAAATCTGCATCGAGATAGCGTTCTTGACGCGAAATAGTTCCAGCAAGGAGACGAAAAACAAGGAAGGCAATCGAGTATATTCCCATCGCCTGCTTGGCGCAGGCCCGGGCAGATTGTTCTCAGTTTTCACCGATGACGAAGAAGACGGTGAGGATTTGATCCGTAAGTTTCCGGCTAACGCGGCTCGCGCGTAATCGAGAGATAGGTCGGGTCAAAACAGGCGCGTCAGAGAGGCATGGGGTTGTTGGTCAAAGCGCGCTAACATTTGATAACTCGGCGCTTTTTCCCCGGCGAAATGCCGACGAACGCATCGCGGCCGGCGTCGCCGGATCGCCAGGGGCCTTCCCGTTCCCGATGTCATGCCTTTCTGGAAGCGACGCGAGGTGGCGCGCCAGGAGCGTCGCGAAGGCAAACCGAATCCGGATAATCCGATCCGTCGGCGCCGTCGAACCTTTTGCGCCGGCCAGGGGGATGCATGTCGGCTTCATTGGTTCCCGAACATCGCGTGGCGGCGGACTTCATCGCCGCGCCCTATCGTGCCGGGTGCGACGAGGCCGGGCTCGAGACGATCGAGAAAGCGGCCGACCGGGTGCTCGAGGAAACCGGCATCCGCTTCCTCGACGATCCGCAAACCCTCGACATGCTGAAGCAGGCGGGCGGCGTGGGGAGCGGCGATGTGGTGCGCCTGGATGGGGCTGAGCTGCGCCGCATCGTGCGCCGGCATGCGCCAGGAAGGTTCCTGCTGCGCGGCAGGAATCCGGCGCGGGACACGCCGGTCGGCGAAGGCGCGGCGCCTGTCCTCGCGCCGATCTATGGCGCGCCCAATGTCGTGCTCGACAATGGAACGAGAGTGGCCGGCAGCCGGCGGATCTATGGCGAGCTCGTCGCCGCCGCGCATACCGCGCCGGGGCTCACCAACACCGGGCAGATGATCTGCGTCATGGAGGACGTCTCCGAGGACCGGCGACCGCTGGAGATGCTGCTTGCGCATCTCACCCATTCCGACAAGCCGTTCATGGGCAGCATGGCTTCGCCGGCGGCCGCCGAGGCGGTGATCGACCTGACCGCAGTCGCGATCGGCCGGCCGGCGCTCCCCGGCGAATGCAATCTTGTCCACCTCATCAACGCCACGCCGCCGCTCACCTATTGGCCGAACCCGTTGAAGTGCCTGCGTGCGATCGCGCTGAAGGGCGAGGCGAGCATGGTCTCGTCCTATATGATGATGGGCGCGACGGCGCCCGTCACCGTGGCCGGCGCGCTGATCCAGGGCTACGCCGAGGTGCTGGCCGGGCTGGCGTTGGCGCAGCTCTGGCGCCCGGGCGCGCCGGTGGTGATGGGCATCCTCGCCTATCCGTTCGACATGCGCCGGATGCAGCCCAACTTCGGCGACCCGGCTTCGCAACTCGTCCAGTTCTACGCCGCGGAGCTGGGCAGGCGGCTCGGCGTGCCGGTGCGGGGCGACGGCGCCGTCACCTCGGCCAAGGTCGACGATGCGCAATCCGGCGCGGAAGGGGGCAGGGTGCTTTCGGCCGCGATGTCCTCGGGCGCCCATTTCATCCTGCACGCCGCCGGCTGGCTGGAGCAGGGCCGCACGGTGTCGCTCGAAAAATTCCGCCGCGACGCCGCGGCGCTGGCGGAACTCCGCCTTGGCCGGACGGCAGAACCGCCCGCGCCGCTTGAGCGAGGAATCGAGACGGAGCTACGCGACCGTATCGAGCGCCCCTGAACGGCCAAAGGAAAGCGCGAGGCAACGCCTTTCGTTTCGGGGGAAGGCTAACGGCTCGGGGGAAGGCTAACGGCAACGCCATCGCGAGGTTCCTGCCGAAAAGCCTTCTGCGTCGAGATCCCGCGCTGAGCCCAACGACATGGCCGAAGGAGGCTTCATCTGGCCGTCACAATGAACCGGCAAATTAGCAAGCGCTGAACCAGGCTCCTCCGGTCAGCATGTTCCCAAGACCTCTCTTGCCCGGCTCCTGGTCCGGGCTTCTTTTTAGGCGCCGCCTCGAACGGGTGCCGCAGATGGCCTGGCCGTTCTTAAAAATCCGCGAGCAGCGGAACATTCGCCTGGCGCCGATGTTCTTGAATGCAGGATGGCGCGCAGCCCCGCTCCCCCGCGAAAGCGCGCCACCCGGGGCTCAGACCCGAGCAAGCCCGCCTCGGCCGTCCCTCGCCGGGGCGGGCTTTATTGTGACGAGATTGGAAGACCATGCTCCACGAAGCAGCAAGGATCGCTGAAGAAGCCCATCGCGGGCAAACGGACAAGACCGGCCGGCCCTATATCGAACACTTGCGACGCGTAGCCGATGCCGTCGAAACGCTTGATGAAAAGACCGTCGCGTACCTGCATGACGTCATTGAGAAAGGCGAGGGCTGGACGCTCGACCGGCTACAGTCGGCGGGTTTTGGATTCATGGTCGTGGCTGCCGTCGATGCGCTGACGAGGCGTCTGGACGAGAGCGAAGAGGGCTTCATCTGTCGCGCCGTCTCCAATGAACTGGCGCGACCGGTAAAGGAGGCGGACCTCAAGGACAATCTTTGGCAGGCTCACCAGGCGGGTGCTCCGGCGGAGAGATATGAAACCGGCCTGACCATCCTTGACCGTCTGGATGCAAGGGGCTGACCCTTAAGGCTGCGATCCGATCGCCTTGGCCTCGCGAGCAAGTGAGCTCCATCTCAAGCCGACCAGATAGATGAGTTCGAGCGCCTGCGCTTCGCTGATTCCCGTTTCGTTCACCAGCCGCTGCACGAACTCATCCAGGGTAGGATGGATCGGGTCGTCGTCCGCCATTGCTGTTTCCCTTCCAAGGACCAGTGCATTGTCGGGTCGCTCGTCCCATCGGTTGATTGGCGCTGTCTCGCACCCCCATCTTCGGAGTATTATTTTGAAAAGCCTTGTCGATCGGGAAATTTAGCGCTATATACCCGGGATCGATCTTGTTGAAAGAACGTTGTTTTCGCGCAAATTCGCGCACTTACGATCTTCCCTCTCAATTTCGAAGATTGCGTCGCTCGGCGGTTGCTGGGCGCGTATAATTTTGCGTCGATTTGTAAGGAGATCGCAATGACTACTGGAACGGTTAAGTTCTTCAATGCCACCAAGGGTTTCGGCTTTATCGAGCAGGGCGGCGGCCAGCCGGACGTGTTCGTCCATATCTCGGCCGTGGAACGCGCAGGAATGCGCTCTCTGGTCGAGGGCCAGAAGGTCAGCTTCGACATCGTGAAGGATGCTCGCAACGGCAAGAGCTCGGCAGACAATCTGCAAGCCGCCTGATCGCAGCGCCTCGGGGTCTTTTGACCACGGATGTACTGGCATCGGCCGCATAGGCGCGTTGGAGAAGGTCGGGCTGTGCCCGGCCTTTTTTGTTCTCGGCAATTCCTGGAAAAGTGACGCGCTTTTTCGTCCGGAATTGCGTGAAACAAGGAGAAAACGATGAAGTCTCTACCGGATACCGGCCTGTTCAAGCCGGTCCCATCCCGCACGGAAGCCAAGACCGACACGACGTCCCGCGTCGCGCGACAGATACAGGACCTGGAAGCGGCTGCCAGGGCTGCCAAGACGAAGCGGTTGCGCGAAGCCAGGCTTGCGCAAGAAGCCGACGCACCCCCCGTCGCGCCGAAGAAACCAGCCCGCAAGCGCTAGACTAGCCGTTCCGCGGCGGTGCGGGAGCTTTGCGCCGCGGCCTCGCCGCGGAAGGGTTTCTGACGGCGGCAGCCGGAATCAAGTCGCAGGATTTCGGCGTGGTGCGACCGTCGGCGAAGGCGAACGGCGGCGCCGAGAGCTCGGCCGATTAGGATGTTGCCTTTATGAAGTCCGGCGCTACCTTCAGCACATGACAAGAATCGGGGGGATTATCCGCCAGGACGCAAGCGCTGACGCGCGCCTGGCGGCCATCGTCGAGTCCTCCTACGACGCCATCATCGGCAAGGATCTGAACAGCATCATCACCGATTGGAACCAGGCGGCTGAGCGCGTCTTCGGCTACAGCGCTGAGGAGGCCATCGGCCAGTCGGTCCTGATGCTGATCCCCGAGCATATGCAGAACGAGGAGAGCGAGATCATCGCTCGGATCCGCAGGGGTGAGCGCATCCCCAGCTTCGAGACAACCCGAAGGCGCAAGGACGGATCGCTGGTCGCCGTTTCGCTGACCATCTCGCCGATCAAGAACGGTGCCGGCGACATCGTCGGCGCATCGAAAATCGCCCGCGACATCACCGCCGCCAAGGAAAGCGAGCGCCGCATCCGGCTTCTGATGCGCGAGGTCAACCATCGGGTGAAGAACCAGTTCGCGGTGATCCTGTCGATGGTCAGGGAAACCAGCAAGCGCTCGACCGATCCCGTCGAGTTCGAGCAGATGATCCGCTCGCGCATCATGGCGCTGTCGCGCTCGCACGATTTGCTCGTCACCTCGGAATGGGCCGGCGCCAGCCTTTTCGACCTGATCCAGGAGCATTTGAAGCCCTTCGGCCACGAAGAGCGCATCTCGCTTTCGGGTCCGCTGCTTACGCTGCAGTCGAATGCGGTGCAAAATCTCGGCATGGCCTTCCATGAGCTCGGCACCAACTCGGCCAAATACGGTGCGCTGGCGACCGAGGGCGGCCGCGTCGAAATCACCTGGAAGGTCGAGGCCGGCCCCGAGGCGCAGCGACACTTTCATCTTCTGTGGCACGAGACCTCCGGGGCGACAGCAAGCGAAGCCGGGCGGAATGCGACCGACCGCAAGGGTTTCGGCGACCGCAAGGGTTTTGGCACGGTGGTGCTGCAGCGGGTGGCGCCGCAGTCGCTAAGCGGTTCCTCAAGCCTCGAACGCGCTCCCGGCGGCGTGAAGTGGGAACTCGACGCGCCGCTCGAGGCAATCGTCGTGCCGCAGCTTGGGGCGGAGGGCGAAACCGACTTCAGCGTCTGAAAGGCTGCGCTATCCGGCGCGCGGGGCTGTCACACCCGGTCGGCACCTTGCAGCGCCATGGAAGCGTAATTACATCAATGGTTAAGCGTGCAATGTCCACGCGGATGCAGTTGCTTTGGCCAAGCTTCATCTATGGAGGTTGTCATGGCAAGCAAGCTGATGGAAGCAAGGAAGAGCCAGGACTGGATCACTCTGGTCCTCGCGATCTGCCTGTTCGTCTCACCCTGGGTCATCGGATTCGCCGCGGCAATGGTGCCCGCGTGGAACGCCTGGATCGTCGGCGTTCTGCTCGGCGCGCTGGCGCTGGCGACGCTTTCGGTGTTCGCCGAATGGGAGGAATGGGTAAACGTCGTCCTCGGGCTCTGGCTGATCGTGTCGCCCTGGCTGCTGGGCTTTGCGGCCGACACGCATGTCATGGCCACGCACGTCGTGCTCGGCGTGCTGGTGGTCGCGGCATCGGCCTGGGCCGTCTGGGACTTCCGTCATCCCCACGCGCATGCGTGAGCGGTGACTGAGCGGGAGCCCGCCGCGCAAGCGGTGAGCTCCTGATATTGCGGTATCGGGCATCGGGCTGGACGGCGATTGCGGCGTCTTCACGCAATTGCTGCAACCGGAAACCTTTTCGTGCATTCTTGGGAATGGCCTCGATGCTCAACCCCGACACCCCCGCCAAATGCTGCTCCTATTGCGGTGGCCGCGACCATGACTTCGAGGAATGCCCGAAGCGCAAGGCCGACGCGGAGAAGGAAAAGGTGGCGCGCGGGCCCGAGCCGACCGTTCTTCAGCGAGCTGAACTGGGTCTCAACAAAACTGCCGGCGCGGCTTAGCGAGCGTGGCGCTTCAGTTTCGCCGCCTTGCGCAGGTCGTCGTTCATCCGCGTCTGCCAGCCTGGCCCTTTTTCACGGTAAGCGCTGACCACGTCAGGATCGAGCTTCAGCGAAACGGCTATTTTCTTGACTTCGGCGCGCGGCCGGCCGGGTTTGCGGCGTAGTTTCAGGAATTCGAGCGGCTGGGCGTCCGGGTCGGCAAGCGCGGCAGCCGTGATCGCCGCATCCTCTTCTTCGGACATACGCGCAAGTGCGGCTAGGGCTGTGGCGCGCGCCCTCTCGCGGGTGCTCGTCGTTGGCGTTGCGTCGCGGCGTACAACGGTAGCGCGGGACTGGCTAGAGGCTTTCGACATAGTTCGCGATCTCCTTCTTCGTGGCCTTGCGCAGCGAGATGACCCGGATCGTTTCGTTGCGCTCGACATAAACCATTACATAGACGGACAGGCCGATAATGCCGGTGGCGACAAGGCGTTCTTCGTCATAGATTTCGCTGTCGTCAATGAATGCGACCGCGTTCGCGAAATCAAATTCAGGTGCGAGCGCGAAATCGACGCCATGCTAGGCCTTGTTGATCCTGGCCTTGGCGGCGTCCCATTCGAAACGCATCATCCTCACCTGCTTCGATAATTATCGTATATATCAAAAATATGTAGAGCGCAATATTTTCGTATATACGATAATTGATCCGCCATCCGCTGCTCCGCAGATTTTTCATCCCTGACCGTTCGCCCTGCCGTCTCGGCGAACGATATCTTCTCCCATGATCCCGCCTCGCGCCATCGAGGCGCGGTGGGGCGCCCGCGCGCCGCGCCCTGACTTTTTCTGGGATGGTCGCGGAACGGCGTTGATCCGGTCTATAGTCGCGACGGGGGTGCGCGGGTGGCGGACATCATCTCAATCAGAACAGGCGCGGAGCCTGCCGGACGGCTGTCGGCGGGACGCTTGCGGCTGGTCGCCTTCACGGCGATCGCCGCGTTCATGATCGCCGGTCCGGCCGCGGAGCAAATCTTCGGGGTGCAGACGCCATGGCTGCGCTCCTGGACCATGTTCAGCGCGATCGGGCTGGGCGTCATCGACGCTTCCTTCGAAATCCGCCATCCGGACGGCGCGCTCATCCCGCTCGACCGGTTCGAGATGCTCGACGCTCCTCGCGACGGCAGGCTGAAGCGGATCGAAAACCGCGAGGAACTGGCATCCGTCGTCAAGCGGCTCTGCACGGTCGCCGGGCAGGGCGCCGACATCCGTGTCCGCGCCCGGCTAGGCACGCGCAATGGCTGGCAGATCATCCATACCGATGCCGAAAATGCCTGCGCGGACTGACGCGATCGCCGACTGGACGAGCTGGCGTCCGGCGCACGCCGTGGCGGCGCGCTTCGTCGGCTGGGCGGTCGATACGGAGGGATCGTCGCGCTCCTCCGCATTGATCCGCATTGGCTTGGCTATGCTGTTCTGGTCGCGCTGGGCGGGCGAGTTGCTGCTCTACAGGGACCAGTCGGCGATCGGCCTGTTTCTGGCAGCCAACTTCTTCGTCGCCACCGCGCTGCTCTTCGTCGGCTATCAGAGCCGCGCCGCCGCTGTCTGGGCCGGGTCGGTCGGGCTGGTGATGTACTATTATTTCGGCTTCCAGCTTGGTCGTGAGCCCTGGACCCACCATCACACCTATCTGCTCGCCGTCGCGGCACTTCTGGTCGCGCTCACCCCATGCGGCCGCTCCTATTCGCTGGACCGCTACCTAGCGGTGGCGCATGCCGAGCGCATGGGCGTTGTGCCGCCGGCGGAGCGCGGCAATCTGTGGGGGCTGCGGCTGATCGTGGTGCAGCTCTCGGTGCTCTATTTCTTCGCCGCCTTCGACAAGACGAGCTACGCCTTTCTCAGCGGCGCGCGGATCGAGCAGATCTTCCTCTGGTTCTATGCGGGTTCGGATTACCCGGCCGGCCTTGCCTTTCCCGCCACGATCGTATCCTTCGGCGTGGTCGCGCTCGAATATGGCCTTGCCCTTGGCCTGCCGTTCCGTGCGACGAGGCGCTATCTGATCCTGCCGGGCCTGGCCTTTCACGCCATCATCTATCTGACGCTGCCGGTCTATACGTTCAGCGCGACCATGGCGTTGCTCTATCTCGCCTATTTCGATGCGGATGCCGTGGACAAGATCATCGCCCGGCTCCAGGGGATCGGACCGACACCGACTGCCAGAGGGGAAATTCCGTGAAGCGTGGTTTGTCGTTCCCGGGCGCCGTCGTCGTGGCCACCGGCCTCGCCATGGTCTGCGGCACGGCGCGTGCCGGCAGCGCGGCGGACTATTATCCCAGGCGCACGTGGGACGCCTTCAATGGCGGCCAGATGAACACATCGATCCTGGTGTTCCGCGACCGCAACAGGAACGGGATCTACGATCTCGGCGACCGGCCGATGCCGCATGTGGCCGTCGAGCTCGGCAAGCCCAATGGCGACACCATCATGCGATGGACCAATGTCAGCGGCTTTGCCAATTTTCGGATGTCGGTTCTCCAGCGCAATCTCGAGGTTGTCGATCCCGGACATTACTCGTTCCGGGTCGTGCCTCCGCCAGGCTTTTCCGTCACCACCGCAAACGCGTCCCAGGAAAGCGATTATGCGGCTTCCCCCGGCTCGCCGGGCGACATGATTGCGCAGCGCACGACGCATCCGGTTGGGCTTGCGGCGGGCCTGACGATCAGCGGGGTAGCCCCCGGCGGGGCGCGGATTTCCCTCACGGGACCTGACGGGGCAGGCGCCGCCGCCAAGGTCGATCCGGATGGGCGCTTCAGCGCGCCCGTGACATCAGGCGAATGGCTGGTCGAGGTTTCGGCCGACGGGGCGACCGAGCGGCGCAAAATCGTGGTCGGCGAGGCGCCGGTCGTGCTCTCCGCATTTTCGGGCAAGGGCGGGCCCGCCGAGGAGCCGCTGCCCCAACGGCACGTCGTCGGCTTCGACGACCTTTTGACGACGTCGGGCGTGTTCGAAATTCCGTCCGGCTATGGCGGGCTCGACTGGTACAATCTCGTTGCCATGCACCAGCGTTTCACCGACGGTCCAGGTTACATCAACACGACCATGTCGGGCGAATTCATCGCCTATAACAGCTCAGGCCACCCCGGCCAGGTGTTCAGCGACAAACCGTTCGATTTCCAGGGCGCCTATTTCGGCGTCGGCTGGAACGACGCCGAGGGCGAGACGCTTGTTCTCAAGGCTTGGCGGGGCGACCAGCCTGCCTATGAGGATCAGCTTGTGCTGTCCGCGAGCGGCCCGGTCTATTTCGCGGCCGACTACACGCGCATCACGCGGCTCGAGATCCGGACGCAGCACTTCTGGCAGGCCGCGATGGACGACTTCGCCTACCGCACCGGTCCGTAGAGCAATTCCAGGAAAAGTGCGCAGCGGTTTTCTGTCCGCCCACAAACAAAGACTTGATGCAGGTCCGTTTGATCCGCTTCGGCGCGACGCGCCTCCAGGTCAAGCTGCGTCAGCAAGACGACCGCCAGGAAGCGCCGCAGGAACCGACGTTGCCGGAATGACCGGAACCGGTGTTGTGATGGCCGGTGCCGCCACCGCCGCCCGAACTGCCATTGCCGCCGGTGCCACCGTTGCCGCCATTCCCGGTGCCACCGTTGCCGCCATCGCCGCCATTCCCGCCGGAACCGCCATTGCCGGCGCCACCGTTGCCGCCATCGCCGCCATTCCCGCCGGAACCGCCATTGCCGGCGCCACCGTTGCCGCCATCGCCGCCATTCCCGCCGGAACCGCCATTGCCGGCGCCACCGTTGCCGCCATCGCCGCCATTCCCACCGGAACCGCCATTGCCGGCGCCACCGTTGCCGCCATCGCCGCCATTCCCGCCGGAACCGCCATTGCCGGCGCCACCGTTGCCGCCATCGCCGCCAT
>NZ_VFVL01000037.1 GCF_006442815.1 Mesorhizobium sp. B2-4-3
GAGCATCGATCTGGGCAGCGTTCAGCGTTTCCAGCTCGCGGCCGGGCCGGAAATCCGAGATGGCCAGGAAGAGGTCACCTCGCTCGGTCTCCAGCGCGAAACCATCCAGCTGGTAGCCTCCGCGACCTTCATGACGGACCGGTGTGTAGGCAAGATCGATGCAGTCGCCATTTTCGGCAGCCAGCTTCGCATAGAGCCTGAAGAAGGCTGCCGCCTGTGGTTCTGCCGAGGCCTCCGCCTGGAACAGCAGATCATCCCAGAAGCGCACGAAGGCTTCTTCCTGATCAATTGCGCTCATGCAAAGACGTCATTCATTGTTTCGGCTAGGTCGACGGCAAAGGGCTCGCACGCATGCAGCAATATTTCGTAGGAGACCTTCTGCACGCCGGCGGGGAGCATGCTCGCTGTGATTCGTGGAAAATTGTCGCGGACCTCGAAGAGCCTGCGGTCCGTCAGCAGCCACGCGGGCTGGTCGTATTCGTCCTTGCGAACATAACCCCATGCTTCGAGCGCGATCTCAAAGGCGTCAAGGACAGACGGTCCGGCGTCTGCGAAGCGGCTCGCAAGCGAAGCCACAAGAGAGTTGAGTGTGAAGGAAGCCCCTGTCGCTGGCCCCGCAGCGATGCCCTGGTGACAGAGAAGCAGCCGGCTACCGGCTGTGTCCAGCTGGGCCTCCGAGGCGATGATCAGGCGCTGGTCAGCCGTTGAGAGCTGCGTCTTGATCTCGAACTGCCAGAGCCCGACTGCAAAATCCTGTTCGTCGCGATGTGCGCCGCGCCAGGGCGCAACCGCGTCCGCCGCGGACATGCGGGGCAGGATCTCATCTCGAAGAAACAGGAGTTCGCCGGTCAGACCGATGGCTTCGGATCTGCTCAGCAGGTCGTCGCGCCGGCGACGAAGCATATCATGCCAGTCGGCAAGCCGGCGAAGGACCAGCCGCAGGCCAATGGCGTTGGCACCACGGGCTTGATCAGCGGTGGCCCTCAGCAAATGATCGCAAAGCGCGCGAAAGATGTCGAACTGGTCACGATCATGCAGCGTGAGGACCAACCGCGCGCCGTCTGGCGGCCGACGCTCAAGGGTCACGTCGATGCCATTCAGCTTGGGCGGGTCGGGCAGCTCACGGCAACCTGTGTCGGACGCCAGTGAAAATATGTAGTTCCCGGCGAAATCGCGGCCACGGAAGAAGTCCAGCGGGTGTGAAGCGTTCGCGCGTCGGACGTTGTCAGCGTTCGGGCCAGCCGCCGGCGCAATATCGATCCAGTCGTCTTCGCTCACTAGCCTTCCTCCAGGATCGCATCATCGTCCTCAGACTCACTGTTAGCCTCCAGCTCGATCTGCTTCCGGTAAACAGCGTTCACCTGATACGTGCGCGCAGTCGATGGCTTGTTCGTCGATGGCAGGCAGAATCCGAGCGAGACTACAGGGCCACTAAGCTTCTTCTGCTCCGTCGCCTCGCCAGTCGTGAAGAGCTGGACCAGTAGCAGGGGACGCGTGCGTTGTGCGCAGAAGGCCTTATCGCCGCGCAATCCACCTTCCCTTTCACGCTCGGCGAAGCCGTCAGCCAGCTGCTCTTCGGTCAGTGCAATCTGGGCGTCGTTCGGGTCAGCAACCCGGTTGCGGCCGCCAGTGACGCGGTAGCCGCCTTCAACTGTATCGCCTGACACCCGTTTGCGGAGGGCAAAGCTGTGTCCCGGGACGATGGCGTCGGCAGGAATGCCGCCTGCCGGATGTGGAACGGCAACATCCCACTCGGCCATCTCGTCTTGAAGCCTGTCGGAAAAATAGTCCATGAACAGGCTGGTACCTCCGCTGATCGGACCGAGGTCAGCATGGGCCGAAGGAAAGGTGAAACCTCTCAGCAATGACATGATCCTGAGACCCGAAACCCCGCGCCAGACGACAGCCTGGCTGGTGGTGGAGGCGCTTGAAGGAGCACCCAGGCCGTCGAGGAAACGCTTCACCTCTTCAAGGTTGGCCTGGTTCACACTCTGGTCGTTCACTAGGATATAACCTTCCAGATGTCGCTCCGAATAATCCTGGGCAACGGTCATCTGAGTGGCAGACCGCATTTTGTTGGCCGCGGTAATCCGGATGGCTGTCGGGCTTTCCCGGACCTTCAGTCCGAAGTGTTCGGGGGTCATGCCGAGATCCTGCATGCGTCGTACCTCGGTCCGCAATTCCTCGATGGCTTCGCTGATCTCTTCGTAGTGATCCAGCGCAATCTGAGGAAGGTAGACCCGACAGAGATCTTCATAGTCCGGACGGTATCCGAACCATCGCGCCATCTGCATCAGTGTGTCAGACGCCGCTGTATTGCGCAGGATGTAAGATATCGTAAGGCCTTCAAGCGTGAGACCACGCGAGAGAGCAAGGCCTCCAATGGCGATGACATGCAGGCCGTGCTCCCGATTGGCGCGATAGTCGAGAACGCCGCCCTTCATGTTCACCGTCACCGTCACTACGCTCGCTGCCGCATCCTTCAGAACTTTCAGAAGCTGATCAAATGTCACGCCAGTGTCAGAGAATTCCCGTTCGAAGTCCGACTTGAACGCCATGATCGATGGATCTTTGACCGCATCTGAGCCCAGCCCCGCGCTGACGACAGCTGAGTTCTTGAGCTCGCCGAGATAGGCATAGATGAGCCCGTAGACCCGCTCCTGAATGGCATTGAAACGGCTGACATTGACCATCATTGAGCAGTGCTGGTCGCCCTGGCCCCGCAGGATGCGGATCGCCCGGGTCAGGATGAAAACGCGTATCGCGGTCAGGAGCGACATTGGCAGCGCGTCGACGCGCTGGTCGCTCTTGTGCCTCAGCGGCAGGATGGTGGTGTAGTCGGCGACGATCCTCACCATTGTCGATCTGAGGTCGCCCCCGTCGGCGAAAACCCGGGTCGCGCCGACGTAGTTCGAAGGAGGATCCAGTGCTTTGATGAAGTGCCTGGGGAACAGGTCGTCCTCCAGCATCGCGTCGTTGGTTTCAGGATCGATAAAGATGTTAGCAAACGGGGTCGCCGTGTAGCCAATGTAGGTCCGGCGGTCGAAGAGTGTCAGAATCTCGCGGATGACAGCGTTGATGGCCGTCGTGGCGCCTGGGTCCTTGGCCGTGTTGATTGAAGCGTTGTCGGCTTCGTCGTCAATCAGTAGCAGCGGCGAGGTGATGATCGTTCCGTGGCCCTGTTCGATAAGCCAGTCGCGCAAACGGGTCAGAGGCGCCTTATTCTTCTTTATGACGAAGATGATCGGCTCGCTGTGAGCGGCCAGGCTGAACACTACTCCGCCGGAATCGCGGTTGAAGTCCTTGTCACGCGAGGTGCCGTAAGCGGGGAACCGCTTCTGGGTAGCGTAGGTAAGGATGGGCAACGGCTCCTGCGCGAGAGCGTGGAAGACTGACTTCTTACCGATGAACGTCTCGTCGAGCCTTTCCTGGGTCTGTGAACGCAGGGTATTGGTGATGCCCGCAAGCAGGATGATCGTGCGATAGCCGGCGTCGGCAGCCTTGCAGATAAGCGCCGAATAGTTAGTCGTCTTGCCCGACTGGACATGACCTATGACCATGCCACGCCTTGGGCCTGTCCCTCCCTCCTTAGGATTACCGGCGTAGTCCAGGATTTCGTCGGTCACGCTATCGAGCGTTGCAACAACCTGCGGCGGTATTACTCCGCCTTCAAGGTAGTATCTGCGCAGGCGGCTCCAGTAATAGAAGTCGATCTCATCGCGTTTTTCGCGAAGCCATGGTCGAAAGTCACTGTGGACCGACGACCCTCGGGTCTGGGTAGTTGTAAAGCTGCCTTCCAGCTCGCGGATAAGCCAGGTTTTCTCTTCATCCGACAGCGGCAGGGGCCAGCTGTCGACCTGGCCTGCGATTGCGCCCTCGGGAAGCGGTCGACCCTGAGCAACCTCTTCTGAATAGATTTGCCCCAGTTTGAGGGTGAAGTAAGCGAGTTCGCTACTGAGATTCCGCACGCAGCCACCCCTTTTCCCTGAGCACTGATTCAGTCGTCTTCCAGGCCTCGCACCAGGGCTCGGTTACCCGCAGCAGCGCAATCAGCGCCTCCATGTCGCCATCGACCCGATCAAGCAGCAGTGGAAGCGCGCTTATCAGATCCGCGCGGAAGGCCTCGGGATCGGACAGGGTCTGATGGATCGAGTCGATCCGCGCCGTGGCGTCATGGCCGAAAGCCGCGACCGGGAAGGCCTGTTCAATTACCTTGATCGCGGCCGACGCCGCATGCCTCTGCTCATCATCACCACCCTCAAGCAGAGCCTCGATTATCGGGTGCTCCCGATTTATCGAATAGTGGATCTCACCGCCCCGCGCGTGCCGGCTCCACACTGACGTGGTCCCACGGCGATCCAGTCGCCCGCCTCGGGAACGATAGACGCGCGCCGAGCGTCTGCGCAGGCCTTCTACGATCTGGTGCAGACGGGAGCGCAGAGCAGCCGGCAGCTGCGCATCCGATTTGTCGATCGTGATCTTCCAGACGTGATCAAGCGCGTTTGGGATATCCACGCGGATGCGCACCAGCTGCGAGAGTTCGCCGTGGCGTACGAGCCTGAACCAGGTGCCACTGATGATCAGACGATGGTTCCGATAAACATAGAAGCCCTGGTTCCGCAGAAAGCCTTCCTCACCACCAAGCCGATCGTATTGGTTGGCCATCAGTTTTGAATAGTGGGGCAGGATGAAAGGCTGGATGTCGATGGTTTGTCCCGCGATTTCCAGGGGTTCGGGCTCCAGTTCCTGAGTCGCTTCATGATCGCGGTAAAAAGGGTCCCAGGGATCGACTTTCTGGCCGTTCAGTCTGATGACAAGACGGCGGCCCCTGGCCTCGCCTGCAAGATAGCGGTGGAAGATCAGGGCCAGGCGATTGTGAGTGTGGACGACCAGGGCATTGAACTCGCTGACTGTCAGGGTACCGTTCTCTGACAGCCTGTCGCAGTTCGACCATAGAATTTCGACACCGTCCTTCTCGAGCAGTTCGGGCGACGCCAGGTCTGCGATTTCATCCGGCTCAAGAATGCCCATCCGCCAGCCGTTGACGTCTTCGAGATCCCACACGCAGCCGCTTGTCTCATTATTCTTGTGGGCGATCACTGAGAGCCGTGTGCACTGGGAAAAGGATGCCGACTTCATCCCCCAGCCAAAGCGGCCGAGGTCGTCCGGCGACCGCTCTATCAGCGGATTTGCGCTGGCAGGGCGCATCGCCAGCCGGAGTTCTGCCCCGGACATACTATGTCCATCGTCACGGATCCGGATCTGGGGCGCGCCGCCGGCGAAGTCGCAGGTCAGAGAGATTTCCCTGGCACCGGCTTTTATGCTGTTGTCGATAAGATCGGCCAGGGCGCCCGGCAGGTCGTAGCTGCCGAAACTGCGCGCCGACATCATAAGCGAGGCTGCATCCGGGGGGTTGTCTTCGAACTTCATCCCCAGAAGCATCCCATGCTCAGGTCAGTAATGCTGTCTCCAAAAAAGTAATCCAAGTCTGCTACCCCCTGAAGTACGCTAGACGCCCAGGCTTCCACTTTCAACTGCAAGTAACTGTCAGGCAGCGGGCGTTCCCTGAGTTTTACAGCGGAATCTGGATGCCGGGCCACCGAGCCAGACTGGTGCCAGCGCGGGCCGGACCGGAGCGAGTCGATGTCCCGGCCTAATTTGCATATTTTTGGTGCACATTTCACCACTATGCCGTATTCTTAAGAATCGGAGGGTCTATGGCGAAATCCGCAACGAAAAAGATGCGATCGGTCCGCACCTCCGTGATGCTGCCGGCCGACTGCTACGCGCAGATTCAGGCTTTGGCGGATGCAAATCAGGTCTCCTCGGCGTGGGTTATCCGTCATGCGCTACTTAAGTTCCTGAACGAGCAGACTGCGCAGCTGCAGCTCCCGCTGCGCCCAGAGGAACGCTGAGATGGAAGCGCGGCTCATAAGCCAAAAGCTTCAGAGGGTTCGTAGCGGTTCGAAGCCGCCCCGCGTACTGGACCTTTTCTCGGGATGTGGAGGCCTGTCGCTTGGTTTCAAGCGTGCTGGCTATGACATCGCGGGCGCCGTTGAGTTTGATACCCACGCAGCGAAATCCCACGGCCTGAACTTCCATCCGAACGACGCGCGCCATTCAATTGCCCGCGACATCACTGAAACCCCTCCCGCGAAGCTTGCAGAAGCGCTGGGCCTGGGGGACGTCTCCCTCGCCGTGGATGTGCTGGTCGGCGGCCCCCCATGTCAGGCGTTTGCCCGGGTGGGCCGCTCAAAGCTCCGTGAGGTGGCAGAGCATCCTGAAGCCTTCCGTCATGATGCCAGGGCCAGGCTCTATATCGAATATCTTCGATATGTCGAAGCATGCGCTCCACTAGCTGTCGTAATGGAAAACGTTCCCGACATGCTCAATCATGGGGGGCACAATCTCGCGGAGGAGATCGCGGAGGTTCTCGCCGGCAAAGGATATGTCTGCCGGTATTCCCTGCTGAACGCGGCTTTCTACGGGGTCCCGCAGATGCGGGAACGAATGATACTCATTGCGCTGCACCGGGAGGTGGCTGACAGCATCAGTCTGCCTGAACCGACGCACTGGATTGATCTACCGGCGGGATACGGTGGGACACGCGCTGTTGCCCTGAAGCTACTCGGTACACCGGGTGGCGCCAGCGACGCGCATCACTACGGCGATCCGCCTGCGGCAACTTCCGACCTAATGCCTGCCGTCCCAGCTCAGGACGCCATCGGTGATCTGCCAACCATTGATGCCCGCCGGGAGCTCGCCGCGGGCACGCTTCGCCGCGGACGGCGGGGTTTCGACATCGCCGTTCCTTACCACAGCAGTGATTCACAGACTGACTACGCCCGCAGCATGCGAAGCTGGCCAGGTTTCGAGGGCAAGTCTGCCCTCTATGATCACGTAATACGATATCTTCCCCGGGACTATCAGATCTTCGCTGGCTTGCAGGCCGGCGATCAGTACCCGCAAGCCCGCCGTTACGCGGTCTCACTGTTCGAGAGGCGTCTGGCAGAGCATCGGGCGCTGGGCGATGAGCTGCCTGAAGATTCGACTGGGTGGAAGAATCTGCTGGCAAGCATTGTTCCGCCGTACGACGCGAGCAAGTTTCCAAATAAATGGCGGAAGATGGAGGCCAACTGTCCGGCACGAACTCTGCTCGCACATCTCGGAAAAGACGGATACAGCCACATACATTATGACAGCGATCAGGCCCGGCCTATTTCCGTACGCGAAGCTGCACGTCTGCAGTCTTTTCCGGATGGCTTTGTATTCAGCGGCACGATGAACCCTGCTTTCCGGCAGATCGGAAACGCGGTTCCTCCCCTCCTGGCCTGGCGTATCGCGCTGTCTCTTAAGGCACAGCTGACCAACGCGGGAAGCGGGACTACGGCGCTTCGTGCTGGAGTTCGTCAGTGAGCGGGCGGGAACTGATCATTGTCCGCTCACTCACGGACTCGGATATGGGATTATTCGCAGCACACCGCAAAGCGACTGCGAGTCGCCAACGGGCGATTGCCCTGACCGAGCCTGCGGCGGAGCGGCTGCTTCACCCGGATATTGTCCGCGAGAAGGGTGGAGAATTCGATTGTATCTGCCTGTTCGGAGCTGCGATGAACCGGGAGATTCGGCGCATTAACAAAGGTGGCAAAAACTGGCGCCTGGGAGGCAGCCAGCTGGAGCACCAGGTCTTTCAGGAGCTCGACAGCAAAGACTTTGCACTCATCCGGTCAGTTCCCCTGAATGACGGTTCCAGCCCTATCCTCATGACATTCGTTGGCCGTCGGTCACACAGGCTCATTCAGGCGGGCCTCTCCGCAACTCTGGCGGAGGGCATGCTCCAGCACAACGTCGCTATTTTCGAAGAAGACGATAACGAGTTCGCGTCGCTCGCGGACCTCTTCCCCGGGATCCCGGCGCGCGTTGCCGTTCGACCAGCGGTTCAGCAGCCGGCGCTTCTGTAGATGAAATCAGATATCCACACGTCGACTACCGATGTGCACTCTCCCGAGGTGCGCAGCTACAACATGAGCCGCATCCGTGGTCGCAATACGCGACCGGAAATGCTGATCCGGACTGGCCTGCATGCACGCGGATTTCGTTTCCGGCTTCAGGTGCGGGAACTGCCTGGCCGCCCGGATCTGGTTTTTCCAAAATGGCGAGCCGTGCTTCTGGTCCACGGCTGCTTCTGGCACGGCCACAACTGCCACCTCTTCCGTCTTCCAGCTACGCGCCAGGATTTCTGGGCGTCGAAGATTGCAGCGAACAAGGAGCGCGACGCGCGATCGTACAGGGCGCTGGCTGATCAGGGATGGCGGACACTCACGCTGTGGGAATGCGCAATTCGTGGGCGCGGGCGATGGCCCGACCAGGACGTCCTGGATGCGTGTGAAACATTCCTGACCGGCACCGCTTTGGCGGCCGAAATATCCGGAGGCTCTCCGCATCTCGGCGAGATTGGGTGATGGTCCGCCCGCCTCATGACGCTATCCCCGAACTTTCGTCCATCGACGACGCCGGCCTACTTCGTCTGCGTGCCGCCCTGCACGGGGAAATGAGGCGGCGCGGCCTTGCGCTCAGTGTCGGTCAGGTAGCTGAAAAACTTGCGATCGATTTCTTCAATAATACCCCGGGATGCCCGAATCTTGCCGAGGCGGCGGTCGGCACCGCAAACGTCGACGCTCTGTCACGCAGGGGAGACCGCTATTCAATCAAAGGTGTACTGGATGCTCGTAAGACGGGGACTGTGTATCCCGATCCCGGCAACCCGGACCGCCAGCTCTTCGAATATCTCTTGGTCGTTCAACTGACCCCGGACTGGACGCTGCACTCAATCTATGAGTTCGACTGGTCGGCCTTCGTCCGCTGCCGGAGCTGGGATAAGCGAATGAACGCTTGGTACCTTGGACTTGCCGTCCGGACGCTTGCGCAGGCGACGAAGTATACGCCGCTGGCGAGCCAGATCGGGTCCGGGCCAAAAGTGCGCCGCATTGCGTCCTCCAGGCCCACCACTCAGGCGTCCAGCGACGATTCTGGCGCAATCTCCACGGTGGCGCCCGGGGCAAACGGTCAAGAAGTATAGAAATATGCTGCAATCGGCTTTGCGAAAAAATGCCTGAACCTGCTTCGACGATGCACGTTCAGCCACTCAGCGACGATCTTTAGCGCAATTCGTGCGGCACTCCTCGCCGGGGTCGTCGGCCCCGCGTCGCGCCTGCGGCGGCGCTATGCTGACGCTCCTTCGGCTACCCTTTTAACCGGTCTCGTCGTTGCAGTCGGCCTCGCGTCGCGCCTGCGGCGCCGCTATGCTGACGCTCCTACGGCTGCCTTTTCCTAGAAGGGAAGCCGGGGCACTCCGCCTTCTCCGCACAAACGAAATCCCATACGGCCGGGGGCCATTGCCAACAAAGGGCGACAGCCTCACGAGGGGAGAGATGGTCTTGGCCATCTCTCCCCCCGCGAATGCCGCCTGCGACAGAGCGGGGCCGCCCGCTCGCAAGGCGACACATGGCTGTCACCTTCTGAACTGATCCGATCCGCCTCGCTCAACGCGCAGCCCAGCTCCGCTCGCCGGCATTCGCCCCCCTCTCTGCCGCGCGCTCACGCGCCCCCGGAAGGCATGCCGAGGGGCATGCCTTCGGCATGTAACGGAAAGGACTAGAACCATGACCATCCATGCAAAGAGCGCGGAAATCACGACAGCCAGCAAGAGCGGCACGGAGTTTTTCATTCCCCTGAACAAGCTGAAGAAGTCGCCCCGCAATGCGCGCAAGACCCCGCATAGCGAGGCGATCATCGAAGCCTATGCGGCAAGCATCGCCGCCAAAGGCATCCTGCAAAACCTTGTGGTCGAGCCCGAGCTTGACGGCGAGGGGGCGGAAACCGGCTTCTACTTCGTCACCATCGGCGAAGGCCGCAGGCTGGCACAGCTTTTGCGCGTGAAGCGCAAGCAGATCAAGAAGACCGAACCGGTCCGCTGCGTCATCGACATCAAGAACGATCCGCATGAGATCAGCCTGGACGAGAACATCACGCGTGAGGACATGCACCCCGCCGATCAGTTCGAGGCGTTCCGGCGTCTCAACGAGGAACGCGGATGGGGTGCAGAGGAAATCGCTGCCCGCTTTGGCGTGACCGCCCATGTCGTGCGCCAGCGCCTGCGGCTGGGAGCAGTCAGCCCCAAGCTGATGCAGGTTTATCGAGATGGCGATGTCACACTCGACCAGTTGATGGCGTTTGCCATCACTGACGATCATGCCCGGCAGGAGCAGGTTTTCGAAAACCTCACCTACAACCGCGATCCCTACATCATCCGCCGCGAACTGACGCGAACCCATGTCGCGGCTGGCGATCGCCGCGCCGCCTTCATCGGCGCGGAGGCCTATATCGACGCTGGCGGCACGATCATCCGCGATCTGTTCACCGATGATCGCGGCGGCTTCTACGATGATGCGGCCTTGCTCGACCGCATGGTCATCGAGAAGCTGCAAGGCATCGCCGAAACGGTCAGGGAGGCAGAGGGATGGAAATGGGCTGATGTGCACATCGACTATCCACATGCGCATGGCCTGCGCCGGACCTACCCGCAGCCAGTGGCTTTGTCGGAAGAAGACGAATCGGCCTATCAGGCGGCCCTCGCCACGTTCAACCAACTGACGGAAGACTGGAAGAGCGCCGAGGAACTGCCTGACCATGTCGACCAGCGTTTCGGCGAGCTTGAAGCCGAGATCGAGCGCATCGACGCCATGCGTCACGCCTATGACCCTGATGTCATCGGACGCGGCGGCGTGTTCGTCATGCTTTCCCATGATGGAACTGCGCGCATCGAACGTGGCTTCATTCGCGCCGAAGACGAAGTGCCGGAACCGGAAGCAGATAGTGACGGCCACATCATCGATGGTGATGGCGAGATCATCGAGGCGGATGGGAGTTCGGACGCCGACGGTGGAAGCGACGAGGAAACGGAGGATGAAGGCAAGCCGCTTTCCGATCTTCTCGTCCGCGACCTGACCGCCCATCGGACGCTCGGCCTTCGCCTGACACTAGGCGAACAGCCGGACATTGCCCTTATCGCCGTGACGCATACGCTCGCCGCACAGGCCTTCTATCAGGGCATGGAGGCCCATTGCCTGGAAATCCGCCCAACCTGCACCTATCTCGGCGGTCATGCCGATGGCATCGAAGACACGGCAGCGGCGAAGGCGCTGGCGGATCGGCATGCCGGATGGGCGGCCGACATGCCGGCCAATATGGCGGACCTGTGGGGCTTCATCGCCTCGCTCGATCCTGCCAGCGTCATGGCGTTGTTTGCGCATTGCGCCTCGCTCACGGTCAATGCCGTCAAGCAGCCGTGGGAGCGCAGGCCCCGCGCCCATGAGACGGCGGACAGATTGGCGGCGGCGCTCGGGCTCGACATGACGGCACACTGGACGCCCACCGTACGCACCTATCTCGGGCGGATCACCAAGGCGAACATCCTCGCCGCAGTCGGAGAGGCCGTCAGCAACGAAGCAGCGGAAAGGCTTGCGGCGTTGAAGAAGCAGCCAATGGCGGAAGTCGCCGAACAGTTGCTGGCGGGGACCGGCTGGTTGCCCGCGCTGTTACGGACTTCCGAGCCCGCGACGGCTGACGATCTGCTTAATGTGACAGCTGAGGAAGGTATGGCGGACAGGCCTCCCATTGCCGAGGACACGCCCTTGGAGGACGCGGATGCGGCATCCCCTGATAGCGCCGGCGCGAGTGACGCAGGTGAGGGCTTCGACGTCGCCGCCGAATGAATGGCAAAACCCGGAGTCGCTAAGGCGGCTCCGGGTACTGTCAGATTTTTCCGGCCACGCTGTTCAGCGTGGCCGGGAACCTCGACTGCACGACAAGGGGAAACACGGCAAGTGGCGGCGGCTCCTCTCTTGGCGCCTCGTTCACCGCAAGGCTCTTTGCAGCGTGTACCGAATACCACGGCAACCCATCGGTCCAGCTTGGAACATATCCGCCCTGTTGCTGGGCTCGACTATGCCCGCATGGCATTGGCCGGATCAGGTGCCTGGATCGCCGTCTGACTGGACGATGCGAAGTCTGGCCCTCTCGGATGCAGGTTTGCTTTCCATAATGCGACTGACGAGGCACGGGCAGTGAGCGCGTTTGCCGTCTATCTCCATCGTCTCACCGGACAGCAATCACCCGTCTTGCCGGCAGGTATGAGGCCCGCTTTCAGACCGGCCCATGACCTCTTGCGATCTGAAGGAGAAGCCCGAACACGCAGCCATTGCGACGGTTCCCCCTTGTTTGCCGGCTGGCCACGTCCACTGCGTCCTCGAATGGATTGGGTCTGACCGAAGACCGGCTTCGCCTCGATCGTCTTCCTGCAACGTCCAGCGCTGACTTTTTTCCGCCGCCGGCCCAACGGCCGGCTTTGCATCGCGAAGCAAAAAAGCCATCGCTGGCCGCCCTCCACTTCGTTCCAGCCCACTGGGTGCAGGCCGATCGTCCCCGGTCTCAAGACCCCATCGAGGTCGCGATGGGCGCGGCCCGATCAAACAGAAGGAACCACCACAATGGCTACAATCGGCATGTTCACCAGCACCGCAAAGGGCTTCAAGGGCTCGGTCAAGACCCTCAACCTCAACGTCAAGGCGGTCGATTTCGTCCCCGCCGAAGGCGACAACGAAAAGGGTCCGGACTACCGCATCTTCGCCGGCGCCACCGAGTTCGGTGCGGCGTGGAAGAAGACTTCGCGAGAGGGCCGCGACTACCACTCCGTCAAGCTCGACGACCCCAGCTTCCCCGCTCCGATCTATGCGAGCCTGGTCGAGACCGAAACGCAGGGCGAGTTCTCCCTCATCTGGTCCCGCCGCGCCGCCGAGTGAAATCGGCTCTAAGCAGAAAGAAGCCCCGTCCGCCGGACGGGGCTTCGCCATGTTCAGATCCGCCACCGCCCAAAAGATAGTCGGTTGGATGCAGCAGGCTAGGCCTTGGCAGCAACTTTGCGCGGTTTCCTGGCCGGCGACTTCGCGGCCACTGGCGTGGTTGCCGCGGCGGCCACACGAGCAGTCCGTTTCGGTTTGGGCGTCACAGCCGGTGCGGGCTCTGCCGCCTTGCGCCCGAGCCCGGCAGCCTTTGCCAATGCCGAGCGAGTGGCAGCATAGTTCGGCGCCACCATCGGATAGTCGGCAGGCAGGCTCCACTTCTGCCGGTATTCATCAGGGCCCAGATTGTAGTGCACGTTGAGGTGTCGCTTCAGCGATTTGAACTTCTTTCCATCCTCTAGGCAGATGATGTAGTCCGGCGTCACCGACTTCCTGATCGATACGGCTGGCTCCAGCTTAACCACAGGTTCTGCCGCTGATGTGCCGATCCCTTGCAAAGCGGCATGAATGTCGCTGATCAACTTCGGCAGTTCCGCGACGGGCAGAGGGTTGTTCGAGACGTAGGCAGAGACGATGTCAGCGGCGATGGATACGAAATCAGCTTTGTCCTGCTGCTCGTTGGAAACGGTCATGGAGCTTTCCTCTTGGTCTCTCGGATGTGCAAAGGCTGCATAGACGTCTATTCGCAAAACAGACAAATAATTCGTTATCTTCCAACAATTCCTATTCGCCACGAAATAGCAAGCCGGCAAGCTTCGCTTCCATTGTTCTGATCGGCCGCGGACGAGCCTTGCCGATCGCTAGGGAAGCGAGGAGACTTTCCCCTCGCTTCCCCGCCATTGCCGGCTGTTGCAAAGCAGGGCCGCCGGCTCGCAAAGCGGCCGACTAATCGGCACCCCAAAATCAGACCCATCCGCCTCGCTCGACCGCGCAGCCCGGCTCCGCGCGCCGGCATTGGCCCCCATCACTCCCGCGCGCTCACGCGCCCCCGGAAGGCATGCCGGGGGACATGCCTTCGGCATTGACGGAAAAAGGAGTGACCACAATGAATATGATCACGAATACCAATGGCACCGACAACAACCAGCAGCAGTCTGTTTCCAGCGGCTTTCGCGTGGACATCTCGCGCGGCGAACGCAAGGGGCGCGTTTCATCAGAATGGTTTTCGCGCCCCGACGATGAGCGCTATCTGTCGCTTACCGAGCTATACGACGCCGTGCGCGCCCGTGCGGACCGAGCCACGGCCCGGACTGTGGAGAGCCGTGCAGTGAAGGTTGAGGCAAGCCGCGAAAATGCGGAAAGGCTCTCGCTCATCGTTCCCGGACAGGACCAGCCGATTGCGCCCACGCATTGGAGCTTCGGCCAGCTTTGCAGCCTTGTCGGCGCGCCCGCGACCTACATGCGCCATCTTCCTGCGCCGCTAGCTGGCATCAATCTGCAGCATGGTCTGCTTTCCCATCGCGCAGAGCTTATGAAAACCTTGGAGGCGGAGGACGGACGCATCGAGCTTCGCGCCGTGACCGGCCCGGACTATGGCCGCATCTGGGACCATGAGCTTGTGGCAGCCGTCATGAAGATCGCTGGCAACGGCACGGGCGATACCATGTGGAAGGTGCCTGGCGTGCTGGATTGGGCAACCATGACGCATAACCCCTTCGTGGACATCACCAAGGACACCACCACGCTTTACGCCAGCGACCGCGACGTGTTCCTCTTTCTGGTCGATGACACCCATCCCATCGAAGCAGGGCGCCTGCCGAACGGAGGGCCGGATTTGTATTTCCGTGGCTTCTATTGCTGGAACAGCGAAGTCGGATCAAAGACCCTCGGCATTGCGTCGTTCTATCTCCGCGCGGTCTGCATGAACCGCAACCTTTGGGGCGTGGAAGGTTTTGAAGAAATCAGCATCCGGCATTCGAAGTTTGCCGCGCAGCGTTTTGCCCACGAGGCAGCGCCAGCCTTGACGACTTTCGCGAATTCCTCACCGGCGCCGTTCATTGCCGGCATCAAGGCCGCCCGCGACCAGATTGTCGCCCGCAAGGATGACGACCGTGAAAGCTTCCTGCGCAAACGCGGTCTATCCAAGGCCGAGACCGGGAAGATAATCGAAGCCGTCTTGCACGAGGAAGGTAGGCCGCCCGAAAGCATCTTTGATTTCGTGCAGGGCATGACCGCGCATGCACGAACCAAGTCCCATCAGGACAGCCGTCTTGAGCTTGAAGGAAAGGCGAAGGCCTTGCTGGAAAAGGCAGCTTGACAGCTACAACCCTGCGCGGCTGGATGTCCGGCCGCGCGGATGTCACCCGGAATCTTTGGTAGACTAGGCCGTTCGCGGCGGCCGCCGCTCGCCGGGCTCCGCCCGGCTCGCGATGCGACTTCAGTCAGATTTGCGAAAAAGCAAGATCTGCAACATCACCGGCTCTTTGCCTTCGAGTTTCGAACCGACATGACTTGGCCCAGCACCTCATGCGGATCAAAGCCGATCGTTTCAGCCAAGTCGAGGAACTCAACAACGTCAATTCGTCTGCCTCCGGACTCGATGGCTGCGACGACTGACTGATAGCGACCTATCGCCTTAGCCAAATCGGCTTGGCTCAAACCAGCCTCCTTACGTTTGTCGACGATCAACTGGACAAGACGCACGTGTCGAGGCGAGCGAAGCGTCTTCTGCATGATTTGCCGGTCCTTGACGAAGCCGGCAGATCAATTAAATGGAAAATCGGATAACCAGAAAAACTGATAATCTGATTGAACCTGAGCGTCGCTAACTCTTAATCTGAAGGTCAATCGCAATGCTTAAACCATTGCTCGATCCTGGTGTGGCCGATGTTGCGCCCGATTCCACCGTCTTGACTCGCTACGACGAAGAACGCCTGCTCACCTACATTCGCCTTCTCGACGCCGCAGCCGAAAACGCCGATTGGCGAGAGGTCGCAAGGATCGTCCTCCACATTGATCCTGCGAAAGAGCCGGAGCGGGCTTTCAAGGCATGGGAGACCCATCTCGCCCGCGCCCGTTGGATGACGACCAGCGGCTACAAATATCTCCTGGCCGGTGGCGCCCCACACTGAGCGGCACGTCAAAGTGTCGGGCTCTGCTGAATCAACAAACCGGTTTGCCGAATCTCTGACTACCCAAGCCAACCGTCGCCTCGGATGCTGACTCCGAAGCTCGCGACCAACTGCGAGCATCGGATGAAGGACCGTTGCCATGTCGCGAAGCGATTGGACCGATCCGGCGGCGTACGTACACATGCGCGACTATCAAGGCGCGGAATTCGCCGCCGAATATCTGGCCCGCAACGACGGCTTCGTTGCTCAAGCTGACCGACTTGCATCGGCTATTACGATACCTGGAGAATTGATCGGCTCGCCCGACTTTGCCGCTCGATGGGGCGCGCGATTTCACAGTCGTTGGCGACAAGCCTCTCTCATCTAAGCACATCGTCTGGACCGAACAGGCGTCGCCCCGGATTCTTCGTGCGACCAAGCTACCTGCTTCCACGGACACGTTCCTGCCGGGCGTTCAAGCCGCCAACCTCGATGGTGCCAGCACATGGACCGAGGCAGATCATGTCCACATTCTCTGGCAGCCGGCGCGCGAAGTGCATCAGGTAGTCGCCAGCAAATCCGACACCTCGCATGGAATGAACGCCCTCATCCTGCCGCTAGACGAGAATTTTGAGACGAGGCTCGACGCGGCACGCCGCTTCTGGCGGGCGCTGAACGGCCGACCTCCTAGCCGGGGCTATGGTTCTCTGCCGCAACAGACGAAGCTGAGACATATTCTCAATCTGCGCGCTCATGACGGCAGGGCTGCCAGGGCGACATACCGCCGGATCGCCGAGGTATTATTGTCGCCCGAGCCGATCACACCACGCGACTGGCGCGATCATCATCTTCGCCACAAGGTGCGCGCCATCCTGCATCGCGCCGACCGCCTAGTCGCCGGCGGCTATCGCGATCTTTTGCTCTATCCGCAAAGCCGCGGCCGCAAGTCCGACATCTGAAGCTTTCGGCAAAGGGTAGCAAAAACGCTGTCCCGATCTTTGCCCTCCCTCCCGTTTTTTCAATTCGGTCATCGTCCGTTTCGCGCGTCCCGGCAGGCCAGGACGACCGCAAAACCGAATGGAGATCGAGCAATGTCGAGTGGTTCCGCGGACGCGCCCAAAAAATATCTTCGCACGAAGGAGGCTGCCCCTGTCGTCGGCCTTTGTGCCCGGACACTCGAAAAGCACCGCACCTACGGCACCGGTCCCACATATCGCAAGATCGGTGGCCGCGTTCTCTATGACATCGATGACCTGCATGCCTGGATCGCGCAGGGCGCCCGGACATCGACTAGCGACACCAACGCCTCAGAACTTCCCCCCGCCAAGCCACACGCGGCGCGGGCGCCTGCCTATGCCGGCAAGCAGCGCTGAGGAACTGCAATGCGTGCGCCGCCAACAGAACTGGAAGCTGCTGCGCTCTTTCACGCGCGGCCCGGCAAAATGGCCTTGCGCGACGCGCAGGATTTGATGGCTTGGCCGTTCTTTTCGCTCGCAAAATCGCGCCGGATCACGCCGATCGACTTTCGCATGGGTGAGATCTCGATCCGTGTCGAAGCCACCATCGACCACGGAATGGCAACCATCTGGGATGCGGACATCCTCATCTGGGCAGCCTCGCAGATTGTCGATGCGCGTGACAACGGGTTGCGGACGTCGCGTATGATGGCGGCAACGCCGCATGAGATCCTGACTTTCATCGGCCGCGGCACGTCTGCCCGAGAGTATGGGCTGCTCAAGGCGGCACTCGACCGGCTTCAGTCGACCACTGTCGCCACCTCGATCCGGCAGCCGACCGAACGGCGTATGCACCGTTTCTCCTGGATCAACGAGTGGAAAGAGCGCGTTGACAATCGTAGCCGGCCGCTCGGCATCGAGCTTGTCCTGCCCGATTGGTTCTATGCCGGCATCATGGTCGACGCCTTCGTGCTCACTATCGACCGCGCCTACTTCGACCTGACCGGCGGCATCGAGCGCTGGCTCTATCGGCTCGTACGAAAACATGGCGGCCGACAGGCGCATGGCTGGTCCTTTGACCTCCGCCATCTCCACATAAAGTCTGGCAGCCTGTCAGCTTACAAGCGCTTCGCCTTCGAGGTGCGCGGCATCGTTCGCCGTCAATCGCTTCCAGGCTATCGGCTCGAACTCGGCCTGACCCAGGCCGGCGAGCCGCTGCTGACCTTCAAGCCCTCCCACCCGGATCCATTCATGCGCTTTCGCAAGGCGCGGGCTGCGGAGGACAACCTGTGAATCAGTCCGTCATTTCAGGAACCCGCGGACACGGGATTTCGGGAACCTGTTTCTCGGCATTTCAGGAACCCGAACGATGCTCAAACTGTGGAACCGAAAGCCGAATTCGGCCCGCTAACTTACCTAACCCAGAATCCTTCGGATTCTTTCTAACCGCAGGCATGCTTCCGGAAGGCTGTGAACGATCTTCGTCATGTGACGGCGGGTGCGCGCTCGAGGCCGTCGAAATCAGCCCAAATCATCGCACGACGACGAATGGGTCCGCGAACTCAATTGCTGTCGAGGGCTTTCGGTTCGCCAAGGGGAGGGCGCCATGAGCGACCTAACCTTTGTGGAACTGATTTGGTTGAAGAAGCGGATCGAGAACTACATTCGCTTCGGCAAGACCGTCGAGAACAGGATCATCGACAGGAGCCGACGCATCGTCGCCTTCGCGCCAGGCAACATTTTCGCGTTCGTCCGCTGGACGGCGAACGACTTTGGCACCGTCGCCGCGCGTATCGACATCCTGCGTGCTGTCAGTCCTGGTAAACGCTGCTCGACCGTCGCCTATGTGCGGCCCGGCGCCGACATCCTTGTGACCGCCATCGGCTGGCCGAAAGTGGAAAGGGTGCTGCAGGCCATCGACGCCGTCGAGGCGATCGGCATCGATCCCGTCGACGTCTCGCCAGAATACTGGCGCCATGTCCATAGCCGGCTTGCCGCGCGCGAAAACCCTCGGCCTTACACACGGCAGCGTCACGAAGCGTGGCTGCTGCGTCGGCGGATTGAGCCATGAGCGCGCGTCGAACGATCGTCGCGGCAATGCTCGCCGGCGCGGCGCTTGCCGTCGCTCCTGCCTGGAGCAGACACGGCCCTTGGTTGATCTGGAACGCATCGGCGAGCGTTCCGATCGGACTCTATCGCGTTGAACCCGGCCGTGCACTCGGTGTCGGCGATCTTGCCGTCGTCATGCCACCGGAGCCACTCGCTGAACTCTTGGCCGAGCGCCGATATCTGCCCCGTAGCGTATCGCTTCTGAAGCGCGTCCTGGCACTTGGCGGGGAAGCAGTCTGTCGCAGCGGCCTAGCCGTCACCGTACGCGGTGTGACCTATGGATATGCGCGCGAGCGCGATAGCCGCGGCAGGCCACTGCCCACCTGGCAGGGCTGCCGCGTCATTGGCGATAGCGAATTATTCCTCATGAACCGGGGCGTCGCGGACAGTTTTGACGGCCGCTACTTCGGCCCGCTTCCCATGACCGCCGTCGTCGGTCGAGCGGTTCCCGTCTGGACAAACGTCAACACATCTCCGGCGCCGCATTTGCCGGTCGAACCGTCTTCCCGCGAGCCGTGACGGCTCAATCCCGCACTAACGAAAGGACTTTCGCATGACCCAGATCGGCACTTTCACGCGCAATGATGACGGCTTCTTCGGCAATATCTGCACCCTCACGATCGACGCCAAGCTCGCCATCCTGCCTGCCGAACAAGCAGACGGGGAGAACGCACCGCAACACCGGATCTACTGCGAAGGTGTTGAGATTGGTGCAGCGTGGGATCGCACCAGCGAAAAGGCCGGAGCCTGGCTTTCCATCCTCTTCGACGATCCGACGTTTACGCAACCGATCCGCGCCAGTCTGTTCCAGGCCGCTTCCGAAAAAGACGTCTGGAACCTGCATTGGAGCCGGCCTTCAAAGCGCGATGAGCGGGCATGATCCGATGCCGCGATTGCGCCCCAGAAATCCTTCCGTCGCAAACCCTTTGATCGATTGGGCCGCGGTCAAACCCTTCGACCCGATCGCCCGCCAGGCAGCCGTCGCGCGCAGCGAAGGTCAAGGGCGGTCGGACGCTTGCTTTTCGATCGACGCGTTTTTTGCGGATCGGTCCGCCCGGCGGAGCCTTGCCCTTGACCGAAGCGAGCACGGCGGCAGGCTATCAGCGTGTCGGGACGGCGAACGCCGCGCCCCCGTCCGTCATTCCATTTCAATGCTCTCGGTGTGCGCGCTTCTTGCGTTTGTCATTCCGCCCGGACGCGCAGACGCATCGTGTTCTCCACCACAGTCTCGCGGAAACATTGCAATAGCGTCGAAGAATGACTGGTCTGCTCACGTCCGCGAAGCTGCTAAACGCTATGACATTCCCGAGCATCTGATACGCGCGGTCATACATGTCGAAAGCGGTGGCGATGTTCGCGCGGTTTCGTCAAAAGGTGCGCTGGGCCTGATGCAGATCATGCCGGCAACCTGGCAGGAATTGCGCTTCAAACATCGGCTCGGCAGCAATCCATTCGACCCCCGAGACAACATCCTGGCCGGCGCCGCTTATCTCCGCGAGATGCGCGATCGCTTCGGCGCGAGGGGATTTCTCGCCGCCTACAATGCCGGACCGCAGCGCTACGACGAGCATCTTTCAAAGGGTCGCCCGCTTCCTCGGGAGACGGTCGACTACGTCGCGAAGCTCGCGCCACAAATCAAAGGGACTGCTGAAATTGCGTTCTGCTTGCGGCGAACGGGAAGCAGGTCGGATGCGTATCATTCGCCGCTGTTCGACGAGGCCGCGGATGTAGCGAGCAATACCAAGCTGCACCGCGACGAAGGCCAGCATAGCGCAACCGTCACGGTATTTGCGGCGGTTCGTTCAGTCGGCAGGCTGTCACCGATGCGCGTGTTTGCCCCTGACCTGACGGCGATTGAACCATCGCCGGATATCGCGCCGCCAGTTGCCGGTCCAACACCAAGGCTCGGTCCGAACGACCTCTTTATCCATCAGTTTCCAAGGACGTCGCGATGATCACCAGATTTCTCGTAAGTCGCGTTCCGGCCTGTTCCGTCGCGGGATTGGCGGCGGGAGAGGAGGTGTCGGGGAGGGATGGCAAGATAAAAGACCGCGATGTGCGGTCCAGTCGGTTGGGTTGTTTTGATTGGCCCTTTCGCACCGATCCGCACATCGCGGATCAGGTACGCACGGTGCGCACCGTGATCTTCATCGACGAAATCAACGTATGTCGCACCTCGTGGCAAAATCCCTATGAGCCGAGATGACGATTTCCGTGTGCGGCCAGGCCTCATACGCTCACGGCAGGGTCAGCGGGCAAGGCCGTTTATCGCCCAGGCGCTTGCCGCTGCGCAAAAGGCCGGCGGGGGTATCTCGCGGAATGGCAGGATCACGTCGAAGGGCAGATCGGCCTTTGGGCGGGGAAGGACGGCGAGTATTCGTGCCAATCGCCTGATCACCAGCCGTTCGCGCTTTTCGACGGTTAAGGCGCTGGTCGTCCGCCACAGGGGAACGAACGCTTCGCTGCCCCGGCATCTCAACTACCTGCGCCGTGAAGGTGTGACACGCGACGGCGAGAAAGCCCATATGTTCGGTCCCGAAACCGAGGATGCCGACGCCAAGGATTTCGCCGAGCAGTGCAAGGACGACCGGCATCATTTCCGCTTCATCGTCTCACCGGAAGACGCCGTTCAAATGGCTGACATGAAGAGCTTCACTCGGGATTTGATGGCGCAGGTCGAAAAGGATCTGGGCACCAGGCTGGAGTGGCTCGCGGTCGATCATTGGAACACCGACAACCCTCATGTTCACATCATTCTGCGCGGTCGCGCAGATGATGGTCAGGATCTCGTCATATCCCGGGACTACATCAAGGCCGGCATGCGCGATCGCGCACAGGACCTGATCACTCAGGAACTCGGGCCCCGCAATGATCTCGACATACGCCGGTCGCTCGACCGACAAATTGAGGTGGAGCGCTGGACACAGCTCGACCGCCAGCTCCGGCGAGATTCCGATCAGCAGGGGATCATCGAGGTCGCGCCGTCTCTCGCTAAAGCCCCGGACGAGTATCTGGCGTTCAAGGTGGGAAGACTCCGATATCTGGAAAGCATGGGCCTCGCCGCCGAGATCGGCCCCGGCCAATGGGCCATGGTGGAAGAAGCAGAGCCGACCTTGCGAGCGCTGGGGGAGCGCGGCGACATCATCAAGCGCATGCACCGCAGCCTGATGGCGAATGGCCTCGATCGGGGGCCGGCCGACTACGTGCTGGCCGCCGAGGAGATCGACACGCAGATCATTGGCCGGCTCCTGGAACGAGGGCTTCATGACGAGCTACGCGGTTTGGCTTACGCGATCGTGGACGGCATCGACGGCCGCACACATCACATCCGTTTCCACCATCTGGAAGCAACTGGTGATTCCACACCGGGCTCGATCGTCGAGCTCCGTCGCTACGAGGATGGCGCAGGTCACAGCCGCGTCGCGCTGGCAGTCCGTTCGGACATGTCGATCGCCGGGCAGGTCCATGCCAATGGTGCGACCTGGCTAGACCGACAACTTGTGGCGAGCAATCCAGCCGAACTGGGCGAAGGCGGCTTCGGGCGTGAGGTGAAGGACGCGCTCGATGCCCGCACCGAACACCTGATCGGGGAGGGACTCGCTCGATGGGCCGGCCAGCGCGTGATCCTCGCGCGCAATCTGATCGTCACGCTGCGCGACCGGGAGGTTGATACCCTCGGAAAGCGGCTTGCCGCCGAAACCGGCCTGCCGTTCAGGAAGGCCGCGGACGGCGACAACGTCTCGGGCGTTTACAGCCAGCGCTTCTCGCTTGCGTCTGGCCGCTTCGCCATGATTGACGACGGGTTCGGTTTCCAGCTTGTCCCATGGTCGCCATCGATCGAGAAGCATCTCGATCGGCACGTTTCCGGCATCGCACGCACAAGCGGCGGTGTAGACTGGTCGTTTGGACAGAAGCGAGGATTGGCCCTTTGAGGTGCGCCCTGTCTCGCTCCGGCTTGCCGGCAAATGAAACTCTCAACGGAGTCTAAATAGCCGTAACGCGTAGGTGGCTGCCGCCAGGAGATCGCCACTAGGTGATACGGCCATGATCGATCCCCCCTCCGGCGAGGATTTCGTAACGCCAGTGATAATCAACTGGCCGCTTTCGATGTCGCCCATCCAGATCAGCCCTTCCTCAGTACTGCTGAAAAACAGGATCTTGCTGTCCTCTTTCGCCAAGTCAGCATCGAAATCGAACACTTGTGAGCGAAACGTATCCAGCGCAAGATCCTCAGCATCGCTCAACTCAGGCCTTCCTGATTTCAAGTCGAAGAGCCACAGGTTCTTGTCGGCTGATCCTACTGCGCAATTGGCAACCAGTAGCCAGTTGTCGACCACTGAAATGCTGTTGATGCCCCGTTGGGCAGCCTTGTTGTAGCGAACCCGAAATACCTCTTTCAGATCAGGCAAATGGAGCCCGACGAGATCCCCGTCCTCGGACCCTGTAATGAGTACATCGGACCGCCAAACAGCCAAGCAGCGAATGTTGCGTAGGCCCCAAGGGTTGGCCGGTGCGTCGGGAGATTTGAGACTGATCACCTTTGCGATAGTGAACCCGCCTGACCCTTTGACCCAGAGGGCAATGGACCCATTCTCATGACCAGTGACGAGATAGCGCGTATTGCTGATCGTAACTGCCAGTCCACTATTGGCCGGACCAAGAGAGCCATCGTACGATGGACTTTCAGCTAGGGTAAACCCACTCCCCGATTCCACTGTGCCGGCGCGACGCCATACAGCCAGCGCTGATCTACCGTCAGATGTTACGAACGTTGATTTGTCGAACCTCACGAGCATCTCAACGCTGGCCCCGGTCGGTTCGGACAGTGCCTGCGTGATAATCGGGCCGAATTCGCCTTGGTGAGGTGTACGAAACAGCGTGATCGAGCCATCCCAACGACCGACAGCGAAATGCCTATCGTCGAGCCAATCCAATACTTGAGCGAAGAGAACTGTTGTGCCGGCAGGCTGTAGTGTTTGAGCTGGCCGGTCAGCGGCAGCGACCGGAAAGGTGAGACCAAGAATTGTTATCAGGCATATCCGCCATTTTGCCATATTGTCCTCCCCTGACTTAGCAACATTTGCCACTTCAACACGGCAAGTGATGGTGTGACAATCCAGAGAAATCTAGTCGACGTCGAAGTACGCCAATTAGTTGGGGGCGCGAGCTTTCTAGGGGGCACAGTCGATAATTTGGGCGATGCGAGGAAGCGGATGGGGATACCGCCTCGCAGGAAAGCCATGCAATCTGGAGACCAAAGAGCAGTCACACCGGACACTCCACCGCAATTCGCCAGTCTTTTCACGCCGCGGTACGGCACAGTGATGCTTGGGGCGGATTTGTCTTGTCGAGGCGTTCTCCGATCCCTCTGTTCTCTTGAGGGTTTAAGGAGGACAGATGTCCGCGACGCGTATCTTATGGGGGCAGATCCTTACTGTCCTGACAATCGTGGTCCTAGCTACGTGGAGCGCGACGCAATGGACGGCATGGCGGCTCGGGTTTCAGGCCCAACTCGGCGCATCCTGGTTCGAGTTTGGTGGTTGGCCGCTCTATCCGCCGCCGGCCTTTTTCTGGTGGTGGTACTTCTACGACGCCTACGCTCCCTCGATCTTCTACGAAGGTGCGGCCATCGCGGCATCCGGTAGCTTCATCGCAATCGCCGTCGCGATCGCCATGTCCGTGTGGCGGTCACGGGAGCCCAAGGATGCTCACACCTATGGCACGGCCCGCTGGGCAACGCGCGATGAGATCGCAACGGCAGGCCTGCTTGGGCACGACGGCGTGGTGCTTGGCCGCCTCGACCACGACTATTTGCGTCACGACGGACCGGAGCATGTACTGTGCTTTGCACCGACGCGCAGCGGCAAGGGTGTCGGGCTGGTGGTGCCGTCGCTCCTGACTTGGCCCGGCAGCACCATCGTCCATGATATCAAGGGAGAGAACTGGGAACTGACGGCAGGCTGGCGTGCGCGCTTTGGTCGTGTGCTTCTGTTCGATCCGACCAACGCAGCGTCTGCTGCCTACAATCCTCTGCTCGAGGTCCGACGCGGTGAATGGGAGGTCCGCGATGTTCAAAACATCGCGGACGTTCTGGTCGACCCGGAAGGCTCTCTCGAAAGGCGCAATCATTGGGAAAAGACCAGCCATGCGCTGCTTGTGGGTGCCATCCTTCATGTCCTTTACGCGGAGAAGGACAAAACGCTCTCTGGCGTCGCCAACTTCCTCTCCGATCCGCGTCGTCCGATCGAAAATACACTGCGCGCCATGATGTTGACCAAGCATCTGGGCGAGGCCGGTCCGCATCCGGTTGTTGCGTCCGCAGCGCGCGAGTTGCTTAACAAGAGCGAAAACGAACGAAGCGGCGTCCTCTCGACGGCGATGTCCTTCCTCGGCCTCTACCGCGATCCGGTGATTGCAAAGGTCACGTCACGCTGCGACTGGCGCATCGCGGACATCGTCGAGGCCGAGCGGCCGACCACGCTCTACCTGGTCGTGCCGCCGTCGGATATCTCCCGCACAAAGCCGCTGATCCGGCTTGTGCTCAATCAGGTCGGCCGCAGGCTGACCGAGGATCTGCGCGCCAGGAAGCGGCGACAGCAGCTCCTCTTGATGCTCGACGAGTTTCCGGCCTTGGGGCGGCTGGATTTCTTCGAATCCGCCCTCGCTTTCATGGCCGGCTACGGCATTCGGAGCTTCCTGATCACGCAGTCGCTGAACCAGATAGAAAAGGCCTATGGGCCGAACAACTCCATCCTCGATAACTGTCACGTGCGAGTAAGCTTCGCCGCGAATGACGAGCGCACGGCCAAGCGTGTGTCGGACTCGCTCGGCACCGCGACAGAGATGCGGGCGATGAAGAACTATGCCGGCCACCGTCTCTCGCCATGGCTCGGACATCTGATGGTGTCCCGGCAGGAGACGGCCCGGGCCTTGATGACTCCGGGGGAGATCATGCAGCTGCCGGCGACGGACTCAATCGTCATGGTGTCGGGACTGTTCCCCGTCAGGGCGAAGAAGGCCCGCTACTTCGCCGATCCGCGGCTTGCCGCGCGTGTGGTGCCACCGCCGAAGACCGGCGAAGCACAGAAGTCCGCTCCGCATCCCGATGACTGGAACAGACTTCCACTTCTGTCCGAGCAAGGGGAGCCAGGTGCCGCCAGCGGCCGAGACAGGGGTAGCGGCGATCCCTCCAACGGCGGCATCCGGCGTGAGCCGGAACTGCCGGAGCACGAGGATATCGAGCCTAAGAAGCCGGTGGAGCGCGAGTTCGAGCTTGACGAGGACGAGCCTGACGATGACGCGACGCGGCGGCGCGCGCTCGACCGGACGATGCGGCAGATGGCCAGGCAGGCATCGATGGATCAGGACGACGGGGTTGAACTCTAACCGCCATGAAGAAGAAGCGACTCTCGGCCTATCTCGATCCGGACTTGATGAATGCGCTTGCCGACTATGCGGTCAGGCGCGACGTGTCCCTGTCACTGATCACGGAAGCGGCTATTGCCTCCTTCCTATCGCCGGACGCGGCCGAGCGTAAGGAGGCGGCCGTCACGCGCCGCCTGGATCAGATCGACCGGCGCACCCAGCGCGTCGAGCGCGATATCGGCATCGCAACCGAGACGCTGGCGCTGTTCGTTCGCTTCTGGCTTTCCTCCACGCCGGCGCTGCCGGAATCCGTGCAGGCCGAGGCCCGGGCCAAAGGCCTGCAGCGCTACGATGGCTTCGTCGCAGCGCTTGGCCGCCGGTTGGCCAAAGGGCAGAAGCTGAGGCAGGAGATCGCCGAGGATGTGCCGGCATCGCCTCAGGACGAAGAGGATGAGTCTGGTTCGGGGTCGCCTTCCGCCCGCTGACTGCCAATCCTCGGACCGAACCCCGCAGGTCAATTCACGCCGGAGGTGTTGCAGCCCTGGAACAGCGATCCTTGGGCAGACGCCTGTTGACGCATCGCCTCTTGGCTGGTGGTGATGTTGTTGAGGTTGCACACCGTATGCAGATTGCCTTAAGCGCTCGCATATCACTAGGCTATTGAGGCTCACTAACTTGGCCACTCTAAAAGCTGCACGTCATCATTGGTGGCCGGAAGGGGTCTCCGCTTTCTGGAAGAATGAAGCTGGCATGACGAAATGGCTAAGACCTGACGGCAGCGTGAAAAGCATGCCTCCCAAGAACCTCGGCGTCATTGGAAACGGCCATCAAATACGCTTAGGGCAGCCAGGAGAGGCAACGCCATGGGATCAGGACTTCGAAGGCGTTTTCGGAAGTGCAGACAATAACTTCCCCAGTGTCATTCGGTGGCTACAAATTTTAGATCGTGACGAAGCGGCAAGCCCAAAGCCGCTCGCCGCTCGATTTAGGCCGTTAGAGGTAGCTGACGACGATTTAGCGAAGCTGGCCGAAGGCATGATTTCGCTTGCGGTTCGAAGCCCGATGAACCGGGAAAGCGCGGTCAGCGTAGCTGAGCACTATCGGGGTCCGCTGCAAGGAGCAGAGCGGAACGCCCTCATTGGCCTTAACATGCAACACACGCATCAGGAGGCCGTGAAGCAGATCGGGATCAGGGGAAAGTTTGTGGCAATCTACTCGCCAAACAGGGAGTTCATTTTTGGCGACGGGTTTTATCACAACATCCGATCCCCATTAAATACCATGCATTCCCCGACCCTCCTTGCACCGCTCACCCCAAATATTGCGGCCTTACTCGTAAGGCCCATGAGCTACCGCACGCTTCCTCGGTTCTTCACGCTGGTTATCAATGGCGATGAAGCCGACCGGTTAAACCATGCAATTCAAGTTTATGCGCGGAAGCAAATCTTTTTCAGGACGGAGAAGCCAAAAATCTTGGATGTCTACAGTCAGGAAAGGCACTTGGTGTACTCCGGCCGAAACCCAGTGAAGGACCTGATCCAGAACATTCCTGGCGTTGAGGAGCCAAGGCAACGGTTCTTTCCATCTGTCCAAGGCCTTTGAGGGTCGGCTAAGCAGATCACCAATATTCTTAAGACGATCCGCTTGCGGCGGAGTTCAGGCAGTAAAAGGCCCGCCGCCGGCATCCTTCACCTTAAAGGTCGCGATTGCCTCCGTAGGGGGGTGCCGATGCGGCGGCACTGAGCCGCCGCATCGATGATTTACGCCGGAAGCCTAGGGCAGAAACTGGATATGGAGCCTCTCCGGCCGGACCCCCAGGGCTTTCGCGGCTGCAATGCGTGCCTGATCGTATGCGTCAAGTTCAGAATGCCTTTCGTCATCAAACTGCACGTCCTCCGGCTCCTTCGTCGTGCCGCTCTCTTTGATATCGAAGGCGATCGACAGCTGATTGAGCGCCGCCCTGATCTGGGTGAGTGCCTGATCGGGATCGAAGAACGACGCAGTGGAGAGCCCACCCTTCCTTTTGTAGTAACGGCCAAGACCGGTTTCCATGAAGTGCTTTACTGCGGAAGGGACGTAGTCCGAGTTTCCAGGATACTGCGCCTGGATATCGGCAACGTTGATGTTGTTCCCGAGGGTAGGCTGCCTCGCCAAGACGACGGCAACCCCCTGATGAACTGCTCCACGCCTAATCTGGTCTTTGATCTTGTCAATGACCGACATTTTGAAATCCTCCTATGTCAAATCGCATTAAGTCGTCTACAATGGGGAATTCCCCCCAATCCATTCGATCAACATATGCCATCGTGGCAAACATGTCAATCTACATTTGATAAAATTGTGAACATGCGCGATTTACCCCTGTTGACAACCTGGTTGGCTGTTTTAACAGGTTTATCAAAGTTTTCGGCACTAGACCTGAGGCCGCAACATCCAACAGCCATACACGATGCCGTGCCCTAGCTGATGCAGGAGATCGCCGAGGACGAACCAGAAGCACCGCCGGTCGAAGACGGTGCTTCTGGTTCCGGGCCGGCTTTCGCCCGCTGATTGCCAAGCCCTCGGACCGAATCCCGCAGGTCAATTCACGCCGGAGCGGGATCACCCTGAACTGGTTGTTGCAAGGACCGCGATCCTGCCTTTTCTAATCACCCCGTTCGCGGCGCGAGTTCGTGTGGTGCCGTTGAACGGAGATTATCGTGGCAATTCACTACGATCACGAGAAGCGGGCTCACGCGGTGCGCCTGGCTCATATTCAGATTCGGACCTTCGAATGCCCAGAGACCTGCCGCCGAGCGATTTCGGCATACCCTCCTGTAGAGTAAGGGTGTCGCCCACTTGGAGGCAGCGATTAGAACTCATCCAATCGAGCCCGATATCGAGGATCGGTGCGCTATGTGTGATCCAGCCGACGGAAATCAAATCGACTCCGGTTGCGGCAATCGCGCGCGCCGTCTGCGCGGTCACGCGGCCGGATGCCTCGGTGACCGCGCGGCCGCCGACGATTGCCACCGCATCGGCCAGTTGCTCGACCGACATGTTGTCCAGCAGCACCGCGTCGACCCCGGCCGCGAGCGCGAGGTCGAGCTGTTCAAGCGTGTCGACTTCGACCTCGATCCTGACCATGTGGCCGGCACGGGTACGCGCCCGCTCGATGGCGGTGCCGATATCACCGGCGACCGCGATGTGATTGTCCTTGATCAGCACGGCATCGTCGAGGCCGAAGCGGTGATTGGCGCCGCCGCCGGCGCGCACGGCGTATTTCTCCAGCGCACGCAGGCCAGGGGTTGTCTTGCGCGTGCACACGATCCTGGCCTTGTGGTCGCGCACGGCGTCGACGATCGCCGCGGTTTGCGTGGCGATGCCGCTCAGATGGCAGAGGAAATTGAGCGCCGACCGCTCGGCTGTCAGCAGCGCGCGGGCAGGTCCGCGCACGGTCGCAATCACGTCGCCGGCCGAGATGACGGTGCCATCTGGATGGATCACGGTGATTTCGACCCTGGGGTCGATCAGCTCGAAGGCGAGGGCGGCGACATCGATGCCGGCGATCACGCCCGGCTGCCTTGTCGCGAGCACCATCGTCGCGGTGGCGTCGGCGGGAACGATCGCGTCGGTGGTGAGATCGCCGGCGCGTCCCAGATCCTCGAGCAGGGCGAAGCGCACCAGCGGCTCCACCATCACGCGCGGCAGCGGCGACAGCGTCAAGGTCAAGCCCTCCTGCCGCGCAGCACGGCAGTGTCGGAAAGGAATGCTGCCGCCGCGAACGTCTCGTCGAGCGTCAACCGCAGCGATTTCGGCTGCGCATCGCGTCGGGGGAAATCGGTCCGGAAATGCGAGCCCCGGCTTTCCTCGCGGCGAAGGGCGGCGATTGTGATCATCAGCGCGACCAATGCGGGATCGGAAGCGGCATCGCGTCCGGCGACAATCGGCGCCAGGGCTCTTGCCGCATTACGCAGCGTCTCGCCGTCGCGCTCGATGCCGAGTGCATGCGAGACGATCGGCCTGATGCGCGAGCCATCGGCTTGCGGCGGCACGATCGCGGGCTTCAGCCGTCTCGGCATGCCCGGGGACGAGGCGGCGACGCTTGCCGCGACCCAAGCGGCGGACACCACGGCTTCAATGAGCGAGTTGCTGGCGAGCCGGTTGGCCCCATGCAGCCCGGTCCGGGCGACCTCGCCGCAGGCCCACAAGCCGCGAACCGAACTGTGGCCGTCGGCACACACGGCTACGCCGCCCATGTGATAGTGAGCCGCCGGACGCACGGGGATCGGCTGCAAGGCAGGATCGATGCCGGCCTCGCGGCAGAGCGATGCGATCGCCGGGAAGTGCACGGCGAATCTCGGCCCGAGACACCGACTCGCGTCGAGGAACACGCGATGCCCGGCGCCAAGCTCGCGCCACACGCCCCGCGCCACGACATCGCGCGGCGCAAGTTCCCCGCCGGGTGTGTCGGCGAGGAAGCGCCGACCGCGGTCGTCGACCAGGATCGCGCCTTCTCCACGCACCGCTTCGCTCACCAACGGCATCGGGCGACGCGGGCCATCGAGCGCTGTAGGGTGGAACTGTGCGAATTCCAGATCGGCGAACTCCGCGCCGGCTCGCGCGGCAAGCGCCAGGCCCTGGCCGAACGAGCCGAGCGGGTTGGTCGTATGGTTGAACAGCCCGCCAATGCCACCGGTCGCGAGCACCACGCGGTTCGTCGAGAGCGTCATCGCGTCGCCGTTTCCGACGGCAAGCACGCCGGCGATTTCGCCGTCCTCGGCAAACAGGTGCCGGACTTCGACTCCTTCGAGGATGGTGATCGAGGGCGTCCGTCGCGCGGCGGCGGCGAGCGCCCGGACCAGTTCACGGCCAGTGGCGTCGCCGCCGGCATGGACGATCCGCCGGCGCGAATGCGCGGCTTCGAGCCCAAGCAGCAACGTGCCGTCGGGCGCTCGGTCGAAAGCAACGCCCAGTCGCGCGAGATGCTCGATCGCTCGCGGTGCCGCCTCGACGACGCGCCTTGCTGCCGTCTCATCGCAAAGCCCGTCGCCTGCCCCAAGCGTGTCGGCAAGATGCAGGTCCGGGCAGTCATCGCTGCCGAGGCTGGCCGCAAGTCCGCCTTGGGCGAGCGTGCTGGAGGCCTCGTCTCCCAGCAAGGCCTTGGAAATGAGGACGACCGGCTCCGGTGCGAGATGCAGCGCCGTCATCAGTCCGGCAATGCCGCCGCCGATGATGATCGGGCGGCCGTGGAACTCGTGGATGGTCATACAGCGAGCATCCGCTCCACTGCCCGGCTCGCCCGCTCGGCGACGTCCGGATCGATGGTCACGACGTGGCGGTTCTGCTCGAGCGCGGCGCGGATGTTGGCGAGCGTGATGCGCTTCATGTGCGGGCAGAGATTGCATGGGCGCACGAAGTCGACGTCGGGATGCTCGACGGCGACGTTGTCGCTCATCGAGCATTCCGTCATCAGCACGACGCGCGCCGGCTTGTGCCGTGCGACATAGTCGGACATGGCCGTGGTCGACCCCGCGAAATCCGCCGCCGCGACAACCTCCGGCGGGCACTCGGGATGGGCAAGCACTGTGACGCCGGGATGCGCCTGGCGAAGCTCGCTTATGTCGGCGGGGCTGAAGCGCTCATGGACTTCGCAATGCCCCTTCCAGGCGATGATCTCGACCTTTGTCTGCGCCGCGATGTTTTTTGCCAGATATTCGTCAGGCAGCATGATCACGCGTGCGACGCCAAGGGATTCCACTATCGCCAGCGCATTGCCTGAGGTGCAGCAGATGTCGGACTCCGCCTTCACGGCGGCGGAGGTGTTGAGATAGGTCACGACCGGCACCCCGGGATAGCGTTGCCGCATCAGGCGCACGTCCGAAGCGGTAATAGAGTCGGCCAGCGAGCAGCCGGCACCGAGATCCGGAATGAGCACGGTCTTGCCCAGGTTGAGGAGCTTGGCAGTCTCGGCCATGAAATGCACGCCGGCGAGCACGATGACGTCCGCGTCGACCGCCATTGCCTTGCGGGCGAGCGCGAGGCTGTCGCCGACGATATCGGCCACGCAATGGAATATCTCGGGCGTCTGGTAGTTGTGCGCCAGGATGACGGCATTGCGCTCGCGTTTCAACTCGAGGATGGCTTCGATGTCGCCGGTAAAGGCTGGCCATTCGATTGGCGGGATCACCCGTCGGACGCGATCGTAGAGGGACGCGGCGGTCGAAAGCGAAACGGACATCGGCGCTCCATTTATTCTCTAAATGAGTATAATTTGGCATATTCTTATTGTGAGAATAAATGCTGTCAAGCGCGCGATAGTGGCAATTTCGTCCCTGCGACAACCCGCTCGTCAAGAACGGCGTGGCGAAAGCGGAACAGCTTCGCCGGCCGTCCGACGGTATCGGCGGTCGTCTCGCCTGTTTCCTCGACCAGTTCCTGCTGCTCGATGAGGCGCCGGAAGTTCGGCTTGTGGACCAGCCTTCCGGACAGCGCTTCCACGGTGCGCTGCAATTGCAGGAAAGTGAATGCGGGCGGCATCAACTCGAACACGACGGGTCGGTATTTGATCTTGGAACGCAGCCGTGCGATCCCGGTCGCCAGGATGCGCCGATGGTCGGCTATCATAGAGATCCCGGATATCGGCAAAGATTTATTTGGCTCCGACCCGCGCGTGGCCTCTTCGACCAAGGCTGCCTCGTAGAGGAGCTCGTAACGCTGCAGGACGAGTTCTTCGTTCCAGTCGCGACCGTCAAAGCCAAAAGCGATTGCAGCCCGTTGCCAGCGCTCCCGCTTCAATGGATCGTGATCACGCTCGTCCACCCAGGCCAGAAGGCGCGGCAGGAGCGTGTCCGCAATCACCGGCGGGGCGCCGGAGCGGTGGTCTTCCCAAGGGAAAAAATCGTACCAGCTTCGCCAGGCACGCTTGCTTGGGCCGGCGGCATGTTCCGCGCGCGTCAGGGCAAGATAGCTGATCGAGATCACCCGCTGCTGGCGCTGCTCGCCGATCCGGTCGCGGTCGGCGAACGTATAGAGCTGCTCGATATAGCCGAGCTGGTGACCAGTCTGCTGTTCCACCCATGCCCTCAGACCAGATTGCAGGGATCGATGGCCAAGCTCGAACGGCCCCGATGGCAAAGCATTGGCCTGGCCGACGGTGAGAACGCTAGGTTCCTGATCCGTCACTGCCACGACCACCGCGATCAAGTCCACGTGTGCGTCGTGGGCCTTGGCCGGAGGTCTTCCCTTGCGGGTTGCTGCTGTCTGATCCTGCATGATCTTTCGGGCGCTTTAGCCAGCCCTGGTCTTAGAGGCTGAGTCTGATCGCTGCGAAGGTGTACTGCGACTGCTCTCTCCGTCAACGGCACCGGGCTCACTCCGCCATATCGAGCAGGTCTCGCACTCGCTGCGCCCAGACGATCGAGTGCCGCGCAAAGGGCGTGCAGTGCTACGATGGCTTCGTAGCGGCGCTCGGCCGCTGGTTGGCCAAGGGGCCGAAGCTGAGGCAGGAGATCGCCGAGGACGTGCCGGCAACACCTCAGGGCGAAGAGGCGATTCTGGTTCCGGGCCGGATTCCGCCCGCTGACTGCCAAGCCCTCGGACCGAATCCCGCAGGTCAATTCACGCCGGAGCGGGATCACCCTGAACTGGTTGTTGCAAGGACTGCGGTCCTGTCTCTTCTAATCATCCCCGTTCGCGGCGCGAGGTCGTGCGCCGCCCCACAACGGGGACCATCGTGGCAGTTCATCATCATCCCGGCAGGGAAGCGGTCTCGCGCGGCGCGCGCATGCTGCGCACGGCGCTCGGTCCGGCCATTGCATGCTATCTCGAAGACCCTTCGATCATCGAGGTGATGCTGAACCCGGACGGCCGGCTCTGGGTCGACCGCCTCCGTGAAGGCCTCGTCGCCACCGAAGAAATACTGATCCCGGCCGACGCCGAGCGCATTGTGCGTCTGGTCGCACATCACGTCGGAGCGGAGGTGCATCCCAGTTCGCCTCGCGTCTCGGCCGAGTTGCCGGAGACTGGCGAGCGGTTCGAGGGGCTGCTCCCGCCCGTTGTCACGGCGCCGACCTTCGCCATTCGCAAACCGGCCGTCGCGGTGTTCACGCTCGGCGACTATGTCGCCGCCGGCATCATGACGAAGTCTCAGGCCGACGTGCTGCGGCTCGCGGTCGAGAAGCGCAAGAACATCCTTGTGGCCGGCGGCACGTCGACCGGCAAGACTACCTTGACCAACGCATTGCTGGCAGAGGTCGCGAAGACCTCCGATCGCGTGGTGCTGATCGAGGATACGCGCGAGTTGCAGTGCGCAGCGCCCAATCTCGTGGCACTGCGCACCAAGGATGGGGTGGCTTCGCTTTCCGATCTTGTAAAATCGTCGCTTCGTCTGCGGCCGGATCGCATTCCGATCGGCGAGGTTCGCGGCGCCGAGGCGCTCGATCTTCTCAAAGCCTGGGGCACTGGCCATCCGGGCGGTATCGGCACCATCCATGCCAGCTCTGCAATCGGCGCGCTGCACAGGCTTGAGCAACTTGTGCAGGAGGCCGTGATCACGGTGCCGCGCGCGCTGATCGCGGACACCATTCAACTCATCGCCGTTCTGTCCGGTCGCGGTTCCGCCCGCCGCCTCGTCGAGGTCGCTCTCGTCGAGGGGCTCGACCCGACGAATGGCGACTATCGCACTCTCAACGCCCAACGCGAATCCACTCCGCGATGCCTTCCGACAGGAGAAGACCAATGAGACCTTCCATCCTCGCAACCATCCGCTGCCGTCTTGTGCGTGCGATCGTGCTGATTTCTGCGACTGCGCTGACCGCAGTTCCTGCGCACGCCGCCGGTTCGTCCATGCCGTGGGAACAGCCGCTTCAACAGATCCTCGAATCCGTCGAGGGTCCAGTCGCCAAGATCATCGCCGTGATCATCATCATCACCACCGGTTTGACACTCGCCTTCGGCGACACTGCCGGCGGGTTCAGGCGGCTGATCCAGATCGTGTTCGGCCTGTCGATCGCCTTCGCGGCCAGTTCGTTCTTCCTGTCGTTCTTCTCCTTCGGCGGCGGAGCGCTCATCTGATGTTGGAAGATGACGTCCGCGGCTTCTTTGTCCCCGTTCACCGTGCGCTGACCGAGCCGATTCTCCTTGGCGGCGCACCGCGAGCCGTCGCCATCGCCAACGGCACGCTCGCCGGCGCAGTTGGCCTCGGCCTGCGGCTCTGGATCGCCGGCCTGCTCATTTGGGCGATCGGTCACTTCGCAGCGGTCTGGGCAGCCAGGCGCGACGCGCAGTTCGTCGACGTGGTACGCCGGCACCTGCGCTATCCGACCCATCTCGGTGTCTGAGGTTTTGTTCGCCATGATGAACCTGGCCGAATACCACAGGCGCTCCGCCAGCCTGTCCGACTTCCTCCCCTGGGCAGCGCTTGTCGCGCCCGGCGTCGTCCTGAATAAGGACGGCAGCTTCCAGAGGACGGCACGGTTCCGCGGTCCTGATCTCGACAGCGCCACGCCGGCCGAACTGGTCGGCACATCCGCGCGCCTCAACAACGCGCTGCGCCGTCTCGGCTCGGGCTGGGCGATTTTCGTCGAGGCGCAGCGCAATCCGGCCACCGACTATCCCGAGAGTCGCTTTCCGGATCCGGCATCGGAGCTGGTTGAGACTGAGCGGCGCGAGCAATTTGAAGAATCCGGGCTGCTCTTCGAGAACAGCTATTTCCTGACCTTCGTCTGGTTGCCGCCGGCCGAGGAAGCCTCACGCATCGAAGCCTGGCTATACGAGGGGCGCGAACGAAGTGGCGTCGACCCTTGGGAGTTGCTGAAGGGTTTTGTCGACCGCACCGACAGGGTGCTGAACCTGGTCGAAGGTTTCGTGCCGGAAGCGGAGTGGCTCAGTGATGGCGAGACGCTGACTTACCTGCATTCGACCATATCGACCAGGCGACATCGCGTGCAGGTGCCTGAGACACCGATGCACATCGACGCGCTTCTGGCCGATCAGCCAATCGCGGGTGGACTCGAGCCGAGGCTTGGCGAATTCCATCTGCGCACGCTGACTATCATCGGTTTCCCGACGACGACGTTCCCGGGAATCCTCGACGACCTCAACCAGCTTGCCTTCCTTTACCGCTGGTCGACTCGGGCGATCATGCTCGACAAGACCGACGCCACGCGGCTCGTCACCAGGATCAGGCGGCAATGGTTCGCCAAGCGCAAGTCGGTTGCGGCAATCCTCAAGGAGGTGATGACCAACGAAGCTTCGGTGCTGCTCGACACCGATGCTGCCAACAAGGCCGCAGACGCTGACGCAGCACTGCAGGACCTGGGCGCCGACGAGGTCAGCGGAGCCTATGTCACTGCGACGGTAACGGTATGGGACGCCGATCCCACAATCGCCGACGAGAAGCTGAGGCTGGTCGAAAAGGTTATCCAGGCCAGAGATTTCACCTCTATCGTCGAAGGCGTCAATGCGATCGAAGCCTGGCTCGGCAGCATTCCCGGCCATGTCTACGCCAACGTCCGTCAGCCGCTGGTCAGCACCCTCAACCTGGCGCACATGATCCCACTGTCGGCAGTCTGGGCAGGGGCGGCGAGAGACGAGCATTTTAATGCGCCGCCGCTCTTCTATGCCAGGACCGAAGGGGCAACACCGTTTCGCTTTTCACTGCATGTCGGCGATGTCGGTCACACGCTGGTCGTCGGTCCGACAGGCGCCGGAAAATCAGTGCTGCTCGCGCTGATGGCGCTCCAGTTTCGCCGCTATGAGCAAGCCCAGGTCTTCGCCTTCGACTTCGGCGGCTCGATCCGGGCGGCAACGCTTGCCATGGGTGGCGACTGGCAGGATCTTGGTGGCAATGCGGTGCGCCATCGCGACGAAGACGATCCGCTGATGCGGCTCTCGCTTTCCGAACTCGCCAGCGATGCAAATCCGGTCTCTCTCCAGCCACTCGCGGGCATACACCACACACCGGAGAGGGCCTGGGCCGCCGACTGGCTGATTGATGTCCTCGCACGCGAGAGCGTCGTTGCCACTCCGGAAGTGAAAGAGCACCTCTGGTCGGCGTTGACCTCGCTCTCCTCAGCGCCGATCGGAGAGCGGACGCTGACGGGCCTGTCTGTCCTTTTGCAATCGTCGGCACTGAAACAGGCGCTCAAGCCTTACTGTGTCGGCGGGCCCTACGGCCGTCTGCTCGACGCCGAGTACGAGGATCCAGGCCAGGCGTCCGTTCAGGCCTTCGAGACCGAAGGTCTGATCGGCATGGCGGCCGCGCCGAGCGTGCTCGCCTATCTCTTCCACCGCATAGAGCAGCGGATGGACGGCCGCCCGACTTTGCTCATCATCGACGAGGGTTGGCTCGCCCTGGACGATGGCGGCTTCGCGGACCAGCTCCGCGAATGGTTGAAGACGCTTCGCAAGAAGAACGCTTCCGTCATCTTCGCCACCCAGTCGCTGTCAGACATCGATGGCAGCAAAATCGCACCGGCGATCGTCGAGAGCTGCCCGACGCGGCTCTTCCTGCCGAACGAGCGCGCGATCGAGCCGCAGATCACGACCATCTACCGCCGCTTTGGTCTCAACGACCGGCAGATCGAGATCGTGGCAAGGGCGACGCCCAAGCGCCACTACTACTGCCAGTCGCGCCGCGGCAACCGGTTGTTCGAACTCGGCCTAGGCCCGATCGCGCTGGCACTTTGCGCCGTATCGTCGAAGACTGACCAGGCGGCCATCGATCGCACTCTCACTGAGGCAACCCACAAACACTTCCTCGAAGCGTGGCTCACGCATCGCGGCCTCGCATGGGCGGCCGACCTTCTCAATCTGACCAACGCTGGCGACCAATCCGAAAAGGAGATCAATCATGAAACCCATGGCTAGCCGCCGTCGTATGCTTGAAAGACTCACTGCTAGTCTTGTTGCTCTCGCGATCGCGCTCAAGCCGGTCCCCGGATCTGCATTTATTGTCTTTGATCCTAGGAATTATGCAGAAAACCTGCTCTCCGCGTCGCGTGCGCTGGAGCAGATCAACAATCAGGTCACCTCGCTGCGGAACGAGGCGCAGATGCTGATCAACCAGGCGAAGAACCTCACCTCGCTGCCGACCTCGATGCTAGACCGCATCGAGGGCAATTTCGCCGAGATGAAGGGTCTCCTGGGGCAGGCGCAAAGGCTTGCTTACAGCGTCCGGGACATCGACCAGCAGTTCAAGGACACCTACCAGAACTTCGGATCGAATCTGACCGATCAACAGATGGTCGACGGCGCCCGAGAGCGCTGGCAGGGTTCCGTCTCGGCCTTCGAGGACGCGCTCAAGACCGGCGCAGTCGCCGTCGGCAACATCGATGGCACACGGCAACAGACGACATCGCTGGTCGATGCAAGCCAGGCGGCTGTTGGCGTGCTGCAGGCGACGCAGGCCGGCAATCAGCTCCTTGCCGTGCAGACAAGCCAGATTGCCGACCTCACCGCGATGATGGCTGCGCAGGGGCGCGCCACCGCATTGGAATCCGCGCGCCGTGCTGCTGCCCAGGAACAGGCGCGCGAGCAGTTCAGCCGCTTCATGGCTGGCAGTGACTACAGCCCGACCACCGTCAAGATGTTCCACAACTGAGTGGCGCGCCATCATGAACATGAAGATCGCCGCCCGGATGCTTGCCGTTCTAGCCCTTATCGCCGCCATGACTGCCGCCATCATGGCGCTGCGAGGCCACGGCATGGAGAATGCCGCCTCCCACAGCCTCCGACATCCGGGCGGCGAGCCTGCCAACCTTGAACTCACCCGTTGCCGCGATCTCGGCATCGCGGCCGTCGACGATGACGGCTGCCAGAGGGCGTGGGCCGAGAGCCGGCGCCGATTCCTCGGCCTTGACGGCTCCAATCGCCCCGTCTTGCCGGCACCCGGTCGCTTTTGCGAGGGCGACAAGACGAGCACGCCTCAGAAGCCGGTCACCCCGCCTGTCAGCCAGCCGGTGTCGCCGTGAACAATACAGGGATTATCGACCAGTTCCTCGAGACATTCACCCGCTACATCGATTCCGGCTTCGGGCTGCTGGGCGCAGATGTGGCGTTTCTCAGCTCCACCCTGATCGCGATCGACATCACGCTCGCCGGACTGTTTTGGGCCTGGGGCGGCGACGGGGACGTGCTCCAGCGGCTCGTCCGCAAGACAATCTATATAGGTTTCTTCGCCTTCGTCATCGGCAACTTCAATCGCCTCGCCGGCATCGTCTTCGAGAGTTTTTCCGGGCTTGGCCTCAAGGCGGGCGGCTCCTCGCTCTCTGGCTCAGCGCTCCTCCAGCCGGGCCGGGTGGCACAAGTGGGCATCGACGCCGGCAACCCGATCCTTAACGCCGCTGGCGAACTGATGGGCTACGTCTCCTTCTTCGAGAATTTTGTCCAGATCGTCGTGCTCATGACCGCGTGGGCGATCGTTCTGATCGCGTTCTTCATCTTGGCGGTCCAGATTTTTGTTACGCTGATCGAGTTCAAGCTGACCACGCTTGCCGGCTTCGTGCTGATCCCCTTCGCGCTGCTCAACAAGACGGCATTCCTCGCCGAAAAGGTTCTGGGCAACATCGTCGCCTCCGGCGTCAAGATACTGATGCTTGCCGTCATCGTCGGCATCGGCTCCGGTCTGTTCAATCAGTTCACCGCCGGCTTCGGCGGCAACCAGCCTTCCATTACCGATGCCCTGTCTCTGGTTCTTGGCGCGCTGGCCCTGATGGGGCTCTCGATCTTCGGTCCCGGCATCGCGACGGGGCTTGTCTCCGGCGCGCCGCAGCTCGGGGCAGGTTCGGCTGTTGGAACCGGTCTTGCCGCCGCTGGTCTGGGTGCTGCCGGCTACATGGGCGCCCGTGCCGGCATCGGCATGGCCCCAAGCGCGGTCGGCGGCACTGCACGCGGCGGTGCCGCTCTGGCGGGCGGTACACGCACTGCCTACGGCCTTGGTGACGCTTCGGTGGGAACGACCGGGACAGGCGGCGGCGCAGCCGCATTCGCCGGGGTGGCCAAGGCAGGGGCCGGTTTTGCTCTCAACCGGAGCAAGGAAGCGGCGGCGCGCGCCTCTGAATCCGTGCGTTCCAGCTTCCGTTCGGGACAGGCTGCCGCATGGGGCGCGACTGGCGGCAAGAACGAGGTCAATCCAGGTCACGCCGCCGCCGCCAGCGACGCGGTCTCCGGTGGTTCGCCGACCGCAGCCGCCGGCACGGGTGCTGTCACTGGTTCCGACGCCGCGCGGCAGTCCCCGCCTGAATGGGCCAGGCGCATGAAGCGCGGCAGCACCATCAATCACGGCGTCAGCGGCGCTGCCCATGCGGTCCGCTCCGGCGACCATGGCGGCGGCTCGATGTCCGTCAATCTCAACCAGGATGATCGCAAATGAATCTCTTCAAGCGCCCCTCCGTGCGCTATGCCCGCACGCCAGAGCCCGAAACGCCGTACCAGAAGGCAGCGCAGGTCTGGGATGACCGGATCGGCTCCGCCCGCGTGCAGGCAAAGAACTGGCGGCTCATGGCCTTCGGCTCACTCATCCTGGCCGGCGGCTTTGCTTCCGCGCTCGTCTGGCAGTCGACGCTAGGCACCATCGTGCCCTGGGTCGTCGAAGTCGACAAGCTCGGCGCAGCGCTGGCCGTTGCGCCCGCCGTCTCCAACTATCGCCCGACCGATCCGCAGATAGCCTGGCATCTCGCTCGTTTCGTCGAGGCGGTGCGCAGCATTCCAGACGACCCCGTCGTGCTCAGACAGGACTGGCTGAGAGCCTATGACTACACGACCGATCGCGGCGCAATTGCTTTAAACGACTACGCGCGAGCTGCGGATCCCTTCGAGAAGATCGGCAAAACCCAAGTTGTCGTTGAGGTATCGAGCGTCATTCGCGCTTCGCCCGACTCGTTTCGCCTGGCCTGGACAGAGCGCTATTTCGAGAACGGCAGTCTCGCTCGGACAGAGCGCTGGAGCGCCATCCTCACCATCATCGTAGAGCAGCCGCGTACCGAAGAACGGCTACGAGCCAATCCGCTCGGGGTCTACGTCAACGCCATCAACTGGTCGAAGGAATTTTTGTGACGTCGGGAGAAACGCCAGTGAGAAACTATATTGCGAATGCGGTTCGCGGAAATGGCACCGATGATCGGAAGTCTGGCCGCAAACACATCATTCCGATCCGGGCACCGGTCGCGGCGTTGCTTGCGGCGACCTTGCTCGCCGGCTGCGCCGGGAAGAAATATTTTCCGCCGGCGATCCGCTACGACGATGCTGCGTCGGCGGTTCTGAAGGTCGATCCACCGGGCCCGGTGGAGGTCGTTGAGCTTCCGAAGCCGCTGCCGCTGCCCGGTCAGTTGAAGCAGGTCGGTGACGGCAAGGAGAAGTCCGAGCCGGTCGACCCGAGGGCACGGATCGCGAGCGCCAACGAGGCGGCGCGGATGCAGCCTGTGCGCGCCGGCTTCGTCAACGCCATCCAGCTTTATCCCTGGAGCGAGGGAGCTCTCTATCAGGTCTATGCAGCGCCGGGGCAAGTTACTGACATCGCGTTGCAGCCCGGCGAGCAACTGGTCGGGTCCGGACCGGTGGCGGCCGGCGATACCGTGCGGTGGATTGTCGGGGACACCGTAAGCGGGGCAGGGGACAACCGGCAGGTCCATATTCTGGTCAAGCCAACGCGCCCCGACCTTCAGACCAATCTCGTGATCAACAGTGACCGCCGCACCTATCATCTGGAGTTGCGCTCGACCGACAAGACCTACATGGCTTCGGTCTCCTGGCAGTACCCGCAGGACCAGCTGATCGCACTCCGGCGCCAGAATGCGGAGGCTCTGGCCGCCCAGCCGATTGCGTCGGGTGTCGACATCCAGAAACTCAATTTTCGCTACCGCATCGAGGGCGATGTCGCGCCGTGGAGGCCCCTTCGCGCATTCGATGACGGGGCCAAGGTTTACATCGAGTTTCCGTCAGGTATCGGTCAAGGCGAAATGCCACCTCTGTTTGTGATCGGTCCTTCGGGTGGGCCGGAGTTGGTCAACTATCGCACCCGCCAGAACTACTATGTCGTCGACCGACTTTTCGCCGCGGCCGAACTCAGGCTGGGCGACAAGACGAGCGAAAAGCGGGTCCGGATCGTGCGCACCGATGGAAAACTGTCCCAGCGCAGCGTGGGGCTGTTCCGATGAGCGGCACTACCGATCCATCGAACCCGGATATCAGGGCCGCACTACGCCTGCGACCTGAGCCGACCCGGGTGACACGCCTGTCGCGCAAGGTGCTCATCGGCCTGGGCGCCGTCGCCAGTGCTGCAATCCTTGGCTCGCTGATCTGGGCCTTGAATACCCGGCAGCGCGGCAAGCAACAGTCGTCCGAACTATTCACCACGGAAAACCGAACGATCGCCGACGGATTGCAGGGTCTGCCGAAAGACTATTCGGGCGTTCCGAAACTCGGTCCCGCTTTACCCGGTGATCTCGGACGCCCGATCTTGCGCGCGCAAGAGCGTGGCCAGCAGACCCAGATACCGGACATCACCACACCGCGCGCAGATCCGGAAGAACAACGCCGCCTAGCGGAAATCGAGGCTGCTCGCGTCGCAAAGTTGTTTGCCGATACCAACACGCGTCCAGTTTCGGCACAGGCCGAAGCCGGAGCGGCAAATACCGTCAAGGGCACCGTTTCCGGCCCTACGCCGCCCTTTGAGCTTCAAGGCGCCGATGATCAGGGTGCAACGCAAGGCATGCAGGATCGTAAGCTCGCCTTCGTCAATGCGGAGCCGGATCGACGCACCGTCAGTCCCGACCGTCTCAGCAAGCAGGCGTCGCCATATGTCGTGCAGGCCGGCACGGTCATTCCTGCGTCCCTCATCACCGGCATCCGCTCCGACCTTCCAGGGATGATCACCGCCCAGGTTACGGAGAATGTCTACGACAGCCCGACTGGTGCGTATCTGCTGATACCCCAGGGAGCAAAACTGATCGGCCAGTACGACAGCCAGGTTGCCTTCGGCCAATCGAGGGTCCTGCTGGTCTGGAATCGCTTGATCATGCCTGGCGGCACCTCAATTGTCCTGGAGCGACAACAGGGCGCCGACGCGCAAGGGTTCTCGGGATTGGAGGACAGCGTCGATCATCACTGGGGCCAGCTCTTTCGGGCCGCCGCGTTGTCGACTTTGCTTGGAGTTGGGACGTCGCTTGGCTCGAGTAACAACGAAAGTGACATTGCCAGGGCTATTCGCCAGGGTTCGCAAGATTCGCTGAGCTCTCTCGGTCAGCAGGTCGTGCGTAGCCAGCTCGATGTCCAGCCGACGCTAACCGTCCGCCCGGGTTTTCCTATTCGTGTCATCGTCAATCGCGATCTTGTGCTCTTGCCGCACGGCCCAATAAAGGATCCGTCATGACCAAGCTGAAGCTCTCGGCAATTCCCGACGACCGGCCCGTCAAGATCACAATCGAAGTGCCCGCCGCCTTGCATCGCGATCTTCTCGCCTATGCCGAGGTACTCGCCCATGAAACTGGCCAGGCAATTGCCGATCCGGCAAAGCTGATTGCACCGATGCTGACACGGTTCATGGCAACGGACCGGGCGTTCAGGAAAGCGCGGCGTGACCTGGAGGCCAGCTAGTCTTGCGTGAGTACGATAGGATGGAATCAGGGCGCAGGAAACTGCCCCCTGAGAAGTGCTATGAGAGGATCCATTGCGTGATCATGACCCATCGGCCGGGCGATCGCATTGAGAAGCGCGCAATTGCAAGCGGAGCCATTCGATCCGGCCGATGCTTGGTCACTGTTCCCGTGCCCTGCCGGCTCAATTTGCCGAAGGATGTCGTCCAAGTCCTTCAAAATGCAGCGCAGCTTGGCCAGGAAACGCTGGCCGGCAGCCGTCGCCCTGACCCCGCCCGGATGGCGTTCGAGCAAGGTCACTCCCAATATCAATTCGAGATGCTTGACGCGCCTGCTGAGCGCGGAATGATGAATTCGCAATCGTCGCGAGGCGCCGAGGAAGCTACCTTCCTCAGCGATAACGACCATCGAATAAAGGGTGACCAGCTGAATGGAGCGCCACATTGCTCCTCCCTTGGGATCTCCGCGATCCCGCGCAGTCACAAGGTCGGATCGCTGGTCCTTGGGCTACGCGTCTCGCGAAGCCTCTGCAGTGTTCGTTCGTCGAACCTTGCAGTCACCGCCACGGTCTCTTCGCCACCGACGAGCTTTGGAACCCCAAGCGGCGTCACCTTAAAGTGCAATTGAACCAGACGCAGGATCCAGAGCGGGTTCATTTCGATGATGACTGTGTCGACGCCGCTAGAGAGGCCCCACTCGACAATGCCCGAGAGAAGCGCATTCGCGACAGGACTGAGCATCCTTCCGCGCTCGCGATACTGCGGCTCGACGCAGTATCGCGTCCATTCCCAGATGGTGTCTCCGACCGGCAGCGCCCCGTCGCACAGGTCACGGAGCACCTCAGACAGTAGGGTAGGGCGCGTCGATGGCAGCACCCGTTGGTAGCCGACAACACGGTCCTCGATGGTAAAGAGCATGTGGACGGCATGTTCATCATCAAAGCGGTCAATCTCGCGACCGTCTTCGCGCCAAAGATCCGTCCAGCCCTTTTCTTCAACAAACACCTTATGGCGGAGGCGGAACGCCTGGTCCAACTCCACCTGGTACTTTCCCGAATTCTGCGCCGTGACCACAAGAAGCATGGTTGTCCTCCATTTCGAGACCCAACCAATGTTCCTTCCGGCAAGCCAGCGGCATCACGCGATTGCGTGAGCTAGGCGATCAAGCCGCGGCGAAAAGCTTCCGCAACAGCATGTATAGTGCTTGTCGCCCCAAGCTTCACCCGCACTGATCGCAGGTGAGTGTCTGCCGTATTTCGACTGATGCTGAGACGATCAGCAATTTCGTCCACGGTGAAGCCTTCCGAGGCCCAGCGCAGGACATCCGTCTGTCGTGGAGACAACTGGACTTGTTTCGAGTTTCGTTTTCCGTCGGCGAGAACAGCCGCGGAGCCGAAGGCACAGGCAGCAACGAACTGGAAGGCAAGTCGCTCGTGAGGATCGGGGTCCAGCTTTTCGCCTGCGACGGAGAAGCCTACCGCCTGACTTTCCAACGTGGCGAATGGTATTGTGAACCCCTCCCGCAACTTGAATTCGGTCGCCTCGTCCATAACCCGCCGGCCGAATGAACCGACCTGGCACATTTCATCAATTTCGCTCCAGCGGAATGGACTGCTGCCGCGATTTACAAGCTGGATTGTTGGATCACGATAAAGGTAGCCCTTTGAAAAATATCGCTCGAACCATTGTTCTGGCCAAGCGTCGAGCAGGACATGAGAAACCTGCTCACGCCTCAAGGCACGAGGTGGGGGAATAGGTCCTGCCAACAGGTTGGTAGCGCCAAATCGTTCTGCATAGCAAAGCAAGCATTGACAGATTTCTTGTTGGGTTGAACTCCGCCGAATTCTGCACAGAAATTCAAACGTATCATCGAGACGCCTGCGCCAGGTGCCGTTTTCTTTCATGATTACAAGTTGATCATCCCTGCAGCTGTGGAATGCGCGCGTGTCCTCCCGCCAGTTTCTTTTCCCGCCGCCACCGATTGGTCCGCCATAGTAATCGTGCCGCCTGTCCTAGCCCCGCCCGGATGATGTCGGCGAGCAAGGCTGCGTTCGTTCCAGACTGGCTCTCCCGTATTGGTTCGCCGGTCGAACGGACAAATGGCAAGAGCGAAGGGCGCCTTGTCCAAGGGCGCCCTTCGCACCGGCGGCATGCTTGGGCCCAGGGAGTACAGACCCTAGCAGTGTTGAGAGGAGCCGCCGATGGCTTGGTGCTCGCTTTTGCGTGCTGCGAGCACCTGGCTCACTACCAGTCCGCTAGAACGAGCGCTGGAAGCGAAGGACACCGCCGATGCTGCTCTTCTTGTCGGCGCCGGTCCAGTTGCTGAAGTCCGCGTCGCCGAATTTGCCTGCATTGAGGTAGTCGACTTCTGCCGTGATCGTGAAGCCCGGCACAATGCTATAAGCAACGTTCGCAGCGATGCCGAGATTCTTGCCTTGGTCATACGAAATCTGGGTGTTGAACGACGTCTTGTCGTTGATCTTGTAGGTGCCGCCACCCCAGATCGCCCAGTGGCCGTACCACTGCTTGTAGAAACCACGACCGCCATTGCCGAGGAAGTCCGATAAGTTGTTGTCGGTTCCATAGCCGCCCATGATCCAGAGCGAGAGTTGACTGGTGGCGGTCACGTCCAGGCGAACCTTGCCGGCAAATTCGTCATAGTTGCTGTCATAGGAAGCGACGCCGGTGATCGCGCCCCAGTCCTGCTTGTACTTCACGCCGCCCACAACGTGCGGGACATAGCTGTCGATCGTGAATGCCTTGGAACCTTCTTCGAGGGAGACCACGGCAGACAAGCCGTTGCCGGCGTCGAAATAGTACTGGATCACGTTGGTGTCGAAGGAGCCATAGGGAACGAGCGTGTCGTCGATGACGTTGCCGGCATAGCCGATGAAGGTATCGAAGGCCGATTCGTCCTTGCCCACCCGTAGCCCGCCGAGCTGAATCCATGCGAAGTTCAGCGAGACAGGCTTGTTGTAGGCACCAACGCCGTTGGCGTCGAGGCCGAGGCCGCTCTTGGCGGTGTTGCCGAAGTTGAAGCGGGTCTCGGTGTAGGTCTTCAGGGTGCCGAGTTCGGTTTCCTGAGCGGTCCATGTCTTCAGGTTGAAGCGCGTGTTCTTTGCCCAGGTATCGTTGACGCTTCCGTCCTGATGGTCGAAGGCTTGCGCGCCGTCGAAACTGCCGAGGTCACCTGCCTTGACGTCGTAGCGGATGTAGCCGCCGACGCGAAGGCAGGTCTCGGTGCCAGGGATGTAGAAATAACCGGCACCGTAGACATCGCATACCTTGACGTATTCGGCGGGCTCGGGCTCGGCGACTGTGACCGCATCAGCTGCGCGGGCGCCGCTGACAACTGCCAGCGCGGCCGCGGAGCCGAGAAGAAGGCTCTTTATGTTCATTTTGATCTCCACTCAAAAGATTAAAAAAAGGGCCAGGCTGTCGTTGCTGAACGACTAAATCCCTCCCATTCCCCAGAACCGAGAAACCAGCATCACGCCGCTTCCCAGCAGCTTGAGTGCTATCGATCGCGCTCAATAATTCAAGATTATAAATGCGTTTTTCGCTCACTTGATGAATATAGTTGCGATTATATCACAAATTCTGCAAGCAATACTTGGACTATCAATACGAACTATACAAATAGAACTATCTGGACAATTGGACAAAATTGCACGTTTTGACCGCACATGGTGGCGCGCCCCGCCAGTTTGCCGGGATTCCTACCCGAATGGGATAGATGCCATCACTTTGATTGAATTGGTTTGACTGGGGCAAGCCAACCCCGGCAAGCCCTTCAGCTAATCAGCTGCCAAGCTGATCGTCCCAGGTCGCCCTCGGCTTTTTTGATCGATCAAGTGGTGCAGCCCCCTGAAGCCCCGTCGCTCGCCATGACCGCGAGCGCTAACAGATCGGCATTCGAGGCGAACTCCCCTGCTGCCAAAATCACCTCTTCCGGCATGTCCTGCCTGAGCATTTCAATTGGCACGCGGCCGTCCAGGAGAGGACAGGGGCGTGTCAGCCAGAGCCATGCAAGCCGGGGATTGCCGATCGAGGCGAGCACCTGCCGTATTCCCGGCGCTGGCCGGCAGTCCACGAACTGGGCCAGCGGGAACACATGCTTGCGCGCGCCTTTCCGCAATGCGACCACGTCGTTGTGCCGTTGCCACCAGTGCAGCGTGGACCGCGGTATGCCGTAGTGCTCCTCAAGGTATGTCGGCCCGGCGACTTGCCCCGCCCAGTCCTGGATGCGCATGAAGTCGCCTTGCCGGTCGCCCGCTCTTGGGGTGGGACGCCTTGGTGTCTCCCGGGCTGGCGCCGCTGGCGGGGCCGTTTCGCCGGCGCCGGCATCGAGGCGCCGCGTCGCCTCAGCCGCGAGCCTGTCGACGAAGCCCGAGGCCAGGGCTGCCAGGTCGTCATGGATCGCCTGCTGGCGCGCCGGCGAAGCCAACCTGCCAGGGGCGATCCGACAATCCCCAACGCATGACGCAGATAGACCGTGTTCCTTCATGACCTCGTCGTAGCAGGCCAGGACCCGCACGACTTCCTTCGCCACTAGGCTTGAGAGTTCGTCCTGGCGGGGCTCCTTTCCAATGTCGGGCGATCTGGTCATTCCGTGGCTTCCCCCTGCGGAAAAAACGTCTAGGCCGTAAAAAACCTTGCGCATCAAACACTTCGCCTGTTCGCCGGTCGGGTCAACTTGCTCGCTGTTGTTGCATCACGACGCGATCGAGTGTGGCCTGTCAGAAGCAAGGTGCTGATCGCGCCGGCTTCGAGACCGGAAAGGCCGAGTTTCTCAAGGCTCCAGCCGGATTCCCAGTAATTGCAGCCGTGCATGGCATTGGCGAAGGCGACAACTGCCTCCAGCAACGGCGTTTCGACGCCAAGCCCACGCGCCAGGGCAACAGCTGGGACAAGCTGGGTAGGAATGTCCTCGCTCAGATAGCGATAGCCGAGATCGGGCGGGCTCTTGACCCGCCGATAGGCTGGGACGTTGTGAACAACCTCGTAGAAATTGCTTCCCGTGACGCCGTAAGATTCCTCCAAAAGATCGGCGAATGTCGTCACCTTCACGCCAAGCGCCCGCAGAATTTGTTGTCGTTCCGCATCCACGGCTTCAATCACGCGCGCGATGGTCGGCGTGATCTCGTAACCGTCATAGATGTAAGGGCCCTCGGCCTCGATCCGCGCAGCGTTCATAATCATAGGAATGGGATGCAGGCCCGGCGCTGCACTTGCCAGACCGCACTCGAGCGCATTCGCGGTAGGGATCAGTTGCGGGAAATCGCGCTTAAGCCGATCGAGAAGCTCCTGCGTGCGACGTGCTGGGAACACACCCACCGGCAAAAGGCGCTTCTTACTTAGGATGCGAAGGCCGTACGGGCTCGTGGTGCGCCCGCCAATGGGCATCGAGGCGGTCTGCCCGACAAGTATACCATTAGCCCCGGCATTGGCGGCTAAGCGGTTCACGAGCAACGAGCCGCCGAGCCCGCCGGGGCTGAGCAGGATGATCTGGTCGTGTCGAAGCGCCCCTGCAAAAGCTCCAAGCAATTCTTCATAGGCGGTCTGTGGGGTCATCAGGATAATGACGTCCGCCTCGGCAGTGGCGGAGGCGAGATCGCCGGTTACTTGAATTCCCGTCACAAGGATTTGCTGCTTCCCGCCCACGAAACTCTCGACTTGGCAATCCAAGTCGAGCCCCGGCGCTGCAACCAGGCTCTCGATAGTCTCGCAACATGCCTGGCGGTCTGAAAGAAGAACGCGGTGTCCCGCGAGGCGAAGTTCGGCCGCTAGCGCTAGGGCGCCTTCAGACGTTCCGATTACTGCATAGGTCCGGGAAGCAATCATCAAGTACAAGTCCCTTGTTGTTTGGAGTTCTGCTAATTGCCGCCAGGTGATCAGCACACTGCTGCGGGAACAAGAATCTTGCAAACAATCCGATCCGAGTCGCCACGGCCGCGCGATACTCAACGACGGACGTCGCCAGCCGAGTCTCTTGATGAGAATGGCCGAGCACATGATCAGTAGGAGTCGTCAAGATGTCGCTTCGGGCTCGCGAAGCGACGCGAGTTCTCCGAGCGTGACCGGTTTCAATGGCGGCCGGATCCGATAGAAACCCACCTCCTCGACAGATCGGCCTTCGGCGGCGGCAAGGATACGCGTCACTGTGTAACCGCATTGACGTCCCTGACAGGGACCCATGCCGGCTCGGGTAAAGGCCTTCACTTGATTGGGGCCCGGGCGCCCGAGACGCGCCATCGCGCGGATCTCGCGGGCGGTGATTTCCTCACAGCGGCACACAACCGTTTCATCGTCGGGAATGAAGATCGCCTCGCGCGGGCGGAACAGCGCATCAAGGAACGGGCGGAGCGCCAATTCGCGTTCGAGTTTCGCGCGAGCCGGTTTTGAGGCTTCGGCCGCAGCTTCCGGCGTGATCTGGCCGAGTTTGGTCGCGATGCCCAGAGCCGCGATCTCACCGCGCAACGCGGCGGCCTTCGCGCCCGCGATTCCAGCACCGTCGCCCGCGATAAAGACATTGGGCTGCGAGCTCTCGCCCCAAGCATCGAGGATGGGAACGTAGCAATCCTGATCGTCGCGCCAGGTCACGGCGCTACCGAGCGCCAGCGCGACATGCACACTTGGGATCACACCTTCATGTACGAGAAGGGCATCCGCCTGCACTGTTTCCTCTGTACCTGAGGCTGTCCGGAAGCGTATCGCCTCAAGATGTTCAGTTCCCACGGCCTCGATGTCTGTGACATGACGGATGCGCCGCACGCCGGATGCTCGCAGAGTCAACGACCATGCTATCCCCTTGAAGAGATCGCCCACCGCTCGCAGAGCACCGGGAAGATAGCGCAAGGCTGAGCTCAGCCGCCCCGGTGGCGTCGTATCAAGATATCCGGCGATCTCTCCGCCGGCCTTAAGCAGCTGCGTCATGTAAAGCAGCATCAGCGGTCCGCTGCCGGCGAGCCAGACAGGCTTCGCCGGCACCTGTCCAGCATTCTTCAGAAGAATTTGGCCCGCGCCGACCGTGAGGATGCCAGGGAGAGTCCATCCGGGGAACGGCGCAGGCCTTTCCTGCGCGCCGGTAGCGAGCAGAATGGTACGGGCTTCGATGATCCTTGCCTCCCCTGCCTTCGTCACAAAGCCTCGAAAGCCGGGCTCGATCTGCCAGAGCTGTGCGCCCGGCTCATAGGCCGCGCCGCTGGCGCGGAATGCCTCGGCGGCCCTACGCCCGTCGAGGTAGGCCGCGCCAAGCAAGGTGCCACGTTCCGTCCCAGCGACGGTCTCGATGTCGCGCCATATCTGCCCGCCGGGCGCGGGCTGCTCGTCGACAACGAGAACATCGAGCCCCGTCCGCCGCGCGGTCACCGCCGCCGCCATGCCGGCCGGTCCGGACCCGACAATGAGAAGATCGACCGGCTTCATGCTCCTAGGCTCCTCTTTCCGCGCTGTCGCGCTATGCGCATGCCGTCCTGAACCGTGGTGAGGCAGGTTTGCACCGAACCCACGCCATCCACTTCCGCCAGACAATCGAAGCAGACGCCCATCAGACAGTAAGGTGCTCGCTTCGATCCCTTCACCGGCGTCAACCGGGACCAGACCGCCTCCTGCCGTAGCAGAACCGCGGCCACGCTCTCCCCTGCCTCGGCAGGCACCGCGACCCCGTCGATGTAAACTCGCAGCGCCGCCTGCCCGGGATCATGCAGCTTCCGGAACATCGAAACGCCTCTGGTGGAAAACATCGAGAGAAGACGGCAAAGACCCGTCGATCACCGCCTGGGCTATTGTCTCAGCGTGGACGGCCGCAAGCGTCACCCCGGAATGACAGAGGGCCACGAAAGCGCCGGGATGGCTTTCCGATTGCGCGTAGACCGGGCAGCCGTCGGGTGTCAGAACTCGAAGACCGGCCCATTGGCGCACTAACGTCGCGGTCGCCAACGCTGGAATGATGCGCAAGGCGCGCGTGCTGAGCTTCGCGGCGGCCACGGCTGTGGTCGCCGCGTCTAAGCCGACATCCTCTTGCGTCGCGCCGATCATCACGGTTCCTTCCCGCGTCTGTCGCAGTCCACTGCACGGGAGGGGCAGGATGGGCACGAATCGCTCTGTTACCAGTATCTGCCCGCGCTGGGGCCGAAGTGGCACGTCGAGACCGACTAGCGCACCGAGCTTTTGTGAGCCGAGACCTGCCGCAATGACGATGCGCGGGGCGACGTAGTTCTCCAATCCAGCGCCCAACGTAAAGCCAGAGGAATTGGATTGGATTTTCTCCACCAATGTCGCACTTACAATGGTGCCGCCAAGTCTCTGAATCCCGGCATGGAGTGCCGAGAGGAGGCGCAGCGGATTTGCATGGCCATCCCGATGGCCGAGACTCGCGCCGTAGACCTCGGAGCCGAAAGCGACGCCGGGCATGATCCTTTCAAGCTCGGAGCGATCGATCATCTCGCAATCAGCAGGCTCGCCGCCCAACTGGTTGTGCAGCTTTTGGAGAGTGGTACGGCGCGCCTCGAACTCCGCGTCACCCAGGCAGAAAACAAGGCCGCCTTTTTGCTCGAGGTGCAGATCCTGTCCGGTGATGTCTAGCAGCCCCTTCGAGAAGTCGGCCCACCGCTCGCAGCTTCGGCGCGACCAAAGCTGGTATTCGGGCATGTTTGTGCCTTTACCTTGCACCCAGACCAGCCCGAAATTCGCGCGCGCTGCGCGATGATCGCGGTCGTCGCCATCCAGCACGATGACGTGCTGCTGGCGTTGCGCCAAACCGTAGGCGATGGCCGCGCCAACAGTCCCTCCTCCGATGACAATAACATCTGCCTTCATCGAACATTCTCCATCCCGCACAGATCTCGCTCTCGTCTGTGCATAGCCTCTCGCATCAGTTCGTAGCGACACCAGATGCGAGTGGGCATCATGCGGCCCTAGGCGAATGAGCAGCCTTTCACCGGATGATCGGAAGCTCTTCTGGCGAGAGCGGCGCCAAGAATTCAATGCCGTCTTCAAGAACGTAGAACGCTTCCTCGCATTGGAACACGGCGCCGTCGCGCTGGAGCTTCGGCTCGATGTGTAAAATCATGCCGGGCTTGATCACCGTGTGGTCGTACGGCCCCAAAGAAGGCACTTCGACGATGTCAAATCCGCTGGAATGTCCATACCTTCTCGACAACGAACTGGGGGTCTGGAAAGCAAACTTGTTACCCGCCTCCCACGGCTCCCATAGCTTGCTGCCAATGGCAAAAACTTCCGAGCATGTCATGCCCGGACGAACCGCGTTGCAATATTCGATCGTCAGCTCGCGGATGGCCTTATAGGTGTCACGCTCCCAGGCGGCCGGATCGCCGGCGCGCGCGATGCGATTGCGATCTGCTGAATAGCCACCGTAAGTCGCCCGGAAATCGGACCATATGTAATGGCCATCTTCGAGGCAGCGCGAGGATGGGGGGCGGCCATAAGTGAAGTCGCCCTTGCTGAAAATGAGCGGGAACGGATCCCCGCTGTCCGCGCCGTTCAGGAAGTTCTGCGCCTGCATCATCCTCCACATCTCGTATTCGGTGATGCCAATGTGCGCCCGGGCGATCGTCTGGTTGAATGCGTCGTCGCAGATGGCGAATGCCGTGCGCTTCAGCTCGGCTTCGAAGCGCGTCTTGACTTCGCGAACACGCCACAGTGTCGGCGACGCGCTGGTTACGGTGTTCCCCGCCGACAATTCGCGCAAGGCATCGACCAAGGTCAGCGATCCGCGACCAAACATTTCCTCGCCGTAGTCGATCGCGATCTTCGGCGACTTTCCTTTGAAGAGGCTGCGAACGGTGTCGGCCACCGCCGTCGCTCCTTCGTTGATGTAGCCGTCGTAGTAGCGTGCAGAAAACGCGCGCGGCTTTCCGTCAATGAAGGCCTGCTCGTAGCCGGCTGCGAAGATAATCAGATCCTGAGCGGTTATCAGGGCGAAGAATGGCCTCGAGTTGAAGTACCAGGAGAACGAGCGGAAATCAGTGAAGTACTGGGTGTTCTTGACGTCCGTGAGGACGATCGCGTCCACTTGGTCGGCTTCCATCTCCCTACGAACGCTGTCGAGGCGGGCTGCGAGCTCGTCTACCGGAACATCCGGAGCGGGGGGGAGAGGTCCGACGACTAGCGTAGACGCTCCATTGCTGGATACCTGGTTTGTTTTCATGGTTCGGTCCTTCGCCAACGGCGGCTTTAACAGCTCCGCACACTCACGATGCCTCGCGGAGTGCAGATCACAGCAAGTATCGTACTAGCCTTATTTTGATGGTCTAATCGAATTATCGATGGCCTTCATGCTTGAATGTTATGATTGAATAGTCCCAGACCCGCTACGAGCCCCGACACTCTGGGATTGGCACCACCCAACTGCAATACATTTGGGTTGGAGTGCATGTTGGCCACCTGAGAGGGCTGGGATACAGAGCGCAGGCGCGCCGCACTCCCAGATCGCCTGCCAGGCACCCGACCAGTTTTCCAACACCTTCACCCGCGACAGTCGCTCGCGATGCGCGATGCCGTCGAGCTCTGGACTAGCCCGGTCGATAGCCCGACGGCCAAGACCCACGCTGGAAACGAAATCAGACCTGGATAGAAATTGGAGGTAACGTCCGCTGCCTATGACGCTGAAGAATTTCGCCCGTGCTTCGGCGTCCCATCAAGCAATGCTCATCGTACAGGGAGGACGATTTTTCGATAGGCGTTGACGGATGGTTTGCCCGACGCAAGATGCATTTCCCCGCGGAAACAATCCATCACAATAGAAAACGCTGTTTCAGTTAGCTCGTTGGCAGAAGCTGTTTTGCAAACGGCGTCTGGCGCCCCTGATTCATCGCGCAGAACCTGTTTCACCCCGTCGACGGATAAATCCACGCGTTCGACTGCTGTTCGCAGGGCAGAAAGCCGGGCAGCCGACGATGGGTACATACCGAGCAGCGCTTTCGTATCTTCTTCTGTGCGCGTCACAGGTAGTAGTGCGTTATTCGTGTGCAGGTGGATATCACTTGTCGCGAGGAAGTTTGCCCCACTCCGTGGGGACACTTCCACTGCTGCGATCTCGCCCGTTCGATCGGCGAGTAGATAGGAGCGCCCCCCCATGTGGGGAAGCAACGAAATCCGATCGGCTGCGGATTTGACGTTCGGCAGGTCGAGAACAACCCGGCGAACGACCTGGCTCGGAATGCCGTCTCTCGACCCTTTCAAAATGAGGTCGTTATTGACGAGTGAAAGACCGCGATTGTTCATCCCGGCGAAGCCAAGCCCTCCGAACGAGGCGACAACCGCGAACTGAAATCCGCTTGGGGAGAAATGCAAAAACAAAGCAAGATCAGAATGCTTGGAGGGCAAACCGTCCCAGTTCTGAGCGGCAATTGCTCCCGACCTTGTCCTAGTGACAAGGGCACTGCATCCCGTCTCGCTGACAGGCGTAAGCAGTTCAAAGCCACTACGAAGCACGATCTCCGGCACCGTGCGGCCCGCTCCCTCAGCGATGCCCGCAAGCTCTTCGGCAACCTGGGGTGAAAGCGCACGAATCGCTTCAAATGCAACGGTCGCACGCCTTCGCGCCTCTGAAAGCTCTTCCTCTGGTAGAGAGTAGAGATCACGCTGAAGTATCGCTGAGATCTCGCCTTGAAAGCGAGAGCCATGAGCGACACCACGTTCAAAAGGGGCACCCGCCAGGACGACGATTGGCATTTCGGCGTTCATATCCCGATCTCCTGAGGACGCACACGTCGCAACGTGTTTCCCGACGGCCAGCCAATTTCAGTATACATCAATCGCATAATACGGCTTCGGTCGGAGAAGCTGTGGCACGATCGTGTTGTGCTGGAACCGTCCTCAAAGGATTGGAGGGTGGCGATATAGACCACGGCTGAATCCGAAAACTGTTGGCGACGAACAATTTGTTTATGTTGCTGCCCACTTTCGGATTCGCTATGTTCGAATGTCAAATCGAAATTTCTTGGGCTTGCATGCGAAAACCTGATGCTGTGAAAGCTCTGCCTTGATCGGGCGTAAACGCGTTGGCCTGAACAGCCGGCAGGAGGTTATGTCGGGGGAACACGCGAACTGGCCGGCCTGCGAACCCCCATAGCTGCACTTCTAATGTTCGCACCCCCTCGTTTTTGAAATCAGCCGCTGGCGCTGAAGGGATGGAATATGCCGACGATCAGCCCCAAACAGGTGGCCGCCTTTCGCGCGGTGATGCTTACTGGTGGCATCACACGCGCAGCCTCGATGCTCCATCTCACTCAGCCCGCTGTTAGCCGTCTGATTAAGGAATTTGAGGCAACACTGGGTCTCAGGCTGTTCGAGCGGGCGGGATCCGGCATCGTGCCGACGCGCGAGGCTAGTGTTATGTTCTCGGAAGTTGAACGTTTGTTCACTGGCCTCGATCGGCTAATGCAATTGGCAATTGAACTTCGACAAGAGCCAATGCAGTCTATTCGCATTGCCGCATTCCCGGCGTTTGCAAATGGATATCTGCCTCGGTTCATTTCGAAGCTTGTCACGCATGCTCCGGAGTGCAGGCCATCGATCTTTGGCTTGGCCTCTGAGAGCGTTATCGATTATGTCGTCAACGAGAAATGCGACTTTGGAGTAGCTGTCACAGTCCCTGAGCATCCATTGGTCTCAGTCGTCGAGCTTGAGACTCTGCCGCTCGTTGTCGTGTTGCCTCGCGGCCACCCGCTCACCTCCCGACCCTTTCTGGAGCCCAAGGATTTCGCGGGCGAACCCTTTATATCAAACTCGCCGACAGTCGCGCACCTTCGGGTCGACGCAATGTTTGCAACCCATCAGGTGACTCCCAAAGTCGTCGCGCAAACCCCGCAAACGACTGTCGCATGCGCCATGGTGAGCGCCGGGATGGGGCTGTCGATCGTGGACCCGTTCACCGCTGAAGATGCGAAGGCGACCGGCGTAACGGTAAAGCCTCTCAGACCGTCAATACCGTATGAGTTTGCTTACGTGCTTCCGGCAAAAAGGGAGCCGTTTGCAATCGTCACAAAAACGATGAAGGCGCTGCAGGAGGAGGTTGCGCGCCTCAGGAACGCACCAGGATTGTAGAGCATCCAGATTCGACACGGCGGGCAAGTTGCCTCGCCGCTGCCGCGTCGCACGCATGTGAGCCTTCCGAAAATCTCTACCGCCCGCGACATATGCGAGATCGACGGCAACGTTGCGCTATTACGCTCAATCCCGGACGCACGAAGCTTCAGTGAGCGGCCCTGATGCGCGCTGCATCCTCCTCTAGCCTTCATCGCTGGCATTGCCGTCGCAAGGATGCAGCGCGTTATGCCGACGAGTCACATAACGTTTCGGTATGATTGTCCCGTCATTTCTGATTGGACATGCAAATCCTGGCAAGATGATACTGCGCGGCGCTAAAAGCGGGATTTGTATGAACACCGGACGTAGACGCTGATGCTCATAAAGGCTTGTGTCGTCCAGGCTGCCACTGTTGGCAGCAACACCTCAGCCACGATCGACAAGGCCGTGTCACTGATCCTGGAGTGCGGCACTCGCGGCGCGCAACTCGCCGTTTTCCCCGAAGCCTTCATAGGAGGATATCCCCACGGAGCGCGTTTCGGATGCTACTTGGGCGGCCGGACAGACAAAGGCCGGGATGAGTACGCCGCCTATTTCGAGAGCGCCATCAATGTCCCCGGCAAGGAGACGGCAGTGTTGGGCGAGGCAGCGCGCGAGGCCAAAATGTTCGTCACGATCGGCGTTATCGAGCGCGACGGCGGGACGGTCTATTGCACGGCTCTCTTTTTCGGCCCGGACGGCTCGCTGCTCGGCAAGCACCGCAAACTGATGCCCACCGCCCTTGAGCGTCTTTGCTGGGGCTTTGGCGACGGTTCGACGCTCACGACCGTCGATACGCCGTGGGGAAAGATGGGCGCGGTGATCTGCTGGGAAAACTACATGCCTATGATGCGCATGGCAATGTACGGCCAGGGCATCGCGCTTTATTGCGCGCCGACGGCCGATGACCGTGAGGTGTGGACTGCGACGATGCGGCACGTCGCCCTGGAGGGCCGCTGCTTTGTGTTGTCGTCCTGCCAGTTCATGACACGCGCGAACTTTCCTGCCGGGATGCACAATCACGTCGACGCCGAAGAGGGCGACGTGCTGATGCGCGGCGGCAGCGTCATCGTCGATCCGCTGGGCCGGGTACTGGCAGGGCCTGATTACAGCGGGGAAACCATTCTGACTGCCGACCTCGACATGCGCCAGATCGCCCGCGGCAAGTTCGACTTTGATGTCGTTGGTCACTATGCGCGGCCCGACATCTTTCGGCTCGAGATTGATACGAGCCCAAAGCAAGCAGTTCAAGCACAAAAGGGAGGTGCTATGAAGCAACAGCAACGTTTCAATGGTTAAGATAGCAAGTTGGCGACCGAAAGCAACCACTCGATCGCTTTGAACCACTTCAGTCTTTTGACTGATAAAAACAACTCCAGATAACAGGGGAACGAAAACATGAGAACCACTTTTCGCATTGCAACACTGTCAGCTTTGGCAGCGGTATTGATTGTGCCATCGGCTGCGTTTGCGCAAGACACGCTTTATGTAGGAGGGGCAGGCGGTTCTCTCCAGGCCGCATACGAACAGAAAATCTTTCCTGCCTTTGAAGCTAAGACGGGCGCCAAGGTCGTTTATGTACCTGGAAGCTCGAACGATACCGTCGCCAAAGTCATCGCTCAGAAGGGCCATGAAGATCTTTCGCTTATGATGCTTGATAGCGGCCCGATGACTCGCGCGGTAGCACAGGACCTTTGTTTACCTTTGCCCGCTTCGGCTGTGTTCAACGACATATACCCGGACGCTCACATGGCCGGCGGCACGGCAGTGGGTTATGGCTACTATGCGACGGGATTGGCCTATAATACGGCGGTATTCGCCAAGAACGGCTGGGCTCCCCCGACATCATGGAAGGATTTGGGCGATCCAAAATTCAAGGGTCGAGTCGTAATCGGGCCGATCTCGGGCTATGGCGTGGAAGTTCTTGTGATGGTGGCAAGAGCCTTGGGCGGAAGCGAAAAGGACATTGAACCGGGCTTTCAGTTCATGTCCAAGAATGTGGCGCCGAACGTGATGGCGTGGGAAGGTTCGCAGGCAAACGTGGCGCAGATGCTGCAGAGCGGTGACGGTGCTCTCGTAGGTTGGTCCAACATCCGAACGCTCGGTGTCGAGGATCAGGGCGCGCCGGTCAAGTTTGTCTTTCCCAAAGAGGGCGCGAGACAGGGGCTGAATACTGCTTGTGTGGTTAACGGCGCGCCTCAGCCCGATCTTGCAAACAAGCTTCTGGAGGATATTCTCTCGCCGGAGTCGCAGGCTATCCTGGCTGAATTTGCAGGGTTCGGACCGACCAATTCCAAGGTCAAGCTCGACCCGAAAGTCGCGGCGAAGGTCGTTTATGGCCCCGGACAGGTCAAATCTCTGGTGCCTGTGGACTGGAACGTCATCAACGCGGATCTCCCCGAATGGACGAAGCGCTGGAACCGTGAAGTCGAGCAGCACTGAGTGTTGTTGGCTTAGGAGTAGATAAGGCGTGGCATTTCTCGAGCTTCAGAGCCTGACGAAGACGTTTGGCGAGTTCGTTGCGGTGGACGAGTTCAACCTGTCAGTGGACAGAGGCGAGTTCATCTGCCTGCTGGGGCCTTCTGGCTGCGGCAAGACAACGACCCTGCAGATGGTGGCTGGACTGGTTCAGCCCACCACCGGGCGGGTGGAGCTCGACGGAAGGGACATCACCAGGCTGCCCAGCAACAAGCGCGGCCTGGGGATCGTGTTCCAGAGCTACGCCTTGTTTCCGCATATGACGGTCGCGCAGAACGTAGCCTTTGGCCTCGAGATGCGTAAGGTGCCGGCCGCCGAAAGGACTAAGCGGGTGGACGAGACCCTCGGCCTCGTCCATCTGGAGGCGTTCGGCGGCCGTTATCCGCGTCAACTCTCCGGCGGCCAGCGTCAGCGCGTGGCGCTGGCGCGGGCCATTGTCATCCAGCCGCCCATCCTTCTGCTTGACGAACCGATGGGCGCGCTGGACGCCAAACTGCGCGACGAGATGCAGATCGAATTGCGGGCTCTGCAGCGCCGCCTCGGCATCACAACCATGATGGTCACCCATGACCAGGCCGAGGCCATGACGTTGGCCGATCGCGTTGTGTTGATG
>NZ_VFVL01000038.1 GCF_006442815.1 Mesorhizobium sp. B2-4-3
GCGTCGAGATCGCCTACCGCCCGGCCCGCGTGCTGATGCAGGATTTCACCGGCGTTCCGGCGGTGGTCGACCTGGCGGCGATGCGCGACGGCATCAAGGCGCTCGGCGGCGACCCGGAGAAGATCAATCCGCTGGTGCCGGTCGACCTCGTCATCGACCACTCCGTCATCGTCGACGAGTTCGGCACGCCGATGGCCTTCGCCCGCAATGTCGAGCTCGAATATGAGCGCAACGAGGAGCGCTACAAATTCCTGAAATGGGGCCAGCAGGCCTTCCGCAACTTCCGCGTCGTGCCGCCCGGCACCGGCATCTGCCACCAGGTCAACCTCGAATATCTGGGACAGGTGGTGTGGACCAACGCTGAGGACGGCGAAAACGCCGCCTATCCCGATACCTGCGTCGGCACCGATTCGCACACCACCATGATCAACGGCCTCGGCGTTTTGGGCTGGGGCGTCGGCGGCATCGAGGCCGAGGCCGCGATGCTCGGCCAGCCGGTGTCCATGCTGCTGCCCGAAGTCATCGGCTTCCGCCTCACTGGCAAGCTCAAGGAAGGCGTCACCGCCACCGACCTGGTGCTCACCGTCACCCAGATGCTGCGCAAGAAGGGCGTCGTCGGCAAATTCGTCGAGTTCTTCGGCCCCGGCCTCTCCAACATGACGCTGGCCGACCGCGCCACCATCGGCAACATGGCGCCGGAATATGGCGCGACTTGCGGCTTCTTCCCGGTCGACTCGGAAACCATCCGCTACCTGACCATGTCCGGCCGCGAGGAGAACCGCATCGCCCTAGTCGAGGCCTATTCCAAGGCGCAAGGCATGTGGCGGGACGCCGGCTCGGCCGACCCGGTGTTCACCGACCTGCTCGAGCTCGACCTCGGCGACGTCGTGCCGTCGATGGCCGGCCCGAAGCGCCCCGAGGGCCGCGTCGCCCTGCAGGACATCCCCGCCGGCTTCGCCAAGGCGATGGAGACCGAATACAAGAAGGCGGCCGAAATTTCCAAGCGCTACGCCGTCGAAGGCGCCGGCTACGATCTCGGCCATGGCGACGTCGTCATCGCCGCCATCACATCCTGCACCAACACCTCGAACCCGAGCGTGCTGATCGGCGCCGGCCTGCTTGCCCGCAACGCCAACCGCCGCGGCCTGAAGCAGAAGCCGTGGGTGAAAACCTCGCTCGCTCCCGGCAGCCAGGTGGTGGCCGAATATCTCGAAAAGTCGGGCCTGCAGAAGGAACTCGACCAGATCGGCTTCAACCTGGTCGGCTTCGGCTGCACCACCTGCATCGGCAATTCCGGCCCGCTGCCGGCGCCGATCTCCAAGACCATCAACGATAAAGGCCTGATCGCCGCCGCGGTGCTTTCCGGCAACCGCAACTTCGAAGGCCGCGTCTCGCCGGATGTGCAGGCGAACTACCTCGCCTCGCCGCCGCTGGTGGTGGCGCATGCGCTAGCCGGCACGGTGACCAGGGACCTGACCACCGAGCCGCTCGGCGAGGGCAGCGACGGCAAGCCGGTCTATCTCAAGGACATCTGGCCGACCTCGGCCGAGATCCAGGAGTTCATCGAGAAGAACGTCACCCGCGAGCTGTTCGCCCGCAAATATGCCGACGTCTTCAAGGGCGACGCCTACTGGCAGAAGGTCAAGGCGCCGGAGGGCCAGACCTATGCCTGGGACGACCACTCGACCTATGTGCAGAATCCGCCTTATTTCGCCGGCATGGGCCGCTCCTTCGGCAAGGTCGGCGACATCAAGGGCGCGCGCGTGCTGGGTCTGTTCGGCGACAAGATCACCACCGACCACATCTCGCCGGCCGGTTCGATCAAGGCCGCCTCGCCGGCCGGCAAGTACCTCACCGAGCATGGCGTCGGCGTCGCCGACTTCAACCAGTACGGCACGCGGCGCGGCAACCATGAGGTGATGATGCGCGGCACCTTCGCCAACATCCGCATCCGCAACCATATGCTGGGCGAGAACGGCCGCGAGGGCGGCTACACGATCCACTATCCCTCGAAGGAGGAGATGTCGATCTACGACGCGGCGATGGAATACAAGCAGGAAGGCGTGCCGCTGGTCATCTTCGCCGGTGTCGAATACGGCAACGGCTCGTCGCGCGACTGGGCGGCCAAGGGCACCAACCTGCTTGGTGTGCGCGCGGTCGTCGCCCAGTCCTTCGAGCGCATCCACCGCTCCAACCTGGTCGGCATGGGCGTCATCCCCTTCGTCTTCGAGGACGGTACCTCATGGGCCTCGCTCAACCTGAAGGGCGACGAGCTGGTCGAGATCGACGGCCTGGAGGCGATCAAGCCGCGCCAGAAGATGGTGGCCAAGGTCACCTATGGCGACGGCACGGTGAAGAACGTGCCGATCGTCTGCCGCATCGATACGCTGGATGAGCTCGACTACTTCAAGAACGGCGGCATCCTGCAGTACGTGCTGCGCGACCTGGCCGCGTAGCGGCCAGGCAGTAGGGCTTAGGCAGTAGGGAAACAGGACGCCTACTGCCTACTGCCTTACCTTTCCCAAACCTCGCCGTCGCCGCCAGCAGCACAGGGTGCCGGTCTTGTATCGCCGCGCCTGCTGGACGCCCCATAGTCCCGCGGCAATGAAAGCCGGGTTGGTCAAAGCATTAGCCGGCTCGGCCCAAAGTCCAGGCCCTGTCCGTTCGCAATAGAGATCGACAGGGGTCAGGAGAGTTTGGCACGTGGTGAGGGTGCTGCTCCCGAATCGAACCGCGCCTTGAAATGCAACCGCCTCTCCTATTGCGCCCTTACCTGCGGCTGCAACGGCAAAAATTTCACCGCAACGTGACTTCCCGTTGACTGGCGCTTCTGCCACATATTTTAGCAATCAGAACAAGGCCGGCGTCACCGGCGGGAATTGGAAAAGTCATGGCATTTCGAGGACGATTGCGGCTTGCGGCAGTAGCGCTGGCCCTTGCGGCGTTGAGCGGCATGGCCCTGGCAGCCGAGCCTGAGAAGGCCGCGACCGGCAAACCTCAAGCCGACAAGCCTTTGGGCGTGGTCGAATTGTTCACCAGCCAGGGCTGCAGTTCCTGTCCCCCGGCCGACGAGTTGTTTGCCGAGCTCGCCGGCAAGGACGACATCGTCGCGCTCGCCTACCACGTCAATTACTGGGACTATCTCGGCTGGCAGGATACGCTGAGCACCAAGGAGAACACCGACCGTCAGTATGACTATATGCGCGCCTTCGGCAGCCGCTCGGTCTACACGCCGCAAGCCGTCATCAATGGCCGCAGCCACGTCAACGGCGCCAGCCGCAAGGATGTCGACGGCGCCTTGGCGCGGATGGACAGGACCGGCGAGGGCATGCGGGTCGCCATCAAGGTTAGCCGCACCAGCGACCGTGTCATGATCGACGCGGGCGATGCCGGCAACGGCCCGACCGACGCCCATGTGGTGATCGTCTATTTCGATCCGCCGCACATGGTGAAGATCGGCCAGGGCGAGAACAGCGGCCGCAGCCTGACCTACTGGAACGCCGTTTCCGACATCCAGACCGCCGGCATGTGGCACGGCAAGGCGCAGCGTTACGAATTGCCGATGACCGAGATCGCCAAGAAGGGCGGCTGCGCGGTGCTGCTGCAGTCGGTCGGTCAGGACGGCATGCCCGGCCCGATCCTCGGCGCCGCCTTCATCCGCAAACCGGATCGGCTTTAGCTCCACCTTCTCCCACAAGGGGAGAAGGGAAAATAAAAAACCGGCGTCAGCTTGCTTCTGACGCCGGTCATTCAGGTTTTGGGATCGTCGCACCTGATTTTTCCAAGGAAAAACCGAGGTTGGTTCGATCCGACGCTGACCCGTGGGCGGGGGGCTTGGGGTTTACGAGCCGGTGCCGGACCGAACCGTCTCAGGCAACGCCGGTAAATTCGTCGGACATTGGGGCATGAGCGCGGATTATTTGTGGCGAGATTGTGGCGGAGCATCACCAATTCCAACATGTGTTTCGCAAATGTGACTGGACGTTTGGGAAACCGCGCGACCGCGCGCGTGCTTAGCCGGCCCTTGCAATTCGACCGCGCCCTTGCAATTCCATCATGAAAGCGCGAACCTTGCCCGGCGCATGATTCAATCGAAGGATCGAGGCATGACCGATCACAGCAGCGGGACGGAGGATGGGGAAGCATCCGGAATATTGATCCCGTTGCACGAGGCGCGCAACGCCCGCCTCGACCAGCCGGTGCGATTCGACCGGCGCGAGCTCGACCAGATCCTGAGGCTTTACGGACGCATGGTGGCGGCCAATGAATGGCGCGACTACGCGATCGACCATCTCACTGATCGCGCTGTCTTTTCCGTCTTCCGCCGGACCAGCGAAGTGCCGCTGTTCCAGATCGTCAAGGACCCCAGGCTGGCGCGCCGGCAAGGCGCTTTCGCCGTCATCGCCGCCGGCGGCCGCATCCTGAAACGCGGCCAGGAACTCGGCCGCGTGCTTGGCGTCTTCGATGCCAAGCTCAAGGTTGTCGAGGCGTGAGCCGGGAAGAGGAATTGAGGAATTGAGGAACTGAAGAATTGAAGAACTGAGGAAAGGAGGCGCCTGACGCTGTGGCTGCCTTCCTTGTTCTTCAGTTCTTCAGTTCTTCAATTCCTCAGTTCCTCAGTTCCCCTCTTACCGCCCGAAACCTTCGTTCCGGCAGCGAATTCGGATCGGGCGGCAGTTCCGCGCCGCCATTCAGCGAAAGCTGCATGAACACCGTGTCCAGCCAGCGTCCGTGCTTGTAGCCGGATCCCTCCAGGCGCCCGGAATGGCGGAAGCCGAGCTTCTCGTGCAGCCGCACCGAGGCGCTGTCCGCGTGGCCGTCGCCGATCACCGCGATGATCTGACGGAAGCCCGCCGCGCGCGCCGTCTCGATCAGCGCCTGCATCAGCAGGAAACCCACGCCCTGCCCCTTGGCCTCCGGCGCGACATAGACCGAATCCTCGATGACGAATCGGTAGGCGGGGCGCGGCCGGAACGGCCCGGCATAGGCATAGCCGAGCACGACGCCGTCCTTCTCGGCCACCAGATAGGGAAAGCCGCCGGCCGCCAGGCTGTCGAATCGGTTGCCCATTTCGGCGCGGCTCGGCGGCTCCAGCTCGTAGCTCGCCGTGCCGTGCGCGACCGCATCGGCATAGATTTCGGTGATTCGGTCGAGGTCGGCCGCGGTGGCGGCTCTGATCGCAATATTGCTCATAATTTATGCAGCTCTCTTTCCTGCCTCGATAACAGCAAAGGGCTGCGCAAAAAGAAAGGGCGGCCGTTGGGCCGCCCTTCGCAAAGTCTATGGTCCACTGAGACCGGGTGACTGCCCTTAAGAGCAATTCCAGGAAAAGTGTGCGCGGTTTTCCATCCGGAATTGCGTCAAACAAGGAGATAGAGTGGTTCGCCGTTTCCGTGAAACGGCGAACTGCTCTACCGGCGGTCGCCCATGAACTGCAGCAGGAACATGAACAGGTTGATGAAGTCGAGATAGAGGCGCAGCGCGCCCATGATCGCCTTGCGGCCGGCGACGTCGGCGACGTCACCCTCGAAATACATCTCCTTGATCTTCTGCGTGTCGTAGGCGGTGAGGCCCGCGAACACCAGCACGCCGATCGCCGAGATCGCGAAGCCAAGCGCCGACGACTGCAGGAAGATGTTGATCAGCATCGCGATCAGCAGGCCGATCACGCCCATGATCAGGAACGAGCCGAACGCCGACAGGTCGCGCCTGGTCGTGTAGCCGTAGAGCGACAGGCCGCCGAAGGCCGCGGCCGTGGCGAAGAAGGTCTGGGTGATGCTGGTGCCGGTGTAGACGAGGAAGATCGTCGACAGCGACAAGCCGACAAGGCCGGCATAGACCCAGAATGTGGCCTGCGCCCCGCCGACGCTCATCGACTGGATACGGAACGACAGGAACATCACGGCGGCGAGCGGCGCCAGGATGACGACCCAGCGGAACGCGCTTGCATAGATGAGCTGGCCGAAGGCGGTCAACTGGCCGTCGCCGGTGACGGCGAGCTGAAAGGCGCCCCAGGCGGCAAGGCCGGTAATGAGCAGGCCAAGCCCCATGAGGTTGTAGACCTTGATCATATAGGCGCGCAGGCCCTGATCGATATCGACGCGCGCGCCGGGGGCGGCGGACGTCTGGTAGTTGCGAATGGGATCAGCCATTGGAATCCTCTGTTGCTTCTGCCCCGTCCGGTGACAGGTCCGCTCGGAGCGGTCCCCGGGACCAGGCGCCGCTGGCGGGGCTCCAGCATGCCTAGCGCGAAATATGATGGTTCTTGACGTCAAGAACAAGACGGTAACGGGCCGTAACGCTTTGTGAGAAGGCAAAAGGCCGGTTTTCGGGTCTTCCGGGCGGCATTCTTACAAAGATTTAACCGGGCGGGCGGCTCTCGGCCCTCCGTCAAAGGTTGCGCAGCACCGGCGCCGCCTTGTGGCCGAGCACCCGCCAGGTTCCGGCAAGGCCGATGCCGACGGTGACCGCCAGCGAAACCAGGATCGTCGCCACCGCGACCTGTGGCATGAAATGCGACGGCAGCGTCATGATATGCGCGACCACGAACCAGGCGGCGATGCCGCCTGCGGCCAGCGCGAACAGCGCCGTCGCGAGGCCGATCAGCACATATTCCAGGGAGAAGGCCGCAATCAGCGTCCGCCGCGTCGCGCCGAGCGTCTTCAGCACCACCGCGTCGTGGATGCGCGCCCGGTTGCCGGCGGCAAGCGCCCCGGAGAGCACCAGCACCGAGGCGACCAGCGCCACGCCGGCGGCGGCGCGGATCGCCGTGCCCAATTGCGCGACCAGCCGGTTGACGATGTCGAGCGCGTCCTTGACGCGCACCGTCGTCACCGCCGGAAAGGCGCGGGTAACAGCGTTGAGCAGCCTTGCGTCGTCGGCCGCGGTGGCTTGTTTGTCGGTCAGCGTCGCCAGCCAGCCATGCGGAGCCCCGGCGAAGGTGTTGGGCGAGAAATCCATGACGAAGTTGATGCCCATTGTCTCCCATTGCACCTGGCGGAAATTGGCTATTCTCGCGGTGACGTTACGTCCCAGCACATTGACGGTGACGGTGTCGCCGAGCTTCAGCCCGATCGCCTTGCCTTCCTCGGCCGAGAACGACACCAGCGGCTCGCCGGAATAGTCCTGCGGCCACCACGCGCCTTCGGTCAGCGTCGCGTTCTCCGGCTGCTTCGCGTCATAGGTCAGGCCGCGGTCGCCGCGCAGCACCCAGGCGCCGTCGGCCGGGATCTTCACCTTGTCGACGTCAACGCCGTTGAGCGCCATGATGCGGCCGCGCAGCATCGGCACCTTGACCAGCGTTCCCCGAGGCGACTCCTTGCCGACGAGGCCGGCAAAGGCGTCGACTTCGCCGCTCTGGATGTCGACGAAGAAGAAGTTCGGCGCCCGCTCCGGCAGGCTGCCGGAGATCTGCCGCCTGAGATTCCCGTCGATCAGCGCAAGCGTCGCCAGCAGCGTCAGCCCCAGGCCGAGCGACAACACCACCGAGGGCGTCAGCGCGCCCGGACGGTGGATGTTGCCGAGCGCCAGTCGCAGCGAAACGAACCGCACGCGCGGGCTCTTTTTTGCCGCCCACTGCACCAGCCCCGCCACCAGCCGCAGCACCAAGAAGGCAAAGACCGTGGCGCCGACGAAGATCGAGGCGATGCGGTAGTCGTTGGCCGAAAGGATCGCCAGCGCCGCCAGCGCGACGACGATCGCGAGCGCAGCGCCCGTATAGGGCAGGCGCGGCAGGCCGCGGCTCTCGAACCCCATTTCGCGAAACAGCGCCGTCGCCGGCACGTCGCGGGCGCGGCCGAGCGGCAGCAGCGCGAAGGCCAGCGTCACCAGCAGGCCGAAGAGTGCGGCCATGGCGAGCGCGCCGGGATAAAAGCCGCCTTGCGCGGGCACCGGGATGACCGACTGCAGGAGCGCGCTCGCCACGAACGGCATCGCGGCACCCACGATCAGCCCGAGCACGATGCCAAGGCCCGCGATCAGCAGGATCTGCACCAGATAGACGGTGAAGACGAAGCCGCCCGAGGCGCCGAGGCTCTTGAAGGTGGCGATGACGCCGCGCTTGCCGTCGAGATAGGCGCGCACCGCGTTGGCGACGCCGACGCCGCCGACCACCAGCGCCGTCAGCCCGACCAGGGTCAGGAACTGCGAGAAGCGCTCGATGTTGGCGGAGAGCGCGGGTGCCGCGTTGCTGCGTGTGCGGATCGACCAGCCGGCCTGCGGGAAATCCTTTGCGGCCTGAGCCTGGATGTCCTTGATCCGCGCCTCGGACGCGCCGTCGGGCAGCCGCACCTTATAGGCGTTCTCGACCAGGCTGCCGGGCTGCACCAGGCCGGATGCGGCAAGGCCCTCGCGCGAGATCATCAGCCGCGGCGCGAAGCCGAAACCGTCCGACACCGCATCCGGCTCGCTGACCAGCCTGGCTTGCAACTCGAAGATGGCGCTGCCGAGCTTCAGCCTGTCGCCGATATGCACATTGAGCCGGTCGAACAACAGGTCGGGCGCGGCGGCGCCGAACACGCCGGACCTTTCGCCGAACAATTGGTCCTTCGGCAGCGCCGGATCCGTCTCCAGCGCGCCGTAGAGCGGATAGGCGTCGTCGACGGCCTTGGCTTCGACCAGCGCCTGGTCGGAGCCGTCCTCCAGCCGCGCCATCGAGCGCATGCCTGAAGTCTGCGAAACCGTGCCGAGGCCCTTTATGAAGCCGAGCTCGGCGTCCGAAGCGCTGCGCTGGTTGACCTGGAAGCGCAAATCGCCGCCGAGCAGCGTCTGGCCTTGGTTGGCGACGCCCGCGGAAATCGCCTGCGCTACCGAATTGACGCCGCCGATCGCCGCGACGCCGAGCGCGATGCAGGCAAGGAAGATCATGAAACCGGACAGGCCGCCGCGCATCTCGCGCAGCGAGAAGCGGATGGCGAGCTTCAACGTGCGGAGCCAGGTCCCCTCATCCGGCCGCTGCGCGGCCACCTTCTCCCCAGCGGGGAGAAGAGATTGGTGCCGGCGCTGACTACCTCTTCTCCCCTCCGGGAGAAGGTGGCCCGGAGGGCCGGATGAGGGGGTCTCCGCCATGCGATTATGCCGTCACTTTAAGCAAAGGCGCGTCCTCGATCCGCCCTGAGCGCATCGAGACCTGCCGCGCGCAACGCGCGGCAAGCGCCGGGTCGTGCGTCACCAGCACCAGCGTCATGCCGCGCTCCGCTGCCTTGGCGAACAGAAGGTCGGCGATCTGCTTTCCCGTCGCCTGGTCGAGATTGCCGGTCGGCTCGTCGGCGATGAGAATGCGCGGCGACGGCGCCAGCGCCCGGGCGATCGCCACGCGCTGCTGCTCGCCGCCGGAAAGCTCGCCCGGATAATGCGTCACACGGTCGCTCAGGCCGACGGCCGCGAGCTCGCGCGCAGCCACGCCGAACGGATCGGCATGGCCGGCAAGCTCGAGCGGCACCGCGACGTTCTCGAGCGCCGTCATGTTCGGAATGAGATGGAAGGACTGGAAGACGATGCCAATGTTTCGCCCACGAAACGATGCGATCCGGTCCTCGCTTTTGCCGTTAAGCAGCTCACCGGCGATCCGGACCGTTCCCGAATCGACCCGTTCCAGGCCGGCAAGAACCATGAGCAAGGTTGACTTGCCCGAGCCCGACGGCCCGACGATGCCGGTGGCTTGCCCGGCCGCGACGTCGAGGCTCACGCCCTTCAGCACATGCACGGAGGACGCGCCCTCTCCCAGCGTCAGCGATACGTCCCTCAGCGCGATGACGGCTTCTGTCACAATGAAAGCGTCCTATATGTGGAAAAAGGAGGACGGTTCGTGTCTCCTCCCTTGGATTGTTTCGGTCATATGGGGCTCGCCGCATGGCTTTCAAACACCGTCTTGCCGCAGCCCTCATCCTTTTCCTCGCCCTTTGCGGCGCCATTTCGTCGGCGCGCGCCGCCACCTTCACCATCGTCGGCTTCGGCGACAGCCTGATGGCGGGCTTCAGCCTCGGCCCGGGCCAGGGTTTCACCGACAGGCTGCAGGCGGCGCTGAAGGCTAAGGGCCTCGACGTCACCGTCGCCAATGCCGGCGTCTCTGGCGACACATCGAGCGGCGGGCTGGCGCGGCTCGACTGGTCGGTGCCGGACGGCACGAGGCTCGTCATCCTCGAGCTCGGCGCCAACGACATGCTGCGCGGCGTCGCTCCCGACATCGCCGAGAAGAACCTCGACGCCATGCTGAGCAAGCTGAAGCAGCGCAACATCCCGGTGCTGCTCGCCGGCATGCGCGCCGCGCCCAATCTCGGCGCCGACTACCAGAAGACCTTCGACGCCATCTACCCGAAGCTTGCCGCCAAATATGCCGTTCCGCTCTATCCGTTCTTTCTCGACGGCGTCGCCGGCCACCCCGACCTGCAGCTGGAGGACGGCCTGCACCCCAATCCGAAGGGCGTCGACGTGATCGTCGAGCGCATCCTGCCCACCGTCGAGAAGGCGATCGCCGACAATGGCGGCCCGTCGTGAGTCCAAAACGCCACGGTTTCCGCTGGGGAAACTTTGTGGACAACAAAGCTCTTGCCCCGCGCTTATATCGATGATTCGCTAGGGACGAGAGTTTCGATTCGAGGACAGGAGGCTTCACATGCCACGTCTTTTCACCGCCCTCGAAATTCCGCGTGATGCCGCTCTCTCCTTGTCCTTGCTCCGGGGCGGGTTGCCAGGAGCGCGCTGGATCGACGTCGAAAACTATCATCTGACGCTGCGCTTCATCGGCGATGTCGAAGGCCATGTCGCCGACGAGATCGCCAACGCCCTCGACCGGGTCGACCGCCCCTCTTTCCAGATGACGCTCTCCGGCGTCGGCGCCTTCGGCGGCAAGAAGCCGCATGCGGTGTGGGCCGGCGTGTCGGCCTCGCCCGACCTGACGGCGCTGCAGGGCGAGATCGACCGCATCTGCCAGCGGCTCGGCCTGCCGGCCGACCCGCGCAAATTCTCGCCGCATGTGACGCTGGCGCGCCTGCGCAATGGGAACCCGCTCGATGTCGCGCAATATCTTTCGGCCCGCGGCAATTTCGCCGCGCTGCCCTTCCGCGTCGGCCGCTTCGTCCTGATGTCGTCGCGCGATTCGGTCGGCGGCGGCCCCTACATCGTCGAGGAAGCCTGGCCGCTGGTCGGCGAAACGCTGGCCCCGAGCCGCTTCGCCAGCGCCTCCGACGCCTCGCGGATCATGCGGTAGACCGAAGCGAAGGCCTCCGCGCCGTCGTAATAGGGATCCGGCACGTCCGCGGTCTTTCCCGTCGCAAAATCCAGGTAGAGATGGATGCGGTCGCGCGCGGCCGCTGGAGCCAGCGCCTTGAGGTCGCGCACATTCGCCCTGTCCATGCCGAGGATCAGGTCGAAACGCGAAAAATCCTCCGGCAGCACCTTGCGCGCCCGCTGCCCGGAAATGTCGACATCATGCTGCGCGGCCACCGCGATCGAGCGTGGATCGGGCGCGGAGCCGACCTCCCAGCCGCTGGTCGCGGCCGAATCGAGCACGATGCGCCTGGCCAGCCCGCGCTCGGCCAGCACGCTGTGGAAAACGCCCTCGGCAAGCGGTGACCGGCAGATGTTGCCGAGGCAGACGAACAGAACGGAATTTATGGGCTTTGCGCTCATCGATCCGGCGCTATGGTTGGATCACCTTCGAATAGCACAGGGACCGGACATGAACAGGGAAAAACTCAGCAAGGAAGCGATCATCGCCGTGCTTGCGGAACTTGACGGCTGGTCGCTCGCCGCCGACGGCGCTTCCATCAAGCGCAGCTTCGTCTTCAAGAATTTCTCCGAAGCCTTCGCGTTCATGACGCGCGTGGCGCTGGCGGCCGAAAAGATGGACCATCACCCGGACTGGTCGAATGTCTACAAGACCGTCGACGTGACGCTGAACACGCATGACGCCGGCGGCGTCACGGCGCTGGATATCGAGTTGGCAAAGCGGATGAACCGGTATTTTGGCTGATGGCCGAGGGGTTTCGCTTCGAGGGCGCTAGCTCAACTTCGTCATTCCAGGGCGGAGCAAGGAGCGAAGCGACGCGCGCAGACCCTGGAATCATGCCGTGACCTACGAGCGTCGGGGCGATGCAGATAACGGCGAACATTCACGATTGGCCAAAGCCTGTGAACTTCGTCATTCACGGGCGGAGCGACGCGAAGCGGAGCGTAGACCCGAGAATCCATTCCGTGACCTTCGACGTGGAGTGCAGCGGAGCAGAATTCTGCACCGTGGCAGCGCCTCGACGTCACGGCATGGATTCTATGGTCTGCGCCGCGTCGCTTCGCTCCTTGCTCCGCCATAGAATGACGATGAGAGGGACGTTCCGGCCAATCTCCAACGTTGGCGATTGCCAACTCGGCATACAAGCGTCAGTGCTGCCGAGTTCGATTTTCCGGCCGCGCAACCGCCCGAACTCTTGTAGCAGCCCCCCGCTTTCACCACATTTTCCCGCGGCGGGCCGGCGCAACGATGCGAGCGCCGCCAAGGAGCGACTGATGACGCAAGGTACCGGTTTCGATTTCTTCGGCTTCGGCGACAAGCTTGCCGGCGAGGGCGAGGTCCGCGAGAAATTCTGGCGCACCGCCAAGAAGGCGGCGCGGCAGATTCCGTTCATGGACGAGGTGGTCGCCGCCTATTATTGCGCGATGGACAAGGACACGCCGATGCGGGCAAAGGCAATCCTGCTCGGCGCGCTGGGCTATTTCGTCCTGCCGTTCGACTTCATTCCCGATTTCGTCGTCGGCCTCGGCTACACCGACGACCTTGCCGTGCTGACCGCCGCGATCACCGCCGTCAGCGCCCATATCACACCTGCCCACAGGCAGGCCGCCAGGGACGCGATGGCGGATAAGAACTGATCCCGCCTCGCTTCAGGCCCGCAAATCAGCGCGTGCGAAAAGACAAACTCTTGCCGTTTTCGTGGCATCCAACTCCGCGCCGGGACGTCGCGTCGGCCTCAATCCACAGTGGCGGCGCGGATGGTGGCGGTTTCCTGGGGTGAGTTCCTTTTCTTCGAGGACAATTCACCGTTTGGTAACCCTGATTAAATCAAAATGAAGCGACGGCAGGACGCCACGCGGCCCGCCTCCGCACAATTTGGAATACGGGAAGAACGATGCGCGGATTGATTGCTATAGTTTCCAGCCTGGTCCTGGTGGGCTCGGCAGTGCCGGTGTTGGCGCAGCAGGCGACCAAGATCGGCCAGCACAACGCCTGGGGCACCTACAGCTATCAGTCGGCCGCCGGCAAGGTCTGCTATGTGTTGACCGTGCCGACCGACAAGCAGCCGCCGTCCCTCGACCACGGCGACATGTTCTTCTTCGTCAGCCAGCGGCCCGGACAGCAGGTCTCCTACGAGCCGCAGTTCATCGCCGGCTATAATTTCCAGGAAGGCTCCAAGGCCACCGTCACCATCGACAAGAAGAGCTTCTCGATGTTCACCCGCGGCAAGTCGGCCTGGGTCGAGAACGCCGCGGAAGAGCCGGTGCTGATCGCCGCCATGAAGACCGGCTCCGACATGAAGGTGCAGGCCAAGTCCGGCCGCGGCAACCCGACCTCCTACGTCTTTTCGCTCAAGGGCATCTCGGCCGCGCTGGCCTCCATCGCCAAGTGCAAATAGGCTGGCGGAGCAGGGCTTACCGATTTGTCGGTTGAAGCTATCGCTACTGCGATACTCGGCTGCGCGGTAACGTGTTGGCGGAAGACCGCCATGGTCATCGTCAAATCGGTAAGAGCGCGCCATATGACTCGTGACGCCGGACCGTTTCGGCTGACCGGATCGCGCTTCGAGTTATCGGCGAGCAACCATGCCCCAGGAACACTCCGCTGATCGCTCCAGTCTGGAACTGTACGAGCCGATCGATGTCCTGAAACCCGTCGCTTCCGATTTGTGGATCGTGGACGGCCCACGGATTGGCTTCGGCGTCGGACCGTTTGAATTTCCCTTCACCACCCGCATGACGGTCATACGGCTTCGCAATGGCGACCTGATCCTGCATTCGCCCGTGGCGCTGACGCCCGCGCTCCGGTCCGCGGTCGAGCTTCTCGGGCCAGTCCGCTTCCTGGTCGCTCCGAACTCCCTCCACTACTGGTGGCTCCCCGACTGGAAGGCCGTTTTTCCCAGCGCGGAAGTTCTCGCCGTGCGCGGCCTGCAGGAGCGGGCGAAGCGTCCAATATCGGTGGACCGGCTGCTGGTGGGACGCGGCTCACCCTGGCCGGCCGAGGTCGACCTGTTGGTCGTGCGCGGCGACGTCCTCACCGAGGCGGTGCTGTTTCACCGCGCCTCGCAAACGCTGGTCCTCACCGACCTGATCGAGAACTTCGAGCCAGGCCGGATTCGCAGTTGGTTTCTGAGGCTCCTCGTCAGGCTCGCCGGTGCGGCCGATCCGGACGGCAAGGCGCCCATCGACATGCGGCTGAGCTTCTTTCGCCGTCGCCGGGCTTTGCGGGCGGCCGTTCACCAGATGCTCGCCTGGCAGCCGGAACGCGTCATAATCGCCCATGGCCGGTGGTATGACAGAGACGGCGCCGCCGAACTCAGGCGCGCGTTCCGTTGGGTCTTGTGACGACCACCCTTCGAAGCTGCTAGACTTTCACCGCTTCGCTCGTCTCCGCGCGCCGCCGCCGGATCGCCTCGGCGATGAAGACGCGCGACAGCGCGTGGTAGAGCGGTTCGTTGGAGACGAGCCTGGCCGTACCGTAGCCCAGCACCGCCGCGCACATCAGCGCGATCACATTGTCGTGGTTGCCGGTCATTTCGAGGATGATGACGAAGGCCGTCATCGGCGCCTGCACGACGCCTGCGAAATAACCGGCCATGCCGAGCAGCGCCGCGGTTCCCGTGGCAGCGCCGAAGACCAGGCCGAGCGTGCTGCCCAGCCCCGCGCCCACCGCCAGCGACGGTGCGAAGATGCCGCCCGGTATCCCCGACACCATCGACAAGAGGCCGGCCGCGAATTTCTCGACGAAGAAGAAGGCCGGCAGCGGCGTGCCTTCGATCGCGCCGCGCGCCTGCGTGTAACCGGTGCCGAAGGTCAAACCGCCCGAGGCGATGCCGATGGCGGCCACGGCCAGGCCGCAGACAGCCGCCACGACCAGCGTGCGCGGCAGCGGCTGCAGCGCGTTCCAGCGCCGGATGCGGCGCATGACCTTCAGCGCCGAGAGCGAGAACAGCGCGCCGACGCCGCCGCCGATGATGCCGCAGGCCAGCACCAGCGGCCAGTCGGCGGCGAAGGCGACCGTGTCCTTGGCGACGCCGAAATAGGTGTAGTTGCCAAGCAGCCCGAGCGAGGCGAGGCCGGCCAGGATCACCGCCGTCAGCACCAGCCCGTTGGTGCGCGCCTCATAGGCCCGGCCCATTTCCTCGATGGCGAAGACGATGCCGGCAAGCGGCGTGTTGAAGGCGGCTGCGATGCCGGCGGCGGAGCCCGCCAGGATCAGGCCGCGCGCCTGCGCCATGCCGCCCCAGCGCGCCGCCTGCAGCATCAGCGAAGCGCCGACCTGCACCGTCGGGCCTTCGCGGCCGATCGAGGCGCCGCAGGCGAGGCCGACGATGGTGAGCGCGATCTTGCCCACCACCAGCCTGAGCGACAGGATGTGGCTGCGGTCGTCCTCGTCGCGCAGATGCCGCGCAGCGATCGCCTGCGGAATGCCGCTGCCTTGCGATCCCGGGAAGAAGGAATGCGCAAGCCAGGCGCAAAGGACGAAACCGAGCGGCGTCAAGACGAGCGGCAGATAGAAGCGCCAGCCGCCGTCATTGCCCGTCACGAGATGGAACAGGGCCTGCGCCCGGTCGGCGAGCAGGGCGAACAGAACGCTGATCAGGCCGATCGAGATGGCGCCGGCCCAGAAGACGAGGCGCGGCTGCCAGACGCGCCGCGACATCCACATGGCGTGTGAACGCCGCAGCATGCGGTATTTTCGCGATATGCCCGCCATGACAGTCCTCTTGAGGGTCACCCGCCCTAGCACACTGGCCGGGGGGATCAACCCGCGAGGGCATGCCGACGCTATGCCGGCAAGGTCGAGGAACGGTGCTCGAGGATCACGGTTGGAAGGCTCGGCGAACAGATCGCCGGATGGCGGATTACCCGCCGGCATACCGGCCGGCGGGGAGGTCGGCATGCAGGACCGGCGAGGTCACATCGCCATTTTTTCACATTCGGCCTGGGCCTTCTTGGTCGACGTGTCGATCATGTAGGCTTTGCCCTTGGCGTCGGTGATCATCATCATGCAATGCTTGATCGGCTTGGCCATCTTCATCATATCGGCGCTCATCTTGGCGTCCGGCATCATGGTGCCCATGTGGCCGTCCGGCATGATCGCGGTGACCTGCCCGCCCTTCATCATGGTCATGGCGCCCATCGTGTCCTCGGCAAAGGCCTGCGAGGCGCAAAGACCGGCGAGGCCGGCGATAAGTGCGAACTTGATCGAGTGCATCTGACAACTCCCATTGTTGAGGGGCATGGTCGCCCCTTTCAGGTTCGCGGATGCGCTTCGATTGGTTACGTCAACACGAATATGTGATCGATTTTCAGCCGACCATGGCGGGAGCGAGCCCCGCTCCGCCCTGGCACAGGCGGCAGGGCTCAAAATTTGTTGACCTCTGTGCCAGTCGAAATCGCTATCGCTTCGCATCGATCGGGACATAAAGCAGTCCGGTGCGGTGGGGGTCCAGGCCGGCTGGGCCGCACGACATCGACGCCCGGCTTGATCGTGGATGGCCCACAGGCGGGCCACCGCTTCCTGCACGACGGAACTGGCGGACAATTGGAACAGCATCTCTTTGCGACCGAGCGCGACCCGCGTCTCAAGCTGATCATCCCTTCGATCGTCGCCATCGCCTTCCTGATGGAACAGCTCGATTCCACCATCCTCACCACCGCCATCCCCGCTATCGCGCGGAGCCTCGACACCACGCCGGTCCGGCTCAATTTGGCGATCACCACTTACATCCTGACCCTGGCTGTGTTCATTCCCGTCAGCGGCTGGTTCGCCGACCGGTTCGGCGCGCGAAAAATCTTTGCCCTGGCGCTCTTCACCTTCACCCTCGGCTCGGTCCTGTGCGGCGTGGCCGACAGCGTCGGCATCCTTCTGGCCATGCGCGCGCTGCAGGGACTGGGCGGCGCCATGATGACGCCGGTCGGGCGGCTGATCCTGTTGCGCTCCTTTCCGCGCAGCGGGCTGATCACCGCCATGACCTACATGACCTTGCCGGCGATCGTCGGTCCCGTCATCGGGCCGCTGCTCGGCGGCCTCTTGACCACCTATGCTTCCTGGCGCTGGATCTTCTACGTCAACGTGCCGTTCGGCCTCATCGGCATCTTCGCCGCCTTGCGCTTCGTCGACGATTTCCACGGCGAGGAGGCGCAGCCTTTCGACTTCGCAGGCTTCCTGATGGTGGGGGCCGGCGCAGCACTGCTGCAGTTCGGCCTGGAGAGTATCGGCAGGCCGATCATTTCCTCGCTGGCGACCACGCTGGTGCTGGCCGCATCGGTCCTGCTGCTGCTCGCCTTCGGCCGCTATGCGCGCCGTGTCGCGGCGCCCGCGGTCGATCTCACGCTGTTTCGCTTCCGCTCCTTCTGGGTCGGCACGCTGGCCGGAGGGCTGTGCCGCATCGGCCTCAACGGCGCGCCGTTCCTGTTGCCGCTGATGCTGCAGGTCGGCTTCGGCATGAGCCCGGTCACGTCCGGCTCGCTGACCTTCGTCGGCAGCTTCGGCGCCTTGCTGATGCGGCCGCTGCTGTCGTTCTTCCTGCGGCGCTTCGGCTTCAAGGCCGTGCTGAGCGGCAGCGCTGTGGTCGGCTCTGTTGCCGTGGCGGGCTTTGCCCTGCTCAGCGCCGACACCCCGCATTGGCTGATCGGCCTCTATGTCTTTTTCTTCGGCATCGTCCGCTCGGCGCAGTTCATGTCGTCCAACACGCTGTCCTATGCCGACCTGCCGGGCGAGAAGCTCAGCCGCGCCACCAGCCTCGGCGGCGTCCTGCAGCAGCTCAGCGTCTCGCTCGGCGTCTCGATCGCCGCCATGGTGCTCGGCCTCGTCTCCGGCCAGGCGCATGCGCCGACGGCGGACCAGTTCCATTGGGCGTTCCTGCTGACGGCGGCGATCCCGCTGCTTTCCATTCCGGGGTTCTTCTTCCTGCATCCGGAAGACGGCCAGCAGGTCAGCGGCCATCGCCGCAAGGCGGATGCTCAAGAGTAAGCCTGACGCAGTCTCTTCCTTTTCCCCTTGTGGGAGAAGGTGGATCGGCGCGCTAGCGCCGAGACGGATGAGGGGTGTTCCAGCGGAGTGAGACGCTGGCAAACTTGCCGTCTTCTCCGGCATCGCCAAGCTGGAGCACCCCTCATCCGTCGCCTTCGGCGACACCTTTCCCCACAAGGGGGAAGGAAAGGCCGGCGCATGACTCTGCCGCCGAGCTGTGCTATGCGCCGCGCTTCCATCTGCGGCGGATGCTGAAATCGGCCGCAAATCGCTTATATTGGCGCCACCATGACCGTTTCGCTTGATCTTACCGCCGAAGGCGCTCGTGACGCATTGCGCCGCGCAACACCGGCCGAGAAGCCGTCGCTGATCGGCTTGACCCGCGCCGAGCTCGGTGAAGCTCTCATCAGTGCCGGCATTGTGCCGGAGCGCCAGGCCAAGATGCGCGCCCAGCAGCTATGGCACTGGATGTATGTTCGCGGCGTTTCCGACTTCGCGCATATGTTCAACATCTCCAAGGACCTGCGCGCCGAGCTCGACAAGCATTTCACCGTCGCGCGGCCGGAAATCGTCGAGGAGCAGATCTCTTCCGACGGCACGCGCAAATGGCTGTTCCGCTTTCCGCCGCGCGGCGCCGGCCGTCCCGTCGAGATCGAGACCGTCTACATTCCCGAGGAAGGCCGCGGCACGCTCTGCATTTCCTCGCAGGTCGGCTGCACGCTCACCTGCTCCTTCTGCCACACCGGCACGCAGAAGCTGGTGCGCAACCTCACCGCCGAGGAGATCCTGGCGCAGCTGCTCACCGCGCGCGACCGCCTCGGCGACTTCCCCGACCGCGACACGCCGGACGGCGCCATCGTGCCGGCCGAGGGCAGAAAAGTTTCCAACATCGTCATGATGGGCATGGGCGAGCCGCTCTATAATTTCGAGGCGGTGAAGAAGGCGCTGCTGATCGCCTCCGACGGCGACGGGCTTTCCTTGTCAAAAAGACGCATCACGCTGTCGACCTCCGGCGTGGTGCCGGAGATCGCCCGCACCGGCGAGGAGATCGGCGTCATGTTGGCGATCTCGCTGCACGCCACCAATGACGACCTGCGCGACCTGCTCGTGCCGATCAATAAGAAGTTCCCGCTGAAAGACCTGATCGCCGCCTGCAAGGCCTATCCGGGCCTTTCCAACGCCAAGCGCATTACCTTCGAATATGTGATGTTGAAGGACGTCAACGATTCCCTCGACGACGCCAAGGCGCTGATCAAGCTGCTCAGGGGCATTCCGGCCAAGATCAACCTGATCCCGTTCAACCCGTGGCCCGGCACCAACTATCAGTGCTCGGACTGGGAGACGATCGAGAAGTTCGCCGACTACATCAACAATGCCGGCTACGCCTCGCCGATCCGCACCCCGCGCGGCCGCGACATCCTCGCCGCCTGCGGCCAGCTCAAGTCGGAATCCGAGCGCATGCGCAAGGTCGACCGCTTGGCGCTCGAGGCCATGATGATCGCGGGACACGGCGAGGCGTGAGGCGCATCGTCGCCTACCTCATTCGCTTCGCCGCCATCCTGGTCGGCTATATCGTCGCCTCGCTGGCGGCGAGCGCCTTCCTCAACATTCTGGTCCTGGCGCATCTGGGCTACACGCCGGCCGATCCGCAGCCGACGGCCACCGCCTCGCTCTATTTCTCGGTGCCTTTCGTGGCGCTGTTCGTCGCCTATTTCGCCTTCATGCCTGCGGCTGTCGTCATTTTGATCGCCGAGCTGCTCGGCCGCCGCGACTGGCTGTTCTACGCGCTCGGCGGCGCCGTCATCGCCCTCGTCTTCCTCGGCTTCGTGCACAATGTGGGCGATGCCAATTTCGATGTCACCGAAACCAACGCCAGGCTGGCCGTGATCGGCTCCGGCATGGTCGGCGGCATCTTCTACTGGCTCTCCGCCGGTCGCTGGGCCGGAAGCTGGCGCCGCGCGCCGTTGCCAGACCTGGAGCCGTGAACCCTACTTCGCCTGCGCCGTCAGGATCTTGAGCGCGAAGGCCGAGAACACGCCGGCAAACAGATAATCGACCACGCGTGTGACGCGCGGGCTGGCCTTCATCGCCGCCGAGAACTTTTCCGCCGCCAGCACCATCGGCACCGTCACCGGGGTCGACAGCACGACGAACATCACGCCGAGGAAGAACAGCTTTCCGGACGCGTTCGGATCGTGCGCGGAGACGAATTGCGGCAGGAAGGTCATGAAGAACAGGATGATCTTGGGGTTGAGCAGGTTGACGCCGAGCCCGGCCGCCCAGCTGCGGAACAGCGAGACCTGCGGTCCCGTCCTCTTTTCCGGCGAGAAGGCCGAGCCTTTCGTCACCGCTTGAAAAGCCAGGAACACCAGATAGCCGGCGCCAAAAATCTTCAGGATGAAGAAGGCCATCGGCGAGGCGACGATCAGCGCCGAGATGCCGACCACCACCAGCGTGGTGTGGATCAGCGTGCCGCAGAGCGCGCCGGCCATGGAGGCGAAGCCGGTGGCGCGGCCCTGGCTCAGCGTGCGCGACACGAACAGCGTCATGTCCGGCCCCGGCGTGATCGCCAGGATGACGGTGGCGATGGCGAACTGGATCAGCGTCGAAGTGTCGGGGATGAAGGACATGGGTCGCCTCGGGGGTGGATCGCGAGCCCTATAACGCGGCTATTTTGGCGACGCCAGCATCTGCCCAGGCAAGCATCTGGCCCAGCCTGTGCCATCGGCAGGCATCCGTTCGTCTCTTGCGCCGCCCTGAAAGGCCGTGATACCTCGCCCCGCGAAGCTCTTTTCCCGCGGAACCACCAAAATGTCCAAGTTCAAGAACGTCAAGAAAGTCGTGCTCTCCTATTCCGGCGGCCTCGACACCTCCATCATCCTGAAATGGCTGCAGACCGAGCTCGGCGCCGAGGTCATCACCTTCACCGCGGATCTCGGCCAGGGCGAGGAGCTGGAGCCGGCGCGGCGCAAGGCCGAGATGATGGGCATCAAGGACATCCGCATCGTCGACGTGCGCGAGGAATTCGTCGCCGACTTCGTCTTCCCGATGTTCCGCGCCAACACCGTCTATGAAGGCACCTATCTGCTCGGCACCTCGATCGCCCGGCCGCTGATCTCCAAGCATCTGGTCGAGATCGCCAAGGAGACCGGCGCCGACGCCATCGCCCATGGCGCCACCGGCAAGGGCAACGACCAAGTCCGCTTCGAGCTGTCGGCCTATGCGCTGAACCCCGACATCAAGGTCATCGCGCCGTGGCGCGACTGGTCGTTCAAGTCGCGCACCGACCTGCTCAACTTCGCCGAGCAGCACCAGATCCCGGTGCCGAAGGACAAGCGCGGCGACGCGCCCTTCTCGGTCGACGCCAACCTCCTGCACTCCTCCTCCGAGGGCAAGGTTCTGGAGGATCCGTGGAGCGAACCGCCGGAATTCGTGCATCAGCGCACCGTTTCGCCGATGGACGCGCCCGATGCCGTCACCGAGATCGAGATCGAATTCCTCAAGGGCGACCCGGTCGCGCTCAACGGCAAGAAGCTGTCGCCGGCCACCATGCTGGCGGCGCTGAACGACCTCGGCCGCGACAACGGCATCGGCCGCCTCGACCTGGTCGAGAACCGCTTCGTCGGCATGAAGTCGCGCGGCGTCTACGAGACCCCCGGCGGCACCATCCTGATCGCCGCGCACCGCGCCATCGAATCGATCACGCTTGACCGGGGCGCCGCCCACCTCAAGGACGAGTTCATGCCGCGCTACGCCGAGCTCATCTACAACGGCTTCTGGTTCGCGCCCGAGCGCGTCATGCTGCAGGCGATGATCGACAAGAGCCAGGAAGACGTCGAAGGCACGGTGCGGCTGAAGCTCTACAAGGGCAATGTCATGGTCACCGGCCGCAAGTCGAAGAAGACGCTTTATTCCGATGCGCTGGTCACCTTCGAGGACGACCGCGGCGCCTACGACCAGAAGGACGCCGAGGGGTTCATCCGGCTGAATGGCCTGCGGCTGCGGACGCTGGCGGCAAGGAACCGTCGCTGAAGCTGCTTCCCCGCAAGGGCAGAGGGTGCTGTCCCGCCAACCTGTCCTTCGTCATTCTAGGGCGGAGCAAGGAGCGAAGCGACGCGCGCAGACCCTAGAATCCATTCCGTGACGGTTGAGAACCGCCACGGTGCAGAACGTTTCACCAGCCAATCCCGCGAAAGTGAAGCTGGAGCCTCGGCCGGACTTATGCTCGGGCGTCCGACGAGCAAGGGCGTTGGTGACGCCGACATAGGTCGTGCCGCCTTCCTTGCTTGCTGTCACGTAGACATAGCCTGTCATCGATTGATGTTAGCTGGCCTTGTTGCAGGTGACCATTCTGGACCGCTGCATCTTACGGTCAATGTCACGGCATGGATTCTAGGGTCTGCGCGCGTCGCTTCGCTCCTTGCTCCGCCCTAGAATGACGAAGGATAGGTCGCCGTTTCACGCGCAAGGACCCCCTCCGTCGCTTCTGGCGACATCTCCGCCGAGGCACCCGAGAGGGGAGATACCTGCTTCCCGGCTTTCGCCAATCTCCAAGTCCAACAAAAAAGCCCGGCGCATGGCCGGGCTGTTCTGCTCAACAGAGATTCAAAGATCAATCCGCGTCGATCGCCTCGCCGATGCGGGCAATGGCCTGCTGATAGACGCTTGCCGAATTCCAGCCGGCGATGGCGCCCATATTGGCCTCGTAGCTTGCGCCGGCATGCCAGCCATGGCCCTTGAGGTAGTTGGCGGTGGAAGCGAGCGCTGTATTCCTGTCGCGCAGGTTTCTGCTGCCGACGCCGTATTTCATGACGTTTCCGGGCAGGAACTGAGTGTGTCCGATCTCGCCATGCATGGCGCCGACGGACGAGGCGCTCAATGCCCCGCTATCGACAAGCTTCAGCGCGGCGATGGCGTGCGGCGCGAAATAGTCCGGGCGGCGGCAGTCATAGGCGAGCGTCAGGATGGCCGACACCGTGTTCTGGTTGCCCATCGAGGCGCCGAAGCCGGTCTCCATGCCCCAGATGGCGAGCAGCACGCCCGGCGGTACGCCATAGGTCCGCTCGATATTGGCGAACATCGCCGCGTTCGCCTTCTTCAGCGCACGGCCTCTCGAGATGATGGCGGAAGCGCCGCGGCGCTTCATGAAGGCCTCCACCGAGCCGCTGAAAGCCTTGTGGATGGCGCGATCGGCCGAAATCGTCCTTGTCGCGTAGGTCGCCCCGGCCAGCGCCGAAAGGCCCCTTTGGCCGACGCCGTTGGCCTTGGCCTCGGCGGCAAAGTCCTGCTTCCAGGCGTCGAAGCCGGCGCCGTTCTTGCCGCAGCTGGCCGCGGCTTCAGCCCCTGTCGCCAGCCCAAGCACCGCCACCACCGCCGCGGCGGCTACGAAAATCCGTCCTTTGGCAAAAAATGCCATTATCCTTCTCCTGGTTGCCTTGAATCACGTCCCGGTTGCGAATTTGCCAGCGAAACGCCCGGTTGTCACCGCCCTCGCGGGGGACGTGACATCCGACACTGGCGAAAGAAGGGCAATTTGCCTACGATCAGCCATCAGGTGTGGCGGGCTTGCCTCATGAAAGACGTTGATGTCGTAGGCATTGGCGCCGGCTCGGCAGGGCTTGCCGCGGCGAAAGCGCTTCGAGCGGCCGGACTTTCCTTCCATCTTCTCGAGGCAATGGACCGATCGGCGGCCGCGCCTGGACTAGCGACCGAGGCTTCCGCCTCTTCCGCATGTTGGAAACAAGATGAAGCTGTTCGACTGTCCAAACTGCGGCCACCGCCTTTATTTCGAGAACGCCCGGTGTCTGAACTGTTCCAGCCTGGTGCTCTACGACCCGTATGAAGCACGCTTCCTGCTGGCGGGTGCGAGCGGCGTTGCCGCATGCGGCAATGCCGACGAGTGCGCCTGCAACTGGCGCGCCGAGCCGGATCACGCCTTCTGCCATGCCTGCACGCTCAACCAGCTGATCCCGGACCTGTCGGTCGACGGCAACCGCCAGCGCTGGATCCGCGTCGAAGCAGCGAAGAAACGCGCCATCTATTCACTGCTTGCCTTTGGCCTGCCGGTGGTGCCCAAGACCGGCCCGGGCGACGAGATTGGGCTTGCCTTCGACTTCCTCGCCGATCCGATCGGCGCCGGTCCGGGCGGAGAGCGCATCCTGACCGGCCATGACAACGGCCTGATCACGCTCAACGTTGCCGAAGCCGATTCCGCCGAGCGCGAGCGACGACGCGTCGAAATGGGCGAGAATTACCGCACCCTGCTCGGCCATTTCCGCCACGAGCTCGGCCACTATTATTGGGACCGGCTGATCCGTGACGATCCCGCGCGACTTTCGGCCTTTCGCTCGCTCTTCGGCGACGAGCAGGCCGATTACGAACAGGCCCTGAAAGCTTACTACGCCAATGGCGCTCCACCGGACTGGCAGCAGCGCCACATCTCGGCCTATGCCACATCCCATCCCTGGGAAGACTGGGCCGAGACCTGGGCGCACCATCTCCACATCACCGACACGCTGGAGATGGTTCACGCGCTGAATTTTCCGCTTGGCCGGCTGGAGACCGTGGATGCCGACGCCATCCCGCGTGGCGACACCGGCGGCCACCTGCAGCCTGCGCCTGCCGATCCCGATCGGACGCCGGAGCCATTCGAAAAGATCCTCGCCCGCTGGCTGGTGCTGTCGGAGGCCTCCAACTCGATCAACCGCTGCATGGGCCTGCCGGATCTGTACCCATTCGTCATTTCCGGGATAACGGCGCAAAAACTGACTTTCGTTCACGCGCTTTTGACCGGCTCGCCGAAAATAGATGGAACAATTCGTGAGCAGGCACCGGCATTTTAGCCGGAACGCATAAGGCCTGGTTTCGTTTCCGACCGCGAGGGAGCGTTGAAAAACGGAGTGAAACCATGAAACGCGTACTGTTTCCGGCGCTTGCCGGCGCGCTGCTCGCCATGTCGGGCACGGCCTTGGCCGACACTGCCGTCTCGGCGGTGGCCGATCTCAATGTGCGCGCCGGCCCCGGCCCGCAATATCCCGTCATTGGCGTGCTGGCCGCCGGTCAGTCGGCCACGCTCACCGGCTGCATCGAAAACAGCAAATGGTGCACGATCGCCGAAGCGGGCGGCAATGGCTGGGTCTATTCCGACTATGTGACGGGCGATTTCGGCGGCAGCCGCGTCGTGCTGACCCGCCGGCCGGCCGATGCCGGCATCGCCGTCGTGGCGCCGCCGACCGACGATGTCTACACCACGGACAGCTACACCGGCGCCATCGTTCCCAGCGACGACGCCATCGAGTCGATCGGCAGACCGCCTGCCGAGGTCGGCACCTATGTCGCCACGCACCGGGTCGATCCGGTCTATCTCGACGGCGAGGTGGTGACCGGCGCCACGCTGCCCGACACGGTCGAGCTGCGCGAAATCCCCGACTACCGGTATCGCTATGTCTATGTGAACAACCAGCCGGCGCTGGTCGATCCGGGCACGCGGCGCATCGTCTACGTGATGCGCTGATCGAGCCGGATCGCTGTCAGACGAGCGGCCGCCGGCGATGGCGGCCGTTTCTGCTCCGCTGATCGAAACTCAAGCCGCTTGCATCTGTTCAATCGAGGCGATTTCGGCCTTCTTTGCCTCGCCTTCCACGGCAAGGTCGTAACTGGCCTGCATGTTCATCCAGAACCGTGGTGTGGTGCCGAAGAACTTGGCAAGGCGGAGCGCTGTATCTGGTGTTACGGGCGTGGTTTCGCCCACGAGACGCTCGATACGCGTGCGGGGAACATGCAGCTTCTTGGCAAGCGTATATGGTTTCAGTCCAAGCGGGACAAGATACTCCTCGCGAAGGATTTCACCCGGATGGATCGGCGGGAAGATGCTGGCAGCCATCTTCATTTCCTTTCTGGTTGCGGGCGCAAGCCCTAATGGTAATCGGCGATCTCTACATCTTCGGCGCCACCGTCCACCCATCGGAAGCAGATTCTGAATTGGTCGTTGATGCGAATAGAGTGCTGTCCGGCACGATCGCCCTTCAGCGCCTCCAACCGGTTACCGGGCGGCGTCCTCAGGTCGATGAGCTCGTCAGCGTTGTCCAACATGAACAGCTTGCGTTGAGCCACGCGAACGAGATCCGCGGGAAAGCCCTTCGGAGATCGTCCCTGCGAAACCGACTCCGTTGTTTTGTTCTGGAACGAGCGTATCAACGGTGCCTTCGCATATCGTATCATAATGCGATACGCAGCAATTGTCGATAAGGACGTATCGCCCTATGATACGATTTCTAAACCGATCTCCCCGCGAGTTCCGGGAAGACGATTGCGTGGAAAACGCCGATCCCATAGATCATGCGACCTGTAAGCCTTCGGCAGGGGAGCCGCGTGACGATCGAAAATGCCGCCTTCGAGCGCTATCGCCGCTCGCCGAACGAAAAGACCAATTTGCTGCGGCTGTTCTTCGGCACGGCGATCGTCATCGCCTTGTGGATGGCGATGACGGCTCTGGTGCTGTTTGCCGGCACCTATGCCTACATCGTCTGGCGTCTCCCCGGCCCCTCGACCGGGCGCTACATGCAGGACTTCCTGGCATCGCCCACCGGCATCCTGAGCGCCCTGACCTCGTTTGCCGGCATCTGGATCGGCCTGTGGGTGGCAATGCGCTTCGTGCATGGCGAGCCGCTGTCGGCCCTGTTCGGCGTCGGCCGCCGCGTCGCGGGCGGGGATTTCCTCAAGGGCCTGGTCGCGGTGCTGATCACCTCGCTCTTTTCCGAGGTCCTGCTCTATTGGCTGCAGCCGGAGATCGCGCGCGGACCGATCGCCTTTTCGTCCTGGCTGCTCTTCCTGGTGCCGATCGTGCTGCTCGCCTTCCTGCAGACCTCGTCGGAGGAGATGCTGTTTCGCGGCTATCTGCTGCGCGGCCTCGCCTATCGCTTCAAGAGCCCGCTGATCTGGGCGCTGTTGCCCGGGCTGCTGTTCACGTCGCTGCACTGGAATTCGGCCTCGACGCTTGCCATCAATGCCTGCGTCCTGGTCTCGATCGGCGCCTTTGCCCTGCTGCTCACGCTCCTGGTCTATGTCACTGGCAATCTCGGCGCCGGTCTCGGCGCCCATCTCGGCAACAACCTGACCGGTTTCCTGCTGATCTCGCACCAGGAAGGCTACAATGGCTTTGCCCTGCTCAACGCCAAGCCGCTCGAAGGCCCCGGCTGGACCAGTTGGGACGCCGTGCTGATCGCGGCGATCGGCATCGTCAGCACGCTTCTGACGATGTTGCTGCTGTTGCACCGGCGCTCGCCGCTGCGGGTCGGGGTGACCCAGCAAAGTCCCCTGTGAGGCGCCCCAAATGGCGGCGTTTTGGCCCGAGCCTTGACTCCGCGGCCGATTTCCTGTCTAGAGCCGCTGAATTCCGCGACGAGTCTTCTTTCGCGAAAGCCGACCAGGACGCCGAAGCCTCTTTGAGGCGGGTGCTGTAAAGAGATCCTGGAGGCCAACACCCGGCAGCGCGTTGCGCCCCCGGGTGCTTTTTGGCTTTGCGCTTTTGCTTGGCGACCCGGCGCGAACGCACTACCTCTCGGTCGAACCCCACCGAGATCAAGGACCGCAGATGTTTGAATCCCTCCAGGAGCGTCTTGGCTCCATCCTGAACGGCCTGACCGGCCGCGGCGCGCTGTCCGAGGCGGATGTCTCGGCGGCGCTGCGCGAGGTGCGCCGGGCGCTGCTCGAGGCCGACGTCGCGCTGGAAGTGGTTCGCTCCTTCACCGACAAGGTGCGCGAGAAGGCGGTCGGCGCCGCCGTGCTGAAATCGATCAAGCCCGGACAGATGGTCGTCAAGATCGTCCATGACGAGCTGGTCGAGATGCTCGGCGCCGAGGGCGTCGCCATCGACCTCAATGCGCCGGCGCCCGTCGTCGTCATGATGGTCGGCCTGCAGGGCTCCGGCAAGACCACCACCTCGGCCAAGATCGCCAAGCGCCTGACCGAGCGGCAGAACAAGAAGGTCCTGATGGCCTCGCTCGACACGCGGCGGCCCGCCGCGCAGGAGCAGCTGCGCCAGCTCGGCGAGCAGACCAAGGTCGCTACCCTGCCGATCATCGCCGGCCAGAGCCCGGTCGATATCGCCAAGCGCGCCGTGCAGGCCGCCAGGCTTGGCGGCCATGACGTCGTCATCCTCGACACCGCCGGCCGCACCCATATCGACGAGCCGCTGATGGTCGAGATGGCCGACATCAAGAAGGTGTCGAGCCCGCACGAGATCCTGCTGGTCGCCGATTCGCTGACCGGCCAGGACGCCGTGAACCTGGCAAAGAGCTTCGACGAGCGCGTCGGCATCACCGGCCTTGTGCTGACCCGCATGGACGGCGATGGCCGTGGCGGCGCAGCGCTTTCCATGCGCGCCGTCACCGGCAAGCCGATCAAGCTCATCGGCACCGGCGAGAAGATGGACGGGCTGGAGGAATTCCATCCCAAGCGCATCGCCGACCGCATCCTCGGCATGGGCGACATCGTCAGCCTCGTCGAGAAGGCCGCCGAGACCATCGACGCCGAGCAGGCGGCGGCGATGGCCAAGAAGATGCAGTCGGGCAAGTTCGACCTGAACGACCTCGCCCAGCAGCTTCAGCAGATGTCGAAAATGGGCGGCATGGGCGGCATCATGGGCATGATGCCCGGCATGGGCAAGATGAAGGACCAGCTGGCCGCCGCCGGCCTCGACGACAAGATGTTCGGCCGCCAGCTCGCCATCATCTCCTCGATGACCAAGGCCGAGCGCGCCAACCCCGATATCCTGAAGCACTCGCGCAAGAAGCGCATCGCGGCCGGCTCCGGCACCGACGCGGCCGAGATCAACAAGCTGTTGAAGATGCACCGCGGCATGGCCGACATGATGAAGGCGATGGGCGGCAAGGGAAAAGGCGGCGGCCTCATGCGCGGCATGATGGGCGGCCTCGCCTCGAAAATGGGCCTTGGCGGCATGATGCCGGGGGGTATGGGTGGTATGGGGGGCATGCCCGACCTCTCCAAGATGGATCCCAAGCAGCTCGAGGCCCTGCAGAAGCAGGCGCAGGCCGCCGGTCTCGGCAAAGGCATGCCGGGCGGACTTCCCGGTGGCGGCGGACTGCCGGGCCTGCCCGGCGGCATGAAGCTTCCGGGTCTTCCGGGCCTCGGCGGCGGCGGGCTGCCCGGCCTTGGAAAAAAGAAGTGAGGGGGCGATGAACGAGGAGAAAGACATGGCCGACGCACGCGCCATCCTGGCTGGCTACCGCGCTTCGATCGACAACATCGACGCCGCCCTCATCCATATGCTGGCCGAACGCTTCCGCTGCACCAAGGCGGTCGGCGTCCTGAAGGCCGAGCATGGCCTGCCGCCCGCCGACCCCGCGCGCGAGCAGCAGCAGATCGCCCGCCTTCGCCAGCTGGCGAAGGATGCGAACCTCGACCCGGATTTCGCGGAGAAGTTCCTGAACTTCGTCGTCCGCGAGGTCATCCGGCATCACGAACAGATCGCCGCTTCCAACGGTGTGACGAAAACGGGTTGAAGAAACCCCGATCTATCCAACGAATCAGAGCTTTTAGGAGAAAACAATGGCACTGAAGATCAGACTGGCCCGTGCGGGCTCGAAGAAGCGTCCCTACTACCACGTCGTCGTCGCCGACGCCCGTTCGCCGCGCGACGGCCGGTTCATCGAGTCGCTCGGCTCGTGGAACCCGCTGCTGCCGAAGGACGGCGAGCGCGTCAAGGTCGACGCCGATCGCGTCAAGCATTGGCTCTCGCATGGCGCCCAGCCGACCGACCGCGTGCTGCGCTTCCTCGACGAGGCCGGCCTTGCCAAGCGCGAAACCCGCTCGAACCCGAACAAGGCCCTGCCCGGCAAGAAGGCGCAGGAACGTTCCGCCCTGTTGAAGAAGGCCCAGGAAGACGCGGCCGCTGCCGCCGCCGCGGCGACCGCCGCGCCGGCCGAGGCTGAAGCCGCCACCGCCGAGTAATCACGGCTTTTTTCGTTTACGAAAACGGCGGGCCCATGCCCGCCGTTTTTTCTATGTTCGATTTGTCCGGTCCGATGCCTCAATAGCCGGACGGGCAGCGCGCCACATAGACACGCCCGTAACGGTCGCGATAGCGGCACTGGCCGGCCTCGCTGGCATGGCCGATCAGCGCGCCTGCTACTGCGCCGACGGCGCCGCCGACCACCGCGCCTTGCACCGGATCGCCCGCCACCGCGGCACCGACCGCCGCACCGCCCAGGCCGCCGATCGCAGCACCCTTTTCCGTTTGCGAGCAGGCGCCGAGGGCCACCGTCAGCACCAGGATGGTAATTGCTTTCTTCATTGCTGTTCCTCTCTCAAGCGCCGTCCTCGCCGCCATGCCCTAAACTCACGAACGGCTGAATTGATCCCGCAGATGATGAAGATTGGCCGGCTACGCGCCGGCCGGATTTGTGGCGCCGAGCGTCAACGCATTGAAACTTCGTGGTTTTCACCGCTCCGCGAGGCGCTTCAGATTGCCGAGGCCGGCCTCGAAATCCTTGCCGATCAGCGTGTCGAAATTCATGAACAGGCCCATCAGCTTGGCGATGAAGGGCCTCGCGCCGCGCATCGCCCAGGTGACGGTCGTGCCCTCGCCGGCCGGCGAAAGCGAGAAATCGACAGTGTTGTTGGCCCTGAACGGCTTTTCGAAATCGAGCTTCAGCGCGACCTGCGACGACGGCACCGAATTTACGATCTCCATGCGGCCCTTGCCGGCCTTGGAATTGCCTTCCCAGGCATAGGCCGCGCCCTTGCCGCTTTCGGCGCCGGAAAGCGTGCGTTTCATGTTCGGGTCGAGTTTTTCGAAGGGCGACCATTCGGGCCAGCGCCGAAAATCGTCGATCAGCGGGAAGATCGCCTCGGCAGGCGCCTTGATGCTGGCCGAGCGGGTGACGACGAAATCGTTCGGCCGGGTCGCGGCATAGACCAGCACGGCGGCGATGACGACGACCAGGATGATGAGGATGGTGGTGAGCATTTTTCTCCCCCTATCGCGAGAACGGGATCAGCGCGCGCACCCTGGCGTCGCGCAGATAAAGCCCGCCCCACAGGATGATGCCGAGATAGACGCCGAACAGCGTGTGCGAGAAAAGCGGATTGCCAATCCGCACATGCGTCGAAATCGCGCCGCCCATATAGGCGGTGAGCAGGATGGCGCCGAGCACCGAGCTGCGCGGCAGCGCATAGAGCGCGGTCGAGATCAGCCCGATGATGCCGAGCAGCCGCGCCGTGCCGACATCGTCCGGCCAACCCAGTTGCGCCATCGTCTGGGTGACCACATCCAGCGGCGGCAGCTTGATGACGCCGTCGAAGATCATGAACAGGACGACGACGGCGCTGAGCGCCCGCCCGGCCCACAAAGCGCCTTTTGAAGCAGGCGCGGCTTCGGAAATGCTCATGGATGTTTCCTCCTGTTGATTCAAGGGCCGGCTTTCTGCCAGCTTCGAACCAAGGACGGAGAACCACGCGGCGATCCTACGGGTCGGGTGCTTTTTTTCAAAAGGGTTGTTCAGTGAAGGGAACGGAGGAGGCAAGATGACTGGTGAGACCGACCTGCAAGAACTGCTCGCGTCGATGACGCCGCGACTGCTTGCCGACGTCTATGTCTTCACGACGCTGGCGCCGGACACGCCGGTCCCCGCGGGGCTCGATCCCGTCATGCAATTTCGCGAGCGGGAAGGCGTGACCCTGATCACAACCGAAGACGAGGCGAAGGCCGCCGGCCTTGCCGGAACGTTCCGCTGCCGGATGATCACGCTCGACATCCACTCCTCGCTGGAAGCCGTCGGCTTCCTCGCCGCCATCACGAGACGGCTCGCGGCGGCCGGCATGGGCGTCAATCCGGTCTCGGCCTTTTATCACGACCATCTGTTCGTGCCGGCGGAGCGGGCGGAGGAAGCGATGGCGATATTGCGGCAACTGGCAATGGAGAGTGGCGCCTGAGCCGCGAGAAGATCGAAGAGTCGGCGCGTCTTTCATTGCCTTTGCGCAAATGCTGTTATTGCTGTATATTACAACATTGCCAGCAATTACAGGAGATCGCTATGCCCCGCCCAGGTGGTTCCTATTCGACGAGCGAGCTTTCCCGGAAGTCCGGCGACATTATCGCCGAGGCGCTGCGCCGCCCGGTGACGATCACCCAGCGCAACAAACCGCGTCTCGTGCTTCTCAACATCGAGGATTACAAGCGGCTGATGCGCCAGTCGGATGGTCGCTCTGCCGATACAATCGAGACCATGTCCGACAGCCTGTTCGCCGATTTCGAGAGCGCCGTCGAAGCCTATGCGCAGGAGGATGAAACGGGGCGGCCATGAGCTACGACGACATCCGTACGGCAACGGTCATCCGTTACCCTTACCTCTGGGCACGCGAAGCCCGCGCCGGCGAGACGGAGGGCCGGAAGGAACGGCCAGTCGCCGTCGGCGTGCGGATTGTACGAGCGGATGGCGATCTTGTCCTGTTCTTCCCGATCACCAGCAAGGAGCCGGAGAAGGCGCGGTTCGCGGCGGAGATCCCCGCCATCGAGAAGCGCCGCGCAGAGCTCGATGCCGACCGGCGGCTGTGGGTCATCCTCGACGAGTTCAACTCCGATCTCGTCGGCAAGTCCTTCTATCTCGAACCCGAGCTGCCGATCGGACGCTTCAGCAAGGCCTTCTTCCTGCCGCTGCTGCGGGAGTTCATCGTCAGACGCAAAGCCTTCACCGAAGTCACTCGCTTCCGCTAGCGTCGGCATAGCCGCGCCGTCCGTGAGCGAAAAACCAAACGGCCGAAGGCCGAGCCCGCGACCGCGGGCCGCCGGTCGTCCGGCGCCCTCGCGGAGGGCCAGCCGCGGCAGCGGCGATACGGCCCGTGAGCGAAAAACCAAACGGCCGAAGGCCGAGCCCGCGACCGCGGGCCGCCGGTCGTCCGGCGCGCCCGCGCAGGGCCAGCCGCGGCAGCGGCGGTGCGGCCCGTGAGCGAAAAACCAAACGGCCGAAGGCCGAGCCCGCGACTGCGGGCCGCCGGTCGTCCGGCGCGCCCGCGCAGGGCCAGCCGCGGCAGCGGCGGTGCGGCCCGTGAGCGAGATCAGGCCGCCTTCTTCTTCGGCTGGATCAGGCCGCGCTCGACCAGCAGCTCAGCGATCTGCACGGCGTTCAGCGCCGCGCCCTTGCGCAGATTGTCGGAGACCACCCACATCGACAGGCCGTTGTCGATGGTCGAATCCTCGCGGATGCGCGAGATGAAGGTGGCGTCCTCGCCGGCCGATTCGAGCGGCGTGATGTAGCCGCCGTCCTCGCGCTTATCGAGCACCTGGCAGCCGGGCGCCTCGCGCAGGATCTCGCGCGCTTCATCCGCCGTGATCGGCTTCTCGAACTCGATGTTGACGGCTTCCGAATGGCCGATGAACACCGGCACGCGCACGCAGGTAGCCGTCAGCTTGATCTTGGGGTCGAGCATCTTCTTGGTCTCGGCGACCATCTTCCACTCTTCCTTGGTGAAGCCGTCGTCGAGGAAGACGTCGATATGCGGGATGACGTTGAAGGCGATGCGCTTGGTGAACTTCTTGACGTCGACCTGGTCGGCAACAAACACCGCGCGGGTCTGGGTGAACAGCTCGTCCATGCCTTCCTTGCCCGCGCCGGAGACCGACTGGTAGGTGGCGACGACGACGCGCTTGATGGTGGCGACGTCATGCAGCGGCTTCAGCGCCACGACGAGCTGCGCGGTCGAGCAGTTCGGGTTGGCGATGATGTTCTTGCGCGTGAACAGCGAGATCGCGTCCGGGTTAACCTCCGGCACGATCAGCGGCACGTCCGGATCGTAGCGGAAGGCCGACGAATTATCGATGACGACGCAGCCCTGCTTGCCGATCTTCGGCGACCATTCCTTCGACACATTGCCGCCCGCCGACATGACGCAGATGTCGGTGTCGGAAAAATCGTGCTGGTCGAGCGCCTTGACCTTCAGCGTGCGGTCGCCGAAGGACACTTCGGTGCCCTGGCTGCGCCGCGACGCCAACGCCACCACTTCGCTCACCGGGAAGCCGCGCTCGTCCAGAATGTTGAGCATTTCGCGGCCCACATTGCCCGTGGCGCCGACTACCGCAACCTTGAAACTCATCTGATATCTCCTGTCCCTCTCCGCTTGGTTGTTGGAGAAACCCGCCGGCCTCGTGCGGGTTCCGCCCCCGGGCCGGACCCGGGAGAGGGTGGTTAGGCCAAGGGAATCACACCGTTTTGGTGGTGGTTTTGGCCATAGTTTTGCTGGAACGGACGGACGCGCCGAAGCGCCCAGCCCAATGCGTTACATTGTGGCTGGGGGAGTCGAATGCAAGAAGAGCCATCAAAAGGCCGCGCATCGAAAAACGATCCCGTTCGACGCGGGCTTTTACGCGGTTTGGTAGAAGAGTCAATTGGCGCAACGCTCTCCTTCTCCCCTTGCGGGAGAAGGGAGAGGCAGCGCCGCCCGCCCTGTACAATGGCGGCCGCAAGAAGTACGAACGCCGCAAATACCGTTGGCTGGCGCAGTGCCGGCCCCTTGTGCTCCACGACAGGCACAGAACCCCGAATTCCGAAAGAAGAAAATGTCCAGTTTCGAAACGATCGTTCCTGCGCTGGCGCAGGCGCTGGAAAAGCGCGGTTATTCAGCGCTGACGCCGGTGCAGAAGGCGGTGCTGGGGCCTGAACTCGGCGAGGCCGACGCGCTGGTTTCGGCGCAGACCGGCTCCGGCAAGACCGTCGCCTTCGGCCTTGCCGTCGCGCCGACCCTGCTTGGCGGCGCTCAGCGTTTCGCCGGCGCCGGCGCGCCGCTGGGGCTGGTCGTGGCGCCGACGCGCGAGCTGGCGCTGCAGGTGCGGCGCGAGCTCGAATGGCTTTACGAGCTGACGGGCGCTGAGATCGCCTCCTGCGTCGGCGGCATGGATATGCGCACCGAGCGGCGCGCGCTGGAGCGCGGCGCGCATATCGTCGTCGGCACGCCGGGGCGGCTGCGCGACCACATCACGCGCGGCGCGCTCGACATGTCCGCGCTGAAGGCCGTGGTGCTCGACGAGGCCGACGAGATGCTCGATCTCGGCTTCCGCGAGGATCTCGAATTCATCCTCGACGCGGCGCCCGCCGAGCGCCGCACGCTGATGTTTTCCGCCACCGTGCCGCGCTCCATCGCCACGCTCGCCCAGGGCTACCAGCGCGACGCGGTGCGGATCTCGGCCGCGGGCGAGGAAAAGCAGCATCTCGACATCGAATACCGAGCGCTCAGCGTTGCCCAGGCTGACCGGGAAAATGCCATCATCAACGTGCTGCGCTACTACGAGGCGCAAAACGCGCTGGTGTTCTGCAACACGCGCGCGGCGGTCAACCACCTGACGGCGCGCTTCAACAACCGCAATTTCTCCGTCGTGGCGCTGTCGGGCGAGCTCAGCCAGAACGAGCGCAGCCACGCGCTGCAGGCGATGCGCGACGGCCGCGCAAAAGTCTGCATCGCGACGGATGTCGCCGCGCGCGGCATCGACCTGCCCAATCTCGAGCTGGTGGTGCATGCCGATCTGCCGACCAACCCCGAGACGCTGCTGCATCGCAGTGGCCGCACGGGCCGCGCCGGGCGCAAGGGCGTCAGCGCCCTGATCGTTCCCGGAAGTGCCCGCAGGCGCACCGAGCGGCTGCTCGCCAATGCCGGCATCAAGGCGACATGGGCGAGCCCGCCCTCGGCCGACGATGTGCTGCGCCGCGACGACGAGCGCATTCTGGCCGATCCCGCGCTTGCCGAGCCGATCAACGAGGAGGAGCGCTCCTTCATCGGGACACTGCTCAACCAGCACGGCGCCGAACAAGTGGCGGCGGCCTTCGTGCGGCTTTGCCGCAGCAGCCGCTCGGCACCTGAGGACCTGCTCGACGTCGCGCCGTTCACGCCGTCGCATGAAAGATTGGCGGGCGAGAAATTCGCGCGCCGGGAGGAGACACCCAGCCGCCGCGACGATTTCGGCGACAGCGTCTGGTTCTCGCTTTCGGTCGGCCGGCGGCAGAATGCCGAGCCGCGCTGGCTGATCCCGATGCTGTGCCGCACCGCCGGCATGTCCAAGCGCGAGATCGGCGCCATCAAGATGCAGCCGGAAGAAACCTTCGTGCAGATCGCCGCCGACTGGGCCGACCGGTTCCTCGCCGCGATCGGCCCCGACCGCAAGCTGCAGGGCAACATCGCGGTCAGGCGGATCGACGGCACGCCGGACCTGTCGCGCGCAGGCTACCAGCCACAGAGGCCGGAGAAAAAGCCGCATCGCGGCAAGGGTGCTTTCGACCAGAAGAGCTCCAGATTCGAGAAGCGGGAGCCGGGCGAGCGACAGCCTGGTGGCGAGGCGAAACCCTGGGCGAAGAAGCCGGCAAAGGCGAAGTTCGACAAGCCAAAGTTCGACGGGCCGAAATCCGACCAGCCGGCAAAGCGCAAGAAGCCGAAGAAGCGGCCAGCGTAGGATCGCGACGGAAGTTGGAAGCCGACCCGCGGCGAGCCGCCGAAGCGTCCGATCTTCGTCATCCACGGGCGGAGCGGGAGCGAAGCGGACGCGTAGACCCGAGGATCCATTCCGTTACCTCGCGCGAAGAGTTGCGACGGTGCGGAGCGAAGGCTTCTTCTGCACCGCTGCGACGCTCACAGGTCACGGAATGGATTCTATGGTCTGCGCTGCGTCGCTTCGCTCCTTGCTCCGCCATAGAATGACGAAGGCGTGGTGGCTGCCGGCTTGCGCACGTCGGGCTGACCGGCTGGTTTCACCCCAGGAACTTGGCGATGATGGCGTCGCCCATTTCGGCGGTGCCGACTTCCCTCATGCCGGCCGAGAATATGTCCTTGGTGCGCAGGCCGTCGTCGAGCACGGCGGCGATCGCCGCCTCGAGCTTGTCGGCTTCCGCCACCATGCCGAAGGAATAGCGCAGGCACATGGCGAAGGAGGCGATCATGGCGATCGGGTTGGCGATGCCCTTGCCGGCGATGTCGGGCGCCGAGCCGTGCACCGGCTCGTAGAGCGCCTTGCGCTTCTTGGTCTTTACATCCGGCGCGCCGAGCGAGGCCGACGGCAGCATGCCGATCGAGCCGGTCAGCATGGCGGCGATGTCGGAGAGCATGTCGCCGAACAGATTGTCGGTGACGATGACGTCGAACTGCTTGGGCCAGCGCACCAACTGCATGCCGCCGGCATCGGCCAGCATATTGTCGAGCTTGACGTCGCTGTATCTGGCCTTGTGCGTCTGGCTGACCACCTCGTTCCACAACACGCCCGACTTCATGACGTTGCGCTTTTCCATCGAGGTGACGTGGTTCTTGCGCGTCCGCGCCAGCTCGAAGGCGACGCCGGAGATGCGCTCGATCTCGAACGTATCGTAGACCTGGGTGTCGATGCCGCGCTTCTGGCCGTTGCCGAGATCGATGATCTGCTTCGGCTCGCCGAAATAGACGCCGCCGGTGAGTTCGCGCACGATCAATATGTCGAGGCCCTCGACCACCTCCTGCTTGAGCGAGGAGGACGCGGCCAAAGCCGGGTAGCAGATCGCGGGCCTGAGATTGGCGAACAGCTCCATGTCCTTGCGCAGGCGCAAGAGCCCTGCTTCGGGGCGCACCTCGTAAGGCACAGCATCCCATTTCGGGCCGCCGACGGCGCCGAACAGCACGGCATCCGCGGCAACAGCCTTTGCCATGTCGGCTTCAGAGATCGCCGCCCCATGCGCGTCGTAAGCGCAGCCGCCGACCAGCCCCTCGTCGGTGGCAAAGCCGCTGCCATGCTTGTCGTTCATGGCCTTGATCAGCTTCTTCACCTCGGCCATGGCCTCGGGGCCGATGCCGTCGCCGGCGAGCAGGAAGAGATTTTTCGAAGCCATGGAGAACCGTCCCGGGAAAGTTTTTGAACCGCGGCCTTGCTAAACGCCAAGTGGTTGCGGCGCAAGCCGGAACAGCGATGGTAAGAACAAGCCCATTGCCCGGTGATCCTTCGCGCCCCCCTCTGTCCTGCCGGACATCTCCCCCACAAGGGGGGAGATTGGATGTGACGCCGGCCTTCGCCAATCTCCGACGTTGAAAGAAGGGCGGGCCGCCAAAGCTGCCGATCTCCCCCCTTGTGGGGGAGATGCCCGGCAGGGCAGAGGGGGGTGCTGTCCCGCCGACATATCAGTGAAATCCGTACTCAACCCTCACCGATGCGACAGAATATTCACCAACCTGCCGGACGGGTCGCGGACATAGAAGCGCCGCACGCCCCAGGGCTCGTCGGCCGGGCCGTATTCGATAGCAAAGCCGGCCTTCTTCATACCCGTAAGCGCCGCATCCACGTCATCGACCTCGATCGACAGGTCCGGCACCGGCGTGCCGGATCCGCCTTGCGCCATGAAGCTCACCTGCGCCTGCATCCGTTCCTCGGACCCGTAGGTGGCGATCCAGCCTTGATCCATGAGGATGTCGAGGCCAAGCACGTCATGATAAAAGCGCTTCGCCGCCGCGATGTCCCTTGTGGCGATGTTGGCTACGATGCGTCGGACAGTCATCGCTCCGGCTCCTATGCCGTGCGCCTGAGCGCTGTCACCTCGACCTCGATCTTCATCTCCGGCTTGTTGAGCTGGCACACGATCATCGTCGCCGCCGGGCGGATGTCGCCGAACGCCTCGCCGAGGATCGGGAAGACCACGTCAACATAGGCCTGGTCGGTGATGTAGTAATGCGCCCGCACCACGTCGGCCATGTCGAAGCCGCCCTCGGCCAGCGCCTTGGCGATGGTGGCGAGGCAATTGCGCGTCTGCGCCTCGACCGTGTCCGGCATGGTCATGGTGGCATAGTCGTAGCCGGTCGTGCCGGAGACGAAGCACCAGTCGTCCTGCACCACCGCGCGCGAATAGCCGGCGGTTTTCTCGAAGGGGGAGCCTGTGGAGATGAGCTTGCGCATGGGGGCCTCGTCGCATCTGGTAGGCCTGCATATAGCAGGAGGGGGCGGCCAGGTCGTGGGCCAAGCAATGCTGAGCATTGTCACGAAGGCGAGCCCCGGAGATTAGCGGCAGCCGTCCCTCCCATCGTCATTCCAGGGCGGAGCAAGGAGCGAAGCGACGCGCGCAGACCCTGGAATTCATGCCGAGACGTCGAGGCGCCGCAGCGTTTCAGAATTCTGCACCGCTTGCGCCCCACGACAACGGTCACGGCATGGATTCTAGGGTCTACGCTCCGCTTCGCCTCGCTCCGCCCTAGAATGACGAAGGCAAGGAAAGTCGTCGCAATACGCCCTAATTTCCCTGCGCGTCGTCATAGGCCTTCTTGATGTCCTCCGGCCAGTCCTTGACCGGCGGCCAGGCCTGCGCCTCGCCATTGTCGCCGCGGCGGGCGAAATAGACTTTCTGCTTGGCCGGGTCGACCGCCATGAAGCCGTCATTGCCGCCGCAGTCATGCGGCACGCAGCCGGTGGCGTAGAAGGCGCCCGACGCCGTCTTTTCGGTGCCGCCGCCGACCAAAAGGCTGGTCGCCATGTCGGGCATGTCGTTGCCCAGCAGCGCCTGTCCGGCTTTGTAGACGGCCTCGTTGTGGAAGGCGTCGATGATGTTGTCGTATTTCGACGGGTCGACGTCCTTCCAGTCGGTGCCGGGTTCGGGCGTGTAGGTCAGGTTGCCGGAGGTCGTCAGCCCTTCCGTGGGCGACCATTGCAGCGCCGGCTTGGAATCGCCGGGCAGCAGATAGGGCACGAAATAGATGGCGCTGTCGGAGACTGCCGCCGGCGGCGCACCGCATTCGTCCTGCTCGACCGTGGTGGTCTGGATCTCGCCGTCCTTCGGCTTCCAGACGATGACCTTGGCCGGCCCGCACTGGTTGCCGCCGTCGCCGACATCGACCAGCGCCACGTTGACATCGCCGATCTTGACGATCTTGTCGAAGAAGACGTCGTAATTGCTGGCCAGTTGCTTGCCGTCATAAGACAGCACCTTCTCGCCATCCTGCTCCGGCTGCGTGATGGTGAGCTGGCCGCCCTCGAACGGGATCGGCGCCTGCTTGTCGTCATCCGACGCGGCCTGGTCGTTGCCCGATCCCTGGTCGGCCGTGCCTTGATCGGTCGCCGGCTGCTCGGACGCGGCGGGCGCCGGCTGCGTGGCCGGCGCGGCGGTCTGCGCATTGGCGCCGATTGTGGCGAGAAGGATTGCCGCCGACGCGTAGGCACCGGCTAAAAACAAGCGTGTCATGACTGTCCCTCCATTCAGCCGCCACGAACCCGATCGCTTGCGGCCGGGTCTATCTATCCCTGTGCTTCAGGACGCTCAGGCCCAGGGACGCTGCTCGGCATTCTTCTTCTCGAAGGACGCGATGGCGCCGGCCTTCTCCATGGTCAGCCCGATGTCGTCGAGGCCGTTCAAGAGGCAATGGCGCTTGAAGTCGTCGAGGTCGAACGTGACCACGCCGCCGTCCGGCCCGCGGATCTCCTTGGCCTCGAGGTCGATCGACAGCGTCGCGTTGGAGCCGCGCGAGGCGTCGTCCATCAGCTTGTCGAGGTCTTCCGGGCTGACGGTGATCGGCAGGATGCCGTTCTTGAAGCAGTTGTTGTAGAAGATGTCGGCGAAAGAGGTCGAGATCACGCAGCGGATGCCGAAATCGAGAAGCGCCCATGGCGCATGCTCGCGGCTCGAGCCGCAGCCGAAATTGTCGCCGGCGACCAGGATCTGCGCCTTGCGGTAGGCCGGCTTGTTGAGCACGAAATCCGGGTTCTCCGAACCGTCCTCATTGTAGCGCATCTCGGCGAACAGGCCGGTGCCGAGCCCGGTGCGCTTGATCGTCTTCAGATAATCCTTCGGAATGATCATGTCGGTGTCGACATTGACGATCGGCATGGGCGCGGCGACGCCGGTGAGCTTGGTGAACTTGTCCATGGTGCTTGCCCGTCTTTCCTTGGTGGCAGGGGCACGGTTTACACAAAGCGCTGGGCAAATGAAAGTCAGGTATTGGCAGTTGGGTTCGGGCCATTGAACACAAGATCGGGACCAATGGCTTTCAAAACGCGGGTGGCTGAGGCAATTTGGCGAGGATGGTTGAGCCCACCGAAATCCTTTATGCCAGCGAGTCCACGCTCGACGTCGCCGAATTCCGCCGTGTGCTGGTCGAATCCGGCCTCGGTGAAACACGGCCCGTCGACGACGAAGCGCGCCTGAAGACAATGCTCGGCAATGCCAATCTGGTGCTGACAGCGCGGCTCGACATCGAGGGCAAACCGCTGATCGGCGTCGCGCGCGGCATCACCGATTTTTCCTGGGTCTGCTACATCTCCGAGCTCGCCGTATCCGCCTCGGCACAGGGTCTCGGCGTCGGCAAGGGCTTGATGGACGAGGCCCGCCGCCAGCTCGGGCCATCGGTCGCCATAGGCCTGGTCTCGATACCCAACGCCGTCGGCTTCTACGAACGCATCGGCATGACGCGCATGACCGACGCTTTCTGGTTCTCCCGCAAGCGCTGACCTGAACCGCCACCGATATCGGAGCCGACTCCTGCCTTGGAACCGGCGAGCCGGATCGACCCCCACTCCGTCGAGCTTCGCTCGACACCTCTCCCCCGATCGACGGGCGAGAGGAACCGTGCGAGTTCGCCGACCCTAGCTCCCTTCCTCTCCTCCGGAGGGGGAGAGGTGGCGCTGCGAAGCAGCGACGGAGTGGGGGAAGGCCATGGCGGCTTCGCGGGTTTCCCGGACGCGGCGGCGGAACATGCCGAAGGCTGGGCGCGGGTGCTTGGGCGGCTGCAGGGATATTTTGGCCGCGCGGCCTCCCCCTTCTCCCCTTTGTTTGGACCGGGGACATCGCGAACAGGTGTGCGAGGACATCGCGAACAGTTTTGCATGCTATCGAGCAAGGGCATTGAGGTCGATGGTTTCTATTTTCTGATGTCTGAACCAGGCGTCGAAGACGCCGTCGGTGGCGGTGGGGCGGAAAGCGACTGACCTTCCCGCGAAGGCCCGGCACAAGCGCATTGAGCGGCCAAGGATTGAGACGAAGCCGTGCTGCTGAACGCGGCGGACGAGATCGTCCTTGGCATATTCGAACGGCTCGACAGTTTCGCGATACTGGCGTGGCGAGGCCTGGTAGCGATCGAGCGGCACGCCGCCGTCCAGCGCGTCGTGGGGACGCTGGGCGTTGTAGACGTGGCGCCACTGGTCGAATGCGTCCTGAGCCTCGACGAGATTGGCGAAGGGCGGCCCCTGCAATGCCTCGGCCTTGAGCGAACGATGGAAGCGCTCGTCCTTGCCGAGCGTCTGCGGATGGCAAGGCCTGGAGTGGCTGACGGCGATGCCAGTCTCGATCAGCCAGACGGTGAGCAAGGTGAAGTCGTTGCGGCCGCCATCGCCCCAAGGCGGACCATTGTCGGTGGCGATGCGCCACGGCAGTCCATAGCGGCGGAAGGCGGCGATCAGCCGGGCTTTTACGGTTTCGGTGGTCTGATCAGCGCAAGCCGACAGCACGATCGAGAAGCGCGAATGATCGTCGAGCACGGTAAGCGGATGCAGCCGGCCGGCGCGCAAGGCAACGTGGCCCTTGAAGTCCATCTGCCACAGGTGGTTGGGGGCGGCATGCTCGAAGCGAATGAAAGGCTGGGCTCCGCCGCCCAAAGCCCCCAGCTCGATACCGTTGCGGCGCAGGATCCCGGTGACCGTCGAGGCCGCCGGCGTGCCGATGCCTTCGCGGGCAAGCACCCGCGCGATCTTGCGTCCACCCCAGGCTGGATGCGCCACACGCACCGAAACGGCTGCTGCTTCCACCTCCGGCGCACTGCGTGCCGGGCTCGACAGTGGTCGCCGAGACTGCTCCGCAAGGCCCGCCGTCCCTTCCAGTCGATAGCGCGAAAGCAACTTGTGGCCACAGGTCCGGCCAATGCCGAAGCGCCGGCACAACGCGCTCACATTGGCGCCAGGCGCCAGCGCCAATCTCACGAACTCTTCTTTCTGGCTCATCACGCTTCTGGCCTCGAATGGCATCCCGAACCCCCTCGCGCAAAACGCGCAAAACTGTTCGCGATGTCCTCGCACACCTGTTCGCGATGTCCCCGGTCCAAACACCCTTGTGGGAGAAGGGGGAGCCCTCAGATCACATTCAATTCCCTGAACGCCCTTCCCTCCGCCACCCTTTCATATCCGAACGCCCTGCAGTCCACCGTCCTGTACCCGCCATGCACGATCAACTCGGCGAGCGACTTCCCCACGGCCGGCGCCTGCTGCAGGCCGTGGCCGGAGAAGCCGTTGACGAAGAGGAAGTTTTCGACCTCCGGATGCGGCCCGATCACCGCGTTCTGGTCGAGCGTGTTGTAGTCGTAATGCCCGACCCAGGCGCGCGTCGGCTTGATCGCCTCGAAAGCCGGGATGCGGGCGGCTAAGGTCGGCCAGATCACCTCTTCGAACAGCGGCCAGTTGACGTCGAAGTCCTTCGGATCGGGCGCGACATCGCCCTCCTCCGGCTCGGCGCCGCCGGTGAGGTAGACCGAGCCTTCCGGCCGCACATAGATGCCCGACGGATCGACCAAGAGCGGCATGTCGGCATATTTCTCGCGCGCCTCGAAGACGAAGACGTTGCGCTTGCGCGGCTCGACCGGCAGCGCGAGCCCGGCAAAACCCGCCACCTTGCCGGCGTTCGGTCCGGCGGCGTTGACGACAATGCCGGCTGCAAGCGTCTCGCCATTGTCGAGGCTGACGCCGGTGACGCGATTGCCCTCGCGCGCAATGCCGGTGGCGGAGGCCGCGATGAAATCGATCTTCTTGTCGCGCAGCGCCTTGCGGAACAGCGTCAGCAGCGCATGCGCGTCGAACCAGCCCTCGCCGCTGCAGCCAAAGGCGCCGGCGGTGATGCCTTCGACCGACAGCCACGGGAAGCGGCGCGCCAGCTGCCCGGCGTCCTCGAGCAGGATATCGGAGCCCTCGGCGATCTGCGTCTCGTGATTGGCCTTGAGGATCGGCAGGCCGGCCTCGCCGGCGAGGATGAGGTAGCCGCCCTCGCGAAAGCCGATATCGGCGTCGGCGCCAAAAACCTCTTTCAGCCGCCGGAACAGTTTCAGGGTGAACTGCGACAGGCGGATATTTTCGGGTATCGAGAATTGCTGGCGGATCGAGGCGAGCGACAAGGTTGTCGCCGCATGGGAGAATTGCGGATCGCGCTCGATCAGCGCGATCGAGCCGGTAAAGCCCTCCTCGCGCAGGTAGTAGGCGACCGAGGACCCGACGATGGCTCCGCCGATGATGACGATGTCGTAGCGCATTTTTTCTCCGGCCTGGCGCAATTCCAGGAAAAGTGTGTAGCGGTCACGCTCGACGACTTCGTCGTGGCGGCCCGTCCGGAATTGCGTGGAACAATCCTCTGGACGGTCGCGTCTTCACGCAACCGGCAAGTCGATCTCGAAGCGCGTGCCGCGCTCGGAGTCAACCAGCCTGATCGTGCCATCATGCGCTTTCAGGAGGGCCAGCACGATGCCCAGCCCCATGCCGGTGCCGCCGGACTCGCGCCGCGTGGTGAAGAACGGCTCGAAGATCCTGGCGCGGTTGGCGGCCGAGATGCCGTCGCCGTCGTCGCCGATCTGGACCGACGCGCGCTCGCCATCGGCTGAGGCATGGATCGCCGCCTGTCGGGCGCCGTGCCTTGCAGAATTGTCGATGAGGTTGGCGAGCACGATGCCGAGATTCTCGGCCGAGATGCCGAGCCTGATGTCGCCGCCGCCTTCAAGCCGCGCTTCCAGCCTGGTGTCGACCGGCAACGATGCCAGGGCCGCATGAAGCGTCGTGCTGTCGCCGCTCGGTTCCAGGTTCTCGGCGCGCGCCAGGTCGAGCAGCCGGCGCACCAGGAGATTGAGCCGCCCGGCGTCGGTGACGATGTTGTTGGAGAAGCGCCTGCGCTCGGCCTCGTCCATCGCGCCGCCGGAATCCCTGAGCAGCTCAGCCGCGCCCTGGATCGCCGTCAGCGGCGATTTCAATTCATGCGAGACATGGGTGGCGAAGGTCTGGATGCTGTCGGAACGCGCCTGCAGCTTTTGCGCCATGTCGAGGAAGGCGGTCGACAGCGCCGCCATCTCGCGCGTGCCGTGATGGTCGAGCGGCCTGATCGCGTCGCGATCGCCGGCGGCGATGCGCTTCGTGCGGTCGATCAGCGCGTAGATCGGCCGGCTGACGGTGCGGATGAACACCAGCGCGATCAACAGCGTGCCGCCCAGGATGGCGATGGCCGCCAACGTCACCTTGCCGCGCTCGCCATAGAGGTGCTTGACGATGTTGTTCGGCGTTCGCGACAGGTACACGACGCCGGCTACCCGGCCATCGAGCTCGACCGGCATGGCGACGAAGACGCGCACCTTGGTGCCGCGGCTGACCGAGTAGAGCGGCGGGGTCGGCTGGTCGGGGATGCGCAGCCTGAGCTCGCTGGCATAGGCGCCGGAAAGCGCGGACCGCACCTCCTCGATCTCGCGGAGCGACTGGCCGAGCTCGTCGCCGCCGGCGATCACCACGCCGCGCGGATCGAGCAGCCGGAAGCCGGCAAGCGTCGTTTTCTGCGTCTCGTCGAGAATGCCGTCGAGCCGCGCGCCTATTGCCGCGAAGGCGGGATCGGGCGTGGCGGGAAGCGCCGCCGGCCTCGATGGCATGACATCGTCCGAGGCAAGGTCGAGGCGCGGCTCGATCGGATCATAGGGATAGTTGTTGTCCCTTGCCGGATCGGCCGAGACCGGCGCCCCCAGTCTTTCCGGGGCAATGCCGGCCGCGCGCACCTCGCTGGCATAGACGGCGGCGACGACCGCCCCTTGCGCGATCAGCTCGCCCTCGGTCTGGCGGATCAGCTGGTTCTCGTAGAGCCGGAAGAAGAACAGCCCGACCAGCGGCAGCGCCATGACCAGGATCAGGATGACGACGACGACGGTGGCAAGCCTGGGCCGCCACCTTTCCTTGCTCAACCACCGCATCGGCCGAGCCGGAAGCCGACGCCATGCACCGTCGCGATCGCATCGATACAGCCGACCGCGGCCAGCTTGGCCCGCACGTTGCGGATGTGGCTGTCGACCGTGCGCTCCGAGACATGGATGTTGGAGGCATAGGCATTGGCCATCACCGCGTCGCGGCCAAGCACGTGCTGCGGCCGGGTGAGGAAGCCTTTCAGGATCGCGAACTCGATCGCCGTCAAGGTGAGCGGCTTGCCGTCGAAGCTCGCCGCATGGCTTGCCGGGACAAGCATGAGCTTGCCATGCGAGAATTCACGGTCGTCCGTCTCTTCCTCCACGGCAGCCGGCCGCGCGCGCCGCAGGATGACGTTGACGCGGGCGACCAGCTCGCGCGGGCTGAACGGCTTGGTCACATAGTCGTCGCCACCCATCTCGAGGCCGAGGATGCGGTCGATCTCTTCATCCCGCGCGGACAGGAACAGCACCGGCACGTCGGATTTTTGCCTGAGCCTGCGGCAGACCTCGAGCCCGTCCATCTCCGGCATGCCGATGTCGAGCACGATGAGGTCGGGCGCGCGGCGCTCGACCGCCTGGAGTGCTGCGGCGCCATCGGCGACGGCGGCCGTCTTCATGCCGGCCTTTTCCAGCGCGAAGCAGATGATCTCGCGGATATGCGGGTCGTCGTCGGCGACGAGGATATTGTGAGGCATGAAATCAGCGGCCCGGTGCGGACGGTTGCGCAGATGGAGGAAGCACGAGCGGGCCTCTGTTGTCGAGAACCCGTACCAGCCGCCAGTCGCGAAAGCTCCAGGCGCGCCACTTCTTTTGTTCGGCAAGATAATCGTCGATCATCACCTGGTCGGCCAGATAAGTGGTCGGCATTCCGATCTTGTGTGTGTGGTAGCGGTCCAGCGCCGGCATGGCGACAGCGCCGAGCGAGTGCAGATACGGCGTGTCGAGCGGAGTGCCGGATCCGGTCATTTCCAGGGAATGGTCGACATTGAAGTTGGCGATCGTTGCTGCGAAGTTGACGAAGCAGCAGGCATAAAGCGTCGCCGATAGTGTCACAAGATTGGCGGAGAGCAGCCATTCGCCAGATTTTTGAAGCGCGATGCGGGCGACGATGAGGGCCAGCCCCGCCGCCACCAGTCCCATCCAGATGAAGGCGGCGATGCGCAGATAGGTGAGCGCATAGACGTCGATATAGAGATCGAGCCGCAGCATCGAGGAGATCACCAGCGCGATGTTCTGCGCCACCCAGAGATAGACCAGCCCGCGGATCAGCGGATCCCGGGACGTCTCGCTGCCCGAGCGCAGCGCCGCCAGCACGAAGCCGGCGGCGAGCAGCGCGGTGGCGACCAGCGGATAGGCGCCGCGATGCGCATAGGCGGCATAGGTCATCCCGTCGGGCAGGGCGACCCCGCCCCAGAGATAGGTGGCGTCGAGCGCGCTCTGCACCGCGAACAAGCCATTGAAGACAATCAGCGCGCGCAGGATGGCCGCTTTGCCGAAGAGGATATCCTCGGCCTTCGCCGGTCTCGCTGCGGGCGTGGCAGGCAAAACGCGCCTGACACGGAAAGCGAAGCGCGGCAGGCGCGGCCGCAGGACCGCCCAGACGCCGGCCAGCACGACCAGCCAGAAGATCAGCCGCGCGAACTCGATTTCTTCGAGGAGCGCGTAGAGGTCGATCAGCGACAGCCAGTGTTCGATGATCGGATTGGCGGCGCCGAACAGCGCCAGGAAGACGACGCCAAGCGTCAAGGGCATGATCCAGACGACAATCGCCGTAAGCTGAAGCCGCCGCTGACCGAGTTCCCGCGCTGCCTTGCGCCAGCGGAAGAAGTCGCGGGCGAAGCGGAAGGGTGCTGCGATCAGGAACAGGCTGAGCTGGCGGGCTATTCGGGCAGGTTCGCTGCGCAGCCGCCCGGCCAACGACAGCGCGAAGACCGCAAGTGCCGCGACAGCGACCAGCAGCGAAAGCGGACTGACATTTTCGACGAGAGGCAGCAGCGCGGCGAACAGCGCGGCCGGCTTCAGCCAAACCCGGCCGTCGCTGAGCGCCGCCGGATGCATGGCGACGACCGTGGCGGCAAGCACGGTCGCGAAGATGAAGACGGTGATCCCGACCGGCTGGCCGTAGAAAAGAAAATCGGCCAGCGCCACCAGCAGCGCGGCGGCGCCGACACGGCGGCAGTAGCTCGGGACAGGCGATGTCTTGCTCGGCGGCGCCGTCATGGTCATCGTCGTCATCGCTGGGCCTTCCTGGCTGTGTTGGCGCCGCCGCATGCCGGCCGCGATCTGAACGGAAGCACCGTCGCCGTGACGCGCCGCCTTTGCGGCTCGATGAGCCACCAGCCTTCGTCGCGGAGCCGGCGCGGTAGGGACCAGCCTGGTGTGTGAGGTGTTCGCATGCCGGCTTTGTCGCCGACGGGCACGGTGAACGCGCGGCGGATTGGAGGAGGTTTTCCGCACAGATTTGCAGATTTGGTGCAGGACAGCCTGGCGCCGGCGCCCGAGACGCTCGAGTACGGCATCGCATATGGCGGTGCCAGCCCCTGGGATGTCGTCAAAGGCGATAGAGAGGGTTCTTGCGCGTGAAGCTGCGATCTATCCTTCGTCATTCTAGGGCGGAGCAAGGCGCGAAACGACGCGCGCAGACCCTCTTATGACCGTGGTCAAGAGTGATGGATGAACTTTTCCGCCCCATGTCGTTTGTCACAGG
>NZ_VFVL01000039.1 GCF_006442815.1 Mesorhizobium sp. B2-4-3
CTGTCCGCCGATGCCGCCGGCGTCACAGGCGGCACCGGAGGGATCGGCAGCCGGGTGGGCGGCGCCGGCGGCATCGGCGGACAGACCGCCGGGGCGGATGGCAAAAATGCCGAGAACGGTCAATTTTTCAACGCCTCCGGCGGCGGTGGCGGCGGCGGAGCACACGGGTTTGTCGGTGCAGCGCTTCCCCAGACCGCCTCGACCGGCGGCAACGGCGGCAATGGCGGCAACGGCGCGGCGGGGGTCAGCGGCGGCGGCGGAGGTGGCGCTGGCGGCTATGGCGCGGTTGTCACCGGCGCCGGCACTTTTCCCGCGCTTGGCGTGGCGGTAACCGGCGGCAACGGCGGTGCGGGCGGTGCCGGCCTCAACAGCGGCAATGGCGGCAGTGGCGGCATCGGACTGCTATTCACCAATCTCGGCGGGATCCAGGTCGCGATCGCCAGCGCTGTCTCCGGAGGCAATGGCGGGACCGGTGGATCACCCGGCGCGGGCGGCGCCGGCCTCGTCGGCGGCAATTTGACCATCACCAATGCCGGGACCATCTCGGGAGGGCTGAGCGGTGACGGCGTGACACGCGCCGACAGCATCGTCTTCACCGGCGGCGACAATTTCCTCACCTTCGCCAACCCGACGTCCGGCCTCACCGGCGCTATCTCGGTCACCGGCTCGCTCACCTTCAATCAGTCGACATTCGCGACCCTCGACCAGTCCATCACCGGCAGCGGATCGGTGACGAAAGCCGGCACCGCCACCCTGATCCTGTCAGGGACAAACACCTACACTGGCCCGACCACGGTAAGCACAGGCACGCTCGGCGTGACCGGTTCCATCGCGGCGTCATCGCTCACCACGGTTGAAAACGGCGCCACTCTTGCCGGCACCGGGGCTGTCGGCGCCACTGCCGTCAATACAGGGGGGATCCTCGTCGCGGGTGACGGCACGCCGGGAACGTCGATCACCCTCTCCAGCCTTACGATGCAGTCGGGCGCCTATTATGGCGTGGTCGTCGATCCCGCTTCTTCGTCTTACGCCAATGTCACCGGCAACGCCTCGCTCGGCGGCGCCACCGTCTTCCCGCTTTTTGCCACCGGCAGCTATGTCTCCAAGCAGTACACGATCCTGACCGCCGGCAGCATCACCGGCGCGTTCGATCCCACGACGTTCAACGGCAACCTGCCGTCCGGTTTCCACACCGCGCTCAGCTATGACGACACCCATGCCTATCTCGACCTGGAGCTGAACTTCGTTCCGCCGCCGGGCGCTGGGCTTTCCGGCAATCAGCAGAACGTCGCCGACGCCATCGTCAATTTCTTCGACACCAATGGCAGCATCCCGATGGTGTTCGGCGGCCTGACCACGAGCGGACTGACGCAGCTTTCCGGCGAGATCGGCACCGGAGCGCAGCAGACGACATTCTATGCCATGGACCAGTTCCTGGGGCTGATCACCGATCCCTTCGTCACCGGGCGCGGCGCTCCGGTCGGCAGCGACCGCGACAAGCACGCCGCGGGCGGCCTGGCCTATGCCGAGGAAGGCGATGCCCCGGCCAAGCACGACGCCTATGCGGCTTTGTCCAATGAAGCTTCGCCCAATCAGCCTGTCGAACAGCGCTGGCGCGCCTGGGCGGCCGGCTATGGCGGCTCGCAGCTGACCGACGGCAACACAAGTGTCGGATCGAACGATACCAGGACCAATCTCTACGGCTTCGCCGTCGGCGCCGACTATCATCTGTCGCCCGATACGGTCGCCGGCTTCGCGCTGGCCGGCGGCGGCACTCGCTTCAGCGTCGATGGCCAAGGCAGCGGCCGCTCCGACCTGTTCCAGGCCGGCGCCTTCTTCCGCCACAATGAAGGCGCCGCCTACCTGACCGGCGCGCTCGCCTATGGCTGGCAGGACTTCACCACGGACCGGTTCGTGACCGTGTCCGGCACCGACCACCTGCGCGGCGAATTCGATGCCAATGCCTGGTCCGGCCGCCTCGAAGGCGGCTATCGCCTTGCCACCGGCGGCATCGGCTTCACGCCTTACGCGGCGGCTGAGTTCACCGCCTTCGACATGCCTTCCTATGCCGAGCAGGCGGTCGGCGGCAGCGCCGACACCTTCGCGCTGGCCTACAACGCCAGGAACCTGACCGACACCCGTGCCGAGCTCGGCCTGCGCATGGACAAATCCTTTGCCATGGCCGATGGCGAGGTCACGCTGCGCGGACGCCTGGCATGGGCGCATGACTTCAACCCCGACCGGAACCTGACCGCGACCTTCCAGGCGCTGCCCGGCGCAAGCTTCGTCGTCAACGGTGCGGCGATGGCGAAGGATTCCGCGCTGGTGACGGCGGCGGTCGAGAAGAAATGGTTGAGCGGCTGGTCTGCGGCGGCAAGCTTCGAGGGCGAGTTCTCCGACGTCACCCAGTCCTATTCCGGCAAGGGCGTGCTGCGCTATGCATGGTGATCCGGTGCGCGGGGCGGGCGTGAGACGTCCTCGGTCGTCATGGCGGTTCCGAGGAATGTAGTAAGCGCTTTCTAATATGATATCCAAAAGATGGTCTTGGCGCGGTTTTAAACACCGTCCGACCGGTGAGGGGGCACCTGCAGTGACACGACTTTTCTGGGGCTTGGTTTCGTTCTTGCCAGGCATTGCATTCACCTCGGCCGCCTTGGCCGGCGATCTCGTAAAACCGGGTACTTATGACTGGTCGGGCTTCTATGTCGGCGTGAACGCCGGCTACAGCTTCGTCCAGGTCGAGCCTATGTACGGCGATGAGGATTTTGCGCGCGAACATAGCGGCGGGCTGACCGGCGGCGCCCAGGTCGGCGCCAATTGGCAGGTCGACCGCATCGTGCTTGGCATCGAGGCGGATCTGCAGAAATCGAATGCGCGTGGAACGGCGGTCCTCGATTTGGCGCCGAGCGAACAGACGATCGATGTCAAGCTCGATTGGTTCGCCACCATCCGCGCCCGCGTCGGTTACCTAGTGACCGATCGGGCGCTGATCTACGCCACGGGCGGCCCGGCGATGGTCAGGGCCAAAACCACCATCTACACCAATTTCATCAACACCGACATGGGGTTGGCTGGGCAGAGCACGCATGTCGAAAAGGAAAACCGCTCAGGCTGGTCGATCGGCGCCGGGGGCGAATTCGCCTTGGCCGGCAACTGGAGCGTCAAGGCCGAATATCTTTACGCCGATCTCGGTTCGAAATCTCACTACTACCTGGACCCGGTCGGCAACGGTGCTTTTCTGCAGAACCAGACCGGTGGCGCCGTCAAGTTCCAGACCGTGCGGATGGGGTTGAACTACAGGTTCTGAGCCGCGACTTCCTTCCAGCCATCCGGTTTCCGGGCAACGAAAGCATCCAATGAAGCAGCTTCTTTTCACCGCCGCGCTCGTCCTTGCCACCGGCAGTGCCTACGCGGCCGATAGTCTGCGGGAAACGCCCGTCGCTTCCTGGTACTGGGCCGGGGCTTATGCAGGCGTGAATGCCGGAGCCGGGCTGGGCACGTTCAAGCATCCGGTCTTGAACGTGAGCTATGACGAGACCGCGGGCGGTTTCCTGGGAGGTGTCCAGGCCGGCTACAACTGGCAGTCGGGCAGGGCGGTGTACGGCGTGGAAGCCGATTTTCAGGGCTCGGCCGTGGAGGGCTTTTACACGCAGTTCAACCTTGCAAACACCAGGGTCGACTGGTTCGGCACGCTGAGGGTCCGCGTCGGCTACACGCCTGTCGACCGCATCCTGGTTTACGGCACCGCCGGCCTGGCCTACGGCAACATCAGAACCGACCTTTTCAACGGCATCACCGGCTCGTCCAAAACCAAGGCCGGCTGGACGGTAGGGGCGGGCGCCGAGTACGCGCTCGATGCGAACTGGACAGTGAAGACCGAATATCTCTACACCGATTTTGGCCGATCGACGATCATGCCGGATGCCAGAAACGACATCGCGTTTCACACCGTTCGCATCGGGCTGAACTACAAATTCTACACGCCTGGCGCCGCGCCGCGGGAAGAGGCGATGCCGGTTGCTTCAGCTTTCGACTGGACCGGCGGCTACATCGGCGTGAATGCCGGCGGCGGCTCCGGCACGTTCAAACACCCGGTTCCCGACAGCAATGGCCTGAGCTTCGATGTCACGGCGAGCGGCTTCGTGGGGGGTGTCCAGGCCGGCTACAACTGGCAGTCCGGCAAGACGGTCTACGGCCTCGAAGCCGATTTCCAGGGCTCGACCGTCAAGGGCGCTTTCTCGATAGCGGGGGCGCCGGCGCCCAACACCTATATCGATACGCAGGTGGACTGGTTCGGCACGCTCAGGGTCCGCGCCGGCTACACGCCCGTCGATCGCATTATGGTCTATGGCACCGGCGGCCTTGCCTACGGCAACGTCCAGACCGGCTTCGACTACGGTCTGTTCAGATCGTCCAAGACCAAGCTTGGCTGGACGATAGGGGCAGGCGCCGAATACGCGCTCGATGCGAACTGGACGTTCAAGTCTGAATATCTCTACACCGATTTCGGCAAATCGACCGTCAGCCCCGATATCCCTCTTGAGAACGACGTCGCATTCCACCTGGTTCGGGCCGGCCTGAACTACAGGTTCTGAACGTTGCAAATCTCCGGCCCGGCAAGGCTGTCGAAGACTCTGGTGATGCCATATCGGCGCCGGTCAATACCGCCGAGCCAACCGTCGCTCGAAGAAGCCGAAGCCGGTCGTCACCAATACGGCCAGCAGGAAATATCCGAGCGCTGCGGCAAACAACGGCTCGTAGACGCGGAAGGTCTGCGCGCGAACGAGGTTCGCCGCGCCCATGAGTTCGAAGACCGTGATTGTGGAGGCCAGCGCCGTCCCCTTCAGGAGCAGGATGTTCTGGCCGCCGATCGCCGGCAGCGCCAACCGGAAAGCCTGGGGCAGAAGCACGGAAATCATGATCCGCGTTTTCGACAGGCCGAGCGACTGGCCGGCCTCGTGCTGCCCGTCCGGTATCGACTGTATCGCGCCCCTCCATATCTCGCCGCAATAGGCAGCGGTGTTGAGCGACAGGGTGAGGAACGCATAGCAATAGGCGCCCCGCAACATGGGCCACAATGGGCTGTAGCGGATCGAAGGCACGCCGGCGAGAAGCTGGCCGACGCCGAAGTAGCAAAGGTAGAGCTGGACAAGCAGCGGCGTGCCCCGGAAGGCAAGGATGAAGGCGACCGCCGGATAGCGAAGCCATGCCTTGGCCGACAAGCGGGCAAGCGCTACCGGAATGGCCAGCAGATTGCCGACCAGGGCGCAGCCGACGAACAGGATGACGGTGGTCTGGATGCCGGCCAAGAGCTGGCTGGCAAGGCATTGCCCGAACTCTGTCACACTATCTGTGCCTCCCAGTATTGGCGGTGGATGTTTCCAGGGCGTGGAAGAGCGTCGCCGACAGGCTCGACATCACCAGGAACACGAATGCGATCGCGCAATAGAACAGGAAATAGTCGCGCGTCGCGCCGGCAGCCATCTTGCCGGCGAGAACCAGCTCCGTGAAACCGATGAGGCTGACCAGCGAGCTTTCCTTCAGGACGACCAGCCACAGATTGCCGAGCCCCGGCAATGCCAGCGGGATCATCTGCGGAAGGGTCACCAGGAAGAAGGTCTGGCGGCGGGTCAGGCCAAGCGCATAGGCAGCCTCGGCCTGGCCTCGCGGGATGGCGGCGATCGCGCCGCGAAGGACTTCCGTGCTGTAGCCGCCCTGAACGATCCCGAGCGACAGCGTCGCCGCGACGAAGCCGTTGATCTGAAACTCGGAAGCGAGCCCGGTAAAGGTCACGACCGAACGCACTGCATCGGTCGCGGTATAGTAGACGAGAAAGATGATGAGGATGTCCGGGATGGAGCGGATGATCGTCGTGTAGGCGACGGCGACGAAGACGGCTGTCCGGCGCTTCGAAAGCTTGGCCAAGGCGCCCGCAAGACCAAGCGCCAGGCCGACGACATAGGCGCTGATCGAAATTTCGACGCTTAGCAAAGCGCCGCGAAGCAATTCGTCGCCCCAGCCCTTGTCTCCAAAGCCGAGCAAGGTCAGCCAAGACACGATCGACTCCATGCAGCAAGTTCCAATGAAGACGGTGCCGGCCGAAACAGGACCGCCGGCACCGCGTCCTTTATCCGCCGATCAATCGCCGTAGATGTCGAAATCGAAATAGCGCTTGGTTATCGTGTCATACTCGCCGCTGGCCTTCACGGCCTTGAGCGCGGCGTTGAGGCGGTCCCTGAGCGCCGTGTCTTCCTTGCGCAAGCCGCCGCCGTCTCCGTAGCCGAACATCTTCTCATGCGGCAGGGTGACCTTGATTTCATAGGCCTGGCCTTCCGGCTTTTTCAGGAAGTCCTGGATCTGGATTCCCGCCGCCGCCATCAGGTCCACGCGACCGGCTGTCATGTCGGCGATTTCATCGTCGAGTGTTGGATAAATCTTTACGTCGCCGATGCCGTTCAACTTGTCCTGCATGTAAGTCGCCTGCAGGCTCGCACTCTGCGCCGCCACGGCAACGCCCTTGAAAGTGTCCGGCTTTGCTACGTCGAATTGTCGGGTGTCGGCCTTGGCGCCGACAAGCACGTTGGGCGAATAGTAGTACTTGTCGGTGAAATCGATGACCTCCTTGCGTTTGTCGGTGATCGACATGGAGCTCCAGATCACGTCGAATTTCTTGGCCAACAGCGCGGGAATGATGCCGTCCCAGGCGATATCGACGATCTCGCATTTCGCCTTCATCTGCGTGCAGACGGCATTCATCAGGTCGATTTCCCAGCCCTGCCATTTGCCGCTGGCGTCCTTGACCGAGAAAGGCGCGTATGGCTCGGCCGCGACGCCGAAACGGATGACGTCGTCGGCTGCCGAGGGAGCGCTGGCGGCGCCGAGGGTCGCCGCTATCAGCGATGCGATGACTGCAAGCTTTTTCATGATGGTTCCCCTTTATTGTCTCTGTTGGATTATCTTTTCGCGATGATGATTTCTCAGGCGATGTTCGAAAACGCTAACAGGTCAAATCAAGGCGATCTAATGCCCTCTGCGGCTGGGTTCATCACCAATAGTTATGACAGTGATGAGCTTTGTATGGTGCAGTCAGGCCCAGGCCTGGACCGCGATCAAAAACCGTCATCGGGGTGCTGCGATGGGTCCAACCATAAGTTTTCCCCGCTAGCCTCGTTTCGAAGGAAATGGGCTCGGCCCTGTCCGCCAAATCTCGATTGTGGCATCGTCGGTCGGCTCCTTCCCATGGCGACGGAAATGACGGTAGCGAGATCTCGTGCGATTTAGGCTTGCCAAATGAAAAGCGCTTGCGGGTCCATCGAGGAGCTGGGCGAAGAGATCGCCTCCGGCCTGTCGCCGGTGAAGATCGTGGAAGGTTGCCTGGAAAGGATCCACGATCTGAATGGGCAGGTCAGGGCGATGATCTTCGTGAGCGAAACCGAAGCCCTCGACGCCGCGCTCCAGGCAGAGCGCGAGATCCGATCGGGCCGCCGGCGCGGTCCGCTGCATGGCGTGCCCATCGCGGTCAAGGACGTTGTCGATGTGAAACACTGGCCGACGACGGGAGGATCGATGTTGTTCCGTGACAAGGTCGCCCGGGACACCGCGGCCTGCGTCGCCAACCTTCAGGCGGCGGGCGCGATCGTCATCGGCAAGGCCAACCTTCACGAACTGTGCGCCGGCGGTCATGACAATCCTTGGTTCGGCAAGGTCGCCAACCCGCTCGATAGAAGCCGTGGGACGGGCGGCACCAGCAGCGGATCGGCGGCCGCGGTCGCAGCCGGCTTCTGCGCGGCGGCGATTGGCACCGACACTGGCGGCTCAAACCGTTCCCCGGCGGCCGCAACGGGGCTGTTTGGGTTCAAGCCGAGCAACGGCCTGATCGATACGAGCGGCGTGATGGGCATCGCGCCTTCGCTGGACTGCGTCGGCGTGCTGGCGCGCTCGGCGAGGGATGTTCGCCTGGTGACCGAGGCGCTGGCGGGAACGCGGCTTAGCCCGCAGGAGGGCAAGAGAAGCGCGTCGAGGACCGTCATGACGATCGGCATCTGCCCCGAACTGACAGGCGCTCCTGTCGACGGCGCAGTCGAGACCGCCTTGGCCGCGTTACTCGACCGCCCGCTGGTTCGCACGGTGGAAATCGCCTTCGACGACAGGGAGGAGTTCGTCGCCGCCGGCCTGATGATCCTGCAGTATGAATTCGCACAGATCTACCGGGAGCCGATCGAGCGGAACCCGGAGCTGGTCGGCGACGCGGTGCGCGCTTTCCTGCAGGATGGCATCGGCATCGGCGCGGACGTCTGCGACAGAGCCGTAGAGGTTCGCGAGGAAGCGCGCAGGCGGTTCATGGCAAGGATGGCGGGCCTGGATGCGCTGGCCGTCCCGACCGCGCCCGGATCGGCGCCGCGGCTGTCGGACGAGTTCACGCAGGTGAATGGGGAAATGGTGTCGTGGGGCATGGCGGGCGGCCGGTTTCGGCGCTGGGCGAACATGCTCGCCATGCCGGCTTTGGCCATTCCCCTGGGTGTGCCGGGCGACCTCCCGGTATCAGTGCAGCTTGCCGCTCTTCCCGGCCGCGATGCAGCCTTGCTCGATCTGGTCGAGGCGTTGACCGGAAGCTGACAGGCGTCTCGCGAACAGCTGAAGTTCATAACCTGCAGGAATAAACTTCATTCGTGTGGCTATTGGAACGACGGCTATGCTTCGTTAACATCGGCCTCGCCGTGGTTTGCTTCGGCGGCGTATCGATTGACGGGTGGTCAGCGGCCATGAAGTTCACCGAAAAGGACACGATTGCGAAAGACGTGGAGTTCACGCCCCGCGAGATCGAGATTTTCGCTTCCGTGATGCTGCATGGCACGACCACGAAGGCGGCCGACGCGCTGGACATCACCCAGCCCGCCGTCAGCAAGATGCTTCAGCAGCTCACCGAGAAGGCGGATTTCCAGCTGTTCAGGAAAAGCCGCCAGCGGCTGATCCCGACCCCCGAAGCACACATGCTCTATGCCGAGGTGCAGCGGGTTTTCGAATCCGCGCGCGGCATCTCCCGCGCCGCCAGGGAAATCCGCGAGCTGCGCAGCGGCAGGCTGAACATCTGCGCGCTGCCGGCCTTCGGTTCCACGCTGCTGCCGTCCATCATAACGAGCTTCTCGAAGCAGCATCCGTCCGTATCCATTTCGCTCGATATCCGCAGCTCCGCGACGGTGGTGCAGAGGGCAAGCCGCAACCAGCTCGACATCGGCATCGGCGTCACCGCGTCGGACGAGAACCCTTCCATCGTCAGGCGCGCGCTGACCGCGACGCCGCCCGTATGCGTCATGCCGGCGGGGAATCGTTTGGCTGAGCTCGACGTCATCCAGGCCGACGATCTCGACGGTCTCGACTTCATCTCGATGGGTTCCGCCGATCCGATGCGACGGCAGCTCGATGCCTTGTGCGAGGAACGCGGCGTCAAGCGCCTGTTGAAGGTGGAGGCGAGCCTTTCTAGCGCCTGCATCGCGCTCGTCGCCGCCGGGGCGGGCGTGACGGTCGTCGACCGGCTTTCCGCCTGGCTGGCGCGCGACCTGCCGATCGAGATCAGGGACTTCCGGCCGCATCTCGATTTGAATCTCAGTGTCTACCGGCCCTGGGGCGTCATCGCATCGACGGCGGCGGACGCCTTCACCGAGCATCTCATCCAGACCACGCGAAGCTTCATGAACGGCGTGGACGCCGGAATCAGCGCCTTGAGGTCGAGGTCGGCTTAGCCGGCATCGAGATCTAACGGAGCGGCAGGCTGCGGAACAGGCGCTCGATATCGGCTTCGTCATTGTAGACATGCGGCGACACGCGCATCTTGGTGCCGCGCAGCGTGACATGGACATTGGCGCGCTTCAATTCCTGCGCCGCATCCGGTGACAGTCGATCGCCGATATCGAGGATCGAGATATGCGGCGTCGGGTGGCGCGGCCGCGCGACCGGGAGCCCCCGATTTTCCGCCTCGGCCCAGACGCACTCGTTGAGGTGGCGAAGGCGCTCGAACACCCGGCTGACGGTCCATTCGCGGATGAGTGTCATGGCGGCGATTGCCACCGGCAGGACCGCGAAATCGGAGCGTTCGCCCATGTCGAACCGCCGCGCGCCCGGCAGAAACTCCGCCACCGTCACCTTGTAGAAGTCGGACCGGTCGCCGCCCAGGCGGTTCCATGAATGATGCTCCAGCGTGCGGCCCTCTTCGTGCCAGCGCGGATCGGCGTAGAGGAAGGCCAGGCGATAGGGACCAAGCAGGAATTTGTAGGTGGCAAAGACCAGGAAATCCGGCCGCACCCGGCGAACGTCGAAGGGTACTGCGCCAACCCATTGGGTGCCGTCGACGACAAGCGCGGCGCCTGCCGCCCGCGCGGCTTCCGCCACCTCCTCGAGGTCGATCGCCATCCCCTCGAACCAGTGGACGAGGGTACCGGCGACGACCGCGATCGGACGGCCCGAGTTGCGGATTGCCGATACGATCGCGCCGGTCCAGTCGCCGTCGGCCGGTTGCGCAACGATGTCGACAAGTGCACCCGAGCGCTGCGCCAGATCGTACCAGACATATCGGTGTGAGGTGTGCTCGTTCTCCATGAGAAGGATCGCCGAACCCGCCGGAGCCGCCACGTTGGCCGCCGCGATCGCCATGCCGTAGCTGGTGGCGGCGACGATGGCGATGTCGTCTGTGTCGGCGCCGACCATCGAGGCGGCGAGCTGCCGCGCCTGTTCCACATCGTCGTAGTAGGATGCGATGGTCATCTTCCAGGGTTCGGCCTTCACCCTGACGCCTGCCTCTCCGGCCGCGACCGCGGCATTCGGGATCGGAGACATGTAGGCGGCGTCGAGATAGGCCGTCTCGCGGGGTATGGAAAAGAGATCGCGCTGGCAGCTCAACATGGCGTCACAACCTGAAATCGATCGAAGTGCCCAGCCCGGCCTCGCGGGCGCGAGCATAGACGAGATTGGCAAGCTCGATGTCCTGGGCCGGAACGCCGAGGGACCGGTAGAGGGTGATGTCGGCATCGCCGGCACGGCCCGGCTTGATGCCAGCCAGCACGTCGCCGATCTCGCCGCGAATATGGTCGCGGCCGATCTCGCCGCTTTCTATCGCCTCGACCAGCTCGCCCGCGGCCACCAGCGCCATGGGCAGGTAATCGACCCAGATCTTCGACCGGCGCACGCATTCGACGTCGATCTCGCGGCATGAGGCGACGCTCGCGCCGACCGCGTTGACGTGGACGCCGGGCGGCAGCCATCTGCCGAACAGCACCGGCTGCTCGGACGATGTCGTCGTGCAGATGATGTCGGCTCCGCGAACGGCTTCGGCAGCGTCGCCATGCGCCTCGGCTTCGAAGCCGGTTGCCGACAGGCTCTCGGCGAAGCGCCGCGCCTTGGCGGGATCGCGGCCCCAGACATGGACCGTCCGGATCGGCCTCACCTGCGAGATGGCCTCGACGTGCCGGCGGGCCTGCTCGCCATAGCCGAGGACGGTCAGCATGGAACTGCCCGGGCGCGACAGCGCCCTCGTGGCGACCGTGCTGGCGGCCGCGGTTCGCCACGCCGTCAATTCTCCCCCGTCGATCAAGGCGACGGGCTGCCCGTGATCCTTGTCGAACAGGAAGACGACGCCGCGGTGCGACGCGAGCCCGTGGGCGAAATTGCCGGGAAACACCGACAGCACCTTCGCCCCGAACAGCGGCCTGTCGTCAAGCGCGGCATACATCAGCGACAGGCAACTGCCTGCCGCCCCGGGCAGGTCGAGCGTGCGCCTGATCTGCTGGCGGGCCGCGCCGTTCGAGGTCTTGAGCAGCGCCGCCTCGGTCGCTTCAAGCGCCAGGGGAAGCGTCAGTGCCTGGCGGATCGCGTTCCTGTCGATCAGCAGGAATTCGGTCCCGGCATTCACCTTGCGGTCTCTTCCATTCCACCGACCTCCATATATGCCAGCGTGTGCGCCAGGCTCCGCCGAGCCTAGCACCGCCTTCGCAAGCTCTTGCCCACGACTTTCATAACTTCGTGCGAGAAGCTGCCCATGCGGCATCATGCGCCGGCGAATGCGCCCGTCGGATCGCGGCACGCGTCGGTTCATAACTTTTGGCCACCAACGGCAGCGGCCAGTTCAATTGACCGTGATTGCCCGCCCGTTGCAATGTTTTTCAGCAAACTCAGATGTTGCGCTGGATATCCGCGGCAAATCATCTGGAGCGCAGAAAAATAGTATCGATCGAATAGGCAATATCAGAGACAGAAATACACTCGTGATGTTGGTAGTTCGGCCATCGAGTGGAATAAAATGCCTAGCCAATATTAAAATAATTGATTGGCAGGAAGAGTAGAAGACTATCGGAGGTTATCAATATGCGCGTCGTGGTCATCGGTTCCGGCATCGTCGGCAGCTCTGCTGCTTATGAATGCGCCAAGGCGGGAGCAGAGGTTGTCGTGCTGGAGGCCGAGAGGATAGCGGGAGGCACGTCGGCGGTAAGCTTTGCCTGGACGAACGCGACAACCAAGCGGCCGCGGCCCTATTTCGATCTCAACGTTGCCGGCATGCGTGCCCATCTCGAACTGAAGCGCGACTTCGGCGCCGCTCCCTGGTTCACGCAAACCGGCAGTTTCGATTGGCGCACGGTGCCGGAGTCGATGGATGATTATTTCGAGAACTTCCGGCAGATGAAGGAGTGGGGCTACGGCGTCGAGTGGATCGACAAGAAGTTGGTCGCCGAGATGGAGCCCGACATCGATATCGCTGCCATTGGCGATTGTCCGGTCTCATATTATCCGGAGGAAGGCTGGGTCGATCCGGTCCTTTATTCGGCCTGGCTTTTGCGGGCGGCCAAGGAGCGCTGGGGCGCCAAGGTGAGGGTCAATGCGCGTGTGACCGAGATCGAGACCGAAGGCGGCCGCATCCGGGCGGTTCGCACGGCGGATGGCGAGCGCCACGCCGCCGATGCCGTGGTGAATTGCACCGGCGGCTGGTCCAGCCAGAGGCTCGGCGATGCCCAGGGCATCCCGCTGTCCTCGACGATCGGCGTGCTCGCCTTCACCCCGCCGGTGGCGTTGACGCTGCGCAGCCAGTTGCATGCCGACGATCTGGACATACGGCCGGACGGTGCGGGCCGTATCATGATCCACAAGGTCTCGGTGGATCTGACCCTCAAGAAGCCGCAGCCGCTGAGCCCCGCCGGCGAGGAGGCGAAGACGCTGCTGGAGGCAGCAGGCAAAGTCCTGCCTTCACTTCGCGCCGCGGGTGTGGAAGCCATCCGCACCACCGTGCGACCCTTCCCGGAGGACGGCTACACCTGCGCCGGCGCGATGCCGGACGTCGCCGGCCACTACATGGCCGTGACGCACAGCGGCGTCACCATCGGTCCGCAACTGGGCAGGGTGGTCGCCGACGAGGTCGTACGCGGCAAGATCCATGACGAGATGGAGACGTTCCGTCCGCAGCGCTTCTTCCAGGCCAGCGCAACACGCGCCGCCGCCGCGCACGCATGATCCCTCTTCAAACGCAGGCCCACGATGGCGAAGATTGAAAGATACCAGAAGAACGAGAAGCTCAGCCGGATCGTCGTCCACAACGGAACGATCTATCTTTCGGGCCTGACTGCCGATGACAAGGAAGCCGACACGATCGGCCAGACCAGGCAGATACTGAGAAAGGCCGATGCGCTTCTGACCAGCGTCGGCGCGGATCGATCGCGGCTGCTGTCCGCGCAGATCTGGTTGAAGGATGTCGAGGATTTCGACGCGATGAACAAGGCCTGGGTCGAGTGGCTCGACGGCGCCGAGCCACCGGCCCGTGCCACGGTCGGAGCGAGCTTCGCGTTGCCCGAAATACGTGTTGAAATCCAGCTTACCGCGGCAAGCTGAGCATAGCGCTGCGAAGCCGCGTGCGAACCTGCAAAAAGCCGCCTACCTTTCCCTGAACGCCCTTGCGAACGAGTCCATCATAGGGCGCACCAGATACTCGAAGAAGGTCCGGTCGCCGGTGCTGATGAAGGTGTCGACTGGGGTGCCGGGATAGAGCTGTTCTCTCTTCACGCCCGCGGGCAGGGCCTCAGTGATCTTCAGCCTGGCGCGGAAATAGGGTTCGTGGGTGGCCTCGTCGATCAGCCGGTCGGCGGAGATATCGCTCACCGTGGCCGGGACTTCCGGCGTCAGGCGGGCGTTGAGCGCCGAGAGCCTGAGCTTCGCCTGTTGGCCGATATGCACCTGGTCGATGTCCTTCGGCCGCAGCCTGGCATCCACCACAAGGCCGGATGACGTGGGCAGGATCTCCATGATCTTCTCGCCGGGCGCCGCCACGCTGCCTTGCGAGTTGTAGGTCGACGACACGACGATGCCCGCCGCCGGCGCGGTGATCGTCGTGCGCTGCAGCACCGCTTGCGCGGCGCGCATCTGCTCCTCGATGTCGGCGAGATTGGTGCGCACATCGTCGAGCTTGGTCAGCGCCTCCTCGACGCGCTGCGTCGTGGCGCGCTCGGTCTGCGCCTCGGCCTCGACGATCTGCGTGTTGGCCGAGGCGAGATCCGCCTCCAGCGCACCGGCCTGGCCGACCAGGTCGGCCTCCGAGCGCAGCAGCTGCGAATATTCGGTGCGGTTGGTGAGGCCCTTGTCGAGAAGGTCGGTCTTGATGCCGAGTTCCTTTTTTACCACCTCGGCCTGCTGTTCGATTGCAGCCTTCTGCGCGTTCAAGCCCTTCACCGACTCATGATGCATGGCGACGCGCTGGGCCAGGATCGACTGTTCCGAGTGGAACCGCGCAAGCCTGGCGTCGAATTCCTTCCGCTGTTCGCGGATGAGGTTTTCGAATTCCTGCTGGAACGGCGCCGGCGCTGGCTCGGCGATCGGCGCCAGCGTGGCGAGGCCGTCGCGCTCGGCCTCCAGCCGCGCCGCGCTGGCCTTGAGCGCGATCCACTTCCTTGTCAGCCGGTTGAGGTCGGCCTCCGCGGCGGTCCGGTCGAGCAGGATGAGCTCCTGGCCTTCGCGCACGCGGTCGCCTTCATGCACCAGCAACTGCCTGATGATGCCGCCCTCCCGGTGCTGGATCAGGATGTTGCCGCCGGTCGCCGCGATCGTGCCTTGCGTGATCACCGCGCCGGCCAGCCGCGCGCTCGCTGCCCAATAGCCGAAGCCGCCGACCATCAGCGCGATCGCCGCGTAGCCGGCGAAGGCCGTGCGCCGGAAATCGGTGCGCGGGCGGCCTTCGAATGTGAGGCTCTGCGTCATCGTCTAGGATCCATGGCGGATGGTCTGCGAGGCGCGGATGGTCGGCGCGAACGATCCGGTCACCACTGTGCTCCGCTGCGTGCCCTTGCCCCTGTCTACAGTTGACTGGCGCAGCACCTCGGCGCTCGGCCCGAACGCCTCGATGACGCCGCCGCGCAAAACCATCACGCGGTCGCAGGCGGCGGCGATCGCAGGGCGATGCGTGATCACGATCGTGGTGACGCCCGCGGCGCGAGCCGCCGCGAGCACCGCTTCCAGTGCTGTCTCTCCGGCGCCGTCGAGATGCGTGCTCGGCTCGTCCAGAACCAGGATGCGCGGATTGCCGTAGAAGGCGCGCGCCAGCCCCACCCGCTGCCGCTCGCCGCCCGACAGCGTCCCGGCGATCACCGTCTGATAGCCGTCGCGCAGCGAAAGGATCAGCTCATGCGCCTCGGCGCGTTTTGCCGCCTCGACGATTGCCGCGTCGTCCGCGTCCGCGTCGAAACGGGCGATGTTGTCGGCGATGGAGCCCGGGAAAAGCTCCACCTCCTGCGCCAGATAGCCGATATGCCGTCCAAGCTGGTTTTCGTCCAAGGTCCTGAGCTCCGCGCCGTCGATCCTGACCGTGCCGCCGCTCGGCTGGGCGGCCCCGGCAAGCAGCCGCGCCAGCGTGGACTTGCCGGCGCCGCTCGGGCCGACGATCGCCACCGCTTCGCCGGGCTGAATCGCGAAGCTCAGCCGCTTCAGGATGGGCTCGGCGCCGAACGTCGCATTCGGCGCGATGAAGAAAAGATCCTGCGCGGCAATCGCGCCGTTCGGGTCGGGCAGGATGAGCTTGCTGGCCTGTGCGGGCTGCGCCGCGAGCGCTTCTCCCAGCCGGGACCATGCGCGCCTCGCCTCGACGATCTGCCGCCAGGAACCGATCAACTGGTCGAGCGGTTGCAGCGCGCGCGACGACACCAGCGACGAGGCGAAGATCATGCCGGCCGTCATCTCGCCCTTGAGCACCAGCCAGGCGCCGGCGCCGAGGATCGCCAGCTGCAGCATCATGCGGAGCGCTCTCGATGCGCCGCTGAAGACGGCGTTGGCGCTGGCCGAACGGTCGTGCAGGGCAAGCGCCGCCGCCACATGTCGGCCCCATGCGCGCGCGGCGTTTTCCACCATGCCCATGGCGCGCAGCGTCTCGGCGTTGCGGGCAAAGGCCTGCTCGGCCTTGCTGGCCAGGGCCGAACGCTCCGCCGAAAGCGCGTCGTTCCTGCCGATGGCAAGCTGGTTGGCCGCGACCAGCACGACGAGCAGCACCGCGCCGCCGAGCGTCACCCAGAACAGCACCGGATGGATGAGATAGAGCAGCGCCAGGAAGATCGGCGCGAAGGGCAGGTCGAACAGCACCGAGACACCGCGCGAGCGGATGAAGGCGCAGACCGAGGCGAGGTCGTTGAGTGGCGACAGCGCGCTTCTGGCGCCGAGCGACGCGGCGAAAGCCGTCGCGCCCAACCTCTCATTGACCGTAGCTGCGACGCGCTGCGTGTAGACGGCACGGATGGCATCGAGGAAACCGAGGAAGCCAAGCGCGGCGACCGCGATGACAGACAAATAGACGAGCGTCTCGACGCTGGAGGAGGGCAGCACCCGGTCATAGACCTGGAGCAGATAGAGCGGGATGACCAGCAGCAACAGGTTGATCAGCAGCGAGAACAGGCCGACATCGGCGATGGCGCGCAGGAACACCCGGCGCAAAAGCACCGGCCGCGGGCCGGCCTGTCCGATCGCATCCGGGGCGCGCTCCCTCGACATCGCCTCGACCGCCTAGGCTGCGTGCTCGCCCGTAACGTTCAAATGGCTCTGCTGCAGCTCATCCAGCGTATAGGCGTGGATATAGTCGATCTTCATCTGGGCCGGCGTGACGAGATGGTCCGGCGGCACGCCGGCCTGGCCACCCACCGCGAGGTCGACGAGCATGTACATCGGCTTGTTCATGTCGGACGGCGTCGCCGCTTCGGCCACCTGCATCCCGTCATAGGTCCACACCAGCTTGTCCGGCGTCCACAGCAGGCCATAGGTATGGAAGCCGGCGGTGTCCATGACGTTCACCGTCGATCCCACCGTCGTGTGCTGGCCGGTCTCGTTGGTATGCGCGGTCATCAGCAGCGAATTCGGCTTCTGGCCATACATTTCCATCACGTCGAGTTCTGGCGGCCAGGAGCCGTCTTCCGGCAGCAGCCAGAAGGCCGGCCAGGCGCCGGCGTTTTCCGGCAGGTCGGCCTTCATTTCGAAATAGCCGTAGGTCTGCGAGAAGGTGTCATGCGTGGTCAGGATGCCGGATGTGTATTCGTAATTGTTGATCAGCGGCTTGATGTCGGCCGGCGCCTGCGCTGCGGTGATGGTGAGGACCCCGTTCTGCACGCTGAACGGATGCACCGAGCTGGTCGGGCCGTAATTGGCGTCGATGTACCACTGCAGCTCGCCATTGCGGGTGAGCGTGCTGCCGTTCGGCGCGCCCCACCAGAAATTGGTGTCCCAGGTGCCGCCCTGGGCATTATGAAGATTGAGGGTGTTGAATTCGTCGCTGAAGGACAGCGTCATGCCCGACTTGTCGATCGGCAGCTCGAACTGGTTAGGCTGGAATTTGTCGATCGTGGTGTTCTTGAATTCGAGGATCTCTCCCGATCCGAGGTTCAGCATCACATTGGGTCCCGCCTGGATCATGCTGTCGTGGATGGCAGCGAACGACGTGAACCCGTAGCCATCGAGGCGCACGGTATCGTTCGAGGCAAAATTGACGATCGAGTCGCTGCCATTACCCTTTGCGATGATGAAAGTATCGGCGCCGCCGCCGCCATCGATCAGGACATCGTTGCCCGCGCCGCCGTCCAGCGTCTGGCCGCCCCCCGTGGCGGTGATGATATTGTCCAGCGCATTGCCGAAGGCATAGTTATGGGCGTTGGTGACGACGAGGTTCTCGACATTGGTCGGCAGCGTGTAGCTCATCCATGTGTTGATCGTGTCGATCCCTTGTCCGGAGTACTCGTAAACCTTGTTCCCCGCCGAATAGAGGTAATAGATGTCGTCGCCGGCGCCGCCATACATGGTGACGTTGACACCGCTGGCGGCCCAGATGGAGTCGTTGCCGCTGCTGCCGTTGAATGTCGGTCCGGACGTTGCCGAAAACCAATGATTGGAAGCCCCGCTATAATAAAGAGGAACGCCTACCGCGTTGACGACGAAGCTCATCGGACAATCCTTCCGCGCTGCCCCGCCCGGAGGTTCATTGCAGGTTCAAACGACCAATTCGAACCAATTTGCAACGTGGACTATGGTTCCCGAAAACAAGCAATTAGTACAGAGAAAATTGCCAGTATTTTTATCGATATTTTGTGAAGATAGAATAAGTTGTATCTAATACAATCATGGCGTGAGTTATTCTTAATTTTACTTAATTTTGCAAGATTTTCTGCCAAAAGATTGTGCAGACAGCCGCGAATGGATGCATTTGTCGCAGCGGAGCCACAGGTGGTGGCCGATCTAGTCTAGACCTTTATGATTGGAGGGTCCGCTCACGCCTCGCCCATCGCGATCGACTCTTCGAACGCCAAGGGGCTGAGTGCGGCGTCGGTCCAGAACGCGCCTGCAAAACGATCCTGCCTTGCGAACGATGCCGGCCTGAAGCGCGGCGCTTGCGACGGCGCCACCCAGCAAGCCCGCGCCGCCGACGATGCCAAGCCTGATCGTAGCGCTCATGTCCCTGCCTCCATTGGAAGGCGGCACGGTAGCCGCGGGCCAGAAAATTTGACAGCCTCTGTCGGATCGGCCGTAGCCTGCCCGTCCTTGGGGCATCGATCAACGAAACCAGAGAGGATATCGAGATATGCCGAGCACCATCCACCTGCATCGCGTCCTGGCGACCAAGCCGGAAAAAGTCTACCGCGCATTCATCGAGGCCGATGCGCTGGCCAAGTGGCTGCCGCCGAATGGCTTCACCTGCACGGTGCATGAGTTCGAGGGCAAGGTCGGCGGCGCCTACAAGATGTCCTTCCGCAACTTCACCACCGGCGACAGCCACTCTTTCGGCGGCGAATTCGTCGAACTGGTTCCGGGCGAGCGCCTGCGCTACACCGACCGCTTCGACGATCCCAACCTGCCGGGTCAGATCGAGGTGACGGTGACCTTGAAGAAAGTGTTGGTCGGCACCGAGATCAACATCACCCAGGCCGGCATCCCGGACGCCATCCCCGCCGAGGCCTGCTATCTCGGCTGGCAGGAATCGCTGCGCAACCTGGCCAAGCTCGTCGAGCCGGAGATCAACCAGTAAAATTGAGGGCATCGGCGGCCGGTGCAACGGCCGCCGCCTTACCCAAGGTAAGCAAAATTTCACCAAGCGCTGTTAAAATCCGCTTCCATGGATCGCAACAAGAACAACGACCTGTTTGTCCTGATGGCCGCGCTCGCCGCCATCGCGATCTACAACATTGCCTGCGGCATCAAGACTGGCGAAGTCCGCGGCAAGTTGCATTGGGTCGCCCTCGCGGACGATCCGACTCGATTCTGGAACATCGTGGTCGGCAATTCGATTGTCCTGGTGGCGTCGATAGCCTTCTTGTGGGTGCTCAATTCCCGCAGGCCCGGATGATCTGAGGCCGCGTCCTCTTTGCTTCACACCGCTCCTTTCACACTGCCCTTGTGATGCCGCCGTCGACGCGGATGTTCTGGCCGGTGATGTAGGCGGCCCCCTCCGAGGCCAGGAACGAGATCGTCGCGGCGATCTCTTCCGACGTGCCGTAGCGCTTCATCGGCACGCTGTCGCGACGCTCGTTCGTCGTCGGCAGGCTGTCGATCCAGCCGGGCAGCACATTGTTCATGCGGATGTTGTCCGCGGCATAGGTGTCGGCGAAGATCTTGGTGTAGGCGGCAAGCCCGGCGCGCGCCACGGCCGAGGTCGGGAACATCGCGCTCGGCTCGAACGCCCAGGCGGTCGAGATGTTGATGATGACGCCACCCTTCTGCTTCTGCATCACCGGCGTCACCAGCCGGGTCGGGCGCACGGCGTTGAGGAAATAAGTGTCGATGCCCTTGTGCCAGTCCTCGTCGCTGATCTCGATGATCTGCGCGCGGGGTCCGTGGCCGGCGCTGTTGACCAGCACGTCGATGCGGCCCCAGCGTTCCAGCGCGCCGTCGGCAAGGCGCTTCAGGTCTTCGTTCGACTGGTTGGAGCCGGTGACGCCGAAGCCGCCGAACTCCTTGCCCAGCGCCTCGCCCTTGCCGGAGGAGGAGAGCACGCCGACCTTGAAGCCGTCCGCCGCCAGGCGCCTGGCCGCCGCAGCCCCCATGCCGCTGCCGCCCGCCGTCACCAGAGCTACTTTTTCAGCCGCCATGTCCTGATCCATTCCTTGCTGAAAGCGCTCTGTTAGCACGAAGCAGTGCGGGGCACGAACCGGATTGGGTTGCGCCAAGGCGTTGGTGATTGGCGAAAGCGGCGAAGCGCCTAATCTCCCCCCTTGTGGGGGAGATGCCCGGCAGGGCAGAGGGGGGCGCTGTCCCGCCGGCGTATCAGCACGTGGTTTCTCGATGCCCCGGCCGCTTCGTCATCCTTGGGATTGACCGGCTTGACCGAGGATCATACCGTGACCGTTGCCGAAGGGCGCAACTCTTTGCTCCGCCCTAGAATGACGACGCTCAAAGGTCTCATTCCTTCGCGCCCCCCTCTGTCCTGCCGGACATCTCCCCCACAAGGGGGGAGATTGGCGGTTCCGTCGTCGCCTCCCTGCCTACCCACGCATGCCTTCTCTCCTCCCATGCAATGCGCGTCGGCTCCGGAAACGCCGGATCCGCGAAGCAGCCCACCGCCACCGCGATCGCGTCCGGCTTGCGCTCCGGCTCCCAGAAGACGCTGGAGCCGCACTCCGGGCAGAAATGGAACGTGACCGCATGGCCGCCGTCGGACAGGCGCCTGTAGGTGCTGGCGGTCCCTTCGGCCGTGACCGCCGAGCGCGCGAAGAATGCGGCAATGCCGTAAGTGCTGCCGGTCCGCCTCTGGCACTCGAAGCAATGGCACAGCGCGACCAGCCGCGGCTCGCCGTCACAGGAGATCTTCAGTTGCCCGCAGGCACAGGATGCGGTTCGCATGGGCTGCCTCATGGTTGACATGAATGCTTCGCGCGCCTCGCGGCGCCCGGCAATCGATATTTTCGGGGATTCGCAGCTCGCGCGCCGGCTCACACCCTAAAAGTGCTCATCACCGTCTTCGACGCGCGCGCGTAGCGGTCGGGCTTCACGTCGCCCGGCTTCAAGGGCACGCCCTTGCCGGCTGCCACCGCCGGCTCGTACCAGCCGCGCAGCGCCTGGTCGGCGGCGCAATAGCCCCAGTTCACGAGATCGACGGTCTCTTCGCTGCCCAGGAAATGCAGCGAGGTGCCGATATCGGCAGGCGCGGTGGCGGCGGTCTGCACGAAATTCGGCTCGGTCGCGTCCGGCTTGCTGGCGATCGACCAGAAGACGCCGCGCGCCGCCGCATAGTCGGGGCGCGTCGCGTCATTGGCCAGGCCGCGATCGTCGGCGTCCTTGGCTGCCTGGAAGCGCGCCACCAGATCTCGGCGCCGCAGCGAGCGCACCTGGTTGTCGGTGGTGTCGGCGACGCGTTTCAACTGCGAGAACCAGTTCCAGTAGCCGGCGTTCGAAGCCTGCCAGGGCGCGCCGGCATCGCTCACCAGCAGCCAGCGGCAGCGCTTCAGCGCCGGCTCGATGCCGTGATTGTCGTAGACGCCGCCATCGGTGAGCAGGGCGCGGGAAGGCGGCACCGGCGCGCCGACGCTCGGGTCGAGCTTGTCGTTCTTCCACGCGAAGGGCGTGAGGTCGAGCCGCAGCGGCGACAGGAAAGGCGGGAAGGCCGAGGAGGCGGCAACCGCGAGAGCCACCGGCAGGTCGGCCTGGTAGGCGACGCCGATGCGGTAATCGGCGATGTAGCGCCGCGACAGCCTAAACAGCGAGCCGGTGCCGAGATTGCTGGAGCAGAACACGAACCAGGGTTTTTCCGGCAGGCTCTTCAGCATCGGCCTCGATCCGGCGAATAGATATTTCTCGTAGCAGGCGGCGACTTCGCGCGCGGCGCTGGAAAACGGGTTGAACAGGCCCTTGAAGATCGACGGCGCGTCGAGGAAGACCTGCGAGAACTCCAGTGTCCTGTCGAGATAGATATCGAAATTGGTGGCGACGCCGTTGGCGAAGGTGAAGCGCGGCCAAAGCACCGCCAGCAGCCCGGCGGCGATCGAGCCGCCCGAGACCGAGCTTACCATGTCGAGTTTCTGGAGCAGGCCCGCTTCATTGAGACGGCAGAGCGCGCCCGCGTGAAACAGCATGGCGCGATAGCCGCCGCCCGACAGGCAGAGGCCGAGATCGTAGCGCTCGGCCTTGCCGTCACCCGCGTCCGGTGCTGATCCGGCCGCAATCGGCTCCATCGCGGCCCCCTCTGCCTACGGCGTCCTCGAGCTTGACTTTGGTCAATCCAACCCAGCGCCGACATTCTTGCAAGTGGGGGAACGCGTAACTTCACAGATTGGAAATCGGGCCACTTGCCGGCCGATGGGAGACTATCCGAAGCGGTTGGCCGGCACGCCGCGCACGCCGGGCCTCAGCGCGAACAGGCCGCCTTCGGAGGGATTGGCGGCAAGATGCTCCGTGGTCATCGTGAAACGCGCGGAGGTCACGAACAGCGTGTCGAGACCTTCGCCGCCGAAGGCGCAGCTCGTCGGCCAGCTGCAGGGCAGCTCGACGATCCGATCCAGCCTGCCGTCGGGCGCGATACGGGCGAGGCAACTCCCGCCCACCACCCGGCAGTTCCAGACGTAACCCTCGGCGTCGAGACAGGAGCCGTCCGGCAGGCCGCGCTCGAAACCGGTGAAGAAGGGCAGTCGTTCGCCGAGCCGGTCCGCCTTCTCGTCCCACTCATAGCTGTAGAGCGCGTTCTTCATCGTGTCGGCGGTGACGAAGCGTCCGTCCGGCAGCCACGCCATCGTGTTGGTGATGCCGAAGCGGTCCTCGCTGAGGCGCCTCACATCGCCGCCTGGGCCGACCCGGTAAAGCCGGCCCTCGTCGCTTGCGATGGCCAAGGGAGTGTCGTCCGGTCCGATATTGTTGGCCATCGTGCCGACCCAGAACGAGCCGTCCGGCGCCACCACGCCTTCGTTCAGCCTTGTGCTCGGCCGGTCGGCCTCGATCGTCGCGAGTGTCCGGAACGGCCCGCCGAAATCCCAGAGCGTAATCATCTTGCGCAATCCGACGACGGCGCCGCCATCGGCGCGCAGGCCGACCGAGGTGACGAGGTCGTCCGTCGGCCAGTTCTCATGCGCTCCGGTCGACGGGTCCAGCCTATAGATCCGGCGGCCGATGATATCGACCCAGACCAGCCTGCCGCGGCGGTCATCCCACACCAGGCTCTCGCCGACCACGTCGCGCGCGTCGAAGATCAGGCCGGCTTCCGTTTCGCGCATGAGGCTTCTCCAGGGCAGAGTACCAGAAATCGGCTTGACATATATCTTTTGCATGAAATATGAGCAATTGAATAACAACCTGTCATACAGGTTTTGAGGGAGCGGCATGCAGGAGCAGACAGATCCACCGGGCGAACCGAATCCCGGACTGGTCAGCACGGCGATCCAGGCGATCACCCAGCACATCCGTTCGGAAGGGCTGGCGCCGGGCGATCCGCTGCCAAGCGAAGCCGCCATGACGCGCCAGCTCAACGTCTCCCGCACCGTCGTGCGCGAGGCCTTCCGCTCGCTGTCGGCGATGCGGCTGATCGACATGAGCGCCGGGCGCCGCGCCACCGTCGCCAAGCTCGATACCGGCGCCATGTCGATGGTCATCGAGCACGGCATCACCACCCAGCAGATCAGCGTCCAGCAGGTCTATGACGTCAGGCGCACCATCGAGATGCGCACGGTTGCGCTTGCCGCATTGCGCCGTACCGACCAGGAGGCCGAGGCGATTGCCCGGTCGGCACGGCTGATGCGCGAGAATTTCACGAACCCGGAAGCCGTCATGGAGCATGACATCGCCTTCCACGAGGCGATCGCGGCGGCCTCGCACAATCCGGTCTTTTCGCTGATCGTCACCGCCTTCAGCGGCGTCACGCGCCGCACATGGGTGATCGGCTGGCGGACCCGCTCCTCCGACGAGGCCCAGCTCAAGATGATCAAGGGTCATGAGGACATCGCCGACGCCATCCTCAAGGGCGATCCGCGGCTGGCGGCCGAGCACATGGCCGAGCATTTCGACAAGAGCGTCAAGGCGCTGCTCGACGCGGGGATCGCCTGATGAAGATCCGCGCCATCGAAACCGTCCGCATCGAGGAGCGGCCCAATTTGCTCTGGGTGGAGGTTCATACCGACGAGGGCATCACCGGCCTTGGCGAGACCTTCTTCCTGTCGCGCACCGTCGAGGAATATCTGCACGAATATGTCGCGCCAAGGGTGATCGGCCGCGACCCGCTGCAGATCGATCTCCTGGCCGCCGACCTCGTCGGCTATCTCGGCTTCCGTTCCAGCGGCGCCGAGGTGCGCGGCAACTCGGCCTTCGACATCGCGCTATGGGACATTTTCGGCAAGGCCACCGGCCAGCCGGTCGCGCAATTGCTCGGCGGCTTCAGCCGCCGCTCGATCCGCACCTACAACACCTGCGCCGGCACCGAATACATCAAGGACGCCAAGGGCCAGACGACGGCCAATTACGGCATCGGCGCCGGGCGCGACTATGACGACCTGAACGCCTTCCTCACGCGAGCCGGCGACCTCGCTGGGGAACTGCTGGAAGACGGCATCACCGCCATGAAGATCTGGCCGTTCGACCACGCCGCCGAAAAGACGCGCGGCAACGACATTTCGGCCGCCGACCTGAAGGCCGCGCTTGAACCTTTTGAAAAGATTCGCAAAGCCGTCGGCGACAAGATCGACATCATGGTCGAGTTCCACTCCATGTGGCAGCTCCTGCCGGCGATGAAGATCGCGCAGGCGCTGAAACCCTACGCCACCTACTGGCATGAGGACCCGATCCGCATGGACAGCCTCGGCGACCTCAAGCGCTACGCCGCCGCCAGCCCGGCGCCGATCTCGGCCTCGGAGACGCTGGGCAGCCGCTGGGCTTTTCGCGACCTGTTGCAGACGGGAGCGGCCGGCATCGTCATGCTCGACATCTCCTGGTGCGGCGGCCTGTCGGAAGCGCGCAAGATCGCCTCGATGGCCGAGGCCTGGCGGCTGCCGGTCGCCCCGCATGACTGCACCGGTCCGGTCGTGCTTGCCGCCTCGACGCATCTTTCGCTCAACGCGCCCAACGCGCTCGTCCAGGAAAGCGTGCGCGCTTTCTACCGCACCTGGTACCGCGATCTGGTCACCGCGCTGCCGGAAGTGAAGGACGGCATGATCACCGTGCCGCCCGGGCCGGGGCTGGGGATGGCGCTCAATCCGGACCTTGGCCGCGCCTACACCGTCCATCGTCGCGTCAGCGACGGGACAAGCATCTGAAAAATCCAAAGGGAGGAACAGACATGAAGAAACTCACCGCAATGCTATTGCTCGGCGTCGCCCTGATCGGCGGCCAAACCGTGGCCCGCGCCGACGGGCTCAACATCGTCTTCACCCACCATTCGTCGGCCTCGAACACGTTCTGGCAGGCGGTAAAGAAAGGCTTCGACGATGCCTGCGCCAAGGTCGAGGCGAACTGCAACATGGTCTTCACCCAGACCGAGGGCTCGGTCGAGCAGCAGGTCGCGAACATGCGCGCGGCACTTGCCGCCAAGCCCGATGCGCTTTTGACCTCCATCGTCGACGACCACGCCTTGGACGACGTCATCAAGGAGGCGCGCGACGCGGGCGTGCTGGTGATCGCCGTCAATGTCGACGACACCGAGGGCGCCAAGGGCAATGCCCGGCAGGCCTTCGTCGGCCAGGGTTTCAAGCCGGCCGGCTATTCGCTCGCCAAGGCGATTTCCGAGAGCTTCCCGAAGGACGGCCCGATCAAGGTGCTGGTCGGCATTTCGGCGCCCGGCCAGAACTGGTCGGAAAGCCGTGGCGCCGGCATCATGCAGTTCCTCGATGAGTACAAGGCCGCGCATAAAGACCGCGACGTGTCCTGGGAGCGCATCGACAGCGGCACTGATCTCGCCATCACTTCCGACCGCGTCGGCGCCTATCTGAACGCCCATCCCGACACCACGGCCTATTTCGACACCGGCTTCTGGTGCGCCGGCGTGGCGCGCGTGCTGGCCGATCGCGGCGTGGCGCCCGGCAAGGTGCTGCTCGGCGGCTTCGACCTCGTTCCGGAAGTGCTGCAGCAGATGCAGAAGGGCTATGTCCAGGCGCTGGTCGACCAGCAGCCCTACATGCAGGGCTTCATGCCGGTGATGGAGGCCTATCTCAACAAGAAGATCGGCCTTGCTCCTTCGGACATCGACACCGGCCAGGGCATCGTGCGGCCGAAGGAGGCCGACAGCATCATGGCGCTGTCCGCCCAAGGACTGAGATAAGCTCTCCAAACAGCGAGACCCGCATCGGCGACGCCAGCCGTCGCCGATGCGTCTTAATCCCGAACCCCGGAGCCTTTCGTTGAAGCGCCTGTTCAAGACCTATCTCGAAAAACCGGAGCTGGCCGGGCTGATCCTTCTGGTGCTGCTCATCGTCCTGTTCCAGGTGCGCTCGCACGGCGTGTTCCTGAACGCCGACAATCTGCGCGGCATCCTCGGCATCCTGCCGGAGGCGGGCCTCGTCGCCATCGGCGTCACCATCCTGATGATCAGCGGTGAGTTCGACCTCTCGGTCGGGTCGGTGTTCGCGCTGATGCCGATGTCGATGGCGGTGCTGATGGTGCATGGCTGGCCGTTCCCGCTGGCGCTGCTCGCCGGACTGCTGGCCGCGGCGGCGATCGGCTTCATCAACGGCTACATCACCATCCGCTTCGCCATCCCCAGCTTCATCACCACGCTCGGCATGCTGTTCATGGCGCGCTCACTCACGGTCGTGGTCTCGGGCGGTTTCCCGCCGCTCCTGCCCGCCGACCTGCCCAACTGGCTGTTCACCTCCTTCGTCGGACCGGGCAACATGTTCCGCATGTCCTTCCTGTGGTTCGTGGCGGTCGCGGTGCTGACTTCGCTGATGCTGTCGCGCACCAATTTCGGCAACTGGATCAAGGCCACCGGCGGCTTCCTGCCGGCCGCCGCCTCGATGGGCATCCCGACCGCCAGGGTCAAGATCGTCTGCTTCATGCTGTGCTCCGTGCTGTCCGGCTTCGCCGGCATGCTGCAGGTGCTGCGGCTGGGCTCGCCGCTGCCCTCGATCGGCGAGGGGCTGGAACTGCAGGCGGTCGCCGCCGCGGTCATCGGCGGCGCCTCGCTCACCGGCGGCATCGGCACGGTGATGGGCGGCATCATCGGCACGACGCTGATCCGCGTCATCGACAACGGGCTTGTGCTCAGCCACGTCGACGCCAATTGGTTCAAGTTCGCCATCGGCTTCCTCACCATCTTCGCCGTCGTCGCCAATGCCTGGATGCGCAAGCGCGCCAAGGCCATCAAGATGGAGGGCTGAGCCGTGGGCGACGCGATCATCTCGGTGCGCGACCTGCACAAATGGTATTCCGGCGTGCATGCGCTGAAGGGCGTCTCGCTCGACTTCAAGCGCGGCGAGGCGCTCGGCCTGGTCGGCGACAACGGCGCCGGCAAGTCCACGCTGATCAACATCCTGTCCGGCGTCCATCGCGCCGACCAGGGCGAAATCCGGGTCGAGGGCAGGGCGGTCAGCATCGCCACGCCGCGCGACGCGATGGATCTCGGCATCGAGACCATCTACCAGTACAACTCCATGGTCCCAACCATGTCGATCGCCAGGAACCTGTTCATCGGCCGCGAGCCGACCCGGTTCTCGATGCTCGGTGTCGGCATCCTGGACCAGAAGAAGATGGCCGAGGAAAGCATCCGCGCCATCGCCAATGTCGACCTGCATCTGCGCTCTCCCGACGCGCTGGTCGGCGAGCTGTCCGGCGGCCAGCGGCAGGGCGTCGCCATCGCGCGCGCCATGCATTTCAAGTCGAAGGTGATGATCCTCGACGAGCCGACCAACCATCTCTCGGTCAAGGAGACGAACAAGGTGATCGGCTTTGTGCGCGGCCTGAAGGAGCAGGGGGTGACAGGCGTCTTCATCAGCCACAACATGCACCACGTCTTCGACTGCTGCGACCGCATCGTGGCGATGGCGCGCGGCGAGGTGGTGCTGGACAAGCGCATCGAGGATACCTCGATCGACGAAGTGCATGGCGTGCTCTAGGGAACTCGGCAATGAAGGTGCTTGCTGGTCGTAAGGTGCTTCTGACGGGTGGGCTGGGCTCGCTCGGCCGGGCCCAGGCGGTGACACTGGCGCGGGCCGGCGCGCGCGTGCTGTTGCTCGATCGCCCTGATGCCACGGGCGCGGTGGAGATAGTCGCCGGGTTGGCCGGCGAGGCCGCGGGCGACATTGCCTTCATAGGCTGCGATCTCAACCGGCTGGCCGAGGCGGAGGCGGCGGCTGCCGCGCTGGCGGCGAAGGAAGGCGGCATCGACATCCTGATCAACAACGCGGCGCTGATCATCAACCGGCCGTTCGAGGAATTCTCGCTCGCCGAGTATGAGGACCAGATCCGCGTCAACTCTTCGGCCGCCTTCGCGCTGGCGCGAGCCTGCGCTCCAGGCATGAAGGCCAAGGGCTACGGCAAGATCGTCAACTTCTGCTCGATCACGCTCAACGGCCGGTGGGACGGCTACGTGCCCTATGTCGCGTCGAAGGGCGCCATGCTCGGCCTCACCAAATCGCTGGCGCGCGAGCTTGGGCCGCATGGCATCAGGGTGAACGCCGTATCGCCGGGCGCGGTGGTCTCGGAGGCGGAAGAGCGCGTTTTCGGCGATCGGCTGAAGGAGTACAATGACTGGATCCTTGCGAACCAGAGCCTGAAGAAGCGCATCGAGCCGGGCAACGTCGCCGATCTCGTGCTGTTCCTCGTCTCGCCTGTCTCCGACATGATCAGCGGCCAGAACATCGCCGTCGACGGTGGCTGGTGAGGGCTGGCATGGTTGAGCTTCTCGATGACCGCGCGCGGCTCGTGCTCGCGCCCGACAAGGGTGGCGCGATCGCCCGTTATGATGCGCTTGTCGGCAGCGCACGAGTTCCGCTTTTGAGGGCAGGGGACGGCACCGGCACATCCGGTTGTCAGCTCCTCGTGCCATGGTCGAACCGCATCTCCGGCGGCGGCTTCACTTTCGACGGCCGCTTCCATGCCATCGGGCCGAATGTGCCTGGCGAAGCCTTTCCGATCCACGGCGACGGTTTCCAGAAGCCCTGGCGGCTTGTGCGCCAGACCGACACCGAGGCGGAACTGATGCTCGATGACGGCGCGATCGGTCCTTACCGCTACGTGGCCACAGCCACCTATGCGCTACGCGACGGCACGCTGGAGGCGCGGCTGACTGTGGAAAATCGGGCCGGCATGCGCTTGCCCTATGGCCTCGGTTTCCATCCCTGGTTTCCGCGCGGCGCCAAGACCACACTGAAGGCGAAGGCAGCGTGGGTTTGGCTGGAGGATGAGCGTTATCTGCCAACAGGCGTCGCGCCGCTTGCTGAGCATCCGTGGTGGGATTTCTCGCGGCTCTCGCTTTTGCCGGCGGGTTGGGTAAACAACGCCTTTGTCGGCTGGGATCGTCGCGCTACCATCGTCCAGCCGGCGCAGGGGATTGCGCTTGAGCTGGCAGCTTCGCCGGAGCTGGACGTGTTCATCCTCTATTCCCCGTCGCATGATGCCGGCTTCTTCTGCTTCGAGCCGGTGTCGCACCCGGTCGATGCGCATCATGGCCAGGGGCTGACGGTGCTCGATGATGGGGCGACGATGAGTGTGACGATGCGGCTGGAGTGGGGAGAGGTGGGCGCACCCCCATCTACAACTCCTTCTCCGCCAGTTCCCTGAACCCGTCCGGCACCGAGCGCGGGCCTTCCAGCGCCACCGTGCCGTAGCCGACCGCCTCCTTGCCGAAGCGCTGGCGGATCTTGTCCACCGCCCGGTCGGCGCCGAAGCGCGCGAGACCTTTTCGGCTGCCGGGTTTGCGCTTCTCATCCGCCAGGCCGAGCGGCAGTTCGAGCTGCAGCTCGGCATTCTCATCCAGATGCGAGACGGAGATGGCGAGCAGCGAGATGTCGCGCTCGCCCGGATGGGCGGCGAGCACGCCGCGCACCAGTTCCTCGGCGATCTCGGCCAGCATCGCGGTCACCTGGATCGGCTGGTCTAGCGTGATCGAGCGGCTCACCGCGCGCATGTCGGCGAAGCGCACGCGCACCGTGACCGTGCGCCCGGGCCGGTCCTTGGCGCGCAACCGGCTGGCGACGCGGTCGGCCAGATGCAGCAGCGTCGGCACGAAGACGCGCGGCAACGCGGGTTTCCTGCCCAGCGCCGATTGCGCGCCGGCCGAATGCGCGCGCCGATGCGTCTCGAGCTTGCGCGGGTCGCGGTTCCAGGCAAGCGCGGCAAGCTTCTGGCCGGCGGCATGGCCGATCAGCCGCTCCAGCGCGCCGCTATGGGTGCGCGCCAATTGCCCGATCGTCTCGACGCCGATTTCCGCGAGCCTGGCCTTGGTCGCGGGGCCGACGCCCCACATCAGCGTGACGGGCAAATCATGCAGGAAGGCGAGCTCGGTGCCGGGCTCGACCACCACCAATCCGTCTGGCTTGGCGACCTGCGAGGCTATCTTGGCGAGGTGCTTTGTCCGCGCCACGCCGATCGAGATCGGCAGGCCGAGCTCGGCCTTCACCCGCGCGCGGATTTTTCGCGCGATCTCTTGCGGAGGGCCAAACAGATGCGTGCAGCCGGCGACATCGGCAAAGGCCTCGTCGATCGAGATGCGTTCGACCACCGGCGTGAAATCGTCGAGCACCTTGATCGCCGCATCGCCGAGGCGCTGGTACTCGGAAAAATGACCGCCGACGAAAATGAGCTGCGGGCAGAGTTCGCGCGCCTTGCGGCCGGGCATGCCGCCGCGCACGCCGAAGACCTTGGCCTCATAGGAAGCCGCCAGCACCACGCCGCCGCCGACGGCGATCGGCTTGCCGCGCAATGACGGATCGAGCAACTGCTCGACGGAGGCGTAGAAGGCATCGAGATCGGCATGCAGGATGGTGGCGGCCGCGGCGGTGTTCGTGGCGGCCATCGCGCGCTCCCATGGCCATTTGTGTGGCATTGCAGCATTAGCTGCGTCTTTTGTAAGGGGAATTAACGGAACATAAAGAGAACAAAAGAAGCTCTCTGTCAAGCCGCCACGCTTGGCCGTGCAGGTTTCCACAGCTGGGGGCGCAGCCATAGATAGAACGCCGGTTGTGTGCGTGACCTTGGCACGGGAGACGCCACCGCAGGCTGAGGAGGATCGCCTCGCGAGGCGATCCTCCTTCGCTTCTGGACGTAAATTGCGACTGTCTGCGCTATGCCGGCTTGGCGTATTCTTCGGCGCTCAGCACCTCGATGCACTGGAACGGCTGGTTGCCTTCCACCCACGCGTCATGGCCCGGCGGAATGGTATAGGAAGTGCCGGCCTCGAGGGTCTTTTGCGTGCCATCGGTCATGCGCACGGTGATCGATCCGGACACGACATAGCCGACATGCGAGACCTGGCAGCTGTCGGTCTTGACCACCGGCTTGACGCATTCGGACCATTTCCAGCCCGGCTGCATGTTCATCCGCCCGAGCGTGTAGCCCGGCAGCCGGACGATCTCGACACGCGTCTTGGCGGGCGCGCGGACCTCGTCGGGATTGTTGTGCGATTTGGATTCGAGTTTCGTTACGTTCATTGCAACTTCGGCCATGGTATCCCTCCCATGCGTGAAGCGGCGCCTGACGTTGCGATCATCGGCGACCGCGATGTTCTTTATAAGCCTTATTATGAGTTATTGCTAATGTAATCGGGGGTGACCGCGAGCTCGGCCGGGCGCTTGGCGCGTCGTCGTGGAAGGCGGATATGCCAGGCCCTCGGGCAACGGTCCCGGGCCATGTTCGGACCGAAGTCTCACCCGCCGAACGCAGAGGCCCGAGGCGCCGAATTCCAGGAAACAACAAAGGCTCCATTTCATTGGCTAGCAAGCCGCCGGACAAAGTCCCTTCATCGGCGGTTGACGACGGGTGCCCGCCATCCCTGCGATATGGCGGGCACTCCTTTCGCTCTGGAAACTCTCTTGGAGTTGCGGCCGTGCAACCCGGCAACGTGATCGCGAACCTGTTTGCCGCGCTGCTTTTGGCGGGATTGATCGGCGGCATCTTCCTCCTCTTCGGCAGGCCGCTCTGGCCACAACGCCATGCCCAGATGGTGGTCCTTCTTCCAATCGACACGATGGCCATCGGATCGGTGCGCAAGGCCTGTGTCGAGCCATGCCTGCCTGCTCGCTTCGATCTCAAGCTCGCGCCCGTCAGGCCGCCCGACGAACGCAGGCGAGGGAACCAGTCCGCGCCTCATACCGTTGATTGAGCGAAGGGATGGCGCAGGCGGAGGCCGCCATGCATAATTTCGAACTCATCGATCTTTTGTGCGTCATCGACGCATGCGCGAGCGGCCGTTTGGCCGGACGTGTGGTGCCGATGTCGAAGGCCGTCGAGGAATTTCGCGTCCTGACCGGCGATTTCGTCTCGTCGGATGCGGATGCGGCCAACGCCTTGACGCAGGTCGCGCTCGAGCGCGGCTGCGCGGTGCTCTTCGACGAGCAGCCGGGCGCGGATATCATAGGCGAGTTGTGATCTTCCCCTAGAAGCAATTCCAGGAAAAGTGTGAGCGGTTTAGGCTCGGCGCCTTCGCCGTAACCTTCCGTCTGGAATTGCGTTCAAAGGGATGACGAGATTGGGCGCTCATTTCGCCAGGGTGATAATCCGTCCCGCATACATCGCGCGGTTCCCGAGCTCGGCCGTGCAATCCGATTTTACGGCGGAGTTCCCCGTCATCGCGACAGTGTCGCCGACCAGCCGCAGGCAACTGCCCTGGGCGTTCATATCCGAATTTCCGGCATAAGCGATGGCGGCGTCCGGGGCGTAGATGAAACCGCTCACCACCGAGCCGGATCCGCCGTTCAGCGTCAGCGCCTGTGTGTTGCCGGGCGCCTGGTAGATTGTGATGCCGGTGTAAGGGCCGCTGGTCGGCGGCGACAGGTTCACCTGCTCATTGGCGTTGATGGTGAGCTGCGAGTTCTCCATCAGGAAGATCGTCACGCCCTGGCCGCTCAGGCTGCCGTTGCCGCCCGGCTTTATGGTGACGTTGCGCATGATGTAGGTGCCCGGATTGAGGGTAATCTTTCCCGACAGCGTCTTGTCGCAGTAGGTGCCCGGCGAAAGCGTTATCGTCTTGCCGTTCGGCACGGGCAGGCAGAGCGTGTAGGCGGGCGGAACGACGTCGGCCAGCGGATCGAACGAGGCATACTGGTTCTCCAGCGGCGCGCCGCAGGAAAGGGTGGCGCTGGGCGGCGTCAACCCTTGCGTGCCGCCGACTGTCGAGACGCAGCCGGCGCTGACGATCGCCGAGCCACCCCGGCTGACGGCATCGGCGGCGTCCGAATTGGCCGCGATCACGCAGCCGTTCATCGCCACATTGGTGGAACCCTGCAGGCTGACCGCGCCGTCGGCATGCTGGTCGAGCGCGAGCACGCAGGCCTGCGCGCCGGGCTTGATCTTGACCGAGGCGGAGCGCGTCGCCGGCCATGCCGGCATGCCGGGGACGAAGGCCGGTCGGCTGATGCTCGACGACACCGAAATGAAGTAGGCGCTCGGATCGCCGCTGGCCCCGGCCTGGAAGGCGGCGACGCTGCCCGAATATTCCTGCGCGTCGGCGGTGCTCATATTGGCCGCGAAGAAGGTCTGGCCGAATTGCTGCACGTCGCTCGCCGACATGCCCGCCTGGTATTTCGTACCGATTGCAAGGCCGGCCGCGTCCAGCGAATTCTGCAACTGCGCGGCGTCGTCGCTGGTGCCGATCAGGTTGATGGACCCTGCCAGGGCAAGCATCAGCGGCACCATGGCCACCGCGGTCGCGACCGCGAAGTTGCCGCGCCTCGAAGCCCAGAAACGTGCAAACATGGAAGTCCGCCCTCGTCGTATATGCGAGAGTGATAGGCACGCCGTCTCTACGGGCGATTTCCAAAAAAGATAAAATGCAGAAAATGCTAAAATATATGGTTTTACTGATAGTTACATCTTAAGTCTGAGAGTTTTTAGGCCTTAAGTCTTAGGGTGCGCGGCGCAAGGTGGGGGTGGCGGCCCGATGCGGTCCTACCATCGCAAGTCGAGCGAAATAATTAGGCATTCGTTCATATGGCAATGATGACGTCGTGGCTGGGATAGCTTGGGTGCGCTTGGCCATGGCCTTTTCAGGTCGGTTCATCAGACATCTTTTTTCTCGACTGGTCTCTCGACGCTTTTGCGAAGGCAAGGGCGGCAATGTCGCGACCATCTTCGCGCTGACCCTGCCGATCGTCGTCGGCGGCGCCGGCCTCGGCGTCGAGACGTCCTATTGGTACTATTCCAGTCTGAGGCTGCAGGCTGCGGCGGATGCCTCTGCCTATGCCGGCGCGCTGGAGAAGATCGCAGGCTCCGACACGGCCACCATCACCGCCGCGGCAACGACATCGGCCGCCTCGAACGGGCTGGGCGACGGCACCATCGTCGTCAACACCCCGCCGGCGTCGGGACCGAACACGGCCAAGAAGGCGGTGGAGGTCATCCTCAACCAGGATCTCGACCGGATATTCACCTCCATCTTCACCCAGACAAAGGTGCCGGAGCGGGCGAGGGCGGTGGCGCTGATCACCGACGCCTCCAAAGCTTGCGACATAGCTCTCAGTCTCACGGCTTCGCAGGCGTTGCTCTTCTCCGGCAGCACCAACGCGAAGAAGATCGGCTGCGTTGACATGGCGAATTCGAACGCCTCCGACGCAATCAAGATCCAGGGCTCGGCGGCTGTCCAGACCGACTGCCTGATCACAGTCGGCGGCGTCGTGCTGAACAATCCGCCGACGATGGTCTGCAAGGCCCCGATCACCCAGGCGCTGCCCGCGTCCGATCCTTTCGCCAGCCTGCCGGCGCCGGCCGCCACCAGTCCGTGCAGGAACGTCAACGGCAACAAAACAACGCAAACGCTTCAGGCCGGCACATACTGCAGCGGCATGAATCTCAACGGCAATATCGCACTTTCTTCTGGCCCTTATGTCGTGCAGGGCAATTTGAAGATCAATGCCGGCGCGGTCGTGACCTGCGCCACACCTTGCTCCGGCGTCACCATCTTCATGTCCGGCAGCAGCACAGTCAGCATCAACGGCAACGCCACGGTCACGCTGAGCGCGCCGACCTCGGGCACCTATTCCGGCGTGCTGTTCTACGGCGACAGGACTGGAACGGCAGCGCAGAGCACCTTCAACGGCACCGCGAACTCGCTCTTGACGGGTGCCATCTACTTCCCCAGGCAGCAGGTCAATTATCTTGGCAATTTCTCGGGCGTGAACGGCTGTACGCAGGTTGTTGCCGACACCATCCAGTGGTCGGGCAATTCGACCATCAACCAGGACTGCTCCAGCCTTGGGATGAAGGACATTCCGGCGGCGCAGTCGGTCGCGGTCGTCGAGTAGCGGCCATGGGGCTACCGGTAATCCGTTTTGGCAAGGACCGCTCCGGCATCGCCGCGGTGGAACTCGCGCTGGTGATGCCTGTGCTGTGCGCCGCTCTTCTCGGCGTCGCGGACGGCTGGTCCTATGTCACCAGCTCGCTGGCGATGCGGGCTGGGGTGAAGACGGCCGCCAATCTTGTCATGGCAGGCGGCACAGACGACAGCGCCATCCAGGGCGCGGTGTTGACGAGCTGGGAACAGAAGCCGGACGATGCGGCGGTCACGGTGAGCCGCGCCTATAAGTGTGGAACGACCGTGGTCACCTCGACCACCATCTGCAGCGGGCCGAAAGTGCCCTCGGTCTTCGTCCAGATCCAGGCGTCGGGCACCTGGAAGCCACCTTTCACCTTCGGCGTCTTCCCGCGCGACACCTCGATCGGCCATCTGCAGGTGGTCCGTGTCCGCTAAACAAAGACGTCAGGCATTTGCCGGCGACATCTCGGGCGGCGCCGGTCTCGAATTCGCGCTGATTGCACCCTTCCTCATCATGCTGCTGTTCGGCATCTTCGCCTTCGGCTGGTCGATGAACAACATCTCCAGCGTGCGCTACGCGCTCGAAGCCTCCGCGCGCTCCCTGCAGCTCAACAACACGCTGACGCAGGCCGACATCCAGGCGGTCGCGACGCAGAAGCTGCAGGCGCTGGGCTTGCAGAACGTGAACGTCACCATCACCACCGACCCGGCGAGCGGTGGATTCCGCATGGCGCACGTCAACGCCAGCTACGCCTTCGTCATCAGCTTTCCTTATTTCAGCGATTATCCGATCAGCTACACCACCTCGGTGACCGTGCCGCTGGTCGGCGGCTAGAAGGTCGATCGCCGCCCCGGTATCAACCCGCAACATTAGCGATCTCTTAATCGCGTAAGGTTGGCGCCAGCCCGGAATGCTAGAGATTTGCTGTCATCCATATCGGGAGCGCAGCCATGACCTCTGTTGTTGGAAGCCAGCACGGCACCGGCTTGGTGCATAATCCGAGCAAACCTTCCGCGTCGCCGGAAGCCTTGCCGGGCAAGAGTGCCGAAAGCGTTGGCCACCTTGCAAAGGCCTCGGTTTCCGAGACGGATGACAGCGAGCCGAACGCGCAAGGAAAAGCCGCGTCCCGGATCGCTCGGATGGATCTGACGGTCCTTTCCTCGACCGGTTCAGGTGAAGGCCAGGAGCCGGACGCCGCGGTACCCACGGATCGGGATGCAGGCGGCACGCAAGCCTCGGATCCTTCCATTTAATGCATGTCGCCCAGAAGTGTGCAGCGGTTCTGGGACAATGACATGCAGCAAAACAAAGCCTTAAAGCGCGTCGCGTCGGGCGCATTTCTGGTCGACGAGCCTGGTTCTGGCGCTGGGCGGAGGTTCCCGGTTTGCACGATTTCGCCCCGCCAGGACGTCCTTGGGACCATGGTCCGACTGGACAAGGGCCCTCATTGTTCCAAACGGCCCAAGCGCGCTCGGTCCTTTGTATTTTCGTTAAATTTCAATGTGTTAATACGATATTTCGTGAAAGTTGCCGGGCAGCGGCGGCCAAGCTCTCATTTCGCGACCGCAATTGCTTAAAGTTTATCCGACGCCATTAGGAAATTCTCATAAGAGGCTGCCTAGCGGTTGGGCCATCGACGATTCATCTGCGGAGAAGCAAAATGACATTGCGAAAGACACTTCTGGCATCTCTTGCCATTCTGGCGCTCGCGGCGGCCCCCGCGCTTGCCGGCGGCAACGGCCATGGCGGCGGCAACGGCCATGGCGGCGGCAACGGAAACGGTGGTGGCAATGCCGGCGGCAACGGCAACGGCGGTGCCTCGCACGGCAAGTCGGCTTCCGCTCCGGGCCACAACAAGGGCACCGACAGCGCGTCGGACGACAGCTCGACCGACAATACGACGACCGCCGCCACGCCGAAGGAGAAGAACCTTCACGCCAAGCTCGGCAGGTTGAACTCGCTGCAGCGCAACATCAACGCCTACATGAATTCCAAGAGCAAGAAGTTCGCCGGCATCCAGGCTTATGTGACGCAAGCGGCGGCGGCCCAGAACGCGCAGGCCGCGGTTGACGCGGCCCAGAAGGCTGTGGATGACGCCACGGCTGCGCTTGCCGCGCTGACTGCTCCCGGCGCGCCGACGCCGACCCAGCAGCAGCTCGATGACGCGAATGTCGCGCTGACCGCCGCGCAGGATGCGCTCACCGCTGCCACGACCGCGGCTGGCAATACGCCGCCTCCCACCGATGCGTCGTTGGATACGGCGCTTGCCGACATGGCCAACAAGCCGGTGGACGCCGACGTCACCGCCTGGGCCAAGGACACGCTGGCGGGCAAGATCGACGCGCAAGCCGCTGCCACGGCGCCGACAACAACCCCATAAGGCCGGCCGAACCGACCAGAGGGTGAACGAAAAGCCGCCGGGCCTCGCCCGGCGGCTTTTTTTGTCCTCCATTCCTCGACATCGAAAATATGCTGGCGCTGCCGATCGATCGCGATCCCACCGAAGTGCTGGCGCGCATCGTGGAGGATCGCCGTCATCGCCGCGAATTCTGAAGGTGGGCGCCTCCACGATCGTCTCCGTCGGATGCTGGCAAGTTGGGCCAAAAACGCTGGCACGTCAGACCTCGGTCGCCTTGTATTCTGCAATACGCGACGCCAATGTAATCGCGTACTCCTCGTCTTGCCCGCCATGGTGCATGGCTTAGACTCCGCCGCCCCCGGCGAACCGAGCCCAGATATGGGGAGTTGAGAAGACGACAGTCGATTCCTCAGGGATGTAGCTGTTCCTTCATCGAGCCCGCCACTGGTTCAGGCGCCAGTCGGCGGGCTTTTGATGGTCGGCCTAATTTAATCCGCGTGATCGAGCAGGCGGGTGGCGTCGGGGCGATCACGGCCCTGCTTGGTCCCGGCGTGATCGATGCCTTCCACTGTGATCGCGAATGTCCCGTTCTCGGTCCTGCCGATGAAGCCCTTCGCCTTGAGGTACCACAGGTGGAATTCCAGGTGCTCGCGAGGGCAGCCCGACAGGCGCTCGAGCTCGTCGTCGCCGATGCCCGGATTGTTGACGTCCCGCCGCCGCCTCACATAGAGGAGCGACAGCAGATTGGCCTGGATGACGCTATCCCTCGCCATGCCGCCGCCGTCGCGGGCGCTTTCCGTGAGTTCGTGACGAAGGCCAAGATGCTCCCGGTAAAGGATGTCGTACTGAGCCCGTTTGACTGGGTCCCGCAACGTATTGTGGGCTTCCACGATCTCACTGAAGCGCGATTGATTGCCTGTTTCCCGATTGTCGGGATGGTAGCGCATGGCAAAGTAGCGGAAAATCCGCTCGATGGTCTCAGAATTGGCGTTCGGGCTTATTTCCAGAAGTTCGTAGTAGTCAATGAACATGTAATCGTGCTTCCGATTTTACGGAAACCACTCCCGTCGCCAAGCATTGCTCAAATGCTGCGGGCGTGCAAGGCGCATCGCCTTGCCGTGCTCCACCATCGGTTCTGGCCGAACGATGGGACGCTGAAGCCCATGCTTTCACCCACCGGCTGGAAAGGGGCGACGTCCTGTCCGGCGGTGTCTTGGTTCCGATGGCCGATCGGCAAAGGCTTGCGCTGTCCAAGGTCGGAAATCCTTACCGTGTCAGTCCGCTATTGCGGTGGAATAAATTCCGGGTTCTGTTACATTAGCTCCGTTTGAAATTCAGGTGGCAACCTGGATGGGGGCCGACCTCAAGCCCGGCCCCCTTTTTGGCTCGCCTCGAAAGAGGCGGGCCATTTTTTTGCAAGGTCGCCGGCGCTTCACGGCTTTCGCCCTAAGCCCGCACCGACTTAGGTGCGCCATGGCTAATATGGCTTGCAGGATGTAGACTTCGCGGAGTCGGGTCTACAGAGGCATTGGGAGGACAAAAAAATGCCACGGGTATCGGAGCTTTTCTTCAAGACGGCCATCGTCTTTCTTATCCTGGGCGTCGCCGCCGGGCTGCAGATGGCGATTTCGGGCGATCACGGCGCCTTTCCGGCGCATGCCCACATCAACCTTCTTGGCTGGGTCACCAGCGCCATCTTCGGCGGCTACTATGCGCTCAACCCGGCCAAGGCCGAGCGCCGCATCGCCATGATCCATTATGGCCTCTATACGGTCGGCATCGTGATCATGCTGCCGGCGCTCTACTGGATGCTGGCGGCAGGCCATCCGGAGATCGAGCCGGTCGTGGCGATCGGCTCGCTGATCGTCGCCGCTGCGGTGCTGGTCTTTGGCTTCGTCGTCTTCTCGTCTTCGGAGACGGTGCGCTCGGCTTCTCCGGCCACCGCGCGTTAGCTCGGCGAACCACAGGATTGCAGCCGGCTCGGACCACGGTTCCGACAGCTGCAAGCCGGCCGTTTGCATTGCGCCGCGTTAACGTCGTGAGAGGCGCCCGCCGGCGACGATACAAATTGATTGATGGCGCCTCGGAACTTTAGCACCGAGGCGTAGCCCGGTGTCCGCGTTCGAGCGGAGAATGCGGAGCGGGCTATTGCAGCGCGTCGGCCTCTCGAAAAGGAAAAGACGATCGGTCCGCGGCCCGACCGCAAACGCCGCTCAAAGCGATTAAGGCAGCAGTTTCGGGAACAGCCACAAGATGAGAGCGTGGACGATGCCGTCGCGCTCGAATGGGCCGGGTATCTTGGCCGGTGCCGAGCTTGCGTCCGCCTTGCGTTCGTCGGTCACGCGGGTCTCGCCATGCACGAGCCAGAGCACGGCCACGAAATAGCCGGCCTGCAGAACCACGGCCGCTAGGAACGTCCAGCCGATCGACATCCAGACAGATCCCGTGGAGGCGTAAGTCCAACCCAGGATCACCAGAAGCGTTGCCACCATTCCCACAAGAAACTGCGGAAAATACATCTGCCCATCCGAGCGCCGCGGCCACATTCGGTCATCGACGATCTCGCCCATATCTCTACCCATCTCGACCCATGCACCTTTTCCTGGTGGACCGCAAGCTTGAACGATTTGCCGGCGGGCCCATCGCCCTTTTGTCCGGTCCGATAGGGACCAGGGACGCAGGACTTCCGGTGTGACAACTGGGAATTGCGCCAAATCGTTCCCGAGGCTCGACATTCAACGCGTGCCTAATGAACACACGCAGGCTATTGCCCGTGTGTTTGGTTGTTTCTGTACGAAAAAAAGGCCCGCCGCATGGCGGGCCGTTGTCTGTCCTGCTGTCTGGATCAGGTCAGGATCAGCACGATCTTGTAAGTGTCGGGGTCGACGATGACGATGCGTCCGTCGGCCAGTACGAAATACTCGTAGGATTCGTAGGCAGGCACGATCTTGACGATACGCGCCGGCAGGCGGTGCAGGCGCACCTTGTGCCGCGGAACCTCAATGCCGACAGAGATGTCGAAGTTGACGTCGCGAACCGGCTCGACCTTGGTCTCGTGGATGATCTGCGTGACCTGCGTCTTCTGCTCCACCGTCACGTTGTTGATCGAGGCCGTCTTACCCTGATCGGTCTCGACATTCGTGTTGCCCTGGGCGTTCTGCTCGTTGGTAGTGCCGGTCTTGCCCTGCGCATTCTGCTCGGTCTGCATCTTTGTATTGCCGCCCTGAGCGTTCTGCTCGTTGGTGGTGCCGGCCTTGCCCTGAGCTTGCTGGTCGGTCTGGGTCTTGGTCTTGTTCTGGGCATTCTGCCCGGTGCTGGTGCCGGTCTTGCCCTGAGCGTTCTGCTCGGTCTGCATCTTGGTGTTGCCCTGAGCATTCTGCTCGGTACCGGCCTTGCCCTGCGCCTGCTGCTTCTTCTTCAGCTGCGTGTTGTCCTGGGCATTCTGGTCGGTGTTGGCGCCGGCCTGACCCTGAGCCTGCTCATCGGTCTTCATCTTGGCTTTGCCCTGGGCCTGCTCCTCGGTGTTGGCGCCGGCCTTGCCTTGGGCGTTCATCTCCGTCTTCGATTTCATCTCGCCCTGAGCCTGCCCGCCGGCCTTGCCGCCCTTCTGGCAATCGGCCGTGCCGGCCGCGCAATTGTCGCCGCCGCTCGGCTGTGCGGACTCGGTCTGGGCCATGGCGGCGCCGCAACCGACGCCAACCGCGATCATGCTCGTGATAAGCAGATGTTTCATGGGATTTCTCCTCGGAAAATTCGGTCCCTTCACTGGGAAAACCCGGTCCGAAAAGCATTGTTCCGAAATTGTCGCGCCGCGCGCCGGTGACGTTCTTCGAACACGCCTGTGACGTTCCCCCGAAAATGGTATCGGCGAATTTTTTGCAGGAACAAGGCCTGTCGGCCGGCGTTACGCACAATGCCTAACAGCTGTGAAATCGCAGGCGCAGCGTGAGAGGCAAACTATCCAATCAAGGAGAACATCGATGAAAATGCATCTCACAACCGCTGCCGCGGGCCTGCTGCTTCTGACCGGCATCGGCGCCGCTGCCGCTCAGGACGTCGTTATCCAGCCCGAGCAGGAAACGGTCATCCGCGAATATGTGCACAAGCAGCCGCTGGCCTCGGTCGAGGTTCCCGGCGTCAAGCTCAGCATCGGCAGCGTCCTTCCCGACACCGTCGAGCTGCACGAAGTGCCGAACGTCAAGTACCGTTACGTTGTCGTCGACAACCAGACGGTCGTCGTCGATCCCGGCACGCGCAAGATCGTCAAGATCATCGAGTAGGATCCATTCGCCGCTGAATGACAGCCTGCCGCGGTGGCGGCGGGCCGTTAACCAGTATTAATTCGTTACCCGAGGCTAACGGAACCTTTCGCCCCAGGCACGCGTTGCCGCCCCTGTGTTCGCATTTGCCTCACAGAGAACACAAGCATGCGCAGGATGAGGATTCGGGCGGCGGCGAAACAGGCACGGGTTGGGGGAGGAGCTAACCGACATGTCGAAACGAGAAATCGGAACATCCCGTTCGCTCGGGATGCGGGTCGCCGATCTCAAAGCCAGGATGCGGGACGCCCGGATCACCGAGCATGAGATGAAGACCTTCCAGAAGGTCGCTGCCATCATGGGGGGCGGCGAGGGCTCCCTACGCATAGACGCGGACGATCTGATCGCCGCGTCCTTCGTTACCGAGGCGCCGGGCGAATCGGCACCGAGCTGACAGCGGCCTCCAGCCAAATCCCCGATCGATCCAGTCGACCGTCAGCCGGCAAGGCGGCGGTCTGCAGGCAAACGGACGCCACGCGGCGTCCGGCTCGCTCCAGAACCACCAGGCGGTTCCTAAAACTTGCAGCAAGGCCGATGCGTGTGGCGTCAGTCTGAACGCGCCGAGGCCGGACCTATCCAGGCACGTGTCGGTTCTGTGCCCGGCTTTCGCGTATCCGGCTTCGCCTGATCTTTGCTTCGCGCAGCACCGCGACCGGATCGGCGCCGGTCCACTCGATCCCAGCCTTCCGTGCGAAGACCAGGAACGCCTGTCGCGCCTTGTCGAGATCGATCTCTCCGGTCCGCGCCGCCTCGCAGGCGCGGAATGCCTTGGCGTAGCTATCGCCCCGCGTGGCCTGCGGCCATTCCTTGAGGAAGTTCTGCATCCCGGTGAGCGTGGCGATCTCGCGCTTGAAGCCGGCGCCCACGGCAATGGCCACGGGGGCCCGAAGTTCGATGTCGCTTCTGATGGGGCCTTCTTGCATGACTGCGGCATCCTTTTGATTTCAAAGACTTGGGCAGTTTCAATGCCTTCCAATGCGGAGCCGATGCGAAGGTTCCGCCAAATCAATTAGTCGTCGCTGACGGAACAACACCTTGCCGGTGGCGTTTGCCCCGGGAGCTCCCATGTTCGACCTGCCCGTGTTTCCGCCCCGCGGAGGCCGGGCGGAGCTCACCAACGCAACAGGAGAGAAACGATGAAAACCACCCTCATTCCAGCTGTCGCCGGCCTGGCTCTGATGGCCGGCATCGGCATCGCGGCCGCGGACGAGGTGATCGTCACGCCGGAGCAGCAGACCGTGGTCAGGGAATATGTCCACAAGCATCCGGTCGCCTCGGTCAATGTGCTCGGCCTCGAGCTCGGCATCGGTTCCACCGTGCCTGACACCGTCGAGCTGCAGCAGGTTCCGGACGTGCAGTATCGCTATGCGATCGTCAACGACCGCACCGTGCTGATCGATCCCGGCACGCGCCGCGTTGTTCAGGTGATCCAGTAGATTTAGTCCTGCCAGTAAATCTAGTCCTGAAAGAGCCCGATCCTCTCCCGAAGCATCGGGGAAGGATCGGGCTCTTCTCGCATCCGGGCATAAGGCCTAAGATAAACAGCGGTTTGGGAGGCAACGAAGGCGGAAGGAGTCGTTGCCATGCATCATCCACACGTCGAATCACCTGACATTGCCCGCCAAGTCGACAAGCTGCTGGCCGAACGCGGCGATGGGCTGCTGTCGATCAAGCAGGCGGTCACGCTGCTGCGCGAGCGCACCGGAACCGATCGTTCCGACGCCGACCTGGCCGGACTGATCATCAAGAAGGCCGCGTATCTCGGCATCGCGGTGCTGTCCGACGAGAAGTGAGCCATCACCGGATATTGCTTCAAGATGCGTTTGCGCGCCGCGTCTACACCCAAGACGGCACGCGAAAATTCAGCTAATGTTTGGCTGGGGAACAGTTCCAAACCTTAGGAGGCGACAAAGTGACGGACGACAGGCACGAACGCATTCGCCAGCGCGCGCACGAGATTTGGGAGCAGGCCGGCCGGCCTGATGGCGCGCATATGGAGCACTGGGACCAGGCGACGGCCGAGATCGATGAGGCGGGCAGGCCGAAGAAAGCCGCCAAGAAGGCCGCTGCCGCCAAGGTCGAGAAGCCGAAGGCCGCGAAGCCTGCCAAGGCGCCCAAGGCGCCACCCAAGTCGAAAGCCAAGGGCTGATCGCGTCCTAAGGGATTACGGGCGGTCGTGAGACCGTCTGCCGCGTAGTTGACCGACCGGCGGCGCGACGGCGACCTGCAAAGCCGCGGCCTGCGCCAGTTGCGCGGGCCATGTCGGCGAGCCTGCCGAGCAGATCGCCTGGCATCGCTTGATATTAGAGAATGTTAATAAGACTCGACGTCACGGCTCCAAATCATCGGGGAATTACTGATCAGGTTGAACTGTTTGCTGCAGCTTGGCTGCAACATGTGTTAAAAAGATGAAATGCTCCCAGTAAAAGTCAGGCATTGAGCGGAAAGCGCAGTTGACTCCGCGCGCCCGCATGCGCCTTTTTCATGCGAGGCTTTCTCTCAACATCCAACTTCGGGGATCAGGCATGCGGGGTGTCAACCGTGTCATTTCATTTGCGTTTCTAGCCGCGGCGGGCGGTCTCTCCGCGCCCTGCCAGGCGGAGGGGCCGGTCGAGTACGTCAGGGTGTGCACGGCGTATGGCGCGCAATACTATTACAGTCCCGGCACCACCACCTGTATCAATGCCGACACGGGCGAGACGCGCAGCGCGACGGCGGGCGGCGTGGTCGGCAAGACGGCGTTGGCGAGCAAGGTCGACGACATCGACCGCCGCGTCCAGCGCGCCTTCGAGGGTGCGTCGGTGGCCTCGGCGCTGGCCGGACCGGACCTGGTGCAGGGCGAGCATTTCGGCGTGCGCGTCAACTGGGGCAATGCCGGCCAGTCCAACGCCATGGGTGTCACTGGCGCGGCGGTTCTCGGCGAGGGCTTCATGCCTGGCGGCAACGGTCGGCTGGCCGGCGCCGCGGGCGTCGCCTTCTCCGGCAAGGCGGTCGGCGGCAATGCCGGCCTGCAGTTCACCTGGTAAGCGCGACCGGGGGGCAATCAATGTTCAGATATCTTCTTGCGCCGGCGATCCTCGGCGCGGCAACGCTCCTTGCGGCGCCATCCCAGGCGGCGATCGCATATCTCAAGGTCTGTTCCACCTATGGGGCCAATTACTACTATAGCCCGGGCACGGACACCTGCATCAATGCCCAGACTGGCGTGACCAAGAAGAAGGTCGACGACGGCAATGGCGGGAAGACAACGGTCACCGGCAAGACGGCGTTGGCCGCCCAGGTCGATGACATCGACAACCGCATCACGCGCGCCTTTGAGAACGCCTCGATCTCGGCCGCGCTCGCCGCGCCCGATCTCGTCCAGGGCGAGCATTTCGGTGTGCGCGTCAACTGGGGCAATGCCGGCTATGCCAATGCCTTCGGCATCACGGGCGCCGCGGTGCTGAGCGAGGGCTTCGACCATGGCGGCCGGCTGACCGGCACGCTCGGCATCGCCTTCGCCGGCAGCCAGGTCGGCGGCAATGTGGGGCTGCAGTTCAGCTGGTAAGGGAGGCTACCGCCTCCCTTGCTTTCCGGCGTATTGCGCGACCGCGCAAATGAGGGCCAGCGCCGCCGTATCGCAGGCGGTCCGCGACGGCGACGGTCCCCTGGCGAAAAGCACCGCGTCCGCGACGGGGATCGCCAGGCCATGCTTTCTGGCGAATGACGTGACTTCGTAAGGCTGGTCGTCGGGCTGCATGCCGATGTCGATACGCTGGTCCATCAAACGAGTTCCTCCCTGGTACGCGGCTTTACCCTCCTTCGCCTGAGACGAATTTAACCACCCGCCGCTCATCCGCGTCCACCAATTGCCAATTGTATGAAACGATGCATTTTTCGACAGGCGGCCCAAGGGTTGTAGGCTGAGGGAGCGATGCGGTTCGACAACCCGCCCGAGCCGCGCTCCGTCGCGCCAGCTTGCAAAGTCACCTCCGGCAGGCTGTGACCTCACCATGCATCGCTCGACCGGGCAAACCTTACCCCCGCTACGATCATCGCGCTCTCGCATTCGCTGATCAGCCTGAGATTGCGCAGATACCGCGCCACAGTCTCCGGCACCCAGGCGGCGCAGGCTTCGACATAGGCGCGGCCATGCACCAGCGTGCCGGTCGAAAGCCGCTCGTCCTTCTCGGCGATCACCTTCAGATATTGCCGGATGAAACGGATGTCGTCGGCGATGTCCTGGCTGGCCATACGCCAGGCGCCGGCGAGGCGTTCGCGCTCGGCGAGCGGCAGTGGCGACAGCAAAGGGCGGGAGAGGTCGGCGAAAGCGGCATGGTTGGTGGTGTTCAAGCAAATCCCCTCAAAGGAAGGGGAGGATCGTACTTTACGTACGAAAAACAATCAAGCGGGATTCGTACAATTTGAACGATACTGCGGTTGCGATACCGCGGTTATAAGAAATCTGCGAAAATCTTATAACCCGGCATCTCCCTTAGGGAGATGGGATTCTTGGCCCAATTGGCCGCGCAAAAAAACCGCTTTCCCATTCGCTCGAACAGTGCTTTAACGCGGCCATCCACAGGGGTGCTCCGTATGGTCGGGGCTGAGATGGCGGCGGCAAGCCTCCGGACCCTAAAGCTGATCTGGATAATACCAGCGGAGCGAGGCGGGCCATGTTTTCCGGCGCACAGATTTCCCTTTATCCCATGACCGACGATTTCGTCGGCGTGATCCTCGGCGCGTTGGGCGCGCTCGATCCTTACCGCGACAGATTGAGGATCGAGACCGACGATATCTCGACGCTGCTGGTCGGGCCGCCCGAAGTGCTTTTTCCCGCCATGCGCGACCTGTTCGTCGCGGCGGCGAGGAGCGGCAAGCACTGCGTGCTGTCGGCCGCCGTCTCGCGCGGCTGCCCCGGCGAGCCGGACGACCCGATCTGCCGCTCCGATGAGATCGCCGGCCCGGCGATCCCGCTCGACGAACGCAAACTCGCGGCGCTCCGCGCCGTCGAGGCGACGCTCTCGACCGACCAGCCGGTGGCGGCGCAATTCTCGCTCTATGTGATGGGCACCGGCGACCACATGGACGAGATCTATGGCTGCATCGACTTCCTGAAAAACTCCGGCGTCTTCGAGCGCTCGAAGAATTTCTGCACCAGGCTGCGCGGCGACGCCGGCGCGGTGTTCGCCACGCTCGCCGAAGCCTTCTGCCGCTTCGGCCCCGGCGCCGGGCACGTGACCCTCGACATAACGATTTCGGCGAACAGCCCGACCGCGGTTTGAGCCGCGTAGCGCTGCCGAGGTAGACGTCATGGCTGTTTCGTTCGGTTCTACGCCGCAAGAAGAGTCTTCCGAGATTGGCGAAGGCCGGGGTGCCGTCCAATCTCCCCCCTGTATGGACTGGGGACATCGCGAACAGGTGTGCGAAGACATCGCGAACAGTTTCGTGCGTTTTGCGC
>NZ_VFVL01000004.1 GCF_006442815.1 Mesorhizobium sp. B2-4-3
GTGGCAGGCTTGGGGGTGGCAGGCTGGGGATTGTTTGCCGGCTCCGTCCTCTGGCTGCGGCCTTCGCGCGCCAGTTCATCGGCCGCCGCCGAAATCTGCGCTTCGAGATCCTCCATCGACGCCGCCATATCGAGGCCGCCTTCGTCGCCGTTAAGGTCAAGGTCAAGCGCCTTTTCCAGTTCCGCGGCTACGTCATTCTCGAGAGACTTGGTCGTCGTTGGTTTCTTAGCCATGCCTTCGCTACCCTGTACTAGCTGCCGCGGGACTTATGATTTTGGCCTGATTCTGGCCCGATTCTGGCTTGTCTATCCCGAGCAGGAGGCTGAAAAATGGACCTTCGTATCGTAATGACACACAGGGGTAAAGAAAACATGCATTCCGGGCGATACGTAAAACTTTAAATATAAGGTTAACGGAGGCGTGATCCGGCTGCCTCGATGACAACATTTTTCCCCTGCAATCGTTAACCCGTTGGCGACCGGAAGCGCCTATTTTCGTGGGCCCGTCTGCCCGCTTGATGGAGTTGCAGTGCGTATGCGTGGCGAAAGTGGTATTGCGTTTTCCATGCCGGGGGGAGATGCCTCCGGAACGGCCGGAGCCCGACCGGTGGACCTCGGCCATCTGGCGCGCCAGACGATGGGCGACCGTGACCTCGAACGGGAAGTGCTGGCGCTGTTCGTGCACCAGTCGCTGTCCGTCCGCGACCAGATCGCGGATGCCGACGCCAGGCAAAGGGTGCTTCTGGCGCATGGCCTGAAAGGCTCGGCGCGTGGCATCGGCGCCTTTGCGGTGGCCGATTGCGCGGCGATCATCGAAAGCCAGCCGGAAGACGTCCGGGCGCTCAAGAGGCTCGGCACGCTGATCGAGGAAGTGCGCGACTTCATCGCCGGCATCAGCCGGTAGCTCGACTTTTCTGAAAAACGTCATTTCGTGGCGCTTTCGCGCCGCAGTTGACTTGTCCGGTAGAGTGATTATCTCGGCTGCGACTCCTCAGGTGACTTAATGACCAAGCTGACCTACATCGCCCATGACGGGACCCGATTTGACGTGGAAGCCGAAAACGGCTCGACGGTCATGGAAAACGCGATCCGCAACGCGGTTCCGGGCATCGAAGCCGAATGCGGCGGCGCCTGTGCCTGCGCGACCTGCCATGTCTATGTCGACGAAGCATGGACGGCGGAGGTCGGCGAGCCCGAGGCGATGGAGGAGGACATGCTGGACTTCGCCTACGAGGTCCAGCCGAACTCGCGCCTCTCCTGCCAGATCAAGGTGCGCGACGCGCTGGACGGGCTGGTCGTTCGGGTCCCCGAGCGCCAGGGCTAAGGTGCGCCGATATTCAGGTGATGCCGGCCTGCAAATGGCAGCTTCCTGCGCTTCCGGTGCTCACGTACTTTAAGTACGCTCCGCTCCGGTCCTCGGAAGCTACCATTTTCGACTCGGCCTGACCTGAATCTCGACACACCTTAGGTGGCTTCCCAACATTCTTTCACGCTGGCTGCTTGGCAGCAGGCCACGGCTCATGCAGTCTCGCTCCATTCCCAAAAGGGGGCGCAGCGCATGACCGATACCATCAAAACGGACGTTCTCGTTGTCGGGGCAGGGCCGATCGGCCTGTTTGCCGTGTTCGAGCTCGGCCTGCTCGACATGAAATGCCATCTGATCGACATTCTCGATCGTCCCGGTGGGCAATGCGCAGAACTCTACCCGGAGAAGCCGATCTACGACATTCCCGGCTGGCCGACGATCTCCGCCCAAGGCCTGGTCGACAAGCTCATGGAGCAGATCCATCCGTTCAAGCCGGACTTCACCTTCAATCGCATGGTGTCGAGCCTGGAAAAGCTCGAGGACGGAACCTTTCGCGTCGCGACCGACGAAGGCGAGATGTTCGAAGCCAAGGTGGTGGTGATCGCCGCCGGCGGCGGCTCGTTCCAGCCCAAGCGTCCGCCCATTCCGGGCATCGAGGCCTATGAAGGCAAGAGCGTCTTCTATTCCGTCCGGCGCATGGAGGATTTTCGCGGGCACGACCTCGTCATCGTCGGCGGCGGCGATTCGGCGCTCGACTGGACGCTGAACCTGCAGCCGATCGCCAAAAGCGTGACGCTGGTGCATCGCCGCCCGGAATTCCGGGCCGCGCCCGACAGCGTCAACAAGATGTATGCCATGCAGGAGATGAAGCACCTGCAATTTCTCGTCGGGCAGGTCAGCGGCCTTGCCGGCGCCGACGGCCAGCTTGCATCGGCAACCATCAAGGGCGGCCCGGACGGCGACGTCGAGGTGCCGTGCACCCGCATGCTCCCGTTCTTCGGCCTCACCATGAAGCTCGGGCCGATCGCCGAATGGGGCCTTAACCTGCACGAGAACCTGATCCCGGTGGACACCGAGAAGTTTCAGACGTCGATCCCGGGTATCTTCGCTGTCGGCGACATCAACTGGTATCCCGGCAAGCTCAAGCTGATCCTGTCAGGCTTCCATGAGGTGGCGCTGATGGCGCAGGCCGCCAAGCGCATCGTCAGCCCGGGCGAGCGCATCGTCTTCCAGTACACGACCTCGTCGACGAGCTTGCAGAAGAAGCTCGGCGTCCACGACTGAGGTATGTCGATATTCAGGTGATGCCGGCCTGCGAACGGCAGCTCCCTGCGCTTCCGGTGCTCACGTACCTTAAGTACGCTCCGCTCCGGTTCTCGTGAGCCGCCATTCTCGACTCGGCCTGACCTGAATCTCAACACACCTCGGAGAGATTTATTCCGCAAGCACGGGGGCCGCGTGCTCGTCGTGGCCGCGCAGTTCCTTCTCGGGCATCAGGGCCAGCGTGATTAGCGCCAGAACGAGCGTTGCTCCGGCGGCGACGAAGATCATCGCGAACGGCAACGCCGATGCCGGTTGGATATGCGTCTGCGAGCCTTCGGCGGAGAGCGGCAGTCCGTAGCCGAGCGCGACGGCGCCAAGCATGGCGACGCCCAGCGCGCCGCCCAGCGTGCGCAGGAAGGTCAGCACGCCTGTCGCGACCCCCAGATGCGCGCGATCGACGGCATTCTGGACCGAGACGGTGGCGACCGGGAATGTCGTTCCGCTGCCCAGGCCGATCAGAGTGGTCAGGATTTCCACCTCGAGCAGCGAGGCGTGTTCCGCAATGGCACTGAGCACGCCGATGCAGACGATGGCCAGGCCGACGCCGATCATGGCGATGCGCTTGTAGTGGACGAAGCGCGGGATCGTGCGGCCGCTGAAGGTCGCGCCGGCGACCGTGCCCAGCAAGAGGCCGAGCATCGCGGTGCCGGATTCGCTGACCGAAAGCCCGACGACCGATTGCAGATAGACCGGCAGGTAGACCGACGCGCCGATGTTGGCGGCCTGCAGCAGGAACATCGACAGTGTGCCGGCGAGCACGATCGGGTTGCTCAGGACTTCGAGCGAGATCAGCGGCTCGGCCGCCCTTAGGAGCCTCAGAGCGAAGAAGGCCCAGAATACGACCGAGCAGGCGACCAGCCCAAGGATTTCGCGGGAGAACCAGGGATAGGCGCTGCCGCCCCAATTGAGCGCCAGGAGCAGCAGCGACGTGGCGACAACCAGCAGCACCGCACCCAGGCCGTCGATGCGGTGGTTCTTGGCCGCGATCGGCAGCTTCCTCAGCGGGTTGTTGATGATGGCCATGGCCAGGAAGCCGATCGGCAGGTTGATCCAGAAGATCAGCGACCAGTGCAGATGCTCGGCAAACACGCCGCCGAGCAGCGGGCCGGCGACGCTGGCGACCGCCCAGGTTCCGGCGATCCATGCCGCATAGCGCGCTCGCTCGCGCGGCGGCACGAGATCGCCGATGACCGTTTGGGCCAGAGCGAAGAGACCGCCGCCGCCGGCGCCTTGGATAGCGCGGCCGATGACCAGCACCAGCATGTTGGGCGCGAGCGCGCTAACCAGCGACCCGAGCAGGAAGACGAGGATGGCGGCGTAGATGACGGGGCGGCGTCCGTAGACGTCGGAAATCTTGCCGTAGAGCGGCGCCATCGCGGTCGCGGTCAAGAGATAGCCGGTGACGATCCACGGCAGATACTCGGCATGGCCGAGCGCGCGCGCGATCGTCGGCAGGGCAGGGGCTACGATGGTCTGATCAAGGGCTGCCAGCAACATCGACAACAGCACGCCGCCGATGATGGCATTTTTCTCGCTCTCGCTCATCATCGGCGCGGCTTTCGGCGCCATCGCCTGGTTCTCGACGGTCTGGTCCATGCGTCATTCTTTCAAAGGCTGATGCTCAGTGCGCCAAAACGGCTGCGGCCGACCCGTCGTGCCTGGCGTCTGTCATTTCTCTTCACTGTTCGAGGCCCCGAGGGCTGCTTCGAACCCGCTATATGTCGTGCGATATAGGCCGATTTCGACCACCGCTCGAAAGTTTTTCCGGTCTGGCACCATGCTTGGACGAAATTGGCCCGGGATAAGGCTGGCTCCCCAAGTCAAGGCGGCGGCAGTTGGCCGGCTCCGACGCGCTCCATGCGGTAGCGCATCAGCCGAAGGATACGGCTTTCGAAATTGACGCTCTCGACGCGGTCGAAGCGCAACTGGTCTTGATCGTGTCTGGCGAGCTCGGCTGCCTGGATCGCGGCGGCCCTTGCCTTCGCCTGTTCGCAAGTCTTCTGCCCGGGGGCGGCCTTCAGCGCATCCTCGAGCGCGCGCGCATGGTTCTTGGCGATCTCGACATGGCGCTCCTCATGCCGCTTGATGTCGGCCGACAGCGTGTCCCAGAACAGCCTGACGTCGGGATCGGCTTTGCGCGGACGCCGCCATTCGGGAAGGATCACCTTGACCTTCACGGTGACGGCGGCATCGGTGATGCGGCAAGAGTCTGCGCTCTGCGCGTAGCTGATGCGGGTGGTGAAGGCCATCTGCGTGGCGCCTGGATGCCGCGAGCCGGTGCTCTTCACCTCGGGGCCGTTTCTCGACAGCTGGTTCTGGATATCGTCGAGCGTGCGGCCGCCGACGCTGAAATAGCTGTAGGTCTTGACCAGATTGGCCGCGCCCGCCGGCATGGCGGTCAAAGCGAGCATCAGGGCGCAGAGCAGGGATGGGTTCATCATATTGCCTCTTCACGCACCTTGCTTTAGGGCCGTCGCCAGCGCAACGGAATTGATTTCGCGCGGATCACGCATGGTTGATGGATGATGACGACAAGGCGATGGCAGTTGGCGCATGGACGCTATCTCGACCTCGGTCCGAAGGCGGTCGTCGTCGGCATCCTCAACGTGACGCCCGACAGCTTTTCGGACGGCGGCCTGTTCATCGCGCCTGAAGAGGCGCTGGAGCAGGCGCGCCGCATGGTGAAGGAGGGCGCGGCGATCATCGATGTCGGCGGGGAATCGACCCGGCCGGGTTTTGCCCCGATTACCGCCGAGGAGGAGCAGGCGCGCGTGTTGCCCGTCATCGCGGCGCTCGCCGCTTCCGGCGACGCGCTGATCTCGATCGACACCTATCGCGAGGACGCCGCGCGGCTTGGCGTCGCCGCCGGCGCCCATATCGTCAACGACGTCTGGGGGCTGCAGCGCGAGCCGGGCATCGCGCGCGTCGCCGCCGAGACCGGCGCCGGGCTCGTCATCATGCATACCGGGCGCGAACGGCAGAAGCTGCCCGACGTGATCGAGGACCAGTTCCTGTTCCTGCGCAAGTCGCTCGAGATCGCGCGCGCCGGCAATGTCACCGACAGCCAGATCGTGCTCGATGCCGGCTTCGGCTTCGCCAAGGAAACGGCGGAGGAAAACCTCGACCTGATGGCGCGATTTTCCGAGCTCCGGGCGCTCGGCTACCCGTTGATGGCCGGAACCTCGCGCAAGCGCTTCATCGGTGCCGCGACCGGGCGCGAGCCCGCCGAACGGGCAGCCGGCACGGCTGCCACCAGCGTCATCCTGCGCTTGAAGGGAGCCGACCTGTTTCGCGTCCACGATGTCGCAATCAACGTGGATGCGCTGGCGGTGACCGATGCTATGCTTCAACGCGAAACCGAGCTTCCTCCCGGACACTGATCATGTACGTCATTCGTATGAAGAACTGCGCCTTCTTCGCCCGCCACGGCGTGCTGGACGAGGAGGAGACGCTTGGCCAGCGTTTCTATGTCGATGCCGAGCTGACGGTCGAGCCCAGCCGTCCGCTGACGGAGGATTCCATCGAGGATACCGTCAATTACGGCGTCGCTTTCGCGGTCATCGAGAAGATCGTGACCGGACACCGCCGCTTCCTGATCGAGGCGCTGGCGCTGGAGGTCGGGAAGGCGCTGACGGCGCGGTTCTCTCAGATCAGGAAGGCCGAGATCACCGTGCGCAAACCGAACGCGCCGGTGCCCGGCGTGCTCGATTATGTCGAGGTGACCGTTGTCTGGCCAGAATAGCGCCGTCTATCTCAGTCTCGGCGGCAATCTCGGCGAGCCGGCGAAGTCCATGGGCGCGGCATTGCGCATACTGGACGGCGACGCCGCGACGCGCGTCATCGCCGTCTCCTCGCTTTATCGCACGCCGCCCTGGGGCAAGCTCGACCAGCCCGATTTCCTCAACGCCGCCGCTGCGATCGAGACGGCGCTTTCGCCGCGCGCGCTGCTCGACCTTTGCCTCGACGTCGAGAGGCGGTTGAAGCGCGTGCGCGAGGAGCGCTGGGGCCCCCGCCTGATCGATATCGACATATTGGTGTTCGGTGACCGCGTGATCCACGAGACCGGGCTCGAAGTGCCGCATCCGCGCATGCTGGAGCGCGCCTTCGTGCTGGCGCCGCTGGCCGAGATCGCGCCGGGGCTTTCGATCGGCGGCAGGAGCGTGTCGGAAAGGCTCGGCGCCGTCGATATTTCCGGCATCGAGCGGCTGCCGTCCGGCCGCGAATGGTGGCTGGGCTGATTTTGGATTGTCGCAATTCCGGACGGAAAACCGCTCACACTTTTCCTGGAATTGCTCCAAAGCCGGCTGGTCAGCCGGAAAAACCGCCGCCGTCCAAGAATGCCTGCTCCTCGGCCGTCGTCGCGCGACCAAGCATGGGGTTGCGATGCGGGAAGCGTCCGAAGCGCCGGATGATCTCCAGATGCTCATCGGCATATTTCAGATAGTCGGGCGCCTTGGCGACCGTTAGCTCGACCGACCGTTCCTGATCCGCCAGCAATTCGGAATGCTCGAAGGGCAGATAGAGGAAGACGCGAAGCAATTCTTCCAGCTCCAGGTCCTGACCGGCGGCGATTGCCCTGCTGGCGAAGTATCTGGCAAGCGGATCGGTGGCGTACATGTGGCCGGTGCCGCGGAAGCAGTTGCGCGGGAACTGATCGAGCAGGATCATCAGCGCCAGCGATCCTTCGGCATGCACGCTCCAATCATCGCATTCGCGCCGCGCGGCGGCGTAATGCAGCTCCAGAAAGCGATTGCGGAAATCCGCGTCGAAGGCGTCGTTCTTCTCGAACCATGCATCCTCGCCGGCATCGCGCCAGAATTGGGTGACCGAAAGCGCCCGCGGATCGAGCTCTGCCATGCGTTGGCCCTCAGTTCTTGGTCTCTGCCTGGTTCAGCACGACGGCCGTTTCCTGGTTCAACGCGCGGCCGGCGCGGCGCGGCTGGGTGAGCGGCGTCGGGATCGGCGTGCCGATATTGCCCTTGAGGAAACGCTGGCCGGCGCGCACGCCCTCGGCCAGTTGCGTCTCGAAGCGCGCTTCGTCGCGGCGCCGCACATCCTCGATGACTTCGGCGACTTCTTCCGGATCGACGCCAAGCGCCTCCAGCGCGGAACCGCCGAAGACCAGCGCCGATTCGAAGGTCTCGCGCAGCTGATAGTCGACACCGGCGCGCACGAGCTGCAGCGCGGTGCCGCGGTCGAAGGCGCGCGCCAGGATGGTGACCAAAGGGAATTCGGCCTTGATCAGCTGGACGATGCGCACGGCGGCATCCGGCTTGTCGACGCAGATCAGCACCGCACGGGCCCGCCCGGCACCGGCCGCATGCAGGATGTCAAGCCTCGTGCCGTCGCCGTAATAGACCTTGAAGCCGAAATCGGCCGCCGCCTGGATCATCTCCACCTCGTTGTCGATGATCGAGACGTCCATCCCGCGCAGCAGAAGCGGCTGGCTGGCGATCTGGCCGAAGCGGCCGAAGCCGATGATCAGCACGCTGCCGGTGAGGCCGTCGGCGATGTCGACGCCGTCGAGGGACTGTTCGTCGCGCGGGGTCAGGTAGCGCAGCGCTATGATCGCCAAGGGCGTCAGCACCATGGAGATGATGACGATGGCGGTCAACGTGGCGTTGGCCTGGCCGTCGATGATGCCGACCGCGGCGGCGGACGAATAGAGCACGAAGGCGAACTCGCCGCCCTGCGCCATGAAGACGGCGCGTTCGAGCGCCTCGCGGTGGCTGCTCTTCAGAATGCGCGCGACGGCGTAGATGCCGACTGCCTTCATGACCATGTAGGCGACGACATAGACGGCGACGAGCCGCCAGTTCTGGGCGACGACGCCGAGGTCGAGCGACATGCCGACGGCGAGGAAGAACAGGCCGAGCAGGATGCCGCGGAACGGCTCGATATCGGCTTCGAGCTGGTGGCGGAAGGTCGATTCCGACAACAGCACGCCGGCGAGGAAGGCGCCCATCGCCATCGACAGGCCGGAGAGTTGCATGGCCAGGGCCGATCCCAGCACCACCAGCAGCGCGGCGGCGGTCATGACTTCCCGGGCGCGGGCGTCGGCCAGGATGCGGAAGAGCGGATTGAGCAGGTAACGGCCGGCCACGACCAGCCCGACGATCGCGGCGATGCCGATACCGACTTCGGTCAGCCGTTCCGAAAGACTAGTTTCGGCGCCGCCGGGCGCGAGAAATGCAATAAGCGCCAGCAGCGGCACGATTGTCAGGTCTTCGAGCAGCAGGATCGAGACGATGCGCTGGCCTTTCGGCGTGGCGATCTCGCCGCGCTCCTCGAGCAGCTGCATGACGATCGCCGTCGAGGTCAGCACGAAGCCGGCGCCGGCGACGAAGGACTGCGCGATCGGAAAGCCTCCGGCCAGTCCGACCAGGGTCAGAAGCACGGCGCAGACGCCAACCTGCAAGGCACCCAGGCCGAAAATCTCGCGACGCAGCCCCCAGAGCCGCGACGGCTGCATCTCCAGGCCGATGATGAACAGGAACATGACGACGCCGAGCTCGGCGACATGGAGGATCGCTTCCGATTCTGAAAAGATGCGCAGGCCGAACGGACCGATGACCACGCCCGCGGCGAGGTAGCCGAGGATCGAGCCCAGCCCCATGCGTTTGAAGATTGGCACGGCGACGACGCCCGCGGCGAGCAGCGCTACCACCTGCACCAGATCGCTGCTTGACGCTTCAGCTGCCATGCCTGTCATCCTTGTCTCGATGCACTCCTTGCATGCTGTACGCGTGCGAAGCAAGGGCGGGAGTCCTGCCATAAAGAGCAGGGTGCCGTTGAAGCGGTCCTTGCTTGCCTGCCGGACGTTTAGTATCTATAATTGTTAGATGTCTGACTTTTCGTCCCGACCGTCTTCAGCACCACATATCCCGATGGACGCGCTCAGCGAAGTCCTGCAAGATTTTCGCTTGAGTGGCGTCAACTATGGTCGCTGCGAGCTCCGACATCCATGGAGCATAGCCTTTCCGCAGCAAAAGCTGCTTCGCTTTTACTTCGTCGGCCAGGGTCCCTGCTGGATCCATACCGAGGCGGAAGGCTGGCGGGAGCTGCGCGATGGCGATCTGGTGCTGTTGCCGCAAGGCATCGCCCACCGGCTGGCCAGCGCGCCGGACGTTGCAGGCGACTCGCTCGAGGGCTGCCAGGTGACCAAATTGGGGAGCAACGTCTGCGAAGTGGTACGGGAAGGAACGGGCGCGGCGAGCACCCTTTTCTGCGGCTCCATGGCCTTGGGCGTCTGTGCGCTTAACCCATTGATCACATTGATGCCGCCGATCATCAAAGGATGCGACGTGGCCGGCAACGACCCGGTCATTGGTCCATTGCTCGCGGCTATGACGGCGGAGGCCGCGCAACCACAGATGGGCAGCGCCACCATCTTGTCCCGTATGGCGGACTTGCTGACGGCCCGGCTTATCCGCTGCTGGGTCAATTGCACTGGAGCTTCGACCACCGGTTGGCTTGCAGCCATCCGCGACCCCCATATCGGCCGCGCTTTGGCAGCCATGCATCGAGATCCCGGCCACAACTGGACGCTGGAAAGACTCGCCGGTCTGGCAGGCCAATCGCGCTCGATTTTCGCCGAGCGCTTCAGCGCCGTATTAGGAGAGGGTGCGGCACACTATCTCGCCCGTCTGCGTATGCAGCTTGCCCGCGAGTTGCTGGGGCAAAATGGCCTGTCGGTTGCCGAGGTCGCTACCCGTTTGGGCTATGATTCCGAAGCATCCTTCGCGCGCGCGTTCAAGCGCATCACCAATGTTTCTCCTGGCGTTGTGCGTCGCACAATTCCCGGACGAATGGATATGAATTTCGGATTTTAGGACACATTCCATCCGAAAGGACTCGTCTATGAAGACCTCCAAACTTTGGAGATCCTTCAGTGACAGACACAACATTACAGCTTGAAGACGAGACGATAGACCTCGATGCCGCCGCGCCGGCCGCGTGGAGCGCAGCCACCTGGTTCGCGGTCATTTCATTGGCGGCCACCAGCTTTGCCCTGGTCTCGGCCGAATTCCTGCCAGCTGGTCTGCTGACGCCAATGGCACGCGATCTCGGTATCAGTGAGGGAACGGCCGGACAGGTCGTCACTGCCACCGCTTCCGTCGGTGCCGTGACCGCCGTGTTGAGCAATGTTGTCATTGGCCGATTGAACCGCAAGGCGGTGCTGGTTGGCCTCAGCGCCTTGGCGGTCGGTTCCAATATCCTTGCGGCGCTGGCGCCAAATTTCTGGCTGTTGCTGTTGGGCCGGGCCGGGCTCGGGATCGCTATCAGCGCCTTCTGGGCACTTTCGGTTGCGGTCGTGGCGAGGCTGGTCGGCGCCAATGCGACAGGTCGGGGCATGGGCATCGTCACCCTCGGCGTTTCGCTGGCCACCATCGCCGCCCCGTCAATGGGGGCGTTGATCAGCGACTGGCTGGGTTGGCGCAGCGCCATGGCCATGACAGCGGGGCTGGCCGTGATTGCCATGCTGCTGCAATTGCTGAGCCTGCCGACCTTGCCTGCGACGGCCAGCAATAGTCTGGCTGACGTATTTCGGCTGACACGGCGGCGCGGCATCCAACTCGGCATGCTTGCCATTCTTTTGCTGATGACGGGGCATTTTGCCGGCTCTGTTTATGTGCGCCCCTTCCTCGAATACGTGACGCTCCTCGCCACCGGGCCAATTGCCCTGGCCCTGCTCGGATTTGGCATCGCCGCTGTGATCGGCAATATTGCCGGCGGCCGCATGGCCGACGCCAATATCCGCATGGCGCTCGCGGGCAACGCCGCATTGATGGCGTTTGCGGCGCTGGCATTGGTGCTTTGGGGCGTGCACATTGGCGTCGCCTTCGCATTCGTTACGCTTTGGGGCTTGGCCTTCGGCATGGCGCCGGTGGTGCTGCCGACCAATCTGTCCCGCGCGGCACCTGATGCGCTGGAAGCTGCGGGTAGTCTGATGGTCGTCTCCTTCCAGGTTGCCATCACCATCGGCGCGGTTGTCGGCGGCTATGTCGTGGATACCCATGGCGCCACGGGACCTTTGACCCTTACCGCCGTCCTTGCCGTGGCGACAGCCGTGCTGGCACTCCTACAGCCTCGCGGCCACTGAACCGTGCTCCGGCTGACCTGAGCAGCCTATATCCGGATCGCCGCGACATTGCAGCGTGGTTACACAAGTTTATGCGGCCCGGTCGTTGCGTCACGCCACAATCGGAGGTTATGGCACGTTCGGCTTCGGCCAGTGGAGGCAGCGGCGATGGGCGGCTGCCTTTTTTGAGGAGATGATTGATATGAAGAAGTTTTTGCTCGTTGCCGTGGGTGTTGCGGCGTTGGCTGGTTCGGCTTGCTCCAAGGGGCCGGAGTGCACGCAGGAAATCGCCGCCAAGAAGGCGCAGGACATGGCTGCGGCGCTCCAGGCAGCCATCACCAAGGATCCGAGCAAGGCGGCCGATCTGACCGCCAAGGTGCAGGCCGTGACGACGAAGTACCAGGGCGCGACGACGCTCGACGAAGCCTGCAAGGCCTATGACGAGCTGACCGCCACCATCAAGGGTTGAGCCCAGCCGTCGACAATGCGAAGGCGGTGGCCACTTGGCCGCCGCCTTTTTCTTGCGCGGCGCTCCGGATGAGACGCGCTACGCGATACCCATCGTTCGCTTATGGTCGACGATCTCGGCGAGCAGCCAGTCCTGGAACAGGCCGGTGCCCGGCTTGTTTCCGATGCTGCGGCGCTGGTGCAGGTAGATTCCGGCGGGATAGGTATGGCGGGCGCTGAACGGGGCGACAAGCCTGCCTTGCTGCAGAAGGTCCTGCGCCATCATGGTGTCGGCCAAAGCGATCCCCGCGCCGTTTATCACCTCGCGCATGATCAAGGTGCAGTCGTCGAGCGTCGTGCTGGACTTGGGCGTGGCGTCCACAACGCCTTCCTGTTCCAGCCAACGCCGCCAGCGCATGCTCTCGCATTCGTGGATCAGGTGGTGATTGACGAGATCGGCAGGCGTGCGCAGCGGCACCGGCCCTTCCAGCAGCGAGGGCGCGCAGACCGGTGTCAGGACCAGCGGGATCAGCAGGGTCAAGGCCGGGCCGGCCTTGTAGACGAACTCGTCGACAATGGCCAAATCGAAGTTGGCGCGCTTGCCCGACGTCGAGATCTCCAGGTTCACGGACGGATGCAGCTTGCGGAAATTCGGCAGCCGGTCCGCCAGCCAAAGGTTCAAAACCGCCGGCACGCAGAGAACCCTGACCCGCTGGGTCCTGCCGTGACCATGGACGAAGCTGACATCGTCGGTGGCGCGCCAGATAGCCTCGAATGCTTCGGAGAGGCCGCGCGCATAATATGAGCCCCTGATGGTCGGTGTGATCTGGCGAAAGCCGCGCTCGAACAGCTCCTGGCCAAGGTTCTTCTCGAGCGCGCGGATGTGGCGGCTGACGGCCGAGGGCGTCAAATGCAGCTCTTCCGCTGCATCCTTGATGCTGCCGAGGCGCGCGGCGGCCTCGAAAGCGCGCATGCCATTGAGTGAGGGCAGGGCCATTGCCCGATCATGAAATGTGAGTTGAGTTTTTGTCAATCGACTTGGGCAAAATTGGCGTTTGATCGCCTGGCCGGTTCAGGGATACCCAAAAGGCAAGAGCGACCAAGTCGCCATCCGAAAACGATTGTTTGGGCACTCCGATGCCATTCCACCAGCGGCGGAAACCGGTATGACCGGCTTCCACCGGGGACCGGCGAAGCTTTGCGTATGACGCCAGCTGAGCCTCGGCGGGGCGCCCCAGAATGGGAGAATGAGCTTCTATGCCTCAGTCGCCGGCGCCGGTCTTTGAAGCGGCGGAGGAGATTTCCGCGGAAACCTCGGTCGTCGTGATCCTGCAAACCGCTCAAACCGGTTTTGGCCCCCGGGCAGTGGCGCTCGATGCTGAAATGAACGGGATTTTGTCCCGCGCTTGCTCCGACCCGGCCGCCCTCTCGCAATCCGGGACTTGTGTCGATGTCATCGCCCCCAAGGCGATGTCGACCCGCCGCGTGGTGGTGCTGGCCTTGGGCAAGGCCGAGGCCGTAACCTCGCTTTCGCTGGCGCGGGCCGGCGGTTTGCTTGCGGCGCATCTGGAAGGCAAGGGCGAATGCGCGGCCACCCTGATGCTGGACCCGCTCGCAGGTGTCGACCTTCCCGCAGCGGAAGTCCTGGCGCGAGTCGCGCTCGGAATGCGGCTGCGGCGCTATCGTTTCGACCTGCGCAACCGGCGTCAGGGAGCAGGCGCCGACCGCACTTTGCGGGTGCAATTGATCGGCGCGGCCGGCCCGGAGCTGAAGGCGGCGCTGGCGCGGGTCAATGCCATCGCGGACGGCGTCGAATATGCGCGCACGCTGGTCAACCTGCCGCCGAACCATCTTCACCCCGACAATTTCCACGATCATCTGGAGCCGCTGCGCGAGGCCGGCATCGATGTCGAGATCCTCGACACGGCGCGGCTGAAGGAGCTCGGCATGAATGCGATCCTGGCCGTCGGCTCCGGCTCGGCGCGACCGCCGCGCGTCGCGGTCCTGCGCTATCGCGGCAAGGGCGCTCCCGCGCAGCCGCTGGCTTTCGTCGGCAAGGGCGTCTGCTTCGATTCCGGTGGTCTGTGCATAAAGCGCGGCGAGCAGATGTTCGATATGAAGGCCGACATGGGCGGCGCGGCCGCCGTTGTCGGGCTGCTGATCGCGCTCGCCCGGCAAGGCAGCCCGGTGCATGCCGTCGGCGTGCTCGGCATTGCCGAGAACATACCGTCCGGCACCGCGCTCAAGCCGCGCGACATCATCACGACGGCGTCGGGCCAGACCGTGGAAGTGTTCGACACGGATGCGGAAGGCCGGCTGATCCTGGCCGACTGCCTCTATTATGCCGCTTCGCGCTTCAATCCCTCGGTGATCGTCGATCTGGCGACGCTGACCTATTCGGTGATGCGGGGCCTCGGCTCGGTCTTCGCCGGACTTTTCAGCACCGACGATACCATCGCCTCGCGCATGATCGCGGCGGGGGAAAAGGTCGGCGAGCGGTTCTGGCAACTGCCGCTCGACCGGGCCTATGACGAGGGGCTGCAATCGCCCTTCGCCGACATCCGTCACCACGCCAAGGACATGGAAGACGGCGATGCGCCCTATGCGGCGGCCTTCCTGCGCAATTTCACCGAGGACCGCCCGTGGGTTCATCTCGACATAGCCGGCAAGGAAATGGCCGACAAGGATCGACCGCTGGGCCGGGAAGGCGCCACGGCCTTCGGCGTGCAGATGCTGGAAGAGTGGGTGCAGTCCGGCCGGACGGCGAACTAGGCGGCAACGAGATGTCTTCAACCACTGAGGGAGCCGGGATGCCGTCCGAGATCGTCAGCAAGGAAGGGCGGGCCGGCTTCGGCGCCTATGAGACCTGGTACCGGATCAGCGGCGCGCTCGATGCCGGCAAGGCCCCGGTCGTGATCCTGCATGGCGGACCGGGTGCTGCCCATAATTACGTCGATGCCTATAAGCTTCTTGCCCGGGGCGGCCGTGCCGTCATCCACTACGACCAGTTGGGCTGCGGCAATTCCACCTTGCTGCCGGAAAAAGGTGCCGATTTCTGGACGCCCCAACTCTTCATCGACGAACTGGAAAACCTCGTCGACCATCTCGGCATCCGCGGCGGCTTCCATGTGCTGGGGCAAAGTTGGGGCGGCATGCTGGGCGCCGAATACGGCGTGACCAGGCCGAAGGGCCTCAAGTCGCTGACCATCGCCAACTCGCCGGCGTCCATGAAGCTTTGGGTCGAGGAAGCCAACCGGCTGCGCGCCGGTCTGCCCAGGGAAGTCCAGGAGACGCTGACGAAGCACGAGCAGGCCGGCACGACGGACGATCCGGCCTACCAGGAAGCGACGATGCGGTTCTACGAACGGCATGTCTGCCGGGCCGTGCCGTTCCCGCCCGAGGTGACAGAGACCTTCGCCCAGATCGTGCGCAATCCGACCGTCTACAATGTGATGAACGGCCCGAACGAATTCCACGTCATCGGCACGCTGAAGAGCTGGAGCGTCATCGACCGCCTGCCGGCCATCGAGGTTCCGACACTCCTCATCTCCGGCCGGCACGACGAAGCCACACCCGCGACCGTGCAGCCCTTCAAGGACGGCATCAAGCGATCGCGCTGGCAGATATTCGAGCATTCCAGCCACATGCCGCATGTCGAGGAGCAGGAGCTCTGCATGCGTGTGGTGGGAGACTTCCTGGACGACAACGACAACAGAAAAGGGGAATGACGACATGAAGAAACTGCTTTTGGCAGCGTCGGCCGCCGCATTGCTGGCCGGCTCGTGGCTGGCTCCGGCGCAGGCCGAATATCTCAAGGAACACCGCGGCGGCACCATTCGCCTTCTCGCCCGATCGGCGGCAGGAACCCTCGATCCGCATATCAACTACACGGACCAGGGCTGGCAAATGTACCAGCCGATCTATGACGGCCTGGTCGCCTTCCGCAAAGCCGAGGGCGCCGACGGCTTTTCCATCGTTCCCGATCTGGCCGAGGCCCTGCCCACGGTCAGCAATGACGGCAAGACCTTCACCTTCAAGCTGCGCAAGGGCATCAAGTTCTCCAACGGCCAGGATCTTGGCGTGAAGGACGTCGTCGCCTCCTTCCAGCGCATCTTCAAGATTTCCGGGCCGACTTCGGGCACCTTCTATGCCGGCATTGTCGGCGCCGACAAATGCCTGGCCGACACAAAGAGCTGCACGCTGGAAGGCGGCGTTGTCGCCGACGAGGCGGCCGGCACGATCACCCTCAATCTCACCAAGCCGGACGCCGAGATCCTCTACAAGCTTGCCTTGCCGCACGCCGTGATCCTGCCGGCCGACACGCCGGCGGAGGATATGGGCTCCAAGCCGATCCCCAGCACCGGCCCGTACATGATCTCGGCCTTCGATCCGAACAAGGGCATGACGGTTTCCCGCAACCCCAATTTCAAGCAGTGGAGCGAGGAAGCCCAGCCGGACGGCTATCCCGATGTCGTGCAGTATGATTTCGGCCTGTCGGAAGAGGCCGCCGTCACGGCGATCCAGAACGGCGAGGCGGACTGGATGTTCGACGCGCTGCCCAGCGACCGCCTTGGCGAGCTCGGCAGCAAGTCCATGGACCAGCTGCATATCTCGCCGCTTTCGGCCTGGTGGTACGCGCCGCTGAACACCCGCATGGCGCCATTCGACAATGAAAAGGCCCGCCAGGCCGTCGCCTATGCGGTCGACCGCAACACGCTGGTCAAGCTGTTCGGCGGCAAGGTGCTGGCTTCGCCGGTCTGCCAGGTCCTGCCGCCGGACTTCCCCGGACATGAGGACTATTGCCCCTTCACCAAGAATCCGGGCGCCAAATGGTCGGCCCCGGATGTCGAGAAGGCCAAGCAGCTCGTCGAGCAATCGGGCACCAAGGGCCAGAAGGTGACCATCATAGTCGAGGATACGGCCATCTCGCGGTCGATCGGCGTCTATCTGCAGAGCGTGCTGACCAACATTGGCTACGTCGCTGACGTCAAGCCGATCTCGTCCAACCTGCAGTTCACCTATATCCAGAACACCAACAACAAAGTGCAGATGTCCGTCACCCAGTGGTACAAGGACTATCCCGCGGCGTCGGACTTCCTGAACATCCTGTTCAGCTGCGCCTCCTATCGCGAAGGCTCGGACGCCTCGATCAACATTTCCGGCTTCTGCGACAAGGATATCGACGCCCAGATGCAGAAGGCGCTGGACCTCGGCGTGACTGATCAGAAGGCGGCCGACAAATTGTGGGCGGCAATCGACAAGCAGGTCACCGACAAGGCACCGGCGGTCGGGCTGTTCACGCCGAAGCGGCTTGATTTCGTCAGCAAGCGCATCGGCAATTTCAAGTTCAACCCGCAGTTCAACTGGATTATCACCCAGTCCTGGGTGCAGTAAGGGGCCTGGGTGCAGTAAGGGGCCTGGGTCCAGTAACGAACCGCGGAATCACACATCGTGTCCAGCCAAGTCGCCGCCATGCCGCGCAAGACGCGAGGGCCTTGGGCCGTCGCGTTTGCGAGGCTGGCAACGGACAGGGCCGCCATGGCGTCCCTGGCCGTGTTCCTCATCCTCGTTCTCGCCTGTTTCAGCGCGCCGCTTTATGCAAAATGGGCGGGCACGGACCCGTTCGCCTCGACGCTCGACGCCGTCATCCAGATCGACGGCGCTGACGTGCCGGTAATGGAGCAGTCGACCGAGGGACTGGGGCTTGGCTACACGCCGATCGGTCCGACCTGGCGGCTTGGCAATTATTTCCTCGGTGCCGACAGCCAGGGCCGCGACGTCATGGCAAGGTTGCTCTATGGCGGCCTGAACTCGCTTTTGATCTCCGGCGCAGCTACCATCTTCACGCTGATCGTCGGCACGATGGCGGGACTGATCGCGGGTTATTTCGGCGGCATCACCGACACGGTGCTGTCGCGCTTGCTCGACGTGCTCTGGGCGTTTCCGATCTATCTGCTGGCGATCTCGCTTTCCATCGTCACCATCGCGCAAGGCATCGCGATCGGACCGATCGAGATCCAATCTGGCAGTCTATGGCTGCCGATCATCATCATAGGCATTGTCTATATACCCTATGTCGCGCGGCCGATCCGCGGTCAGGTTCTGGCGCTGCGCCACAGCGAGTTCGTGTTCGCCGCGATCAATCTCGGCGTGCCGGGCTGGCGCATCCTGTGGCGCGACATCCTGCCCAACATCACCACCACTCTCATCGTTTTCGTGCCGTTGATGATGGCGCTGAACATGCTGACGGAATCGGCGCTGTCGTTCCTGTCGATCGGCGTGCAGCCGCCGGCCGCGAGCTGGGGTACCATCATCCAGGACGGGCAGGCGCTGCTTTATACACGGCCCCTGGTGGCGCTGGTGCCTGGGCTGGCGATCGCCGTTTCCGTCATGGCGCTCAACGTCTTCGGCGACGGCCTCCGCGATGCGCTCGACCCGCGCTCCAAAGTCCGGCTGGGGCGCGACTGATGTTTTATGCCATCCTTCGCCGCTTCGGTCAGATGCTGTTCGTGATGTTCGGCATCTCGGTCATCGTCTTCCTGATCTTCTTCGCCACGCCCGGCGCCGATCCCGCCGCGCGCATCGCCGGCCGCAACGCTTCTCCGGAAGTGCTGGCCGCGGTGCGCCACAGCTTCGGCTTCGACCAGCCGCTTTACGTGCAATACACGCGCATGATGGAGAAGATCTTCGTCACCGGCGACCTGACCTCCTTCGTCAACCGCGGCTGGAAGGTTGTGCCGGCCGTCATGGATTCGATCCCGGTGACGCTTTCGCTGGTGTTCGGCGCCGCGGTCCTGTGGGTGGTCGTCTCCATCATCATCGGCGTCGTCGCCGCGGCCACCCGAGACAGCTGGCTGGACAAGCTCCTGATGGCTTTGGGCCTGCTCGGCATTTCCATGCCGGTCTACTGGCTGGGCGAGGTGATGAACCTGATGACCCAGAGCCGTTATCACGAAAGCTGGGCGTTCTCCTGGGTGCCGCCGCTCGGCTACAAGAACTTTTCCGACGATCCCAAGGGCTGGTTCCTGACGCTGGTCATCCCATGGATCACGCTGGCCATCCTCTATATCGGCATTTACGGGCGCGTGCTGCGCGCGGCCATCATCGAATCCATGCAGGAAGATTATATCCGCACCGCCCGCGCCAAGGGCCTGTCGGAGACCCGCATCCTGTTTCGCCATGCGCTGCGCACGTCGCTGATCGCCTTCGTCACCCTGTTCGGTCTCGACTTCGGCGCGCTGGTGGGCGGCTCGGCCTTGCTGACCGAGGTCGTGTTCGGCCTGCACGGCATCGGCAAGCTGACCTACGACGCGCTGCAGAATCTCGATCTGCCGATGATCATGGCGACGGTCATGTATGCTTCGATGTTCGTGGTGATCGCCAACGCGGTGGTCGATTTCGTCTATATCCTTCTCGATCCGCGCCTGAGGGCATCATGATATTGTCGGTGCGCGATCTCAAAGTCTCCTTCCGCACCCATGACGGGCCGGTGCGCGCCATCGACGGCGTTTCCTTCGACCTCGAGGAAAGCGAGATCCTCGGCGTCGTCGGCGAATCCGGCTCCGGCAAGACGGTGTCGCTGCTCGCCGTGATGGGCCTCATCACCGACCCAAACGCCACCATCGAAGGGTCGATCCGCTACAAGGGCCGCGAACTGGTGGGACTGCCGCCGCGGGAGCTGAGGCGCCTGCGCGGCAACGAGATCGCGATGATCTTCCAGGATCCGATGACGGCGCTGACGCCGGTCTACACGATCGGTTGGCAGATCGCCGAGCAGATCCGCGCGCATCGCGGGTTAAGCAAATCCAAGGCGATGGAGCGCGTGGAAGAGTTGCTGGCGGAGGTGAATTTCCCCAACCCGCACGAGGCGATGTCGCGCTATCCGCATCAGCTTTCCGGCGGCATGCGGCAGCGCGCCGTGATCGCAATGGCCTTATCATGCGATCCGGCGCTGCTGGTTGCCGACGAGCCGACCACCGCGCTCGACGTCACCGTGCAGGCCGGCATCCTCGATCTCGTGCGCAAGCTGCGCGCCAAACATAAATCGGCCGTGGTCTTCATCACGCATGACATGGGCGTGGTCTCCGAACTCGCCGACCGCGTCATGGTCATGTATGCCGGCCGCGTGGTGGAGCGCGGCACACGCACGGAGCTGTTTTCCGATCCGCGACACCCTTACACGCGCGCGCTGCTCGGCTCGATCCCGCCGCTGACCGGCCAGAAACCGCGCCGCCTGCCGGCGATCCCAGGCTCGCCGCCGTCCTTGCTGCGGCTGCCGCAAGGCTGCGCCTTCGGCCCGCGCTGTCCGGTCCGCTACGAGCCTTGCGAGGCCGGCAAGCCGGGTCTCGGCGCGAGCGCGCACGCCGCCGCGTGCTTTCGGGTGGCACAGGCATGAGCGAGCCGATGACAGACACAGATCGCCCGATCCTCGAGACGCGTTCGTTGGCGAAACGCTTTTCGATAGGCACCCGCTTTTCCGCCGAGGGCAGGCGGACCGTCCATGCGGTCGACAACGTCTCGCTGAGCGTGCGGCGCGGCGAGACGGTCGGGCTGGTCGGCGAATCCGGATGCGGCAAGTCCACGCTGGCACGCTGCCTGGTTCGGCTCTACGACATCACCGACGGCAAGCTTCTGTTCGAAGGCGACGACATCACCTCGAAATCGCTGTCCGAGCTCAGGCCGCTGCGGCGGCGCCTGCAAATGGTCTTCCAGGATCCCTCGGCCTCGCTCAATCCGCGCCGGCGCGTCGGCGACCTTGTGGCCGAGCCGCTACGCATCCACGGCAAGCTTTCGGCACGTGAGATCACCGCGCGCGTGGCGGAGCTGTTCGAGCTGGTCGGCCTGTTGCCGGACCATGTGATGCGCTATCCGCACGAATTCTCCGGCGGGCAGCGCCAGCGCGTCGGGATCGCGCGGGCGATCGCGTTGAACCCCGACCTTGTCGTGCTGGACGAGCCCGTCTCCGCGCTCGATGTGTCGGTGCAGGCCCAGATCGTCAACCTGCTCGCCGATCTGCAGGAGAAGCTGAAGCTCACCTATATCTTCATTGCCCACGATCTCTCCGTGGTACGCCAGGTCTCGACCCGCATCGCCGTCATGTATCTGGGCTCGATCGCCGAGGAAGGGCCGGCGGAGGAGGTGTTTGCGACGCCAGCCCATCCTTACAGCCAGGCTCTGATCTCGGCGGTGCCGGTCGTCGAGACGACGCCTGCGGGTGCGCGCAAGCGCATCATCCTCACCGGCGACGTGCCGAGCCCGCTCAAGCCTCCATCCGGATGCCGCTTCCATCCCCGATGCCCGATCGCGGCGGAACGCTGCCGCTCGGAGCGGCCGGAATTGAAGGAATATCGTCCCGGCCGCAAAGCGGCCTGCCACTTCCCGACTTTAACCTGAACCGCCTTCTTTGCGGGTGGCGGCGGTTGTCAGAAGGGATCAGTTCTTGGCGATGGCGCCGACTTCGACCGAGTCGACCCGCTTCAGGCTCATGCCGATCACCGGCACCAGCTGATTGTTGACGCGCACCGCCACCGTCACGGTCATCGAATTGCCGTCAGGCACACGCGCCTGCATGACGCCATTCAACTGCTTGCGGTTGATGGTGAAGACGACCTTCTGGGCATCGACGACATTGCCGCCGACAATGTCCATGCCGCTTTCGGTCGAGCCGCCCATGAAGGTGCCCCTGTAACCATCGCGGCCCTTGCGCTCGACGCTGGCCGACATCTTTTGCGTGAACACGCCGACCCTGCAGCCTCCGTCAAGCGTCATGCCGAGCTTGCTGGCGGGCGTCGAGCCATTGAAATCGCAGGTGAATTTGGTGCCTTTGTACTTGCCGGCGATGATCTCGCCAGGGCCGATCCATCTGCCTTCGACGGAGCGGAAGAACTGCTTATCCGGCTCCGCGCCAAAGGCCTTTTCGACGAGGCCGAGCGGCGCGGCAATCGCAATGGCGGCAGGCAGGACGCAGGACAGGATCACGCTTCTCATCGACGACACCCGGCACGAAAGAGTCTATTCTTGGGACCGGACCGACCATGCAGAAGATTGGTTAATGCTTCGTCACCCGCGGTGGGTCACGCGTTTACCTTATCGGTCGTCCTGGCTGTTCTTTCGTGCCGCGAACGATGTCAGCGCCGAGAGGAAATCGCCGAGGCCCGGGCGCTTCGCGGCGATGAACGGCAATGGGCGGGCCGTTTCCATCGCCGCGATGCCGATGCGCGCCGTCATCATGCCGTTGACGACGCCTTCGCCGAGTTTTGCCGAGAGTTTCGCGGCAAGCCCGTGGCCGACGATCTGCTGCACGAAACTGTCGCCCACCGCGATCGAGCCGGTCACCGCCAGATGCGCAAGCACGCCGCGCGCCAGCCGGAAGAAGCCGAGCGTGCCTGGGCGGCCGCCGTAAAGTTCGGACAGGCGCCGGATCAGCCGCCCGGCTTCGAACACGACATAGGCGATGTCGACCAGCGCGCGCGGGCTGACCGCCGTTATGAGCGACACCCGTTTCGTAGCCTCGAGGATCATGATCTTGGCGCGGGCATCGAGAGGCGACAGGATCTCGGTCTCGGCAAGCCGCACCAGATTGGCGCCGTCGATGATCTCGCCGCGCAATTCGGCGAGCGAGCGGCGGCCGGCGGCGGTCTCGGGTTTTGCGGCGACGAAAGCCGAGAGTTCGTCGACCAAGGCGCGCGCCGCCCTGGGGTCGTCGCGCGCCACGGCATCCAGGGCCCGTTTCTGCATCTTTTCGACTTCGGCAAGGCGGGCGATGGCGAGGAATTCGCGGAACAGGATGACGAGCAGCGAGAGCAGCGCGATCGCCGCCATGCCGGCCGCCAGCCAGCCAAGCCATTCGGCACGCGCGAACAGGTCGCGGATCAACTGATCGGCCCACAGGCCGACCGCCAGCGAGACGAGCACGCCGAGGGCGCCGAAGAGCAGCCGGGAAAACAGCGAACGCTTTCTCGGCGCCGTCGCCGGCGGCGGGACCGCGGCCTCGATATCCGGCTCGTCGAAGACGTCGACTTCCGAGGGGATCACGACCGCCACATCGGCCCTCGCGGCACGTGGCCTGCGCGCCGGCGGCTCCTCGGCCGCGCTATTTCGCTGTGGTTGCGGCGGCGCCTCGGTCTCAGGCTCGATGCGGAAGGCCGCCGGTTTGCGGGGCGCGGTCATGCCAGGTGATCTCCGATCAGGAACTGCAGCGCGCGGTCGAGCCGGATATGCGGCAAGGACAGCGTGACGCCTTCGGCGGTGCGTTCGAGCTTCGGCGGGCGGAAACGCACGAAGCGGATCGCCGGTTCGGCGCTGTCCACCAGCGATCCCGAAACCTCGAACACCGCATCGACCTTTTCCGGCAAATCGCCCGGGAATATGGCGGTTTCGGTCTTTCCGTCGAATGTCTCGCCGTTGATCTTCTCGCCTTTCAGCGGCGTGCCGATGATGACGGGCAACGTCTCTCGTCCCTGCTTCACCGTGCCTTCGCGGGTCGAGCGAACGGCGGCCATGGCGACGACATCGACGGCGGCGCCGCTGAAATTCGCTCGTGCAACGGCCCGGTCGGTCAGCCGGCGCACGATCGCCTGAAGCCGGTCATGGCTTTCATGGTGCAAATGGTCCGCCTTGGTCGCAGCCACCAGGATGCGGTCGATGCGGCGCGAGAAGAAGTCGGTGAGGAAATTGCCGCGTCCGGGCCGGAAGCAGGACAGGATCTCGGTCACCGCGCGCTCCAGATCCGCCATGGCGGCCGGGCCGGCATTGAGCGCCTGCATGGCGTCGATCAGCACGATCTGCCGGTCGAGGCGGGCGATGTGCTCGCGAAAGAACGGTTTGACGACATGCGTCTTATAGGCCTCGTAGCGGCGCTCCATCATCGCCCGCAGCGATCCGGAGCGCGGCCGGCCTTGCGACAGCGTCATCAGCGGCGCGAAGGTAAGCGCCGGCGAGCCTTCAAGATCGCCCGGCATCAGGAAACGGCCTGGCGGCAACGTCGACAGCGCTCGTTCGTCGAGCTTGCACGCTTTGAGATAGGCGGCAAAGCTTTCGGCCAATCGCCGGGCGGTCATTTCGTCAGCGTCGGCATCGGGATCGATGGTGGAGGCCAGCTCGCGCCAGGCCTGCGACAGGTCGGAGCGGACGGGCAGGGCGGCCAGCTCGACCGCCTCGCGCGAAAAATCGGCGAAGGATTTGCCGAGCAGCGGCAGGTCGAGCAGCCATTCACCGGGATAATCGACGATGTCGACAGATAGTTTTCCGGCGGAAAACAGACGATTCCAGCCGGAGGCCGACTCATATTCGATGGTGAGCCTGAGTTCGGAGATGGCGCGCGTGGAGTCCGGCCAGACGCGCTCGTTCACCAAAGCCGCGACATGATCTTCATATTGGAAACGCGGAACGGCATCGTCCGGCTGCTCCTCAAGGAAGGCGCGGGCGATACGGCCCGATTTCTGCGCCTCGAACAGCGGCAGGCGACCGCCATGGATGAGGTTGTGGACGAGGGCGGAGATGAACACCGTCTTGCCGGCGCGCGACAGGCCGGTGACGCCAAGGCGCATTGACGGAGAGAAGAGCCCGGCGGCGCGGCCCGACAACGTGTCGAGCGCAATCCTCGCCTCGTCGGTAAAATTGGTCAGCGATGATGCCAAATCAGGCCTCTGGTTGCGCGTCAGCGCCCGATATAGGCCCTGGACCGCGCGTTTGAAATGGCCTCAGAGGTCGGCCGGCGTGAGAAAGGCTTCGAGATAGCCGTTGCCCTGGGCCGCTTCGGCAAGGTTGCCGGGAAAGCGCACCACGGCAAGGCCGGAGGTCGGAAAACCATGGTTCATCATCCCGCGCGCCGCCTGCTCGCCATCTCCGGACACCGCCATGGCCAGATCTTCGGTCATGGGGTTGTGGCCGATCACCAGAAGCTGGCCGGCGTCCCCATTTTTGCGGATGATGTCCAGATAGCCGGCCGCATCCTCGCTGTAGAGCGTGTCGAAGAACAGGACCCGGCCGGTGTCGGTGCGCCCCGCCAGGCCTTCCAGCGTCTGCCTGGCCCGCTTGGCGTTGGAGCAAAGGGTGACGTCCGGCACGTAGTTGCGGGCCCGCATGGCCTCTCCCATCGCTTCGGCATCGGCCATGCCCGATTCGTCGAGCGGGCGGTCGAAATCGCGCATGCCGGGCAGCGCCCAGCCGGCTTTGGCATGCCGCAACAGATAAAGTCTGCTCAACCGGACCCCCATGGCGCTGCTTTCCCGGCAAAGCGCGATTAGTCACCAGAACCAAGTCTTGCACAATGGTCGGCGCCAGCAACTGCAACGAATCATGCGCGAATTCGTTTTGTGCCGTTGAAACAAAGTCATCGCGCGGCTCCCCGATGCGAAACTAACAATTGCGTGAAACCATCGCCGATAGCGCTTGTGCAGGCTCTTGTCCCCGAATATATAGGCGCCAAATTTGGGGTTGTTGGGTGAGTCGAATGAACGATATCGTAACCGCCAATTACGTACCCTCCGAAGACGAGCCGTTCATGAACGAACGGCAAAAATCGTACTTCCGTCAAAAGCTTATCACCTGGAAGAACGACATTCTCCGCGAAGCGCGCGAAACCCTCGAAATCCTGCAGCAGGAAAACGCCAACCACCCCGACCTAGCCGATCGCGCCTCATCCGAAACCGACCGCGCCATCGAATTGCGCGCCCGCGATCGCCAACGCAAGCTCATCTCGAAAATCGACTCCGCGCTCCAGCGCATCGACGAGGGTACCTACGGCTATTGCGAGGAGACCGGGGAACCGATCGCGCTGAAGCGGCTCGACGCGCGTCCGATCGCGACCTTGTCGATCGAGGCGCAGGAGCGCCATGAACGCCGCGAGAAGGTCTATCGCGACGACTGACGCGACCCGAATAGGCAAGAAAACGTAGAAAATGGCCGGATTCCCGGCCATTTTCGTTTCCGGTGCTCAAGGCGCAGAAAGGCTCGCCTCTGCCGGCATGTTGCCGTCATCAGGTCAGCGCTTGTGGCTGCCCAACTCGCCAAGCAGCTTGGTCATCTCGTCATCGAGCGAAGGCTTGGCCGCGGGCTTGCTGGGTGCCGGCTGGGAGTGCGTCTCGTCGAGAGAGGTCTCGAGCTCGTGCATCAGAGTGTCGTCGATGGAATCGTTTGAGGGCGGCGGCGGTGCATATCGGGTGCTGCCGTTCGTCGTTCCGTAGCCCGGCAGCGGCATGACCTTCGCCGTCGGCTGGCTCGGCGCCGCCGGCTTGGGCGCGGGTGCGGACGCCGGCGCGCGCGGACGTGCGACGGCAGCTGGCTGGGCAGCAGGCGGCGGCGCCGGCCTGGTGGGGGCGGGTGCGGGTGCCGGTTGCGGCGCGCGCGGGCGTTGCGCAACTCCTGTCTGCTGCTGACCGGCGTCGCCCGTCAATGCCGGGCGGCGCAGCGCCGCCAGCCTGATGTCGCGCTCGACGACGACATCGGTCGGCCCGCCGATTAGGATCAGATGCTCGATGTCGTCGCGGCGCACCAGGACAAGCCGGCGATGGCTGTCGACGGCGGTGGCATCCATCACGGCAAGCCGCGTCTTACGGTTCCTGCCGCCGGCGACGAAGGTGCCGAACGTCAGGTTGCGGACCACCTTGATGGCGAGCAGGACGACAACCAGCATGATGAGGGCCGCTACCGTCCACAGGATTGCAGCGACATAACCCGGGCCCGCTACATTATCTAGCCACTGCATCGGTGCACCCCAATCGCCATCTTTGAAGTCAGGGGACACTAGACCGTTGGGACCAGCGACCGCAAGTTCACATCACCCATCGTGAACAGTTTGAAACATGAATCGTTGATTTTATCGGACATTTGCCGCCGGGGCCTTTTCCGCTACAGGAGAATGTGATTCAACCGGCCGTCCGCGCCCGTCGGACACCGGAATCACGAGCAGGGGGAACATGGCCAAGGAAGCGCGCGGCGATTTCTATCCGGTACCGATCGTCGACCAGAACACGCGTCCGGGCGCCGTCACCAGGCTCATCGTCTTCATCGTCGTGCTGACCGGCGCCGCGATCGTCTTCGGACTTTTCCGCGAGCGCCTCGGCGATCCTTTCCTGCTTGGCATGCTCGGCGTGCTCGCCATGATCGGCGTCGGCTTCCTGTTCGCGACAGCGATCGGCTTCGTGCAGATCGCACCGCGTTCGACCGGCGACGAATTGTCGAAAGCCTTCGTCGACTCCATGTCGCAGGGCCTGCTGGTCACCGACACCAAGGGCCGCGTCGTCTACGCCAACCGCGCCTATGCCGACATGACGGGCGCTGCCTCGGCCGCCGATCTCAAGACCGTCGAGGGGCTGTTGTCGGATGTCCCCGAGGCCTCGATGACGATCTACCGGCTGGCGTCGGGCCTGCGCGACGGCCAGGCTGGCGACGGCGAGTTCCGGCTGGCCCAGTCGATCAAGCCGGGCGCCGAGCCCGGCGCGCGCTGGTACCGCGCCCGCGCCCGCGCCTTCAGCATGCCCGGGCAAAGGCTGCCGATGCTGGCCTGGCAGCTCGCCGACATTTCGCAGGAACGGGCGGAGCAGGAGCGTTTCTTCCTCGACCTGCAGAAAGCCATCGACCATCTCGACCATGCGCCGGCCGGTTTCTTCTCGGCCGACCAGGAAGGCCGCGTCACCTATATCAACGCCACGCTGGCCGAGTGGCTGGGCATCGACCTTGCCTCCTTCACGCCGGGCGCCATCACGCTGCCGGAAATCATCGCCGGCGACGGCATGGCGCTGGTCCGCTCGGTCAAGGCCGACCCCGGTACCACCCGCAACGCCGTCATCGACCTCGATCTCACCACGATGAGCGGCCAGGCGCTGCCGGTGCGCTTCATGCACCGGGTTTCGGCCAGCCGCGAAGGCGTGAACGGCCCGACCCGCACGATCGTGCTCAACCGCACCCAGGGTGAGGACGCTTCCGCGGAACTCAGAGCTTCCGAGGTTCGCTTCACCCGCTTCTTCAACTCGACGCCGATGGCCATTGCCGGCGTCGATGCGAGCGGACGCATCCTGCGCACCAACGCGCCGTTCCTGCAGCTGTTTTCATCGGTGGTCGACCGCGACGCCGTCGACCGGCGGGTACGCTTCGAAACGATCGTTCACGAACGCGACCGGCCGGCATTCGGCGGCGCTTTCGAGAAGGCCCGGCAGCGGCAGGCCAATATCGAACCGATCGACTCCGTCCTGCCCGGCAACGAGGAGCGCCACATCCGCTTCTACGTCAATGCAGTCGCCGACAGCGCGGGCAGCGAAGGCGCCGAGGAGGCGGCGATCGTCTATGCGGTCGAGACCACCGAGCAGAAGGCGCTCGAGGGCCAGATGGCGCAGAGCCAGAAGATGCAGGCGGTCGGCCAGCTCGCCGGCGGTATCGCGCACGATTTCAACAACGTGCTGACCGCCATCATCATGGCGTCCGACCTTCTCTTGACCAACCACCGGCCGTCGGACCCGTCCTTCCCCGACATCATGAACATCAAGCAGAACGCCAACCGGGCGGCCTCGCTCGTGCGGCAATTGCTGGCCTTCTCGCGCAAGCAGACGCTGCGGCCGGAAGTGCTCAACCTGACCGATGTTCTGGCCGATCTCAGGATGCTGCTCGCGCGCCTCGTCGGCAACGACATCAAGCTGAAGATCGACCACGGCCGCGACCTGTGGCCGGTCAAGGTCGATATCGGCCAGTTCGAGCAGGTGGTGGTCAATCTCGCCGTCAATGCGCGCGACGCCATGCCGAGCGGCGGCGACCTCACCGTGCGCACCCGCAACGTCACCGCCGACGAGTGCAAATCCTTCGCCTATCGCGAATTGACGCCGGCCGACTATGTGCTCGTCGACGTCGAGGACACCGGCAGCGGCATCGCGCCCGACGTGCTGAAGAAGATCTTCGAGCCGTTCTTCACGACCAAGGAAGTGGGCAAGGGCACCGGCCTCGGCCTGTCGATGGTCTACGGCATCATCAAGCAGACCGGCGGCTTCATCTTCTGCGATTCCGAAGTCGGCAAGGGCACGGTGTTCCGTATCTTCCTGCCGCGCCACATCGCCGAGGTGAAGAAGCAGGCAGAGCCCGGCGAGGCGCCGGCCGTGGCGGCGGCCCCTACCAAGCCGGCCGATACGGCCAAGGATCTTTCCGGCTCGGCCACCGTGCTTCTGGTCGAGGACGAGGACGCCGTGCGCATGGGCGGCGTCAGGGCGCTGATCTCGCGCGGCTACACCGTGCACGAGGCGTCTTCCGGCGTCGAGGCGCTGGAAGTGTTCGAGGCGCTCGGCGGCAAGGTCGACATCGTCGTATCCGACGTGGTGATGCCGGAGATGGACGGGCCGACATTGCTCGGCGAGCTGCGCAAACGCCAGCCGGACATCAAGTTCGTATTCGTTTCGGGCTATGCCGAGGACGCGTTTGCGAAGAACCTGCCGGCCGAGGCGCATTTCGGCTTCCTGCCGAAACCGTTCTCGCTCAAGCAACTGGCGACGATCGTCAAGGACGTGCTGGAGTCCTAAGGCGTTCAGCGCTTCCCTGGAATTGCTCTAAATAAGCCAGCGCTTGCGCATTGCGGCAGTCCTGCCATGATGGTCGCCGGATGGGTCTATCAGGGGTGGTAGCGCGTGACGCCGCATATCGAGGCGGGCCGGGGGGACTATGCCGAAACGGTGCTGTTGCCGGGCGATCCCGAGCGCGCGCAATGGATGGCGGAAACTTTCCTGGACGAACCGCGCTCAGTGAACCTTCGAAGGGGCGCGCTGGGCTTCACCGGCCGGTTCCGCGGCAAGCCGGTCAGCATCCAGGCGACCGGCATCGGCGTCTCGTCCTTCCTGATCTATGCCCATGAATTGCTCGACTACTATGGCGTCAAAACGCTGATCCGCACCGGCACCTGCGGCGGCTTGTCGGAAGACGTGCCTTTGCGCGGCGTCGTCGTCTCCAGCCAAGTGCGGGCCGAGAGTGCAATCAGCGGGCAGGTGTTCGGGCTTTACCAGCCGGCGGGGCCGGACCCGGCGCTGCATGCGCTGGCGCTGCGACGCGCCGCCGACCTCGGCATCGCCTGCAGCACCGGACTGACGATCTGCAGCGACGTGTTTCATCATCCCGATGGACGCGCCCGGTTTGACGAGCCGATGGCGCTCGGCGCGTTGGCCGTCGATATGGAAACCAGCGCGCTCTATCGGATTGCGACGCAGTTCGGCGCGAGAGCGCTGTCACTGCTCACCGTTGTCGATCATATCGCCACCGGCGAGTTGACCGATTATTCGGAGCGCCAGGCTTTGTTCACCGACATGACCCGGCTGGCGCTCGAAATCGCGGCAGAGAGCTAATCCTACTGCGTCAATTCCTTCCGCACGGCAGCTACATCGCCAGACGAAACCATCGGAGCGGCGTTGCCCCAGCTGTTGCGCACATAGGTGAGGACATCGGCGACTTCCTGGTCGCTCAACCGCCAGGCCAGGGATGGCATCGCCGGGGTCGTGCGCGCATGCTCCGTGTGCACGGCTTGGCTTCCCGCCAGGACCAGCTGGGCCAGTGTCTCCGTATTGCCCTGGGCAACGATCGAGTTGTTGCTGAGCGCCGGGAAGAGGGCGCCGGCACCAGCGCCGTCACCGCCGTGGCAGGCTGAGCAATTGTCGCGGTAGATGGCCTCGCCCGTCACCATCCTTGCCCGATCGGGTTTTGCCGGTTGGGCGACGCCGGTATCCGAACCAAGGCTCTTCAGATAGACGGCGACGGCTTTCAGATCAGCGTCGGTCATCTTGGAGGTCGAGTTCTCGACCGCTTCGGCCATCGGGCCCGATGCGATCGAATGCGCGTTGACGCCGGTCTTGAGGTACTGAACCAGCTCGTCCTCGGACCATTTCCCCAGACCCGACTGCGCATTGTTGGTGATGTCCGGCGCGAACCAGCCCTGCAGCGACGCGCCCTGCAGGAAGACGCTGTCCTTGTCGGCGCCGAGGAAGGATTTCGGCGTGTGGCAGGTGCCGCAATGTCCAGCGCCTTGAACGATATAGGCGCCGCGGTTCCATTCCGCCGGCTTGGATGGATCCGGCGTGAAAGGCGTTTCGCTGAAATTGAGCAGGTTCCACCCCCACATCGACAGCCGGATGTTGAGCGGGAACGGCAGCTGGTTGGCTTCCACCTTGTTCGAGACGGGATCGACCGTGGTGAGATAAGCCCAGAGATCGGAAATGTCCTGACCGGTCATCCTGGTGTAGGCCGGGTAGGGCATCGCCGGATAAAGCCGCACGCCGTTATGGCCGACGCCGGTCTTCATCATGTCGCGGAAATCGGCCTCGCTCCAATTGCCGATGCCGGTCTCCGTGTCGGGCGTGATGTTGGGCGGGATTAGCGCGCCGAACGGCGTTTCGAGCGGCAGCCCCCCGGCCAGCGGCTTGCCGCCGGGCTTCGTGTGACAGCCTGCGCAGTCGCCGAGCACGGCCTGGTATTGACCGCGAATGATCTGGTCAGCCTGGTCGGCGGCGATGGCGGGGCCAAGGGCCAGGCCGGCAAAACCCGCGGCGAGGGTGAGAGCGAGCGTCTTCATGCCTGCACCAGAGGCGCGCCCGGATTGCGCAGATAGTGGTTGCGGATGGCGTCGGCGGCACGGAAAGCCAGCGCGCCGACCGTTCCGGTCGGATTCTTGCCGGCATTCTGCGGGAAGGCCGAGGCGCCGATGACGAAGACGTTCGGCACGTCCCAGCTCTGCAGGAAGACGTTGACGGCGCTTCGCTTGGGGTCGGCGCCCATGATCGCGCCGCCCGTGTTGTGCGTGCTTTGATAGGGCACGCTGTTCCAGCCCTTCTTGAGCCGGCCGACATTGTATTGCCTGCCGCCGAGCTTCTTGGCGATTTCCTCCATGCGATCGGACAGGTAGTTCGACATGCGCACGTCGTTCTCCGGGAAGTCGAAGGTCATGCGCATCAGCGGCCGGCCGAAGCGGTCCTTGTAGGTCGGATCGAGGTCGAGATAGTTGGCGCGGGTCGCATAGCTGCTTCCCTGCGTGGAAAAGCCAAGCGTGCTCTTGTAGCCCTGGACGGTGGCCTTCTTCCAGGCGCTGCCCCATTTTGGCGTGCCGGGCGGCGTCGGACGCGTGCCGATCGGGCGCCCGTTGGTCGGGATGCAGTTGATGCCGGCGCCGCCGACGAAATCGAGCCCGCCGTGATCGAAGGCATCGCCATTGTAATCGTCGATGGTCTGGCCGAGCGCGCCGGCGGCGATAAACGGGTTGAAGTTCTTGTCGTCGAAAAAGACCTGGGTGCCGACATTGGTCTGGTAGCAGTAGTTGCGCCCGACCGTTCCCTCGCCGGTGTTGGGGTCATAGATCCCGCCGATGCCCGACAGCATCATCAGCCGGACATTGTGCAGGCCGTAGGCGCAAAGCAGCACCAGGTCGGCCGGCTGGAAATATGCCTCGCCGGAAGAGTCGACATAGGTGACTCCCCGCGCGGACTTGCCGCCGGCGGCAAGATCGACATGCAGCACCTCGCTGTCGGTGCGGACCTCGAAATTGGCCTTCTTCATCAGCACCGGCAGGACGGTCGTCTGGGCGCTCGACTTGGAATAGTTGGCGCAGCCAAAGCGTTCGCAAAAGCCGCAGAACGTGCATTGGCCGAGCGTGACGCCGAGCGGATTGGTGTAAGCGCGCGACATGTTCGCCGACGGCGTCGGGAATGGATGCAGCCCCATCGACCGGCCGGTCTCGGCAAAGAGCGTCGGCGCGTAGGTCATCTGCATCGGCGGGTTCGGGTAGTCGCGCGCCCGCGAATCCTCGAACGGGTTGCCGCCTTCCTGAAGCTGCCCCTTGATATTGCCGGCCTTGCCCGAGATGCCGGCCAGATATTCGAACTGGTCGTAATAGGGCTCCATTTCGGCGCCGGTGACGCCCCAGTCCTCGACCTGGAGATCGGCGATCCGCGCCGCGCCGTATCTGTTCGTCAGATTGGTCCTGGTCTTGAAGTCGGAATCCCAGAACCGCCAGGTGTGGCCGTTCCAGTGGACGCCGGCGCCGCCGACGCCATTGCCAGGCAGGAAGGAGCCGAAATCGCGCATAGGCAGCGCCGTCTGCGAGGGGTCGTTGCGCATCGTCATGGTTTCGACAACCGGCTGCAGGAAGAGGTCGCGACGAACCGCATAGCGCAACTCGTCCTGCATGTAGCCGATGTTGAAGTCGGTCGCGGTGTCCCGCCAAGGGCCGCGCTCGATGGCGAGCACGTCGAGGCCCTGGTCGGTCAGTTCATTGGCAAGAATGGCCCCGGTCCAGCCGAGACCGACGATGACGACATCCTTGCGCGGCAAAATCTTGGTCATGGCTCAAGCTCCCTTCCCCAGCCATTCCGGGCGGCCGGTGATCGACACCGGCGGCAGCGGATAGGGCTGATTGTGCTTGGCGACATGATCGCGGTAGTCGTAGCGGGCGCCCGGGAAACCGAGCATGCGCCAGGACGCCATGTCCTTGTTGCCGCCATAGACCGGATCGGCGAAGAAGCCTTCCATCGTGTTTTGCAAAAGCAGCGCGAAGAAGCCGGCGGCCCCGACGCCATTCGGAAGCTCGACCTTGCCGGCTTCCATCTCGGTGAGGAAAGCGTCCTGTTCCTCCGGCTTGAACTCGACGAACGTCTTGCCGTCGCGCTGTTTCAGGAAGGCGTCCATGGCCGCCAGTCCGGCGCGATAGCGCTGTGCCGGGTTGGCTTCGCCCTGGTAGCCCTGTGTCGGCAATCCCGGCTTGAACGGTCCTTGCGTGTAGAGCCGGCTCGATGTCCCGAAAGCGCCCGTCAACTGCCGGTCGATGTAGACGGCGCAGCCGGCTTCCTTGCCGCCGATGCTGAGATCATCGTGAGGGACGAGCCTGTCGACGATGGCCTCGACCAAAGCCGCTTCCTGCGGGGTGAAGAACTGCCACCCTCCCGGCACCACCTGTGTCGGCGGATCCGAAGCCATGGGCTCCCACGGCAGGGCGCCCGAGATCGTTCGTGCCCGGCTCACCGCCGGGGCGATGACCGTGAGCATGGCGACGGAGGAGAGGAAAAGACGCCGGTTTATCCGGATAGGATAGCGATGGCTCATATTAGGTCCCTCGAAAATAAAGATGCCCGGCTCGGGAAGTTGCGCCCAAGTTAAAGATGATAGAAGCCGTAAAGTTTAAGCCGCATAGCTCGATTTGTTGACAGCCTGCGGAAAGATAGACTGCCCGTCAAGCCAATCGTCAACCGTCAGTTGGGCCTGCGGTCGTTGTCCGTTGTGCCTGTGTTTTAGGTAGACGCAATAATACATCGGCGCAGATTGTTCCGCACCCTGTGCTTGTCCAGCAGAATTTACCCGCGTCGCTGGTCAGGCGGCTTCCTGCTTCAACGCAGCCTGCTCCTCGGCGTTGGGGCGGTGGCCCCGCAGATAGAGCGCGCAGGTGGTGCGCAGCATGGAAGCGAAGTTCGGAATCTGGCCGTTGATCTCGATCGCCTCGTCATAGAGCTTCGAGATGAATTTCGGCGTCGTCAGTCCCTGGCTGTCGGCGATCTCGTCAAGAAGACCCCAGAATGTCGCCTCGAGCTGGATGCTGGTCGAATGACCGTCGATACGGATCGACCTGTTGATCTGCCGGTAGCCTTCCGGATCCTGTCCGGCAAAGACTCTGCACATCGGTACCTCCCGTTCTTGTTTGTCTTGGGCGCCGATTGAGTTGCTGGCGCCTTTTTGAACACTGCCTGCGTTTGTCATTTTCGATCCGATGGCCGGCAACGGCAATCGGACTTTCGTCCTTAAAGCGCGCCGCGCTTCAGGCCTTTGGTTCGCTGCATGGCGGTCCCCAAAACCGCGGCAGGTTTTGGGCGGCATGCAGCCAAAACTGGAGCGACACTAGCCGTTTTCCAGCTCCGTGCGTGGTAATCGGCTGCCACCACCTTTTTTCGCCGGAGCGCATAATCGTTTCCGTAAGCACCAGAAGCTGCGGAGACCGATTTGGCGAAGGCGATCCATTCCATGATCCGGGTTCTCGACGAGGCGCGGTCCGTCGATTTCTACAACAAGGCCTTCGGCCTCGAGGTCGCGCAGCGGCTCGATTTCGAGACCTTCACGCTCATCTATCTCAGCAATGGCGACTCGCCGTTCGAGGTGGAGCTGACCGTGAACAAGGGGCGCACCGAACCCTATGCGCTCGGCGACGGCTACGGCCATCTCGCTGTCTCGGTCGCCGATCTCGACAGCGAGCACGACCGGATCGGCGCGCTCGGCCTCAATCCTAAGAAGATCGTCGAGTTCAACCGCGACGGAGCGCTGATCGCCCGCTTCTTCTTCATCGAGGATCCCGACGGCTACAAGATCGAGGTCCTGCAGCGGGGAGGGCGCTTCCAATAGGGGATATTCGCCGCGGAGGGGCGCGGCGCCAGCAACGGCACTCTCTCAGGGGGTGCGAACAGCAAGCAGGGAGGAAATCATGGTTACAGTCTACGAGAAGAAACCTGGCTACGAGAAGAAAGCCGGGCTTTCGCGGCGCGAGCTTCTGAAGCGCGGCGGCGCGAGCGCGCTGCTCATCATCTCCGGCAGCGCCGTCATCAGCCCTGAACACGCCTGGGGGCTCGAAACCTCGGCGCTGAAGCCCGAGACGATGGCGACGCTGATCCAGGTGGCGCGCGACATCTATCCGCACGACCAGGTGCCGGACAAATACTACGCCATTGCCGTCAAGGGCCACGACGAGACTGCAGCCAAGGACCCGGCCCATAAGGACCTGATCGAGAAGGGCATCGCCGAGCTCGACAAGAAGGCCGGCAACGGCGGCTATCGCGGGCTTGGCTGGGAAGAGGAGCGGGTCGCGCTGCTCACCGGCATCGAGAAGACGCCGTTCTTCCAGGCGGTGCGCGGCGGCCTCGTCGTCAGCCTCTACAACCAGAAGGAGGTGTGGCCGATCTTCGGCTACGAGGGCGAGTCCTATTCCAAGGGCGGCTATATCGCGCGTGGCTTCAACGACATCGAGTGGCTCTGAGCCGCTCTGTCCCGAACCGCATTTCGATAGATTTCATGGGAGGAAACCATGGCAGCATCATTTGATCTCAAGAACGACGGCGTGATCGTCATCATCGGCTCCGGCGCCGGCGGCGGCACGCTCGGCAACGAGCTCGCGCAGAAAGGCATCGACGTCGTCATCCTCGAGGCGGGCGCCCGCCACGAATATGAGGACTTCGTCAATGACGAGTGGGATTCCTTTGCCCAGCTTGCCTGGAAGGACAAGCGCACCACTTCGGGCGACTGGCGGGTCGCCAAGGATTTCCCGAACCTGCCGGCCTGGATCGTCAAGTCGGTCGGCGGCTCGACGACGCACTGGGCGGGCGCCTCGCTGCGCTTCCAGGAACATGAGTTCAAGGCGGCCACGACCTACGGCAAGGTCAAGGGCGCGAACCTTCTCGACTGGCCGGTGACGCTGGCCGAGATGGAGCCCTACTACGCCAAGGCCGAAGCCAAGATGGGCGTGACGGGCACCAACAACTGGCCGCGGCTGCCCGGCAACAACAACTTCAAGGTGCTCAAGGCCGGCGCCGACAAGCTCGGCTACAAGGAGTGCCATACCGGTAACATGGCCATCAATTCGGTGGAGCGCGACGACCGCAACTCCTGCCAGCAGACCGGCTTCTGCTTCCAGGGCTGCAAATGGGGTGCCAAATGGTCGACGCTCTACACCGAAATCCCGAAGGGCGAGGCGACCGGGCATCTGGAAGTCCGGCCGAACGCGATGGCGATCAAGATCAACCATGACGCTTCAGGCAAGGTGACCGGCGTCGTCTATGCCGACAAGGACGGCAAGCTGCAGGAGCAGAAAGCCCGCATCGTCGCGGTCGCCGGCAATTCGATCGAGAGCCCGCGCCTGCTGCTCAATTCGGAATCGTCCAAATTCCCGCATGGGCTCGCCAACTCATCCGGGCAGGTGGGCAAGAACTACATGCGCCACACCACCGGTTCGGTCTATGCGATCTTCGACAAGCCGGTGCACATGTATCGCGGCACAACCATGGCCGGCATCATCCGCGACGAGGCGCGCCACGACCCCTCGCGCGGCTTCGTCGGCGGCTATGAGATGGAGACCTTGTCGCTCGGCCTGCCGTTCATGGCGGCCTTCCTCAACCCCGGCGGCTGGGGCCGTTCCTTCACGACGGCGCTCGACCATTATGACCATATGGCGGGCCTGTGGATCGTCGGCGAGGACATGCCGCGCGAGGAGAACCGCATCACGCTGCACAAGGACGAAAAGGATGAGCACGGCATGCCGATCGCCGACGTCCATTTCGACGATCATCCGAACGACGAGGCCATGCGCAATCATGCCTACCAACAGGGCCAGGCGCTCTATGCCGCCGTCGGCGCGACCAGGACGTTCCCGACGCCACCTTATCCGTCCACCCATAATCTCGGCACCAACCGGATGAGCGAGAAGCCAGAGGACGGCGTCGTCAACGAGCACGGCCAGTCGCACGACATCAAGAACCTGTTCGTTTCCGACGGCAGCCAGTTCACCAGCGGTGCGGCGGAGAACCCGACGCTGACCATCGTGACGCTGGCGATCCGCCAGGCCGACTACATCGCTGCCCAGATGTCGGCAAAGACTATTTGACCTCCCGACTGCCTGCTGGCGCGGGACCCGTGAGGGTTCCGCGCCTTTTTTATGCGGGCTATCTTCTGGTGCAGGTCGAGGCCGTGAAGGCGCCGTCCTGCTGCTTCATGATGATGTCGAAGGACGGGCTGCTTTGGCCATCGAGCGTCGCCTGCGTCATCGAGATCGAATTGCCGCCGCTGGTGTAGCCGCCGAGCGGGCCAAGCCAGGTGATCTCGCCATTGGGATTCATCTGGTAGTTATACGTTCCCGAAGCGCCAAAGGTCACGGGGCCACTATAGACATTGCCCTTGATGGTGATGTCGCCCAGGTTGAGGAACAGGCCAAGCAGGTAGACCTCGCAGTGATAGGCGCCGTCCGGTAACTTGCCGTCGGCAAAATCGGCGCGGGCGCCGCCGGCGGCGGAGACAAGAAGCAGGAAACTCAGGATCGTGCGCAGGGCCATGACGTTGCTCGTTTGCGCGGCGACCTTGCCCCATTTTGCCATAGGCCCGCAACAGGGCTGATCAGGCTGGCTTTGCCTGTGTGGTGAAAGTTTAGGCATTTTTACAATTTGGGCAAAATCTAGGCAGCGTTGCGTAAACTTTTCTCAACCCGCTGCATTGCAGCGGATGTGAAAAGTTTTCCGGCTACTGTATAACCGCATGTAATCTCTTCGTTATCCTGAAATTCCGTTGAGCGCATTCCCGTCTGGCACGTCGCTTGCACAGTCTATGCTGCGATGCAAACAATCACGCTTGGGAGTGTGTCATATGAGGGGTAACTTCGCGAGAATAACAAAAATCCTGTCGGCGGGCGTCGTCGCGGCCGGTCTGCTGGCGTCGGCTTCCGCCAAGGCGGCTGAAGATACGATCAAGGTCGGTATCCTCCATTCGCTGTCGGGGACCATGGCGATTTCGGAGACGACGCTGAAAGACGTCATGCTGATGCTTATCGACGAGCAAAACGCCAAGGGCGGCCTGCTCGGCAAGAAACTGGAAGCGGTGGTCGTCGATCCGGCGTCCAACTGGCCGCTCTTCGCCGAAAAGGCGCGCGAGCTGATTTCCAAGGACAAGGTGGCGGCCGTGTTCGGCTGCTGGACCTCGGTGTCGCGCAAGTCGGTGCTGCCGGTGTTCTCGGAACTCGACAACATCCTCTTCTATCCCGTCCAGTATGAGGGCGAGGAGAGCGAGCGCAACGTCTTCTACACGGGTGCGGCGCCGAACCAGCAAGCCATCCCGGCCGTCGATTACCTGATGAGCGCCGATGGCGGTTCGGTGAAGCGCTGGGTGCTCGAAGGCACCGACTACGTCTATCCGCGCACGACCAACAAAATCCTCGAAGCCTATCTGAAAGCGAAGGGCGTGCCGGCCGAGGACATCATGGTCAACTACACGCCATTCGGCTTCTCCGACTGGCAGACCGAGGTCTCGGCGATCAAGAAATTCGGCTCAGCCGGCAAGAAGACGGCCGTGGTGTCGACCGTCAACGGCGACGCCAACGTGCCGTTCTACAAGGAGCTCGGCAACCAGGGCATCAAGGCCGAGGACATTCCGGTCATGGCCTTCTCGGTCGGCGAGGAAGAATTGGCCGGTCTCGACACCGGGCCGCTGGTCGGTCACCTCGCAGCCTGGAACTATTTCGAAAGCATCGACACGCCGGCGAACAAGAAGTTCATCGACGACTGGCACAAGTTCATCAAGAACGACAAGCGCACCACCAACGACCCGATGGAAGCCCACTATATCGGCTTCAACATGTGGGTGAAGGCGGTCGAGAAGGCCGGCACCACCGATCCGGACAAGGTCATCGACGCCATGGTCGGCGTGTCGGTGCCGAACCTGACCGGCGGCTATTCGACGATGATGCCCAACCACCACATCACCAAGCCGGTGCTGATCGGCGAGATCCAGGCCGACGGCCAGTTCGAGACCGTCTCGCAAACGCCCGGCCTCGTCATGGGCGACGAATGGTCCGATTACCTGCCGGATTCCAAGGACCTGATCTCGGATTGGCGCGCGCCTCTGTCCTGCGGCAACTTCAACGTCGCCACCGGAAAGTGCGGCGGCAAGGGCACCAACTGATCCGTCCAAGGTTCTGTCGGATCGCGGAGTGGCCCCGCGATCCGACCGCAGCCCGGGCAGGTTTCTGACCCGCCCGGGCAAGACCCCCAAAACCTAGTTTTGTGCAATTCCGGACGGAAAAACCGCTTCACACTTTTCCTGGAATTGCTTGAGAAAGCCGCTTGAAGACGACGATGCTGCTGCTGCGCGCAATTGGTCTGATGTTGCTGCTGACGATGGCAAGCTTGCTGCCGTCGAAGGCGGCCGAGGCCGACCTTCGTGCGACGATCGCCAAATTCGCGGCTGCAACCGGCTTCTCGGCTACCGAGGCCGTCGTGCACGAGCTTGCCGCGAGCGGCGATCCGGCCGTCGAACGGCCGCTTTCGGCGCTGGCCGACGGCAATCTCTACATTCGCAAGAGCGACGCCCAGGTCTTCGTCGGCAAGGAAGCGGGAGACGGCATCGAATTGCTCGATCCCCTAAGCGGCGAAAAAGCGGCCGACGCCGCCAAGGCCGACCTCACCAAGATCAAAGTCAACAACGGATTGCGCCGCACGATCCGCGATGCGCTGGGCACGCTGACGCTGCGGGCCAAGGACGCGAGCGTGCGCCTCGCCGCCGCCGCGACCATGTTCAAGACGCCCGATGCGGCGAACATCGAACCGCTCGATGCCGCGATCGCCGCCGAGACCGACCCCGCCGTCAAGACGATGTTCGATGAAGCGCGCGCCGCGTCCATCCTGGTCTCGGACAAGCCGGAGGCGGACAAGCTCGCGGCGATCTCGGTGATCGCGACCCGCGGCGACCGCGACGCGCTCTCGCTGCTCACCTCCGTCGAGGCGAGCTCCCAGGGCGCGGTCAAGGATGCGGCGACGGCCGCTATCGGCAAGATCAATTCGACGCTGACGCTGTGGGATGCCGGCCAGAACATCTGGTATGGCATCTCGCTCGGATCGGTGCTGCTCTTGGCCGCGATCGGGCTCGCCATCACCTTCGGCGTCATGGGCGTCATCAACATGGCGCATGGCGAGATGGTGATGCTCGGCGCCTACACCACCTTCGTCGTCCAGCAGGTGATCCGCACCTCGTTCCCCGGCCTGTTCGACTGGTCGCTGGTGATCGCGCTGCCGCTCGCCTTTCTCGTCGCCGCGCTGGTCGGCCTCGCCATCGAGCGCGGCATCATCCGCTTCCTCTACGGCCGGCCGCTGGAAACGCTTTTGGCCACCTGGGGCGTCTCGCTGATCTTGCAGCAGGCGGTGCGCACCATCTTCGGCCCGACCAACCAGGAGGTCGGCAATCCGTCCTGGATGTCGGGTTCGTTCGATATCGGCCAGTTGGCGATCACCTGGAACCGGCTGTGGATCCTGGTGTTCGCGCTCGCCGTGTTCGGCGTGCTGCTCTACGTCATGAAGCGCACGTCCTGGGGGCTGCAGATGCGCGCCGTCACCGCCAACCGCCGCATGGCCGCCTCGATGGGCATCAAGACGCCATGGGTCGACGCGCTGACCTTTGCGCTGGGCTCCGGCATCGCAGGCATTGCCGGCGTGGCGCTCAGCCAGATCGACAATGTCTCGCCCAATCTCGGCCGCGGCTACATCATCGACAGTTTCATGGTCGTGGTCTTCGGCGGCGTCGGCAATCTGTGGGGCACGCTGGTCGGCGCCTTCTCGCTCGGCATCGTCAACAAGTTCCTCGAGCCCTATGCCGGCGCGGTGCTCGGCAAGATCGTCGTCCTGGTGCTGATCATCCTGTTCATCCAGAAACGCCCGCGCGGCCTGTTCGCGCTGAAGGGCAGGGCGGTGGAAGCATGATCGCGCAGCGCTTCTTTTCGGCCGACCGCCGCATCGCCGTCACGATCCTCGCGCTGCTCGCAGCAGCCATCATCGTGCCGCTGCTCAACCTGGCGGTCTCGCCGCAAAGCGCCTTCTACATCCCGCCCTATATCGTGGCGCTGGTCGGCAAATATCTCTGCTACGCGCTGCTGGCGCTCGCGCTCGACCTGGTCTGGGGCTATTGCGGCATCCTTTCGCTCGGCCACGGTGCCTTCTTCGCGCTCGGCGGTTATGCGATGGGCATGTACCTGATGCGCCAGATCGGTTCGCGCGGCGTCTATGGCAATCCGATCCTGCCGGATTTCATGGTGTTCCTGAACTACAAGGAACTGCCGTGGTTCTGGCACGGCTTCGACCATTTCTGGTTCGCGGCGCTCATGGTGCTCGCCGTGCCGGGCCTGCTCGCCTTCGTCTTCGGCTGGTTCGCCTTTCGCAGCCGCGTCACTGGCGTCTACCTGTCGATCATCACGCAGGCGATGACCTATGCGCTGCTGCTCGCCTTCTTCCGCAACGACATGGGCTTCGGCGGCAATAACGGACTGACCGATTTCAAGGACATTCTGGGCTTCAACGTGCAGGCCGATGCGACGCGTTCGGCGCTGTTCGCGGCAAGCGCCGTCACGCTGGCGCTCGCCGTCTTCGTCACCTCGGCGATCGTCCGCTCGAAATACGGCAAGCTGCTGATGGCGGTGCGCGATGCCGAAAGCCGCACCCGCTTCCTTGGCTGGCGGGCCGAGAACGTCAAGCTGTTCGCCTTCGTCGTTTCCGCCATCATGGCCGGCATCGCCGGCGCGCTCTACGTGCCGCAGGTCGGCATCATCAATCCCGGCGAGTTCGAGCCGTCCAACTCGATCGAGGTGGTGATCTGGACCGCCGTCGGCGGGCGCGGCACCATCGTCGGCCCGATCATCGGCGCGCTGCTGGTCAACGCCGGCAAATCCTGGTTCACCGGCGTGATACCGGAATTCTGGCTGTTCGCCCTGGGCGGGCTGTTTGTCGCCGTCACGCTGCTTTTGCCCAGGGGCATCGTCGGCATGTGGGACGGCTGGCGCGGCAGGGCGAAGGCGCTGCGTGCGGCTTCGCTTGCAGCCGAAGCCGGCGCCGATCCGCAGGCGCCGGAGCCGATGATCGTGCGCTCTGCGGCGACCACACCGGGCGCCTGGCCGACCACCGGCTCCGAGCCGCAGCCAGCGGAGTGAGCGATCTATGAGCAAGTCCAACACCATCCTCTATCTCGACGGCGTCTCGGTTTCCTTCGACGGTTTCCGCGCCATCAACAATCTGTCGCTGGTGCTCGACAAGGGCGAGATGCGCGCCATCATCGGACCCAACGGCGCCGGCAAGACGACGATGATGGACATCGTCACCGGCAAGACACGGCCCGACGAAGGCGAAGTGTTCTTCGACGGTGAGGTGGATCTCACCCGGCATGACGAGGCCGAGATCGCCATGATGGGCATCGGCCGCAAATTCCAGAAGCCGACCGTCTTCGAAAGCCACAGCGTCGAGGACAACCTCATGCTGGCGCTGAAGGGGCCGCGCTCGATCTTCCCGGCGCTGTTCCATCGCCGCTCGACAGCCGAGAGACGGCGCGTCGACGACATACTCGGCATCATCCGTCTCGGCGACAAACGCGACGAGCTCGCCGCCAATCTGAGCCACGGCCAGAAGCAATGGCTGGAGATCGGCATGCTGCTTGCGCAGGACCCGAAGCTGCTGCTCGTCGATGAACCGGTCGCCGGCATGACCGACGCCGAGACCGAGGAGACCGCTCGCCTGCTCAAGGATATCGCCCGCGACCATTCGGTGGTGGTCGTCGAGCACGACATGCATTTCGTGCGCGAGCTCGGCGTCAAGGTCACCTGCCTGCATGAAGGCTCGGTGCTGTCGGAAGGCACGCTCGATTTCGTCTCGGCGGACGAGCGCGTCGTCGAAGTCTATCTGGGGCGGTGAAGCATGATCTGGCGGGTTCCGTTCCATCGTTTCGATTTCGCTTTTTTGAAGCGCTGGAGAAGGGGCTGAACCATGCTCGAAGTCTCCAATGCCACGCTGCATTACGGCGCCGCCCAGGCGCTGCGTGGCGTTTCGCTGAAGGCCGGTGCCGGCAAGATCACCTGCGTGCTCGGCCGCAACGGCGTCGGCAAGACCAGTTTGATGAGATCGATCGTCGGCCATCACCGGCTGACGAGCGGAAGCGTTGCCTTCGAGGGGAAGGCGCTCGACCGGAGCGCGGCGTATGATCGCGCCCGGTCGGGCATCGCATTCGTGCCGCAGGGCAGGGAGGTTTTTCCGCTGCTGACGGTGCGCGAGAACCTGGAATCCGGTTTCGCGCCGCTCAGGCGCGCGGACCGCAATGTTCCGGCATACGTCTTCGAGCTGTTCCCGGTCTTGAAGCAGATGCTGTCGCGCCGCGGCGGCGACCTTTCCGGCGGGCAGCAGCAGCAACTCGCCATAGGCCGGGCGCTGGTGATGCGGCCCAAGCTCCTGGTGCTCGACGAGCCGACCGAAGGCATCCAGCCGTCGATCATCAAGGATATCGGCCGCGCCATCCGCTATCTACGCGACCAGGCGGGGATCGCGGTGCTTCTGGTCGAGCAATATCTCGACTTCTGCCGCGAGCTTGCCGACGAGGTCAACATCATGGATCGCGGCCAGATCGTGCATACCGGTCCGGCCGAGGACCTCGACCGGTCGGATGTGCGGAAGTTCCTGACAGTGTAATCGAGGTGAGGCCTAGCGACCCTCCTGGCTGCCGGTGGCAAACTTCGGAGATTAGCCGAAGCATCTCTCGCGTCGTCATCCTTGGGCGAAGCAAGGAGCGCAGCGACGCGCGCAGACCCAAGGATCCATGCCGTTGCGTCTGCCGAGTGGTCCGGCGGCGCAGAACAGAATCTGTTCTTCCCGCGTCCCGACAATTCCAGATTCTGCACCGTTAGTGACGCTTCGAAGTAACGGCATGGATCCTTGGGTCTTCGCTCCGCTTCGCGTCGCTACGCCCAAGGATGACGAAGTGTTCGACGGCTCTGGCGCGTCGAACACTTCATGCTAGTCTTTTCTTGGCCTTGGTGAGTCGGCCGCTTTCCGTATCAGTCGCGAATGAGGGGGAAGGCGCGCGGACACCGCCCGCAAGTTCCACGCAAGCAAGCCTGCTTAGCTTTCCCCGCAGTGATTGTCGGTCAACGCGTCCAAAAAGAATCTTGCCAGGGGACGGCGATGGAACGTTTTGTCGAGGACTACCAAAAGCGGCGTCTCACCGAGCGCGTCGATATCATGACCGCGATCAACATCCTGATGTCGCAAGGCTATGACGAGGATCATCTCCTGGATGAGATCACCAAGGTTTTCTACGTCGATCTCGACGCCTTCAACGAAGTGATCTCACACCATTGAGAGCTCGCACACGGCGGTAAAACTCAACCGGCACGGCGGAAATCCAGGACGCGGTTGCGGCCGCCGCGCTTGGCGGCATAGAGCGCCTTGTCGGCGGCGCTGAGCACTTTGTCGAAGCTCATGCCGTCCGTGCTGCCGAAGGCGAATCCGGCGCTGACCGTGCAGCGCAATGGCTCGGTCTCTGTCTCCACCGTGCGCGCGGCGAAGGTGGCCCTGACACGTTCGGCCGTCGCCTCGGCTGTCTCGGGCAAAGTGCGCCTCAACACCATGGCGAATTCCTCTCCACCCATGCGGGCGACCGAGTCGCTCGGGCGCAGATCGGCGGAGAGCACCTCGGCAAAGACCTTCAGCACCTCGTCTCCCGCGGCGTGACCGAACTGGTCGTTGACCGCCTTGAAGCCGTCGAGGTCAAACACCACCACAGCCGTGAAAGCGCCGACGGGTGTCTTGCCGTGAAGGTCGAACAACGCGCGGCGGTTGAGCAACCCGGTCAAGGCATCGGTCTGCGCCTCGCGCTGATGATGGCGGGCTAGCCGCCCCTGGTTGAGCGCCAGCGACAAGGCGCCGATGCCGGTCATGGAGGCGATGACGATGACAAGGCTCAGATCCTCCGCCCAATTGCTAGGCGCATGGCCGAGGACGAGCTTGCCGTCCCATGCCAGCACGGCCGCGCACAGCACGAAGGATGCGGCGGTCAGCGAATAGAGCAGCGCCACGCCGATGAGATGGACGGGCGCCTCTGCGCGACTCCGCCAATATTGATATGCGGTGCCGAACAAAAGCAGCGCGGCCAGAGCGTTTTCCAGCATGAAGCCCAGGCCGTCATAGCCGAGCGCCATGGGCGGCAGGGCGAGAGCATAGGAAATGCCGACGCTAAGCGCGATGAGCGGCAAGGGGGAGCGTCTTGTCCTGAATTGATGGGCAGCGCCGAGCATGACGGAGAAGCCGAGCAGCAGCAGCGCCAGCGTGAGCACGCCGAGGGCCGTTCCGGGTCTCTCGATATAGGCCTCGTAGGCAAAGACCTCGGCCACCACGACCAGCACGCTGATTGCCCAGGTCAGCAGGAACTTGTCGGAACGCGCGGTCAGCCATGTTCCGAACAGCGTGAGGCTGAGGCAAGCGGCGGAAAAGCCGACGGCAAGCAGCAATGAATTGTAGTCGAGCAGCATGCACGCGTCCTTGCCGGCGCCGGGCCTCTGCAACCTGGCGTAGATGCATTAGTGCAGCAAGGAAGTATCGATTACGTTACGATAGCGGTGAAGATGCCATAATTCCGCGGCGTCAGAGGACCGCCACCGACAACAGCAGGATGATGCCGACCCCCATCATCACCAGACCCGGCCAATTCTGCGACAGGCCGAGGAAACCGAGTCCGCGCCGGCGCGGCTCGAGCGTGGGGCCAGGCGTTGCCAGGTTTGGCATCGGGCGATCCGAGGCTGCAGGTGCCGGATCGCTAAGTTTCCCGCGCCTGAGGACCGCACCGGCCATGTACACAATGCCGGCGACAATGAGCAATGCCCCGATGAGGATGACAGCCATATCACCTCGCTTTCTTCGGGCTCCCCCGATACCGGAGCCTGGGCCCTTGTTCCGCGAAAGCTCAACCGCTGTGAAAACCGGCTCCCGGCGAGAAAGGCAAAACGGTCAAGATGCCTCGTAAGTTCCGACGGAGCTCGCCCCTTCAATCGGCCACGCGCTTCATCAGCGCGATCGCGCCGAAAGGCGCGCGCACCTTGCCTTCGGTGATGAAGTAGGCGAACACGTCGCGCGGCTTGACCGGCGCATCGGTCTTCGGATCGGCGCGCGGCAGGTCGGCGGGTTGCTTGCCTTGCGCCCATGCCTTCACCCGCCCCGCCCATTCGTCCAGGCCTTTCGGCGTGTAGCAGTCGGGGTTGTCGTCGCTGCCGGTCTGCAGCCGCGCATAGACGAAATCGCCGGTGACATCGGCGATCGCTGGATATTTTGCGTGGTCGGCATAGACGATCGCGGCGTTGTATTTGCGTGCAAGCGCCGGGAATTCGGGCACAACAAAACTGTCGTGGCGCACCTCCAGCGCGTGGCGCAAAGGCACGCCGTCCTGCTTCTCGGGCAGAAGATTGAGAAAAGCTTCGAAATCGTCGGCGTCGAACTTCTTGGTCGGCGCGAACTGCCAGAGAATCGGGCCGAGCTTCTCGCCGAGCGCGGCGACGCCGGAGCCGAGGAAGCGCATCATCGACTCTCCCGCCTCGCCAAGCACGCGGCGGTTGGTGACGAAGCGGTTGCCCTTGAGCGAGAAGACGAAGCCGTCCGGCGCGTCGTTGGCCCACTTGACGAAAGTCGGTTCCTTGAAGCTGGAATAGTATGTGCCGTTGACCTCGATGCTCGGCACCTGGCGGCTGGCATAGTGCAGCTGCTTGGCCTTGGCGAGCTTCTCCGGATAGAAGGAGGTATCCCAAGGCTCGAAAGTCCAGCCGCCCATGCCGGAGCGGATCTTTCCTTGGCTCATCGTCTTCCTCCTCCGTTGAAACTTGGTCAGGCGGCCCTGTCGACCGGCTTCACCATGTCGACCAGCGTCCATCCTGGCCGGTACGGGTTGGCCCGGCGACCCGTTTCGCGATAGCCATAGGCAGCATAGAGCGCGATATTCCGCTCCATGCGCGAATTGGTGTAGAGCCGCACTTCCGGCACGCCCCACGACCGCGCCTGCTCGCTGGCGAAGTCGAGCAGCGCGATGCCGAGCTTCCTGCCCTGAAAGGCCGGCGCGACGGCGACGCTGAAGATCATGGCATGGTCGGGATGCCGTTCGATGACGATCAACCCGGCGAGCTTTGAGTCTTCTTCCAGCAGCCAGACCTCGCCGCGCCCGATCCGCGGCGCGTAATCCTCGGTGACCGGGATAGGCGGTCCGCCGAAGATGGGCGTGTAAGGCGCATAGGCATCCGTGGTCAGCGCGACGATTGCAGCGAGGTCTTCGGGGCGGGCCGGTCTCATGATTGGTCTACTCCGGCAGCGGCGGCGACAACCTTCTGCATGCCTGCCGCAATCGCGGCGACGGCGTTGCGGCTGGCGTCGCCGAGGCCATGGCGCTCCGCAAGCCACTGCGCGTCGTTATAGGACAGCCAGACCTTGCGTTGCTCGTCCTCCCAGGCCAGCGCCTTGATCGGCAGGTCGATGCCGGCAAGCTGCCGGTCCTGCATCAAAGGCGTGCCGCCCTTCGGATGGCCGAAGATCAGCAATTCCGTCGGTCGCAGCAGCGCGCCGACTTCACGCGCGCCGGCGGTATGGTCGATGCGCGCGAAGACGCGCAATCCTGCGCCGGTGACCGTCTCGACCAGCCGATCGATCGTCTCGGTGACGCCGAAGCGGCTTTCGATGGAGACAAGGCCGTTACCTGCCATCACTCTGCCGCTTCGCGTTTGCCTCCGGGGCGCCGCTCCAGGAGCTCCTTCAGGAACTGGCCGGTGTAGCTGCGCTTTTCGCGCACGATCGCTTCCGGCGTGCCCGACGCCACCAGCTCGCCGCCGCCGTCGCCGCCTTCGGGGCCGAGATCGAGCACCCAGTCGGCGGTCTTGATCACCTCGAGATTGTGCTCGATCACCACCACCGTGTTGCCCTGGTCGACCAGCTCGTGCAGCACTTCGAGCAGCTTGGCTACATCGTGGAAATGCAGGCCTGTCGTCGGCTCGTCGAGGATGTAGAGCGTCTTGCCGGTCGCCTTGCGCGACAGTTCCTTGGCGAGTTTTATCCGCTGCGCCTCACCGCCCGACAAAGTCGTCGCCTGCTGGCCGATATGGATGTAGCCGAGGCCGACCTGCTTCAGCGTCTCCAGCTTGTCGCGCACGCCCGGCACCGCCGAGAAGAAGTCGACGCCTTCCTCGACCGTCATGTCGAGCACGTCGGCGATCGACTTGCCCTTGAACAGGACGTCCAGCGTCTCGCGGTTGTAGCGCTTGCCGTGGCAGACATCGCAAGTGACGTAGACATCAGGCAGGAAGTGCATCTCGATCTTGATGACGCCGTCGCCCTGGCAGGCCTCGCAGCGGCCGCCCTTGACGTTGAAGGAGAAACGGCCAGGCTGGTAGCCGCGCGCCTTGGCTTCGGGAAGGCCCGCGAACCAGTCGCGGATCGGGGTGAAGGCGCCGGTATAGGTGGCCGGGTTGGAACGCGGCGTGCGGCCGATCGGCGACTGGTCGATGTCGATGACCTTGTCGAGGAATTCCAGCCCCTCGATGCGGTCGTGCTCGGCCGGATGCTCGCGCGAGCCCATGATGCGGCGCGAGGCCGCCTTGAACAGCGTCTCGATCAGGAAGGTCGACTTGCCGCCGCCCGACACGCCGGTGACCGCCGTGAAGGTGCCGAGCGGGATCTCCGCCGTCACATTCTTCAGATTGTTGCCGCGCGCGCCGACAACCTTGATGCGCCGGTTTTTCTTCGCCTCGCGCCGCACGCCAGGCGTCGCCACTTCGAGCGCACCCGACAGATATTTGCCGGTGATCGAATTGGGATTGGCCATCACCTGCTGCGGAGTTCCCTGAGCGATGATCTCGCCGCCATGGATGCCGGCGGCGGGGCCCATGTCTACGACGTAGTCGGCATGCAGGATGGCGTCCTCGTCATGCTCGACCACGATCACCGTATTGCCGATATCGCGCAGATGCTTCAGCGTTTCGAGCAAGCGTGAATTGTCGCGCTGGTGCAGGCCGATCGACGGCTCGTCCAGCACATAGAGCACGCCTGTCAGGCCAGAGCCGATCTGCGAGGCCAGCCGGATGCGCTGGCTCTCGCCGCCCGACAGCGTGCCGGAGTTGCGCGACAGCGTCAGATAGTCGAGGCCGACGTCGTTGAGGAAACGCAGCCGCTCGCGGATTTCCTTGAGCACGCGGACCGCGATCTCGTTCTGCTTGTCGTTGAGCTCTCCCGGCAGGTCGGTGAACCACTGGTCGGCCTTGCGGATCGACTGTTCGGTGACCTCGCCGATATGCTTGCCGCCGATCTTCACCGCCAGCGCTTCAGGCTTCAGCCGGTAGCCGTTGCAGGCCGGGCAGGGGGTGGCCGACATGAAGCGCTCGATCTCCTCGCGCATCCAGGCCGATTCCGTTTCCTTCCAGCGCCGGTCGAGATTGGGGATGACGCCCTCGAAGGTCTTGGTGGTCTTATAGGAGCGCAACCCGTCATCATACTGGAAGGTGATCTCGTGCTCGCCCGTGCCGCGCAGCACGGCTTCCTGCGCCTCGGTGCTCAGGTCCTTGAACTTGTCGCCGAGCTTGAAGCCATAAGCCTTGCCCAGCGCTTCCAGCGTCTGCGCGTAATAGGGCGAGGTCGACTTCGCCCACGGGCTGATGGCGCCGTCGCGCAACGAAACATTCTCGTCCGGCACCACGAGGTTGGGATCGATGGCGCGCTGGCTGCCGAGGCCATCGCAGGTCGGGCAGGCGCCGAACGGGTTGTTGAAGGAGAACAGCCTCGGCTCGATCTCCGGAATGGTGAAGCCGGACACCGGACAGGCAAACTTCTCCGAGAACAGGATGCGCTCATGCGTCTCGTTCTTCGACTTGTTGACGGAATCCTCGCCGGTCAGGCTGGCGTCAAGCGGCCGGTCGGCGAACTCGGCGACGGCAAGGCCCTCGGCAAGCTTCAGCGCGGTCTCCATCGAATCCGCGAGCCGGGTTGCCAGATCGCCGCGCACGACGATGCGATCGACGACAACGTCGATGTCGTGCTTGTACTTCTTGTCAAGCGCCGGCACGTCGGCGATCTCGTAGAAGACGCCGTCGACCTTGACGCGCTGGAAGCCCTTCTTCTGCAGCTCAAGCAGTTCCTTGCGGTACTCGCCCTTGCGGCCGCGCACGATCGGCGCGAGCAGGAACAAACGCGTGCCTTCGTCGAGCGCGAGCACCCGGTCGACCATCTGGCTGACCGTCTGGCTCTCGATTGGCAGGCCGGTGGCCGGCGAATAGGGGATGCCGACACGCGCGAACAAAAGGCGCATGTAGTCGTAGATCTCGGTGACGGTGCCGACCGTCGAGCGCGGGTTCTTCGAGGTGGTCTTCTGCTCGATCGAGATGGCGGGCGACAGGCCGTCGATCTGGTCGACGTCCGGCTTCTGCATCATCTCCAGGAACTGGCGGGCATAAGCCGACAGGCTTTCGACATAGCGACGCTGGCCCTCGGCATAGATGGTGTCGAAGGCGAGCGACGACTTGCCGGAGCCCGACAGTCCGGTCATCACGATCAGGCTGTCGCGCGGCAGGTCGAGATCGACGTTCTTGAGATTGTGTTCGCGCGCCCCGCGAATGGAAAGGTATTTATGGTCGGCCATCGCCGGTCGCCGCCTCAAGTCTGGAATGTGGTGGATTGGGCAGGGTTGTCCCCGGCCATCCCTTATGTAGGTGGTTTTGCCGCCGCGTCGAGAGACGCCACACATCTCGACAACAAGCGTTTAACCGCCTTTCGCGCGAGCGGGCAAGCGGAAAGAACAAAGGCCGAACACGCTCCTGACAAAATTGTGGAAACAAAGAGCGCCTGCGCCGCGTCCGAACCGGTTCACGAAGGCGCTCGACTTACCTGGACGTAACCTCCCGCCGATCACATTTTTCGGTAACCGGCTATTCAACGGTTGACGTGTCGGACCGAGGGGAGCAGTCTCGAAAACGTCAACGAAGCCGGCCGTCTTTCGATGGCCTCGCCGCCCAACTGGCGGCCTGCGAGACGCCGCAGGCGATAGCGATTAGCGCTTCGAACGACATTGTCGCAACGGACCCAGGAGCGGAGCATGACGCCACCGGACAGTCCCTTGAGGCTCCACACGGAGATGGAGCCGCGGCGGGCATAAGTGCCAGGGCAGACTTGAAACGCCAGCCCGACAAACCGTGACTTGCCGATTCCCAACAATCAGAGACGATAGTCGGATCGTCGGCTGAACGCCGCGTTGCATCCGAAACAGAACGCCGGCAGTCCACTCCCGGCTAAAGTTGGATTTCAGATCCATGAAGCCCCATCCATCTGCACAGCAGGGATGGGGCTTACATTTTTGCGATCATCCTTTTTTGCGATCATCCCAGGTTCGCAGTTGGCCGGGCCCAACTTCGTCATCCTTGGGCGTAGCGACGCGAAGCGGAGCGAAGACCCAGGGATCCATGCCGTTACCTCAGCCGAGGAATGCAGCGGAGCAGAATTCTGCACCGTCGCATCGCATTGGCGTAACGGCATGGATTCTATGGTCTACGCCGCGTCGCTTCGCTCCTTGCTTCGCCATAGAATGACGAACGAAAAGCGCTTCAGCTGATCGCCAAGTCGTCGATCTGTGCCGACAGGATTATCAGTGGTTCGGAATCTTGTTGCTGCCCGTGGCCATGTCGATCGTTATGCTGCCGCCGATCCTGACATCGGTATTGCCGATCCTGAAGGAGCCGTCGTTGCCGGCCGGCAAGGCGTCGTCCGGTTCCGGTAGAGGCGCCGGCTTGGCGATACGGTAGTCGCCGCTGACGCCGGGCAGCTTCTGCGCCGTGCTGTCGTCAGCAAGCGCGCTGCCGGCCACGAGCGCGCCGGCAAGCGCGGCGGCGGCAACGCACAAATGTCTGGTTTGCAGCAGCTTGAGCATGCCCAAACTATAGAGGCGCGGCTGGAGCGATGCCAGACGCAGGGCGATCAATTTGCCGCGCATCCGGCTGCGATATCAGGCAGCTTTCTTGCGCGTGTCGTAGACGTGGTCGACGAGACCCCAGTCCTTGGCTTCCGCGGCGCTCATGAAATAGTCGCGGTCGAGGGTGCGCTCGACCTCCTCATAGGTCCGGCCGCAATGCCTGGCATAGAGCTCGGTCATGTGCTGCTTGGTGCGCACGATGTCCTCGGCATGGCGCTGGATGTCGGAAGCCTGGCCCTGGAAGCCGCCAAGCGGCTGATGCAGCACGATGCGGGTGTTGGGCAGCGCGATGCGCCGTCCCGGGTTGCCGGCCATCAAAAGGAAGGAGCCCATCGAGGCGGCAAAACCCATGCACACCGTCGACACCGGGCAGGAAATGTATTGCATGGTGTCGTAGATGGCGAAGCCGCTGGTCACCATGCCGCCGGGCGAGTTGATGTAGAGCGAGATCTCCTTCTCGGGATGGTCGGATTCCAGCGACAGCAACTGCGCGCAGACCAGCGCCGAGACGTTGTCGTTGATCTCGCCATTGATGAAGACGATGCGCTCGCGCAGCAGCCGCGAAAAAATATCGAAGGAACGCTCGCCGCGGCTCGACTGTTCGATGACCATCGGCACCAGATTGGCAATGCTCATAATGGGTTTCCTTGGTTCTCTTTTGATCAGGCCGCGCGCAGCATCATGCAGGGCGCATTGGCGGCGATTGGATTTTTGCGCGCATCGAGCGAAAGCCCGCAGCCGGCGCCCGAGACGGCGACGAGAGGCTGCGCTGCCTGCGCGAAGCCGTCATGGACGATGCTAAGATGCGTGCCGCCGGAAGCGGTGCGTGCCAGCGTGAAGGTGACGATGCTGTCGAAGGCCGGGAGTTCGCCATCGCCCGCGCCGGGCCGCTCGCGCCAGGAATAGCGCAGCAGCTTGCCGGGCTCGGCCTCGAGCACCTCGCATTCGATCGGCGCATCCGGTCCGGCAAAGGCGAAGCGACTGCCGGCTTCCGCCTTCATGTCGTTCGGCATCATCCAGGCAGCGAGCAGCTCCGGCTCGGTCAGCGCCCGCCAGACTTTTTCCGGCGGCTCGGGAAGATCGCATTCGAAGCTGAGCGGCGCCTCGGTCGCTGTCGGCTTCTCTGGTTTGGTCATTGGTCCATTCCCTTCAGAACCGTCTTCAATTTCTCGATGCGTTCCGGCCAGAAGGCGCGGTAGCGTTCGATCCAGCCGAGCAGCGGGTCGAGCCCTTGCGGATCGGCACGGTAATAGGCGTTGCGACCGGCGCGCCGCTCGACCACCAGGCCGGCGCCGCGCAACACGGCAAGGTGCTGGGAGACCGCCGGCTGCGACACGCTCATGCCGGCGCGCAACTCGCTCACGCTCATCTCGCCGGCGGTCAGCCGCTCGTAGACGGCGCGTCGCGTCGGGTCGGCCAGAGCGCGGAAAATCTCTGCTTCGATCATGATAGAAGCATAAGTCGATACTTATTGATTTGGCAAGCTTCTATTTGATCGCCATATCAAAATGCACGTTCGACCCTGGCTTTGCTGACATTCCTTGACAGAAAGTGCAGCTATGACTAGAACGAAAAGAGAACAAAAACCTTGTGGGAAAAGCCAGCCTTTGCGGGCGGCGGCGACCCGCAGGCTGTAAGGTGAGCGACTTGAAATTTGTTTCGGATGAGCGCGGAGAAGTAAGATGGCGGGTAGCGTCAACAAGGTCATTCTGGTCGGCAATCTCGGAGCGGATCCTGAAATCCGCCGCCTGAATTCCGGTGATCCGGTCGTCAACATTCGCATCGCCACGTCGGAAAGCTGGCGCGACAAGAACTCGGGCGAGCGCAAGGAAAAGACCGAGTGGCATAACGTCGTCATTTTCAACGACCAGCTCGCCAAGGTGGCCGAGCAGTATCTGAAGAAGGGCATGAAGGTCTATGTCGAGGGCCAGTTGCAAACCCGCAAATGGCAAGACCAGACCGGTGCCGACAAATACACGACCGAGGTCGTGCTGCAGAAATTCCGGGGCGAGTTGCAAATGCTCGACGCGCGCGGCGAGGGCGGCGGCGGCCAGGTCGGCAGCTATTCCGGCGGCAGCAGCAGCCGTGGCTCGGATTTCGGCCAGTCCGGTCCGAATGAAGGCCGTGGCGGCAGTGGCGGTTCCAGGGGCGGCGGCGGCGGCTCGTCGCGCGAGCTGGACGACGAGATCCCGTTCTAAGCGTCTCGAAACGGTCGTCTGAAGGGAAGGCGCGATGTCGCTCGGCCCGCTTCTGTCGGCGCCTCCTCCCATTCCATGGCATGCATTCGCGGCCTTCGCCGCGCTCGCCGTGGGCGGCGCCCAGCTGGCGCTGCCCAAGGGCAATACGCGGCACCGGGTGATGGGTTATGCCTGGGTGACGCTGATGCTGGTCATCGCCATATCGAGTTTCTGGATCCAGCAAATCCGGCTCATCGGCCCGTTCAGTCCGATCCATCTGTTGTCGATCCTGGTGCTGGTCACCGTGCCGCTGGCGGCTTGGTATGCGCACACGCATAAGGTGACCGCGCATCGCGGCGCCATGATCAAGCTCTATTTGTTCGCGCTGGTCGGCGCCGGCATCTTCACGCTGCTGCCTGGCCGGATCATGCACGCCGTCGTGTTCGGCCAGTAGGGCTGCAGGAACCTCGTAAGGAAGATCAACGTGAAAGCACGCATCAAATGGGTCGAGGAACGTACCTTCGTCGGCGAATCCGGCAGCGGCCACAAAGTGGTGCTGGGCACAGCGCACGGGCCGGATGGCAAGACGCCGGGACCGAGCCCGATGGAGCTCGTGCTGATTGGCACCGGCGGCTGCTCGGCCTATGACGTCGTCCATATCCTCGAGAAGGGCCGCGAGGCGGTCGAGGATTGCGTGGTCGAGCTCGACGCCGACCGGGCCGAGACCGACCCAAAAGTCTTCACCCGCATCCACATGCATTTCACCGTCACGGGCCGCGCGCTGTCGCACGACAAGGTGAAACGGGCGATCGACCTGTCGATTGAGAAATACTGCTCGGCCAGCGCCATGATGGCCAGGACGGCGACCATCACGCATGATTTCGAGGTGGTGGATACGGCGGCGAAGTAGGCAGTAGGCAGTAGGCAGTAGGCAGTAGGCAGTAGGCAGTAGGCATACTGTTCAAGCGGCCATCAGCGCCTTGATGCCATCGGCGACGAACTGCACCGCGAGTGCCGCGAGGATCACGCCGAGCAGCCTGGTCAGGATCGAGCGGCCGGTCTGGCCGAGGATGCGGTCGATGCGCTCGGACAGCACGAAAACCAGAAAGGTGATCACCAGGCAGATCGCTATGATGCCGACCAGCGCCGCCTGAGCGCCAAAACCCTGGAAGGAGCCCGACAGCAGCACGGTTGCCGAAATGGCGCCGGGGCCGGCGATCAGCGGGATCGCCAGCGGGAAGGCGGCGATGTTGTGGATCATGTCCTTGGTGATGGCGACGTCGCCGATCTTTTCCTTGCGGTCCTGGCGGCGCTCGAAAACCATCTCGAAGGCGATGAAGAACAAGAGAAAACCGCCGGCGACGCGGAAGGCCGGCAGCGTGATGCCGAACACCGACAGGATCGAGGCGCCGGCGATCGCAAACAGCGCCATGACCAGGAAGCCAATCACCGAAGCGCGCACCGAGACCTGCTGACGCTCCTCGCGGTTCATGCCGCGCGTCACGGCGAGGAAGAGCGGCGCCAGCCCCGGCGGGTCGATGGTCACCAGGATGGTGACGAAGGCGTTGAACAGGCTGTCGAAACTCGGCATCGCTGGTCCCCTCCCGCCGGGCGAAGCCCGCACCTCCGCGTTCCCTAACAGGCACATTGGTAGAGCAAAGCAGGTCCAATGGAAACCGTGCGGGATGCGGGGAATTCGGTCGCCTCAATCCTGCAATTGAGTAGCGCTGGCTCACACCACTGCACGTTAATTCCGGGCAATGCCATGGCAGTTCGTGCCAAGCGGAACCAGTTCGCTCAGCGCCGAGACGGAAGAACACCAGCATCGTAGACGCATTTGGACGCGATCTCCGACGCGATTGCCGGTCCGGGCCGCGAGCAAAATGTCGAAGCGGAAGGGCAAACGTGAAGAAAATAATGTTTTTGATGGTAAGCGTTCTGGTGGCCGGGTGCAGCCAGACGACGACAAGTGCGCCCGAGAGCAGGGCAGCAGTGCCGGCGGCGGGCGAGGCCGCTGCTGTCGCCGCGGGCGCACAGCCGGATTTTGGAGACCAGACGTTCGGCGAAGGCTCCGGCGTTCCGAAAAATCCGGCTTCCGCCAAACTTTATGCCGACGCGGTCGCACGCGGCCGGGCGTGCAGGGAGCAGGTCTACCAATCGCTCCGTGCCCAACAAGGCCTGGCCACGGCGAGCAGCGTCATAGCCGGGCTGGCCGGGCCGGCCGGCCAGGCCGCCCAGCTATTGCGAAGAGGCGTCGGTGGAGGCCTTATGCTGCAAAACCAGGCGCGGATGTTCACATGCTGAGAATGATTTTTTGGCAGTGCGAAACCCCCGTCGGCCGAACATGCGCGTTTGCCTTTGTTCGCGAAGATCATCCAAGGTAGTGGAAAGCCGCCTCCAGCCAGAGAAGCTACCCACTGGGATGAGTCCTGCGATGGGCACAGCGGGACCAACAAAAATGTTCACTGTGCTGCAAATCTGCCTTGGCGGTGATAGGACAAGCGGGAACGCTCCCATTTCAGCGCCGTGAACGGGCGAAGTGGGATCCCGCAGCCGGTCTGGTCAAGTGACATGGAGTATTTTTCGACCGATGACATCCCGGCACGCGACCGCATGGCATTGTTTCATGATGTCGTTGCTCGCCACATTGCCGGCAGGGCATTCACAGCCGTCAGCAGAGCGGAAATTCGAGTGGAGATAGCGGCTTTCGGCCTGCCCGATCAGGTCACGGTTGCAACCGGCAGCTACTCGCCGATTTACGGAGCGCGCACGCGTGAACTGCTGAACGACGGCCGCGACAACTATCTGCTGACCATCCATACCCGTGAGCATGAAGTTTCGGTCGATGGCCGTAAGCCAATGACGGTGCCTGCTGGCAATCTGATGCTCATCAACGAAGCGATCTGCTCGAATTTCCAACTGCCCGAAACCGCCGTGAAGGTCGTTTCATTGAAGCGCTCGCGACTAGCGAGGCTGGTGCCGCGCATCGAGGTCGAAGCGTTCCATCACATTCCCGTAGTCGCGCCGGGCATGCCGCTCCTCACAGGTTATGCGGATATTCTGCGCGAAAACCCACCACAGGGAGAACAAGCACGCCAGATCGCTGCCAACCATCTTCACGATCTCGCCGCGCTCGTCCTTGATGGCTTTGTCAATGGCGGGGCCGCCCGTAATGAAGTTGGCATTCGGGCGGTCCGGCTGGATCTGATCAAGAAGGAGGTTCTACGCCATTTGCAGGATCCGGATTTCGGTATCGACGCCGCGGCGAGACGACAAGGGATCACGCCGCGCTACATTCAACGCCTGTTTGAGGCCGAAGGCGTCACCTTCTCCGAATTCCTGCGAGCCAGCAGATTGGATATGGCCTTTCGCCTGCTACGACAATCGACGTCGGGTGAAAGCACGATTTCGGCCCTGGCCTACGATTGCGGCTTTCGCGATATTTCCACTTTCAACCGTGGTTTCCAGCGGCGATACGGTGCCACACCGTCGGATGTCAGAGCGGACACGATGCGCCGCCGCTACGATTGACCAATCCGCGGAATGGTTGAAAGCCGCCTAAAAAACGCCGACTTCACGCGTTGAAGACGTTCGCACTTTCCCGGAATCTCTCTAGCCGTCATTCATGCGGCGCGCCAGGAACTCGACTTCGAGCCGCCATGTCTCGCCATTGTCGTGCGAGCGCTCGCCGAGCCAGCGGAAGGAATCGTTGGTGATGCGCGAAAAGCTCCAGCGCACCGACGCGCCGCTGTCATCGACGCCTTGCTGGACGATCATGTCGCCCTCGGCGCGGCCGAGCTGGCTGCTGAAATAACGGCTGCGCGGATCGCTCCAGAAAATGTGCCAGGCATCGATGCCGGGGTCGTAGACGCGCAGCGTCGTGCCGTAGAAGGTCCATGGGCCGAGGGAAGGCGAGGGGCCGGCATCGCGCGCGGGCAGGATCCAAACGTCCTGCACCGCATTGCCTTCCAGCACCCAACCGAAATGCACCTCGCCGCGGCCGGTCAGCATCGCGCCGTCCTCGAGGTGGCGCGTGGCGTCGAATGTCCAGGCGCCGACAAAACGGCCGTAGAGGTTCAGCTTTTCGGCAAGGTCAGGATTGGGGCCTTCGCTACGCAGGGCGTCGGCAAAGGGATCGGTCATGGTGCTGCCTCATCTGTCAGGAGAGTGGAGCGATAGGCCCAAGGCAGGGTTCTGCGCTTGGGAAAAATTGCTATCCTTTGGGCCATGACGACGACCGCAAGGATCCTGGCCTCGGGGCAAGGCTGGCAAGTGGCTGACGTGGTGTGCACGGCCCGCGCCGGCGACCGGCCGTTCGAGGAAGAGCATCGCAGCTTCTGCGTCGCCGCCGTGACCAGCGGCACGTTCCGCTACCGCACCCGCCAAGGCACGGCGGTGCTGTCGCCCGGCGCCATTTTGCTCGGCAATCCCGGCGCCTGCTATGAATGCGGCCATGAGCACGGTGCCGGCGACCGCTGCCTCTCCTTCCATTTTGCCCCGAACTACATGGAACGCGTCGTTGCCGACGTGCCGGGCGCCAGGCGTCTCGGCTTTGGCGCGGCTCGCCTGCCGCCTCTACCGGTGCTGGCGCCGCTGCTGGCCGAAGCGGAAGCCGCGCGCGAGACCGATGATGGCGATGCTTTCGAGGAACTCAGCCTGCGCATTGCCGGCGCGGTGGTTGCCACTGCCTCCGGCTCAACAAAGACCGATCGGGCGCCCAGCCGCCGCGACCAGAAACGCGTTGCCGAGGCGGTGCGCCTCATCGAACTCAATGCGGACCGGCCGCTTTCGCTGCCCGAACTGGCCGGCGAGACCGCAACTAGCCCGTATCATTTCCTGCGCACATTCCGGCGGGTCGCCGGGATGACGCCATACCAGTTCCTGCTGCGAACCAGACTGCACCGGGCAGCGGTGCGACTGCGCACGTCAACCGAGGCAATCTCGGCGATCGCCTTCGACGCCGGCTTCAACGATCTGTCGACCTTCAACCGCCGTTTCCGGCGCGAAATGGGAGATGCGCCCGGCGTTTATCGCGCTAGACGCGCAGGCCGGCGCTGACAGCGGTCCGGGTGGTGTTCTGACGGGCCTTGTCAAGCAAGCACGATAAGTCCTGTGGCCATATCGTCGCAATCAGCGGTATCCACTTGAAATTGCCGCAAAAATTGTCTCTGGAAAAGTGGCGTCGGCATTGGAGTTTCGCCCCGGCTTCCTATATAAGCAGCCAGTGATTCCCGACTGGATTGTGACCTGATTTGACCGACCAGAAGACACCGCGCGGGCCGGACGGCGGCCCCACCGGCATCGAGCCGATTTCGATCATCGAGGAGATGCAGCGCTCCTATCTCGATTACGCCATGAGCGTGATCGTCAGCCGCGCGCTGCCCGACGTGCGCGACGGCCTGAAGCCGGTGCATCGCCGCATCCTCTATGCCTCGCATGAGAGCGGCTACCACTGGAATCGCAAATATGTGAAGTCGGCCCGCCCGGTCGCCGACGTGATGGGTAAATACCATCCGCATGGCGACGCCTCGATCTATGATGCGCTGGTGCGCATGGCGCAGGACTGGTCGCTGCGCGTGCCGCTGATCGACGGTCAGGGCAATTTCGGCTCGATCGACGGCGATCCGCCGGCGGCGATGCGCTACACCGAGTCCAGGCTCACCAAGGTCGCGCATGAGCTCTTGGAGGACATCGACAAGGAAACCGTCGATTTCCAGGATACTTACGACGCGTCCGGCAGCGAGCCCAAGGTGCTGCCGGCCCGTTTCCCAAACCTTCTGGTCAACGGCTCCGGCGGCATCGCCGTCGGCATGGCCACCAACATTCCACCGCACAATCTCGTCGAAGTCTGCAACGGCGCCATCGCTCTCATCGACAATCCGGCGATCGACCTGACGGCGCTGATGGAGATCGTGCCCGGCCCGGATTTCCCGACCGGCGGCATCGTGCTCGGCCGTTCGGGCATCTACAACGCCTATTCGACAGGCCGCGGCTCGATCGTCATGCGCGGCCGCGTCGAGATAGAGCAGCGTGGCAATGACCGCGAATCCATCATCGTCACCGAGATTCCCTATCAGGTGAACAAGGCCTCGATGATCGAGAAGATGGCCGAGCTGGTGCGCGACAAGCGCATCGAGGGCATTTCCGACATCCGCGACGAGAGCGACCGCCAGGGCTACCGCGTCGTCGTGGAGTTGAAGCGCGACGCCGTGGCCGACGTCGTCCTCAACCAGCTCTACCGCTTCACGCCGCTGCAAACCTCGTTCGGCGCCAATATGGTAGCGCTCAACGGCGGCAAGCCGGAAGTGCTGACGCTGATCGACATGCTGAAGGCCTTTGTCGGCTTCCGCGAGGAAGTCGTCAGCCGTCGCACGAAGTATCTGCTGCGCAAGGCGCGCGAGCGGGCGCATGTGTTGGTCGGTCTGGCGATTGCCGTCGCCAATATCGACGAGGTGATCAAGCTGATCCGCACCGCGCCGGATCCGCAGACGGCGCGCGAGCAGTTGATGGAGCGGCGCTGGCCGTCGCACGACGTTGCTCCGCTGATCCAGCTGATCGACGATCCGCGCCACCGCATCAACGAGGACGGCACCTATAATCTGTCCGAGGAACAGGCGCGCGCCATCCTTGACCTGCGCCTGCAGCGCCTGACCGCGCTCGGCCGCGACGAGATCGCCGATGAGTTGAATCAGATCGGCGTTGAAATCGTTGATTTCCTTGATATTTTGTCGTCGCGCGCGCGCATCCAGCAGATCGTCAAGGACGAGCTGGTCGCGGTCCGCGACGAGTTCGGCACGCCGCGCCGCACCGAGCTGACCGACGGCGGTTCGGATATGGAAGACGAGGACCTGATCCAGCGCGAGGACATGGTCGTCACCGTCAGCCATTCCGGCTACATCAAGCGCGTGCCGCTCTCGCTCTACCGGGCGCAGCGCCGCGGCGGCAAGGGCCGCTCCGGCATGTCGACCAAGGAAGAGGATTTCGTCACCCGGCTGTTCGTCGCCAACACGCATACGCCGGTGCTGTTCTTCTCCTCGCGCGGCATCGTCTACAAGGAAAAGGTCTGGCGGCTGCCGATCGGCAACCCGCAATCGCGCGGCAAGGCGCTGATCAACATGCTGCCGCTCGAGCAGGGCGAGCGCATCACGACCATCATGCCGCTGCCGGAGGACGAAACCAGCTGGGGCGAGCTCGACGTGATGTTCGCGACCACGCGCGGCACCGTGCGCCGCAACAAGCTGTCCGACTTCGTCCAGGTCAACCGCAACGGCAAGATCGCCATGAAGCTGGAGGAAGAGGGCGACGAGATCCTCGGCGTCGAGACCTGCACCGACAATGACGATGTGCTTCTGACCGCGAATTCCGGCCAGTGCATCCGTTTCCGGGTCTCCGACGTGCGTGTCTTCCAGAGCCGCAATTCCGTCGGCGTGCGCGGCATAACCATGGCCGAGACGGACCGGATCATCTCGATGTCCATCATCGAGAATGTCGATGCGTCGCCCGCCGAGCGCGCGGCCTATCTGAAGCGCGCCGCAGCCGAGCGCCGGCTTGCCGTCGGCGGCGCGGCCGAGGAGGAGGAGATCGCGCTCACCAATGAGGAAATCGGCGAGGAAGCCGAGCTTTCCGAGGAGCGCTACGAGTTCCTCAGGGCGCATGAAAAGCTTGTGCTGACGGTGACCGAATATGGCTACGGCAAGCGCTCGTCTTCCTACGATTTCCGACTCACTGGCCGCGGCGGCAAAGGCATCCGCGCCACCGACGTGTCGAAAGTTGCCGAGATCGGCCGCCTGGTCGCGACCTTCCCGGTCGGCAACGACGATCAGATCATGCTGGTTTCGGACGGCGGCACTGTCATCCGCGTGCCGGTCAACGGCATACGCTTCGCCAGCCGCGCCACCAAGGGCGTGACGATCTTCAACACGGCCGAAGGCGAGAAGGTCGTGTCGGTGGAGCGGATTTCGGAGCCGCAGGCCGACGATGAGGTCGAGGACGTGTCTTCGAGCGAGACTGGCGCGGACGACACGGGCGGGAGCGAATAGTCTTTCGTCCGGCTTAACCGGCCCTTTGGGCCGGCTCGGTCATGGTGGGGATCAGTGGCGGCGGTAGACGTTGCGATGGGCAAAACCATCGAGCCGCTTGGTGTTGGCCTTGACGCGCACCCGCGCTGCTTCCTGATGCAACCCGAATGCGGTCGCGATCATCATCACGATGGTCATTGCAGTGGCGAGCATGTAGATCAGCATTTGCGTGTTCTCCTGCACTTACAACGGTGACATGGGGATTTGGTTTCATCCCTTGAAGCGTCAACCTAGTGAACGCTGCGTGAAACGTTCGTGATCGTCGCATTCATCTGTCGTTCATCGGCGCGAAAAGGTTCACGCACGCCTCATCAATCGGATTTGCCTTCCGCCCGCCCGCCCGCTAGAAGCCTGCCATGACCGAACGCACCGCCCTTTATGCCGGCTCCTTCGACCCGCTGACCAACGGCCATCTCGATGTGCTGAAAGCGTCGCTGGCGGTGGCCGACATCGTCTATGCGGCGATCGGTATTCACCCGGGCAAGAAGCCGTTGTTTTCCTTCGAGGAACGCGTTGAGTTGATCGAGGCCGCAACCAAGGCCGAATTCGGACGCGACAGCGATCGTATCAAGGTCGTCTCCTTCGACGGGCTGGTCATCGACGCGGCCCGCAAGCACAGCGCCTCGATCATGATCCGGGGGCTGCGCGACGGCACCGACCTCGATTATGAAATGCAGATGGCCGGCATGAACGAGACGATGGCGCCGGAATTGCAGACGGTTTTTCTGCCCGCCAGCCCTTCGGTGCGCACCATTACCGCCACACTTGTGCGCCAGATTGCCTCGATGGGCGGCGACATCCGCCCATTCGTGCCTACGGCCGTTGCCGGCGCGCTCACCGCCAAGTTCACCAAATAGGCTTTCCCGGAGATACCCATGCAGCTGAAGAAGCTCGCTTCGTTCCTTGTCGTGCTTGCCGGCCTTTTCGCGGCGTCCTTGCCTGCCGTCGCCGCCGACAAGGAAAACACCATGATCATCACGCTCAAGGACGGCGACGTGACCATCGCGCTGCGTCCCGATCTGGCGCCCAAGCACGTCGCGCAGATCAAGAAGCTGGCGCGCGACGGCGCCTATGACAACGTCGCCTTCCACCGTGTCATCGACGGCTTCATGGCGCAGACCGGTGACGTCAAATTCGGCAATATGAAGAAGGGCTTCAATCCCGAAGCCGTCGGCACCGGCGGTTCCGATCTGCCCGATCTGCCGGCCGAGTTCTCGAAGAGCGAGCAGTTCGCGCGCGGTGTGATCGGCATGGCCCGCTCGCAGGATCCGAACTCGGCGAACTCGCAATTCTTCATCATGTTCGCGCCGGCGCCGAACCTCGACGGCCAGTACACCATCGTCGGCAAGGTCGTCGGCGGCATGGACCTCGTCGACAAGATCAAGAAGGGCGACGAGGCCGACAACGGCACGGTCGCCGACCCCGACCGCATGATCAAGGTTCGCATCGCCGCCGACGGCAAATAACCTCCTCATTTTCAAAAGGATTTTGTGACATGGCTGAGATCAAGGACCGCGAGAACGCGCTCATCATGGAAACGACCAAGGGACAGGTCGTCATCGAAATGTACCCTGAATTGGCGCCCGGGCACGTTGCCCGCATCAAGGAGCTGGCGCGCGAAGGCGCCTATGACGGCGTGGTGTTCCACCGCGTCATCGACGGCTTCATGGCGCAGACCGGCGACGTCAAGTTCGGCAATTCCTCGAAGCCCACCTATGCGCCGTCGCGCGCTGGCATGGGCGGCTCCGACAAGCCGGACCTCAAGGCCGAGTTCTCCAACGCCAATCACGGCCGCGGCGCCTGCTCGATGGCCAGGGCCCAGAACCCGAATTCGGCGAATTCGCAGTTCTTCATCTGCTTCGACGACGCGGCCTTCCTCAACCGCCAGTACACGGTTTGGGGCCAGGTCATCGAAGGCATGGAGAATGTCGACAAGATCAAGCGCGGCGAGCCGGTGCAGGATCCCGACAAGATCGTGTCGCTGAAAGTCGCGGCAGACGTCAAGTAAAGGCGGGATGATGATGGGCGCTGTCTGGTCCCTGCTCGGCATCCTGTCCGGCGCCTTCATCGCCATCCAGGCGCCGATCAATTCGCAATTGGCTAAGGGCCTCGGCCTTCCGGTCGCGGCGGCCGCCTTTTCCTTCCTGTCCGGTGCCATCGTGCTCGGCATCATCTCGATTTCGGTGGTGAAGCTGCAGGGCATCTCGCTCGACTGGAAAGCGCCGGCGCCCTGGCTGTTCATCGCCGGCGGCATGCTCGGCGGCTTCTATGTGACGCTGTCGACGATCCTCACGCCACGTATCGGCGCCGCGGCGCTGATGGCCTTCCTGGTCGCCGGCCAGCTGATCGCCGGCATGCTGATCGACCGCGCCGGCTTCCTTGGCGTGGCGGTGCGCGAAATCTCGCTTGGCCGCGTCGCCGGCGCCGTGCTTCTGCTTGCCGGGGCGCTGCTCATCCGGCTCTATTGATGCGCGTCGACCTGTTCGACTTCGACTTGCCGGAAGAGCGCATCGCGCTTCGCCCGGCAGAGCCGCGCGACAGCGCCCGGCTGCTGGTCGTCAAACCGGGCGAACCATTGCAGGACCGCGTCGTCTCCGATCTGCCGTCGCTGCTTCGCGAAGGCGACGTGCTGGTGTTCAACGACACCAAGGTTATTCCGGCGCAGCTCAAGGGCATGCGCAAGCGCGGCGAGGCGGTGGCGCAGGTCGAGGCGACGCTGCATATGCGGGTGGCGCCGGACCGCTGGCAGGCCTTCATGCGGCCGGGAAAACGCATCGCCGCCGGCGACCGCATCCATTTCGGCCATGACGGCAATTCCTGCTTCCTCGGTCAGCTCGACGCCACGGTGCTCGAAAAGGGCGAGGCGGGCGAGGCGCTGCTCGGCTTCGATCTTTCCGGGCCGTTCCTCGACGAGGCGCTGCACGCTGTCGGCCACATTCCGCTGCCTCCCTATATCGCGTCGAAGCGCGACGACGACGAGCGCGACCGCGCCGACTACCAGACCATCTATGCCCGGGAAGAGGGCGCGGTCGCTGCCCCCACCGCCGGCCTGCATTTCACGCCGGAATTGTTTGCGGCGCTGGACGCCAAGGGCATCGAGCGCCGCTTCGTCACGCTGCATGTCGGCGCCGGCACCTTCTTGCCAGTGAAAGCGGACGACACGGCCGATCACAAGATGCATGCCGAGACCGGCTCGGTGAGCCCGGAGACGGCGACTGCGCTCAACGCGGCGAAGGCTCGGGGAGGGCGGATCATCTGCGTCGGCACGACATCGCTGCGGCTTTTGGAAAGTGCTGCGCACAGCGACGGCAGAATCGAGCCCTGGTCCGGACCTACAGACATCTTCATCACGCCCGGCCATCGCTTTCGCACGGCCGATATGCTGATGACCAATTTCCATCTGCCGCGCTCGACGCTGTTCATGCTGGTCTCGGCCTTCAGCGGGCTGGAGACGATGCGTTCGGCCTATGCGCACGCCATCGAGAACCGTTACAGGTTCTACTCCTATGGAGACGCAAGCCTGCTTTCTCGAGCGGAGACGAGCGATGGACGATGACCTCGACGGCATGGACCGCGATGTGCTGATCGCGGAAGTGAAGAAGTTGCGCGCCGGCATCCGCGCGCATCGCGACACGACCGGACATGATCTGTGCTGGCATCACCCTGACCTATGGGACCTTTTGCCGGAAAAGACCGAGCCGTCGATCGCCGTGCCGCCATGGCCCAAATTCATGCGCGGCTGCATCCGCTACCGGCAGTCGCTCGACGAGCAGGCGCCCGGCGCGCCGGTGCACGACAAGGAATTCAATGGCTGAGACTTTTTCATTCGAGGTGCTTGCCAGCGACGGCAAGGCGCGGCGCGGCCTGGTTTCGATGCCGCGCGGCGCGATCCGCACGCCGGCCTTCATGCCGGTCGGCACCGGCGGCACGGTCAAGACCATGTATATGGACCAGGTGCGCGGCGTCGGCGCCGACATCATCCTCGGCAACACCTACCATCTGATGCTGCGGCCGGGCGCCGAGCGCGTGGCCAGGCTCGGCGGGCTGCATGAGTTCGCGCGCTGGCCATATCCGATCCTGACCGACAGCGGCGGCTTCCAGGTGATGTCGCTATCGAAGCTCCGGAAGCTGACCGAACAGGGCGTCACCTTCCGCTCGCATATCGACGGCGCGCCTTACGAGATGTCGCCGGAACGGTCGATCGAGATCCAGGGGCTGCTCGATTCCGACATCCAGATGCAGCTCGACGAATGCACCGCACTTCCGGCCAAGCCCAGGGAGATCGAGCGCGCGATGGAATTGTCGCTGCGCTGGGCTGAGCGGTGCAAGACGGCGTTTGGGGACCAGCCGGGCAAGGCGATGTTCGGCATCGTCCAGGGCGGCGACAGCGCGGCCTTGCGCGTGCGCTCCGCCCAGGCGCTGAAGGCGATGGATCTGAAAGGCTATGCGGTCGGCGGGCTGGCGGTCGGGGAGCCGCAGCCGGTGATGCTGGAGATGCTCGACATCACCTGCCCGGAGCTGCCGGCCGACAGACCGCGCTACCTGATGGGCGTCGGCACGCCGGACGATATCCTGAAATCGGTGGCGCGCGGCATCGACATGTTCGACTGCGTGATGCCGACGCGGGCCGGCCGCCACGGCCTCGCCTACACGCGCCGCGGCAAGGTCAATCTCAGGAACGCCCGCCATGCCGACGATCCGCGGCCGCTCGACGAGGAAAGCGACTGCCCGGCCGCGCGCGATTATTCGCGCGCCTACCTGCATCACCTCGTGCGCTCGCAGGAAGCGCTCGGCGCCATGCTGCTGACCTGGAACAACCTGTCCTATTATCAGAAGCTGATGCAGGACATCCGGGCGGCCATCGAGGCGCAGGCCTTTGAAGCGCGGGCCGCCGAGATCGCTGAAGGCTGGGCGAGGGGCGATATCCCCGCCCGCTGAGTGGCTGCAGGCCTCCGCTGAGCATGTACGAACTATTTTGAAACGACTGCGACTGTACAGATTGCCGGGATGATATCAGGCAAAGGCGGAGACCTTGCTCATCTCGGGACAAGCCGCAGCGTCAGGCGAGGCACAAACCAACCGCAAAAGTGGCTCTTCTGAGCCTGTTGCTGCCGTCCAACAGTGGACAGGAGCGGTATTGCTGGCTGTCGCCGCCATCGGGGTGGCCGGCCTCGTCCTGCGGCTGCTCGGCGCGCGTGGCGATCTCTGGATGGACGAGATCTGGAGCTTGGTGCTGCTTGAACCGCTCACCTCGATCGACCAGATATTCTGGCGCATAAATCACGACAACAATCATTTCCTCAATTCGATCTACCTCTACCTGATCGGCCCGGATGCTTCGCCATTGCTTCAGCGCGGGCTGTCGATAGCGCTTGGTGCCGGCGCTGTCGTTGCCGCAGGGGCTGCTGCTCGCGGCCGGTGGGCCGCTGTCGCCACAAGCCTGCTGTTCGCCATCAGCTATCCGATGGTTCACTACGGCTCGGAAGCGAGAGGTTATGCCGGCCTGGTGTTGTTCACGCTTCTTGCCGTCGTGTTCCTGGAGCGCTGGCTCGACAAACGGGGTTCGGGCGTCGCGTTCGGGGCGATCGTCCTCCTCGGTTTTCTGTCTCATCTCATCATGGTGGAAACCGTGGCTGTCCTGGTGGCCTGGACCGCCTGGCTCATCTGGCGACGCACCGGCAGCTTCGATCGGATCAATGTCGAGCTCGGCCAGATTTTCGCGCCTGCCTTCCTGGCCGTCCTGCCGATCGCCGCCTGCATGCTCATTGGCAGACTGCTGTTTGGCTTCAGGATCGGCGGCGCCTTGCCATTCTCGCTTCAGGCCTTCGCGCAGGGCTATGGCGGAATGATCCGCTATCTGTTCGGCGTGCCGGATTGGATCGGCGACTGGGTCTGCATTGCCACCGCATGCGGCCTCGTTTGCGTCTGCGCCGCCATATGGCGCGACCGTCGGGCCAGCCTCTATGTCATCGGGATCGTCGGGCTGCCCATTGTCATGGCTGCGGCACGACTGCCCAATGCCGAATTCCAGCGTTACTTCCTCGTTCCTGCAACATTTATGTTGCTGTGGGCGGGCGAGTTGCTTGGGCGTGGTTTCGCCGCTGGGGGCAAGTATCGAGTGTTGGCGGCGGCCGCGATGGTGGCAATCCTTGCCGGCACGACGACGCTTCTGCTGCCATTCTACGAATATGGACGGGGATCCTACGCCACGATGGTCGACAAAATGACGCGTGACGGCCCGGCGGACTACGCCACCAACCAGGAATTCCGGACCGTCATGATCGTCGACTATTTTGCCAAACGCCTGGGGCGCCAGGCATCGTTTGTCGCGGAGGACAAAATATGTGACGAACGTCCGTCCTGGCTGATCCTCGAAGGCGCCATCGATCGGCAGCCGCAATATGTCGATGCCGTGCCGGATTGCATGTCGACCTATGAGCGTGTCGACGCCTCGACGAGCTGGGGTCTTTCAGGCCTGGGCTGGACCCTGTATCAGCGCCGGGATTGAGTGCGGGCCCGGTCGAAATTCCGGACGTCGCGCGCTTTTCCTTGATTGCTCAGGTGCTGACCGAAGTCGAGGCGCGCAGGCTGCAGCCGGTGATCTTGAAGCTGCCGTCCGCCTGCTGCTGCAGCGTATAGACCGCCTCATAATCCTTGCCGTCGGGCCCGACGATCAGCACCTGCTGGACGATCGAACCCGGCCCGGTCTGCTCGACCTTGCCGAAGGAATAGGACTGGGGCTTGCGCACCGGCGCGTAGCCGTTCGTCACCATGTTCATGAAGGTATCCACGGTCGGAAAGATCTGCTTCACATTCGGCGCGGCGAAGCTGTAGGCGGTGGCGCCGTCATCGGCGATGAAGGCTTTCAACTGGCTGTCGATGACTGCCTGCGCGGTCTTGATCTCGGCATCGCCGGCAAAGGCAAGCGAGGCTATCAACATCGGAACAAGAGCTAGTGCGAACAATGCGCGGCGCATGGCCTGCCTCCCGGAACTCGCTTGGCGAATGCAGTCTAACATACGCGCTTCGATGCCCGGCGGTTTCATCCATTCGCAAGATTTCGCCGTTTCGACGCCCGATCGGCCTTTAGGCAGTCGTTAAGAAGGAACGCGCATCGTGATGGCGGGCAGGGCGCATCTTCCGGGGAATGGAAATGTTCGGACGTCCAATCGATCGCCGCGTGCTCATGAAGGGTGCCGCCAGCCTCGCGGTGATGGTCGCCAACCTAGGCCCGGCCTTCGCCGCACCCTCCATAAAGGAAGTCACCTTCGATCCGGCCATTCCGGCGCTCGGCAATCCGAACGGCGACGTCACCATCGCCGAGTTCGTCGATTACCAGTGTCCGGTCTGCAAGCTCGTCTTCATCGAACTCCGGAAACTGATGGCCGAGGACAGGGGCATCCGCCTGGTGATGAAGGACTGGCCGATATTCGGCGATGCTTCGCGCGACGCGGCGTTGATGGCGCTGTCCTCGGGCTCGCGCTACGCGGCGGCGGTGGACGCGCTGATGGCCAACCGAAGAGCGCTCTCGCCGCACCGAACCGACGCCATCCTCGACGCCGCCGGCGCCAATTCGGCCGGGTTGCGAGCCGAATTGGCGGGCCGCGAGCCGAAGCTCGGCGCGCTTCTTGCCCGCACCCAGGCGCAGGCCAGCGCTTTCGAATTGAGAGGCACGCCCGCGCTCGTTATCGGCGGCAAGCTCTACCGGCGCGGCATGCCGGTTGCCGAATTGCGGCAAGCCGTCGCCACGGCGCGCGCCGGCTGATGCTTGAAAGCCGGGCGGCAGTCTGCCACAAGGGCCGCTTAATCGTGCAGCAGGCTGGCAGGACCGGGCAATGAAGGCATTTTTCGTGCAGATCAAGTGCGACCTGGGCAAGTCCTATGAGGTCGCCAGCGCGCTTGCCGATGCCGAGATCGCCTCGGAAATCTACTCGACCGCCGGCAATTACGACCTGCTCGCCAAATTCTATATCGACGACGAGGAAGACGTTGGCCACTTCGTCAACGAGCGGGTGCAGATTCTGCCTGGAATCAAGGACACCTTCACGATCGTGACCTTCCGGGCGTTTTGACGGACCTGGCGATGCCCCGCCGGGAAGCAGCAACTGACCCGGCCTTGCCGCTCATGCCTTAAATTTAGGCAATTCGCATAGAGCGGCCACCATCGCGTCTTAAATCACCGATTGCGCTTGATTTTCTCCGGCGAGGCCAGTGAAATGGTCCAGAGGGGAGTACGCGATTGGCAGCGTTCGACGAAATGCTTCCGGAAGTCTCCGGATTGAGAAGACCTTATGAGGCTTACGATCGCTGGCTGAAGGAGCAGGACCCGGCCAGGCTTACCCAGAAAATGCAGGACGCCGAGCGCGTCTTCCGCAAGACCGGCATCACCTTTGCCGTCTATGGCGAGCAGGAAGCTTCCGAGCGGCTGATCCCTTTCGACATCGTCCCGCGCATCCTCTCGGGCCAGGAATGGCGCCGGCTGACGCAAGGCATCGAACAGCGCGTGCAGGCGCTGAACGCCTTTCTCGACGACATCTACCACCGCCAGGAGATCCTGCGCGCCGGGCGCGTGCCGAGGGAGCTTGTCGCGAAGAATGAGGCCTTCCTGCCTGAGATGATCGGGGTGAGGCCGCCGGCCGGCGTCTACACCCACATCATCGGCGTCGACATCGTCCGCATCTCGGAGAACGAGTTCTATGTGCTGGAGGACAATGCCCGCACGCCGTCCGGCGTCTCCTACATGCTGGAGAACCGCGAGACGATGATGCAGCTCTTTCCGGAGCTGTTCCAGAAGATCAAGGTGCGGCCGGTCGAAAACTACCCACAGCTTTTGCGCCAGTCGCTCGCAGCGGTGCGGCCGCAAAGCAGCAAGGGCGCGCCGACCATCGCGGTGCTGACGCCTGGCTCCTACAACTCGGCCTATTTCGAACACGCCTTCCTCGCCGACCAGATGGGCGTGCAACTCGTCGAAGGGCAGGATCTGCGCGTCGTCGACGGCCATGTGGCGATGCGCACGACCGAGGGCTACAAGCAGATCGACGTGCTCTACCGGCGCGTCGACGACAACTTCCTCGATCCGCTGACCTTCCGGCCGGATTCCGCGCTCGGCGTGCCCGGCATCATGGATGTCTACCGCGCCGGCAACATCACCATCGCCAACGCTCCGGGAACCGGCATCGCCGACGACAAGGCGATCTATTCCTACATGCCGGAGATCGTCGAGTTCTACACCGGCCGGAAGGCGATCCTCGGCAACATTCCGACCTGGCGCTGCTCGGAGCCGGACAGCCTCAAATATGTGCTCGAGCACATTGGCGAGCTCGTCATCAAGGAAGTGCACGGCTCCGGTGGCTACGGCATGCTGGTCGGCCCGGCGGCGACCAAGAAGGAATGCCAGGAGTTTGCCAAGAAGCTGCAGACGAAGCCCTCGAACTACATCGCCCAGCCGACGCTCGCGCTGTCGACCTGCCCGATCCTGACCGAGAAGGGCCTGGCGCCGCGCCATGTCGATCTCAGGCCTTACGTGCTGGTTTCCGACCGTATCCAGATCGTGCCGGGCGGCCTGACGCGTGTCGCGCTCAAGGAAGGATCCTTGGTGGTCAATTCCTCACAGGGGGGCGGGACGAAGGATACGTGGGTGCTGGATGATTGAGACGAGTGAGGGAATAGTGAGTAGTGAGTAGTCAGTAGTCAGTAGGGGAAAGAGCAATGCCACATTCGGTCGAAGTTCGAAAATTCACTGCTCACTACTCACTATTTCTTATTCGCTAACCCGAAGGGCCTGACATGCTTCTCGGCCGCACCGCAAACGGTCTCTACTGGATGAACCGCTATATCGAGCGGGCCGAAAACATGGCGCGCCTCGTCGATGCCGGTCTTCGCATGGCGCTGACGCGCACGCAGAGCGCTTCGGAGGAATGGAACTCGGTCCTGCTCAGCGCCGGCTCGGACATCGCCTTCAGCCAGAAGTACCAGGACTACACCGCCGCCAACGTCTCGGATTTCCTGCTGCGCGACACCTCGAACCCGTCGAGCACGATGTCGTCGATCGAGACGGCGCGCAACAATGCCCGCATGGTTCGCACGGCGCTGACGCGCGAGACCTGGGAAAGCATCAACGAAGCCTGGATGTCGCTGAAGCGCATGCTGGCGAGACCGATCGACGAACGCGACCTGCCGACGGTGCTCGACGCCATCAAGCGCGAGACGGCGCTGATCCGCGGTTCGTTCTACGGCACGATGCTGCGCAACGAGATTTTCGACTTCTCGCAGCTCGGCACCTATGTCGAGCGCGCCGACAACACGGCGCGCATCCTCGACGTGAAATATTATGTGTTGCTGCCGTCGCTGTCCTGGGTCGGCTCGACGCTGGACAACTATCAGTGGGAGTCGATCCTGCGCTCGGTGTCGGCGCACCGCTCCTATCGCTGGGTTTATGAAGCCGACTATAAGCCGACCAATATCGCCGACTATCTGATCCTCAACGTGCGCATGCCGCGCTCGCTGACCTTCTGCTACCGCTTCCTCGGCGAGCATCTGAAATTCCTCGCCGATGATTACGGCGAGCGCCATGCCTGCCATGGCACGGCCGAGAAGATCCAGGCATTGCTCAAGAGAGGGTCGATCAAGGACATATTCGACCACGGCCTGCACGAGTTCCTGGCCGAGTTCATTCGCGACAACACCAGGCTGGGCGACGAGATCGCCCAGGACTACCGGTTCTATTGAGCACAGCCGAGGGCGAGCGCTATGCGGCTCAAGATCACCCATCGCACCGAGTACCGCTACGATCAGCCCGTGCAGTATCTGCTGCAACGGCTGCGCCTTTTGCCTTCCAACGGGCGTACGCAGACCGTCGGCTCCTGGGCGATCAAGGTCGAAGGCGCGCGCGAGGAGGTGCGGTTCACCGACCATTTCGGCAACGACACGCGGCTGGTGAGCGCCGAGAGCGGCCAGAACTCGATCACCGTCGAGGCCGCCGGAGACGTGACCACGCATGACACGGCGGGCGTGACGGGCCCGCATCAGGGCTTTGCGCCGCTCTGGCTGTTCGGTCAGCAGACGCAGCTCACCACTGCCGGCGAGCGCATCCGCGAATTGGCCGGCGCGGTCGGACAGGGCACCGAGATCGAGCGACTGCACCGGCTGATGGGCGCTATCAGCGAACGCGTCGCCTACAGGCCGGGCACCACCAGCGTCGTGACGCCGGCGGAGGAGGCGCTCGCGTTGAAATCCGGCGTCTGCCAGGACCACAGCCATATCTTCATCGCCGCGGCGGGCGCGCTTGGTTTTCCCGCCCGCTATATCAGCGGCTACCTGATGATGGATGCTGCCGTCGAGCAGGCGGCAAGCCATGCCTGGGCCGAGGCCTATGTCGTCGGGCTCGGATGGGTTGCCTTCGACCCGGCGAACGGTATCTCTCCCGACGAACGCTATGTGCGGGTAGCGACGGGGCGCGACTATCGCGATGCCTCGCCGGTGTCGGGGATATTGCTGGGGCAGGCGCAAGAGAAGCTTGCCGTGATAGTCACGGTAGAGCAGTAATCTGCGCCGGAATCGTTAGCAGAAGAGCAATCATGACCTATTGCGTCGGCCTCAAGATCGATCGCGGGCTCGTGTTCATGTCGGACACGCGCACCAATGCCGGCATGGATTCGATCTCGACCTTCAAGAAGATGCATGTATGGGAACAACCCGGCGAGCGCGTCATCGTGCTGATGTCGGCGGGCAACCTTGCCACGACGCAGGCCGTGGTCAGCCTGCTCGACGAGCGCAACAAGGCGGTCGGCGACCGCCATGAGAAGCTGCTTGAGACCCCGTCCATGTACCAGACGGTGCGGCTGGTCGGCGATACGGTCAAGGAAGCGATCGCGCATGCGTCGCCCGACGGCGAGAAGGCGGACTCCTATTTCAATGCTTCCTTCATCCTCGGCGGCCAGATCAAGGGCAGCCCGCCCAGGCTGTTCATGATCTATCCGGAAGGCAATTTCATCGAATCGACCGACGACACGCCCTTCTTCCAGATCGGCGAGACGAAATACGGCAAGCCGATCATCATCCGCGCCTATGACCGGACAATGAGCCTGGCGGAGACGGTGAAGCTGCTGCTGGTATCCTTCGACTCGACGCTGAAATCCAACCTTTCGGTCGGGCTGCCGCTCGATCTTCTGTTCATGGAACAGGATGCGTTCAAGGTGGGGCTGAACCGGCGGATCGGCCATGACGATCCTTACTACCGCACCATTTCGGATGGCTGGTCCAGCGCGCTGAAATTGGCCTTTTCAAACCTGCCGGATTTTCCGGGGTGAGGCCTTTCGATCCAGCCGTTGCCTCAACATATTTAACATGTTAATCAAACGTTGAGGGCGGTTCGGTTTAGCCGACATGGGCGGCTGCTGGGAGGGAATTATGGACAATGAGGAATTCCGCGACTGGTCGCGGCGGGCAGCCGATTGGGGCGCCGATTACCGCGCCGGCCTGCGCGAGCGTCCGGTGCGGCCGGCGATCGCGCCGGGCGAGATTTTCAGGAGCATCGAGGCCTCGCCGCCCGAAATGCCCGAGCCGATGGACAAGATCTTCGCCGACTTCGAAGAAAAGATCGTGCCGGGCATGACGCATTGGCAGCACCCGCGTTTCTTCGCCTATTTCCCGGCCAATGCGGCGCCGGTGTCGGTCGTGGCGGAGTATCTGGTCTCAGCGATGGCCGCGCAGTGCATGCTGTGGCAGACCTCGCCGGCGGCGACCGAGCTCGAGACGCGCATCGTCGACTGGATGCGCCAGGCGCTCGGCCTGCCCGAGGGCTTTTCCGGCGTCATCCAGGATTCGGCCTCGTCGGCGACGCTTGCAGCGGTGCTGACCATGCGAGAGCGCGCGCTCGACTGGCAGGGCAACAAAAAGGGGCTGGCCGGGCAGGGCAAGCTGCGCGTCTATTCCTCCGACCAGGTCCATACCTCGATCGATCGCGCCATCTGGGTCTCCGGCATCGGCGAGGAAAACCTCGTCCGCATCCCGGTCAGCGGACGTTTTCGCGCCATGGACACGGCGGCGCTCGAAGCGGCGATCGTTGCCGATGGAGAAGCGGGGCTGCTGCCCGTGGGCATCATCGCTTGCGTCGGCGGCACCAGCACCGGCGGCACTGACGACATCGCGGCGGTAGCCGCTGTCGCGAAGCGGCACGGGCTCTACCTGCACGTCGACGCCGCCTGGGCCGGGTCGGCGATGATTTGCCCGGAATACCGGAATTTCTGGACCGGCGTCGAAGGCGCCGATTCCATCGTCTTCAATCCGCATAAGTGGCTGGGCGCGCAGTTCGACTGCTCGATCCAGTTCGTACGTCAGCCGGAAGACCTGGTGCGCACGCTGGCGATCAAGCCGGACTATCTGAAGACCCGAGGCCATGACGGCATCATCAACTACTCGGAATGGTCGGTGCCGCTCGGCCGCCGCTTCCGCGCGCTGAAACTGTGGTTCCTGCTTCGTGCCCACGGTCTCGAAGGCTTGCGCGCCATGATCCGCAACCATGTCGCTTGGAGCGAAGGGCTTGCCGCGCGGCTGGCCAGGGAAGCGGATTTCGAGCTCAGCAGCGAGCCGATGCTGTCGCTTTTCTCGTTCCGGCATCGCGCGGCGGCAGGCATCGATCCTGACGAGCACAATCTGCGTCTGGTCGACGCCATCAATGCCGATGGCCGGATCTATCTTACGCAAACGCGGGTCGATGGGCGCGTGGCGATCCGCTTTCAGGCGGGGCAGTTCGAGTCGACGGCGGCCGATGTCGACGCCGCGTTCGACGTCATAACCGAGATTGCCCGGCGTCGATCCTGAGGCGGCAGGCGTGTTCCGCACTGGTTTGCCTTTTGCAATCAGGTGATTTTCGTTAGCCGGCTTATGCCTTTTCTTCGCTTTCGTTTTCCGATATACACGGAAAAAACGAAAATGGAGGACGCGCGATGTTTCTTTCGCCACGCCATGCCGAGATCATCCAGATGGCGAAAGACCATGGCCGGGTGCTGGTCGACAACCTGGCGACGCATTTCAATGTGACGCCGCAGACCATCCGCAAGGACCTCAACGATCTGTGCGATCAGCGCCTGCTGACCCGCATCCATGGCGGCGCGCTGTTCCCGTCCGGTATCGAGAACATGGAGTACGAGGCACGGCGCAAGATTGCCGCCGATGAGAAGGAGGCGATCGGCCGCGCGGCGGCGCGGCTGATTCCTGACAATGCCTCGCTGTTCATCAATATCGGCACCACCACCGAGGCCGTCAGCAAAGCGCTGCTCGACCATAACGGGCTTATGGTAATCACCAATAACATCAACGTTGCCAATAGGATGCGCATCTATCCGACGATCGAGGTGGTGATCGCCGGCGGCGTCGTGCGCGGTTCTGACGGCGGCATTGTCGGCGAGGCGGCCGTCGATTTCATCCGCCAGTTCAAGGTTGATTACGCCGTCATCGGTGCCTCGGCGATCGACCATGACGGCGCGCTGCTCGACTTCGATTTCCGCGAGGTGAAGGTTGCGCAGGCCATCATCGCAAATGCCCGCCACGTCATTCTGGTCTCCGACCGGACGAAATTCGAACGCACGGCGCCGGTTCGGATCGGCCATCTTTCGCAGGTGAATACCTTCATCACCGATCGTTGCGAGATTCCGTCAATCCGCCGGATTTGCGAGGAAACCGAAGTCCGGCTGATCGAGACAGCGTTCGAATAGGCGCGTGTCACGGCTTACTCAGGCGGCCATGATATTTCGTTTGACATTCGCTTTGAGTTCGAAATAATTCCGCCGCGGTTTCGTAAAACACAAAAATGGTGCAATGCGAAATCGTTGGAGGAATCTTTGGACGCATCTCCGATCCATGACATTTTCGTCATCGGCGGCGGCATCAATGGCTGCGGCATAGCCCGCGACGCCGTTGGCCGCGGATTTTCGGTATACCTTGCCGAGATGAACGATCTCGCCAGCGGAACCTCGTCGGGCTCCACCAAGCTCATCCATGGCGGCCTGCGCTATCTAGAATTTTATGAGTTCCGGCTGGTGCGCGAAGCGCTGATGGAGCGCGAGGTTCTGTGGAAGAACGCGCCGCACATCATCTGGCCGATGCGCTTCGTGCTGCCTTATGCCGAGGGCCTCAGGCCCGCCTGGCTGATCCGGCTGGGATTGTTCCTTTACGATCATATCGGCGGGCGCAAGCTGCTGCCGGCGACGAAGACGCTGGATATGGCGCGCGATCCGGCAGGCAAACCGCTCAAACCATTGTTCCGCAAGGCTTTCGAGTATTCGGATGGTTGGGTCAACGACGCGCGCCTGGTGGTGCTGAACGCCCGCGACGCCGCCGACCGGGGCGCCATTGTCCGCACCCGCACCAGGGTTGCCAGCGCGCGGCGTAACGGTGCGCTTTGGACCGTGAAAGTGCAGAATGTGCTTACCGGTGAAATCGAAGAGGTTCGCGCGCGGCTTCTCGTCAACGCCGCCGGCCCCTGGGTCGATCACGTGCTCTCGACCGCCGTCGGCCAGAACGACGTCCACAATGTCCGCCTCGTGCAGGGCAGCCACATCGTCATCAACAAGAAGTTCGACGACCCGCGCGCCTATTTCTTCCAGAACAAGGACGGCCGCATCATCTTCGCTATTCCTTACGAGGAAGAGTTCACGCTGATCGGCACCACCGACCGCGACTATCCCGGCGATCCGCGTGAGGTGAAGATCTCCGACACCGAGATCGACTATCTGTGCGCCGCGGCAAGCGAATATTTCGCGCAGCCGGTGAAGCGCTCCGATATCGTCTGGACCTATTCGGCGGTGCGCCCGCTCTATGACGACGGCGCCTCCAAGGCGCAGGAAGCAACGCGCGACTATGTGCTGAAGGCCGATGGCGGGGAGGGTGCCGCCCCGCTCGTCAATGCCTTCGGCGGCAAGATCACGACCTTCCGCCGGCTGGCGGAATCGATGCTGGAGAAGATCGAAGGTTTTCTCGGCAAGCGCGGCAGAGCATGGACGCATGATGCGCCGCTGCCCGGCGGCGATTTCGCCGCGACCGGCTTCGATGCCCAGGTCGCCAGGCTGAAGAGCGCCTATCCGTTCCTTGACCAGCGGCTGGCGCGCCGCTTCACCCGGCTTTATGGCACGCGGGCGGAAAGGCTGCTCGGGCTCGCCAAGTCGAATGCCGATCTCGGCCGCAATTTCGGCGCCGACCTTTTCGAGGCGGAAGTTCGCTATCTGGCCGAAAACGAATGGGCGGTCACCGCCGAGGACGTGCTGTGGCGCCGCACCAAGCGCGGCCTGCATTTCAGCCGCGAGCAGACGGCGGCACTGGAAGAATTCATGCGCGGACTGAGCAGCCGCCATGTCGCTGCGGCGGAATGAGGATCGACCGCTGATGCGCAAGGCCTGGGAGGAGGCGTGATGCTGGAACTGAGGAACGTGACGAAGACGGTCGGCGCGCAGGAGCATATCCGCGACGTGTCGCTGACGCTTCAGCACGGCTCGTTGAACGTCCTGCTTGGGCCGACGCTTTCCGGCAAGACCAGCCTGATGCGGCTGATGGCAGGCCTCGACGCGCCGACTTCCGGCTCGGTCTGGTTCGACGGCAAGGACGTCACCGGACAGAAGGTGCAGAAGCGCAACGTCGCCATGGTCTACCAGCAGTTCATCAACTACCCGGCGATGACCGTCTACGAGAACATCGCCTCGCCGCTGCGGGTGGCCGGTGTCGAGCAGGCGAAGATCGACAAGGAGGTGCGCAACGCGGCGGCGCTCTTGAAGCTCACGCCCTATCTCGACCGCACGCCGCTCAGCCTGTCCGGCGGCCAGCAGCAGCGCACCGCGCTTGCCCGAGCCATCGTCAAGAATGCCAGCCTGGTGCTGCTCGACGAGCCTTTGGCCAATCTCGACTACAAGCTGCGCGAGGAGTTGCGCGCCGAATTGCCGAAGATCTTCGCCGCGGCCGGCACCATCTTCGTCTATGCGACGACCGAGCCGCACGAGGCGCTTTTGCTCGGCGGCAACACGGCAACGCTTTCGGAAGGCCGCGTCACGCAATTTGGCCCGACGGTCGAGGTGTTCCGCAAGCCGGTCGATCTGGTGACGGCGCGGACTTTCGCCGATCCGCCGCTCAACACCATCGTGCTCTCCAAGAAGGGGTCGGATTTCCTGCTCGAAGGCGGCGTCAAGCTGCCGGTGCCGACCGAACTCGCCGGTATTGCGGATGCCAGCTACACGATCGGCTTCCAGCCGCATCATTTGTCGCTGGAGCGGCCGAACGCCAGCGCCGTGCCGGTGCGGGCCAAGGTCACCATCACGGAGATCACCGGCTCGGAGAGCTTCGTCCATCTCGATTTCGCCGATGCGCGCTGGGTCATGCTGGCGCATGGCATTCTCGATTTCGAGACGGACGACGAGGTCGAAGTGTTCATTGACCCGCGCCACATCATGGTATTCGACCATAACGGCCGCGCCGTGACGGCTTCGAAGCTGGCGGCCTGAGGAGAAAACGATGGCGCGCATCGAGGTCAACCACATCCGCCACTCCTACCTGTCCAATCCGCAGAAGGATTCCGACTTCGCTCTGAAGGAAGTCCACCACACTTTCGAGGATGGCGGCGCTTATGCGCTGCTCGGGCCATCGGGCTGCGGCAAGACCACCTTGCTCAACATCATCTCGGGACTGCTGCACCCCTCGCACGGCAAATTGCTGTTCAACGGCCGGGACGTGACCAGGCTGTCGACGCAGGAGCGCAACATCGCGCAGGTGTTCCAGTTTCCGGTCATTTACGACACCATGACCGTCTACGACAATCTGGCCTTCCCGCTGCGCAACCGGCGCGTGCCGGAAGCCGACGTCGACCGCAAGGTGCGCGAGACGCTCGACATGATCGATCTTGCTTCGATGGCGAACAGGAAGGCGCGCCGGCTCACCGCAGACCAGAAGCAGAAGATCTCGCTTGGACGCGGCCTGGTGCGCTCCGACGTCAACGCCATCCTGTTCGACGAGCCGCTCACCGTGATCGACCCGCATATGAAGTGGGTGCTGCGCTCGCAGCTGAAGCAGCTGCACCGCCGCTTCGGCTACACCATGGTCTACGTCACGCATGACCAGACCGAAGCGCTGACTTTCGCCGACCGTGTCGTGGTCATGTATGACGGCGAGATCGTGCAGATCGGCACGCCGGCCGAACTTTTCGAGCGGCCGCGCCACACTTTCGTCGGCTATTTCATCGGCTCGCCGGGCATGAACGTGCTGCCGGTTGCGCTGGAAGGCAGTACGGCGAGGCTCGGCGCGCAGCGCATCGAACTGCCCGGCGTGCCCAAGGCCGAAGCCGGCGCCGTCGAGCTCGGCATCCGTCCCGAATATGTGCGGCTCGGCCGCGAGGGCATGGCGGTGCAGGTCTCCAAGGTCGAGGACGTCGGCCGCCACAAGGTCGTGCGCGCCAACCTGGAAGGCAAGGAAATTGCGGCGGTGATCGGCGAGGACGACGAGGTGCCTGCCGAACCAAAAGTCCGCTTCGATCCCGCTGGCATCAACATCTATGCCGATTCCTGGCGCGTCGAGATGGGGGCATAGATGGACAAGACCTGGAACAACAAGGCCTGGTTCCTTGTCCTGCCGGTGCTGGTGCTGGTGGCGTTCTCTGCCGTCATCCCGCTGATGACCGTCGTCAACTATTCGGTGCAGGACACGTTCGGCAACAACGTCTTCTTCTGGGCCGGCACCGAATGGTTCGAGGAGCTGCTGCACTCCGACCGCTTCTGGGAAGCGATGGTGCGCAACCTGATCTTCTCCTTCATCATCCTGGCGATCGAGGTGCCGCTCGGCATCTTCATCGCGCTCAACATGCCGAAGAAGGGCTGGGGGGTGCCGGTCTGCCTGGTGCTGATGGCGCTGCCGCTGCTCGTTCCGTGGAACGTCGTCGGCACGATCTGGCAGGTCTTCGGGCGCAACGACATCGGCCTGCTCGGCTATTACGTCAATGCGCTCGGCATCGACTACAACTACGTCCAGGATCCGATCGATGCCTGGGTCACCGTCATCATCATGGATGTCTGGCACTGGACCAGCCTGGTCGTGCTGCTTTGTTATGCTGGCCTGGTCTCGATTCCCGATGCCTTCTACCAGGCGGCCAAGATCGACGGCGCGTCGCGCTGGGCGGTGTTCCGCTACATCCAGCTGCCCAAGATGCAGCGCGTGTTGCTGATCGCCGTGCTGTTGCGCTTCATGGACAGTTTCATGATCTATACCGAGCCCTTCGTCGTCACCGGCGGCGGTCCCGGCAATTCGACCACTTTCCTGTCGATCGACCTGGTCAAGACTGCGCTCGGCCAGTTCGACCTCGGTCCGGCGGCGGCAATGTCGCTGGTCTACTTCCTGATCATCCTGTTGTTGTCGTGGGTGTTCTACACCGTGATGACCAACTACGACGCGGAGCGCTGAGAGATGGCGGGCGCCAACGAGACGACACGCGTGAGCGATACGGCGGTCACCGAAGTGGGAAGCACGCTGTCGCAGGACGAGGTGGCGAAGCTGATGCGCCGCCGCGGCGAGGAATCGCGCTGGTGGTGGATCGTGCCGACGGTCTACATCATCGTTATCCTGCTGCCGATCTACTGGCTCATCAACATGAGCTTCAAGACCAATGCGGAGATCGTGTCGTCCCTGACGCTGTTCCCGCATAATCCGACACTGGCGAACTATCGCACCATCTTCACCGACCCGTCCTGGTATTCGGGCTACATCAATTCGATCACCTATGTGGTGATGAACATGGTGATATCGGTGGCGGTGGCGCTGCCGGCGGCCTACGCCTTCTCGCGCTACCGCTTCCTTGGCGACAAGCATTTGTTCTTCTGGCTTTTGACCAACCGCATGGCGCCGCCGGCGGTGTTCGCGCTGCCGTTCTTCCAGCTCTATTCGGCGTTCGGCCTGATCGATACCCATATCGCCGTGGCGCTGGCGCACTGCCTGTTCAACGTGCCGCTCGCGGTGTGGATCCTCGAAGGCTTCATGTCCGGCGTGCCGAAGGAGATCGACGAGACCGCCTATATCGACGGCTATTCCTTCCCGCGCTTCTTTCTGAAGATTTTCATGCCGCTGATCGCGAGCGGCATCGGCGTCGCCTGCTTCTTTTGCTTCATGTTCTCGTGGGTGGAGCTCCTGATCGCCCGCACGCTGACCACGACCGACGCCAAGCCGATCGCCGCCACCATGACCCGCACGGTCTCTGCGGCCGGAATGGATTGGGGCCTGCTCGCCGCCGCCGGCGTGCTGACGCTGATCCCCGGCGCCTTGGTCATCTGGTTCGTGCGAAATTATATCGCCAAGGGCTTTGCCCTGGGGAGGGTCTAAGCCATGAACCTCGACTTCTCCTGGATGGCGTGGACGTGGCCTACGGCCGCCTTCTTTATCGTCATCGCGCTGATGCTCTTCGGCATGGGCGTCTGGGAATATGCCTCGCCCGGCGGTCATCCGCGCGTCGGGGTGCTGCGCTTCGAGACGACACGTGGCGATCGTTTGTTCCTGTCGCTGCTTGGCAGCGCATTTATCCATCTCGCTTGGCTGGGTCTGGTTGGACCCAACCTGTGGTGGGCTCTCGCTCTCTCCGTGGTCTACGCCGTTGGCGTGTTCCGATACGTATAGAGGGGGAATAGCCGGAGCGGCCGCGTGCTGGCGGCCGCCCGGATCGCACTTGCAACTTAAGACTGGAGGAGACACATGCGACGGCAATTTCTAACATCGACGACCGCCCTTGTCCTTTTGCTGGGAGCGGGCCATGCCTATGCCGGAATGGACGAAGCAAAAGCCTTTCTCGACAAGGAGATAGGCGACCTGTCGACGCTTTCACGCGCCGACCAGGAAAAGGAAATGCAGTGGTTCATCGACGCCGCCAAGCCGTTCGCCGGCATGGACATCAAGGTCGTTTCGGAAACCATCGCCACGCACCAATACGAGTCACAGGTGCTGGCACCGGCCTTTTCCGCCATCACAGGTATCAAGATCACACATGACGTCATCCAGGAAGGCGACGTCGTCGAGAAGATCCAGACCCAGATGCAGACCGGCCAGAACCTCTATGACGGCTGGGTGAACGATTCCGACCTGATCGGCACGCACTGGCGCTACCAGCAGGTGCGCAACCTGACCGACTGGATGGCGAACGAGGGCAAGGATGTCACCAATCCGAACCTCGACCTGAAGGACTTCATTGGCACCTCGTTCACGACGGCGCCCGACAAGAAGCTCTATCAGCTCCCCGACCAGCAGTTCGCGAACCTCTACTGGTTCCGCTACGACTGGTTCAACGACGAGAAGAACAAGGCCGACTTCAAGGCGAAGTACGGCTACGACCTCGGCGTTCCCGTCAACTGGTCGGCTTATGAGGACATCGCCGAGTTCTTTACCGGCCGCGAGATCGACGGCAAGAAGGTCTACGGCCATATGGACTACGGCAAGAAGGACCCGTCGCTCGGCTGGCGGTTCACCGACGCCTGGCTGTCCATGGCCGGCAATGGCGACAAGGGCATTCCGAACGGCCTGCCCGTCGACGAATGGGGCATCAAGGTCGACGAGAATTCGCGTCCTGTCGGCTCCTGCACGGCGCGTGGCGGCGACACCAACGGCCCGGCGGCGGTCTACTCGATCCAGAAATATCTCGACTGGCTGAAGGCCTACGCTCCGGCGGAAGCCCAGGGCATGACCTTCTCCGAATCCGGCCCGGTGCCGGCGCAGGGCGCGGTCGCGCAGCAGATCTTCTGGTACACCGCCTTCACCGCTTCGATGGTCGACGCCGGCGCCAAGGCGGTGCTGAACGACGACGGCACGCCCAAGTGGCGCATGGCGCCGTCGCCGCACGGCGTCTACTGGAAGGACGGCATGAAGCTCGGTTACCAGGACGTGGGTTCCTGGACGCTGATGAAGTCGACGCCTGACGATCGCGCCAAGGCCGCCTGGCTCTACGCGCAGTTCGTCACCTCGAAGACGGTCGACGTGAAGAAGAGCCATGTCGGCTTGACCTTCATCCGCGAGAGCACGATCCACGACAAGAGCTTCACCGAGCGCGCTCCGAAGCTCGGCGGGCTGATCGAGTTCTATCGCTCGCCGGCCCGCGTCCAGTGGTCGCCGACCGGCACCAACGTGCCTGACTATCCGAAGCTGGCGCAGCTCTGGTGGCAAGCGATCGGCGATGCCTCGTCCGGCGCGAAGTCGGCCCAGGAAGCAATGGACTCGCTCTGCGCCGAGCAGGAAAAGGTCATGAGCCGCATCGAGAAGTCGGGCGTCCAGGGCGATATTGGCCCGAAGATGGCCGAAGAGCACGATCTTGCCTACTGGAATGCCGACGCGGTCAAGAAAGGCAATCTCGCTCCTCAGTTGAAGATCGAGAACGAGAAGGAAAAGCCGATCACCATCAACTACGACGAACTGGTGAAGAGCTGGCAGCAGCAGTAACTGCATGACGCGGGCGCGTTTGCCCATGTAGGAAGTGCAGGGGAGGCGGCTTTGCCGTCTCCCCTGTTGCATGAGACGTGGAGGATGCGGAATGAGCGGTTTTGTGCTGGCCATCGACCAGGGGACGACGTCGACCAGGGCGATCCTGTTCGACGACAAGATGAAAGTCGCCGGCACTGGCCAGCAGGAATTCACGCAGCATTATCCGGCCTCCGGCTGGGTCGAGCATGATCCGGAAGACATATGGGCCAGCGTTCTCGCCACGGTGAAGGCCGCGCTCAAGGCCGCCGGCCGCACGGCATCGGATGTGGCCGCGATCGGCATCACCAACCAGCGCGAGACGGTCGTTATCTGGGACAAGGCGACCGGCAAGCCGATCCACAATGCGATCGTCTGGCAGGACAGGCGCACGGCGCCGCTCTGCCAGAAGCTGAAGAAGCAGGGATTGGAGAAGACATTCACGAAGAAGACCGGCCTGCTGCTCGATCCCTATTTCTCCGGCACCAAGATCGCCTGGATGCTGGACAAGGTGAAAGGCGCCAGGAAGCGCGCCGAGAAGGGCGAACTCCTCGCCGGCACTATCGACAGTTTCCTGATCTGGCGGCTGACCGGCGGCCAAGTACACGCCACCGACGCGACCAACGCCTCGCGCACTTTGGTCTACAACATCGAGAAGAATGTCTGGGACGACGAGCTGCTTTCGATTCTGAATATCCCGGCCGCGATCCTGCCGCGGGTGAAGGATTGCGCCGACGATTTCGGCGTCACCGAGAAGAGCCTCTTTGGGGCCGAGATGCGGATCCTCGGCGTGGCCGGCGACCAGCATGCGGCGACCATCGGCCAGGCCTGCTTCGAACCCGGCATGATGAAATCCACCTACGGCACCGGCTGCTTCGCGCTGCTAAACACGGGCGCCGACCTTGTGCGCTCGAGGAACCGCCTGCTCACGACGATCGCCTATCGGCTGAACGGCAAAACCACCTATGCGCTGGAAGGTTCGATCTTCATCGCGGGCGCCGCCGTGCAGTGGCTGCGCGACGGCATCAAGGTTATCGGCAAGGCCGAGCAAAGCGGCGCCTTGGCGGCGGCCGCGGACCCGGCGCAGCAGGTCTATCTGGTGCCGGCCTTCGTCGGGCTTGGCGCGCCACATTGGGACGCGGACGCGCGCGGCGCCATCTTCGGCCTGACGCGCAACTCCGGCCCAGCCGAGCTCGCGCGCGCCGCACTTGAATCGGTCGCCTTCCAGACCCGCGACCTGCTCGACGCCATGCGCAAGGACTGGAAGGGCGCTTCCGCCAAGACGGTGCTTCGCGTCGACGGCGGCATGGTGGCGTCCGACTGGACCATGCAGCGGCTCGCCGACATTCTCGACGCGCCGGTCGACCGCCCGACGATCCTGGAGACGACGGCGCTGGGCGCCGCCTGGCTCGCCGGTTCGAAGGCCGGCGTATGGCCGAAAGCAAAGGAATTTGCTGAGAGCTGGGCGCTTGAACGGCGCTTCATGCCGCAGATGGATGCGGCCGCGCGCGCGGCGAAACTGGCCGGATGGCGCGAAGCGGTGCGCAGGACGCTAAGCGTGCGATAGCGATTTACGGGATTGGGCGAGGGGAAATGCAGCCGGATTGGTATCCTGCTTGGCGCGATGAGGCCTTCCAACAGCTCACGGCCAAGAACGCGCGCCTGGAGAAGGATTTCCGCCTCGGCAGCTGGTCGCGTTATGACTACGACTTGACGGCCGGAACGCTGGTGTTTTCCGACCAGAGTGGCGTCAAGGTCGTTTCGGAAATCCAGATTGCGGGCTCCACCAGCGCCAAGGCCGGCAATTGGCTCTGGGCGTGGGCCAATTCGAACTTGCCTGGCGACCTCCTCAGCGACGCGAAGCTGGTGCGATCCTTCGGTGAGGAAAAGGGCGTGGACGACCTGGCCCGGGCCTATGTGGACGATACGGGCGGCGACCTGGAAGCACTCGGCTGGGAGCTGACGGCGGCGATGGTTCGGGCTTGCAATGCGCTTGGAGCTTACCGCTCCCCGCGGGGTGAAGGCGGAGCGCTATATCTGGTCCTCAAGACTATAAGATGGGCGGCCTGACACGGTCCTTCGCTGTAAGGCATAGTGGAAAACGAGAGAGCCCGTGCCTCTCGAGGCACGGGCTCAGTCAACGACCCTGGGTACTGACTGGAGGCCGTCAGTAGGGCGACATGCACTGCTGACGCGGGCCGTTGTAAGGCTGGAAGGTGTTGTCCGAGGCGCGATACGAGCGGTAACGGTCGTAGCACCACTGCACATGCGAGTTGCCGCGATAGACGCGGTTGTTCTCGCTGTTGACGATGGCGCCGGTGATCAGCGCGCCGGTGGCGAAAGCAGCCAGCGGGAACCAGTAGTCGCCATGACGGCGATAGCCGCGGCGATATTCACGATAGCCGCGATGGCCGTTCCAGTAGGCGCCGCCACCGCGACGCGAGAAATCGCGGTTGAAGCCGCGGTGCCTTCTCCAATCCCGATACTGCACGGTCTGGACATCTGACGACAGGCCCTGGGGTTGCGGCACATAGGCCGGCTGAGCGTTGACCGGCACCATCTCGGCCGCGATGAACGACGCCGAGAGAGCGGTTGCCAGCAGTCCCGATGCGATCTTGTTCATTAATCTTCTCCTAGAGGTTGATCGACGTCCCTGTTTTGCGAAACGGGTCCGGGTTGCAAATTGTTCCCGTTTCAATATCAACCCCTTGTTGTGGAGCTTTCTGAAGCAATACGGACACGGGCCATTGGCGCGGGCAAGCCGCTCGCAAACACCCTCGGCGCCCCTCGAAATCTGTTCAAAAAATCCACCTTGGAAGCCTGTCTTTTTCCGGTTGACCGGCCGCGGCACTCTCCCTATGTTCCGCGCAATTTCGAGGGCGGCGTTCCGAGCCCACGGGAGCGCGTAGCTCAGCCGGTAGAGCAACTGACTTTTAATCAGTAGGTCATGGGTTCGAATCCCATCGCGCTCACCAAAAAACACCGTAAAATCAAATAGATAGTGGAAAGCCCTGCTGACGAAATCGGCTGCTTTTCGCACGGGGTTCCGAGAGGGTTTCGACAAGCGAGGGTAGGGGCTACGCCTCGCCTGACGAAACTTGTCCCGAAATGTCAGCCTTGTTCGAGAGGAACGACGGCGCACGCGATTCCGAGTATAGGGATCGGGCCGCCGAAATGCAGCGACAGGTCTATGCCGTCATCGTGGCCGCGGTTGTGCCAGGCTGGAAACAGCTCGGCCGCTATGAGATGTTCCTTGGCCGCGGCCATGAATTCCCTCGCAGCAGCCTGTATGCGCTCATCTGTTGTTCGGTTGGTTATGTTGCGTCTCCGCCGATGTTGAAGTTTGCGGAGAAATGATAACCCGGACCCGATATGCGTTTCGCCTCTCTGCGCAAATAAAAGCTGCGTGTTCCCTCGTAACAAAATCAATGCGTTGGGCATTTGGCTAATGTGCAAGCCCACTTTCCTGAGCGCGGTGTAGGCTAAAAAAGAGTGGACCGATGGATACCTGGATTGACTGTCTCGCCTTGCCCGCGCAATTGTGGCGACGGGTGGAGGGTTGTGATGGGAATTCTTATAGTAGCAGTTCTTATCGGGCTGTTGCCGGCTGCAATCGCAAGTTCGAAGGGCCGATCGTTTGTATTGTGGTGGATCTATGGGGCGGCACTGTTCATCGTAGCGCTGCCGCACGCGCTCATAATGCGCTCGGATCAACGAGCAATTGAAGGCCGCGCCATCTCCAGCGGGATGAAGAAATGTCCGCAGTGTGCCGAGCTCATCAAAAGCGAGGCGAAGATTTGCCGCTACTGCCACAACGCAGTGTAGAGCCCGGGGACAAGATGAAGTGGTCTATAGCGGCGGCCCTTGCGGTCTGCGTGGCGGTGCTTGGTGTGTGGCTTGGCGGCGTTCGGATCATCGTGATCCAACCGATCGGCGCAATACCTGACGGCGTGACAGCAATCATCGCCGGCGTTGAGGGCCCCAACTTCGTGGATAGTCCAGACGCGATCTGCAACAGAACTATGGGCGGGGTGTCTTTGCTATGCCGGGGCATGGTGGCGGCACGGATCGTCAACCAAGGCTACATTGTCGCGCGACTGCCATACAGCGAGACCCTGTTCAGGCTGACAGGCGGACCTTTCCGGGACGATTAAGCCCGGCAATCCGCTCCCACAAGTCTCTGCTCCCCCGGCAATCGGAACAAAAACTTATGCGCGGCTGTTTCCCTCCCGAAGGGACTGCAATTCGGGATGCGGATACAGTGGACGTACTGAACTTGGAACTGGCCAGGGCCAGGCAGAGCGTAAAGCGCGCAGAGATTTCGCTCAATCATGCAAAAGAAATGCTGGATGAAGAATGCGGCGTCGGGATCAATCTCGTGCTGTGCGACCGCATAAGGTCGGAGAAGAAGCGAGTGGCGGAGGCCAGAAAGCGGCTGATGAATATCGCTTCGACCGCCTCAGCCTGACGGGGTGACTTTCCCCAAGACAAGGGTGATCCTGCCGCGTTGCCTTGTCCCTGGATAAGGTCGTGGTTAAACTCGGCGCCTCCGAAGGAGGCTCCAGGATGACACTCGACCTTTCGGTAGACGCTCAGGTTCCCAAGGCCGCGCCCAAGCCTGGCAAATATCTTTTCGGCCCGGTCGCCGATTTCCTCATGCTGGGCGGCAGCGCGTTTCTGATCCTGCCGGTGCTGTTCTTCGTGCCGCGCGCCTATGAAGGTCCGCTAGCCGCGACGATGGTCGTCGTGGCCTATCTGGTGAATTATCCGCACTTCGCCCATTCCTACCAGATTTTCTACCGCAATTTCGGCCGCAAGGCGCGTGGCGAGGGCTACGACAGGAGCCTGCAGCTTCGCTATATTTTCGCCGGCGTCGTCGTGCCAGTGGTCATGGCCCTGTTCTTTGCCTATGGCGCGGCGACGTCGAACACGCGGCTGCTGGGCTTCGCGGCCAACGCGATGTTCTTCTTCGTCGGCTGGCACTACGTCAAGCAAGGCTACGGCATGCTGATGGTCGACGCCGTCCTGAAACGCAAATTCTTCGACGACCGGGACAAGAAGGTGCTGCTCGTCAACAGCTACGCGGTGTGGATCCTGGCCTGGCTGCAGACGAACACGGCCGTGACGCAGGGGCAATATTACGGTCTTCAATATTACACCTTCGCGGCGCCGTCCTGGATCACCGACATTGCCGTGCTGGCGGCCGTCGGATCGACGGCGGTCACGCTCCTGATGCTGGTCAACCGCTGGCGAAGGAATGGCGGCGGACTGCCTTACAACGGGATCGTGGCCTATGTCGCATCGCTCTATCTCTGGATCCTGATCGCCAGGATAAACCCGCTCTGGCTTCTCGTGGTGCCGGCGCTTCACTCGCTCCAATATCTGGCCGTGGTGTGGCGCTATCAGACCAATGTCGAGCGTGACGTCTCGGACGCCGCGCGGGATCCGGAGCCGAAGATACTATCCGTGCTTGGGCCCCGCTACCGGTTGCGGGTGCTGGGGTTCATCATCGGGGGCGGCGCCCTGGGCTATCTCGGCTTCTGGCTGATCCCCTTCGTGCTGACCGCCCTGATCCCATACGACAGCCAGGTCCTCGGTTCCTCGCTGTTCTTCTTCATCGTGCTGATCTTCATCAACGTGCACCATTATTTCCTCGACAACGTGATGTGGCGCCGCGGCAATCCGGAAGTGTCCAAATATCTGTTCCGGTAGTGAAATCTGACTTGCAAGCGGACGCGCCGGGTCACGCGATCAGCGACACATTTCCGCCGGCGTGGCGCTCGAGCCGGCCGGCGAGGTCGAGTTCTAGAAGCACCATCGCGATCTGCGCGGCGCTCAATCCCGTGTGGCGGATGATCTCGTCTATGCCTGTCGGCGTCGGCCCAAGCGCTTCCAGCACATCGGCGCGGTCGTTTTCGCCGGGCGGCGGCATGGCGGATATGTCGGGCGCCTCGGCAACTGGCGCGGTTCTTGGAGCCCGGGTGCCGGCAAGCGGCGCCAGCGCACCGAGCACATCGGCGGCCTCGGTGACGAGCGTGACGCCGTCCTTGAGCAGCGCGTTGCAGCCGGCGGCGCGCGGATCGAGCGGCGAGCCCGGCACGGCGAAGACGAGCCGGCCCATTTCATTGGCGAGGCGCGCGCTGATCAGCGAGCCGGAGCGCTGTGCGGCCTCGACCACCACCAGTCCAAGCGCCATGCCTGCGACCAAGCGGTTGCGGCGCGGGAAATCCTGGGCGCGAGGCTGCCAGCCGAACGGCATTTCCGAAACGATAGCGCCGCCGCGATCGGCGATCTCGTCGCAAAGGCCGGCATTTTCGGGCGGGTAGGGGACATCGAGCCCGCCGGCCAGTACGCCGACGGTTCCGGTCGAAACACTGCCCTTATGCGCGGCCGTGTCGATGCCGCGCGCCAGACCGGAAACGATGGCGTAGCCTTCGCTGCCGAGATCGGCTGCCAGCAGGCGCGCCATCTTGATGCCGGCCAGCGAGGCGTTGCGGGCGCCGACGATCGCCACCGCCGGCAAGCGGAAGACCGCGCCTTCGCCTTTCACCGCCAGCAGCGGCGGCGGGTTGTCCAGCATCCTCAGCAAGGGTGGATAATCGGCTTCGCCGATACCGACGAAGCGGGCGCCGGCACGCCGGGCTGCGTCCAGCTCGGCTTCGGCCTCGGCGACGGAAGGGATGCGGACGATACGGTTGGCGCCGCCGGAGATCATCAGCTCGGGCAGCATTTCAAGCGCGGCTTCGGCCGAGCCGAAGCGGTTGATCAACTCGCGAAACGAAGCAGGGCCGACATTGGGCGTGCGGATCAGGCGAAGCCAGGCAAGCCGCTGCCGGTCGCTGAGGCGCGGGCCGGCGGCCGGCGCGCTCATCCGTTCGCCCCGATCTTGCCCTCGGTGCCGGCCAGCAGACGCGAGATGTTGGCACGATGCTTGACGATGACGATCAGGCTCATCACGGCGAACAGGCCGGCGATCTGCGGCGTGCTTATGAAATAGAGCGCGATCGGCACGACCACCGCGGCCGCCAGCGCCGCCAGGGAGGAATAGCGAAACAGGAAGGCCATAGCGAGCCAGACGACGGCGAAGACGAGCATGCCTTGCCAGGCAAGGCCGAGCAGCACGCCCAGATAGGTGGCGACGCCCTTGCCGCCCTTGAAGCCGAGCCAGACCGGGAAAAGATGGCCGAGGAAAGCGCCGAAGCCGGCCAACAGGCCGAAGTCCGGCGAAAAATGCCCGGCGACCAGCACCGCGGCCGTACCTTTCAGCGCATCGAGCAGCAGCGTGGCGGCAGCGAGCCCCTTATTGCCCGTCCTCAGCACATTGGTCGCGCCGATATTGCCGGAGCCGATCTTGCGGACGTCGCCGAGCCCGGCCGCGCGGGTGATCAGGAGGCCGAACGGGATCGAACCGAGCAGATAGCCGAAGACGAGCGCGACCGCGTAACCCATTGTTTCCCCCTTATTTCCTGTCGTTCCGGTTGCTCGCTCCAGGATTGAGGTACTGTGCGTTATGCAACCATGGTTTGCAAGAGCTAGGCCTGCTCAGGCATCAGTTGGTCATTCATAATGGTAGAGTCGGGAGGGTTCGCCAAGTAACTCTGTGCAGGGGCAGGCCAGGCAGGGCTCAAAGCGATGGGTGGTCTATGCGGAAAACACCGTGCGTCCCGCAACCATCGTTTGCAAGACCTTGCCCTGCAGCCGCGCGCCTTCGAAACAGCTGTTCTTCGAGCGCGAGCGCAGACCGCTTTCGCTGACGATCCACGGCTCGTCGACGTCGACAAGCGCGAGATCGGCCGGCGCGCCCGGCTTCAAGGTGCCGCCCGGCAGGCCGAACAGTCTTGCCGGCGCCGTGGACAGCGTCTCGATCAGCCTCAGCAACGGCACGTCGGCATTGTGGTAGAGCCGAAGTGCTACGCCAAGCAGCGTCTCCAGCCCGATGGCGCCGGCGGCGGCATCGGCAAAGGGCAGGCGCTTGGTGTCGACGTCCTGAGGGTCGTGCGAGGAGACGATGATGTCGATCGTGCCGTCCTTGATCGCCTCGATCATCGCCAGCCGGTCGTCCTCGGCACGCAAGGGCGGGGTCAGCCGGAAGAAGGTGCGGTATTCGCCGACGTCGTTCTCGTTGAGCGACAGGTTGTGGATGGCGACGCCGGCCGTGACATTGGCGCCGTCGGTCTTGGCCCTGTTCACCGCGCCGGCCGCCATCGCGGACGAGATTTTTGCGGCGTGATAGGCGCCACCGGTCAGCCGGGCCAGTGCCAGGTCGCGTTCAAGAGGAATGAGCTCGGCCTCGCGCGGGATGCCAGAGAGGCCAAGCCAGCTTGCATAAAGTCCTTCGTTCATCACGCCGGACGAGGCGAGGTCGGCATCCTGGGTTTCGTGGGCGATCACACCGCCGAAATCGCGGGCGTAGGTGAGCGCGCGGCGCATCACCAGCGCATTGGCGATCGTGTGGCGGCCGTCGGTGTAGGCAACGGCGCCGGCTGCGCGCAGCAGGCCGAATTCGGTCATCTCGCGGCCTTCGAGGCCCTTGGTGATCGCGGCCGCCGGGAAGATGTTGACGCTTGCGGTGTCCCTCGCGGTGCGCAGCACGAATTCGACCAGCGCCACATTGTCGATCACCGGATCGGTGTCCGGCATCATGACGATGGAGGTGACGCCGCCCGCCGCCGCCGCGACGCTTGCCGAGGCGATGGTCTCGCGATGCTCGCCGCCTGGTTCGCCGATGAAGACGCGCGCGTCGACAAGGCCCGGAATGATCGTCTTGCCGGCGCAGTCGACGACGGTGGCGCCTTCCGGCACGCCCTGGTTCAATGCCGCCTTTCCGGCCGCGACGATTCTGCGGCCGTCGACGATGACGCTGCCGATCTCGTCGACGCCGCGCGACGGGTCGACAATGTGCGCCTTGCTGAAGACGGTCACGCTCATGCGCCGCGCCCCTCGTGGTTGCGGCGCGGGTCGAGCAGAGCTTCCATGACCGCCATGCGTACGGCGACCCCCATCTCCACCTGTTCCTGGATGACGCTTTGCGGCCCATCGGCGATTTCGGAGGCGATTTCCACGCCACGGTTCATCGGACCGGGATGCATGACCAGCGCATCGTCCTTGGCGGCTTTCAGCTTTTCGGCATCCAGGCCGAAATAATGGAAATATTCGCGGATCGAGGGCACGAAGGCGCCTTCCATGCGCTCGCGCTGCAGGCGCAGCATCATGACGACGTCGGCATCCTTCAGGCCCTCGGCCATCGAGCGCGCGACGATCACGCCCATCCTGTCGATGCCGGACGGCAGCAATGTCGAGGGCGCGACGACGCGCACCTGCGCGCCAAGCGCGTTCAGAAGCATGATGTTGGAGCGGGCGACGCGCGAATGCAGGATGTCGCCGCAGATCGCCACGATCAGCTTCGACAACGGCCCCTTGGCGCGGCGGATGGTCAGCGCATCGAGCAGCGCCTGCGTCGGATGCTCGTGCGCGCCGTCGCCGGCATTGACCACCGAGCAGCCGACCTTCTGCGCCAAGAGCGCCGCCGCCCCGGCCGACTGGTGGCGGATGATCAGGATGTCCGGCCGCATGGCGTTGAGCGTCATCGCCGTATCGATCAGCGTCTCGCCCTTCTTCACCGAAGAGCTTGCCACCGACATGTTCATGACGTCGGCGCCAAGCCTTTTCCCGGCCAGCTCGAAGGACGATTGTGTGCGGGTCGACGCCTCATAGAACAGGTTGATCTGGGTTCGGCCGCGCAGCGTCGAGGTCTTCTTTTCCGATTGCCGCGAGATCGCCACGGCCTGGTCCGCCCGATCGAGCAGCAGCTCGATATCGGCGGGGGAAAGATCGCGGATGCCCAGAAGATGGCGGTGGGGAAAGAGCGGCAGGGACGAAGCGTCGGTCATCTCAAGGCGCTGCTATAGGGTGCGGTCCGGCCTGCCGCAAGCGCCAGCTTTGCATTGCGAGCGTTCTCCCCGGTATTTTCGTCGCGCGCCTTGCATGGCTTGGGCTATAAGGCCCCGTGGCTTCGGATTCGCGACCGCGGCCTTGAAAATGATAAGAACCTCCCTGCCAAACGAAGGATTGGGCTTGACCGACGAGGTGATCAACCAGCCGCCGCCGCTGACGGGCGGCAACGCATGGCGGGGCGATCCGTTGCTCATCCAGCTTGCCGAGCGTTTTTCCGACCCCGTACGCAAGGATCTCGACGGCCTTGGCCGGTTCGTCATGACGCAGGAGGCGCAGGAGCTCGCCCGCCTCGCCAACACCGACACGCCGAAATTGCGGACCCATGACCGCCAGGGCCGCCGCCTCGACCTGGTCGAATACCATCCGGCCTATCACGCCTTGATGCGCCGCTCGGTCGCCGGCGGGCTGCATTCTTCCGTGTGGGAAAACGGCGATGCCGAGATCGGCCGTCGCCATCAGGTGAGGGCGGCGCGCTTTTATCTGACCGCCGAGCTCGAGACCGGGCATCTTTGCCCTATCACCATGACCAGCGCCTCGCTGGCGGCCTTGATGGCAAGTCCGAAGCTTTTCCGCGAATGGGCGCCGCGCGTGACGACGCGCAAATACGACCAGACGCAGAAGCCTCCGGTGCAAAAGACCGGACTGACGCTCGGCATGGGCATGACCGAGAAGCAGGGCGGCACCGATGTGCGCGCCAACACCACCAGGGCGGAGCGTACGGGAAGCGGCTTCTACCGGTTGACCGGCCACAAATGGTTCATGTCGGCGCCGATGTCGGATGCCTTCCTGGTGCTCGGTCAGGCGCCGGAGGGGCTGTCCTGCTTTCTCGTGCCGCGCATCCTGGGCGACGGCTCCGGCAACGGCTTCCGCTTCCAGCGTCTGAAGGACAAGCTCGGCAACCGCTCGAACGCGTCGTCGGAGGTGGAGTTCGTCAACGCGATCGGCGAGATGGTCGGCGACCCGGGCGCCGGCGTCAAGACGATCATGGACATGGTGACGCTGACCAGGCTCGACTGCGCGGTCGCTTCGTCGGCGCTGATGCGGGCGGGCCTCGCCGAGGCCGTCCATCACACGCGTCATCGCCAGGTGTCCGGTTCCAACCTGATCGACCAGCCGCTGATGCAGCGGGTTCTGGCCGACATGGCGCTCGATGTCGCCGCGGCCACGGCGCTGTCGTTCCGGCTGGCGCGTTCTTTCGACGAGGCGGCAAGCGATCGCGGCGAGGCGGCCTTTGCCCGCGCCATGACGCCTGTCGTCAAATACTGGGTCTGCAAGATCGCGCCGCAGCTGCTTTACGAGGCGATGGAATGCCTTGGCGGCAACGGCTATGTCGAGGAAGCGCCGCTTGCCCGCTACTACCGGGAGGCGCCGGTCAATGCGATCTGGGAGGGCTCTGGCAATGTCATGGCGCTCGACGTGCTGCGCGTGCTTGGCCGCGCGCCCGGCCTGTTCGAGGAGGTGCTGACCGGCATCGACCGCGATCTCGGCACCGGCGGGCGCGGCACCATCGGCGTGCTGAAAGCTGCCATGCAGGTCGCCGCGACCGACCAGGGTTCGGCGCGCCTGCTCACCGAACAGCTGGCGCTTTCGGCCGCCGCGGCGGAGCTTCGCAGGCTGGGGGCAGGGCGGATCGCCGACGCTTTCGTCGAAACGCGGCTCGGCGGCCAGTGGCGCACCACCTACGGCATGCTCGATTCGCGCCACGACGCGCGCATGATCATCGACACGCTCTATCCGCCGGTGACCTGATCCGGCTCTAAAATCTCTCAAGAAAATCACCTCAGAAAGCAGAAGAGGTGTGTTCTCCGCCTACCAGGTCACGTAGTAATCCAGACCATCGATCGACCCCACGCCTTGACGAACACCCGCCGCGGCCTGAGCGTCATAGAAGCTCCGGTTAATCGTGTCCCAGCCGGCACCACCAATCAGGCTGCCATCTTTGTACAGATCGTACTGAATCGTCTCGTAGCCGAGGTCCTTGACGTCGCTGGCCCTTTGTATCTTCACGTTGCCGCTGGCGAGCGCTTCATTGAAACCGTCGAGGCCGGTCCAGGCATCCTTTACGTAGGACATCACGGTCTTCTGGAACTCTGCATCGCTGACCACCGGTTTCTGCACCCGTGTGGCACTATCAGCTCCAAGTGATCGCAGGCGCTCTGCATGTTCGGCCGGTAGGTCCGAAAGCTGTGAACCCCGTACCAGCTGCCCGATCTTCAGGATCGCGTCAGATACAGCGGGCGACAGCCGCACGCTTGTCTTCGGATCAATGCTCGGTGTACCCGCCAACTGCGTAGCCTGGCTTACATTGATGCGGGATTTGATCAGATTGAGCGTGGCAAGCGCAGTCGCCGCACTCGCGTTGACAGACACCATCTTTGGCTCCCCAGACATTTGCCGCCGTCATAGGCGTTCGATGTCAATGCGTGACGACTTCATGCGTCACAAACTTAGGTTTCGCCTTTAGCCAATAAAAAATCATTAATTTCCAGTGTTGGTAGATGGATTCGACTTGTGGCGCAACGAAATAACTTAGCAAAAGAGAGAGTGGTATGTTAAAAACAACTGATATTGAAGTTTAGGCGGCGGCAATATTAGATACTTCTAACTTTGGCCCATTACGGAGTATGGGGGTGCTCACCCTCGTGGATGTTTCGAAGGAGTATCGATACGGCCTCGTGAGGACACCGTGCTGACAGGCATTTCCCTTCGATAGCTGCAGGTGAACTTCTGGGGGATATGCATTAACGGCAGATTGCCGATCTGTGGATAGCTGTTAACCTTAACAAATGGTTTCCGTTGCGGCGAACCGCTGCAAAGCCCACTCTCCGCTTTGCTGGAGTAGGGATCGGTTAACCATGACCCCCGAGCTCCGCCAGCGGGAAGCGTATGCGGCACGTGTTGAGCTCAGTTCTGGCCTTGCATTGGGCGGTGGTTTTCGCCCTGCTTGCCTATATCTGCTTGGACGGCAGCCGCGGCATAGCGGCGGCGCTTGGCGTGCTCGGCCTCTCAGTCCAGGGCAACCGGTTTCCGCAGTTTGAAAATGCCGTCGTGGTCGCGCCGCTTTCGGTCGCGCTGTTGACCGTCGCGGTGCTGTTCTGCTGGACCTTCGTCGAAACGTTGCTCAATGCGGCGGCAAGGCCGGACGCGGGCGAGAGCGTGGCGCGGATCGCCTTCATCTCGGCGTCCTTCCTGCTCTCGCTGATCCTCATCGTCGGCGTGGCGCAAGGCATAGACGGCCTGCTCATGATCGTCGCCATCCAGATGACGGCGCTGCTCGCTTCCTACGTCGCCGTGCTGGCCGAACGCCGTTCCACCTTCGCCGCGATGAATCTGCCGGAGGGCGATGTTCGCGCCGCCTCGCGCATGGCGATGGGCGCCGCGCACAGCTCGCTCCTTTCCCGCATATCCGGCCGCCCGGAAGGCAAGCCTGGAGGCAGCCGCTGATGCGCACGATATTCGCTCTCTGGGCCGCTCCGATGGCCATCTTCTGGGGTTGGTTCTTCCTGTCGGCCAACGACATGAATTTCGGCTATGTGATGCTGAGCCGACAGGTGCACGATTTCGCTTTCCAGCTCTACGGCCAGATGCTCGGCATCGATCCGGCCATTATCCCCGGCATGGTGGCGCGGACCTGCGTTTTCGACTTTTTCCTGCTGATGGGGCTTTGGGCCTTCCGCCGCCGGCGCAACATCGCCGAATGGATCAGGCAGCGCCGGCACGGCGATATCAGCTCCGATCGGCTCGGCCCAGCGACTGAAGCCGGTCCAACGCTCCCTGCAGAATAAAGGCGGCGGCCGCCGAATCGATCTTGCCGGCGCGCTTCTTGCGCGAGAAATCCATCTCGATCAGCGTGCGTTCAGCAGCGACCGTCGACAGCCGCTCGTCCCACAGCACGAAGGGCAGATCCGACAGCGACGCCATGTTGCGGACGAAGGCACGCGATTTCTGGGCCCGCGGTCCTTCCGAGCCGTCCATGTTGACCGGCAGGCCGAGCACGACGGCGCCGACATTGTCCTTCTCGAGCTGAGCGAGCAACTGGGCAGCATCGAGCGAAAACTTCTTACGCAGGATGACCGGGCGCGGATGGGCGAAGGACAGCCGGCGATCGGCAACCGCCACGCCGATCGTCTTGTCGCCGAGATCGAGCCCGGCGAGCGTCTTGCCGACGGCAAGCCGCTCCGGCAGCTCCTCGATTGAAATAATGCCCAACGGCTTTTCCTGACGTTAGAGCATTGCACCGTTTCACGGAAACGGTGAACCGCTCTATCTCTTTGTTTTTACGCAGTTCCGGACGGAAAACCGATCGCACTTTTCCTGGAACTGCTCAAGGGCGTCACACATGCTTTTGACGGTGGGAAGCGCCGCGCTACTTTCAATTTGGCGCCAGCGTTCTATCTTCCGGCAACGGAAAAATCGAGGAAGCATTCATGAAACTGACCTGGTATGGACATTCGGCGTTCCGCGTCGAGACCAAGGACGCCACCATTCTCATCGACCCCTATCTGGTCGGCAATCCATCCTGGACGGGCGGCTGGGAAGGACCGGCGGAGGGCGCGACCCACGTGCTCCTGACCCACGGCCACAACGACCATGTCAGCGGCGCGGTCGAAGTGCTGAAGAAAAGCGGCGCCATGCTGGTCGCCAATTTCGAGATCTGCATGTATCTCGTCGGCCAGGGCGTCAGCGGCGACAAGATCAATCCGGGCAATATCGGCGGCACCGTCGATTGCGGCCCTTTCACCACGACCTTCGTCCAGGCGCTGCACTCGTCCTCCTTCGGCGGCGAAGGCGGCACGAACACCTATCTTGGCAATCCGGGCGGGCTTGTCCTGCACTTCCCCGAGGACAAGACGCTCTACCACATGGGCGACACCGACATCTTCTCCGACATGGGGCTGATCAACGAGCTGCACGAGCCGAAGATCGGCATCGTGCCGATCGGCGACCGCTTCACCATGGGCGGCGCGGTGGCGGCGCTTGCCTGCCGCCGCTTCTTCGGCTTCGATACAGTCGTTCCCTGCCATTTCGGCACTTTCTCGATGATCGACCAGACCGCCGACAAGTTCGTCGCGGGCATGGAGGGCTCAGGCGTCAATGTAGCGTTGCCGGAAATAGGCAAGGCGATCACGATCTAGGTTGCTCCGTCAGGAATCTGGAATGAAACCATGGCCTTGAGATAGACTCTTTGCGTTTCGATGCCGGTCGCGGCAACGCCGGCGCCGGCCGGTCGACGATGAGGGCGAGCAGTCCAGCAACGGCGGCAGCTACTATCATTGCGAAGGCGTGGCGCTGCCTCAGTAGCGGAGCGGGCGGCCGCGTGCCGACCGCTCCGGCATCATCCATGTTGCGCGCTGAGCGCGGCGCCGCTATAGCCCGCACTGGTTTTCCCGAGGCGAAAAGAACATGTCCGTTGATCTTCAGACCGTGAAGCGCGTCGCGCACCTTGCCCGCATAGCGGTGAGCGAGGAGGACGCCGAGCGCATGACCGGCGAATTGAACGCCATCCTCGGCTTCGTCGAGCAATTGAACGAAGTCGATGTCTCGGGCGTCGAGCCGATGACCTCGGTCACGCCGATGGAGATGAAGAAGCGCCAGGATGCCGTCACCGACGGCAACAAGGCGGCCGACATCGTCGCCAACGCGCCGGCGACGGAAGAGAACTTCTTCCTCGTTCCGAAGGTGGTGGAGTAGGCTGTGGCTGTCGAGATCGCCGTCGAGACGCCTTTGCAGGACGACGTGCGCGTGCTGGTCGCCGAGCTCAACGCCGCGTTGCTCGAGCTGACGCCGCCTGAGCATTGCTATCATCTCACCGTCGAGCAGATGGCGGGCGAGGATACGACCGTATTCATCGCCCGCGACCACGGCCTGGCCGTCGGCTGCGGCGCGCTCAAGCGCCATGACGATGCCACTGGCGAGGTCAAGCGCATGTATACGCGGCCTTCGCATCGCGGCAGAAAGATCGGCGCCGAGATCGTCGGACGGGTCGAGGCGCTTGCCCGGCAGGAAGGGCTGACGCGCCTGGTCCTTGAAACCGGCGACCGGCACCCCGCCGCCTGGACCGTCTATGAGCGCGCCGGATTCTCGCGTTGCGGACCGGTGCTGGATTATCCCGATTCTGAGTGGTCGGTGTTTTACGAAAAGAGCCTTGCCTGATGAGCGAACTCACACATCTCACCATTTCCGAGGCCCGCGCCAAGCTGCGCGGCAAAGAGATCACCGCGGCCGAGATCACCGAGGCCTATCTCGCGGCGATCGAGCGCGCCAATCCCGTGCTCAATGCCTATGTGGCTGTCACCGCCGAGAAGGCGCGCGACATGGCCAATGCTTCCGATGCCAGGCTGGCCACGGGCGAGGGCGGCGCGCTGGAAGGCATTCCGCTCGGCATCAAGGACCTGTTCGCCACCCAAGGCATCCACACCCAGGCCTGCAGCCATGTGCTGGACGGCTTCAAGCCGCACTACGAGTCGACCGTGACCACCAATCTGTGGGCCGACGGCGCGGTGATGCTCGGCAAGCTCAACATGGACGAGTTCGCCATGGGCTCGTCGAACGAGACCTCCTATTACGGCCCGGTCATCAATCCGTGGCGGCGTTCGCGCCTCGATACGGTCGTCATGCCGACGACGCATCAGGGCGACGGCGGCTTTGTTTCCGCCGGCGGCACGAAGACGGCGCGGACCTTGGACAATGCCCAGTTGGTGCCGGGCGGCTCGTCCGGCGGCTCGGCATCGTCCGTGGCCGCCTTCCTCTGCGCGGGCGCCACCGCCACCGACACCGGCGGCTCGATCCGCCAGCCCGCCGCCTTGACCGGCACGGTCGGCATCAAGCCGACCTACGGCCGCTGCTCGCGCTGGGGCATCGTCGCCTTCGCTTCCTCGCTCGACCAGGCCGGGCCGATCGCGCGCGACGTGCGCGACGCCGCGATCCTGTTGAAGTCGATGGCCTCCGTCGATCCGAAGGACACGACCTCGGTCGACCGGCCGGTGCCGGACTATGAAGCGGCGATCGGCAAGCCGATCAAGGGCATGAAGGTCGGCATTCCGAAGGAATACCGTGTCGACGGCATGCCGGAAGACATCGAGGCGCTCTGGCAAAAGGGCATTGCCTGGCTGAAGGATGCCGGCGCCGAGATTGTCGACATCTCGCTGCCGCACACCAAATACGCCTTGCCGGCCTACTATATCGTGGCGCCCGCCGAGGCTTCGTCGAACCTCGCCCGCTACGACGGCGTGCGCTACGGCCTGCGCGTGCCCGGCAAGGACATCGTCGAAATGTATGAGAAGACCCGCGCCGCCGGTTTCGGCCGCGAGGTCAAACGCCGGATCATGATCGGCACCTATGTGCTGTCGGCCGGCTATTACGACGCCTACTATCTGCAGGCGCAGAAGGTGCGCACCCTGATCAAGCGCGACTTCGAGAACGTCTTTGCCGCCGGCGTCGACGTCATCCTGACGCCGGCCACGCCGTCGGCCGCCTTCGGCATCGCCGACGAGGACATGGCTTCCGATCCGGTCAAGATGTATCTCAACGACATCTTCACCGTGACGGTGAACATGGCGGGCCTTCCCGGCATTTCCGTGCCGGCCGGCCTCGACGGCAAGGGCCTGCCGCTCGGCCTGCAGCTCATCGGCCGCCCGTTCGACGAGGAAACGCTATTCCAGACGGCGCATGTGATCGAGCAGGCGGCGGGCAGATTCCAGCCGGAGAAGTGGTGGTAGCGTCGCCCCTCATCTGACAAGGGGCGATGCATGTTCTACTATCTTTCCAAGATTCTCTGGTTCTTCATCCAGCCGGTCAACCTCGCGATCTTCCTGTTGCTCGCCGGCCTTTTGGCAGCGCTGCTCGGGCGGTGCCGGCTGGCGGCGACGGGCAGCGTGCTGGGCATCGCGATCCTGGTTCTTTCGGCCTGGACGTCGGTCGGCGCGATGATGCTCAATCCGCTCGAAGAACGCTTCCCCAAGCCGCCGCTACCGGAAAAGGTCGACGGCATCGTCGTGCTTGGCGGCGGCTTTGAGGGCGCCATCAATCTGGCGCGCGGCGGCTATGAGCTGAACAGCGGCGGCGACCGCATGGTGGAGACCGCGATCCTGGCGAGGCGCTTTGCGCAAGCAAAGGTCGTCGTGTCCGGCGGCAACGGCTCGCTTTTCCTCGACGGCGAGGGCGACGCCGACACGGCGCCGCGGCTGCTCGGGGCGCTCGGCGTTTCGGCCGATCGCCTGATCCTCGAGGACAAGTCCCGCAACACTTATGAGAACGCGGTGCTCTCGCGAAAATTAGTTGAGCCGAAGCCGGGCGAGACCTGGCTGTTGGTAACCTCGGCTTTCCACATGCCGCGCGCCAAGGCGCTGTTCGACAAGGCAGGTTTTGCGACCATTCCGTGGCCGGTCGACTATCGCACCTCGGGCAGGGAAGGCGTCGGCTTCTACCGCGACAACCCCGTCGATTCGGTGCAGGCGACCACCATCGCGGTGCGCGAGTGGATCGGTCTTTTCGCCTACAGGCTGTCCGGGAGGATCGATCAGTTCTTCCCCGGGCCGGGCGGCTGACCGATCACCGCCTGCCGCGCCGCGGAGAAGAACTGGCGGCGCACCAGCACGGCAAACAGCACCAGCGTCGACACCACGAACACCACCGGGTCGACGAACCAGCCGAGATAGCCGATCGAGAAGAAGACGGCGCGCAGGCCTGAGTTGAAGTGCTTGCCGGCAAGCACGTTCATGCGCGTCGCCCGCCACACCGCCGTTTCGCTGACCGGGTTGCGCGAAGCCGGGCCATGCGGGGTCGGCACCGCGCCGATCAGGATCGAGCAATAGTTGAACAGGCGGTAGGCCCAGCCGAATTTGAAGAAGGCGAAGGCGAGGATCAGCACCAGGCCGAACACCTTGGTCTGGAAGGCTTCGCGCGACGGAGCCGCGCCGAAGGGCAAGTCGGCCAACACTTGAAGCACGCGGTCGGAGGCGCCGAGCAGGGCAAAGCAGCCGCCGAGCGCGATCAGGGACGAGGAAGCGAAGAAGGCGGTGCCTTGTTGCAGGCCGCCCATGATGGCGGTGTCGACGATGCGGATCTCACGTTCGGCCATGTTGCGCATCCAGGCCTCGCGCTGGGCATTCATCGCCGTGGTCAGCGACATGCGACGGACCAGCTTGCCGTCCGAGGCGAGCGTGTGCGCAACCCAGACGACCAGGAAGAAGGCCAGCGCCGCCAGATCGGCCGCCGAAAGATGAAGCGAGTCGCCCATCCATTGCTTTTAACACAAGGGGTGCCGGCACTTCGACAGGCGGCAAGCGATGTCGCTGGCGGAGCAAACAAGGTCGGCAGTCGCCGGGCCGCGCCGTGCAAAAGAGCGGAAACATCCCGGGAATTCCTATATGTAAGTTTGAGCGGTCCTCAGGAGACAACGCCCTAGTGTTCCTTTCGGTTTTCGACCTGTTCAAGATCGGCATCGGCCCGTCGAGCTCGCACACGATGGGGCCGATGACGGCCGCGCGCCGGTTCCTCGATGAGATCCTGGCCGGTGACTGGCCTCGTCCCGCCGGCGTCAAGGTCGACCGCATCGGCGCCAGCCTGCACGGCTCGCTTGCCTATACCGGTATCGGCCATGGCTCGGACCGCGCCGTCATCCTGGGCCTGGCCGGCCAGACGCCGCAGACGGTCGATCCGGACGAGGCCGACGGCATCGTCGCCCGCATCGGCGCGGAGAAGCGCATCTCGCCGCCCGGGCATCCGGCATACCGCTTCGATCCCGCCAGGGACCTCGTGCTCGACCGCAAGACGCCGCTGACCGGCCACGCCAACGGCATGGCCTTCTATGCCTATGACGCATCCGACCGGCTGCTGCTCAAGCGCATCTATTATTCGATCGGCGGCGGTTTCGTCGTCTCCGAGGAAGAGCTGCAGCGCATGAAGGCAAAGGGCTCGGTGACGACCGAGGGCAAGAACGTGCCGTACCCCTTCAAGAACGCCGTCGAAATGCTGGCGATGGCGGCCAAGAGCGGGCTTTCGATCGCCGAGATGAAGCGCGCCAACGAGGAAAAGCATATGTCGCGCGAGGAGCTCGATGAAGGCCTCGACGCGATCTGGGGAGCGATGAAGGGCTGCATCGATCGGGGCCTGTCGCAGGACGGCATCATGCCGGGCGGTTTGAAGGTGCGCCGCCGGGCGCGGCAGCTGCACGACAAGCTGCAGGAACAGTGGCAGCAGAACAGGCCCAATCCCTTGCTCGCCAATGACTGGCTGTCGATCTATGCGATGGCGGTCAACGAGGAGAATGCCGCCGGCGGGCGCGTGGTGACGGCGCCGACCAACGGCGCTGCCGGCACGCTGCCGGCGGTGCTGCGCTACTGGCTGCATTTCCATCCCGAAGCCGACCAGCCAAGCATCCGCGATTTCCTGCTGACGGCCGCCGCTGTCGGTGGCATCATCAAGTCCAACGCCTCGATCTCGGGCGCCGAGGTTGGTTGCCAGGGCGAGGTGGGTTCCGCTTCGGCGATGGCCGCCGCCGGGCTGTGCGCCGTCATGGGCGGCACGCCCGAGCAGGTCGAGAACGCCGCCGAGATCGCGCTCGAGCATCATCTCGGCATGACCTGCGATCCGGTCGGCGGCCTTGTGCAGGTGCCCTGCATCGAGCGCAACGCGCTTGGCGCGGTGAAGGCTGTGACGGCCGCTTCCCTGGCCATCAAGGGCGACGGCACGCATTTCGTGCCGCTCGACGCCGCGATCGAGACCATGCGCCAGACCGGCCTCGACATGAACGAGAAATACAAGGAAACCAGCCTCGGCGGCCTCGCGGTCAATGTGGTGGAGTGCTGAGCAGGCTTCGCAGCCAAGATTTCCCACGGTTTCCCTGCGTCTTTGAAGACGCTCGAGATTGGTCAAGTCGCTCCCAATGTCGTCATTCTAGGGCGGAGCAAGGAGCGAAGCGACGCGCGCAGACCCTGGAATCCATGCCGTTACCTGCACGCGCCACCACGGTGCAGACTCGAAGTTCGACGAGGGTGCCTGGCGAAAGCTATTCGCGACCGCTGCGTTCTACGGTCTGCGTTACGGCATGGATCCTCGGGTCTGCGCGCGTCGCTTCGCTCCTTGCTCTGCCCGTGGATGACGAGCGATGGGTGTTTCGGCTGACCTCCAAGGCCGACTACCCGCGCAACCATCATCCGATCCGTCACCTTCTATGCTAAGAAACCATCAGAAAATGGCTGGAAAGCCATGGAGTCAGACGATGAAGAACATCATTGAGATCGACGGTTATAAGGCTACCGTGGCGTTCGACCCTAAAATAGGGATGTTGAGAGGCGAGTTTCTCGGACTTGCCGGGGGCGCCGACTTCTATGCGCAGGATGTCGAGCAGCTCTACGTCGAAGGGGCGAAATCTTTGGCGATCTTTCACGAAATTTGCAGGGAGAAGGGCCTCGCGACGGCGATGCAAGCCTCTTGAGCCGACAGCCTTTCTTGCCTGTGCAAAACCGCCCGAGGCGTTGAACCCCCGCTACGCCGTCGCTAGATTGCGACCATGCTCAATCTCCTAAAACTCTGCGTCGGTTGCGACAGCGTCGAGGACCTCGAGGAGTGGATCGCCTTCCGTCTCGACGAGCGGCGACGCGCCGGCGAGCCGGCCGAACACTGGCACACCACCCGAATGGTGCCGACGCGCGGCAGCGAGATCACCGATGGCGGCTCGCTCTATTGGGTGATCAAGGGCAGCGTGCAGTGCCGGCAACTGATCACCGAGATCCGGCCCTTCACTGACGATGAAGGTATCGGCCGCTGTCATCTAATGCTCGATCCTGCGGTCGTGCGCACCGACTGGCAGCCGCGCCGCGCCTTCCAGGGCTGGCGTTATCTCAAGCCCGCCGATGCGCCGGCCGATCTCGGCAAGGGCAGGGCGGCGTTGGCCGAGATGCCGCCGAAGCTGAGGCTCGAACTCGCCGAGCTCGGTCTGCTCTAGCGCGGCTTTGTTTATCGCCCGCGGCGCTGGCCCTTCGGCTCGCCCGGTGTGGGACTTGCAAGCGCCGGACCTTGGTCCCATCCTATTTCTATGCTCGGTCGTCCCTATGGCGGTGCTAATCGATGGGCGTGATCCTTGCTTTGGCAGCGGTGCTCGTGGTGCTTTTCGGCGCCGCGGTGCTCTTTGTGCGCACGGATGCGGCGAGGATGGCCGACAGCCTGAGATCGCTTGGACCGGCCCTCCTGGGGCTGGTCGGCGCGCCCATGCTGATTTTCGGCCGCAGCCTTATCGGCGGACTGCTTTTGCTTGCGGCGCTGGCCTGGGTCGGCTGGATACGCACGAGGCGGCCGCCGGCGCGCCCTGCCGCGTCCCAGCATTCGACGGTGCGCACCGCTGCGCTCGAAATGGACCTCGACCATGACAGCGGCAAACTCGAGGGGCTTGTCCTGGCCGGGCGCTATGAAGGCAAGATGCTGGGAGCCATGGGGCTGACGGATCTCCGCCAGCTTCATGGCGAGCTCAGTCCCGATCCGGAGAGCCGCCAGCTCCTAGAGACGTATCTTGACGGCCGTTTTCCCGTCTGGCGCAAGGACGCGCAGCCTCACGGTGGCGAAGGGCTGGGTGTTGCGCCAGGTGCGGGCGCCATGACTAAGGAGGAGGCCTACAAGGTCCTTGGTCTTGAAGCGGGGGCTGCCGCGGCGGATATCCGCAAGGCGCACCGCCGCCTGATGCAGCGCCTGAACGCCGATGTCGGCGGCACGTCTGTCCTGGCGGCGCGGATCAATGAAGCCAAGGACGTCTTGCTCTCCAATCACGATTAGTCTCCTTCGACGCCGGTACCTTCCGGGAGATTCAACAGCCGCCTATTGCTCGACGGCGTAGCACGAGATTTTCTTGCGCTTCAGGGCATCGCAGGCCTTCCAGGCGGCGCCCTTCGAGCCGAAGCCGCCGAAGCGGGCGCGGTAGTAGGTGGTGCCGTCCTTGTCGAAGGCGACGGTGAAGCCCGAAGCGTCGGCCAGGATCTTGGGCGCCTGCTTGGCGGTCTGGTCGAGCAGGCTCTGAGCTCCCGATTTGGTGGGCGAGGAAGCGACCTGAACCACCCAGCCGGACGGCACCGACGACGTCTTGACCGGATCGATCGCGGGCGCGGCCGGCGCGGGTTCGGCATAGGCGGTGACGACCTGGGGCGAGGTCTCTTGGGATTTAGGGGCAGGCGCCATGGCGGCGACGGCAACCGTCTTCACCTTCTTGACCTTGATGACAGGCTTGGTCTCCTCGGCGACCTGCTGGGCGTCGTCCTGGACGTCATCGTCGGCTGAGGCAACGACAGTGTCATCCGTTGCCGGCTTGGCGTCCGGAGTCGGCGCGTCATGCTTGGGCAAAAAGACCTTGGCCAGCGTCTTGATCGGATTGTCATTGCCCTTGGCGATGAGATCGCCGCCGCCGCGCGTCGAAGCGCGCGGCATGTAAGTGTTGATCAGCGCCGCCATCTGGTTGTCGCGGCTGCGGCCGGAAGCGCCGCCCATCACCACGGCGACGAGGCGGCGATCGCCATCGGCAACAGAGGAGACGAGGTTGTAGCCCGAGGCGCGGGTGTAGCCGGTCTTGATGCCGTCGACGCCCTTGATGCGGCCAAGCAGGCGATTGTGGCCGTTGATGCGTTGGCGGCCATACAGGAACGAGCGCTGCGAGAAATAGCCGTAATATTGCGGGTAGTGCTCGCGCAGCGCGATGCCAAGCATCGCCATGTCATGCGCCGTGGTGAACTGGCCGGGATCGGGCAGGCCGTTGGCGTTGCGGAAGACAGTGCCGTTCATGCCGAGCTGGCGCGCCTTGGCCGTCATCATGCGTGCGAAATTGTCTTCGCTGCCGCCGAGCATCTCGCCAAGCGCGGTGGCTGAGTCGTTGGCCGATTTCGTCACCATCGACAGGATCGCGGTCTCGACCGGAACCGAGCCGCCGGCGCGCACGCCAAGCTTGGTCGGCGGCTGGGCGGCGGCATGCGCCGAATACGGCACCGGCGTGTTCTTGCCGATCCTGCCTTTCGCCAATGCCTCGAAGGTGAGGTAGAGCGTCATCATCTTGGTGAGCGAAGCCGGATAGCGCCGGCCATTGGCATCGGCCGAATAAAGCACCTTGCCGGTCTTGGCGTCGACGACGATGGCCGCGGACCTTGCCGCAAGGGCCGAAGCGACATCGGCGGCGACAATCGTCACCGCGAGCGCGGCAACCATGATCGCCTTGAAGGAGAGAGAAGATTTGGAGACGAAGCCCGACAACGCCTGACGCACCGTTACTTACCCTGAATTTTCGTTGCCCCGGAGGCGGCTGAGGGAGTGCCTGCCTCGCTTCCAGCCAAGCTATCGCGCTCAGCGTTACCAATCCGTTTATGGTAACCGTAGCGTTCACCATTTTTCGGCAAATCGAGCTTCTCTTTAATCGAATTTTACCGGCCGCCGGCGCTGGACCCCCTGCTTACCAAGGGGATTCTTGACTTTTGTGCATCGCACAATATATTGAGGTGCATTGCACAAGGGCGCCCGGGGCCAAAAAGGGCGTTTCAACCAAAGGGAAGCATGAAATGACCCAGACCCATGAGGACTTCACGAAATACGGCAAGGAATTTGCCGACACCGGGCTGAAGAGCTTTGCCTCGCTCACCAAGGGCGCGCAGGCGATCGCCACCGAAGCCGGCGAATACACCAAGAAGAGCTTCGAAGCCGGCAGCGCCGCCTTCGAGAAGCTGTTCGCGGCCAAGTCGATCGAGAAGGCCGTCGAGATCCAGACCGATTACGCCAAGCAGAGCTATGAGAGCTTCGTGGCCGAGGCCAGCAAGATCGGCAATCTCTATGCCGAGCTCGCCAAGGAGGCTTACAAGCCCTTCGAATCGGTGGTCGCCAAGGCGAAGTAATTTCGCCCGATCACACCCGACACGGCCAGCCGGCCAGTCGAAAAGGCCCGGTCGCGGAAACGCGGCCGGGTTTTTTCATGCGCGATCGCAACTCGATGCACATTACCGCATTCACGATTGAGAAATTCGCTGAGGTTTGCCCACCTAGCCATATTGTCAGCTAAACAGAAGGGCTTAAAATCGTTCATCGAGAACCTACATGTTGAACTCGCATGAGGATTCGAAAAGGCTGGACTACGTGACGATCGGTTTGACTGCCACGGCAGACGTGGTGCGAATGCAAAGTGACGGAGACCGCAATGATCCCGGTCGCGGCACCGCTGTCATCACGCGCACCAAAACCAAGACCAAGAAGCCCAGTCTCTACCGGGTCCTCATTCTGAACGACGACTACACGCCGATGGAGTTCGTCGTTCACGTCCTGGAGCGGTTTTTCCAAAAGGACCGCGAGGCCGCCACACGCATCATGCTTCATGTTCACAATCATGGAGTGGGCGAGTGCGGTGTCTACACATTCGAGGTGGCCGAGACCAAAGTGTCCCAGGTCATGGATTTCGCCCGACAGAATCAGCATCCGCTGCAATGCGTGATGGAGAAGAAGTGAGGTAACATGCCGGCTTTCTCCCAAGGCCTGGAAAAGGCGCTACATCAGGCGCTGACATTCGCCAACGAGCGGCATCATGAATATGCGACGCTCGAACATTTGCTGCTCGCCCTGATCGACGACACTGAGGCGGCCGCGGTCATGCGTGCCTGTAACGTCGATCTCGACGAGCTCAAGCATACGGTTCTCACCTATATCGACACCGAGCTCGACAACCTCGTCACCGGCTACGACGAGGATTCGAAGCCGACGGCAGGTTTCCAGCGCGTCATCCAGCGCGCCGTGATCCATGTGCAGTCGTCCGGCCGCGAGGAAGTGTCCGGCGCCAACGTGCTCGTCGCCATTTTCGCCGAGCGCGAGAGCCACGCCGCCTATTTCCTGCAGGAACAGCAGATGACCCGCTACGACGCGGTCAATTACATCTCGCATGGCATTGCCAAGCGCCCGGGCGCTTCGGAATCGCGCACGCCGCGCGGCGCCGATGACGAGCAGGGCAGCCAGAACGGCGCCGAGCCGCAGGAAGAGGGCGGCAAGAAGAAGCAGCAGGATGCGCTGACGGCTTACTGCGTCAATCTCAACAACAAGGCGCGGGCCGGCAAGATCGACCCGCTGATCGGCCGCGACAGCGAGATCAACCGCACCATCCAGGTGCTGTGCCGCCGTTCCAAGAACAACCCGCTCTATGTCGGCGACCCGGGCGTCGGCAAGACGGCGATCGCCGAAGGCCTCGCCAAGCGCATCGTCGAAGGCGACGTGCCTGAAGTGCTGCAGGACGCCACCATCTTCGCGCTCGACATGGGCACGCTCTTGGCCGGCACCCGCTATCGCGGCGACTTTGAGGAGCGGCTGAAGCAGGTCGTCAAGGAACTCGAGGACTATTCGGGCGCTGTGCTGTTCATCGACGAGATCCACACGGTGATCGGGGCGGGCGCCACCTCGGGTGGCGCCATGGATGCATCGAACCTTCTGAAGCCGGCGCTGTCGTCCGGCGCCATCCGCTGCATCGGCTCGACCACCTACAAGGAGTTCCGCCAGTTCTTCGAGAAGGACCGCGCGCTGGTGCGGCGCTTCCAGAAGATCGACGTCAACGAGCCGACCATCGAGGACGCCATCGAGATCATGAAGGGCCTGAAGCCCTATTTCGAGGAGTTCCACAAGGTCCGCTACACGAGCGAAGCCATCAAGGCCTCGGTGGAGCTGTCGGCCCGCTACATCAACGACCGCAAGCTGCCGGACAAGGCGATCGACGTGATCGACGAGACCGGCGCCTCGCAGATGCTGGTGCCGGAAGCCAAGCGCAAGAAGACGATCGGCATCAAGGAGATCGAGGCGACGATCGCCACCATGGCGCGCATCCCGCCGAAGACGGTCTCGGCCGACGACGAGAAGGTGCTGCAGGGGCTCGATATCGAGCTGAAGCGCGTCGTCTACGGCCAGGATACGGCCATCACCGCGCTGACCTCGGCGATCAAGCTGGCGCGCGCCGGCCTGCGCGAACCGGAGAAGCCCATCGGCTCCTACCTGTTCTCAGGGCCAACCGGCGTCGGCAAGACGGAGGTGGCCAAGCAGCTTGCCGCCTCGCTTGGCGTCGAGCTGATCCGCTTCGACATGTCGGAATACATGGAACGCCACACCGTCTCGCGGCTGATCGGCGCGCCTCCCGGCTATGTCGGCTTCGACCAGGGCGGCTTGCTTACCGACGGCGTCGACCAGCATCCGCATTGCGTGCTGCTGCTTGACGAGGTCGAGAAGGCGCATCCGGACCTGTTCAACATCCTGTTGCAGGTGATGGACCACGGCAAGCTGACCGACCACAACGGCAAGCAGATCGACTTCCGCAATGTGATCCTGATCATGACCACCAATGCGGGCGCGTCGGATGCGCAGCGCGCGGCGATCGGCTTCGGCTCGACCAAGCGCGAAGGCGACGACGTCGAGGCGATCAACCGGCTGTTCACGCCGGAGTTCCGCAACCGCCTGGACGCGATCATCCCGTTCGGTTCGCTGCCGGTGCCGGTCATCCATCAGGTGGTGCAGAAGTTCGTCATGCAGCTCGAGGCGCAGCTGTCCGAGCGTGGCGTTACCTTCGACCTGTCGCCGGACGCGATCGCCTGGCTGGCCGACAAGGGTTACGACGAGCGCATGGGCGCGCGTCCGCTCGGCCGCGTTATCCAGGAGCACATCAAGAAGCCCCTGGCCGACGAAGTGCTGTTCGGCAAGCTCAAGAAGGGTGGCACGGTGCGCGTCACCGTCGAGAAGAAGGAAACCGGCGAGTCCGGCCTGAAGCTCGAATCGCTCGCCGACGAGTCGCCGGTGCAGCCGAAAAAGGAAGAGCCGGAAGACGCGCCGAAGTCGAAAAAGGCGGTGGCCAAGAAGCCTGCGCCCAAGCCTACGCCCAAGAAGCCGGTGGCGCAGAAGCCTGAGCCGAAGGGCAAGGACGGCAACAAGCGCAGCCTTGTGCCGCAACTGCCGCGCAAGGGCTGACAAGCGCCCGCTTGAAATACAAAGGCCCCGGAAACGGGGCCTTTTTTCGTTGAAAGGACCGCGACTTGGAAGCCGGGCAAATCATCATCCTCAACGGTGCGCCGCGCTCGGGAAAGTCGAGCATCGCCGCGGCGATCCAGGAGACATTCGACGGTGTGTGGATCAATCTTGGCGTCGACGCTTGCGCCCAAGCCACGCCGCCGCGGCTGCGCCCGGGTATCGGCCTGCGTCCCGGCGGCGAACGCCCCGACATCGAGGCTTTTGTGCCGCTGCTTTACGCCGCGCTTTACGATTCGATCGCGGCTCACAGCCGGCTGGGGCTCAATGTCGTCGTCGATATCGGTCACCACGACGCCTATTCCAGATCGCTGAACATCCTTCCCGATTGTGCGCGACGCCTGGCCGGCCTGCCTGTCCTCTTCGCCGGCGTCCGCTGTCCTATCGAGGTGATCCTGCAAAGGCGTGCCGCAGGCGGGGCTGGTACGCCATATGTCATCGGAACGGACGACGATCCCACGCCGCTGCCCGTGCGCCTCTGGCAGGAGGAGGTGCACAAGCCCGGCCTTTACGACTTGGAGCTCGATACGTCGCTGCTCAGCCCACGGGCATGCGCGGCGTCGATCCGGGAGAGGCTCATCGCCGGACCAGCGCCAATGGCTTTCCGGGCATTGGCGAATTTGCCGGCCGCCTGAATGCCGGTCCGTTCAGCCTCCCAGCGCCGCCCGGATCTTGACGGCGTTCGCGGCCAGCACCTCCGGCTTCTCCATCTGGCCCGAATGCGGCTTCAGCGGCACGCCCTCGAAGCGCGGGACGACATGGACATGGAGATGGTAGACGGTCTGCCCGGAAGCCGGCTCGTTGAATTGCATCAAGGTGACGCCGTCGGCGTTGAAAGCCTTTTTCACCGCGACCGCAACTTTCTGCGCCACGCCGAACAATGGGCCGAGCGTTGCAGGATCGGCGTCGAGCATGTTGCGCGACGGCGCCTTGGGCACCACCAGCGTGTGGCCCATGCCTTGCGGCATCACATCCATGAAGGCGACGACCGCGTCGTCCTCGTAGACGCGGTGCGAGGGAATCTCGCCGCGCAGGATTTTGGCGAAGATGTTGCCGGGATCATAGGCTTCGGCCATGGGGTCCACTCCCAATTGCATTCGCCGTCCGGTGTAGCGAAGCCGCCGATGGGCGGCAAGGCGCTCAGGCGAGATCGACCATGCCCGCTTCGACAAGAGCCCGGTGGAAGCGTTTTTTGCGCACGGACTCGCTTGCGAAATAGGGGGCGGCACAGTCCGCCAGAAGGGCCGTCCTGGTCGCGAATACCGGATCGAGCGGCAGACGCGCGGCGGACATGGTCAATGTCGACAGGAATGCCGCGTCGAGCATGGCAGGAACGGCCATGTCGGCGGGCAAAGCGCTGTTGATCGCCTCGATCGCGTAGAACGTCTTGTACAAGGCTCTGTCGGAAGGCGGCAGGCCGGTGAGGGCGGCCGTGAACGACGGCTGGTGATCGCCATAACGCACGACGATAGCAGGCCGGCCATTCAGCGCTGTTTCGAGCTGTCCGCGAAACGCGGCATAGGCCTCGACGCTTTCTGCCAGCCGCACGGCATATTCGCCGTAATTCTCGTCGCCGGTCAGCGCGACGGCTTCACGGCGGATATCGGCCTGAAGCTCGGGAGGAAAGATGCGGCGACGGTGATCGCCGTGGTTCATCAGCGTCATTATCGAGAGGAAACAGGGCCTCTCGTTTCCCAAGCGGTCCGCAATCCGGCTCAGAGCATGGCTGTAAAGCTGTTCGTCATGGCGCTCGCGACGCCAGCGCCCCAGATCGAAGGGCGGCGGCAAGGTCGCGACATAGGCGACGTCCTCGAACCCGATCGATTTATAGAAGCGATCGCAATTGACGAAGTTGGGACGGTCGCAGCTCACATGCGACACATGATATCCCATGCCTGAAAGCGCCGAGGGCAATGAGTGGCGCACCCGCCCGGCCAGCAGATGAAAGACGAAGCGGCTGTCGTTGCCAAAGGAAAGCGAGGACAGGCCGGTCAGCACCGAGAATTCGGTCTGCAGCGTGCTGCCGCCGAAAACATCGACATGCAAAGCCCCAGACAGACCGTCCGCGGGCGAGAAGAATTGCTCAAAAGCACGGTTGATCGGCACGCCATGGTGCCTCGGATCAAATGTCGATTCATGCAGGATCATGAAGATGTGCGGCCGAGCCTCGCCGTTCTCCCGCTTAGCCGGCACAGACGACAGAAACGGCAGCGGATCGGGAGCGATGTCGATGAAGCCCGGCCGTCGCGAAGGTCCCGCGCCGAGCCACGACGCCACGAAGGCGGAGAGATGCGCGCGATCCCTGGTGAGCAGGTCGAAGCGGAAACGAGGCGCTCCGCCGCTCAACCGATAGACTGCCATGTAGATCAGCACGGCCACGGCGAAAATCGCGAGGCGCAGCGAGAGCGACGTCGCCCGTTCCATCAGAGTTATGTCGATAAGCATGGCGACCGCAACGATCGCCGCTCCGGCGAAGAGGGCCGGGATCGCCATTCGGGCGTTGTCGACAAAGACGCTGCGCCAACTGCTCGCGGCCAGATGATAGAGATCTCCGGCCAGAAGATTGAAGCCGAGATAGCGGTATTTCAGCTTCGAGGCGATGCCGATGATGGCCGTCAGCATGAGCGTCATCCAGAGCGCGACGATCGCGCCTGGAAAAAACAGGTGCAGGAAAGCAAAGAGAAGGAAGAAGGTGGAAAAGCCGAGAGGCCAGGTTCCCGGCTTGCCTTCGAGCCGGACAGTCAACAGCAGCGCGGCCGCAAGCCCCGCCACACCGAGCCATTGCCCGACGCCCCAAGATGCCAAAACCAGCATACCCACCCCGCGGTGCTCGCGCACCAATGCCCCTGGCGGTGACTTAGCGGATTCCGCCGATCCGGTAAACAGCAGCGCTAGTGGCACTGCACAGGGATTTTGATCGGTCTGCTCTGTTTGCGCTGGCAGGTGGCATGCGTTGGCCGAAACGCCCACCACGATCGTCATTCCAGGGCGGAGCAGGAGCGAAGCTCCGTCGCGAAGACCCTGGAATCCATGCCGTTACCTTCGCCAAGGAATGCAACGGAGCAGAATTCCGCACCGTGGCGGCGCTTCCAAGTCACGGCATGGATTCTATGGTCTGCGCCGCGTCGCTTCGCTCCTTGCTCCGCCATAGAATGACGACGTCGGGGCGGCTAGGCTACGGCGAAGGCGCCTAGCCCAACCGCTCGCACTTTTCCTGAAATGCTCCCGGCGTCATTTGCTTTATTCCCCAAGGTCTTTGCGGAAGGGCGTGTGCTCTTCGAGATATTCGCCCATGCGCTCGACCTCGCGCCGCTCCCGCCTGAGATAGTCGGCGACGGCATTGCGCAGACCGGGATGCGAAATGTAGTGCGCCGAATGCATGGTCACGGGCCGGTAGCCGCGCGCCAGCTTGTGCTCGCCCTGCGCGCCGGCCTCCACCACCTTCAGCTTGCGCTCGATGGCGAAGTCGATTGCCTGGTGATAGCAGACCTCGAAATGCAGGAAGGGGTGGTCCTCGATGCAGCCCCAGTTGCGCCCGTAAAGCGCGTCGGAACCGATGAAGTTGATGGCGCCGGCAATGTAGCGGCCGTTCCGCTTGGCCATCACCAGAAGAATGTCATCGGCCATGCGCTCGCCGATCAGGGAGAAGAACTGCCGGTTGAGATAGGGCCGGCCCCATTTCCTGCCGCCGGTATCCGTGTAGAAAGCGAAGAAATCGTCCCAGGCGCTTTCGGTGATGTCCTTGCCGGTCAACCAATCGATCGAGATGCCGTCGGCAAGCGCCTCGCGACGCTCCTTCTTCATCGCCTTGCGCTTGCGCGAGGCAAGCGTGGCGAGGAAGTCGTCATAGCTCGAAAAGCCTTCGTTGAAGAAATGGAACTGCTGGTCGGTGCGATGCAGGAAGCCCGCCGCTTCCAGCGTCGCGACGTCAGGCTCGTTGGCGAAGGTGACATGCGCGGAAGAAACGCCGAGCTTGTCGGTCACGAGTTTCAGGCCTTCCGCCAGTCCGGCTCTCACGGCGCCTTCATTCTCGCCTTTGCCGACCAGAAGGCGAGGGCCGGTGACCGGGGTGAACGGCACCGAGCATTGCAGTTTGGGATAGTAGCGGCCACCGGCGCGCTCGAAGGCGTCCGACCAGCCATGGTCGAAGACATATTCGCCTTGGCTGTGCGATTTGAGATAACAGGGGACGGCGCCGAGAAGCCTGCCTTGCGCGGTTTCCAACCGCAGGTGATGGCCTTGCCAGCCGGTGCGCCGGACGGCGCATCCAGAATCCTCCAATGCGCTCAGAAAAGCGAATGAAACCAGTGGGTTGTAGCCGTTTTCTTTATCGCCGCGCGTGGTTCCGGCAAAGCCGTTCCATTCCTCGCAGGTGAAGGCGCCGATACCCGCTGCGACGCGGATCGCATAATCCGCGTTCGCTGCCCGTCCATCGTCGTCGTCGCCTTGATCCATGGGGTTTATTTAAGCTTCGCCGGGGCAGCTACAAGTCACGTTTGAGGCACTCGGCTCAGCCAACTCTCATCAGGCCGGGCTCGAAACCCTCGAAGGTCATCTGGTCTGCATATTTGAAGGTGAGGTCGACGGCCGGCTGGTCATGCACGGTCCAGGTGATGACGGGCATCCTCAACTTTTCGCGCACGAAGCTGACGAAGGGGTTCGGCAGGTCGCCGGCGGCGTAGGAGGTGAAGGCGAGGCCGTGCGCGAGCATGGCGAAATGCGCCTCGATCAACTGGTTGTCCCTGCCATAGGCGGTCAGCCCGCCGGGGATACCCGGCGCGTCCTTGGCGAAGTCGCGGATCAGCCAGTGATCGAACGACATGATCGCCACCTTGCCCTTGTAGCGCTTGAGCAGCCGGCCGACGCTCGCCACCAGCCCGGCATCGTGGCCGGGAACGCCTTTCAGCTCGACCACCAGCGGCACGCGGCCGTCGATCAGGTCGAGCGCTTCCTTGAGCGTCGGCACGTGGTCCTTGGTGCCGCCGATCTTGAGCGTCGCCAGTTCGGCCGCGGTGCGCTGCCAGACGAAGCCGTCCTGGCCGGTCAGGCGTTTCAGATCGCCGTCATGGATGATGACCGGGACGCCGTCCGACGAGACATGCACGTCGCATTCGATGGCATAGCCGCGCTCGGTTGCCGCGGCGAAAGCCGACAGCGTGTTTTCCCAGCGCGTCTTGTTCATGTCGTGGAAGCCGCGATGCGCGACAGGCTGCGCGATCAGCCAGGAAAGATCGGTCATCTTGAACCTCACTCGACTTCGAAGATCGCTTCGATCTCGACCGCGGCGTTGAGCGGCAGCGAGGCGGTGCCGACGGCGGAACGGGCGTGCTTGCCGCGCTCGCCGAGTGCCGCGACCAGGAAGTCGGAGGCGCCGTTGGCGACAAGATGCTGTTCGACGAAATCCGGCGCGGAGGCGACGAAGACGGTGATCTTGACCATGCGGCTAATTTTTTCGAGGTCGCCGAGTGCTGCCTTGGCCTGCGCCAGGATGTTGATGGCGCAGAATTTCGCGCCTTCCCTGCCGGCGGCCGTGTCGATGTCGCGGCCGAGCAGTCCGCTTGCTTGCAACTTGCCGTCCTTCAGCGGCAGCTGGCCGGCGGTGAACAGCGTGTTGCCGGTGCGGCAATAGGGCACGTAGTTGGCGGCGGGCGCGGCGGCGGCCGGAAGGGTGACGCCAAGATCGCTTAGCCGCTTTTCGATTGTTTCGCTCATTGGTTTTCCCTATTGCTGGAAGACGCCGCGTTGGCGGGGCCGAAATTGCTATTTTTGCCTCGCTTCCGCCACGACTTTTTTTAAGCTGGACCATCTTTCCCTGCGGCCTGCCCCCGGGCCGCGACGATCGGAGCAACGCATGCGCGCAACGCGCCTTTTCCTCGCCGCCGCCTGTTTCTCGGCGACGCTTCCGACGGCGCCGGCCTTTGCGGTGGCCGCGCTGCAGGCGCATCGCGCCGTCTACGATCTCACGCTCAGCAAGGCCTCCGACCGTTCAGGCATTACCGGCATCACCGGCCGCATGGTCTATGAGTTCAATGGTTCCGCCTGCGAAGGCTATACGGTGAAATTCCGCTTCGTCACCCAGATTGCCACCGCCGACGGCACGAAGCTGACGGACCAGCAGACGACCACGTTCGAGGATGCCGAAGGCAAGACTTTTTCGTTCGTGACGAAATCCTTCACCGACCAGAACCTCGACAAGGAGGTGAAAGGCACCGCAACCCGGGAGCAGAAGGGCCTCAAAGTCGAGATCGACAAGCCTGAGAAGAACAGCCTCGAACTCGCGGCGACTCAGTTCCCGACCCAGCATCTGGTCGAGCTGATCGGCAAGGCCGAAAAGGGCGAGAATTTCTACCAGACCAATCTGTTCGACGGCTCGGAGGATGCCAACAAGGTGATGACCACCACTGTCATCGTCGGCAAGAAGACCGATGTCCAGAAATCCGACCCGGAGGCGCCGGCGCTGGCCAAGCTCGCCACCGACAAATACTGGCCGGTCGACATCGCCTATTTCGACGATACCGACAACAAAGGCGAAGAGGTGCCGGAATACCGGATCAGCTTCAAGCTGCACGAGAACGGCATCACTCGCGACCTCGTCATGGACTATGGCGAATTCTCGATGACCGGCAAGCTGGTGAACCTGTCGCTGTTCGACCAGACCAAGCCTTGCCCGGCATCGAAATAGCAATTGCTGACGGCAGCCGGCCCGGGTTACAGGCCTGGCCTTCGAACGCCATGTGTGAGGCTCACCGAATGCGGTGGGCCTGATGGCGGTCTATGTCGATGCGGCGATCTGGAAATGGGCCGGCCACCGCTGGTGCCATCTCCTTGCCGACGACACGGACGAGCTGCACCGCTTCGCCACCGAGCTCGGCCTCAAGCCTTCCTCCTATCAAGGGCCGCCTAAGACGTCGGCGCCGCATTACGACATCACCGGCTTCGAGCGCGATCGCGCGGTCCGGCTTGGCGCCATCGAATGCAGCCGCGAGGAAATCGTCGCGATCTTTCGCCGCGTCAGGGTGCCGAACGGGAAGGTAAAACGCTGAGGTTTGGGCGGATCGCCGCAGGTGAGGGCGTTTTCCGGGACCCGGCTTGCGTTTATGAGACTTCCCCTCTATATGCGCGCTCATTCCACACACGGACTTTGGTGTCTGCCCGGGAGAAATCCGGCTGAAACCTCCGGTGGCATCAGGACATGCGTCCGAAATGCCTGTGTCCGTGGAGGCCAACCGGAAAGGAACTAAAGAATGGCTCTGCCAGATTTCAGCATGCGCCAGCTTTTGGAAGCTGGTGTTCACTTCGGCCACCAGACCCACCGCTGGAACCCGAAGATGGCGCCTTACATCTATGGCGCCCGCAACAACATTCACATCATCGACCTGTCGCAGACGGTGCCGCTGCTGCACCAGGCTCTGAAGCAGGTGTCCGACACTGTCGCCAAGGGCGGCCGCGTGCTGTTCGTCGGTACCAAGCGCCAGGCGTCCGACATCGTTGCCGACGCCGCGCAGCGTTCGGCCCAGTATTATGTCAACTCGCGTTGGCTGGGCGGCATGCTCACCAACTGGAAGACGATCTCGAACTCGATCCAGCGTCTGCGCAAGCTCGACGAGACGCTCTCCGGCGAGGCCCAGGGCCTCACCAAGAAGGAGCGCCTGAACCTCGACCGCGAGCGCGAGAAGCTCAACAAGGCGCTGGGCGGCATCAAGGACATGGGCTCGACGCCGGACCTGATGTTCGTCATCGACACCAACAAGGAAGCGATCGCCATCCTCGAGGCCAAGCGCCTGGGCATCCCGGTCGTGGCCATCATCGATTCGAACTGCGACCCGGACAAGATCGACTTCCCGATCCCCGGCAATGACGACGCGGCCCGCGCCATCCAGCTCTATTGCGACCTGATCGCCAAGGCCGCCATCGACGGCATCGCCCGTCAGCAGGGCGCTCTCGGCGTCGACATCGGCGCTTCGGCCGAGGCTCCGGTCGAGCCCGCGCTCGACACTCCGGCTGCCGAAGCTCCGGAAGCTTGATAAGGAAGGCCGCGTCCCGGCCTTCATCTTTCCAATAAATTGGCGCGCTAAAGCGCTTTTGCCGAGCGCATCACCCGAGTCCCGGTTGGTGCGTCGGCGCATTTGAAACAAAGAGGCGACAATGACGATTTCGGCTGCACAGGTCAAAGAACTCCGCGACTTGACCGGCGCGGGCATGATGGACTGCAAGGCGGCGTTGAACGAGACCAACGGCGACATGGAAGCGGCCGTCGACTGGCTGCGCAAGAAGGGTATCTCGAAGGCCGACAAGAAGGCCGGCCGCACCGCCGCCGAGGGCCTGATCGGCGTCGATGCCGGCGTGCGTGAGGCTGCGGTCGTCGAAGTCAATTCCGAGACCGATTTCGTCGCTCGCAACGAGCAGTTCCAGGAACTGGTCCGCAATGTCGCGAAGGTCGCGCTCGCCTATGGTGCGACCGAGGCGGTTGCCGCGGCCAAGTATCCAGGCTCCGACAAGACGGTCGCCGAGACCGTCAAGGACGCGGTCGGCACCATCGGCGAGAACATCAATTTCCGCCGCTCGGCGAAGCTCACCGTGCCGCATGGCGCGGTGGCGACCTATGTGCACAACGCCGTTGCCGATGGGCTGGGCAAGCTCGGCGTGCTGGTCGCGATCGAGACCACCGGCAACGAGCATGCGGCCAACGCCTTTGCCCGCCAGGTCGCGATGCATGTCGCCGCCAGCAACCCGGTCGCGCTGAGCGCCGAGGAAGTCGATCCGGCGCTGGTCGAGCGCGAGAAAGCGATCTTCTCCGACCAGGCGCGCCAGTCGGGCAAGCCGGAAGCGATCATCGAGAAGATGGTCGAGGGCCGCCTGCGCAAATTCTACGAAGAGGTCGTGCTTTTGAAACAGGCCTTCGTGCTCAATCCCGACATCACCGTCGAGAAGGCGCTGAAGGATGCCGAAAAGGAGATCGGCGCTCCGGCGAAGATCACCGCCTATCTGCGCTTCGCGCTCGGCGAAGGCATCGAGAAGGAAACGACCGACTTCGCGGCGGAAGTCGCGGCGGCGGTCAAGAAATAGCTCCGATCCGAGGGGAGCGCTCGGCGTTTCCCTTAAGGTGAAGAGTTCACGAGCTCAGGCGACTCGGCCGGGTGTCCGCATGGATGCCCGGCCGATTTCTTGTGCGGTGTCGATAAAGGCCCTGAGCTTCGGCGCCATCGACGCGCGACGCGGGAAGTAAAGGAAAAGACCGGGCTCCTCGATCGCCGTCTGCGGCAGGATCTGGACGAGACGGCCGGCTGCCAAGTCGGCGCGCACCAGCGGCTCGAAGACGTAGGCGAGCCCGAGGCCGGCCAGCGCCAGGTCGATGGCGCCAAGCGAATCCGTGACGACGGTCGTGCCGCGCGTTTCGACGACGACATCCTTGCCGCTGTCGTTCAGGTCCCAGCGGTAAAGCGCGCCCGATCGGACCAGCCGGTAGCCGATGCAGTTGTGATTGGCGAGATCGGGCACGTCGCGCGGGCGGCCGTGCTTTGCGACATAGGCGGGAGAAGCGACGATCACGGCTTTGAACGGCGGCGTCATCCTGACGGTGACCATGTCCTGCGCGATCATCTCGCCCAACCGGATGCCGGCGTCAAACCCTTCGCCGACGATATCGATAAGTCCCTGATCGGCAACGATCTCGACCGTCACGTCGGGGTAGCGTTCGGCCATCGCTGCGACCACCGGCGTCACCGCCAGGGGGATCGCGATGTTGGAGGCGTTGATCCTGAGCAGGCCGGCCGGTCTTCCCTTCACGCCGCGGATGCGATCCATCCGCTCGGCAATGTCCTGCAGGGCGGGGCCCGCCGTCTCCACCAACGCTTTGCCGGCTTCCGTCAGCGAGACGCTGCGCGTCGTGCGCGCAAAAAGCGGCTGGCCGATACGCTCTTCCACCAGCCGCACCGCGTGGCTCACCGCCGAAGCGCTCATTCCGAGCTCGGCCGCGGCAAGCGCAAAGCCGCCGCGTCGCGCGACAGCGACGATGACCGGAAGATGGCTGAGCAGGTCGCGATCCATTCATGAACGATATCGCATGGTCCATGCGAACAATGCAATCTTATCGTTGCCGACGCGCCGATCCACATTGTCGTCGAGATGCCGGCGGCGGGCTGATGCACAAGGGAGAAAAAAGATGAATGCGTTGAGGCACATCACCTTCGCGGCAGGCATGGCGCTGGCGCCGGTCGATGCCGGCGGCGCCGAACCGGCCGGCTGGCAGGCGCTTGCAGACGAGCGCGCCGTCATCCGCATCGCCGACGCCATCGACCGCGCGGTGGATGCGCAGGACTGGACGCTTGCCCGCAGCTACTTTGCGGATCGGGTGACCGCAGACTTCAGCACTCTGTCCGGGCAGCCCGCGGCCAACATCGCGTCCGACGACCTGATCGGCGCCTGGGCGGGCAACCTCAAGGGCAGCAAGACCAGCCTGCATCTGCGCACCAACCATCAGGTCGTGCTCGAAGCCGATGCCGCGAATGTCCGCTCCAACGGCTATGCCTGGAACCGGATGGAAGGCAATGGCGATCCGCTCTGGGAAGTCTGGGGCACCTACGAGCACCACCTGACGCGTTCGGGCACCGGCTGGAAGGTCGACGGCTTCACGTTCCGGATGACGCATGAGCGCGGCAATCCCTGGGTCAAGGCGACCCCCGGCCAGTGACCGGCAGCAAATCAGTTCAGAATCGGGAGACCACCATGACCATGACCTATTACACGCTCGGCAACAGCGGCCTGCGCGTCAGCCGGCTCGCGCTGGGCACGATGACCTTCGGCACCGAATTGGGCTGGGGCGCTGACAAGGATACCACCCGCGCCATGTTCGACGCCTATGTCGAGGCAGGCGGCAATTTCTTCGATACGGCCGACCTCTATACGGGCGGCACCGCCGAGACCTGGCTCGGCGAGTTCGTCGCCGAGCGCGGCCTGCGCGACAAGGCGGTGATCGCCACCAAATTCACCATGAATTCGGATCCCGGCAATCCGAATGCAGGCGGCAATGGCCGCAAGAACATCTTGCGCGCCGTGGACGCCTCGCTGAAACGGCTCGGGACCGACTATATCGACCTTTATCTCCTGCATGTGTGGGACAGGCTGACGCCGGCCGAGGAAGTCCTGCGCACGCTGGACGACCTGGTGCGTGCGGGCAAGGTGCGCCACATCGGCCTGTCGAACGTGCCGGGCTGGTATGCCGGCCGGGCGCAGGCGATCGCCGAACTGCGCGGCTATGAGCCGATTTGCGCCCTGCAGCTCGAATATTCGCTCGCCCAACGCGACATCGAGCACGAATTCGTGCCCTTCGCCATGCGTCACGGCGCAGGCGTCATGGTGTGGAGCCCGATGGCGAGCGGGCTGCTCAGCGGCAAGTACCGCCCGACACAAGCGGGCAACGCCGGACGGCTTGACGGTTTTCGCAACACCACCCATCCGAGTTTCCAGAAATTCAGCGAACGCAACTGGACGATCGTGGCCGAACTCGAAAAGGTGGCCACCGAGCTCGGCCTCAGCATGGCTCAAATTGCGCTGAACTGGGTGGCGACACAGCCCGGCGTCGCCACGGTCATCCTCGGAGCGACGAAGGTCGCTCAGCTGCAGGACAATCTAGCGGCGCTGGATTTTTCTATTCCCGTCGAGCTTCGCCAGCGGCTGGATAAGGTGAGCCGCGTTCCGGTGCCGTACCCGTACTCCTATTTCGGTCCCGAGATACAGGTCAGGGTGGCCGGCGGGGTGGTGATCGGCGACAAGCCTTCCGGCTTTGCGCCACCGGTGACGATCGAGGGCGAGGTCGTCAGCATCAGCAGCAACTGACCGAAAAAGCCTGGGATTTTGCACGAGGGCGCGGCGTGACATCGCCGCGCCCTTCGTGTATCGGGTCAACCCGTCATGACAGCATCGCCGGATGAAGCGGGGGCGGTTTTGCCTCCAAAATTGTCGCGCCGAGATATTCGAGGAATGAGATGACGGTGAAGCCCCTCTATCGACGTGTCGTGCTGAAGGCTTCCGGCGAAGCGTTGATGGGCGAGCAGCATTTCGGCATCGATGTCTCCGTTGTCGACCGCATCGCCGCCGACATTGCCGAGGCGCGCGCGCTGGGCGTCGAAGTGGGTGTCGTCATCGGCGGCGGCAACATCTTCCGCGGTGTCGCCGTGGCCTCGAAGGGTGGCGACCGCGTCACCGGCGATCACATGGGCATGCTCGCCACCGTCATCAATTCGCTGGCGCTGCGCACCTCGCTCAACAAGATCGGCGTCGACGCCGTCGTGCTTTCGGCGATCGCCATGCCGGAACTTTGCGAGAGTTTTTCCCAACGCCAGGCGACCGCCTACATGAACCAAGGCAAGGTCGTCATCTTCGCCGGCGGCACCGGCAATCCGTTCTTCACCACCGATTCGGCCGCGGCCCTTCGCGCCGCCGAGATCGGCGCCGATGCGCTGTTCAAGGGCACGCAGGTCGATGGGGTCTATTCGGCCGATCCAAAGAAAGACCCGAACGCCGTCCGTTTTGACCGCATCAGCCACGCGGAAGTCATCAAACGCGGGCTTGCGATCATGGATACCGCCGCGATTGCACTTGCGCGCGAAAACAACATTCCGATAATCGTCTATTCGATCCACGAAAAAGGTGGTTTCGGCGATATTCTGAGGGGCGGCGGCCATTGCACGGTCGTCGCGGACAAATAACCGAGGCCGGGATCCGTCAGACGGAACCGCGGACGGGACGACGGCACAAGCAGTGAACCCGGCGAACGGGTCGAGGAGATGATCATGAGTGGCGAGTTCGAAGACCTGAAGCGACGCATGGACGGGGCGATCGCCGCCTTCAAGCACGATCTGGCCTCGCTGCGCACCGGCCGCGCGTCCAGCAACCTGCTCGATGCCGTCCAGGTCCAGGCCTACGGCACGACGATGCCGATCAACCAGGTGGCCAATGTGACGGTGCCGGAGCCGCGCATGATTTCGGTCTCGGTCTGGGACAAATCGATGGTCAGCGCTGTCGACCGCGCTATCCGCGAAGCCAATCTCGGCTTCAACCCGATCGTCGACGGCACCAATCTCAGGATCCCGCTGCCGGAGCTCAACGAGCAGCGCCGCAAGGAACTGGTCAAGATTTCGCATGGCTATGCCGAGAACGCCCGCGTCGCGGCGCGCCATGTGCGGCGCGACGGCATGGATTTCCTCAAGAAGGCGGAGAAGGACGGCACCATCAGCGAGGACGATCAGCGCAAGCGCTCCGACCAGGTGCAGAAGCTGACCGACGAGACGATCAGCAGCATCGATCACCTGCTTTCCGATAAGGAAGCTGAAATCATGCAGGTTTAGGGTCGGGTTTCCCGGCCCGAAAGCGAGACCATGGCAACGCCCGCGCATGTCGCGATCATCATGGATGGAAACGGACGCTGGGCCAAGGCGCGCGGCCTGCCGCGCCTTGCCGGGCATCGCGCCGGCGTCGAGGCCCTGCGCAAGACGGTCCGCGCCGCACCCGAGCTCGGCATCTCCTACCTGACCGTGTACGCATTTTCCTCGGAGAACTGGTCGCGGCCGAAATCCGAGGTCAGCGACCTCATGGGACTTTTGAAGCTGTTCATCCGCCGCGATCTCGCCGAACTGCATCAGAACGGCGTGCGGGTGAGGGTGATCGGCGACAAAGAGGCGCTGCAGCCCGATATCAGGGGGCTGCTGCAGGAGGCCGAATCGCTGACCGCCGGCAACGAGGCGCTGACACTGGTCATCGCCTTCAATTACGGCGGCCGCGACGAGATCGTGCGGACAGCGCGCAAGCTGGCGGAGGCCGTCGCGCGCGGCGACATGGCGAGCGACGCGATCACGGCCGAAAGCTTCGCCGCTTCGCTCGACACAAAGGGCATTCCCGATCCCGAGCTGGTGATTCGGACCAGCGGCGAGCTCAGGCTGTCGAACTTCCTTCTCTGGCAGGCTGCCTACAGTGAGCTCGTCTTCCTGCCTTGCTATTGGCCGGACTTCAGTCGCGAGCACCTGGCCGACGCCTTGCGCGACTTTGCCGGCCGTGAACGACGCTTTGGCGGGCTCGCCGCCCGCGATGTCGCGCTTTAGGCGCCGCCACGCATGAGCAACCTCCAGCAGCGCGTCATCTCGGCAATCGTGATGGCGGCTCTGACGCTTGCGCTCACCTGGCTCGGCGGATTGCCGTTCCGGCTGTTCTGCGCGGGAATAGCGGCGCTGATCTTCTATGAATGGACGCGCATGGCGCGCCCCGCGAGCGGGGCGGCTCTCGCCTTCCTGCCGGAAGCACTGATTCTGGTTTTCATCGGCGCGCTGATTGCCGGCGTGCCGGCTTTGTGGCTGCTCTTGCTTGTCGCGATCCTTGTGGCGGTCGCGGCCATTGCCGCCCGCGTCGGGGGGCCTGCGCCGTGGGAAGCCCCTGGACTGGCCTATGCGGCTCTTTCCGGCTTTTCGCTCGCCTATCTCCGTGACGACAATCATTCCGGGCTGATTGCGATTCTCTTCCTGTTCGCCGTGGTCTGGGCGACCGACATTGCGGCCTATTTCGTCGGCCGCGCCATCAGCGGCCCGAAGCTCGCGCCGTCGATCTCGCCCGGCAAGACGCAGAGCGGAGCGCTGGGCGGCGCGGCCGGCGGCGTTATCGCCGGAGTTTTGCTCGCAATCGCGGCCGGCGCCGGCAATCTCGTCCAGCTTGGTCTCGTGGCACTCGCTCTGTCGATCGTTTCGCAAGCCGGCGACCTGTTCGAATCATGGGTCAAGCGCCGGCATGGTGCCAAGGACTCCAGCAATCTCATTCCCGGCCATGGCGGTGTCATGGACAGGGTGGACGGGCTTGTCGCCGCCGCGTTGGCGCTGTACGTCATAGGCTGGATCGCGGCGGGCACCGAGCATCCGGCACAGGGGCTGTTTCCGAACTGAACGACGCAGCGGTAAGGCGAAAAAGGGCGCGCGCCACGGATTCGCCCGGATTGATGCCACAGTCGCGGTGGAACATCGCGTGCGGGCGAATTTGAGGGCATGACTTGAACGACATCTTTCACGCGGTCTTCAGCACACAAGGCTTCGTCCTTGGCACGCTGCTGCCGTTCCTGTTCGTGCTGACCGTGGTCGTGTTCGTCCACGAGATGGGCCACTATCTGATCGGCCGCTGGTGCGGCATCGGCGTGAAGGCCTTTTCCATCGGCTTCGGCCCCGAGCTCTTCGGCTTTTACGACCGCCGCGGCACGCGCTGGAAGCTCTGCGCCATACCGCTAGGCGGCTACGTCAAATTCGTCGGCGACATGAACGCGACATCGAGTCAGCCGAGCACGGAAGAGCTCGAATCGCTGACGGAAGCCGAGCGCGCGGTCGCCTTTCACACGCAACCCATCTGGAAGCGCGCCGCTACCGTCGTTGCGGGGCCGCTGTTCAATTTTCTGCTGACGATCGCCGTGTTCGCGGTGCTGTTTTCGCTCTATGGCCGTCCGGTCCTGGAGCCGACAGTCGCCGAAGTCACCAAGGGCAGCCCAGCGGAAAAGGCTGGAATCCAGCCAGGCGACCGATTCGTCAAAGTCGACGGCAGCAAGGTAGAGACATTCGCCGACGTGCAGCGGCTGGTTTCCGGCCGGGCTGGCGACGCCATCACCTTCACCATGCTGCGCAACGGCAAGGAAATCGACGTTACGGCCGCGCCGGAGCCCATGGAGCAGCAGGACGCGCTGGGCAACAAGGTCAAGGTCGCAGTTATCGGCGTCGTCAACAACGCCGAGCTCGGCCAGCCCCGCCTGATCTCCTACACGCCGGCCGGCGCCGTGGTGGCGGCGGTGGAGGAGACCGGGCACGTGATCGAGCGCACCGGCCAGTTCCTGCAGCGCTTTGCGCTTGGACGCGAGGACAAATGCCAGCTGGGCGGTCCAATCAAGATCGCGAAGATGTCGGGTCAGGCAGCCAAGCTCGGCTTCGAGTGGCTGGTGCAGCTTGTTGCATTTCTGTCAGTCGGGATAGGATTTCTCAATCTCCTGCCGATTCCCCCTCTCGACGGCGGCCATCTGTTGTTCTACGGCGTGGAGGCCGTCATACGGCGGCCCGTTTCGGAGCGAACGATGGAGATGGCCTACCGGGCCGGGCTGTTCCTGGTGCTCGGCTTCATGGGCTTCGTATTTTGGAATGATCTGTTTGGGTGCTGAAATCATGAAGAAATTTGGCTTCAGCCCCAGTCATATTGAGATGCCGTTTACCATGCGTGGGGATATGCGTGACGCGAAAGCCACGCGGTACGGTTAAGTAAATACAAATTAACCGGGAGCCTTGCGTGTAGGGAAAATCCGGTTAATACGGTAAGGGAAAATACCGCACGTCCGGTTTTCTCGCCGTGGGGACTACGAGAAAAAGGTACAAAAGCCCGATGAAGGCAGCATCCAAGTTTCTGAGCGCCGCTTCCGCGGCGGCTTTGTCCGCCGCTCTGGTCCTGCCAGGCGCGCTCGCAGTGCAGTTCGCCGCCACGTCGGTGGCCGAGGCCGCGGTCATTTCGCGTGTCGAGGTCAGCGGCAACCAGCGCGTCGATGCGGAAACCATCCGCAATTACATTTCGATCAAGCCGGGCAAGCCTTTCTCCAGCTCCGATATCGACGATGCCGTCAAGGCGCTGTTCGGCACCGGCCTGTTCTCGGACGTTCAGATCAACCAGGTCGGTTCGAGCCTGGTCGTCAAGGTTTCCGAGTACAAGGTCGTCAACCAGGTCCTGTTCCAGGGCAACAAGAAGCTGAAGGACAACGCGCTCCAGGCCGCCATCCAGCTGAAGCCGCGCGCGACCTTCTCGCAGCAGGCGCTCGATGCCGATGTCGAGTCGGTCAAGTCCGCCTATAAGCGCATCGGCCGTGACGACGCCGCGGTGACCACCCAGATCATGGATCTCGGTGACAACCGCGTGAACGTGGTCTTCAACATCAACGAAGGCGGTCGCACCCAGATCGCTGCGATCAATTTCGTCGGCAATCACGCCTATTCCACCCGCCGCCTGTCGGACGTCATCAACACCAAGCGCTCGTCGTGGCTCTCCTTCGTGCTGCGCGACGACGTCTATGACGAGGACAAGCTGCGCGCCGACCAGGAGCTGCTGCGCCGCTTCTACTACAATCACGGCTATGCCGACTTCCAGGTCGTCTCGGCCGTCGGCGAGCTCGACGACACCACCAACAAATACACGGTCACCATCACCGTGCAGGAAGGCGATCGCTATACGTTCGGCGACGTCAGCGTTGAAAGCACCATCCCCGAGGTCGACTCGAAATCGCTGGAATCCGCGGTCGAGACACACAAGGGCGACGTCTACAACGCCAAGGACGTCGAGGATTCGATCGTCGCCTTGACCGAGAAGGTCGCGGGCTCGGGCTATGCCTTCGCCCAGGTGACGCCGCGCGGCGACCGTAATTTCGAGAACCACACCATTTCAGTCGTCTACACCATCGACCAGGGCACCAAGGCCTATGTCGAGCGCATCGAGATCCGCGGCAACGACCGCACGCGCGACTATGTCATCCGTCGCGAATTCGATGTCAGCGAAGGCGACGCCTTCAACCAGGTTCTCATCCAGCGCGCGAAGAAGCGCCTGGAAAACCTTGATTACTTCCAGTCCGTCGACATTTCGACGGTTCCGGGCTCGGCCCCTGACCAGGTCGTGCTGGTGGTCACCGTGGTCGAGAAGTCGACCGGCGAGTTTTCGGTCGGCGCCGGCTATTCGACCGGCGGCGACACGCCCGGCCCGTCCATCGAAGGCTCGATCACCGAGCGCAACTTCCTCGGCCGCGGCCAGTACATCAAGCTGTCGGCCGGCGGCGGCAAGAATTCGCGCGACTTCGCCCTTTCCTTCACCGAGCCCTACTTCCTCGGCCGGCGCATCGCGGCGGGCTTCGACATCTACAAGTCGACCCGCGAATACGATCACTACAATACGGACACCACCGGCGCGACCGTTCGGTTCGGCCTGCCGATCACCGACAATATTTCGACGCAGCTGGCGTACAATATCTCGCAGGAGAAGTACGAGTTCAACGATTGTGACGACAACAATGACGGCATCGAGGGCGACTGCAATCTTTCGCAGGCCATAGTAGATGCCATCAATGAAGGTTCGTGGTTGAAGTCGTCAGTCAGCTTGGGTCTCACCTACAACACCATCGACGACATGAAGAACCCGCATGAAGGTCTTTACCTCACCGGCACCACCGAGTTTGCCGGTCTTGGCGGCGATGCCAAGTGGGTAAAGGTGACTGGGCGGGCGAGCGTGTATCAGACGTTGTCCGAGCAACTTGACCTTGTCGGCCTCGTTTCGGGCGGAGCCGGCTACATTGCAGGCTATGGCGACAATGGTCTGCGCATCTTCGATCAGTTCCAAAGCAACGATCGCATGATCCGCGGCTTTGAATATGGTGGCATCGGCCCGGTTGACCCGCTTACGGGTGACCATCTCGGCGGCACGACCTATTTCAATGCTTCGGCGGAAGCCCAGTTCCCGCTGCCGGTCATTCCGGAGAGCTTCGGCTTGCGTGGCGCTGTCTTTGCCGACGCTGCGACCCTTTACGGCTCCAAGATTACGTCGGTCGCACAGGAATCGACCGCCATGAAGCTCCGCGCCTCGGTTGGTATCGGCCTGATGTGGGCTTCGCCGTTCGGCCCGATCCGCATCGACTATGCGATCCCGGTCAAGAAAGAGTCGACCGACGATGTGCAGGAATTCAACTTCGGTATCGCGACCCGCTTCTAATTTCATGGTTGCGATGGTTCCGGGCCGGCTGACGGCCCGGAGTGGACTGATCCGACCCAGCTGGATATTGCTTCTGGAATGACCGATCCGGTGTTCTTCGCGCCTTCACGCCGATATACGGCTGGCGAGGTCGCGAATCTGACCGGCGCCAGCCTGCTCGATTCCGACCAGGCAGAAATTGCCATCGAGGCGCTGGCTCCCGCCAACGAGGGTGGCAACGGCGCGCTCGTCTTTGTCGACGGCAAGCGCAATTTCGCCTTGATGCAGTCGCTCAGGGCGGCCGCGGTCCTGTGCCCTGCCGATTTTGCCAGCAAGGCGCCGCCGGGTATCGCGGTGCTCATGCATCCGCGTCCGCAGCAAGCTTTCGCAATGGTCGGGCGCCTGTTGTTTCCGCAGGCCGCGACTCCGGGGCCAATGACCGGAGAAACCGGCATATCGCCCCATGCTTTCATCGATCCATCCGCGCATGTCGAGGACGGGGCGATCGTAGAGGCGGGCGCCGTGATCGGTCCCGGCGTATCCATCGGCACCGGCACGGTCGTTGCACCCCACGCCGTTGTCGGCCGTTCCTGCCAGATCGGCCGCGACGGTTTCGTCGGCCCCGGTACCAGCATTCAATATGCGCTTGTCGGCAATCGCGTCATCATCCATGGCGGCGCCAGGATCGGCCAGGATGGTTTCGGCTTCGTCGGCGGCGCCAAAGGACCTGAACGCGTGCCGCAAATCGGCCGCGTCATCATCCAGGACGATGTCGAGATTGGCTCCAATTCGACCGTCGACCGCGGCGCCATGTCCGACACCATCATCGGCCAAGGCACCAAGATCGACAATCTGGTGCAGATCGCCCACAATGTTCGCATCGGCCGCAATTGCATTATAGCCGGGCTTTCGGGTATTTCCGGTTCCGTCGTCGTCGGCGACAACGTCACCATGGGCGGCGGTGTCGGCCTTGCCGATCATCTGACCATCGGACCAGGGGCCAAGCTTGCTGCGAGAAGTGGATTCATGAACAACGTGCCGGCAGGCGAGGTCTGGGGAGGTTACCCGGCGCAGCCCATGGCGGAAGCCATGCGCGAGATAGCGATGCTGCGCAGGATGGCCAGGACGCGCAAGCAAGGCGACGGAAATGGCTGATATGGTGGCAACGACACTCGACGCGGTCGACATCATGGGGCTTATGAAGCTCCTGCCGCATCGCTATCCATTCCTGCTGATCGATCGCATCGTCGACATAGACGGCGACGAGTCCGCTGTCGGCATCAAGAACGTGACCATCAACGAGCCGCATTTCCAGGGCCATTTTCCCCAGCAGCCGGTCATGCCCGGTGTGCTCATCATCGAGGCCATGGCCCAGACCGCGGGCGCGATCTGCATTCGCAGCCTCAACACCGAGAAGCCGTCGCTGGTTTATTTCATGACCATCGACAACGCGAAATTCCGCAAGCCGGTCGTTCCGGGCGATCAACTCAGGATCCACGTCAAAAAGATCAAGAAACGCGGCAACCTGCTGAAATTCGCCTGCGAGGCGATGGTTGACGGCGCGAAAGCCGCCGAAGCCGAGGTTTCGGCCATGATGGTTACCGGCTGACGGTTCGAAATGCTCATGAAAGTCGAGACATCCATTCATCCTTCCTCGGTCGTCGAAGAAGGAGCCAGGCTCGGCGAAGGCGTCCGCATCGGACCCTTCTGCCATATCAGCGCCGATTCGATCATCGGCGACCGCGTCGAACTGGTCAGCCATGTTTCGGTGATGGGCGCCACGACCATCGGGGCCGGGACAAAGGTCTATCCAATGGCGACGCTCGGCGCGCCGCCGCAAAACACTAAGCACAAGGGCGGTCGCACCACGCTAGTCATCGGAGCGAACTGCACCATTCGTGAAGGCGTCACAATGCATGTCGGCACCGACACCAGCCGTGGCGAGACAACTGTCGGCGACAACGGCAACTTCCTCGCCTACGCCCACATCGCCCATGATTGCGTCGTCGGCAAGAACGCCACCTTCGCCAATGGCGCGACGCTCGGCGGACATTGCGAGATTGGCGACAACGTCTATATCGGCGGCCTAAGCGCGGTTCACCAATTCGTGCGCGTCGGCGACAACGCCTTTCTCGGCGGCTGCTCGGCTTTTGTCGGCGATGTCATTCCCTACGCAATTGCCGTCGGCAACCGCGCCAGCCTGCGCGGCTTGAACATCATCGGCCTCAAACGCTCCGGTCTGCCGCGTTCCGAGATCTACCTGCTGCGCAAGGCTTATAGGACGATTTTCGATCGTTCCCGCACCGTCGGTGAGAATGTGGAACTCGCCAAGGCCGAGTTCGCCGGGTCGCCAACGGCCATGAAGATCATCGATTTCATCACCAGTCGCGACAAGCGACACTTTGCCGTCCCTTCGCTCAAAGGTGGCGGCGACGATGACAGCGGCGATGACGAGGTCTGAGCGCGCCGCATCAGGGTTCCAACTCGCGCCGGGCTCGAAGGTCGGCATCATTGCCGGCGGCGGCAGCCTACCCGTCGAAGTCGCCGATGGCCTGGTCAAGCACGGTTTTGTGCCCTTCATCATCATCGCCGCCGGTGAGGTCGACCGCGAGGCGGACTTCGCGGCCTACGATCAGGAAAAACTCGCCCTGGAAGACATCGGGCTGCTGCTTCCACTGCTGAGGCGCCAGGGCATCACGCATCTTGTCCTGGCCGGCGAGATCAAGCGCAGACCGCGGCTGAGCAGGATAAGACCGACACTTGGTCTGTTGGCGATAATTCCCTCCGTGGTCAGGGCGTTGCGACGCGGCGACGACGGCCTGCTGAAGGTGTTGACCCGAGGCCTCGAAAAACGAGGCGTCAAGGTCGTCGGCGCGCACGAAGTCGTTCCGGAACTGACGGCTGACGAAGGCTCATTGACGGTGACCGAGCCAAACCAGTCCGACTGGCGTGACATCGAAGCCGCCCGTAAGGCGGCCAAGGCCATCGGCGCGCTCGATATCGGCCAGGCAGCGATTGCGATTGGAGGTCGAGCCGTCGCTCTCGAAGGCATTGAAGGCACCGCCGGCCTGCTCGACAGAATGCGCGAATTGCGCGGCCACGGCAGGCTGGCCGGCAAGGCGCGCGGCGTGCTGGTCAAATGCGCCAAGCCCGGCCAGGAATTGCGCGCCGACTTGCCCACCATCGGCCCGCAGACGATCGAAGCCGCGCATGCGGCCGGCCTTGCCGGCATAGCCGTCGAGGCGGGCCGTTCGCTCGTTCTCGAGGGCCCGCAAACACTGGCGCGCGCCAATGCGCTCGGCCTGTTCATCGTCGGTCTGCCCGCAACTGAGCTGGCCAATGGGGAGCCGGCTAATGGTCGCTGACAAGCCGCTCAAGCTCGCGATCGTCGCCGGCGAGGAATCCGGCGATCTGCTCGGCGCCGACATCGTGCGGGCGCTCGAACGCACGACCGGCCGCAAGGTGCAGCTCGTCGGCATTGGCGGCCGCCACCTGCAGCAGCTGGGACTGAACCCGCTCTTCGACGGCGGCGAGATCGCGCTGATGGGTTTTAGCGCGGTGCTGCGCGACCTGCCACGGCTGATGCGCCGTATCAGCCAGACGGCGGCGATGATCGCGGCCGAGCGGCCCGATTGCCTGGTCACCATCGACAGTCCGGACTTTTCGCTGCGCGTCGCGAAGAAGGTCCGCGCAACGGCGCCGGCCATTCCGATCGTCCACTATGTCTGCCCGAGCGTATGGGCCTGGCGGCCGGGCCGGGCGGTGGCGATGAAGCCCTACGTCGATCACATCCTGTGCATCCTGCCGTTCGAGGTGAAGGCGCTTGCCCGTCTCGGCGGGCCGCCCGGCACTTATGTCGGTCACAGGTTGACGCAGGATCCGGGCATCCTCGGCGCTGCCAAGGCGCAGAGCCAGCCGCTCGACCTCGCCGAGGGCGGCGTCAAGACGGTGCTGGTTCTGCCCGGCTCGCGCCGCGGCGAAGTCCGCCGGCTGATGGAGCCCTTCGGCAAGGCGATGTCGGCGCTGCGCCAGCGCGGCCACCGCCTGCGCTTGCTGTTGCCGACGGTGCCGCATGTCGCCGAGCTGGTGAAGGCCTCTGTCGCCAGCTGGGACGACAAGCCGGAAATCATCACCGAGCCGGAGCGCAAATGGCAAGCCTTCGGCAAGGCCGATGCGGCGTTGATCGCGTCTGGAACGGTTTCGCTGGAACTGGCGCTCGCAGGCGTTCCGATGGTTTCCTGCTACAAGCTCGACCCGATCGCGCGCCAGATTCTGCAGCATATGGTGACGACGTGGTCGGCACTGCTGCCCAATTTGATATCCGACCGCGCGCTGGTGCCGGAATTCTACGATCAGTATGTCCGGCCGGAAAACCTGGCCCGGCAGCTGGAAGCCCTGTTTGCCGACACCGGCATGCGCGCCTGGCAAAAGGCTGGCTTTGCCGAGATTGCCCGGCGCATGGCGACCGAGCGGCCCTCGGGCGAGATCGCCGCCGAGGTGGTGATGGGGTGTATCAAGAAAGCGAATAGAGAGTAGCAAATAGCGAATAGTGCACTCGCTGGCTTTCCCTATTCGCTACTCGCTATTTCGCTATTCGCTCAATTACCTTTTCGCAATCGGCACGTAATCGCGTTCCGTGGCGCCGGTGTAGAGCTGGCGCGGGCGGCCGATCTTCTGGTGCGGATCCTCGATCATTTCCTTCCACTGCGCGATCCAGCCGACGGTGCGGGCAACGGCGAACAGCACGGTGAACATGGTGGTGGGGAAGCCCAAAGCCTTTAGCGTGATGCCGGAGTAGAAGTCGACATTCGGGTAGAGCTTCTTTTCGATGAAGTAGGCGTCGGTCAGCGCGATCTTCTCCAGCTCCATGGCGATGTCGAGCAACGGATCGTCCTTGATGCCGAGCTCGCCCAGCACCTCATGCGCCGTCTTCTGCATGATCTTGGCGCGCGGATCGTAGTTCTTGTAGACGCGATGGCCAAAACCCATCAGCCGGAACGGATCGTTCTTGTCCTTGGCGCGGGCGATGAATTCCGGGATGTGGTCGACATGGCCGATCTCGCCCAGCATATTGAGGGCTGCTTCGTTGGCCCCGCCATGCGCCGGACCCCATAGGCAGGCAATGCCGGCGGCGATGCAGGCGAACGGGTTGGCGCCCGAGGAGCCGGCAAGGCGAACTGTCGAGGTCGAGGCGTTCTGCTCGTGGTCGGCGTGCAGGATGAAGATGCGCTCCATGGCGCGCGCCAGCACCGGGTTGATCTTGTACTCCTCGCACGGCACGGCAAAGCACATGTGCAGGAAGTTGGCGGCGAAGTTCAGCTCGTTCTTCGGATAAATGAACGGCTGGCCGATGTGGTATTTGTAGGCCATCGCCGCGATCGTCGGCATCTTGGCGATCAGGCGCATCGAGGCGACCATGCGCTGGTAGGGATCCGAGATGTCGGTGGAGTCGTGATAGAAGGCCGACAGCGCGCCGACCACGCCGCACATGACGGCCATCGGATGCGCATCGCGGCGGAAGCCGGTGAAGAAGCGCGACATCTGCTCGTGCACCATCGTGTGGCGCGTCACGCGATAGTCGAAATCCTCCTTCTGCGCCTTGGTCGGGAGTTCACCGTAGAGCAGGAGGTAGCAGACCTCGAGGAAGTCGCCATGTTCGGCAAGCTGGTCGATCGGATAGCCGCGATGCAGCAGGATGCCGGCGTCGCCGTCGATGAAGGTGATTGCCGACTCGCAGCTTGCCGTGGAGGTGAAGCCGGGGTCGTAGGTGAAGGCGCCGGTCGTGCTGTAGAGCGCGCCGATATCGATCACGTCAGGCCCGGTCGACCCGCTTCGCACCTTGAATTCATGGGTCTTGCCGGCGAGTTCGAGCCTGGCGGTCGACTCATGCGCCTTGCCGCTCGGTTCCAGTTTTGTCGCAGCTTCGCTCATTGCAAACTCCTTTATGTTCCTCATGCCGGCAAGGCAATTCCTGCAAACGACACGTCGAAATCACCGGAATGCGCGAACTTGCCATCGCATTTTAGGAGGTGCGTGCCAGATTGGGCCAAGGCCTAATGTTGCACTGCGAAACACACCTTTCAATGCCAATCTTCTTGGGCCAGTTCGCTCCTAATCGATTTGATCTCCGATCCTCGCCAGGCTTTCCTGGCGACCCAACACGGCAAGCACGTCGAACACGCCGGGCGAGGTGCTGCGGCCGGTCAGCGCGGCCCGAAGCGGCTGTGCCACGGCGCCGAGCTTGTGCCCGCCGGCCTGCGCAAAGTCGCGGATCGAAGCCTCGGCCGAGGCGGCGCTCCAGTCGCCCTCGATGGCAGACAATGCGCCATGCGCGCCGCGCAGAATCGCGCGCGCATCCGCGTTGAGCAAGCCGGCCGCCTTCTCATCCAGCGGCAACGGCCGCTCGGCGAACAGAAACGCCGCTCCGTCGACCAACTCCACCAGGGTCTTGGCCCGCTCCTTGAGACCGGGCATGGCGGCAAGCAGTTGCGCCTTGCCCCTGTCGTCGAGCTTTGCCGCGAGCGTCGGGCCGCCTTCGAGATAGGGCAAGGTGGCGACGAAGATGTCGAACAGCGCCTGATCATCCATCTTGCGCATATGGACGCCGTTCAGCGCCTCGAGCTTGGCGAAGTCGAAGCGCGCCGCGCCCTTGTTGACGTCGCCGATGTCGAACCACGCGACCATGTCCTTGACCGACATCACCTCGTCGTCGCCATGGCTCCAGCCGAGCCTGGCCAGATAGTTGAGCAGAGCCTCGGGCAGATAACCCATGGCGCGATAGGCCTCGACGCCGAGCGCGCCGTGCCGCTTCGACAGCTTGGCGCCGTCGGCGCCGTGGATCAGCGGGATGTGCGACATCGACGGCACATCCCAGCCCATGGCGTTGTAGATCACCGTCTGGCGCGCGGCGTTGGTCAGGTGATCGTCGCCGCGGATGATGTGGGTGACGCCCATGTCGTGATCGTCGACGACGACGGCATGCATGTAGGTCGGGACGCCGTCGGAACGCAGGATGATGAAGTCGTCGAGATCCTTGTTGGGGAAGCGCACCTCGCCCTGCACGCGGTCGTCGACGATCGTCACGCCTTCGGTCGGCGCCTTGATGCGGATCGCACCCTTGACGCCTGCCGGAGCCTCGGAGGGGCCGCGGTCGCGCCACTGGCCGTTGTAGCGCGGCGGCAGACCCTTGGCGCGGGCAGCCTCGCGCATCGCCTCGAGCTCGGCCGGCGTCTCATAGGCGTAATAGGCCTTGCCCATGCGCACGAGCTCCTCGGCCACCTCGCGATGACGCGGCGCGCGCTCGAACTGCGAGACGGCCTCGCCATCCCAGGAGAGGCCGAGCCAGGTCAGCCCGTCGAGAATGGCGGCGGTGGCGGCTTCGGTGGAGCGTTCGCGATCGGTATCCTCGATGCGCAGCAGCATCCTGCCGCCGGTGTGCCTGGCATAGAGCCAGTTGAACAGCGCCGTGCGCGCCCCGCCAATATGCAGGTAGCCTGTGGGCGAGGGGGCAAAACGGGTGACGACGTTGTCGGACATGGAACTCTCGAGGAAGCACTGAAAAAATGCATGTTTCGCGCGGACTTCCACGCGACCGGCGTTCATGTAGCATAGGCGGTCTGGGGCGCAAGGGGCAGACCCGATGGCTGGACGTGGCCGGGGCGCGGAGGAGGGCGGGGGAACGACAGCTGGCGTCAGCGAACGCCTGATGTTTTCCCATGCTACGCCCGAAGAGACCGCGCCGGTTTCGTTCCCGGAGCCGCGGGCACCTACCGAGCTTATACTGCTCGGTGACGGCGCAATACAGCCGGTCTCGCCAACGGCGAGCGTCAGCCGAATCCGCAAACAGCTTGGCCGCGCCTCGCTTCCCGCACTGCGCCGAAGCATCGGCACCGCTGCCGCCACCGAGCTCGACCGCGGCATCGGCTTCCTGCTGGTGCCGGTGTTTTTGGCCGCCGGCGTCATCTATTACTTCTCGCTGAGCACTGAGCCGGATCTCTACAGGCCGCTCGCGGCGGTGGCCCTGATGGCTATCTGCGCGGCGGCCTCGCGTTCCTGGCAGAGAACGCATCTTCTCTTCATGGCGACGCTTTTCTGCGCCTTGGGCTTTCTCGCCGCGAAGGTGGAGACCTGGCGGATGGCAACCCCGATGCTGGGTTCCGAAATCCAGACGCGGCTGACGGGTCGCCTCGTCACCGCCGAGGCGATGGCCAATGGCCGTGTCCGGCTCACCATAGATCTCATATCCACGGAGCATCCGAAGCTGCGCTACGCCCCGGACCGCGTCAGGCTGTCGGCGCGCAGGATCCCGCCCGACATGACAGCCGGGTCGATCCTGACCGGCTATGCCAAGCTGTTGCCGCCGACCGGCCCGGTTCGGCCGGACAGCTACGACTTTTCCTTCGACAGCTATTTTGCCGGCATCGGCGGCAGCGGTTTTTTCCTGGGTGATCCAAAGCTGATTGCGCCAGTGGAGGCGCCGTTTGGCGCGCGCATCGCATCGGCCATAGAGAACGCACGCGAAGGGATCGCCGATCACATCAGGAGCGCCATCGGCGGGTCCGAAGGCGAGATCGCAGCCGCGCTGATCGTCGGCGTCCGCGCCGGCATTCCGGAAGCGATCAACGAGTCGATGCGGCGAACCGGCATCTACCACATCATCTCGATCTCCGGACTGCATATGGCGCTGGTCGCCGGCACGATCATGGTCCTTTTGCGCGGCGCCTTCGCGCTGTTCCCGGATTTCTCGTCGCGCCGGCCGGTGAAGAAATATGCCGCTGCAATCGCGCTGCTCTCGATCGCCGCCTACCTCGTGATCTCCGGCATCGTGGTGGCGGCCGAGCGGAGTTTCATCATGCTCGGCGTGATGCTCGCCGCCGTGCTCTTCGACCGCGCGGCGCTCACCATGCGCAACCTGGTGATCTCGGCCATCGCCGTCATCCTTGTCTCGCCGCACGAAGTGGTCGGCCCGAGCTTCCAGATGTCCTTCGCCGCCACCGCCGCCCTGGTCGGCGCTTATGCCGGCTTTGCCGACTATCGCGCCGGCAAAACGACCACGCCGCCGGCAAAGCGTTCGTTCCTCGGCTTCGTGTCGCGAAAAGTAGCGGTTGGAGTGGCCGGCGCCGCTATAACGTCGCTCATCGCGGGCAGTGCGACACTGTTGTTTGCGATCTGGCACTTCCAGCGCGTGTCGCCGCTCAGCCTGCTGGCCAATCTGGCGGTCATGCCGATCGTTTCGTTGATCGTCATGCCGTTTGCCGTGTTGAGCGCGCTGGCCATGCCCTTCGGCTTCGACGGCCCCTTCCTTTATGTGATGGGCAAGGGCCTGACGGCGATGATCGCCATTTCGGCGTGGATTTCCGAGCGCTCACCGGTCGATGCCGTCGGGCTGATCTCGATCCAGTCGGTGCTGCTGGCCACGGTCGCGCTGGTCATCGCGACGATGGCCACCACCTGGCTGAGGCTTGCCGCCGTACCCTTCGCGCTCGCCGCGCTGCTGGCCATTCCCCATGCCCGCGCCCCGGACGTGCTTGTCTCGGAGGACGCGCATCTGGTGGCGATGCCGATCGGCGGCGGCGAGCTTGCCATCAACCGCGCGCGCTCCAACGACTTCACCACCGACAATTGGAAACGGGCGCTGAAAGCCGAGGACATCGTACCGCCGGAGACGTTCGCCCAAGATGGGCTGGATATCGCCGATCCCGTCGACCTGCCGCCCGGCTCGCCCTTCTATTGCACCGACCACCTCTGCATCGGCCGGCATCCTTCCGGCGCCATCGTCGCGCTCGCCGAGAATCGCGCCAGCGCCCGGCCTGCTTGCGGTTTCGCCGACCTCATCGTCATCGACGACGCCACGGCCTACAATCCATGCCGCGATCCGCGCGTGCTTGTCGTCACCAAGCGGCAGCTGGCGCGCGACGGCAGCGCCGCCATCTTCTTCGATCCGCAATCGGCAACCGCGCGACCAACCGTTCGCTACGCGGTCGAAGAACCATACCGACCCTGGCACGAGCAGCGGAAATACACGCGTGAGGCGAGGGGGCTGCCGCCCTATCAACGACCGGAAAAGCCGGCAATCGCGCCGCAGCCTACAGAATAGATGGCACGCAATTCCGGCGAAGACCGCCGCGCGGTTCTGCTCAGTAGCGGCGAATGAGTCCGACGAGCTTACCCTGAACCTTGACCCGGTCCGGTCCGAAGATCCGGGTCTCATAGGCCGGGTTGGCGGCCTCGAGCGCGATCGAGGCACCCTTGCGACGAAATCGCTTCAAGGTCGCTTCCTCGTCGTCGACCAGCGCCACCACGATCTCGCCCGGGCTTGCCGTATTGGCGTTGCGGATAATGACGGTATCGCCGTCGAAGATGCCGGCCTCGATCATCGAGTCGCCCTTGACCTCCAGCGCATAATGCTCGCCGCCCATGATCATGTCCGGCGGCACCGAGATCGAATGCGTCTGGTGCTGGATGGCGTCTATCGGCACGCCGGCGGCGATGCGGCCCATCACCGGAATGGATACGGCCGAAACAGCGTCGTCGTCATTGCTGGGTGTCGGCGTGCGCGATGGCGTGGCTGGCTTGACCTGGCGGCCGAGATTGCCCTGGCCGCCCTGGATGACGCTCGGCGAAAACTTTCTCGCGGCATTCAGGCCAGGCGCGATCGAGTCGGGCAGCCGCAGCACTTCAAGCGCGCGCGCCCGGTTCGGCAGCCGGCGAATGAAGCCGCGTTCTTCCAGCGCCGTGATCAGCCGATGGATGCCCGACTTGGAGGCGAGGTCGAGCGCTTCCTTCATCTCGTCGAATGATGGAGGAATCCCGCTCTCCTTCAGGCGTTCATGGATGAACATCAGGAGTTCATGTTGTTTGCGCGTTAGCATCGGCGGCCCCCACGGGTTCTGAAACCAGAATCAGAAAAACAAACCCAGAACAAACACTATCTGTTCCAGTTGTGTTCCGCAACCGTTTAAAGTTTAGTGAATTTATTGAGGCTTCGGAAACAATGTTGCATCCAAGGGATACTCGGCCGAGCCAGGTCGGCGGCGTCATTGATTCCGCTCGATTTTGCGGCCCTCCTCAAGCTGAAGCGCGCTCCAACACCATCACAAAGGCGCGGGCGGGATCGCTTCGGCTCTTGCGCGAACGTGCTTCACCGTGAACGAAACGGACCCAAATTGCCAACTTCGGCATGATTCAGATACATGGTCTTCGCCGTCTATGGACCAGCTAACACAACGCAGAAGGTTCTTGCCGTGGCACGGACGGTGATGAGACAACCGCCCTTGGCCAACCGTGAGAGGCGCCGTGCCGAGATGGAGGCGGTAGCATGATGGGGGGAATTCCTGATCTCGCCGAGATCGAGGCGATGGATGCCGCGGATCCGCTGCGCGCCCTGCGCGATCGCTTCGTCCTGCCGGAGGGCGTGATCTACCTCGACGGGAATTCGTTGGGAGCGGCCTCGCACGCCGCATTCGACGAGTTGCGCAAGGCAGCTGCCGAGGAGTGGGCGCAAGACCTCATTCGTGCCTGGAACAAGGATGGATGGTTCGACATGCCGGTCGAGCTGGGCGACCAGCTCGGGCGCCTGATCGGCGCGGCGCCGGGCCAGACCGTGGTCTGCGACACCACGTCGATCAACATCTACAAAGTGCTGCACGCGGCGATGGCGATGCGGCCGGACCGACCCGTGATCGTTGCCGAGGGCGACAGTTTTCCGACCGATATCTATATGGCCGAAGGGGTGGCCTCGACCGGAAAGAACACTGTCCTGCGCCTGGCTGGCGTGGACGCGCCGACCATCGAGGAACTGATCGACGAACGCGTGGCGGTGGTGTTGGTCAACCACGTCAATTACAAATCCGGCGAGTTGCGCGACATGGCGGCACTTACGCGCATGGCGCATGACGCCGGTGCGCTGATTGTATGGGATCTCTGCCACAGCGCGGGCGCCATGCCGGTTGAGCTTGACAGGGCAAGCGCCGATTTCGCCGTCGGCTGCACCTATAAATATCTCAATGGCGGGCCGGGTTCTCCTGCCTTTATCTATGCGGCCGAGCGGCATCTTGCCGATGTGCGGCAGCCGCTCAGCGGGTGGTGGAGCCATGCACGGCCGTTCGCCTTCGAGCAAGCCTATGCGCCAGGCACTGGCATCCGCCGATTTCTGTGCGGCACGCAGCCGGTCCTGTCGATGCGGACGCTGAAAGGCGCGCTCGACATCTGGAACGGCGTTGACCTGGCGACGGTGCGAAGGAAGAGCATTGCGCTGGCCGATCTGTTCATCGAACTCGTCGAGGCACGGTGCGGCGGTTACGATCTTACGCTGGAAAGCACCCGCGACGGCTCCAAACGCGGCAGCCAGATTTCCTTCATTCACCAGCATGGCTACCAGATCATGCGGGCCCTGATCGAACGCGGCGTGATCGGTGATTTTCGGGCGCCGTCGACCATGCGCTTCGGTTTTACTCCGCTCTATGTCGGCTACAGGGATGTCTGGAATGCTGTCGAAGCGCTCGAAGACATCTTGCGGACCGGCGTCTGGCGAGAAGCCCGCTTCGCGGTCAAGACAACCGTTACCTGACCGCGGCGATGCCAATCAAAACCACTCGACATCGACCTGATCGCGGAGGGGCCGTGCTCGAAAACCGTATTGCCGACTGGGACGACGCCTATGCCAACGGCGCGAACATCGCCGGCGGCGACCGCTGGCCTGCGGCCTGGGATCAACCGGCGCGGGCCTTTGGGGAAAAGCTGCTGGCGCAAGGCAGGGCGCGGTTCGATATCGTGTACGGCGAAGCGCCGCGCAACCGGTTCGATCTGTTTCTCCCACCTGTTGCGCCAAAGGGGCTCGTCGTGTTCATCCACGGCGGTTACTGGATGGAATCAGACAAGACCTCCTGGTCGCATCTGGCTGGAGGTGCTGTCGGCCACGGTTTTGCCGTCGCCATGCCCTCTTACACGCTTTGCCCGCAGACCAGGATCAGCGGCATCGTCAACGAGATTGCGGGCGCGATCGAGAAGGCGGCGGCCATGATCGATGGACAGCTGATGCTGACCGGGCACTCGGCCGGTGGGCATCTCGCCAGCCGGATGGTGACCGCGGCCTCGCCGCTGTCGTCCGATGTGACGCGGCGCATACGCCAGGTCGTTTCGATTTCAGGCCTGCACGACCTGCGGCCGCTGATGTTCACCGCGCTGAACGAGACCCTGAATATCGATGAGAAGGAAGCGTTGGGCGAAAGCCCGGCTTTGCTGCGGCCTCGGCAGGGAGCCCGCGTCACCTGTTGGGTCGGCGGCGGCGAGCGTCCGGAATTCCTGCGCCAGAGTACATTGCTCGCCAACATCTGGACTGGGCTCGGCGCCGCCACCGGTTCAGTGGTCGAGCCGGACCGGCATCATTTCAACATTGTCGATGGGCTTGCTGATCCGGACCATCCGCTGACCCGCACGTTGGTCGACGCATAGCGATCGACTTCGTCGACGCATAACGATCGACTTCGTCGACGCATAGATGATCGACTTTAGCGCAGCATCAGCACGCTGCACTCGGCGCCGACCTGCGCGGCGGGCGCGAAGGGCTGGCGCACGATCAGGCCGTTGGCGTCGGCAAGCATGCGCAGCATCGAGGAGTCCTGGATGCCGAAAGGCGTCGCGACCAGGGTGCCGGCGTCCTCGCGCACAGCGGCGCGCACGTAGTCCTGCCTGAGGTCGTTGGCCTGCATCGCGGCGCCCAGTCTGGCCGTTCGCACGTCCTGCCGGTGATCGCGGCCGCCGAGCCTGGCGAGCAGCGGCTTCAGGAAGAGTTGCGAGCAGACGATGCTTGCCACCGGATTGCCGGGCAGGCCGATGCAACGGACATTGCCAAGCCTGCCAAACATCAGCGGTTTGCCGGGGCGCATGGCGATCTTCCAAAAGTCGAGCTTCATGCCTTCGCCGGTCAGCACGTCATGGATCAGGTCGTGGTCGCCGACCGAGGCGCCGCCGAGCGTGACGATGACGTCGGCGCTCGCCTCGACCGCTTTCCTGACCAGCGCGGCGATTGCCTCCTGGCGGTCGGCGGCGATGCCGAGATCGAGCGCGCGCGCACCGACCGACTGGGCGGCGGCAGCGACACCATAGGCGTTGGACGAAATGATCTGGTCGGGGCCAAGCGCGCTGCCCGGCGGCAGCAATTCGTCGCCGGTGGCGATAATCGCAACCAGTGGCCGCCGCACGACGTTCAAGGCGGGGTGGTTGGCCGACGCCGCCAGCGAAAGGGCCGCCGCGTCGAGCGCGCGGCCTTTTTCGAGCAGCACGTCGCCCTGGCCGAAGTCGAGCCCGCGGCGACGGACATTGCGTCCTTCGGCGGTCGGCTCCGTCACTTCGATCTGGCTGTTGCCAAGGTCGCGGACGTTTTCCTGGATGACAACGGTGTCGGCGCCTTCAGGCAGCGGCGCGCCGGTAAAGATGCGCACGGCCTGGCCTTTCCCGACGGTTCCTGAGAAACCGCGCCCGGCGGGCGACATGCCTATGACCTCGAGTTGCGCGGGCGCCGAAGCGACATCGGAGAAGCGCGCGGCATAGCCGTCCATCGCGGACGCGTTGAAGGGCGGCTGCGTGCGCAGCGCCACCACCGGCTCGGCCAGCACGCGGCCGGCTGCTTCGGCGAGCGGAATGCTTTCGCCGGGCAAAGGTGCTGCGCCGTCGAGCAGGCGTTCGAGCGCTTCGGCGACCGGAACCAAGGCCATCAGGCATCCACCTTGTAGTCGCCGGACTTGCCGCCGGTCTTCTCGACCAGCCGGATGCCGGAAACCACCATGCCGCGGTCCGCCGCCTTGGCCATGTCGTAGATGGTGAGGCAGGCGACCGACGCCGCGGTCAGCGCCTCCATCTCCACGCCGGTCTTGCCGGTGACGCAGGCAAGCGCGGTGACCCTGAGGCCAGGCAGCGTGCGGTCCGGCTCGATCTCGACGGCAACTTTTGTCAGAAGCAGCGGATGGCAGAGCGGGATCAGCTCATGCGTCTTCTTCGCGGCCATGATGCCGGCGATGCGGGCTGTGCCCAGCACATCGCCCTTCTTGGCATCGCCGGCGAGAATCATCTCCAGCGTTTCCAGCCGCATCGAGACAAAACCTTCGGCGATCGCCGTGCGGGTCGTCTCGGCCTTGTCGCCGACATCGACCATATTGGCTTCGCCCTTGGCGCCAAGATGGGTGAGGGCCATCTCAGATGGCCTCGGCCGCTGCCTTGCCTGTCAGCAGAAGCTCGGTCGCCGCGGCCACGTTCGCCTGTCGCATCAGGCTCTCGCCGACCAGGAAGGTGCTGATGTCGGCCTTCTGCATCCTGAGGCAGTCGTCGTGGGTGAAGATGCCGCTCTCGCTGACCAGCAGGTAGCCGCCCGGCACCATTTTCGCCAGCCGCTCGGAAGTCTCAAGGCTGGTCTCGAAGGTCCGCAGATTGCGGTTGTTGATACCGATCAGTTGCGACGACAGTTTTAGCGCGCGCTCCGTTTCGGCCTCGTCATGCACCTCGATCAGCGCGTCCATCCCGAGTTCGAAGGCGATAGCTTCCAATTCGCTCGCCAGAACATCGTCCACGCTTGCCATGATGATCAGGATGGCGTCTGCGCCCCAGGCTCGTGCTTCGTAGACCTGGTAAGGGTCGAATAGGAAATCCTTACGCAATGCGGGCAGGGACACCGCCTTGCGCGCTTTGGTGAGAAATTCCGGCGCGCCCTGGAAGGATGGCGCGTCGGTCAGCACCGAAAGGCAGGCCGCGCCACCTTTCTGATAGGCCTTGGCCAAGGCTGGCGGGTCGAAATCGGCGCGGATCAGGCCCTTGGAGGGGCTGGCCTTCTTTATCTCGGCGATCAACGCGAAGCTGCCGCCCCGGCGCTTGGCCTCGAGCGCCGCAAGGAAGCCGCGCGGCGGCTCGGCGTCCCTGGCCTTCGCCTTGATCTCGGCGAGCGGCATGGCGAGCTTGGCTGCCGCGATCTCGTCGCGCTTGTAGGCTTCGATTTTGCGCAGGATGTCCGACAAGGCCTTATCCGTTCGAAATCTCGACGAGCTTGTCGAGCACGCCAAGCGCGCGGCCGCTGTCGATCGCTTGCGCCGCCGCCGCGATGCCGTCGGCCAGCGTCGTCACCTTGCCGGCCACAACCAGCCCGGCGCCGGCATTCATCAGCACCGTATCGCGATAGGCGCCGGCGGCTCCGCCAAGCATATCGCGCAGTTCCTTGGCGTTGTAGGCCGCGTCGCCGCCGCGCAGCTCTTCCTTGGTGTGCCGCTTCAAGCCGACGGCTTCCGGCGTCAGGGTGAAGCTGCGAATCTCGCCGCCGGCGAGTTCGGCCACCTGGGTCTCGCCCGTCGTGGTGATCTCGTCGTAGCCGTCGCCATGAACGACCCAGGCGTGATCGGCGCCCAGCGCCTTGAGCGTCTCGGCCACCGGCATGATCCACTCCGGCAGGAAGACGCCGACCATCTGGCGGCTGACGCCGGCGGGGTTCGACAAAGGCCCGAGCAGGTTGAAGATGGTGCGCGTGCCGAGCTCGACGCGGGTCGGCCCGACATGCTTCATCGCCGGATGATGCGCCGGCGCGAACATGAAGCCGACGCCGGTCTCATGGATGCAGCGGCCGATCATCTCCGGCGGGATGTCTATTCTGACGCCCAGCGCGGTCAGCACGTCGGCGGAGCCGGTCAGCGAGGACAGGCCGCGATTGCCATGCTTAGCGACCGGCACGCCGGCCGCGGCGATGACGAAGGCCGAAGCGGTCGAGATGTTGACCGAATGCGAATTGTCGCCGCCGGTGCCGACGATGTCGATGGCGCCGTGCGGCGCCTCGACGCGCAGCATCTTGGCGCGCATCGTGGCGACCGCGCCGGAAATCTCGCCCACCGTCTCGCCGCGCACGCGCAGCGCCATCAGGAAGCCGCCGATCTGGCCGGGCGTCGCGTCGCCCGACATGATGATGTCGAACGCCTCGCGCGCTTCCTCGAAGGAAAGCGCGGTGCCTGTGGCGACCTTGGCTATGTGTGTCTTGAGAGCGCTCATCGTGTCTGTGCTTGCGAAACCGCGTTCGGATCGATGCGAACGCCATATTGCGACTGCAACTGCGCCACCAGCTGGTCGAGCAGATCGTCGGACATGCCGGCGCCGAAGGATTTCTGCGCGTCGTCCGGCACCGCGCTGCCATCGGCGCCTGCCGGCTCGAAGACCTCGGCGACCTTGAACAGGATCTGGCCGTCGCCGGTGGGCGAGGGGATCAAACCGGTACCGCCTTCGCCGACGCCGAACATGGCCGCGGCGCCTTCCTTGCCGAAATCGGCATCGTCGGCTTCGCGCTTCAGGCCGCGCTTGGTCTGCTTGTCGAGCTTGAGCTCGCCGGCGATGACGTCGAGCGCGGTGCCTGCCTTGAGGCGCTTCTCCAGTTCCTGAGCCTTGACGTCGAGCCGCTTGTCGGTCTCGGCCTCCGTCCAGTCGGCCGCGACCTTCTTGCGGACTTCATCCAGCGTGCGGTCGCGCGCCGGCGTGACCGACTGCACTTCGTAGAAGACGAAACCGTTGTCGGCAGTCGTCAGGCCCTCGTTCTCGGTATTGGGCTCCGCCGCGAACACCGATTTGATCAGCTCGGCCGATTCCGGCAGGTCGTTGACGATCGTGCCGTCCGGCCGCTGGCCGGTACGGTCGATGGCATCGATGGTGACGGCCTTGAGCTTCAGCTTGGAGGCGGCCTGGGCAAGCGAGGCGCCCGAGGCGCGGGTGTCCTCGTAGCTGTCATGCACATCGAGCAGGATGCGGCTCGCTTCGCCGAGCGCCAGGTCCTTGCGGATCTGGGCGGACACTTCCGAGAGCGGCTTCACCACTTGCGGCTTGATCTCGGTGACGCGCAAGAGCACGGGACCGAAGGCGCCCTGGACGACCTGGCTCACCTCGTTGGCATTGAGCGAGAAGGCGGCATCGGCCACCGCCTTGTCGGCGATCTTGTCCTTGGCCAGCGTGCCGAGCACCGTGTCGGCCTGCGTCTTGCCTTCAGCGGTGACGAGCTTGTCGAAGGTAGCGCCAGCCTTCAGCGAATCCAAAGCGGCCTTGGCGGCATCCGTCGTTTTGAACACCAGCTGCTCGATGGTGCGCATCTCGGGCGTCGTGTAGCGCGCGACATTCTTGTTGTAGTCCTCGCTGACCTGCTGGTCGGTCACCGCGGATGGATCGGCTATGTCCTGCGGCTCCAGCCGGACATAGGAGAACTTGCGGTATTCCGGCGCGGCGTAGTTCTTCTTGTCGGCGTCGAAATAGGCGTTGAGGGCGCTGTCCGACGGCGCCTCGATCGGCTGCACCAGCGTCTTCGGCAGCACGACATAGTCGATCGTGCGATCCTCGCCGCGATAGAGAGAGACCGCCTTCAGGAAGGTCTGCGGAACCTTGAGGCCGTCGGAGATCGCCTCGACGATCTGTTGGCGCACGGCCACCTGCGAGCGGTTCCTGAGGTAGTCCTCAGGCCGCATGCCAAGCTCGCGCAGGAGATACTCGAAGGTACGGCGATCGAACTGGCCGCCGGGGCCTTTGAAAGCCGGATCCTCGCGCGTCAGTTCGGCCAGCCGATCCTTGGAGAGGCCGAGCCCGAGCTTGCGCGCCTGTTCGTCGAGCACGGCGCCCGAAACGAGCTGCGCCAGCACCTGGTTGTCGACGCCGAGCAGCTTGGCCTGTTCATGGGTGACGCGCTGGCCATATTGCTGCGACAGAAGGCTGAGCTGGCGGTCATATGCGAGGCGGTACTCGTTGATCGAGACCTCTGTGCCGCCGGCGGTGATCACCGCGTGATGACCGCCCAATACGCCACCCACCATGCGCGTGGTCGCGCCCCAGGCGAGGAAACTCACCACCAGCAAGGACAGCAACGCCTTCGCGACCCAGGTGCCCGCCGCGCTTCTCAATATACCAAGCATGCATACTTCCGATTTTTGCGCATTTTCGCATGCGCCGAGTCTGAAACAAGCGCAATAGCGCCCTTCCGGTCCACTGTCGATTGCTTTGTGACCTGATTTTGGTAGTGAGGGCGCTGCTTAATGTCGCTCGGAGAACGCGCCCCATGACCCCTGGAATCCGCCCGCTTGTCGCCGGCAACTGGAAAATGAACGGCACCAGCGCCTCGCTCAACGAGCTGCGGTCGATCGGCAACGGGTTCATGAGCGGGCTCGACGCGGAGACCGAAGCGCTGGTATGCGTGCCGGCGACATTGCTCCAGCGCGCCGCCGAGATCCTGTCGCGCACGCCGGTGCGGGCCGGTGGAGAGGATTGCCATCCCAAGGAGAGCGGCGCCTTCACGGGCGAGATTTCGGCCGAGATGCTCAAGGATGCCGGCGCGAGCCACGTCATCGTCGGACATTCCGAGCGCCGCGAGCTGTTCGGCGACGACGATGCAATGGTCCATGCCAAGGCATCGGCGGCCTGGCGAGCAGGACTGGTGGCCATCATCTGCATCGGCGAGACGCGCGCCGAGCGGGAGGCGGGCGCCACGCTCGATGTCCTGTCGCGCCAGCTTGACGGTTCCGTGCCGGCGAGCGCCACCTCCGCCAACACCATCATTGCCTACGAGCCGGTCTGGGCCATCGGCACCGGCCTGACGCCGACCGCCGCCGATGTCGCCGAGGCGCATGCGCATATCCGGGGCAAGCTGACGGCGCTGCTCGGCGATGCCGCGGCCAGGATGCGCATTCTTTATGGCGGCTCGGTAAAGCCTTCCAACGCGGTGGAACTGCTCGGCGTCGAGAATGTCGACGGCGCGCTGGTCGGCGGCGCCAGCCTGAAGGCGGCCGACTTCCTGGCTATCGCGGAAGCTTACATGAACATGGTTTAGGCTGATGCAGCATAAATCGTTGTAATGGCCGCATTGCTTCCCATATTCCCGGCCACGGGCTTGGAAATGCCGCCAAAGCATTGTAAGGAGCCGCCTCCAAATCATCGGTCGTATGCGCGGTCGCGCAAGGCCTCGCCAGGATAAATTATGGAAACCGTACTGATCGTCGTCCACCTCATGGTCGTGCTTGCCCTTGTCGGCGTGGTGCTGCTGCAGCGCTCCGAAGGCGGCGGCCTGGGCATCGGCGGCGGTTCCGGTTTCATGACCGCGCGGGGCGCCGCCAACGCGCTGACCCGCGCCACCGCGATCCTGGCGGCGGCCTTCTTCGTGACGTCGCTGGCGCTGTCGATCATTGCCCGCTACGGCGAAAAGCCGATCGACATCCTCGACCGTCCGGCGACGTCGAGCCAGGGTAAGGGCGTGCTCAACCAGTTGCCGGGTTCCAATGGACCGGTGGGCGGCTCGCAGCCCGCGGCTCCGGCTGGCGGCGCGACGACCACCACGCCGCTTGCCAATGGCACCACCGCGCCGGCTCCGGCCACAACGCCTGCTCCGGCGCCCGCGAATCCGACCACCGCGCCGGCGGCCAACGGCGTCACCTTGCCGGTCACCCCTCAGGTTCCGAACCAGTAGCCGGGCTAGCTCGCAGCCGCGATCTGTTGTTCTTTGAACACAGTCGCGGCAAATGCGCGCCCGATCACGAAGATTCAACCGGGCGTAGCGCCTGCCTCAGCTTGAGGCGATGACGGCTAATCGATTATAGATTGCGCGCGGCACTTTTCGGCGCCCTTGGGGGGCGCCGGGCGACGCCGTGGGCAACTTGCATTTGAACGATCGGATCTTCGCCATGCAGCTTCGCAGCTTCATCATTTTGGGAGTCTGTGCCGTCCTCGGCATGGGTTCCGCGGCCATCGCCGGACCGGCAAACATGGTCTCTTCACCGTCGGTAGAGAAGACCGACGCAATTCCTGTCGCCGCCAAGAGCGACGCATCGCAGTTGAAGCTTCTCAAGAAGAAGAAAAATCCGACCTCCGACGATCTCGCGCAGATCGGCAAGCTCGAGGCCAAGATCGCCGCCGACAAGCAGGCGGCAAAGGATAAGGCGCTCGAGGCTCGCAAGATGGCAATGCGCGAGGCCGCCAAGGCCAAGGCCGACGCGGCGCGCCAAGAATGGCTCGCCAAGAAGGGTACGGCCGCGCCGGCTGAAGTCGCCGACGCCAAGCCGGCCAAGAAGACCACCAAGATCATCGCGCCGCTGGAGCCGATCGCGCCGATCGTCCCGGTCAAGGCCGAAGAGCCTATCCCTGCTGAGGCCATGAACATCGCCGCCACCGGCAACAACGGTGAACTGCGCAGTGAGCAGCCCGGCCAGAAACAGGCGAGCAGCGGCGGTCTGTTCGACGGCCTCTTCGGCGGCGGCGTACGATCGACTTCGATCAGCTACCTGCCCGAGACCCGCGCGCTCGATTCGGCGCTGGCCCAGAAGGACGCCAAGCGACCCTTCAAGGTGAAGCCGGAATTCGTGCCGCAGGACGTTGCGTTCTCAGGTTATGAGCCGGGCACGATCGTCATCGATACCACTGCTCGTCGCCTTTACCTGGTCGAGAGCTTTTCGACGGCGCGGCGCTATGCCATCGCGGTCGGTCGCGAAGGCCTGCAGTTCAAGGGCACCGTGGCTGTCGGCGACAAGCAGGAATGGCCGCGCTGGATCCCGACGCTCGACATGCAGAAGCGCGAGCCGAAGCATTACGGCCAGTACAAGGACGGCATGAACGGCGGCGGCCAAAACCCGCTCGGCGCGCGCGCCATCTACCTCTATGACGGCAAGAAGGACACGCATCTGCGCATCCATGGCACGATTGCTCCCCAGTCGATCGGAACCAGCGCCTCGAACGGCTGCTTCCGCATGATCAACGAGCACGTCATGGACCTCTACAGCCGCGTCAGGATCGGCACCAAGGTCGTTATCATCTAACGATCTCCATCAAACTGCCAAAAGGGCCGGCGACGCCGGCCCTTTTGTTTTGAATCTTCGCCTTGAAGCATGTCGTTCCCCCTAAACCGTTCCATGCTTTTGGGCGACATGCTTCGGGAAAGACTCTTTGCGAGCACCCGCGCCATTAGGGAAAAAGCCTTCGCGGCGGTTTTTTCTCTGGCGGAATCAATCAGGCCGCGTTAAGCGATGACTCCCATGGCGCGATATGTATTCATCACAGGCGGTGTGGTTTCCTCACTCGGAAAAGGCATTGCCGCAGCAGCTCTTGGGGCTCTTCTGCAGGCGCGAGGCTATCGCGCGCGGATCAAAAAGCTCGATCCTTATCTCAATGTCGACCCCGGGACGATGTCGCCGTACCAGCACGGCGAAGTGTTCGTGACCGATGACGGCGCCGAGACCGACCTCGATCTCGGCCACTACGAGCGCTTCACCGGGCGCTCGGCGAACCAGCAGGACAACATCACCACCGGCCGCATCTACAAGAACATCATCGAGCGCGAGCGGCGCGGCGATTATCTCGGCGCCACCGTGCAGGTGATCCCGCACGTCACCGACGAGATCAAGCATTTCGTGCTGGATGGCAATGACGACTACGACTTCGTGCTGTGCGAGATCGGCGGCACGGTCGGCGACATCGAGGCGATGCCGTTCCTGGAAGCGATTCGCCAGCTCGGCAACGACCTGCCGCGCAACAATGCGGTCTATGTGCATCTGACGCTGATGCCCTACATCCCGACGGCCGGCGAATTGAAGACCAAGCCGACGCAGCATTCGGTCAAGGAACTGCGCGGCATCGGCATCGCGCCGGACATCCTTCTGGTGCGCGCCGACCGGCCGATCCCGAAGGAGGAGCGCCGGAAACTTTCACTGTTCTGCAACGTGCGCGAAAGCGCCGTCATCCAGGCGCTGGACGTGCCGCATATCTACGACGTGCCTTTGGCCTATCACCAGGAAGGCCTCGATTCGGAAGTGCTGGCGGCCTTCGGCATCGACCCGGCGCCGAAGCCGCGCATGGAGCCGTGGCAAAAGCTTTCCAACCACATCCACAATCCGGAAGGCGAGGTGACGATCGCCGTCGTCGGCAAATACACCGGCCTCAAGGACGCCTATAAATCGCTGATCGAGGCGCTGTCGCATGGCGGCCTCGCCAATCGCGTCAAGGTCAAGCTCGACTGGATCGAAAGCGAGATCTTCGAGAAGGAAGATCCGGCGCCGTGGTTGGAGAAGGTGCACGGCATCCTTGTTCCCGGCGGCTTCGGCGAGCGCGGTTCGGAAGGCAAGATCCTGGCGGCAAAGTTCGCGCGCGAACGCAAGGTGCCTTACTTCGGCATCTGCTTCGGCATGCAGATGGCCTGCATCGAGGCGGCCCGCTCGCTGGCGGGCGTCGACCATGCATCGTCGACCGAGTTCGGTCCGACCGACGAGCCGGTCGTCGGCCTCATGACCGAGTGGCTGAAGGGCAATATGCTTGAGAAGCGCAGGGTCACAGGCGATCTCGGCGGCACGATGCGGCTTGGCGCTTATCAGGCAGAACTCGCCAAGGGCTCGAAAATAGCGGATATCTACGGCGACACGCAGATTTCCGAGCGCCATCGGCACCGCTACGAAGTCAACGTCGACTACAAGCAGCGGCTCGAGGATTGCGGCCTGGTGTTTGCCGGCATGTCGCCCGACGGCGTGCTGCCTGAGACGGTCGAATATCCCGACCACCCGTGGTTTATCGGCGTGCAGTATCACCCCGAGCTGAAGAGCCGCCCGCTCGACCCGCATCCGCTGTTCGCGAGCTTCATCTCGGCGGCGGTGGATCAGTCGCGGCTCGTCTAGCTGCCTGCGGGTTTAGCAGCTGATGCAAACCTATGTCGCGCTGCTCTACAGCATCATCCTCGGCGAAGGTCGCCGGGTCGTCATGTCCGACCTCAAGGCGATGGCCGAAGGCCTCGGGCTGAAGAACCCGCGCACACTGGTGGCGACCGGCAATCTGGTCTTTGAAGCGCGGGCGATGGATGTCGCCAAACTGGAACAGCGGCTCGAAACGGCCTTCGAAAAAACCTTCGGCCGTCATGTCGTCATCATCGTTCGTCGCGCCGAAGACTGGCTCAAGCTTGCCACCGGCAATCCATTCCCGGCCGAGTCGGCCGAAACTGGCGATCAGGTGGCGGTGCGGGTGATGCGGAAGCCTGCGCCCGCCGATGGCGTCGCAGCGCTCCAGGCCTATGCCGCCGACGATGAGAAGGTGGCGTCGGTCGACGGTGACATCTGGGTCGTCTTTTCGCGCGAGCGGCCGAGTTCACGGCTGCTCGCCGCTTCCAATCACAAGCGCATGGGCATCGGCACTTCCCGCAACTGGAACACCGTGCGGCGCTTGGCGGAGATGGTTAGGGGAATAGGGGGCACTGTCTCCCTACTCCCTTACTGACCTACTCCCTTACTCCCCCATTTTTACGCCTTTGCCACCTTCGCACCTGCTCCGAGCGCCATGGTGCGCAGCACGTAGTAGACGGCGCCCGCGATCGCCACGCCGAAGAACCAGCCATAGACGCCCCACCAGGACGGCAGCCAGTTGGTGAAGTTGGGCAGGATCGAGGAGAAGATGGCGCCGATGCCGGCGGCGATGAAGGCGTTGACATGCCAGCCGCCCTGGAAACGGAACTCGCCGTCCTCGCGATAGAGCGCCTCGACGTCGACTTCGCTTTTGCGGATCAGATAGTAGTCGACCATCATCACGCCGAAGATCGGTCCCATCGTCGCGCCGATGACGTTGACGAAGGAAGCGGCACTGCCTTCCCATGGCGCGAAGGGATAGAGCACCAGAGCGATCAGCGCCGCGATGTAGCCGCCCTTCTTGAAGTCGATCTGGCGCGGGAAGACGTTGGAGAAGTCGAACGCCGGCGAGACGAAATTCGCCACGACGTTGATGCCCAGCGTCGCCACCGCGAAGGTCAGCGCGGCGAGTGCGGCCAGGAACCAGCTGTCGAACTTGGCCGAGATCTGGTCGGGATGGAGCAGCACCTCATGGTAGACGTCATAAGCGGCGATCGTGGTGACGCCGGCCACCAGCGAGAACAGGATGAGGTTGACCGGCAGGCCCCAGATGTTGCCCTTGCGCAGCGCCGCCTTGTCCGGCGCATAGCGGGCGAAGTCGCAGAAGTTGAGGTAGAGCGCCGAGAAATAGGTCACCCAGATCGCCGCCACCGCGAACAGCGCGGTCCAGGAACCGGGCTCGCCCGGAACGCCGGCGTCCTTGGTCTTGTCCAGCAGCACATCCATCGGGATGTCGCTGGTGAAGGCGAAAGTGCCCGACTTGACGCAAAGATAGATGGCCAGGATCAGCATCATGATCCACACCGCCGGGCCGGCCCAGTCCTGGAAACGGCGGACGGTTTCCATGCCCTTCTGGATGATCAGCAACTGCAGCGCCCAGATGATGACGAAGCAGATCACCTCCAAGGTCGAATGTCCCAGAAGATGCGAGCTCTTGTTGAACTCGTCGAACCATTGCAGGCGCGTCAGCAGCGCCACGATTGCGCCCGACGCCGCGGCCGTCTGGGCGCCGTACCAGAAGCAGGCGACGATCGCGCGCACCAGAGCCGGGACGTTGGCGCCCCAGATGCCGAAGGAGGCGCGGGCAAGCACGGGGTAGGGCACGCCGGTCTTCACGCCGGCATAGCCGACCATGTTCATCAGCGCGTAGATGATCAGCGAGCCGATGCCGATGGCGATGACGAAGTTGACGAAGCCGCCGCAGAACAGAAACAGGCTGGCCGCCAGGTAGTAGCCCCAGAGGCTGTGGACGTCCGAGGTCCAGACGTTGAAGATCGAAAACGGTCCCCAGTTCCTGACCGTTGCCGGAGCCAGATCCTCGTTGTAGAGGTCAGGCGATGCGCCTTGAATGGTCATTGCAAGTTTTCCCCTTGTTGCAAAACGCGCCCTCACGCGTTTGACCGCAGAGGTTAAGCCTGACGCCGGGGGACCGGCAAGCAACCCATTTGCCGGCTTTCGCCTTAAAGATATTCAATGAGAATCGCCGTTATTCGACGGCTCCAGGCCTGAACCGAGCTTGAGTCGCCGGTGTGTTTCGCACAGGCCGGCCGGTTCCGAATTTTTCCGACAGCAACCAAATTTGTTTGGAACCGATCCATAAGACGTGCGTTTAATGAAGTTCGGCTGTTCTGCGGCCGACCGGGAGGATAATCATGGATCGCTTGCATTTCTTTACCCCAGTGCGAATTGCGCGCGGGCAGGGATACCCTGTGGAGGAAGTCGATAGCGTCTCCGAGGCGATGGTGTTCCTGCGGAAGTGGCCAACGGGCAGACGCGGCCCGGTTTATCAATGCGCCCTGAATTGCTGCGCGGCGGCTGTGTCGGGCAAGATGTCGGCCGAGGAAGCGCGCAAAGCCTTTGTCGGCTTTGCCCGCATTACCCGGCTGCTCGACGACGACATGGCGCTGCCGCTGGGCGGCGCGTCGATGGACAATGTCCACGCCCTGAGGCGGTAGCGCCGTCACGCCCCTGCGACTGCGCTGACAGATGCGATGATGAGGCGTTGGCCTATGGCCGGCGCCTGTAAGTGTTTGTCTTTGTTGACATCCGTGCCTAAAGCGCGTCGCGTCGAAACGGATTCACGCGACGCGCTTTAGGTCGTTGCTTGATGCATGTCGTTGTCGCAAAACTGGAGTGCACTTTTGCGCGACATGCATTAGGGCTATTTCTCCCGCATAGCCCGGCGGAAGTTCTGCGTGATCGGCTCGGCGAGGTAGGAAAGTACGGTTCGAGCGCCTGTCCGGATCATCGCCTCGCTCGACATGCCGGGCAGAAGCTTGCGGCCATCGAGCTTGGTGAGCTCGCCCTTGTCGATCAACACGGTCGCAGCGAAATACGGCGCGCCGCTGTGCTCATCGACCATACGGTCCGCGGACACTACCCCTACGACGCCCTCGAGCGGCGGCAGGTTGTAGCGGGCGAAGGCTGGAAAGCTGACCCGCGCGGGCTGTCCGGGGGCGATCGTTTCGACATCCTCCGGTTTGACGAGGGCTTCGATCACAAGTTGCTGTCCGAGCGGCACGACGGTCATCAATGTCTCGCCGGGTTTCACGACACCGCCTGCCGTGTGGACCTTCAGGTCCATGACGATGCCGTCAACCGGTGCCACGATATCCGTACGAGCAAGCACGTCCTTGGCGGAACGCGCTTCCTGTCCGAGGTCGAACAGCTCCGCCTCGACCTTGCTCAACTCGTCGACGGCTTCGTTCAGCCGCACCGTGCTGAGGTTCAGGATCTGCATGTCGATCTCGGCCATCGCGCTTCTGGCGCGAGCGATCGCCGCGACGTTGGTAGCGCGCTGTCCCTCGATCTCGCGCTGCTGCCGTTTGAGCGACAGGTACCGCTCGCGGGTGGTCAGCCCTTTGTCGAGCAGACCCTGAAGGTCCTTGGTCTCGCCTTCGATCGCCTCGATCTGCTTATCCTGCGTGGCGGTGAGCTCCTGCAGTCCGGTTGTCTCCTCCTCGGTCTGGTGGCGGCGCTGACCGAGAATTTCCCGCTCATCCTTCAAATTGTGGTGCTTGGCCGCGAACACGTCACGCTGCGCAGCCACCGCGTCCTTTGCGGCGGTGGCCGGGTTTGCGAGCAATGCCGGATCGAATTCGATCTCGGCTTTGTCGTCGCGCTCGGCCCTGAGACGCGCGGCCAGCGCTTCGCGCGTGGCTATCCGGTTCTGGATGAGATCAAGCTGCGACTTTGCCTGGGTGTCGTCGAGCCGGACGAGGACCTTGCCAGCCTTGACCATATCGCCGTTGGCGGCGTTCAACTCCGCGATGATGCCGCCTTCGAGGTGCTGGATGAGCTTGCGGTCGCCGGCGACCTTGACGACGCCCGGTGCCACCGCGGCGCTGTCCAATGGTGCCAGCGACGCCCAGCCCCCCGCCACGCCGAAGAACAGGAACATGATCGCGAACCCGGTGCACGTTACGCCCGCGATACGAAGGGGTACCGGTTCCAGTCGGGAGGGTGGCGGGAGGGGTAACGGCACGATGTTCATATCTGTTCTCGTTTTCTGGCTTGCGCCGCGTCTGCGCCACTCCCTCGAACGCTTGCCTGCTTTGGCGGCAGTTCCTGCTGCTCGGGCACAAGATTGAGGCTCGGCCGCAATTTTCGGGTTGCGTATCGGCGTGCCGGAGCAGGGACGCTGTCCTGGTTCGCCGCTATGGTTTGGTTCGGCGCTGCGGTTTGGTTCGCGGCTGTGGCCGGCATCTGACTCACCTGCCGCACGCGCGCGGCAAGTTCGTTGAACACGGCGTCGCGCGGCCCGAACAGGTCCTGTGCGCCATGGTTAAGCACCAGCACCTTGTCGACCTTCTCCAAAATGCTTGGCCGGTGCGAGATCAAGATCAGCGTCGTGCCTGCGGCCTTGAGCCCGCCGATGACCGTAGCCAGTGCCTGCTCGCCCTCGTGGTCGAGATTGGAATTAGGTTCGTCCAGGATAAGGAAGGCTGGGTCGCCGTACAGCGCCCGCGCCAGCCCGATGCGCTGGCGTTGCCCGCCGGATAGTGCCGCGCCACCTTCACCGATCTCGGTGGCATAGCCCTTCGGCAACCCCTTGATCAGCTCGTGGACGCCTGCCAATTGCGCAGCCTTGACCACGTTGTTGAAGACCGCCGGGTTGAGTGGCGCGAAGCGGCAGATGTTTTCGGAAACGGTGCCGGCGAAGAGTTCGATATCCTGTGGCAGGTAACCGACGTGTCGGCCCCGGTCCTCGGCCGCCCATTCGACGACGCTCATGCCGTCGAGCAACGCGCGACCGCCGGTCGGGCGCCAAGCGCCTGCCAGCACTCGCGCCAGGCTTGTCTTGCCGGCCGCGCTCGGCCCGATCAATGCCATGGCTTCGCCGGGCTTCAGCCGGAAGCTGATTCCCCGCAGGATCGGTTCGCCGCCCTGCCTGGCGAGCATAATGTTGTCGGCCTCAAACTTGCCCTTTGGGCGCGGCAACGGCAGCGCCGGTGTGGCCTCCGGCCGTTGACCGGCCATTGCAGCGAGACGCCTGTAAGCAGCCCGCGCCCCGATCGTTGCCTTCCACGTACCGATCGCCTGTTCAACCGGGGCCAATGCGCGACCCATCAGGATCGAGGCGGCGATCATGATGCCGGGCGACGCCTCGTTTTTCAGCACCAGATACGCGCCGAGGCCGAGCACGGCCATCTGCAGGGCCAGCCGGAATGCGCGCGCGAGGGCCGAGATAGTGCTGGATCGGTTGCTGGCTAGAGATTGTCCTCTGTTTGCCTCGTCCTGCTGGGCCTTCCAGCTCTCGAGCAGGGGATTCAGCATGCCCATGGCCTGGACGACCTCGGCGTTGCGGATCGTCTGCTCGGCCTGCATGTAAGCCCGCATCTGGGCGGTTGCGGCTTCCGCTATTGGCTTTCGGGTCAGGTATTCGGTCAGCAACGCCAGCGCGAACAGCACGATCCCGCCGCAGGTTGCCAACCAGCCCAACCAAGGGTGCATGAGGAAGATGGCGCCCAGGAAGATCGGTGCCCAGGGCGCGTCGAGGATCGGGTAGATGCTCGGGCTGGTGAAGAAATTGCGCACCTGGTCGAGGTCACGCAGCGCACGGGCGTTGATCTGACCCGGCGCCGCGGCGGCATATTCCACCGATGCGGTCAGGAGAACCGGCGCCAGGCGCGCGTTCAGCCACGCCCCGACCTTAGCCAGCAGACGCGCGCGAACCACCTCCAGCCCTGCCATTGTGGCGATCGCTGCCGCCGCCATCAGCGATAGCATCACCAATGTCTCCAGGCTGTGGCTGCCCAATACGCGGTGATAGACCTGGAGCATGTAGAATGCGCCGGTCAGCATCAGGATGTTGATGCCGGCGCTGAACCAGACAAGCGGTCTTACGGCGCGCCTGGCTTCTTTCATCACCGCCTGCAGGGCAGAGGGGCGCGGGGATTTCATCATGATCGTAGCTGCCCTGTATGCGGGTTGACGCCGTTGGTTTGAGCCGGTTTCGCGCGGGGCGCGAGATTATCTCCACGGGGAGAAGGGAGGCGGCGTGTGTCGCCTCCCTTTGGTCAGGCGTCAGGCGATGACGTCAACCGCCAGGTGCTGGATACCCGTCGTGTCGCCGTCGGCGTCCTGGATGTTGACCGCGAAGTCGAGGTTGGCGCCGATCTGTCCGGAAGTCGTCTGGATGAAGCCGATGTCCGTGATCTTGAGAACGTCGTTATCCGTGGCTCCCCAAGCTTGCAGCGGGCCGGCCACCGGGCTGTTGCCCTCCACCGCGACAGTGTTCGGGTCGTCGGTCGCTTTCGTCAGGTTGATACCAGATCCCGTCAGCCCGTTGCTGGACTGCATGATCTGCATACCCTGGATTGAGAAGTTCTCGCCGAGAGCGGCGTTGTTGTAATCGCCCTTCTCGATGATCACGAGCCCGTCGTTGTTGTCGAGCGAGAACTCCGTGCTGTACGGGGACGGCACTGTGTTCCCCTTGAAGAAGTCTGCGTTATCCACGACGATCGACCGTGTCGTGTGGACGTCGTCGGCGGTAGATGCCGTGCCTTTGTCGTCGATCAGGTCGAGAACCACGATGAGGTTCTCGGCGTTCCCGATGCCGTCGAACTTGATGGCGATAGCGTCCACCTTGTCAGTCGGCACGATCTTCTCCGTACCACCACCGGGGGCACCTGGATTCACGTCGCCCAGAATGTTCTCGTTGAAGAAGCGGAGCGTGAGCAATTCGCCCTTCTGGATCGTGTCGCCGGCCACGCCGTTGGTCGACTGCGTGGCGGACACCCAATCCTCGAAGTTGCTGGTGACGAACTGACCATTGTTGAACGTGGTATCACCTGCAATCGGCGAACCGTCACCTGTCGCGTTAAAGCCGAAGGGGCTGCCGCTGGGGTTCGAGTTCGCCGTGAACTGCACGTAGAACCCGTCACTATCGGCCGGGTTCGGGCCGGTATCGGCATGATCCAACTCCGTCACCACGATTTGGGGGTGGCCGACGTTGCCGGGAGGTGCTTTCGCCAACAGCTCCGAAGAGTGGAAGACGTAGAAGCTGAACCCGTCGATCACGTCATCCAACTGGATGGAGTACGTGCCCGCAACCTTGTCGAAGGTCAACGTGCCACCCGCCCTCGCGTCCTGCACGCCGGCGGTGATCGGATCCTTGTCGTAATGGAACGAGAAGGAGAACTGCGCGCTTGTCGCGCTCTCCGAAACGAGTGCCGTCTGGACATTGGTTATGTTCGGGTTTTGCGCATTGTCGACCGTACCGGTCAGCACCAACTGCTGGACACCCGCGACGTTGGGGTTGGCATCGCCGAAGTCGGAGTGGGTGGCGTCATAAACCAGGCGACCGTCCGCGCCGATGCTGTACTTGAAGTCCCCGGTAGCCGGCGTGCCGATAACGTTTTGCAGGGTTTCCGGAGTTTGGATACCTGGGGTGGCGGGGTCGGCATCGAATGGTTTCACGATCGTCGGTGCATCATCCGTAAAGACAAGGTTCTGGCCGATGTTGAGGACGGCCGAGGCGGTGTCACCGTCCTTGTCGGTGATAGTCGCCGTCAGCTTGATCAGGTCGTCCGTCGCCAGGATCTCGGTGTCGTTCGGCCCGAGATTGGGGTCGTGGATGACCGACCGGATCTGATTCAGCGTGACTTGACCGGAGGGGTCCACGCTCACTGTGAACACCAGGTCGCCGCCGACGGCGGTCTTACCCTCGACGACACCGGCGTTGACCGACAGGTTGACCGCCTGCCCGCTCAGCGTGTCGAACAGACCAGACGCACCCGCGACCACACTCAGGGCGTAGGTGATACCAGCTGAACCGTCCTTGCCACCGTCTGAGGTGAACTGGGTTGCGAAGCTCTTGGTGTCGTCGCTTGCCAGGGTTGACTCGTCCACGGTCACGATCACGTTGTCGAGCGGCGCGCTGATGCTCGGCGCGTCATCCTTGAAGATGAGGTTGTCGCCGATATCAGCGGTATCCGAGGCCGTGTCGCCGTCGCCGTCGACGATCGTCGCCGTCAAGGTGACGAGGTTGGCGGCCGACAGACCGGTCGACTGGTCCGGTCCGCTGTCGGGATCATGCCTGACGGCAAGCAGTTGAGTGAGCGTGACGTCGCCGGCGGCGTTCACTTCAACCGTGAACGCCAAGGTGTCCGTGGTTGCCGTGCGGCCTTCGATGACGCCGTTGTTGTCGACCAGGTTGATACCCTCGTTCAGCTGGGTAGCGATCAGGCCCGACGCGCCGCCCGGTGTACCGAGAGCGTAGGTGATGCCGGCTGCTCCGAGACCGTCGGTACCGGGGTCGGAGGTGAACGCACCGGCGAAGTTGGCGGTGTCGCTGTCGGTGATGTCGGTGTCATCGGTGGTGAGCGTCGGCTCTGTACCGTTGGCCGTGATTGTCGGGCCGTCATCGTCGACGTTGATGTCGTCGCCGATGGGCGTCGACACCTCGGACAAAGCGCGGACTTTCAGGATATCGCTGAAGTCCACCCTGTCGTCAGGGTCCGGGTTAAGCGGATGATCGATCGCTTCGAAAGTGATCGCCTGGACCGTGCCGGAGGTGTTGTCGGCGTTGGGGATGATGTAGAAGGCCGCGACGAGATCGCCGTCGGCATCTCTCGCTTCCACCGCGCTGCCGTTCTGCACCGTGGTGAGGAAGATCTCCTCACCGTCGAGGGTAAACAGACCGGACGATGCGTGGTTCAGGGGCGAGAACTCCAGCTCAACGATAGTTTCGCCGGCAGACGGCGTCACGCTGACGAGACCGATCTGGCTCGCCGCCTCCGCGGTGTCGGCAAAAGCCAACTGCGCGGCGGACAGGTTGAGACCGTTGAGGTATGTTAGAAAAGCGGCGTCGAGAGCGCCGCTAATGACGCCATTTCCATCGACGGAAATAGCGACGTCGTCGTCGCTGAGGCCGGCGGACTGGTCGAGTACCAGATCGCCTACAATGTTAATGGTAGCCATGATATTCGTCCTTTCCGGGTGATTGGTCGGTTAAAGACATCGTTCACCGCAGCCGCGGCTGTGCGCACGGCTCGGAGTCACGCGGAGGCCACGAGATGCCGCTGGTTGCGGCGTCGTCGTCCTGAAGCCCCGACGTCTGGTCGAGGATCGGCGTGCCATTGATGTCGATGGTGGTTGTCAAGATCGCCTCCGTTCAAATGCGGCAGGCGCGATTTCAGCCCCAACGCTGGCAACCGGCCGCATGGGCGCGCATCCGCCGGCCAGAGCCGGCGCTGCGCACCATCGTTAAAAGAAACTGGAGTGGTGAATTTGGCTCAGGGGGTAGAGGGTGTTGGGGAGGGGCCGCCGCTAACCCTCCGCTCCTTGCCCCGTCAGGCAATTCTAGGCGGATGCGTCCTGCGCGCATCGGCAGCCCACCAACGGCGGGCACCAAGGATCGACAATGAGGGCATACTCAACCCCGCCCCTCTCAGACAGGCATGACTGCCTGTACGCCTCCCGCTCACGACTTGAGCAAGAAAAAGTTTACGCTTATTTGTGGAAAGTTCAAATCGGACTATTGCTTTTTAATAAAAAGTGTGAATCAGAAATAGTCCCTGTTTGACTGAGACTTTTGTCCCTTCTTATTCGAAGCACTTGAAAATAAAAGAAAATACAATAGGTCGGGGCAACGGTTTTGGCCGCGAGCCGGCCGCGGGAATGAAAATAGGCCCATGCAGACGACACTCGCTATAGCACCAATGATGGACTGGACGGATCGGCATTGCCGGTTCTTCCACCGCCAGTTGACGCGCCGGGCTCTGCTCTACACCGAGATGGTTGTGGCCGATGCCGTCATCCATGGCGCTCGCGAGCGGCTGCTCGGCTTCGATGACGTTGAGCATCCGGTGGCTCTGCAGCTTGGCGGGTCGGATCCGCAAAAACTCGCCGAAGCGGCCCGGATCGGCGAAGCCTTCGGCTATGACGAGATCAACCTCAATGTCGGCTGCCCGTCCGATCGCGTCCAGTCGGGCACTTTTGGCGCCTGCCTGATGAAGGCGCCGGCTCTGGTCGCCGAGTGTGTCTCGGCGATGAGGGCCGCCGTGAAAGTCCCCGTCACGGTCAAATGCCGGATCGGCGTCGACGAGCAAGACCCGGAACCTGCGCTCGATATGCTTGCCGACGGCGTGCTCGCAGCCGGCGCCGACGCGCTCTGGGTGCATGCCCGCAAGGCCTGGCTCGAGGGGTTGAGCCCCAAGGAGAACCGCGACATCCCGCCGCTCGACTATCCGCGCGTCTACCGACTGAAGATCGGAAAGCCGAGCGATTTCATCGGCATCAACGGCGGCATTCAATCGCTCGGTGAGGCGGCGGCGCATCTCGATCATGTCGACGGCGCGATGCTCGGCCGCGCGGCCTATCACACGCCGGGGATCTTGGCCGGCGTCGATGCCGCCTTCTATGGCGAGGCGCCTGCTGCCTTCGACTATGCGGCGCTGATCGACGCCATGGCCGGCTATGCCGCGCGCCATATCGAGCGGGGCGGGCGGCTCGGCCACATTACGCGCCACATGGTCGGACTGTTCCACGGCTTGCCTGGCGCGCGCCGCTTCCGGCAAATCCTCTCCACCGACGCCAACAAACCGGGAGCCGGGGCGGAGGTGTTGAAGACGGCATTTGCGGTGGTTGATTTCACGACCTCGGAAGCCGAGGCAGCCTGACCTTTGTTCAGTCCCGCAGGATCATGCGGTCGCCGCGCACGTCGAAACCCGACAACGAGCCGATGAAGTTCATGCCGAGCAGGCTTTGATCCAGCATGCCGGGCGCGGCAACCATCACCGACATGTCCTTGCGCACGATGCCGCCGATCGCCACCTCGTCGGTCCTGACCGTCGCCGCGCGCGCCATGCCGTTGGCCGTGGCGACATCCACGCTGTAGCTGAGCGCCGCTGGGTTGAATCCCGCGGCTTGCGCATCTTCGGACGTCAGCACCGTGCTGGTCGCGCCGGTGTCGACCACGGCGCGCACCGGCGTGCCATTGATCAGGATGCGCGCTTCGAAATGGCCGTTATCGGCTTTGTCGAGCGTGACGGTCGGGCGGCCGTTCTCCACGCCGAGCGCCAGCGGGCTGCCCGGGACGAGGCCGGCGGTCACGCGGCTCGCGACGTCCTGCAGCTCGTAGCGATACTGGTAGCCGGCGATCAGCACGAGCACGAACGCGGCCCAGACGCCGAGGTTGCGCGCCATGTCGCCCATCGGCCGGCCGGAGCGGAGCAGGCTCGCGCCGATGACCATGACCAGCACGCCGACCCAGATCAGCCGGCCGAAATCGTTGTTGGCCATGCCGAAGGTGTGGCCGGCCGAATTGTTGAGCATCAGCAGCACGATCCCGACGCCGATCACCGCCATGACGATCCAGAACAGCCGGTTCATCGGTTTCTTCTCACAAAAGGCCGCGCTCGCGCGCCATGCGGCTACGCCGGGTTTCACGGCGCGGCCGCCGCTCGACCGTTTCGAGCCGTGCCGGCAGTTCGGACATCACCTCTCGGCGCGTTTCGGGGGTCATCGTCAGCCAGCCGGAAATCTCGTCGCGCGTGCGGCCGCAACCGAAGCAGAAGCCGGTTTTCATATCGATCGAACAGACCAGGATGCAGGGGGATTCGATGGCGGACATGCTGTTCTCTTGCCTTTATTCCACATGGTGCAACCGCCGGAGCAATGCAAGCCCTCCGCCATACGCCACAAGGCAACGCGTTCGCGGCATCGTCAGGCGGTTGTGCCGGCTGGAGAAGGCGGCTATGCCGCTTGCGATTTCCGCAACGGACCGCGACCGACATAAATGACCGCAACGCCTTTCGACGATTTCCGAAGCCTCCTGGCGGCGTTGCCGCCTGCCGATGACGCGGCGGCGGCCCGTGTCCGCGCGCTGTTCGCCAAAGCGGACAAGCCGAAGGAATCGCTCGGGCGCATCGAGGACATCGCGGCCTGGATTGCCGCCTGGAGCGGACGCGCGCCGCCGGCGATCAACCGGCCGCTGATGGCGATCTTCGCCGGCAATCACGGCACCGTCAGGCACGGAATTTCGCCACGACCAGTGGCGGCGACCGCAAATGAAGTCGAGCTCTGCGCCGCCGGCGGGGCCGCGATCAACCAGGTCTGCGTCGCCAACGATCTCGGCCTGAAAGTCTTCGACCTCGCCTTGGATATCCCCACGGGCGACATCACCGAGGAGGCCGCGCTCGACGAACGCGGCTGCGCCGCGACCATGGCCTTCGGCATGGAGGCGGTGGCGGGCGGCGCCGATCTTCTGTGCCTGGGCGATCTCGGGGTCGGCAATTCGACGATCGCCGCCGCTCTTTGCGCCGCGCTGTTCGGCGGCAACGGGGCCGATTGGGTCGGGCCGGGGTCGGGCGCCGACGCTGCGATGACCGCGCGCAAGGCCGAGGTCGTCGATCGGGCGCTGACATTCCACGGTTCCGGCCTGGGCGATCCGCTCGAGGCCTTGCGCAGGGTCGGCGGGCGCGAGTTCGCGGCGATCTGCGGCGCCATTCTGGCGGCGCGCATGGAGAAGATTCCTGTCCTGCTCGACGGGTTCGCGGCGACCGCGGCTGCCGCTGCCCTTTATGCGGCTAATCCTGGCGCGCTCGATCACTGCCTGCTTGCCAGCTTGTCGCCGGAGCCCGGCCACGCCAAGGCGGCCGAACGGCTCGGACTGCGGCCGCTGCTCGATTTCGGCATCAGCCATGGCGAAGGGGTAGGGGCCGCTCTCGCCGCCGGAATCGTCAAGGCCGCGGCGTTGACCAGTTCCGGCATGGCGATGGCCATCCGGCTTTAGAGCCGACAGGGATTGCCTCAGCGGCGCGCCCGCGCCGCAACGGTCTTGGTCGGCAAAGCCGGCAATTCTTCCATCACCCGGCTCAACGGGAAGATGGCGATAGCCTCGGTGCCCTCACGCAGCTTGGAATGCAGCTCGAACTCGCCGCCATGCATGGCGAGCAGTCCCTGCACGATCGGCAGGCCGAGGCCGGTTCCCTGTTCGGCGCTCTTGATGGCGATGGAGCCCTGGCCGAAAGCGGAAAGCACCACCGGGATTTCCTCCTCCGGTATGCCCGGGCCGTTGTCCTTGACCGAGATGTACTGGCCGCCGCCGGCGGTCCAGCCGACGCGCACGCGCACTTCGCCGCCGGACGGAGTGAACTTGATCGAATTGGACAGGAGGTTGAGCGTGATCTGCCTGACTGCGCGCTCATCGGCGAAGAGCCGCGGCAAGGTCTCCTCGAACTCCTGGATGACGCGGATGTCCTTGTTGCGGGCGCGCAGCTCCATCATGTGGCAGCAATCCTCGACAATCGTCAGCAGCACCACCGGCTCCTCGTTGAGCTGGTAGCGGCCGGCCTCGATGCGCGACAAATCGAGGATCTCGTTGATCAGGTCGAGCAGGTGCTGTCCGGATTCGTGCACGTCGTGGGCATAGTCGCGGTAGGTCGGATTGTTCATCGGCCCCAGCACTTCATTGGCCATCACTTCGGAGAAGCCAAGGATGGCGTTGAGCGGCGTCCTGAGCTCGTGGCTCATGGAGGCGAGAAAACGCGATTTCGCCAGATTGGCGTCCTCGGCGCGCCGCCTTGCCTCGTCCGACATCGATTTCGCCGTCTCCAGCTCGGCGATCAGCGCGTCCTTCTCCGAGCGAAAGGAGAGCAGCATCAACGACGCCCGGTTGAGATGACGCGCGACGTAGCCGAAGAAGGGAAGTGCGGCGATAAGCAACGCCGCCATCGTGGCTTCGATCGGCGTCCACAGGCGCAGGACGGTGTAGACATAAACGGCAACGGGAACTGCAAAGGTCGCGAACAACGCGCCGCCAAGCGAGGAGGCCATCACGGCCGTCGTCGCCATGGCGACCAGCAGCACCATGGCCTTGGCCACATGGAACTGGTCGATCTGGCAGGTGCCGCAGCCGATCCAGGCGAACCACGCCCAGCCAAGGCCGCACAGGAAGTGGCCGATCAGGAAGTCGCGACGCGTCTGCGCCGGGTCGAGTTCGGCTGCCTCGGTTCGCTCCACGCGACGCGCCATGAAAGCGACGATCGCGTAGCAAAGCAGCATCGACAAGGCCCAGATGGCGACTTGGCTATCCAGGCCCGCCAGCCGACCAACGGCCGCCACGGTGAGCACGAGCAGCGGGATCGCAACCGCGCCGACCACCATGGCGCGCGCATGCAGTTTCAACAGTTCACGGTCGAAGTCGAGGCTGCCCGCCTGCTGCGAGAGACGGTCGCGCGTCTTGCGCACCGCGCGCGCCACATCGCTGTTGCGGTGCGGTTTACGGCGGTCCACAATAAATTTATCCGCTGTGTTCGAGCGTTGCAAAGGCATACAGACTTCAATTTCTGCGCGCAGCGACTGTCAGTTCGTTAAGCTACGTTCGAATGATTAAGAGACTGTTTGCCATATGAGCCGTTTCGGGCCGCGCGGACCGCGCCGACGCTACGCGGCAAGCTCGCCGCGAAGCCTTTGGCGCAAGCTGCTGGACTATGGGCTGGCCTTCCTCTTGCTCGGGTTGCTTATCCTGGTGGCGGCGCGCCTCGACCGCTTCGAGACACGCAAGGAGCAAGGCACGGCGATCGTCAATGACGGCGATTCGATCACGCTCGGGACCGAGCGCATCCGCATGCGCGGCATCGACGCCCCAGAGTATCAGCAGACCTGCCAGAAGGCCGGCGCCGATTATCCCTGCGGCAAGCTGGCGCGGCAGTCGCTGGTACGCCTGATCGCCGGCCGGCCTGTTTCCTGCAGCGGCTGGCAGCACGACCGCTACGGACGCCTGCTCGGCGACTGCAGGGCAGGTGACACCGACCTGAACCGGAGCCAGGTGCAGGCCGGATGGGCGGTTGCCTTCGGCGACTTCGAGACCCAGGAAGCGGTGGCGAGAGCGGCCAAGGCCGGCATCTGGGCTGGCACCTTCGAGGAGCCGCAGCAGTGGCGCGACAGCCATCATGATGCGCCGGTCGAGAGGAAGCACGGCGTGCTCGCCTCGTTCGGCGACGCGTTGCGCGAATTTGTTCGCTTCTGGTGATGGGCGGAGCCGCCTATGATCCGGTGGAGAAGCTGGAGGACGGAATGAAGTTATTCGATGGCGGCCGTGCGCCCAACCCCCGGCGCGTGCGTGTCTTCCTTGCCGAGAAGGGGCTGACGGTCCCGCTGGTGCCCGTCGACATGGGCGCTCTGGAGCATCGAGGCGAGCAGGTGGCCGAGCGCAATCCGCTGCGGCGCCTGCCTGTGCTCGAGCTCGACGACGGCACCATCATCACCGAATCGATCGCCATTTGCCGCTATTTCGAGGAATTGCACCCCGAGCCGGCGCTGTTCGGCACGGGCGCGCTCGGCAAGGCGATGGTGGAGATGTGGCAGCGACGCATGGAACTGAACCTGATGGCCAGCGTCGCCGCCGCGTTCCGGCACATCCATCCTGCGATGAAGGAGTGGGAAGTGCCGCAAATCCCGGAATGGGGCGAGGCCAACAAACCGAAAGCGATCGAATTCCTGCACCTCCTTGACCGCGAGCTGGCGGAGCGCGAATTCGCCGCCGGTGATGTCTATTCGGTCGCCGACATCACCGGCATGATCGCCATCGATTTCATGAAGCCGGCCCGCATCAGGGTACCGGAGGAGTGCACGAACGTGCTGCGCTGGTACGCGGCGCTGACAAGCCGGCCCAGCGCGACAGCCTGAGCGACAGCGATTGGATAGTCAGCCTGATATGAGAGAAGCGCTGGAGCGCCTCACCGCCAGGGTGAGGGCCTGCCGGATCTGCGTCGAGGAGCCGCACGGCCGGCATTTGCCGCATGAGCCACGGCCGGTGCTGCAGCCGTCCTCCACCGCGCGGGTCCTGCTTGCCGGCCAGGCGCCGGGCACAAAAGTGCATTTGTCGGGCGCGCCGTTCACCGACGCCTCCGGAGACCGGCTGAGAAGCTGGCTCGGTGTGAGCAACGACGAGTTCTACGACACCGAAAAATTCGCCATCGTTCCGATGGGCTTTTGTTTTCCTGGACAGGACGCCAAGGGTGGCGACCTGCCGCCGCGCCGCGAATGCGCGCCAGCCTGGCGCGCTCAATTGATGGCGCTGATGCCGCAGATCGACCTGGTTCTGACCATCGGCGGCTATGCGCAGGCCTGGCATATGGGCACGACACGCCTGCCGTCGCTGACCGAGACAGTCAGGAACTGGCGCGCCATATGGGATGGACCGGCCGTCCCCAAAGTGCTGCCGCTGCCGCATCCATCTTGGCGAAACACCGGCTGGCTGAAGAAGAATCCCTGGTTTGAAATGGATTTGCTGCCCTTCCTGAGGTCGGAAATCCGCTATCGCATCGATTAGGCATCTTGCAAGAAATCACTCGCTTTTGCCGCCATCGGCAGAATTTCTTTCTTGTGAAAGGCTTGGATAAAAGGGATTATAGCCAAACTATTCCCCTGGAGCTTCCCATGGATCGTCTCGACAGAAAAATTCTCCGCCTCCTGCAGGAGGACGCGACGCTCGCGGTCGCCGATGTCGCCAAGAAAGTTGGCCTGTCGACCACGCCGTGCTGGCGGCGCATCCAGAAGCTCGAGGAGGAGGGCGTCATCCAGCGGCGCGTTGCCATTCTCGACCATGTGAAGGTCAATGTGCGCGTCACCGTCTTCGTCTCGATCCGCACCAATTCGCACAGCCATGAATGGCTGCGGCGCTTCTCCGAGGTCATCCAGGAATTCCCGGAAGTGGTCGAGTTCTACCGCATGAGCGGTGATGTCGATTACCTGCTGCGCGTGGTGGTTCCGGATATCGCCGCCTATGACGCTTTCTACAAGCGGTTGATCGCCAAGATCGAGATCCGCGACGTCTCCTCGTCCTTCGCCATGGAGCAGATCAAATACACGACCGAAATCCCGCTCGACTACATGGTTCTGGACAAGGAATCGGGCGCGAACGCCGCGTGATCACAGGGTGCTCGCCGATTCCCGCATTTGAGTGGCGCGGCGAGCTTAGTTATTGTTTTTGTTGAGGAAATTCCACGGCGAGTTGACCGGCAGCGTGACGGTGTCCGGCACGCTGTCGACGCTCACCACCTCGGCCTTGCGCACCGTGTAGCCCGACTGGACGATCGAGACGCCGTCGAGGATGAAGAGCTGGCTCTTTTCCATGCCAGGCTTCAGCACGCCGGTGACGGCGACCGGCTCGTAGGTCTCTTTCATTTTGTAGGGATGCGCCGGCGTCACCAGCACGATCTGGTTCGGCGGCGGCGTCGGCATGTGGCTGCAGGCGCCCGTCCACGGCACCAGCAGGAACTGGTAGACAAGGTCGCCATCGCGATCGACTGGCAATGCATAGCCGGCTAATTGTATCGTCTTGTCCTGCAGATTGAGCGACAAGGTCTCACCGTGGTCTGGCAGTTTTGCCGCGATCATCGGCAGGTTCGCGTCCTCGGCAACGGCTTGCGTGGCTGGACGCAGGTCCTTCCACAGGATATGCGCGACATCGGCCGCGGCATCGGCTCCCGAGGCAGCGAAGAGCAGCCCGGCGACCAGCGTCGCGCACGATCTGAAACGCTTGTTCATGGCCGCTCCATCCTCCGCCAGTCGATTTGCGGAATCGAGTAAAAGCGTCGTGAGCGGTCCAGGCTCAACGGCTCAACCGCATCACATGCCGGCGCGTGCCGGCGGTGCCGATTTCATGGAAGCCTCGCGCGACGAACATGTCGCGAAAACCCATGAAGCGATAGCTCGGCGCCGCCTCGTCGACGGGATAGGCCTCGATGATGCGTGCGCCTTTGCGGAAGGCATGGTCGATCGCCGCATCGAGCAGGGCGGAAGCCAGCCCGCCGCCGCGCAAAGCCCTCGGCACATAGAAGCAGACGATCGACCATATGTCGGTTTCGGTGTCGTTCTGCTGCTTCGAAAGTTTCCGGTAGGTTTCGCGCGGCGCGACCGAGCACCAGCCGACTGGTCTGCCGCCCAACTCGGCGACGATGCCGACCGGGGTGCCGGCATCGATGAGCGCCATCATCATGCGCTTCTTCTCATCGTTCTCACTGTGCTCGCGGCTGGAATGGCGCCAGGCCATGCACCAGCAATATTTCGGCGCGCCCGGCTGCTCGAACAGGTTCTCGAAGCCGGCGCGCGTCTCCGGCGTTACCTCGACGAAGCGAATACCGGCAAGGTCAGGGTTTTGCGGCTGCGAGCCTTTCGATCTGTCTGGCATCGGTCAGTTCCTTCACTGCATCCTTGCCGATCCAGCGTGCCGTCTTGTCGGGCGATGCCGCCAGTTTTTTCGCCAGCGCAAGGGCAGGGGCGTGCAGGCTCATCGACCGCTTGCCGATCTGCCGCAACGCCCAATTGACCGCCTTGCGGACGAAATTGCGCGGGTCGCCGGCATGTTTCTCGATCAGCGGCAGATGGGCAAGAAAAGTCGCATCCGGCTCTTTCTTGAGATGCACCGCGCTCCAGGCCAGCATGGCGAAGGCGGTGCGGCGGACGAATTCGCGCTCGTCTTCGGCAAACTCGTCGATCAGTTCGCGCCATAACGGCGTTTCGGCGAACAGGTCCGCGACTGTGTCGACGATCTCCCAGCTGTCGAAATCCGCCGCCCAGCGCCGGCATTGATCGATGCCGACCTTGTTCGGCTCGCCGGTGAAGGCCGCCATCAGCCGCGCTTCGCGGACACCGCTGTCCCACAGCAGAAGCGATCGCTCGTGGTTCTTCTTCAACTTGCGCGCCAGCGGCCGCAATTGCGAATTGCCGACGCCGAGCGCGCTCGTGGTGTTGATGCCGAAGCGCGCCATGCCTGCCCGGTTCGCCTCGGTGCCGATCGCGCGCAAATGAGCGACGATGTCGTCGGCGCTCCAGCTCGGATCGGGCAGGGGCATGGCGTTGCCTATTTTTCGAGGCGTGCAAGCAGCGAGGACGTGTCCCAGCGCTTGCCGCCCATGTCCTGCACATCCTTGTAGAACTGGTCGACAAGCGCCGTCACCGGCAGCTTGGCGCCGTTGCGGTTGGCCTCCGCCAGGCAGATGCCGAGATCCTTGCGCATCCAGTCGACGGCGAAGCCGAAATCATATTTGCCGGCATTCATCGTCTTGTGGCGGTTCTCCATCTGCCAGGAGCCGGCCGCTCCCTTGGAGATCACCTCGATCACCTTCTCGATGTCGAGCCCCGCCTTCTTGCCGAAATGGATGCCTTCGGCCAGCCCCTGGACGAGGCCGGCAATGGCGATCTGGTTGATCATTTTCGTCAGCTGGCCGGCACCCGCCGATCCCATCAGGCCGACCATGCGGGCGTAGGCGTCGATGACGGGCCTCGCCTTGTCGAAGGCGGCCTCATCGCCGCCGACCATGACGGTCAGCACGCCGTTCTCGGCGCCGGCCTGGCCGCCGGACACCGGCGCGTCGAGGAAGGAGAAACCCGCCTTGCGCGCGGCTTCGTCAAGCTCGCGCGCGACCTCGGCCGAGGCAGTGGTGTTGTCGATGAAGATGGCGCCTTTCTTCATCGCGGCGAAGGCGCCGTTCGCACCTGTGGTGACCGAGCGCAGATCATCGTCATTGCCGACGCAGGAGAAGACGAAGTCCTTGTCTTCGGCCGCTTCGGCCGGCGTCAGCGCCAGTTTGCCGCCATGCTGGGCCACCCACTGCTCGGCCTTTGCGTTGGTGCGGTTGTAGACGGTGACGTCATGGCCGCCCTTGTTCCTGAGGTGCCCGGCCATCGGATGGCCCATGACGCCAAGACCGAGAAATGCCACCGATGCCATAGCCTGCCTTCCAACAAAACACAGTTTCCAGTGGCGGAAGGTCTAGGCCATGCGAAAAATTCGTCAAGGCACGCAGAGCCACTTCGGCTGGTGCAGACGGCCGGGCGGCAATCTACCGATGCAGATGGATGGTGATGCGGCGCTCGATCCATTCGACGCCGTGGCGCAGGATCTCGACCATCACCAGATAGACTACCGCCACCCAGATATAGGCCTGGATGTCGAAGGATTTTGCGTAGGCGAGCTTGGCGTTGCCCATCAGGTCGTAGACCGTGATGATGGCAACGATGGCTGAAGCCTTGATCATCAGGATGAGCTCGTTGCCATAGGGCCTCAGCGCGACGATGATCGCCTGGGGCAGGACCACTTTGCGCAGCGTCTGCAATTTGTGGAGGCCGAGCGAAGCCGCACCTTCCCACTGGCCGCGCGGCACGCTCTCGATGGCACCGCGCAGAATTTCGGCCTGATAGGCGGCGGTGTTGAGCGAGAAGGCAAAGACGCCGCAATAGAAGGCTTCGCGGAAGAACCACCACAGCCCGACCGTCTCAAGCTCGGGCCGGAAGGAGCCGACGCCGTAATAGACCAGGTAGGTTTGCACGAGCAGCGGCGTGCCGCGGAAGAAATAGACATAGCAATAGGCAAGCCCGGACAGGATCGGGTGCTTCGACATGCGGCCATAGGCGACCGGAAGCGACAGGATTGCGCCAAGGATCATCGAGATGGCGACCAGCGACAGGGTGGTTCCCAGGCCCTGCAGATAAGCTGGGGCGTATCTGGCGAAGAACTCGGCGTTCCAGGCATAGACCAGATAGGCGACGATGCCGGCGCCGAACAGCACCCAGACGCCGACCAGCGCGTAGCCGAGGATACGGGCTCGCGACCAGCCTCGCGCTTGCGGCGGCGGCCTGTCGATCGCAATGGCCTGGCTGGCGCTCATCGCGCTTCCCTCCGTCCGAGATAGCGCAGGATGTAGCTCGTGGCGATCGACGACAGGACGGCCAGCGCCAGGAAGATCAGCGCCGCGACGCTGTAGAAGAGGAAGGAATGCTTGGTGACGCGCGCCGCGACACCGGACTGGCGCAAGGTCTCGGCCAGATTGACCACCGAGACCAGGGATGTGTCCTTGAGCAGGCTCAGCCAGCAATTCTCCAGGCCTGGAAAAGCGATGCGTATCAGTTGCGGCAGGATCACCAGCCGCATCGTCTGCCATTTCGACAGGCCAATGGCGTAGCCGCCCTCATACTGGCCTTTCGGAATGGCACGGAACGCGGAGAGAAAGACCTCGCTGGCATAGGAAGAGAAGATCAGCGACAACACGATCATACCGGCGATGAAGCTGTTGACGTCGATCGTCGCGTCGGGATTGAACAACCGCACGACATATTGCAGGAGAAGCGGCATGCCGAAGAAGAACAGGAACAGGGTCACCAGTTCGGGCAGACCGCGAAAGACCGTGGTGTAGATGTTGCCCGCCAGGCGCAGCGACGGCTCTTCGTGCTGCTTGGCGAAGGCGACGAAAAAGCCGATCACCAAGCCAATCGGCAGTGTGGCAAGCGCCAGCGCAATGGTGACCAGAACGCCAGACGCAATGTCGTCACTCCAGCCATCCGGTCCCCAGCTGAGAAGTGTCCAAATGCTTTGGGCCGGCATTGACGGGTCGTGTCTCCGTGGCGATCCCGGAAGGATTTAAGGGCAGCGAGGGATTCCTCGCCGCCCTTGGCTTGTCGATCAGGATTCGGCGCCGTAGACGTCGAACTTGAAGTACTTGTCGTTGATTTCCTTGTATTTTCCGTTCTTGCGGATGGTGTCGATCGCTTCGTTCAGCTTGTTGACCAGATCGGTCTCGCCCTTGCGCACGGCGATGCCGGCGCCCGGTCCGAAGATATCGACCGGCTGCGGCGAAGGCTGGCCGAGGATCTTGCAGCAGGCGCCGTCCGGCGAATCCAGCCACTGCTGCAGCACGACGATGTCGTCCTCGATGGCGTCGAGACGGCCATTGGCGAGGTCGGCCTGTTCCTCAGGGCTGCTCGGATAGCCCTTGATGGTGCTGTCGGTGTAGGTCTTCGAAGCATAGTTGTAATGCGTGGTCGTGGTGGCGACGCCGATGTTCTTGCCGGCGAGGTCTTCCTTGGTCACGCCCTTGAGCGGCGAATCCTTCGGCACGGCGATGGCCGACGGGGTGTTGTAGTATTTGTGGGTGAAGTCGACCTTCTCGGCGCGCTCGGGCGTGATCGACATCGAGGCGACGATGGCGTCGAACTTGCCGGCCTGGAGCGCCGGGATGATGCCGTCCCAATCCTGCGCGACGAAGGTGCACTTCACCTTCATCTCGTCGCAGAGCGCCTTGGCGATATCGATGTCGAAGCCGACCAGCTGGCCGTCCGAGGTCAGGTTGTTGAAGGGCGGATACGCGCCTTCGGTGCCGATCCTCAGGGTCTTTTCCTGAGCCTGGGCGACGCCAAGTGTCAGCAGCGCGGCCGAAGCGGCAAGCGCGATACGCAGTGCAATACGCATGATAATCCTCTCATATTGTCATGGCCGCTGTCCCGTGCGGCTCTTGTGGGCGGAGCTTCTTTACCGCCCGCTGAGGCGGATACTCCCACTCTTTCCAAGAAAAAAGCAACTGCAAATCAACGCCAAACGACAATCAGGATGTGCCGCTGCGTTACTTGGTTTGAGCCACGAGACCTGTGCTGCGCTCGACAAAGTCGGCTATCGATTTCGTGTCATTGAGATCGAAAACCGGCAACGTTTCGCCTTCGACTGTAAAGTCGGCGGCAATGGCGACAATGTTGGGATCATTGGCCGAAAGCGGCGTCCGGTCCTTGGCCTCGAGCCGCCTTGCCTCAATCTTCTTGTGCGCTTCGCGCTTATAGCCTTCGACCAGCACGATATCCGAGGGCGTCAGCCGCGCCAGGATGTCGTCCAGCGTCGGTTCGTTCTTTCCACGCAATTCGTGCATCAGCGCCCAGCGCCGGTCGGAGACGATCGCGACCTCGGCGGCGCCCGCCTGCCGATGGCGGAAGCTGTCGGCGCCCGGCTTGTCGATGTCGAAGTCATGGTGAGCGTGCTTCACCGTCGAAACCGTCCAGCCGCGCGCCACCAGTTCGGTGACCAGCTTTTCCGTCAGGGTCGTCTTGCCGGAGTTCTTCCAGCCGGTGATGCCGAATACGCGTCTCATGGCCCGAGGCTTTGCAACAGACGCTCCGCCACCGCAAGGTCGTTCGGCGTGTTGATGTTGAAGAACGGATCGATCTTCTGGTTGCCAGCCTCGATCATGGAGAATTCGACCTCGACATGACCATGGCGCCCCATGAAGGCCGAAACCCGCCGGTTGTCCTCGTCGACCAGGAAATGATGCAAGGCGTCGCGCAGGCCGAGCGGCCAGAGCGCGAAGGTCGGGTGCCATCTGCCGTCCGAACTGGCGACGGCGATCGCGCCAGGCCGGTCGTGAACTGCCGCGACCAGGCGCTCGACGAGGTCGTCGGGAAAGAACGGCGTGTCGCCGGCGGCACTCATCAGCCACCGGCAGCTCGTTTGCGTCGTCGCCCATTCGAGGCCGGTGAGAATGCCCGCCAGCGGTCCGGCGTGGCCGGGCACCGTATCTTCCAGCACCGGCAGGTCCAGGGCGGCAAACCGCGCCGGATCGCCATTCGCGTTGAGCCCCAGGGTCGCGACCTGCGGCTTCAATCGGCGGGCGACATGATCGATCAGCCTGCCATTACCCAGCGAGAGCAACGGCTTGTCGCCGCCGCCCATCCGGCGCGACTGGCCTCCCGCCAGAATGATCCCCGCAACATGTCGGTCCATCGGCCTATATGCCGTCCGGTGCCATGTCGGGTCCAGCGCTTTCGGCGGCAGGTTGCCGCCTGCCGACGACCCGCTCGCGGTAGAGCGCATAGAGGCCGGAGCCGATGATGATGACTGCACCGACGATCATGGGCAGGTCTGGGACGTCGCCGAAGATGACGAGGCCGAGCAGGATCGACCAGAGCAGGGCGGTGTAGCGGAAGGGCGCGATGAAGGAGATGTCGCCCGAGCGCATCGCCATGATGATGAATTGATAGCCGATGAGCACCAGCACCGCCGCAAGCGCCAGAAGCGCGGTCGCTCGGCCGCTCATCGGAGTCCAGCCGCCCATTGGCGACAAAAGCAGCGCACCGAGAACCGTCATGGCAAGCGCGGTCGCCGTCGACACCAGCATGGTCGGGATCGCCTCGGGAATGCGCTTGGTGGCGAGATCGCGCACCGCGCAGCAGGCGACGCTGGTCAATGCCAGCAGCGAATAGACGCTGAAGCCCTCGAAGCCCGGCCGCACGATGATCATCACGCCGGCGAAGCCGACCGCAATGGCAAGCCAGCGCCGCCAGCCGACGCCTTCGCCGAAGAACAGCGCCGCGCCCATGGTCACCGCCAGCGGCAGCGCCTGCAGCACGGCCGAGACGTTGGCGATCGGCAAATGCGCAAGCGCGATCAGGAACGATACCGTGGCGCCGGCTTCGCCCGCCACGCGCGTCGCCACCATCGGCTGCAGCATGGCTGCCGGATTGGCAAGCGCGCCGCGCCGCCAGGCCAGCAGACCGACGAACAGGGACGCGAAGGCGCCGCGCACCAGCATGACCTGCGCCATGTTCATCGATTCGGACGAGAATTTGGTGATCGCATCGTTCAAGGTGAAGCCGACCATGGCCACGATCATGAACAGCGCGCCGCGCAGATTTGGCGAGAGGGGCAAGGGCGTTTCCGGATTTATTTTAATTCAGCCGTCTAGCAGGCAGCCGGAAAACAGCAACGGCAAAGAAATGGGCCACGAATTTCCGCGTGGCCCATGAGATCGATTTGCGGAGCTTTGGAAGGCTTACTTCGGCGTCAGAACTTCGGTGCCGTTGCCGTTCTGGCCGGCGATGGTCCATAGCCCGTGCAGGGAGCCGTCCTTCTCGATCTTGTAGACGACGAGACCGATTTCCTTGCCCATCGCGTAGCCGGCGGAAAATGCATTGTCGTTACGCATGCAGATGCCGTCCGAGGTCGAGCCGCCGGTTTCCCAGTGGATCGTGCAGGTCGTGTCGCTGGTCAGCGTGATGGTTGCCTCGCCGCCATATTTGGAACCGTCGAAATTCGTGCCGGCGACGGTATAGGTGCCGCCGATCGACTGAGCCGCGGCCGATACGGAAGCAACCCCAAGCATTGCAAGCGAAAGCATGAATGTGCGCATGTGCACTCCCCCTAGAGCGAAAATCGCAAGGCAGAGGCTAGGCTGGAAAAGGTCGGGGGTAAATCGGACGGAAGGTGGTGTGGATGGTTTATTTCCAGTGTGGCCCGGACGCTTCGTGCAGGCTGGCGCCGATGGCTCCGACCAGCGGATCGTATTTTGCCTTGAGTGCCGCGGGATACTCAATGAAGACGCTATGGATTACGTCCTCTTTGCCGAACACGCTTCGCCGATAAAAGATTTTGTCACCCTTCGTGCCAGACAGCACCGCCCAGTTCTTGCCGGTCTTGCTGTAGGTTACTTTCTCGCCTGGCTCGGGGCTCGTTTTTTCATTCTCGACGAGGCTCTTGGGCGTGTCGTCGAGCGCATTGTAGCTGCCGTAACAGGCCACGCTGGCGCCGTCGGCGCTGTGCCACTCCAGGCCGTCGCCATTTTCGGGCTCGGGCATGCGCTCGGTGAAGATCTGGTCCGGAAAAGCGCACACCGTGCCGAAGCGCGCATTGACATAAGTGAACGGCTTGGCCAGCGCCGTTGTCGTCAAGTTCGTCGACAAGAACAGAAGCGCGGAAAACAAGTCGATACGATGCAGATGTTGCATGATCCCCCCTTTGGTCGATGATCGGGAGCGATCATGCATCAAGCCGGAGAAAAAATCAGCCGCCGGTGACGCTCATATGCCGCGATACCGAAGGACGGCTGGTGCGGCGGTCGATGATGAAATCATGGCCCTTGGGCTTGCGGCCGATGGCTTCGTCGATTGCCGCGTCGAGCAGCTCGTTGCCTTCGGAGGCGCGCAGCGGCGCCCGGAGATCGGCCGCGTCTTCCTGGCCTAGGCACATATAGAGCGTGCCGGTGCAGGTCAGGCGCACGCGGTTGCAGCTTTCGCAGAAATTGTGCGTCATCGGCGTGATGAAGCCGAGCCGGCCGCCGGTCTCCGTGACATGGACATAGCGGGCGGGACCGCCGGTCTTGTAGGGGATGTCGGCGAGCGTGAACTGGCGCTCCAGCGAGGCGCGCAGCAGCGACAGCGGCAGATACTGGTCGGTGCGGTCGGCCTCGATCTCGCCCATCGGCATCGTCTCGATGAGGGTGAGATCCATGCCGCGGCCATGCGCCCAGCGCATCAGCTCGGGAATCTCGGCGTCGTTGAAGTCGCGTAGCGCAACCGCATTGAGCTTGATCTTCAGCCCGGCCTTCTGCGCGGCATCGATGCCTTCCATGACCTTGCCGAGATTGCCCCAGCGCGTGATCTGGTGGAATTTGCCGGCATCGAGCGTGTCGAGCGAGACGTTGATGCGCTTGACGCCGCAGTCGGCGAGCTCGGCGGCGAAGCGCGAAAGCTGCGAGCCGTTGGTGGTCAGCGTCAGCTCTTCCAGAGCGCCGCTTTCCAGATGCCGCGACAGCTGGCGCACCAGATGCATGATGTTCTTGCGCACCAGCGGCTCGCCGCCGGTCAGCCGCAGCTTCTTCACGCCTTTCTCGATGAAAACGGTGCAGAGCCGGTCGAGCTCTTCCAGCGACAGCAGATCCTTCTTCGGCAGGAAGGTCATGTCCTCGGCCATGCAATAGGTGCAGCGGAAATCGCAGCGGTCGGTAACCGACACGCGCAGGTAGCTGATCGTGCGACCGAAGGGGTCGATCATGTCCATTTGCAAGCGTTTCCCATGGCCTGAGCGGCTTCGTTATATACAGCTATGTGATACGATCCAATGCCGCATTCAAGATAGAAGGTCTCGATCTTTGGTAACATTCCCCGACCGACATCGCGTGTCGGCTGCTTCCTAATGATCCTTTTCGGATCGAGCGAAGCGGCGTAGGTAAGGGCGCAACCCAGACAGGACAGCCATGACCGCGCCAAAGGAACTCAGGGTCTCGAAGGACCGCAAGCTCTTGACCGTGACCTTCCCCGGCCACCAACCGTTCGAATTGCCGGCGGAATTCCTGCGCGTGGCCTCGCCGTCGGCGGAGGTGCAGGGCCATTCGCCGGAGCAGCGCGTCACCGTGCCCGGCAAGCGCAATGTCGCGATCCTCAAGATCGAGCCGGTCGGCAACTATGCGGTGCGCATTACCTTCGACGACTTCCACGACACCGGCATCTTCACCTGGAGCTATCTGCACACGCTCGGCCACGAAAAGGACGAGCGCTGGAATGCCTATCTCGCGGAACTCCAGGAGAAGGGGCTGAGCCGCGACCGCTAGGCCATCCTGTCCGCGTCTTTCGGCTTGGCCAGGGCTGCCAGGATCTCGCTGGTGTCGTAGTAGAAGGGTGTGCCTTCAATCAGCCGACCATTCCTGAAGCGCAGGACTTCGGCAAACGGCTGCTTTATCGTCACGCCGTTGGCTCGCGCCGTCAGCGAAAGCGTGCAGCTCATAAAGACGACGTCATCTTTTTGCGCCGCCTGAAGGTTCTCCACCGCAACACCGCTCCAGCTTTCGTGCATCGTCTGGAAAAGAGCGGCGATGCCTTCAAGGCCGTTCCAGTCGCCGGCATAGGGCAGTGAGCGCGGTTCATGCACGACGACATCCCTGTGGAAGGCGCTGGTCAGCATCTCGATGTTGCCCGACTCCGATTGCAGGAATCGCATTTCAACGTCGAACATGTTTTCGAGAAGTTCCATGGCGGTGCTTTGCCGCTCAACTGCTTTGTCCATGTCGATCTCCGCGTCCGTTTTGTACGGTGAACACGGTTTGCGCCGGAAATCATCGTGTCGACACCCGTTTCCTGATTGTCAGGTTTGGCACGTCGCGAGGACGTCATAGAGTTGGGGTAACGCCGGCAAAGGTTCGGAGGCGGGAAAATGTCTGAGATTACCACGGTCGAACAGCTCGAAGCGCTCTATGGGCTGCCCGGCGAAGCTTCGACGGTCAAGGAACTCGACCATGTGATTCCCGAATATGCCGCCTTCATCGAGGCATCGCCCTTCGTGGCGCTGGCGACCAGCGGTCCTGAGGGGCTCGACTGCTCGCCACGCGGCGATCTCGGGGGCTTCGTACGCATCGTCGACGACAAGACGCTGATGATGCCGGATAGGCGCGGCAACAACCGCGCCGATTCGCTGAAGAACATCATTCGCGATCCGCGCGTCGGGCTGCTCTTTCTGGTGCCGGGCTCGGGCACCACGCTGCGCGTCAACGGCCGCGCTCATATCACAACCGATGCCGGGCTTTGCGCGTCCTTCACGGTCGACGGCAAGCCGGCTCGCTCGGTCACCGTCATCGATGTCGACACGGTCTATTTCCAATGCGCCCGCGCCATCGTGCGCTCCGAGCTCTGGAACCCGGCCAGGCATGTCGATCCGAAGTCGCTGCCGACGCCCGGCCAGATCCTCGAGGTCACAAGCCGCAAGAACATCGATGCCGAGGCCTATGACAAGGAATGGCCGGAGCGGGCGAAGAAAACCATGTGGTAATCGGAAGCCGGCTCAGGCTTCCTTCAGCACGTCGGCGATCTTGCGCATCTGCTCGCCGATCATGTCGCACTGCTCCGGCGTCGACTGGCTCATCGCCTTCTCGATCAGCGCCATGTGAACCTTCAGCGCCTTCATCAGCAGGGCTTCGCCCGCCTCGGTGAGGTTCAGCCTCAGCACCCGCTTGTCCTTCTCGTCGCCTTCGCGCCGCAGCAGGCCGCGGGCTTCCAGCTGCGGCAACAGCATGGTGATGTTGGAGCGGCCGACGAGCAGCTTGCGGGCAAGGTCGTGCTGCGACATGCCGGGGTGGCGATAGAGGTTCATCAGCACGTCGAGCTGCGCCGGCTTGAGATCGAGCGGGGCGAGCTTCACCGCCAGCGTGCGCTCCAGCACATGGCAGGCGCGCGCCACCGCAACCCAGTTGCGAAAGCGAGGATTGTCCCAGGGCAGCTCTTGTTTAATGTTCATGTTTGAACTATTATGTTCATGCTTGAACGAATGGATGGATCGCCAATATGGCATCATTTGGATTGAAGGTCATCCGCGGCGTCTTTGGCGCGGCCGAGCATGTCATGCCGCGTCTCGGCGGCCGCGCCGCATTCGAATTGTTTTGCCGCACACCCAATGTCAAATCCTTGAGCGACGGTGAGCGTCGCGCTGTCGAACGCGCCTCGGATTTCATGGCCGAGGCGCGCCACCACCGGCTGAAGACCAGAACGGACTGCGTGGCGGTGCATGAATTCCGCCCGGAGCCGGGCAGGGAGCCGCGCGGAACGGTGCTCGTAATCCATGGCTGGCGTTCGCGCACCGAATATATGCGCGCCCTGATCGAAGGGTTTTGCGGCGCCGGCTACAAGGTCGTCTCGCTCGACCTGCCAGGGCATGGCCATTCGCTCGGCCGCCATCTCAACATGGTGACAGCCGTGGACGCGGCGCGGGTCGCCGGCGAATGGTTCGGCCCCTTTGCCGCCGTCGTCGGCCATTCCTTCGGCGGCGCGATTGCCGCCAATGCCGTTGCCGCATCGGTCAAGGACATGCCGCCGCTTGCGGCGCAAAAGCTGGTGCTGATTGCCGCGCCGAGCTCGCTGCCGGCAATCTTCGACGACTTCAGCGATATGATGAATGTCGGGCCGCGCTCCCGCGTCGCCATGGCGGATCGGGTAAAGCATCTGTCGGGCCGGCCACTCAGCGAGTTCACCGGCGACCGCCAGCTCGTGGAGGCGTCGGTGCCGACATTGATCATCCACGCTTCGGACGATCGTGAAGTCCATGCCGAGCATGCGAAGCGTTACGCGGGCGCCGGCGAGCATGTCCACCTGCATTGGGCCGACGGGCTTGGCCACCGCCGTATCCTCGCGGACAAGGATGTGGTCGCGCGCGCAGTGGGTTTTGTGACCGGGCAGCGGGAAGCGACCCTGCACTAAAGCGCGTCGCGCTGAAACGGATTCAGGCGACGCGCTTTAGGTCTTTGTTTTGATGCATGTCGTTGTCCCAGAACCGCTGCACACTTCTGGGCGACATCCACTAGGGGATTTGCGGGCCTGCGTTCGGTCCCGGGCCGCCGCCGCCAAGGCGTGGCTCCGTTCCCGCCAGCAGCCGCTGAATGTTGGCGCGGTGGCGCAGGATCACGTAGAGGCTGCCCGCGATCACCAGCAACCGATAAGGCAATGGTTGCTCCAAGCCGCAGACAAGCGCGACCGACGTCAGCGCCGCCAGCATCGAGCTCAGGGAAACGATCCGGAAAAGAGCGAGGGTGACCGCAAATGCCGTGACGGCACCCAATCCTACAGGCCACGACATCGCCAGCAGCACGCCAAGTCCCGTCGCGGCGGATTTTCCGCCCGCGAAATTCAGCCAGATCGACCGGCCGTGCCCCAGCAGCACGGCAAGTCCGGCCAGGCAAACGAGCCAGGGTGCCAAGGTCTGCAGTACAAGCGCCGTCGGTGGCGTGGCGGACGATATCGCGTAGCACCAGGGATAAAACCAGCGGACAAAGACGACCGCCGCCACGCCTTTCAGCACATCGACAAGCAGAACCGCCAATGCCGGCCACTTGCCCAAGGTTCTGAGCACATTGGTTGCGCCGGTGGATCTGGAGCCGTGCTCGCGTATGTCGATGCCCTTGAGCAGTCTGCCGGCCAGGTAGCCGGTGGGCGTGGAGCCGAGCAGATAGGCGACCGCCAATCCGACCGCACTCGCTATCCAGAAAACCATCGATCGATTCCAGACGTTGCGGAAAACTGCAATCAGTCTGCCTTCTTTTTCTGCCCCGGCTCGATCGGCAGGCCGGCGGCTTTCCAGGCGGTGTAGCCGCCGAGGATGTGCTTGACTGGCGTCAGGCCCATGTCCTGCGCCGTCTTGGTGGCCAAGGCCGAGCGCCAGCCGCCGGCGCAGAAGAAGACGAAGGTCTTTCCGCTGGCGAAGAACGGCTTGTGATAGGGGCTTTCGGGATCGATCCAGAATTCCAGCATGCCGCGCGTCACGTGCTTGGCGCCGGGGATCTTGCCGTCGCGCTCGACCTCGCGCGGATCGCGCAGATCGACGAAGATGGTATCGTCGTCCTCCAGCAGCCCCGCTGCCTCTTCCGGCGAAACCACTTCGATCTCGGCATTCGCCTCGTCGAGCAGCTGGCGATAACCTTTCTTCACGGTAAATCCTCCCGGCCACGCTTGCCGCGGCCGCCGAAATTTCGATCACAAAGCCTTGCGTTTGTCACGGGGGCAGGCGTTAGATCGTGATGGCGTTCGTTGAATCGCCATCACGATCTAACTCTTTGTTGGAGCATGATCTTTCTCCGGTTCCCACTTTTCGGGATCATGCTCTGGCACCGGCCATCGTCGTCCACGCTGCCATGGCGCCGGCGACGGTCGCCATCAGGGCGGCATGGGTCGCGCCGTCGCGCGCCTGGATGGACATGCCATGCTGTACGGTGGCGAAGAAGGTGGCAGCGGCCTGGCAATCGAAGTCGGCCGGCAACTCGCCTTCAGCCACGGCCCGCTTCAGACGCGTTTCGAGCGCCGTCTGGTTTTCGGCGCGGCGGCGGCGCAGATCCTGGCAGATGAGCCCTTGCGTCGAATCTTGATGCAAGGCTCCGAGCGCGATAAGACAACCTTGCGGCCGGTCGGTCTGCGAATAGGCCTTGGCCGTCTCGGTCAAAAATCCCTCGATGGCCAGCCGCGCGGTCGGGGCTTCTTCGAGCGTCGACCAGATATCGGTGCCCTCGCTGCGTGTGTAGAGGTCGGTTGCTTCGAGGAAGAGCGCCTCTTTGCTGCCGAAGGCGACGTAGAGGCTTGGCGAGTTGATGCCCATGGCCGCGGTCAGGTCGCTGAGCGATGCGCCCTCATAGCCCTTGGCCCAGAAAACTTCCATCGCCCGATGCAAGGCTGCGGCTCGATCAAAGCTGCGTGGGCGGCCTCTGTCCGACATGACGTCCTTCTTCTTTCTGTGTCGATCGATACATAATTCACTTGACGGCGCCGGGCAAGCTTGACAGGTATTTATGTATCGATCGCTACATAAAGGAGAATTCGATGTCTTCCAACCAACTGCGCGGCAAGACCGCATTAGTGACCGGCGGCAGCCGCGGTATTGGCGCGGCAATCGCCAAAAGGCTGGCGCGTGAGGGCGCGAGCGTTGCTTTGACCTATGTGAATGGCGAGGCGCAGGCGCAGGCTGTCGCCGATGAGATCGCGGCGGCAGGCGAACGTGCCGTCGCCATCAAGGCCGATAGCCGCGATGCCTTGGCGATCGAGCGCGCCGTCGACCAGGCGATGGACACGTTTGGGCGGCTCGACATCCTGGTCAACAGCGCCGGCATATGGCGCGCCGCGCCGATCGATGCCCTTTCGCTCGCCGATTTCGACGAGAGCATGGAGGTCAATCTGCGGGCGCCTTTCGTCGCATCCAAGGCCGCTTCCCGGTACATGGTGGACGGCGGCAGGATCATCTCGATCGGCAGCAATCTGGCCGAACGCGTGACGGATACCGGGCTCAGCGCCTATTCGACCAGCAAGGCGGCGCTGATCGGGTTGACGAAGGCGCTCGCGCGCGACCTCGGCCCTCGCGGCATCACCGCCAACATCGTGCATCCAGGTTCCACCGACACCGACATGAACCCCGCCAACGGGCCGCATGCGGAGCACCAGCGCCGGAAGATGGCGACGCCGCGCTTCGGCGAGGCCGAGGAGATCGCGGGAATGGTGGCTTGGCTGGCTAGCCCCGAAGGCCGCTTCGTCACGGGAGCCTCGTTGACCATCGACGGCGGCGCCAACGCCTGATTGTTTTCTGCGCCTTCGCGAGGACGTGAGGCCCGGGGCAAATCGCTGCCTCGGGTCTCACAATGATGTGAAACTGTTCTGCAACACGGCCGCGAAAATTTATGGAAGCTTAACGAAATCGGTATGAATCGGTATAGTCACGTCATACATCCGCCATGCGGAGGGCGGGACCGTCCAGCGGCGCGGAACGGGAACCGGTTACAACCGGTGCGGGTGAAGCATGAAAATCCTCGGGAACACGAAAACCGTCCTGCCGATCGCCATCGCGGCGACCCTGGCCTTCGGACAGCAGCCGGCAAGCGCGCAAGGGCTGTTCGACATGCTGTTCGGCGGCGGTATCCGGCATAACCCGCAAGGTGAATTTCCGCCGCCGCCGAAGCCACGCAAGATACGGCCGGCAGCATCAGCGGGAGAGGGCGGTGGCAGTGTCAGAATCAGCAGCCCGACCTACAGCACCTACAGGGCCGACAAGCTCGTGCGGATCGATTTCAAGTCGCTGCTGCCGACACCGCAGCCGGCGACCGCGCAGGACGCCGCCTTTGTCCCGTCGGTGACGGGCAATAGCTTCCGCGACGCCATCGCAGGCTTGAGTGATTACGAGCTGTTTGCCGAGCCGGATATCGCCAAGGCGCTGATCGCCTATTATTCGGCCAATCCGGATTTCATCTGGGTGAGCGACAACGTCCCCAACAGCCGAGCGCAGGATGCGGTGCGCGTCCTGGGCGAGGCGGCAAGCTACGGCCTGACGCCTGCCGATTATTCCGTCGATGTTCCGGCTGCCGCGACTTCCGCTACGCCTGAAGAGCGGACCAAGGAACTGGCCCGCTTCGAGATGGCGCTGTCGGCGCGCGTGCTGCGCTATGCGCAAGATGCCCAAAGTGGCCGCGTCGACCCCAACCGGATGACCGGTTACTACGATTTCCCGGCCAAGCCGTTCGATCTCGAAGGCGCGCTGAAGACGCTGGCGCATACCCAGGAGGTCCGCACCTATCTCGAATCGCGCCACCCGCAGAATGCCGAGTACCAGTCGCTGCGCGTCGAATTGGAAGCACTCGAGGCGAGCGAGGAAAACGAGATCGTCGTCGATCCCAAGCTCCTGCTCAAGCCCGGCGAAAGCAGCCCGGAACTGCCGAAGTTGCTGACGCTGATTTCCCGCAATCTCGACGATGAGATGGGCGGCAACTATGGCGAGGTGCTCGCCAGGCTGGGCAAGAGCGAGTTCTACGATCCCGAGCTGGTGCCGGTGATCAAGGTCGTGCAGCAGCGCGCCGGCATGAAGGGCGACGGCGTCATCGGCCCGCGCACCGTGGCCTCACTGGCCGGCGCCTCGAAGGCCGACAAGATCGAGAAGGTCAAGGTGGCGCTCGAGGAGCTGCGCTGGATGCCGTCGGATCTCGGCAGCCCGCGCGTCTTCATCAACCAGCCGGCCTTTACCGCCAGCTATATCGACAATGGCGAGGAGAAGCTGAAGACCCGCGCGGTCATCGGCCGGGTGACCAACCAGACCGCCTTCTTCTACAACCAGATCAAGCAGGTCGACTTCCATCCCTATTGGGGCGTGCCGCAGTCGATTATCGTCAACGAGATGCTGCCGAGGCTGCGCGGCGACCCGGGCTATCTCGACCGCGCCGGCTATGAGGTGACGGATTCTCGCGGCAAGCGCATCCCGTCCTCGGCGGTCAATTGGGGTGCCTATGGCGCCAACATCCCCTTCAGCGTGCGGCAGCAGCCGAGCGAAGCGAATGCCTTGGGCGAATTGAAGATCCTGTTCCCCAACAAGCATGCCATCTACATGCACGACACGCCGCAGAAGTCGTTCTTCGCACGCGACATGCGCGCGCTCAGCCATGGCTGCGTGCGGTTGCAGGATCCGCGCGGCATGGCCGCCGCCGTGCTCGGCACCACCGTCGACGATATCGCCGAGAAGCTGAAGCATGGGCATTCGACCGAGAACGTCACGCGTGTCATTCCGGTCTATGTCGCCTATTTCACCGCATGGCCGGACATGTCCGGCAAGGTCGAGTATTTCGACGACGTCTACGACCGCGATTCCAAGCTGATGCAGGCGCTCGACGCGACCGAAGCGGTGCGCACGCCGTCAAGCTGAGCGCTGTCTGCTTTCAAGCAATTCCGGACGGAAGGCCACGGCGAAGCTGCCGAACCTGACCGCTTCACACGTTTCCTGGAAGTGCTTTGATGAGCGGCCGGCGGAAGCCGGCTTCGCGCCCGGCGATAAGCCAGTAGACCAGCCCGGCCACGAGGCCGGCGGCGGCAATAATGCCCATGTCGGCCCAGCGTTCCGGATCATCGGCGGCGTCCGGCCAGATCAGCATGAAACCGGCAGCCGCGGCAGCAGCGCCGAACAGGATATGCAGCCAAAAGCTTCGCAGCGAAAGGAACTCGGCGATCAGGGCGAAGAGCAGCGTCTGCATCGCCGTCAGGATGATCGTCAGAAAGTAGATGAACATGCCGAGCGGCGGCACCACCAGCGCGGCGACGGGTGTGAACGCCATAAGCTCGAAGTAACCCGGCGCGTTGGGCAGCGAGCTCAGTATCGCGTAGATCACCGCCACTGCGATCAACCCGACAAGCACCGCGACCAGATAGCCGACAAGCACCATCAGGATGCGTTTCAGGACGTAGCCGATCATTGCCATGCACCCCCGTGCCCGCAATCATGGCGCAGTCAGCCACCAAAGTTTTGCCGATGCAAGGGCGTCCATAGCGCTGGTTCCGCGACGCGGCGTCAGGGTTCTCAGGCGCCGCCGCACAGATGCTGGGAGTCGGGCAGGGCCCATGTGCCTTTGGCGGCGAGGTCGACGGCGTAGTAGACCCTGCCGCGCAGATCGTCTTTCGGACAGTCGCGCGGGATCGCCATCAGGCACGTGACGACCGGATCGCCGACCTTGGAACTCGCCAGTCCCGGTTCGCGGTCATAGGAGACCGCCGTGCCGCCATTGGTAAATCGCGCCGCGCTGCCGGCGTCCGGGCTGGCGGTTTCCAGCGGGTCGTCACCCAGCCTCGTCGTCAGCGCCGCGATATGGGTGAAGCCGCATTTTCCGATCGAAACGGGCAGGGGCTGATCGGTCGGCTTCGGCGTCCTTGCAGCAAAGTCGAGCGCCTTCTTGCCGATGAGCGCGATATTGTAGTCCTGCACCCATTGCGGTGCGTTGCCGTAAGTCTGCAGCGCATTGTTCTGCGCGCTGACGATGCAGGCTGCGTCCGTCTTGCAGGCATTCCGATCGGCGACCAGTTTCCTGGCGATCCCGCGTTTGTCGCCGCCGAAGGCGGGTTCGAAACCGGCATAGGCCTTGGTGACCAAAGCATCGATGGCTGACATTTGCGGGTCGGCGCAAATCGCCTTCTCGGTTGGCAACCGCGCCTTTCGGCAGTCGAAAGAGGGGCCATCCGCGAGCGCCTGGCCCGATGTCGCAAATATCGATGCGACTACCAGCAGGGCGTTAGCGCAGATGAGAAGCCGCATGTCTGTCCTCCGGTCCGGCCTGTTTCGACGATCAAGTCTATGCCGAACGCAGGCACCGCGAAATGGCGGAGGCAGGCAACCGAACGAGGCCTATTTGGGTTCGCCGGTCACGGGATCGTAGGTGATTTGGACCTTGGCCTTGTCCGTGGTGTAGTAGGTGACGGTGTAGCCGTCGCTATCCCAATCGACCTCCTTCACATAGCGGAAGTCGGTGCGGTGCTCGACCTTGGCGACGATCTCCGAGAGCTTCTTTGCATTTTGCGGCGGCAGTGGCTGGTCGTCTGCCGCGAAGGCTTGTCCACTGATAAGCAGGAAAGCGATGCCGGTTGCTAAAACAACAGTGCGCATGAGAGCCCTCAAATCTCGTCGGCGTAAGTGCCGTCAGAAACTCGCACAAGGCGGGTTGGTTCCGCAGCGCCACAATAACGGATTTTTGCAGCGCATGCCTCGATACGACCTATCCTTGCCGGCAGGAGCAAGGCCAGCGTTATCTGGCAGAGAAAAAGGAAATAATTTCAAATGGTAAAGTTACGATTCGGATGTGCCTCCTGACGTAAGGAACGACTAACTATGCGCTGGACCCAGAGTTCGTCATATTAGCTGTTCGTGGTAGAGCTTTCGGCAAGACCCTGATAGAATTCCGGTCATAACAGGGTGGCAACAGTGCGCCGGGCCTGCCGAGGATTTCCGTCGGCAGACGGCGACGCGTTTCTTTAGAGCGCAGGTCACCTGTCTGGACTGAAAGCAGGGACTGGGGGCTCGATCATGGCTGAACGGAACTATACCCGTCAGCTTGCGACAATCATTTCGATCGACGCCGTAGGGTTCTCGAGGCTTATGGGCATCGACGACGAGTCGGCTGTCGCCGCCTTCGAGGAAAGGCGCGACATCATTGCCGGCAGTTGCGGCGCATTTGGCGGGCGCACGTTCGGCGATGCCGGCGACAGCATCATGGCCGAATTCGGCAACCCGATCGAAGCCTTGCGGGCGGCCTTCGATTTCCAGGCCAGGATCGTGGCGCTGAACGCTGCAGTCGCCGAGAACATGCGCATGCCGTTTCGCGCCGGGATCAATACCGGCGACGTCATCGTCCGGGAAGGCCGTCTCTATGGCGACGACGTGAATATCGCAGCCAGGCTTCAGGAATTCGCGCCGCATGACGGCGTCGCCATCTCGGCGACGACATGGCATCACGTGAAGGACAAGACGGCGGCGGTCTTCACCGATCTCGGCGAATTCAGCCTGAAGAACATCGCCCTGCCGGTGCATGTGCTGATCGCCGGTCGTGGCGGCAACGGACCTGCTCCGGCGGTTTCCTTCGCTTCCATCCCCGCCGCGCCGGGCCATTATAGGCCGGCCCCGAAGGGCCCCCCGGCAATCGCCGTGCTGCCGTTCCAGGGCAACGGAGGCGAACCCGATGCCGGCTATATGGCCGACGGTATCGCCGAGGACATCATCTACGGTCTTTCCAACACGCGCTGGCTCTCTGTCATCGCCAAGGGCTCGAGCTTCCAGTTTCGCGACGACAGCCTCGGCACGAGGCTCATCGGCAACGCGCTAGGCGCGCGCTACATCGTCAGCGGCACGCTGGCGCGCTCCGACAGGCAGATTCGTCTCAACGCGTCGCTCACCGACACCTCGAACGGGCGCCTGGTGTGGTCGCAACGTTTCGACCGCGATCTCGTCGATATCTTCAACCTGCGCGACCAGATCGGCAGCGAGATCGTTTCCATCCTCGACAAGGAGGTCGATCGCGCCGAGCAGGCGCGCACGTTCCAGGTGCCGTGGGAAAGCCTCGAAACCTGGCAGCTGGTCAGGCGCGGCCGTTGGCACATGAACAGGCGCACGCGGCGCGACACCGAAATCGCCCTCGACTTCTTCGACAAGGGTTACCGGGACGATCCGAATTCGAGCGCCGTGCTCAACGAGCTCGCATGGTGGTATTTCTGGCGGGCCTGGCTGCGTTTCGGCGACAGCGACGATCTTGAGAAAGTCGAGACGCTTGCGCGCAAGGCGCTTCTGATGGACAGCCTCGATGCTCGTCCGCATGCCTATCTCGGCGCGGCCGACATCATGCGTGGCCTTCCGGCATTGGCGGCCGAGCATCTTGCCGAAGCGATCCACATCAATCCGAGCTTCGCCTTCGCCCGCTCGGCCATGGGCAGCGCGTACCTTTTGCTTGGCGACGCGACCGGCGCGATACCGTTCTTCCTCGACACCGAGCGGTTGAGCCCGTTCGACCTCTATCGCTTCCACAATCTGGGGGAACTGGCCGCGGCCTATTGCTTCGTCGAGGACTGGCAGGCCGCGATCGCCACCGCCGAGCGCTCGCTCAACCTGTCGCCAGGTTACTTTTACGCGAGATTCCTGAAGATTGGCGCCCTGATGCGAAGCGGGCGGCGCGACGAGGCGGCGCATGAACTCGCGATTTTCATGACCAGGCACCCCGATTTTTCCGAGCAGAGGATACGCTGGATACCGTTCGTCGACCCGGCCAAGAACAATTTCCTGATCGGTAATTTCGATCGAGCCAAGTCTGCCGCATGATCGCCGGGGCCGACAACAAATGACTGTGAACGAATTCACATACGCCGGACCGATGCAAACCTAGGCCAGACAATGCCGGCATCGCATTGACGTGGACAGCCGGGGGGCTTGAACGCGATGATCACTTTAAAATACTTCGCCGCCGTCCGCGCCGCTCAGAAGAGCCAGCGTCCGCTCGCCGAGATGCCGCCGTTCGACATCGACCGGCTGCGTTCCAAGAGCGGCATTGCTTCCCGCATCGCCGGCTTTCTTCTTGGCGATCCACGCTGGCTCTTGGCGCTGCTGCGCCGTTTCTGGCCGAATCTCGGCTTCGGCAACTTCCTGCTCGTCACCAAGGGCGTGGATGTCCGCGACATATTGGAGCGGGGCGACGAGTTCGAAACGCCCTACGGGCCGGAAATGGCCGAGCTCGCCCGGGGCTCGAATTTCATTCTCGGCATGCAGGACGGCGCCGCGTACCGGCAGATGAAATCGGCGGTGCTGAGCGCTTTCCCGCCGGCGGAGGTCGAAGCCGCCGTCAGGCCGATCGCCGAGCGCCATTCGCACGACATCATGACCCGCGCCAGCCCCGGCTTCGATGCCATCGCCGGATTGATGAAGATCGTGCCGGTGCGCATCTGCCGCGATTATTTCGGCCTCGAGATCGACGACGAAACCGAGTTCGCCGACTGGTCGATCGCGCTCAGCGCGCTGTTCTTTTCCGATCCGACGGCAAGTCCCACCACGCGCCAGCTTGCCGTGGTCGGCGGCGATCGGCTGATCAAGGTCATAAACCGCTCGATCGCCGCGGTCAGGGAAAGAGCGGGCAAGGACGACCGGCCGCTTGCCCGCCTCGTAGCGCTGATGGATCAGGGGCGCCTGTCGCTGCCCGACATCCATTCCATCATGCTCGGCATGGTCGCCGGCTTCGTGCCGACCAATGTGCTTGCAGGCAGCAACTGCCTGGATGTGATCCTGTCGCGATCCGATGCGCGGCAGGCCATAGATGAGGCCATTGCCGCCGGCGATACCGGCAAGCTCGACCGGGCGATCATGGAAGCCATGCGGTTCAAGCCGATCTGGATCGGGCCCTGGCGCTATACCAGGCGTGACGCCGTCATCGGCAAGGGCACGCGCCGCGAGCGCCTGGTCAAGGCCGGAACGGTGGTCATGCCGGCGACGCTTTCAGCGATGTTCGATCCGGAGATCGTGCAGCGGCCGAACGAGTTCGATACGTCGCGCCCGCATCGCGACTACATGGTTTTCGGCTACGGCATCCATTTGTGCATCGGCGCCGAGATCGCCCGCATCCAGATCGGCGAATGCATCCGCGCCCTGTTCAGCAAACCGAAGCTTGGCCGCGTTCGGGGCAGGGCCGGCAAGATGGTCAATGTCGGCGCCTACCCGGCAAGCCTCAAGGTCGATTTCGAGCGTTCGGCGCTTTGCCGTGCAGCCGACCAGTCGATGGTGACGGTTGTCTGCCCGATCACCCGCTCCATGCCGCTCGACGCGGTGCGCGACAAGGTCGCCGACCTCGGCAATCCCGCGATCGGCGAGCTCAGCGCCGCGCTCGACAAGGTCGGCACCATACATTTCACCAGCCTGGCCGTCGCTCCGACCGGCAAGGATGAAAAGACGGGGATGGAGGCCGGCGCGCTGGTGTTCGAAATCTCCGGCGACGGCAGCACCGACGATGTCATTACCGCCATCGCGCAATCGATCGGGCACCGGTTGCGGCCGATCTTCAGGGATGTCTGCGGCCTGCCGGACGGTGGCTCGCTGGAGGATTTCCTCAAGAGGAATCACATAGAGATATCGCCGTCCTTCGGCAGCGCCGCGGGACTGGTTTTCTCCGGCACGCCCGGTCATTCCGTACGCCGCATCCTTGCCGAGGCGCGGCTCGCCGACAGCGTGCGCGAGATTGTCGAGAAGCCGCGCGCGGGCGCCGGCAATGCGATGGATGTGCTCGCCGAGGCGCGCCGGCATGTCCGCTGCCTCGGGCAATTCGGCTGGGCGTTCGAGCCCGCCGAAAGCCTGCTGGAAAGACCGCCGGGCCACTGGGCGCGCGCGCTGACGACGACGCTGCTGACGCCGGCGATGTTCGCCACTGTCGCGATCGTCATTCTGGCCTTTTGGCGCATGACCTATGTGCTGGTGTTCGGGAATCCGCATGGCATCACCTTCGCCAACATCGCTATCGCCGGCGCCGCGCTTCTGCTTACGGTGCTGGGTCTGCTGGCCATTTTCGCCCTGTTCGTGGGCCTTTGCTTCCTTGCGCTGCGGCGGCTCGAGGACAAGGACCGGCCGGCGAACACGCCCGTCGACATCGGCGCACTCGAAAAGATCCTCGCCAATGAGGACCATTGCGCGCAGAACAACCTGACCGCGATCTCGACGATGAAGCCGGGCATCTTGCGGCGGCTGGCGCTAAGGTTCTCCTTCTACCTGATCTCGATATCGGCACAGAAAGTGTTCAGGCCGGGCTTCCTCGCCACCATCAACACCATTCATTTCGCCCGCTGGGTGCTGCTGCCCGGCACCGACCGGCTGGTGTTCTTCTCCAATTACGGTGGCAGCTGGGAAAGTTATCTGGAGGATTTCATCGCCAAGGCCTCGGCCGGCCTGACCGGCGTATGGAGCAACACCGAAGGCTATCCGCGCACGCGCTGGCTGTTCCTGGACGGCGCGCGCGACGGCGACCGTTTCAAGCGCTGGGCGCGGCGCCAGCAGGTGCCGACGCTGTTCTGGTACAGCGCTTATCCGCACCTCAACACACCGCGCATCCGCATCAACTCCAGGATCAGGCGCGGCATCGCATCGGCCACCGGCAACGAGGCGCGCGACTGGCTGAGCCAGTTCGGTTCGCTGCCGCGCCCGCAAGCACGGCCGGCGGACGCGACCAGCTTGCCTGAATCGGCGTCCGCGCCGCTCGAAGAGCTGGAATCGGGGGAAATCCAATCCATCTTCTTCGGACCCTTCGGCGCGCTCGGCCACGCGCATATGCTTGCGATCCAGGTGCCGGAAGGGTTGCCGGCAACGAAGCGCAAGGCGTGGCTCGATTTCGTCATCGACAAAACCAGTTTCGGCGACGGCGTGCCCGCCGGCCGCGCCATGACCGTGGCGTTCGGCCCCAACGGGCTGCGCCGGCTCGGACTGGAAGGCGGCGTCGACGACGAGCCGTTGGACACGTTTCCTGTCGCCTTCCGGCAAGGCATGGGAACGCCCGAGCGCAGCCGCATCCTCAACGACACCGGTCCCGACGCACCCGACAAATGGCAGTGGGGGTCGTCCGCCAAGCCCGTCGACGTCGTCATCGTCTGCTATGGCGGGACGCCGGCGGCGTTGAAGGCAGAAATCGCAGCCATGAAGCGACAGACGATAGGCGCAGGGATGTCCGTGGCCGCCGAACTGCCGCTGATGGTGCGGCGCGACGGCAAGCGGGCGGTCGAGCATTTCGGCTTCGTCGACGGCGTCTCGCAGCCGATCGTCCGGGGCACGCAGCGCGCCGCCAAAGGAGCGGCGCCCATGCATCTGCTGGCGCCCGGCGAGTTCCTGTTCGGCTATCGCGACGAGCATGGCTTCTATCCGGCTTCGCCGTCGGTGGAGGCGGCGCTGGACCGAACCGGCATCCTGTCGCAAGTGCGGCGCAACCGTCAGGTGCCGGGGCAACCACCTCCACCGCGCGATTTCGGCCGCAACGGCACCTTCCTCGTCGTGCGCCAGTTCGAGCAGCATGTCGAATTGTTCGACGACTATTGCAGGAAAGCCGCGACGCAGGCTGCCGATGAGACCGGCGACTCCGCCATCGATCAGCGCTGGGTGGCGGCAAAGATGCTCGGCCGCTGGCAGGACGGCAGCTCGCTGGTGCGCAATCCGAACGGGCGCCCGGGCCGCGGCATCGACAATGACTTCGCGCTCGGCGCCGAGGATCCGCAGGGACATGCCTGTCCGCTCGGCTCGCACATACGCCGGTCCAACCCGCGCGATTCGCTCGGCGAGGACCGCGAGACGCAGATCAGGATCGGCAAGCGCCACCGCATCCTGCGCGTCGGCCGCACCTACGAGAAGAAGGACAGGGGCGGAAAGACCGAGAAGGGCCTGCTCTTCATGTGCCTCAACGCCGATATCGAACGCCAATACGAGTTCATCCAGCAGACCTGGGTCTCGTCGAACTCGTTCCAGGGCCTTGTCGGCGAGACGGATCCGACGATCGGTGCGCGAGGCGGCGGCGGCCGGTTCTCGATTCCATCCTGGGAAAAGGTCACCGTGCTCAAGGATGTGCCGCAGTTCGTCACCACCAAAGGCGGCGGCTATTTCTTCATGCCGAGCCGCTCGGCGCTGCGCTATCTGATCTCGCGGCTCTGACCGGGTGCGGCGAATCGACGGAGCTGTGGCGAAACCGCCGAGCCTGCTACGGCGAAGTCGCCGAGCCTGCTCAGTCGTCGTCCTGCGAATCGGCGATCTGGTTCAGCGCGGCGGCGTTGGTGATGCGCAAGCCACCGCGCCTGATGGCGATCATCTGCCGGCTGCGCCAGTCGTTCAGCGTCTTGTTGACGGATTCGCGCGTCGCGCCGAGGAATTCGCCGAGCTCCGACTGCGAAATCGGAATCCAGCCGGCCGTGTCCGCCATGACGCCGCTCAGGAACACCAGCCGCTTTGCCAGCCTGGCCTCGATGCCGAAAAAGGCTTGGTCGCCCAGCTCGCCGCTGACCCAGCGCAGCCGCGTGCACAGCAATTCGATCATCGCGCGGGCCAGAAGCGGGTTTTTCTCAATGCGATCAAAGAGTTGTGTCCGGCTCAGCGAAACCAGCTCGCATGCCGTGAGGCAGATGGCGGTCGCCGTGCGCGGGCGCCCGTCCAGCGCTCCGATCTCTCCTACGAGGCTGCGCGACAGCTCGATGTTGGCCACCAGCTTCTGCCCGCCGGGCGAATAGATCGAAATCTCGACGGTGCCGCTCATCACGCCATAGATGCGGTCGGACGCATCCTCCTGGACGAACAAATGCTGGCCGGCCGCATAGCGTTCCAGCTTGCAGCCGCCGAACAGCAGGTCGAACTGGCGCGGGTCGATGCGCGCCAGGCGCGGCAGGTTCCTGTCATCCGCGCCGTTTGTAGCCATGATACGATTCCGCCTCTCGTTAGACGGAAATTGTAGGATAAGTGCGTGCTCGATCAAAGCGTCGTCTCCTTCTGTGGTGGCTTGCCGAATTCTCGGGGTGACGGACGGAAGACCAAAGTCACGCCTGACACGCCGAAATCGGATAAGCCGGCAAACTGTAAGGAGACCGGGCGCACTGGCGGTTGCGGGCCGATCCTTGGAACGCCGTCCGCGCGCTTGGGTGGGAGGTGCCCATGCGCGCAGACAGCAAACCTGAAAATGGCTAGGTGATCGAAATTTCTCCTCGACAACCGCATCCAAATCGCAGTCGGGCAGCAGCTGCGGACGCCGTAGTCAGCTAGGGCCGTCGATGCCGCCGTCGCAACATCTGAGCGCAAGCCCTGTCCGACGTATGTGAAGGTGCTCACAGATATGTGCGCCGGGCGGACCGATGGTTATTTCGGAGATGCATGGTTCACGCCTCGATCAATCGTTGCCTTGCAGCCGGTATGATTGCCTAGTCGGCAAAGAGATCAGTCAGAGCGTGGCTGGAACCTCGGCTTGACTGTAGCGGACGGTCGGCGCCATGGTTCATCTTTGGGGGAGGGCACGCCATGGCTGCCGCGAAGGGTCTCCTTGTAAAGATTCGCGGCGACGGCGCGGGGCTCTCGGTGCGAGGCGGGCCGCCGCGGATTGGCGGGATCGAAGCCGAGCCGATCCTTACTCTGCCGGCCGACGCTAGCGCCGGTACGGCCGCGGTCGCTGATCGCGGCGCCACCTGGTTGCGGTTGGCCACGGATACCGCCGATGCGGACAATCCCTGGGACCACGCCCACGGTTTTGCCGCCCGGACTCCGGCGCTGGCCGCCGCGGGCGCCGAGGTGCTCGCAATCGAGCCCGATATCGTGCAGCAGTGGGACTACAAGGACAGCGGCGGCGATCGCGGCATGGCGGCAAGCGCAGCTCCGGTCTGTGCATTCGACGATCAGGACCCGCAGGGCGGACAGGCGGTGGTCGCGGGGCGCGTCGCATGGAATGCCGCGCCGGACTTCAGCCAGTTCAAGGCCGCGCGCGAAAGCGTCGGCGCCAAGCAGGCCACCATCACCATCGCCCATCTCGATACCGGTTTCGATCCTGGTCACGAAACCCTTCCAGCAGGACTTCTTACAGCGCAGCAGCGCAATTTCGTCAACGACGGGACCGGCCCGAACAACGCGACCGACCACGCTCCGGCCGGCACGCTGACCAGCAATCGCGGCCATGGCACCGGCACGCTCAGCCTGCTTGCCGGCAACAAGCTCGATGGCTCCTCGCCGCACTGGCCGGGCTTCAACGATTTCGTCGGCGGCGCACCACTGGCGAAAATCCTGCCGGTGCGCATCGCCGACTGGGTGGTGCGGCTGACCACCGGCACCATGGTGCAAGGCATCGACTATGCGCGTAAGCAGGGCGCGCAGGTGTTGTCGATGAGCATGGGCGGCCTCGCCTCGCAGGCGCTGGTCGACGCCGTCAACCTTGCCTACGATCACGGCGTGGTCATGGTCACGGCGGCGGGCAACAATTTCACCATCACGCCGCGCAGCATCGTCTATCCCGCGCGCTACAACCGGGTGCTTGCGGCCTGCGGCGTGATGGGCGACGGGCGCGCCTATGCCGGGCTCGCCCTCGGCACCATGCAGGGCAATTATGGCCCGCCTTCGAAGATGGCCACCGCGCTCGGCGCCTACACGCCGAACGTGCCCTGGGCCGAGATCGATTGCCGCAAGGTCGTCGACATGGACGGCAGCGGCACCTCCGCCGCCACCCCGCAGGTCGCGGCAGCGGCCGCTCTGTGGCTGGCCGAGCACTGGGACGTGGTGAAGAATTATCCTCAGCCCTGGATGCGTGTCGAGGCCGTCCGCAAGGCGTTGTTCGCGAAGGCCTCGAAATCGACGGCCAAGATGAATGCGGCGGAGACGAAGGAGAAGATCGGGCAGGGCGTTTTGCGGGCCTTCGATGCGCTGAGCTTCCCGCCGCCGGCGGCGAACAGCCTGACGAAGCTCGCTCGAGCCACCTACACGTGGAGCTGGCTCGACCTTTTGACCGGCGGGAATTCGTTGGCGGCGCCACCGCCGGCGACGCTTCGGCAGCGGACGATGTTTGCGCTTGAACTGATGCAGATGGCGCAAGCCACGGCGTCAATCGAGCAGGCGATCGCCGACCCGGACGGCGATCCGGGCAATATTTCGGCCGCGGCCCGCAACCGCTATCTCGAAGCGGCGCTCGACCAAGGCAACCCGTCGAAGCCGCTGAAGGCCTTTCTGGAAGGTTTGCTCGGACGGCCGGGCGCCAGCGTAGCGGTTCCGGCGCCGGTCATGGGCCCCGCGCCGGCCATCAAGCGCAAGCCACGGCCGCTGCCACCGCCGCAACGGCGCCTGCGCATTTACGCGCTCGATCCTTCGGTGGCGAAACGGCTGGATTCGGTTTCGGTCTACCAGGCGACGCTTTCTGTGCCGTGGGACGACGAACCGGCGACGGACAGGCCGTTGCTGCCGGGTCCGATCGGCGAATATCTCGAGGTGGTCGATGTCGACCCCGCCTCCGACCGCGTCTACGATCCGGTAGACCTCAACGACAAGGTGCTTCTGGCGCAGGATGGCCTGCCGCCTTCGGAAGGCAATCCGAAATTCCACCAGCAGATGGTCTACGCCGTCGCCATGACCACGATCGGCCATTTCGAGCGCGCGCTTGGCCGGCGGGCGTTGTGGGCGCCGCATTATGCCGAAGCTACCGGCCGGACCGGCGACATGACGGTGAAGGCGCGCTACGTGCCGCGCCTGCGCATCTATCCGCATGCGTTGCGCGCGCAGAATGCCTATTACAGCCCGGAAAAGAAGGCGCTGCTGTTCGGCTATTTCCCGGCGACCAGCAATCAGGGCGATGTCACCACGCCCGGAACGACGGTGTTCTCCTGCCTGTCCAGCGACATCGTCGCGCATGAGATGTCACATGCGCTGCTCGACGGGCTGCATCGCCGCTTCCAGGAAGCGTCCAACCCGGACGTGCCGGCCTTCCACGAGGCCTTCGCCGACATTGTCGCGCTGTTCCAGCATTTCACGCTGAAGGAGCTGGTAAGCTTCGAGATCGGCAAGGCGAGGGGCGAATTGTCGGCCGCTTCGCTGCTTTCCGGCATCGCCAAGCAATTCGGCGAAGGCAGCGGCCGGGCCGGGCCGTTGCGTGAATATGGCGGCGCCGGCATGGCCGATCTCGACTACGACAAGACGTTCGAGGCGCATGACCGGGGCTCGATCCTGGTCTTCGCCGCCTACCAGGCCTTCCTGGCGATCGCCGATCGGCGGACCGACGATCTGATCCAGCTTGCCACCGGCGGCTCCGGCATCCTGCCGGCGGGAACCTTGCATCCGAGCCTGGTCGAACGCCTGACCGACGAGGTCGCCAAGACCGCCAGGCAAATGCTGACCATGTGCATCCGCGCGCTCGACTATTGCCCTTCCGTCGACATCACCTTCGGCGAATATCTGCGCGCGCTGATCACCGCCGACCGCGACGCCTATCCCGACGATCCGCTCCACTACCGCCTGGCCTTCCTGGAATCGTTCCGCAAATGGAAGCTTCTGCCGCGCGACGTGCGCACCATCTCGGAAGAGACGCTCGCCTGGAGCGCGCCGGAGGACCCGTCGCCGACCTGGCTGAAAGGACTGCTCAGCAGGATCGACCTCGGCTGGAACCAGAAATTGAAGCGGGCCGAGATCTTCGCGCTCAACGACAAGAACCGCTACGCGCTGTGGAAGGCGATGCACAAGGCCTTCGCCTCCAACCCTAACCTCTACACGCAGTTCGGCCTGCTGCCCGATCTGCCGCGCTACAATGAGGACGGCACGGTCATGCATGCGCCGAAGAAAGGCGAGACGACCTTCGACATCTACAGCGTGCGCCCGACGCGCCGCGTCGAGCCGGACGGTTCGTTCCGCGTCGAGGTCGTGGCGGTCATCCAGCAGCGCATTCCGGTTGCGCTCGACGGCACGGCGATGCCGCAAGGCATGGCCAAGGGCGACGGCTTCTTCTGGTTCCGGGGCGGCGCCACCATCATCATAGACCCGCGCGAGGGGTTCGAGGAGATCCGCTACTCGATCATCAAGAACACCGGCAGCGCGGACCGGCAGAAGCGTCAGGCCGGGACTATGGCCGCCAACTATCTGTCGCCGCTGCGAGCGCTCTATTTCGGCGGCGACGTGTCAGAACCCTTTGCCTTGCTGCATGCCAGCGACGGAGACGACGACCATGTCTAGAAAGCCGGCGGCAAGGACAAGGCCGGCAAAAACGGCCGCAGCGGTAGCGCCAGCATCGGTCGTTACCGTGAGGCATTATTGCCAGGGCATCGGCGATTGCCATCTGCTGACGTTCAAGAAGGTGGACGGTAAGCCATTCCGCATGCTCATCGATTGCGGCATCCATGTATCGATCAAGGGTGGCCCGGCGCTGGTCGGCGACATCGTCGCCGACATCAGGAAGGAGACCGGCGGCAAGATCGACATCCTCGTCGTCACGCACGAACACTGGGACCATGTCTCCGGGTTCCTGACGGCGAAGGATCTTTTCAAGGATTTTGTCGTCGCCGATGTCTGGATGGGGTGGACCGAAAATCCCGCCGACGCGGAGGCCGCGGAACTCGACAAGTTCAAGGGCCAGGCAATCGCCGCGCTGCAGGGCGTGGGCCAGAAGCTCGACGGAATGCAAGGGCTCAGTTCCTACATGGCCGGCGTTCGCGACGGCCTGCAGTCCGTGCTTGGCTTCCAGTTCGGCGCCGCCGGGGAGCGGGTGCGTTCGGCCCGCGACGCGGCGGCAAAGCTGTCGCAGAAACCGTCGCCGACCTATTTCGAGCCCGGCGGGCCGCCGGTATCTATCGACGCATTGCCCAATCTGCGCATCTATGTGCTCGGCCCGCCGCGCGACAAGGCGGCGCTTCGGCTGGAGGAGAAGGCGAGCGAGATGTTCCCGCTGGCCGGCGGCGGTCCGTTCGCGCGGGCGCTGGCGAACGGTCTCAACATTAACGAGGCGGCCGATGCCGGTTACGTCGACGAGCTCAGTCCGTTCGAGCGCAATGTCGGCACGCCGCTTTCTGCGGCGCTCGACGGCGACAAGGGCAGCGACCCGGCCATCGATGTCGGCGCCTATGTCCGCAAGCATTATTCCGGGCCGGTTTCGGCCGCGGCCGCGATGGAAGACCGCGACCAGTCCTGGCGGCGCATCGACGCCGACTGGATGGGGATTGCCGCCGACCTTGCCCTGCAGCTTGACCGCGGCGTCAACAACACCAGCCTTGTACTGGCCTTCGAGTTCATCGACTCGGGCCGGGTGCTGCTGTTCCCGGGCGATGCCCAGATCGGCAACTGGCTGAGCTGGAAGGATCTGACATGGCCGGCGGGGCAGGGCACCGTCACGTCGGCCGACCTTCTGGCGCGCACCGTCTATCTCAAGGTCGCCCATCACGGCAGCCAGAACGCCACGCCGGAAAAACGGGGTTTTGACCTGCTGACGAGCAGCGACCTGTCGGCCTTCATCCCGACCAACAAGATCGACGCGGTGAGGGTGCACTGGGGCGAGATGCCCTATGACGGCATCCTGACCGCGCTCGAGACGAAGACCAAGGGCCGCGTCATTCGCGCCGACGATCCATGGCTCGCCGACAAGAACGGAAAGCCGGCTTTTGCCGCGCCGTCCGGCTCGATCCAGGCGGTGCGCAGCGCGCCGCGCGATGCGGCACGCGGGCCAGGCGGACTATGGGTCGAGGTGGATTTGGTTTGAGGTTCGCACCGAGCCGATTGCGAAAAATCGAAAACCGATCTATGGAGCGAGCGGCTGAATGAGGGCGGCCGTCCGACACATTGCACAAGGTCGCCCCATGCCCGATCAATTCTCGCGCGTCATCGCCTTCCTTGCCGTGGTCACGGCTCTTTTGTTTGCCGGGCTGCATTTCCATCAAGGCCACATCATCGCCACGCTCTATTTCATGACCGGCGCCATTCTGGTGACGGCTGTGACGCGCATGAATGTGCGGAGAGGGCTGATTTAGAGCTCAACCGGCTCGGCTCGGCGGTCCTTCGAAGATCGTCGGCACATCGCCTTGACTTCGAGAGCTTGCCTACCTTATATCGCGGCTCGCTTCGGCCTTCGGGCAAAGAGCGGGCGATTAGCTCAGCGGGAGAGCACACCCTTCACACGGGTGGGGTCGCAGGTTCAATCCCTGCATCGCCCACCATCCAACAGCTTGATAGTGTTGGATGAATGGCCCGACGAATTCTTCGACAATTGCACTTGGGAAGACGGGTCTGCGCGCTCAGCGTGCCGCCGCGATCAACCGCTCCGCCAGTTGCGGCGTCAGCGTGTCGAAATGCGAGATCACCAGCGTGGGCTCGAATTCGCGCACATGACGGTCGGTGTAGCCGAAATCGACCGCGACCACCGGAATGCCGGCAGCCTTGGCGGTGTCGATGTCGGTTTGCGAATCGCCGATCATCAAGGCGTTCTCCGCATCGCCGCCGGCCAGCCGGATCGTCTCCGTGAGATGGCGCGGGTCGGGCTTGCGGAAGGCGAACGTATCCTGGCCGCAGATCGCGGCAAAATAGCTCGACAGGCCGAGCGCGCCGATCAGCGCCACGGAATTGGCTTCGTATTTGTTGGTGCAAACCGCCATCAGATAGCCAGCGGCCTGGAAACGATCGAGCGCGGCAACGACGCCGGGGTAGGGACGGGACTTGCCGGGAATGTTCAGCGTGTAATGATCGAGGAAAAGGTTCAGCAGCCGGTCGTGCTCTTCCCCCACCAGCGCCTTGTTCTGAGCGGCATGCGCGCGTTCGATCATGACGCGCCCGCCATGGCCGACGAAGCGCCGGAAACCGGCTTCGTCGACAGCGGCGAGGTCGCTTGCAGCCAGGCTGTGATTGAGGCTGTCGAGCAGGTCCGGCGCCGTATCGACCAGCGTTCCATCCAGGTCGAAGACGATGATCGGGCTCGGCATGGTGCGTTCCTGTAGCGATTGAATTGCCGCAGCCGATACAGCTTGGGCCGGGTTCAAGCAAGAAGCCTCGATCGGTCCACAGCGCGGCCCTTTGACGGGACAGGCAAAAATGCTACGAGGCGCGCGAAACCGGCGAAATCGGGGCTCCCCATGGATGCAAGGCAGTTGAAGGTCGAAGCCGCGCGGGCCGCGCTCGCCCATGTCGGCGACGGCATGCGGCTCGGCATCGGCACCGGCACCACGGCGGAGGCGTTCGTGCGGCTGCTGGCAGAGAAGGTTGCGACCGGCCTCAAGGTCATTGGCGTGCCGACCTCGGAGCGCACCGCGGCGCTCTGCCGCGAGCTCGGCGTGCCGCTGTCCACGCTCGAGGAGACGCCGGAACTCGACCTCACCATCGACGGCGCCGACGAGGTCGATCCGGACCTGACCCTGATCAAGGGCGGCGGCGGCGCGCTGCTGCGCGAGAAAATCGTCGCGGCGGCATCCGACCGCATGATCGTCATCGCCGACAAGTCAAAGATGGTCGGGACACTGGGTCGGTTCCCGCTGCCCATCGAGGTCAACAAATTCGGCCTGCGCGCCACCGAAATCGCGGTTCGAGCCGCCGCCGCAGAGCTCGGCCTTTCCGGCCCGGTTACATTGAGGATGACGGGAAGCCAGCCATTTGTTACAGACGGCGGCCACTTTATCCTCGATGCATCTTTTGGCCGCATTCCGGATACAAGAGCGCTGTCGAATGCTCTCTTCGCCATTCCAGGCGTTGTCGAGCACGGTCTATTCATCGGGCTGGCGTCAACGGCCATCATCGCCGGCGGCGACGGTATTGAAACCGTCCATGCAGCCTGAAACCAGGGAGTTCTATCGACCATGATGTTGCCTAAACGAGTTCGCCGCCTTTCGATGCTTCTGGCGGCCTCGGCCGTCCTTGCGCTGTCTTCGCCGGTGTTTGCGCAGGATGTCAGCGAATCGCATTTGAAGGCGGCGCGCGCGGCCGTCGCGGCGATCCATGCCACGGACACGTTCGACAACATCCTGCCGCAGGCGGCCGGCGCGCTCGAGGCGCAGCTCATCCAGAAGAACCCCGACATGCAGGAGCTGATCGGCAAGACCGTGGCCGAGAAAGCGCTCGGCCTTGCCTCGCGGCGCGCGGATCTCGAAAAGGAAGCAGCGCTCGCCTACGCCAAGGTGTTTTCCGAGCAGGAGCTCAACGACATCGCCACCTTCTACAGCTCGGCGGCCGGCAAGAAGCTGCTCGACAGCGGCCCCGCGGTCACGCGCGACCTCGTGAAGGCCGCCGAGATCTGGCAGAACGGCGTTGCCCGCGACCTCGCCCAGCAGGTCGGCGAAACGATCGCCGCCGCCGCCAAGGCCGCGGCGCCGGCGGCACCGGCTCCGGACGCCACCGCGCCGGCCGACGGTTCCGCTCCGGCGGACAATTCGGCTCCCGCCGACAATTCGGCACCGGCGGACGATTCGCAGAACTGATCCCTGTCAATCCGCCGACGGCGGCTGGACCACAAAGCCCGGGTTTGCCCGGGCTTTTCTTTTGCTGCTTGGCAGCCTACCTGTGACCCCGTCTTTCTCATCCGCAGGAGCCCAAGCGATGGCCGCTTATGACTATGATCTGTTCGTCATCGGCGGCGGCTCCGGCGGGGTGAGGGCAGCCCGGGTGGCGGCGGCTCTCGGCAAGCGCGTCGCCATCGCGGAGGAGTACCGGTTCGGCGGGACCTGCGTCATCCGCGGCTGCGTGCCGAAGAAACTCTATGTCTATGCCTCGCAATTTCCCGAGCATTTCGCCGACGCTGCCGGCTATGGCTGGACGGTGCCCGAGGCGAGCTTCGACTGGCAGACGCTGGTCGCCAACAAGGACAAGGAGATCGCGCGGCTCGAGGCGATCTACAAGAGGAATGTCGAGGGCTCCGGCGGCGAGACGTTTCACTCGCGCGCCGTGCTCGTCGACCAGCACAGCATCTATCTGGTTGCCGAGGACCGCACGGTCAGCGCCGACCAGATCCTGATCGCCACTGGCGGCCGGCCGGCGCCGCATCCGGCGCTGTCAGGCCACGAATACTGCATCTTCTCCAACGAGGCCTTCGATCTCAAGGAACTGCCGAAAGCGATCATGATCGAGGGCGGCGGCTACATCGCCGTCGAATTCGCCAACATCTTCCATGGCCTTGGCGTCGACACCACGCTGGTCTATCGCGGCCAGGAGATTCTCAGCCGCTTCGACATGGATTTGCGCCGCTCGCTGCACGAGACCATGGAGAAAAAGGGGATCAGGATCCTCTGCCCCACCGTTTCGGAATGGGTGCGCAAGACCGCGGAGGGCCGGCTCGACGTTCTGCTGTCTTCCGGCCAAACCCTGACGGTCGACCAGGTCATGCTGGCTATCGGGCGTATTCCCAATACCGAGAATATGGGCCTGGAAGGCGTCGGCGTGGAGCTCAGCAAGACGGGCGCGATCATGGTCGACCAATATTCGCGCACCAATGTCGACAACATCTGGGCGATCGGCGACGTAACCCATCGCGTGCAACTGACGCCGGTCGCGATCCACGAGGCGATGTGCTTCATCGAGACCGCCTTCAAGGACAATCCGACCGCGCCGGACCACGATACCATTCCGACGGCGGTGTTCTCGCAGCCGGAGATCGGCACCGTCGGCCTCTCGGAAGACGACGCGATCAAGCGCTATCCCGATGTCGAGATTTATCGCGCATCGTTCCGTCCGATGCGCCACACGCTGTCCGGCCGCGACGAGAAGATGCTGATGAAGCTGGTGGTCAACGGCGCATCCAGGAAGGTGATCGGCGCCCACATTCTCGGCCCCGATGCCGGCGAGATGGCGCAGCTTCTCGGCATTCCGCTGAAGGCGGGCCTGACCAAGGACGATTTCGACCGCACCATGGCCGTGCATCCGACCGCGGCTGAGGAACTGGTGACGATGTACAAGCCGACCTACCGCGTGAAGAACGGCGAACGCGTCTGACATTCAGCCGGTTCGCAATTCCTGATTTCAAGGAGACCGTAATGTCCGCCACCGCCGCGCCGCTCGACCGCAACTTTGCCCGGCGCGTGGATCAGGTCGTGGACGGCGCGATCGAAGAGCGCCGTATCGTCGGCGCGGTCGTTCTCGTCGCCCGGCGCGGCGAGATCCTTTATGGCCGCGCAGCCGGAGTCGCCGACCGCGAGGCGAACGAACCGATGCGACAGGACGCGATCTTCCGCCTGGCCTCGGTGACCAAGCCGGTCATCGCCACCGCGGCGCTTGCCTTGGTCGAGGCCGGCGTGATCGATCTTGCCGACCCGGTGACGAAATTCATCCCCGAGTTCCGACCGAAGCTGGCCGACGGCAGCGAGCCCGTCTTGACCATCCGGCACTTGCTCACCCATACCGCCGGCCTCGATTATGGCTTTCGCCAGCCCGCCGGTGGTCCTTATCAACGGGCCGGCATCTCGGATGGCCTCGACCAACCGGGCCTTTCCATGGCCGAGAACCTCCGCCGCATCGCGTCGGTGCCGCTCTCCTTCGCGCCGGGCGCGGGCTGGGGCTATTCGGTGGCGATGGACGTTCTGGGCGAGGCGATGGCGAGGGCCACGGGCGAGACCTTGCCGGACCTTGCCGAGCGCCTGGTCGCCAGGCCTCTCGGTATGAGCGACACCGCCTTTGCCGTCCGTGACCCGGCCCGGTTGGCGATGCCTTACGCGGACGGCCCCGGCGGGGCAGTCGTCATGGGCGAGCATCATCTCGTGCCTTTCGGCGATGGCGCCATCTCGTTCACGCCCGGGCGCACTTTCGATCCCGCTTCCTTTGCATCCGGCGGCACCGGCATGAACGGAACGGCCGGCGATGTCCTGAAGCTGCTCGAAGCGCTGCGGCGCGGAGACGGGACGGTCATCCGCCCCGGGACAACGGCGGCAATGACCAGGGACGCGATCGCAGGTCTGGAGACGACCATGCCAGGCTGGGGCTGGGGTCTGGGATTTGGCGTGTTGCGCGACCCGGTGGCGGCGGCGACGCCGCAGGCTCCGGGCACCTGGCGATGGGGCGGCGTCTACGGCCATTCCTGGTTCGTCGACCCGACGCTCGACCTGACGGTGGTGGCGCTTACCAACACGGCGATCGCCGGCATGATGGGCGCTTTCCCGGACGCGCTGCGCGACGCGATCTACGGCCGGCAAGCCGGATGACAGAGACAACCCGCCGCCGGCATGTCCGGCAGCGGTAAAGTTTTCAGACCTACAGCAGCGTGCCGCGCAGGACCACCAGCGCCACCGAGAAGTAGATGACCAGTCCGGTGACATCGACCAGTGTGGCGACGAACGGCGCCGAGGCGCTTGCCGGGTCGAAGCCGATGCGCTTCAGCGCGAAGGGCAGCATCGATCCCGACAGCGAGCCGAAGGTGACGATGCCGACCAGCGCCGCGCCCACCGTTGCCGCGATCAGCATCCAGTGCGAGCCGTAGTCGTAGAAGCCGAAATACTGCCAGAGCGCGATGCGACAGATGCCGACAATGCCGAGGATCGAGCCGAGCACCAGACCGGTCGGCAGCTCGCGCAGCGCCACCCGCCACCAGTCGCGCAGCCCGATCTCGCGCAGCGCGAGCGCGCGGATGACGAGCGACGTCGCCTGCGAGCCGGAGTTGCCGCCGGAGCTCATGATCAGCGGGATGAACAGCGTCAGCACGATCGCCTTCTCCAACTCGCCCTCGTAGCTCTGCATGGCGTTGGCCGTAAGCATCTCGCTGAGGAACAGCGCGCAGAGCCAGCCGGCGCGCTTCTGGATCATGGCGAGGAAGCTCATCTTCATGTAGGGCTCGTCGAGCGCCTCCATGCCGCCGAAACGATGCACGTCCTCGGTCGTCTCCTCGATCATCGTGTCGATGATGTCGTCGACGGTGACGATGCCGAGGATCCTGCCGTGGTCGACCACCGGCAAGGCGAGCAGGTCATATTTGGAGATGGTCTGCGCCAGGTTCTCGCGATCGGTGAGCGGCGTCACCGTCACCGGCACCCGATCGGGCGCCACCGACAGGATCGAATCCTCCGGGTTGCCGGTGATCAGCCGGCGCAATCCGGTCGAACGCAGCAGGAGCTGCGTCTCCGGATCGACGATGTAGATGGCGTAGATGGTTTCGCGCGTGCGCTCGACCTTGCGGATGTAGTCGAGCGTGCGCCCGACGGTCCAGTCCGAAGGCACGCTGACGAATTCCGTCGTCATGATCGAGGCGGCGCTGCCTTCCGGATAGCCAAGGATGGAGAGCAGCGTGGCGCGCAGCGGCGGGGCCAAAGCGCCGAGCAGCTCCGAGCGGGCCGGCTCATCCAGCTCGCGCAGAATGTCGGCCGCGCGGTCGACCGACATGGCGGTCAGGAGCTTGCTCGCCTTGGGGCGGGGCAGGGCTTCGGCGAGTTCAGGTGCTGCTTCGAGTTCCGGCTGGTCGAAAATCTCGACCAGCCGCTCGAACGGCACGGCGCAGAGCAGCTCGATGGCCGTCTCGCGGGGCTCGTGGTTGAGGGCTTCGACGACGTCGGCGACGTGATCGTTGGCAAGAACACGGGCGACGGCGACGGCTTCGTCGTCCAATACGGGTGCGAATTCGTTCATGGCTCACTCCTTGCCGTCCGGCAGGACGTGAGCCGTCAGGTCACGTCAGGGCGGACGGCGGTTGCGTTCGACTGTGACTGTCGCCAGGCATGGCGGGTTGACCTTTCTGCTCGCGGGGTTCGCGCATGACCCCGAAAATCGGTTTCGATTTTCGGAAAGGATCATGCGCAAATTCTAAGTTTCTACAGCGTCCTTTGCGCGTCCAAGCGACGCGCGGCGCTGTAGGTTTGAATTTGGCGAGCGGGCGCAACATACGAGCGGTTTTTGCCGAGTCAATCGCGCAGGGCCCTGAAAATTGATGCGGGGAGGCCGGATCGCGAGACTGTGATCGCAGGCAGCCGAAGCCGGGGCGTGGTCCTCGGGCAAAGGCTTGGTATGACTGCTATTTCTGCTTCAGTCGGCGGAAGCGCAGCCACTTGTCCTCGACCGGCCGCGGCTGGGCGAGAATGGTGGTGAGCTCGCGCGGCAGGCTGGGAGCGAGCGGCTTCTTGACAGCCACGCCGTCGGCGATCGAGACCACGCTGTGGTAGAATTCCTCGCCGGAAAGCGAGCGCGGAGCCACCGCCTCGTGCATGACGCTGATGACGGTGACGTTCGCGCAATTGTCCTTGATCGCCTGGTGGAAGGCGATCTTGCCTTCGGGGTCGAGCGCGCCGGTCGCTTCGTCGAGGAACAGAAGGCCGGGCTGCTGCAGGATGATGCGCGCGACCACCAGCTTCTGCTTTTGGCCGCCCGAAAGCACCTGGTCCCAGAGCTTGCCCTCGCGGCTCTCGTCGGCCAGGTGGCCGATGAAGTCGCCGAGCCCGGCCTTGTGCAGGGCCGCCGCGACCTGCGTGTCGCTATGGTCGTTCTCGGAACCCGGCAGGCAGACGAGCTGCTTCAGCGAGACCTGCTGCAGCTTCACCTCCTGCGCGGCGTAGAAACTCGTCACGCCCTCCGGGAAGACGATGGTGCCACGACCGTACGGCCACAGGCCATTGATCGCCTTGATCAGCGAAGTCTTGCCGCAGCCGGACTCGCCCTTGAGGAAAGTCCATTCGCCGCGGCGGAAACGCAAATTGGCCGCGCTGAGGAAGGGCGTGGCGTCCTCGCCCTGATGCGCCAGCTCGAGCTTCTGGATGGTCAGGCCGAACACCGGGTTCTGGGTGGCGTAGCCGAAGTCGGAGCGGCCGGTCTGCTGATAGAATTCGCGCGGATGCTGGACGTTCTCGATGGCGCCGGCGAGTTCGGTCACACGCTGGCTGTTGGCTCTGAGCGTCGCGATCGCCGGCATCACATGGATGAACCACGAGCACTGGCTGATCAACTGGGCGACCATTTCGGAGCCGGTGATGTAGCCTTTGTAATCGAGGCGGTTGTGGATGAACGACACGAGGCCTGGCGAGTAGGCAACGATGCGGGCGCCGACGAAATTGTAGATCAGCTCGAACGACGTGTAGCTGGTGTTGACGACATTGAGCCGTCCCCATGTCTTGTCGATGTCGACATAGAGCCTGTCATGCATCGACTTTTGCACGCCCTCGCCATGCGAGGCGGCGACGTGGAAGCTGCGGCGCAGGAATGTCGTCAGCTCGCTGCGATAGCTGCCCTCGGCCTGCTGCATGCGCACATTGAGCCGCTCGAGCAGGCGCCCGAGCTTGACCGCGATCCAGGTGTTCAGCGGCACGTAGATGGCGACGGCAAGGAAAGCCAGCACCGCGGTGCCGTAGCTGCCCAGGAATTCCAGGCCCTTGACCTCGACCGAGGACCCAATCAGGTTTTCACCGATGAAATAGAGCGAAGTCGCGACACCCAGCACGCCCATGGCAAGGCCGATAGCGCCGCCGGTCATGTCCTTGATCGATTCCTGGATGCGCTGATCGATGTTGTCCGGAGCGACGATGCCGCCGGCCACCGAACCATGCTGGGCATGGAAATGGGTATGGTTGCCGTCGAGCAGGGCCTGATTGAACTGGTTGTTCAGCCAGCCCCGCCATTTGCGGTGCAAGGTCGTTGAAACGAGATTGCGCACGCCGGTGAAGCCGGCATCCTTCAGCATGACCAGCAGCACCAATATGCCGGCATTGGTCAGGATGGTCTGCAACGGGTGGGTGTTCGCAGCGTCGTGGAGAAAGGCGATCGAATTGCCCAATTCGCCCAATGCCACGGCAAACCAGACGCCAGCCTTGCTGGACAACGCCGTCAGCAGCGCGATGACGATGGTGAGGGTCCAGGCTTCCTTCCACCGGTCGGAGAACCAGTAGGCTCGCATCAGCCCCCAGAATGTACGCATCGACGATACCGGCGTCAGAGGCGAGGTCTTTGCCTCGCTGGATGTTTGCTCCGGTACTGTACGTCGCGGTCTACCGACCCCAGTCACGATCCCGCCCAAACCTTTCTTAGTTTTGTTACACATGGTAACACCAATTGATCATTTTCCATTAATTTTCTGCCGAGGAATGTGAACAGGGTTACCTGCCGTGGCGCGAGGGCAACAGAAAGGCCGAGCCCATGGGTCGTTAGCTGCTCTGATTTCGCCTTTTATTCCAGTGCGTTAAAGACGATTGCGCCAGCCGGCGGCAACCTTCCCTTGGGGAAGCGGAAAACACGGGTTTGTGAATGGAAAAGAGGTATCCGCTGGCCGGAACGGCTATTGGGCGGTGACCGGAATGCCCGAAAATTTACCGTCAATGAGATCTTCGGGCTTGCCCGATTCGTCTTTTCCCGACGCGCTGAAATGACCGGAAACGGTCTTGGCGGCGGGATCGTATTTGTCGACGACGATCTCGCCGCTGGCGAAACGGACATGGCCAACCATGGCGCCGGAATCGAGAATGTTGAAGCTGGCGCTGTTCGCGGACGACCCGGTCTTGAGCGGATAGGTGCCGGCAAAGTCGTTCGGATCCTTCAAGACCAGCATCGAATTGAAGGTCATGGTCGGCGAGCCCTGTTCTGTTCCTGACAGGTTCAAAACCGGCTTGCCGCCCATCTGCATCGTCTGTGCCAGGGTGAAAGACACCGTCCAGGGTTTGCCTTCGAAGGTCGCCGACATAACGGCTTCCTCGGCCGATACGCGCTGCAATGTCAGCGGAAGGCCGAAGGCGAAAGGCAAGCACAACAGCAACAATGCGCGACGCCTGACTGCCATTTATGTCGCCCCCAAATCAGCCAAACCCTTGGCGGTTCTAGCTTAGCGTGGCGTACAAAGCGATTCACCAGATCGTGTTTGGCGAGCAGGAGCAATTCCGGGAAAAGTGCGTGACCGCTTTCCGTGCGGAATTGCGTAGAAGGAAGCTCAGCCTGCGACGGTTTCGAGCTCGCCGCGCGCCTTGGCTTGGGCCACCTGGCGGATCGCGTCGGCAAGCGTGTCGGCATCCTGCGCGCCCATCACCGCGTATTTGCCTTCGAGCAGGAAGCAGGGCACGCCGGTGATGCCCATGCGCGAAGCGGTGGCGATCTCGTTGCGGACGGCCTCGACGTCGGCATCGGTCGGCAGCAGCGTTTCGACCACCGACGCATCCATGCCGGCCTCGCCGGCGGCCTTTACCAGCACGGCGTGGTCGCCGATGTTCACGCCTTCCTCGAAATTCAGCTGGAAGAGGCGGCGCACCAGCCGGTTCTGCACGTCTTCACCCGCGGCTCCCGCCCAGCGGATCACGCGATGAGCGTCAAGCGTGTTGGCCGCGACCTTGATGGCGCCAAATGCAAAATGGATGCCCTCGGCCTCGCCGAGCGGCTCGATGCGCGCGTGGATCTGTTGGATGCGTTCCTCGCTGCCGAACTTGCCGAGCATGTATTGGCGGCGATCCATGCCGCCTGGCGGGATGGTCGGATCGAGCTGGAACGGCCGCCAGCTGACATGCACGTCGACGTCGCTTGCAGAAGCAATGGCCTTGTCCAGCCGCCTCTGGCCGATGAAGCACCAGGGGCAGACGACATCGGACACGACATCGACTGTGATGGAGTTCTCGGCGCTCATGCTCGTCTCCTTTTCGGTTCCCGATTATGGCTGGGCTTGCGTCAGTTTGGCTTTCGCCACCAGGTCGGCAGCTGATAGCCGAATATGGGGGTCTTTTGCGGATGTTCCAGATAGCTCCAGTAAGCGAGCCATTGCTGCGTGTTGTATTGCATCGGCACCAGGTAGTTGCCCGAGATCAGCAGCCGGTCGAGCACGCGCACCGCGGCGACATAGTCTTCCTTGGTGCGGGCGTTCAGCATGGCGTCGATCGCGGCGTCGATCGCCGGATCGGCGACGCCGGCGAGATTGAACGATCCTTCCGTCTTCGCGGCGATCGATCCCCAACGGCCGAGCTGCTCGCTGCCGGGCGACAGCGAATTGCTGAAGCCGCTCGTCCCGATCAGAACCTCGAAGTCGAACCGCTGCTTGCGCGACTGGATCTGATCGCCGTCGAGGGTACGGATGCCGACGTCGATACCAATCTTCTCCAGCGTGCGCTGGTAGACGGCCGCCAGCCGCTCTTCGTCCTGCGATGAGGTCAGGATCTCGAAGCCGAACGGGTTGCCCCGCGCGTCGAGCATCTTGCCGTCCTGCACACGGAAGCCTGCACCTTTCAGCAGTTCGAAGGCCGCTTTGAGCACCTTGCGGTCCTGGCCCGAACCGTCGGTCACCGGCGGGCGCCAGGTGCCGTCCATCACATCTGGCGGCACGCGGCCGGGATAGGGTGCAAGCAGCGCCTTTTCACGATCGTCGGCCGGGTGGCCGAGCGCCGAAAGCTCGGAATTCTGCCAGTAGCTCATGGTGCGGTTGAACTTGCCGCCGAACAGGTTCTTGTTCGTCCATTCGAAGTCGTAGAGCATGCCGAGGGCGCGGCGGACAACGGGATTCTCGAACTTCGGCAGCCGGGTGTTGAACAGGAAGCCGGTCACCACCGGGGGAATGCCGGTGTTGAAATATTCTTCCTTCACATCGCCCTTTCGGAAGGCCGGAAAGTCGATGTCGCGCTCACGCTTGACCGGATCGGTCTCGTCATCGAGGGCGCAGATGCCTTTCTTGAACGCTTCCGTCTTGGCGTTGGCGTTGAGAAAATACTCGATGGTGATCTGGTCGAAATTGTCGAAGCCACGTTTCGACGGAATGTCCTTGCCCCAATAGTCCGGGTTGCGCTTGAAGACGATGCGCTGCCCCGGCAGCACCTTGTCGACGGTGTAGGGTCCGCTGCCGGTCAATGGCTTCAGCGTGGTCTTGTCGAACGTGTCCTTGTCGAAGGCGTGCTTAGGGACGATCGGCGTCAGCGCGACGATCAGCGGGAATTCGCGGTTGGCCTTGTCGTTGAAGGTGAATTTCACGCTGTGGTCGCCGGTCTTTTCCAGCTTGGCGATCATGCTCATGCGGTCGCTGTAGGGTGGGCGGCCCTTGTCGGTGAAGACGTCATAGGTGAACAGCACGTCTTCCGGCGTCACCGGCTGGCCATCAGACCATTTCGCATTGGGGTTGAGATGAAACTCGATGCTCTTGCGCTCCGGGTCCATGTCGGCGCTGTCGGCCAACAGTCCGTAGAGGCTGAAGGGCTCGTCATAGCTGCGCTGCATCAGCGGCTCGAAGACGAGATTGCCGTAAACGGTATCGATCATGCCGCGCGCCGTGGTGCGCAGGCTTTTCAGGATGAAGGGGTTGAGGTTGTCGAAGGAGCCGACGACGCAATAGGTGACGCTTCCGCCTTTCGGCGCGTCCGGATTGACGTAGTCGAAATGCTGGTAGCCGGGCGGCAGCGCCGGCTCGCCCTGCATGGCAATGCCGTGCTTCGGCTCCGACTGTGCCGGAAGGAGCGAAAGAGCCAGAAACGAGGTCGCGGCGATCAGCCGAACGAGAACGCGGTCCATGACCGTCTCCTTGCCGGGCGGCTTTGTGATTCGCCATGCACCCTAGAGCATTTCCTTACCCGATTGAATCGGTGCCCGATTGGGAATCGGGTTCAGCCGCTCCGGCACCTATCGACGCTCGCCCCGGGAGAGCAAACAGCGAAGAAATCGCGGAAACCGGGCTGGATTCGATGCCGCTGGCAGTGTAACACGCGCTCCAAAGTCATCCTGTTGCCTCATTTGGGCAACAGGTAGCTGGACCACACGGCACGAAGAAGCCGGTCCCCGGGATCATTTGAGAGGAAAGTGCACCATATGACGATCAACGCGTACCGCCTTTCGGTGCTGGCCGCAGGCGTGGTCGGCGTTCTGGGCGCCGGGCTTTTCACCGCCTCGGCCCAACAGCAGCCGCAGATCCCGCAGGGCTGGTTCAAGGCCTGCACCAAGCAGGAAGACGTCGACATCTGCAATGTGCAGAACATCGTCACCGCCGGCAACGGCCAGCTCGTCACCGGCGTCAGCCTGATCGAGCTCAAGGGCAAGGTGAACCGCAAGGTCTTCCAGGTTACGGTTCCGACCGGCCGCCTCGTTCCTCCGGGCATTGCGCTCCAGATCGATGCCGGCAAGGCGCAGAAGCTCGACTATGTGATCTGCTTCCCGGATCGCTGCGTCGCGGAAGTGCCGCTGAGCGACCAGCTCGTCGCGTCCTTCAAGAAGGGCCAGGGCATCACGCTCACGTCGATCAACTTCCAGAACCAGCCGAACCCAATCAAGATCGCGCTCACCGGCTTCAGCGGCGCCTATGACGGTCCGCCGCTGCAGCAGTCGGACATCGAGGACCGGCAGAAGAAGCTGCAGGACTTCGTCGCCAAGAACAATCAGGACTTCGCCAAGAAGCTCAAGGACGAGCAGGACAAGGCCAAGACCGCGAACTGATCGCGCAAGCGCGATTCTCGGAAAGCAAAAAAGCGGGGCAAATGCCTCGCTTTTTTGTTGCGCCGCGCTGCGCGCCTTGGGCGACGTTCGTTAGCGCTTCAGTGCTTCGACTGACGCTTTGGCTCGTAGCGGCCGTCCGGCAGCTTGTCGAACATCTCGCCGATCTGCGGATGCCGCACCGGCTCGCCCGAGCGGTCCTCGAGCAGGTTCTGCTCGGACACATAGGCGATGTACTCAGTCTCCGAATTTTCCGCCAGAAGATGGTAGAAAGGCTGGTCCTTGCGAGGACGCGCGTCGGCGGGAATGGCCTCGTACCATTCCTCGGTGTTGGCGAATTCGGGATCGACGTCGAAGATCACGCCGCGGAACGGAAACAGCCGATGGCGAACCACTTGCCCGATCGAGAATTTGGCCGTTTTCATCACGTTCACCACCTGCAGCGCCGCGCGTCCTCTCGGACGCGCAACGGACGCTGCAGCACTTTAGTTTTGCCCATGATCCTCTTCGAAAATCGATCCGATTTTCGGGTCATGCGCTGTTCCGAGGCGCCTGTCGTGGCTGCGCGCAAGGAGCCTAAGACCTTGAATTTACACGTCACCCGGCCAAAAATCGACCCCAACTTTCGGCTTGGTGCCTTTTGGCGCAGACGCGGCCGCAATTCAATAGCCAAGTCCTTGACCTTGGCCGAAGCAACGGGGTAGCCCGCGCAGGAGTTTTCCCGCCTGAGCGAAAAAAAACGTCATCGGCCTTGTTCCGGCACGGAATCCTACCGGCCAACCTCTTTCCTCAGGCCGCCGGCAATCGCGCGAAAACCGCTGCCGGGCCGCAGTCCCTCGCGCATGAAGAAGGCGCGCAGCGGCGCGAAGCCGCCCAGCGCGTTGAGGCCGGCGCTGCGCGCCAGCTGCGCCGGCAGCATGTCGGACAAGAGCGACATATTGAGCAGGTTCACCGCGCCGCTGCGCGCCCATATGTCGGGCCGGCGCCTCGTGTCATAGGAGGCCAGGCTGCGGCGTGATCCGGGATCGCCGCTATTTTCACTCGCGATTCCAACCAGATCGTCGATATCCCTGATGCCGAGGTTGAGGCCTTGGGCGCCGATCGGCGGAAACACATGCGCTGCCTCGCCGACCAGCGCCACGCGGTTTTGCGCGAAGCGACCGGACGAGGCCGCCGACAAAGGATAGACTTGGCGGCCCGGCTCGACCGAGACCCGGCCAAGCATCGACTGCATCTGCTCCTCGACACGCTCCGACAGGCTTGCATCGTCGAGCGCGGCAAGCTCCTGCGCGGTCTCCGGCTTGACCACCCAGACAAGGCTCGAGCGCCTGCCGGGCAGCGGAACCTGCGTGAACGGCCCTTTTTCGGTGTGGAATTCGGTCGAAACGAAGCCGTGCTCGCTGCGGTGGCCGAAATTGAGCACGAGCGCTGATTGCGGATAGGGCCGGGCGGAGGCGTGAATGCCGGCGGCCTCTCGTGCCGGGGACAGGCGTCCGTCGGCGGCGACCGCCAGGGACGCGGAGATTTCGCTGCCGTCGGCCAGCCGGGCGCAGGCCTGATCGGCGTCGAGGCGCCATGACTCGACAATGGATTTCAGCCATTCGACGCCGCGATGGGCCGAAACGGCCTTGGCGAGGATCGGGATCAGAACCTTGTTCGGCAAATTGAGTCCGAACTGTTCCTCGCCGATCTCGCTGGCGCGAAAGGTCACGGTCGGGCTTCTGATCAACCGGCGGGTTGCGTCGACGATGCGCATCACCTTGAGCGGCGCGGCCTGCGGCTTCAGTTCGGCAAGGATGCCCAGCCGGTCGAGAACCTTGAGCGCTGGATTCATCAGGGCGGTGGTGCGGCCGTCGGTGGTGTTGGCCTCAGGGCCGACCAGCGTCACGCCGAAGCCGGCCTCGGCAAAGCCGAGCGCCGCGATCAAGCCGGCCGGACCGCTGCCGGCAACCAGGATGCGGGCTTTGTCGTTGTGCTCCACGCCAGGCTTCCACAATGCGAGGCGACCCGTCGGGCCTTTGTGTGGATATAGGGCAGATCAGCCGGCTTGATCAACGCGGCGATTCAGCCCATTCGATTGTCATGAGTGGTGAGCAGCACGATTTCAGCCATCTCGACCGGGCGGGCCGGGCGACGGCGGATGTGGCGCGCAGCCCGCGTCGCGCTGTCATGCTGGCGATCGGCATGGGCGTCGCTCTTGCCTGGCTCCTGCTCGGCGCGATGGCGATCCGCGGCGCTGAAAGCAGCCCCGCCGGCGTCCCCGGCGACATGCTGCTGAAGAATCTGCCGAGCCTGCCGTTGCCGGGTGTTCTGGACCGGTTCTTCGCTCTTTGCCTCGCGCCGGCGCCGCTTGCCGGCCCGGCCGGCCTGCAGGCGTCGGCGCTGGTGCTGATGTGGTTCCTGATGGCCGTGGCGACGATGCTGCCTTCGGCGGCGCCGCTGATCCGCACCTATTGCGAAATCGCCGACACGGCGAGGATCAAGGGCGAACCGGTCGTTCATCCGCTGGTGCTTGTCGCTGGATATCTTACCACATGGCTTGGCGCATCCGCGGGCTTCACGCTGTTGACGATTGCGATCTACGCCTTTGCCGGCTCCGGCCGGTTGCTCGATCCCGCCATCGGCATTGCCGGCGCCGCCGCGCTGCTCGTCGCCGGCCTCTATCAGTTCAGCGGCCTGAAACAGGCATGCCTGGAAAAGTGCCGCAACCCGTTCTCGATCCTGTTCGCCAACTGGAGCGCGAAACCAGGCCGTATCTTCCGTTTGGGGCTGGAGCAGGGCGTTTGGTGTCTCGGTTGCTGCTGGGCGCTGATGCTGGTGATGTTCGCCGTCGGGGCGATGAACGTCTTCTGGATGGCGCTGATCGGCCTGTTCACGTTGATCGAAAAACAGACCACTGGCAGGGTGGCCAGCCGGGTTGCCGGTGCGATACTGCTTGTGTGGGCGGCTGCCCTGCTATTAGTTTCGGGGTGAGGGAGAATTCGATGACCGACCCAAGCTGGGCAATGAAAGGGGAGTTGGTACTCTCCTGCAATTGCACGGTTTTCTGTCCCTGCGTGCTGTCGCTTGGCAGCCATCCGCCGACCGAGGGCTATTGCCAGACCTGGGCCGGCTTCCGCATCGACGCGGGCCATTTCGGCGACGTCGACCTGTCAGGCCTCAATCTCGGGCTGGTGATGGAAATCCCCGGCTATATGAGCCGCGGCAACTGGACGGCCGGACTGTTCATCGACAAGCGCGCCTCGGTCTATGCGGTGAAGGCGCTGACGAAGATCTTCACCGGCAAGGCCGGCGGCACGACATCGCTGCTTTCGATCCTCGTCGGGAAATTCCTCGGCGTCGAGCAGGTACCGATCACCTACGAGACGCGCGACAAGACGCGCGTCTTCCAGATACCGAAGATCATAGACGGTGCGGTGACGCCAATTCCCGGCAAGGATCGCGAGAAGGATACGGTGATCGCCAATTCGGAATATTGGATCGCGCCGGAAATCATTGTGGCGAAGTCCGACAAGAGCAAGATGCGTGCCTTCGGCCGCAACTGGAATTTCGCCGGCCGCTCGGCCGAAATCTGCAAGCTGGACTGGCGGGGACCGTGAGCAAGAACACAGCGGCCAGGAAGGCAGCCAAGAAGATCGCGGAGCGGCTTCCGCTGCCGAAGAAGAAGGTGACGTGGCCGCAGGCGCGCGCGTTCTCCGTTCATCTGCTCACGGCGTCAGGATCGTTCCTTGCCTTCCTGTCGCTGGTGGCGGCGAGCGAGCAACGCTGGACGGCGATGTTCTGGTGGCTGGGGCTGGCGCTTTTCGTCGACGGCATCGACGGCCCGATCGCCAGGCGGCTCGAAGTCAAGGAAATCCTGCCGACGTGGTCGGGCGAGCTCCTCGATAACATCATCGACTATGTCACTTACGTGCTCATTCCGGCCTTCGCGCTCTATCAGCGCGGCTTCATGGGCGAGAACCTGTCTTTCCTATCTGCGGCCATCATCGTCGTGTCCAGCGCGATCTACTATGCCGACACCGGCATGAAGACGAAGGAGAACTTCTTCAAGGGGTTCCCGGTCGTCTGGAACATGGTGGTGTTCACGCTCTTCGTCATAGAGCCGGGGCCATGGGTGTCTTTCGCTGTTGTGGTGGTCGCAGGCATCCTGACCTTCGTGCCGATCAATTTCATCCATCCGGTTCGCGTGGCGCGGCTGAGGCCGGCCAATCTCGGCATGACGCTTCTATGGTGCGCCTTCGGCGCACTGGCGCTGGCGCAGGCAGCACTTGCCGCCTTCTATGACAAGATCGGCGTGCTGGGAGAGCAGGTCAGCACCTTCACCAAGATCGGCATCACGATCACGGGCCTCTATCTCGCCTGCATCGGAGGCGTCATGCAGATGTTTCCCAATCTGGGCGCCAAGAAGTCCTGATCCTGGGTCAGGATATTTTTGGCTGAATGACCATCCTGGCCCTAGCTGTATATCGGCCCATGATTTCCGAAAACCGGTTCTCCCTTTCGGGATCATGTTCCATATCGTGTACGTATCCTTCAGAGAGTTGAGCGATGTCCAAGGCAATCCGCATCCACGCCAATGGCGGTCCCGAAGTCATGGCCTATGAAGATGCCGATCCCGGCCAGCCGGGAGAAGGCCAGATCCTGATCCGGCACACGGCGATCGGCCTCAACTTCATCGACGTCTACTATCGCTCCGGGCTTTATCAGCCACCTGCCGGCTTTCCGCTGATACCAGGCGGGGAGGCAGCGGGCGTCGTGCTGGCGCTCGGCACCGGCGTCGACTGGCTGAAGCCCGGCGACCGCATCGCCTATGCCGTCAATGTCGGCGCCTATTGCGAGAAACGGGTGATCGCCGCCGACCGTGTGGTCAAGGTGCCGGACGGCATCAGCGACGAGAAGGCGGCGGCGATGATGCTGAAAGGCATGACGGCCGAATACCTCTTGCGCCGCACCTTTCCGGTCAAGGCCGGCGACACGATCCTCTATCACGCGGCCGCCGGCGGCGTTGGCCTCATCCTCGGCCAATGGGCAAAGCATCTAGGCGCGACCGTGATCGGCACCGCGAGTTCCGCCGACAAGATCGAGCTCGCCCGGGCGCATGGCTTCGACCACGTCATCAACTACAAGGAGCAGGATTTCGTCGCCGGCGTCGCGGCGCTTACGGGCGGGAAGAAATGCGACGTCGTCTATGATTCCGTCGGCGCCGACACCTTTCCGGCATCGCTCGATTGCCTGAGGCCGCTCGGCATGTTCGTGAGTTTCGGCCAGTCGTCCGGGCCGATCCCGCCTTTCTCTATGTCGCTCCTGGCGCAGAAGGGCTCGATCTACGCAACCCGGCCGACCCTGTTCGTCTACAACGCCAGGCGCGAGGATCTGGTGAAGTCGGCCGAAGCGCTTTTCGACGTGGTCAAGAGCGGCGCCGTCGCGATCAAGATCAACCAGCGCTATGCGCTGAAGGATGCTGCACAAGCGCAAGCGGATCTCGAGGCCCGCAAGACGACGGGAACGACCGTCCTCATTCCCTAGAGCTTTCACCGCCTTACACTCGGCATCATGCCTTAGCCGGCTGCCCTGTTTTTCAGCGACTTGCCGTGCCCGAAGGCACGGCTTGCCTGAAAAGCGCTGCGGATTTGCCGTCGTTCTCAAGAGGTCTATCTTAGCCCTTGAGTTTCCGCTGAAATTCTTGAAGCTCTTTCAAGTCGGGTGCTGCTTTCCGACTGGAGCCGGCCGCGCATACCATGCTTTCGGGAACACAGAACATGTCTGGGAAACCGGATGGGAGGCACTGTGAGTGCAAATCATGACAGGGCGAACCTGCTCGAGGTTCGTGGCCTAACCAAGATTTTCGGCACGCTGACGGCGTGCGATCACATCGATCTCAATATCGCGAAGGGCGAAATCCACGCGTTGCTCGGCGAGAACGGCGCCGGCAAGTCGACGCTGGTCAAGATGCTGTTCGGATCGCTCGAGCCGAACTCGGGCGAGATCTTCTGGGACGGCAAGCCGGTCAAGATCACCAGCCCGGGCGTGGCGAAGAAGCTCGGCATCGGCATGGTGTTCCAGCATTTCTCGCTATTCGAAGCGCTTACTGCGGCCGAGAACATCGCGCTTTCGCTCAATGACGGTTCGCCAATCGGCAGCATCGCGGCGAAGGCGAGGGCGCTGTCCTACAGCTACGGCCTGCCGCTTGATCCGGATTCGCTGGTCGGAGACCTCTCGGTCGGCGAACGCCAGCGCATCGAGATCATCCGCTGCCTCTTGCAGACGCCGCAGCTCATCATCCTCGACGAGCCGACCTCGGTGCTGACGCCGCAGGAAGCCGACAAGCTGTTCGAGACGCTGGAGCGGCTGCGTTCGGAGGGCAAATCGATCCTCTACATTTCGCATCGGCTGGAAGAGGTCAAACGCATCTGCGACCGCGCCACGGTGCTGCGCCACGGCAAGGTTGTCGGCCATTGCAACCCGCGCCAGGAGACCGCCGCCTCGCTCGCCCGCATGATGGTGGGCAGCGAGGTGAAGGCGGTGGTGCGCGCGCCGGCGGAAGGCATCGAGACGGCGCCGGCGCTGCTGCAAATCCGCAGCCTCAGCCGTAAGCCGGCGACGCCCTTCGCCATCCCGCTCAAGAACATCAACCTCACCGTGCGCGCCGGCGAAGTGATCGGCATCGCCGGCGTCGCCGGCAACGGCCAGGGCGAGTTCTTCGAATCCGTCTCCGGCGAAGTGCTGCAGCAAGACGCCGGTTCCGTGCGCATTCGCGGCAAGGACGCCGGGGGCCTTTCGATCACCGGCCGGCGGCTGATGGGGGCCGCCTTCGTGCCGGAAGAACGCCTCGGCCATGGCGCGGCACCGCGCATGAAGCTTTCGGAGAACCTGCTGCTCTCGCGTCACGCCACCGACGGCAAGGCTTTCGTCGGCTCAGGCGGCATGGTCAAGAACGGCGCGGTGTACAGCGCCGCCCAGCGCATCATCACAGCCATGGACGTGCGCAAGAGCGCGCCCGATCCCGAGGCGGCTGCGCTGTCGGGCGGCAATCTGCAGAAATTCATCGTCGGCCGCGAGCTCGACCGCAAGCCGAGCGTGATGGTCGTCAACCAGCCGACCTGGGGTGTCGACGCGGGTGCCGCCGCGCACATCCGCCAGGCGCTGATCGAGCTTGCCCGCAGCGGATCGGCGGTCCTCGTCATCAGCCAGGACCTCGACGAATTGTTCGAGCTGTCGGACGCGATCGCCGTCATGCACAACGGCGAACTGTCGGTGCCGCTGCCGATCGCCGAGGCGACTTTCGAGAAGATCGGCCTGTTGATGGGCGGCGCCGAGCCCGGCCACGCCGAACACAGCCTGGAGGTGGCATGATGCGCATCGAACTCGTCAAACGCCCGCAGCGCTCGGCGCTGTTCTCGATGCTGTCGCCCTTCATCGCCTTCGCGCTGACGATCATCGCCGGCGCCATCATGTTCGCCTTGCTCGGCGTCAACCCGCTCAACGCCTTCGAGATCTATTTCGTCGAGCCGATCAGCCAGGTCTGGCAGTTGCATGAGCTGGCGATCAAGGCAGCGCCGCTGATCCTGATCGCGGTCGGCTTGTCGGTCTGCTACAAGGCCAATATCTGGAACATCGGCGCCGAAGGCCAGTTCATTTTCGGCGCAATCTTCGGCTCGATCATCCCGGTGCTGTTCCCGCAATTCGAAGGTCCGCTGGTGATTCCGCTGATGCTTCTGCTCGGCATGGTCGGCGGCGCGTTCTACGCTTCCATCCCGGCGTTGTTGAAGACCCGCTTCAGCACCAACGAGATCCTGACCAGCCTGATGCTGGTCTATGTCGCGCAGCTTTTCCTCGACTGGCTGGTGCGCGGTCCATGGCGCGATCCGCAAGGCCATGGCTTCCCGCAGACGATCCAGTTCGGCGATTCCGCTGTGCTGCCCGAGCTGATGCCCGACGCCGGCCGGGCCAATTGGGGCTTCGTCTTCGCGTTGGTTGCCGCCGTGCTGGTCTGGCTGATGATGAGCCGCATGCTCAAGGGTTTCGAGGTGCGCGTCCTGGGCTCCAGCCCAAGGGCAGGGCGCTTCGCCGGCTTCGGCTTCAACCGGATGGTGTTCTTCACCTTCCTTCTGTCCGGAGCGCTGGCCGGCCTTGCAGGCATCTCGGAAGTCTCCGGCGCCATCGGCCAGTTGCAGCCGGTGATATCGCCCGGATACGGCTTCACCGCCATCATCGTCGCCTTCCTCGGCCGGCTCAATCCGCTGGGTATCGTGGCCGCGGGCCTGGTGCTGGCGCTGACCTATCTCGGCGGCGAGGCGGTTCAGAGCGCGCTCGGTATCTCCGACAAGGTGGCGCGTGTCTTCCAGGGCATGCTTTTGTTCTTCGTGCTCGGCTGCGACACGCTCATCCATTACCGCATTCGCCTGATCGGCATAGCGCTGACGAAGCCGAACGGCGCGGCGCAGCTCGAAGCGGCGCCCAAGCTCGAGGAGGCCCGCTGATGGACATCGCCGTCAACATCCTTTTGACCATCGCGACCGCGGCGACGCCGCTTTTGATCGCTGCGATCGGCGAGCTGGTGGTCGAGCGCTCCGGTGTGCTCAATCTCGGCGTCGAGGGCATGATGATCATGGGCGCCGTCGGCGGCTTCGGCGCCGGCTACCTCACCGGGTCGCCGTGGATCGGCCTGCTTGCCGCTATCATCGCCGGCGCGCTGTTCTCGCTGCTGTTCGCCGTCATGACGCTGTCGCTCGCGACCAACCAGGTGGCGACCGGCCTGTCGCTGACCCTGCTCGGCCTCGGCCTTTCGGGTATGATCGGCACCAGCTTTGTCGGCCAGCCGGGCGTGAGATTGCCAAATCTCGACATCCCGGGGATCAGCTCGATCCCGGTCGTCGGCAGGCTGATCTTCGGCCAGGATCCGGTCTTCTACATCTCGATCGCGCTGACCGCGGCGGTGATGTGGTTCCTGTTCAAGACGCGCACAGGGCTTACGCTGCGTTCGATCGGCGACAGCCATACGTCGGCGCACGCGCTCGGCATCAAGGTCATCCGCTATCGTTATCTGTCGGTGATCTTCGGCGGCGCCTGCGCCGGGCTTGCCGGCGGCCACCTGTCGCTGGTCTACACGCCGCAATGGGTGGAGAACATGAGCGCGGGTCGCGGCTGGATAGCGCTGGCGCTGGTGGTGTTCGCATCCTGGCGCCCGTGGCGGGTGCTGGCCGGCGCTTACATCTTCGGCGCGGTGTGGATCGGCCAGCTTCATGCACAGGCTTTTGGCATTCCGGTGCCTTCGCAGTTTCTTTCTTCGCTGCCCTATCTGGCAACCGTCGTGGTTCTCGTTCTAATCTCCCGCAACAAGCGGCTGACGATGATGAACACGCCGGCTTCGTTGGGGCAGCCATTTGTTCCGGATCGTTGACAACAACAAAAAGACGGGAAGCTCCAAGGCTTAACTCAGAGAGGTAACACAATGAAAAAACTGCTTATTGCGTTGATGACCACGACCGCGGCCCTGTCGCTGGCGGCAACCGCCGAGGCCGCCGACAAGCTCAAGGCGTGCTGGGTCTATACGGGTCCGATCGGCGACTTCGGCTATTCCTACCAGCACGACCAAGGCCGCCTCGAGGTCGAGAAGGTGCTCGGCGACAAGGTCGAGACCGCCTATCTCGAAAACGTCTCGGAAGGCCCGGACGCCGACCGCGCTTTCGAGCGCCTGGCGCGCGAGAAGTGCAAGATCATCTTCGGCACTTCCTTCGGCTTCATGGATGCCGAGGTGAAGGTCGCCAAGAAGTTTCCCAAGGTGATGTTCGAGCATGCCACCGGCTTCAAGACCGGCGACAATCTCGGCATCTACAATGCGCGCTTCTATGAAGGCCGCTATGTGCTCGGCCAGATCGCGGCAAAGGAATCGAAGAAGGGCCTCGCCGGCTACATCGTTTCCTTCCCGATCCCGGAAGTGGTGATGGGCATCAATTCCTTCATCCTCGGCGCTCAGTCGGTCAATCCCGACTTCAAGGTGAAGATCGTGTGGGTGAACTCCTGGTTCGATCCGGGCAAGGAAGCCGACGCCGCCAAGGCGCTGTTCGACCAGGGCGCCGACATCATCGTCCAGCACACCGACTCGACCGCCGCGCTGCAGGTCGCCGAGGAGCGCAAGCTGCATGGTTTCGGCCAGTCGTCCGACATGATCAAGTTCGCGCCGAACGCGCAGCTGACCTCGCTGACCGACGAATGGGGCCCGTACTATATCAGCCGCGTCCAGGCCGCGCTCGACGGCACCTGGAAGCCGGACAATGTCTGGCTCGGCATCAAGGACGGCGCCGTCAAGCTCGCGCCCTACACCAACATGCCGGACGACGTGAAGGCGATGGCCGAGGCGACCGAGAAGAAGATCGCCGGCGGCTGGAACCCCTTCACCGGACCTGTCTCCAAGCAGGATGGTTCGCCCTGGCTTAAGGACGGCGAGGTCGCCGACGACGGCACGCTGCTCGGCATGAATTTCTACGTCAAGGGCATCGACGACAAGCTGCCGCAGTAAGCGGCAAGTCGCTGAACCGGAACGAAAAAGGGCGCCCCCGGGCGCCCTTTTTCTTTGAAACTGCTTGGGTTCGCGTGTGCTGTCAGACCGCCGAGCCGTAAAGGTCGTAAGCGTCGGCGCGCTCTACCTTTACCGTGACGATCTCGCCGGCGCGCAGCGGCCGCCGCGACTGGATGTGCACCGAGCCGTCGATCTCCGGCGCGTCGTATTTGGTACGGCCTTTGCCGGATGTACCATGCGCCTCGTCGATCAGCACCGGGAGGCGCTTTCCGACTTTCTTGGCCAACTGCGCTGCCGAGATCTTCTGCTGGCGCTGCATGAAACGGTGCCAACGCGCTTCCTTGATCTCCTGCGGCACCTGCTCCAGCCCGAGGTCATTGGAGCGCGCACCCTTGACCGGTTCGTATTTGAAACAGCCGGCGCGGTCGATCCTGGCTTCGTCCAGCCAGTCGAGCAGCATCTGAAAATCGTCCTCGGTCTCGCCGGGGAAACCGACGATGAAGGTCGAGCGGATGGCGAGGTCCGGGCAGACCTCGCGCCAGCCGCGGATGCGGTCCAGCGTCTTCTCGCCATGCGCGGGACGCCGCATGTTCTTCAGCACCTGCGGCGAGGCGTGCTGGAAGGGGATGTCGAGATAGGGGAGGATCTTTCCCTCCGCCATCAGCGGAATGACGTCGGCGACATGCGGGTAGGGGTATACATAATGCATGCGTATCCAGATGCCGAGCTTGCCGAGCTCCTCGGCGAGGTCGAGGAATTTCGCCCGCACCTCGCGATCGCCGAACATCGACGTCTGGTACTTGATGTCGATGCCGTAGGCGCTGGTGTCCTGCGAGATGACGAGGATCTCCTTGACGCCGGCCTTGGCGAGCTTTTCGGCTTCGCGCAGCACATCCGCGGCCGGACGCGAGACGAGATCGCCGCGCAGCGCCGGGATGATGCAGAAGGTGCAGCGGTTGTTGCAGCCCTCGGAAATCTTCAGATAGGCGTAGTGGCGCGGCGTGAGCTTCACGCCTTGTGGCGGCAGCAGGTCGACATAGGGATCGTGGCTGGGCGGGGCCGCCTCGTGGACCGCCGCCATCACGCTCTCATAGGCCTGAGGGCCGGTGATCGCCAGCACATTGGGATGCTTTTCACGGATGACCTCCGGCTCGGCGCCGAGGCAGCCGGTGACGATGACGCGGCCGTTCTCCGACAGCGCCGAGCCGATGGCGTTGAGCGACTCGTCGCGGGCGGAATCGAGGAAGCCGCAGGTGTTGACGACGACGAGGTCGGCGCCGTCATGCTTGCGTGCGATCTCGTAGCCCTCGGCGCGCAGCCGCGTGAGAATGCGCTCGGAATCGACGAGCGCCTTTGGGCATCCAAGACTGACGAAACTGACGCGTGGAGCGGACATGAACTTGTTTTCCAAGAGATGAGGGCGAGATCGAGGAGCCTCAGGCTCCGAAGATCGATCTACGGCGCGCGGCTTTGAGCCGTTTCGCGCGCAATAACACGCTTCGGCTCAGAAGCAAACCTGCCGGCGGGCCATGACAAGGGGCGATGTGGCAGACGCTCGCCTTGAAAGAGCGTCAGTGGCCATCCGATCCGAACCAGGGCGCCAGAAAAGCAAAATGGTCGGGAAACTGCTGCACGGCGCCTCCCAGAAGCATGTTCACCGCGACATAGAGGATGATCAGCAGGCCGACATAGGCGATCCAGCGGTATTTGTGCAGCAAGCGCGCGACGAAGGATGCGGCAAAGCCCATCAGCGCGATCGAAAGGACCAGTCCGATGATCAGCACTGTGGGATGCTTCATGGCTGCGCCGGCGACGGCGAGCACATTGTCGAGCGACATCGAGACGTCGGCGATAACGATCTGCCAGGCGGCCTGCGAGAAGGTCTTGCGCGGCGACTTGCCGGCGATCTTGCCGTCCTTGTTGTAGTCGCCGTTCGACAGCGCCTCGGTCGCGTCGCGCTCATCCTCATGGCTGACGCGCAGCTCGCGCCACATCTTCCAGCACACCCACAAGAGCAACAACCCGCCGGCGATGAGCAACATCGGGCCGATGCTCAGCAGCCATTGCGTGATCAGGGCAAAGACGATCCGCAGAACCGTGGCCGCCGCGATCCCGACCAGGATGGCGCGCTTGCGCTGATCCGCGGGAAGGCCGGCTGCCGCGAGGCCGATCACAATCGCGTTGTCGCCGGCAAGCGCGAGATCGATTGCGACGACCTGGAGGAGAGCCGAAAGGCCTGCGGCAGTGAATATTTCCATCGACTAGAAATCCTTGCCTGAAATGAGCGTAGCCCTTTACCCGGACGGGCCTAAAGGCCCGGTCCATCGGCGTCAAGACACGGGGTTGGACATCGCTGGAAAACAGCGCCGATGGCGCAAGCACTCAGGGATTAGGGTGGCCGCCGGCAAGCTGGAGAGGCCGAAAACTAGAGCGTTTCACCGTTTCACGGAAACGGCGAACCGCTCTATCTCTTTGTTTTGACGCAATTCCGGACGGGAAACCGCTACGCACTTTCCCTGGAATTGCTCTAGTCGTAGAGATTATATTTGGCCCAGTCGGATTCCGGGATTTCGTCGCCGATCTTGTAGCGGAATTGCAGCACTTCCATATGGTCCGGCGCGGTCTGGCATTTGAACTTCAGCCGGTACCATTGACCCTTGCTGCGGAAGGCGGCGCCCGAGCTCTTGATGGCATCGGCGCTCATCTGCGGCGTGGCGAAGGCGTAGGCCACGACACGGTCGGCCTTGTAGTTGCGATCGTCGTGGCTGATCCGGTCGAGCACCTCGGCGTCACAGCGCTGCTCGAGGCGAGTTTGGGGATCGAGTTTCATCAGGCCGGCGCGCAACGCATTGTCCATCGCCTTGGCCGGCAAGACCGGCATCAGCGACGCCAGAACCATCAGGCAGAGCTTTTTCATGGGCGCGAGAAGCAGCATATTTTGTCCGGTAAATCAAATAAACGCTGCTTCACCAACCGTTGACATCATGCCGGAGGGCGTGCCGGAACGCCCGGAGGGCATGCCGGAACGCTTCAGTCCGTCAACCAATACGTGCCGAGAACGACTAAACGGAGAACTACGCCTACGCTATAGCCGTCTCAAACGCGAACCTTAGCTATCCCAAACCATGCCCGGAGCCGGCCCATGATCGTCCCAAATGGGCGCGGCCCTAAAGACACAATTCCTTCCGGATGTCTGCAACAATCTCGGCTGGCTCATTGGTTGCATCTATCGGAACTCCAAAGCGAAGGACGCCCGCGCACGACCTCGAGGGGCGCAACGAGACATAGCCGCTGCACTGGGGCGGCTGTGCTGAGAGCTTGCACGAAGCCATCGAAATAGGCGGGATTGGTGAAAGCCATCGGCACAATCACTAAGGGCGCGCGCTTATGCTTGCGCAGTGCCCCCTGGGCTATCAATCGCCGTCAGATCGCAAGATCTTGATAGTCCGGCTGCTGTCGGGCCAAGCCGAGCATCCAAGCGGGGAGCCTGCGCAGAACAAATCCAACTTTCTCAGGGTCGTAGATGACGGCTGCGGGGACACTGCGTGCCAGCAGGTTCGCTACAGTGGTCTTCCCAATCCCGAAGGAACCATTGAGCAAGACGAACATACACGCAGCTTATCCGATGCCGCGCGACGGCGGGCGACATTATCGCGCTATAGAAGGCAATCGGCGGTGTTTGGCGGAGGGAGCCGCCGAACAGCGGCACCCAAGTCCGGCACGCGGTCGGGCATCGTTTCGCCTGGCCCCCCAATAGGCCCGTGCTGGCCGGCAGCGTTGAGGGACGCTTGTGGCGTCGGGGCTTTGCCTCTAGACGATGCAACGCAATTCGAGATACAAGACCCGCTGGGGTTGTAGTTTGGGAAGGGGACGATATGAAAAAGACGTACGAAAAGCCAACGCTCACCAAGAAGGATCGGCTGAGCGCGGTTACGGCTATTGCTTGTCCGTCAACGGGCTGTCCGGTCGACTAAAACATTATTTCTATTGGGGTTATGACGGGCTTCGCCCGACCCTAAAAAGCCGAGCGAGCCGCTGTCTACAGGAAGCATTCGTTAGGAAGCATTCGTTCATCGCCTGGACAAGATCGTCGTGACTTTTCAGATCGGCGAGGACGTCGCGGATCGACTGCATGGTAACGTTGCCATCCTCATCGCGACCGAACGGGATCTTCGTATCCATGTCGATCGCGCCTGACCGCTGACCAAGCTCCACCATTTCGCCTGAACCCGGAGGCCGACGGGCAGCCTAGTCGGCTTGCCTTCCTTCGCTCCGGCGGCGGCAGAATGCGCGCCTTGGGCACTGTCTCCGGTGTCAACTCGATAGGGGCCTTGGCAAGCTCCCGCTCGATGTCGTCGGACCTGGACGGCGCCGGCTTGGTGGGGACGCGTCCAAGGCCACTGTCGACACTGTCAAGGACCGCCGATTTCTCCGTATCCGGGAATACCCGGCACATGGGAAGACGCTACCCGGTTTTCCACCCGGCCACAACGCCGATTGAAATCCAACGATATCGACGAGATTCCCTGCTGTGTCGCCGGAAATCGTTTGATTTTCAGTTGCTTAGAATATCGATGCTAAACTAAATCGATGAGCCTCTGGCGGAGGGAGTGGGATTCGAACCCACGGTGAACTTGCGCCCACGCCGGTTTTCAAGACCGGTGCCTTAAACCGCTCGGCCATCCCTCCATCGTGATCTTCACGAGGCGCTTCGTCCTTGCCGACCGCAAAAGCGGTACCGACACGAACGCAAGCGCCCCATGCTCTAGTGCGCCGTGCAAAGATCTGTCAATGTTCTCGGGAGCCGGGGGCAATTGCAGGAAGCCGGTCAGATGCAATTGACAATGCCGCCAAGACCCTGCCAATCTCTACCTGCTAATGTTCTAACGGGGGAATTGATGAAAAAGATCTACGAGAAGCCGGTTTTGACGAAGCGTCAGAAGCTTTCGAACGTTGTGGCCACCGCATCGCCGGTACCGCAATAACATACATACCGGCAACTTGATCGAATCGGCGCTGGCGCTTTGACGCCCGTGGGCGTGGTCGCTGCTGGGAAATTGGCTTTGGCTGTCATGTCGCCGTCCGATCATCGCCCAGTTCCATGCCTCGCCATAATCTAGCCCTGTTGCGGCCATAATCGATTAACATCGTGATAAGCAATTCCTGTGCAAAAGGGATTGGGGATCAAGGTGTTGGCCTGGCGGGCGACTTCTGGCCCCGTCGGATGGCACGGTAGGGGACAATCGAAGACATGCAGATTTCGGCGCGCCCGCGTCTTCGTCGCGCTTCTGCTTTCGCCCTGTGCGCCCTTTCGGGCCTTATTTTGGCTGCCTGCGCCTCCCAGCCCGAACCGAAGGGCATGGTCTACAAGAAGGCCCGCTCCAAGGAATATTTCGCCGAATCCGAATACGGCGTGAAGGCGAGCCCGCGTGTCCAGTTCATGCGGCGCGGCGGCGGCCGCGACCAGCTCGGCAAGCCCTACCAGGTGCGCGGCAAGTGGTATTACCCGAAGGAAGATAAGAAGGGCTACGCCAAGGTCGGCCTTGCTTCCTGGTACGGCGATGCGTTCCACGGCCGCCTGACCGCCAATGGCGAAGTCTATGACATGACGCATCTGACGGCGGCGCATCCGACGATGCCGCTGCCGAGCTATGCCCGCGTCACCAATCTGGAGACCGGCAGCTCGGTCATCGTGCGCGTCAACGACCGCGGCCCCTATCACGAAGGCCGCATCATCGACGTCTCCGAACGCGCGGCGCAGATGCTCGACTATGCCAAGGTCGGCACCGCCAGGGTCAAAGTCGAATATGTCGGCCGCGCGCCGCTCGACGGCGATGACGACCGGTATCTGGTAGCCTCGTACCATCCCGGCAACAACCGGCCGGATCCTTCGGACGGCCTGCCGACCGGCGTGATGGTGGCCATGAACGGCCCGTCGCCGAGCGTGCCGGTGGCGGCGTCTCCGGCCGCCGCGCCGTTCCCGGGCGAGTTGACCAATTCCAGGCAGGCCTTTGCAGCGCAGCCGGGGCTTTCGGATCAGCCGGTCGTGCAACCGGCGGCGTTCTCGGTGCAAGGCGCCAGCGATGTCGTGTTGCCCGATTTCGGGCCAATCGTGCCGGAACGGCCGGACTTCGCCCTTCCGCCGAACTCGCCCTTCGCCATGGCTTCGCTGTCTTACGCTGATGAGCGGGTACAGCGCGCCGACGTCTTTGCCGCGCTCGATGCCGGCGGCATGTCGCCCGCCGATGTCCTGCAGTCGTGGCGGAAATCGAACCGAGAGCAACAGGCGCCCGCATCCGACTACGTCGCCGCCGGATCTTTCGACGAGGCCGCGGCGGCAAAGCGTGTGGCCACGGCGCTCGAGCCGTTCGGCCGGACCGAGATCCAGCGCACCGAGCTCGACGGCAATGACTGGTATGCGGTCAATGTCTATCCGGACGGCCATGGCAGCATCGACGACCTGCTTCAGGCAGCCTGGTCGCATGGCGCGCCGGATGCACTGGCTGTGCGTAACTGATCAAATTCGCGCGGCCCGTTGATCCGGCCGAAAAAACCCTGATAGCTTGGCCGCGGGGTAGTTTTGCGCAATTCCGGGTGGCTCTACGCTTCCGGTGTTGCTCAGATTGGGTCGGCATTTCATGCAATTGCGCCTTTTTCCGCCTTTCGCCAGCCTTCTGGGATTGGTGCTGGTGTTGCTTTGCTCCGCCCCGGCCAGCGCGCAGCTTTTCGAGACCAAGGCGACGCAGGCGTTCATGATCGATGCCGACACCGGCACCGTGCTCTTCGCCAAGGACCCCGACAAGCCGATCCCGCCGGCCTCGATGGCCAAGCTGATGACGATGGAAATGGTCTTCAACGCCATCAAGTCGAAGCGGATCACGCTCGACGACACTTTCGTCGTCAGCGAAAACGCCTGGCGCACCGGTGGCGCGCCGTCCGGGACCTCGACCATGTTCGCCAAGCTCAAATCCGAGGTCCGCGTCGAGGATTTGATCCAGGGCGTCACCGTGCAGGCGGCCAATGACGGCTGTATCGTGCTGGCCGAGGGCATGGCGGGCTCGGAAGCGAATTTCGCCGCGCAGATGACCGATCGCGCCCGCCAGCTCGGCCTCTCGAAATCGACCTTCGTCAATTCGACCGGCCTGCCGGCAGACGGCCAGCAGACGACGGTGCGGGAGCTGACGATGCTGGCGCTGCATCTGTGGCGCGACTATCCGGAGTTCTTCCACTATTACAGCCAGCCGGAGTTCACCTGGAACAAGATCTCGCAGAGGAACCGCAATCCGCTGATCGCCATGGGCATCGAGGCCGACGGCTTCGTGGCCGGCGCCAGCGAGCAGGCGGGCTTCGGCCTTGTCGGCACCGTCAGCCATAACGGCACGCGCGTGATCGTCGCCCTCAGCGGGCTGGCAAATGACCGCGAACGCTCCGAAGAGGCGCGCAAGCTGCTCGACTGGGGCTCGCGGTCATTCCAGAAGACCGAGATATTCGCCAAGGACGAGGTGGTCGGCGAAGCGCAGGTTTTCGGCGGCGCCAAGTCCGGTCTGGCCTTGAAAGCCAAGGGGCCAGTGGACATCTTTCTGCCGATCGCCAACCGCGACAAGCTGACCGCCAGGATTGTCTACCAGGGCCCGGTGTCGGCGCCGGTCGAGGAGGGGCAACCGGTCGGGGAATTGCGCGTTTGGATAGGCGAGACGCTGAGCCAGCAGACGCCGCTCTATGCCGCAGAATCGGTGAAGGTGGGCACGCTGCCGCAGCGCGCGCTCGACGCGGCCAAGGAACTCGCTGTCGGCTGGCTGCGTCAGAAACATTTGTGATCGGGCAAGTTCGTGGACCTTTTGTCGGACGGGAGCTATGACAGCGGCCAGCATGGGCAAAGGCAGTCTCGATTGGCGAGCGGATTTTTCATCACCTTCGAGGGCGGCGAAGGAGCAGGCAAGTCGACGCAGATCGAGCGGCTGGCGCGGCGCATGCGCGCCAAGAAATACGAGGTGCTGGTCAGCCGCGAACCGGGCGGATCGCCCGGCGCCGAGGCCGTAAGGCATGTGCTCCTGTCCGGGGCGGCCGAGCCGTTCGGCCCGAAGATGGAGGCGATCCTGTTCGCCGCCGCGCGCTCCGACCATGTCGAGCAGGTCATCCGGCCGGCGGTCGAGCGCGGCTCGATCGTGCTGTGCGACCGTTTCATCGATTCCTCGCGCGTCTACCAAGGGGTCACCGGCGGCCTCGATGCCGATTTCATGAAGGCGCTGGAGGCAGTGGCCATCAACGGCATGATGCCGGACATGACGCTGATCTTCGACATCGATCCCGCTGAAGGCCTGAAGCGGGCCGCCGCGCGGCGCGGCGCCGGTGACGCCGCCGACCGCTTCGAGAAGGAGACCTTGGCCATCCACCGGCGACGGCGCGAGGCTTTCCTTGCCATCGCTGAGGCGGAGCCGGAGCGCTGCATCGTCGTCGACGCTTCCGCCGATCCCGATACGGTGGAAAATGTCGTCACCGCCGCCGTCTTCGCGGCGCTGGAAGACCGGATGCCGGCGCAAAGGATTGAGACGGCGCCGGCATGATCTTCGAACGCATCGCCCCCGAACAGCACGACACACTGGACGGCGTGCCCGAGCCGGCTGAAACGCCGCGGCTGATCGGCCACGCGACGGCGGCAGGGATGCTTGCGAGCGCCTACCGCGCCGGCAAGCTGCCGCATGCGCTGATTTTTGCCGGGCCGCAAGGTATCGGCAAGGCGACGCTGGCGTTCCACATGGCGCACCATCTTCTGAGATATCCGGATTTCAAGACGGCACCCGAAACGCTCGCCGTTCCCGACCCGGCTTCCTCGCTGTTTCGCCAGATCGCCACCGGCGCGCATCCTTCGGTGCTGCATCTCACCCGTCCGGCCAATGACAAGACCAAGAGCTTCAAGACGGTGCTCACCGTCGACGAGATCCGCAAGGTCAGCCGTTTCCTGTCGATGACCTCGCATGACGGCAGCTACCGCGTCGTCATCGTCGATCCGGCCGACGACATGAACACCAACGCCGCCAATGCCTTGCTCAAGAATCTCGAAGAGCCGCCAGCGCGCACCCTGTTCATTCTGGTGGTGCACGCACCGGGCAGCCTGTTGCCGACGATCCGCTCGCGCTGCCAGATGGTGCGGCTCGCGCCTCTGGCCGCCGACGAGCTGATGGCGGTGCTGGACAATGTCGAGCCGCCGCCGCCGGACGATCCGGCCGCGCGCGCCGCGCTTGCCGAGCGGGCAGGGGGCAGCGCCCGCAACGCGATCCTGCTCACCCAATATGGCGGGCTGGAGATCGCCGGCGCGCTCGACACGCTGGTGGCGGCAAGGAAGCCCGACATTGCCGGCGCCCACCGCCTTGCCGAGGCCGTGGCGGGACGCGATCAGGCGATCCAGTTCGACATCTTCAACCGCCGCGCGCTCGACCTGCTTTCGGCCGCCGCCAGCGAAGCAGCGCTGGCCGGCGACCTCGCCAGGGCCAAATCGCTGTCCGAGGCTTGGCACGAAGCGCTGAACACGATATCTGAGGCCGAGACCTACAACCTCGACAAGAAGCAGCACGCCCTGACCATGATCGACCGCCTGAATTCTGCGATGCGAATGTGAATGCGCCCTTGTCCTCGGGATGGCAATCGCCGTCTCGATGAGATATCCACCGCGACACTTCCCATTCAGACATTCATGGCGATTTCATCCATGGCACGCGAAAAATTCTATCTGACCACCCCGATCTTTTATCCGAATGGCAAGCCGCATATCGGCCATGCCTATACGGTCATTGCCAGCGACGCACTGGCCCGCTTCCAGCGGCTGGACGGCAAGGACGTGTTCTTTCTCACGGGCACTGACGAGCATGGTCTCAAGATGCAGCAGACGGCCGAGAAGGAAGGCATCGCGCCCTTAGAGCTTGCCGACCGCAATTCAGCGATCTTCCGCTCGATGACCGAGACCCTCGGCGCTTCAAATGACGAATTCATCCGCACGACCGAACCACGCCATTACGCATCCTGCCAGGCGATCTGGAAGGCGATGGCCGCGAATGGCGACATCTACCTGGACCGCTACAGCGGCTGGTATTCGGTGCGGCAGGAGGCCTATTTCGACGAGAGCGAAACCACGCTCGGCGAGGATGGCGTGCGCCGCGAACCGCTTGGGTCGCCAGTCGAATGGAACGAGGAGGAAAGCTATTTCTTCCGGCTGTCCGCCTATCAGGACAAGTTGCTGGCGCTGTATGAAAGCCAGCCGGATTTCGTCGGTCCGGCGGAACGCCGCAACGAGGTGCTCAGCTTCGTCAAGTCCGGCCTGAAGGATCTGTCGATCTCACGAACCACCTTCAAGTGGGGCGTTCCGGTGCCCGGCGACGACAAGCATGTGATGTATGTTTGGGTCGATGCATTGACCAACTACATCACCGCCGCCGGCTATCCCGATACCAAGTCCCAGAAATGGAGCTTTTGGCAGGCCACGCATATCATCGGCAAGGATATCGTGCGCTTCCATGCCGTTTACTGGCCGGCTTTCCTGATGTCGGCCGGGATCGAGCTGCCGAAACGGGTCTTTGCCCACGGCTTCCTGTTCAACCGCGGCGAGAAGATGTCGAAGTCGGTCGGCAATGTCGTCGACCCGTTCGCCATGGTCGAGCATTACGGTCTCGACCGCGTGCGCTACTTCTTCCTGCGCGAGGTGCCGTTCGGCCAGGACGGCAGTTACAGCCATGAAGCGATCGTCAACCGCACCAATGCCGATCTCGCCAACGGCCTCGGCAATCTGGCGCAGCGCTCCCTGTCGATGATCGCCAAGAACTGTGGCGGCAAGGTGCCGTCGCGCGGCGACCTTGCCGAGGCCGACACGGCGATCCTCGACCAGGCGATCGAAGCGTTGGCCGTCGCGCGCAGGGCAATGGCGGAGCAGGGCATCCACCTGGCGCTGGCGGCGATCTTCGGCGTTGTTGCCGAAGCCGATCGCTATTTCGCTTCGCAGGAGCCCTGGGCGCTCAAGAAGACCGACCCGGAGCGCATGGAAACAGTCTTGTGGACAACGGCCGAACTGGTGCGGCGTGTGGCGCTGCTTTGCCAGCCTTTCGTTCCCGGATCGGCCGCGAAACTGCTCGACCTGTTGGCCGTGCCCGCGGACAAACGCGCTTTCGAGCACGTCCACGCCGACCACGCGCTGGTGCCCGGCGCGGCATTGCCGGCGCCAGTGGGTGTGTTTCCGCGCTACGAGCAAGACGGCAATAGCTGATGCTGGTCGACAGCCATTGCCATCTCGACTTTCCGGACTTCGCCGAGGAGCGGGCGGCTATCGTCGCCCGCGCCCTCGCCGCCGGAATCGGTCGCATGGTGACGATCTCGACGCGCGTGAAGCGCTTTCAGCAAACCCTTGAAATCGCTGAAACTTTCAATGAGGTCTATTGCTCGGTCGGCACCCATCCGCACAATGCCGCGGAAGAGCTGGACGTCACCGCCGACGAGCTGGTGCGGCTTTCCGGCCATCCCAAGGTGGTGGCGATCGGCGAAGCCGGGTTGGACTACTATTATGACAAGGCGCCGCGCGATGCCCAGGCGCAAGGTTTTCGCACCCATATCGCCGCCGCGCGGCGGACCGGCTTGCCGCTGGTCATCCATGCACGCGATGCCGACGACGACATGGCGTCGATCCTCGAGGACGAAACAGGGAAGGGCGCCTTCCCCTTCATCCTGCACTGTTTTTCGTCCGGACGCAGGCTGGCCGAAGTCGGCGTGGCGCTGGGCGGCTATGTCTCTTTTTCCGGCATCCTGACCTTCAAGAACTCGACCGAACTGCGCGCCATCGCCGCCGACGTCCCACGCGACCGGCTGCTGGTCGAAACCGACGCACCCTACCTTGCGCCGGTGCCGCATCGCGGAAAACGCAACGAACCGGCCTATGTGGCGAACACGGCAAAAGTGCTTGCCGAGACCATCGGCGTCAGCGAGGCCGAGATCGCCGATATCACCACCGGAAACTTCTTCCGGCTGTTCGCCAAGATGCCGCGTCCGGACATGGCGGCGGGCTGAGGCATGGGCGACCGGCTGCGCTTTACCGTTCTTGGCTGTGGCTCATCGCCCGGCACGCCGCGCATCACCGGCGATTGGGGCAATTGCGACCCCAACAACCCGAAGAACCGGCGCATGCGCACGGCCGCGCTGGTCGAGCGTGTTGCCGCCAACGGCGCGCGTACTACAGTCGTCATCGACACCGGGCCGGATTTCCGCGAGCAGATGCTGCTGGCCTCGGTCAAGCGCATCGACGCGGTCGTCTACACGCATCCGCATGCCGACCACATCCACGGCATCGACGATCTGCGCGGCTACGTGCTCGAGCAACGCCATCGCATCGATGTCCATGCCGACGAGCCGACCATGCTGCGGCTGCGCCAGGCGTTCGGCTATTGCTTCGAGACGCCACCCGGCAGCTCTTATCCGCCGATCGTCAAGTCGCATCTTATCGACCACGCGAGCCCGGTGGTGATCGAAGGCGAGGGGGGCCCCCTCGCCCTTGAGCCGCTGCCGCAGATCCATGGCGACATCATCTCGCTGGGCTTCCGCGTCGGCGGGCTCGCTTATTGCCCTGATATCAGCGACTTTCCGACCGCCACGGCAGAGCGTTTGCGCGACCTCGACATGCTGGTCATCGATGCGCTGCAGTACAACACCCATCCCAGCCATCTGTCGCTCGGCCAGGCGCTGGAGTGGATCGAAAAGCTGGCGCCGAAGAACGCCGTGCTGACGCATATGCATGTGCCGCTCGACTACGCCGCCGTGATGGCCGAAACGCCGGATCACGTGGTGCCCGCCTATGATGGCATGGTGGTCGAAATTCCTTACGAGTCAGAACGATAGCGTCAGCTGCTCAGTTTGTGTTGCAGTTCGTCTGTCGAACGTTCGGTCGAGATATCGAAGTCGCGAAGCGTTGCAGGGAGTAATCCGCGGAGTTCGTCGCCAGCAGCGAAAGCCGCAGCAATTCCCGGGTATGCGCCCGACCCGCTAGTTCCATAATATATCTTATGCGACTTTCTCACGACCACAACTCCACCAGGCAGCGCGTACAGCGGCCACTAGCCGCTGCTCATTGACTGACTAGCTCCATGGCCATCGTCAGCGCGAAGATTGTGAGGATGAGGCCGGAAAGGAAATCAAAGACGCGCAGGTTGGCGCGGGCTGGAAAGTAGCGAGGCCATGATGCCGCCTCCCAATGCATAGCCGTAGCAGCAGAGCGCCGCCATCAGGATCAGCGCCATGACGAATTCCAGCTGGGCTGGGACACCCCGCTGTGCATGGCGCGCCTCGGTGAAGTTGAGGTGTCCGCCAGGTTCAGGAAATATCGAATCTGGTTGAGTTCCATTGCTCTGCCCTCACCGCTCTCCCTGTGCCGCTTTATGAGCGAGGAAGCGCCATCGCGCGCAACAATTGCCGACCGGCACGGAAACTATACATGCCGGCTATTGGCAATTTTTATCCGGCGCTGCGACAGTCGAAATCATCAATGAACGCAACCCGCTTGCCACTCATACCGGCCAGCAGGCAGCATTTCCACCGAAGAGACAAACGACAGAAAGGCAATTCCGATGAAAGCAATCATTGTCACGGATCAGGCTTCGGGAACGGCCGGGATGAAGCTGGTGGAGCGCCCCGAGCCGCAAGCCGCGATAAACGACGTCGTCGTTCAGGTTCATGCGGCAGGATTCGTCAACACCGAACTGGGTTGGCCCTCGACCTGGGCCGACCGGCGCGACCAGGACAGGACTCCATCGATCCCAGGTCATGAGCTGGCCGGCGTGGTCACAGCCCTCGGCTACGGCACGACGGGGCTGTCTGTGGGACAGCGGGTGTTTGGCCTCGCCGACTGGCATCGCGACGGCACGCTCGCTGAGTATGTCGCCATGGAAGCACGCAATCTCGCGCCGCTGCCGGGCGACGTCGACTTCACGGTGGGCGCGAGCCTGCCAATCTCGGGTCTGACCGCGTGGCAGGGTCTGTTCCAGCATGGCCGTCTGCAGGCTGGGCAGAGCGTCCTCGCGCATGGCGCAGCCGGCGCCGTCGGTTCGGTCGTGACGCAGCTTGCACGAGAGGCCGGAGCCTATGTCATCGGCACCGGCCGCGCCGCCGACCGCCAGAAGGCGCTCGACTTCGGCGCAAATGAATTCGTCGACCTCGGGAGCGACACCCTGGAAGACGTCGGTGGCGTCGATCTGGTGTTCGACGTCATCGGCGGCGACATCCAGAAGCGGTCCGCAGCGCTGATCCGGGCCGGTGGAACGCTTGTGACAGCCGTCGGACCGACGGATATTCGACCTGCAGATGGCCTGACGGTTGACTTCGTCGTCGAGGCTGATCGCGCCCAGCTTTTTGAGATAGTTCAGCGGGTCAGGGACGGAAGACTGCGGACGAACATCGGCAAGGTCTCGTCCCTCGAAGATGCGATCGCTACCTTCAATTCGACTGAGCGACGGGCTGGGAAGACGGTCATCCGCATTCGCACGTGAACCTCGCATCTGCAACGGATCTTCCTGGCCGATTGGTTCCCGCGCGCTCCTTGGATCAACCGCTTCAGGGACCGCGCCAATGCGATCACCGCAAGCCAGTCAGGGGCGTCTTATCGACGGAGATGTGCCTTACTTCATCGCGTGGCAGCATCGGCGCGTTGCCGCTACGCCCCCTCGAAATAGCCGAGAACCCCGCTGAAGGCGGCGGCGATTGCAACGAGATGGACGAGACCGAGCGCCAGCCATCTGATGCTGCCGCCCGGGGCAACGAATGCCCCGTAGGCAGGAAACTGTGCCAGAGCCAGCCCCACCGACAGGCTGGTGACGGTGTTGTTGGTCAACAGTGTCGCCAGCATGGGTATCGGATAGAGAGCGCGCGCCAACACCCAGTCGCCATGCCCGGATCCGGCGGAAAAGAGTGCCAGAAGCAGGGCGATAGGCGTGGCGCACATGCCGAAAACGAGCCCTGCCCGCCATGAGAACCTTGGCATCATACCTCCATAAACGATGTGGCCTTCCGCATCTGTTTCAGGCATTCGGCGAGCGCCGCCTTGTCCGAAGCGCGTAGTTTCTCTTCGGCCACTGCGGGCGATAAGGGTGGCAAGGAACCAGCAACCTGCAAGCATTGGAACACTCTTCATCGCCGTCGCCCCATCTTGTTGCCCGAGACGCGAATTGTCGCAAAACTACGGGCTGAAGCAACTACCCTGCCCCAGACTGCTGCCACGCTGGGACGCAACAACAAAGGCATGCAGAAAATGACCGCTCCGCCTTGCTTTCTTGGCTTTCCCGATCGCCTCGCCGATAGGCGCGTGCCGCGAGCGGTGATCTTCGGCGCGGGCCATGGCAGCACCTATCCCGGCGAGGACAGCAGCGGTTATGTCAAGGCCGCCGATGCCATCCGAATTGCGAGCCAGGACGACATCCCGCTGGTCGAACACTGGGATTTCGATCTCGGCGGTCCCCTGTTCAATGGCGGACCGGTCTGCTGCGTCGATGCCGGCGATGTCTTGACCATCATGCATGACAATGCCGGTAATCGGGCCCGGATCGAGGCAAAGACGCGCGAAGTTCTGTCCTTGCCGGCCGTACCGATCCTGCTTGGCAGCGACTGTTCCGCCACCATCCCTTTCCTCGCCGGCTTTGCGGATCATGGGCCAATCTGGATTCTGCAGATCGACGCCCATATCGACTGGCGCGACGAAGTGCACGGCGAACGCTACGGCTATTCGAGCCCGATGCGCCGGGCGAGCGAGATGCCGCATATCGCCGGCATGGTGCAGGTCGGCCTGCGCAGCGTCGGCAGCGCGCGTCTAGAGGACATCGAAGCGGCGCGGCGCTACGGCAGCCGTTTCGTCACGGCCCGCGAGGTTCACGCCCAGGGCGCCGAAGCCGCTTTGCAGCACATTCCGGAAGGCGCAAACGTTGTCGTCACCCTCGACTGCGACAGTCTCGATCCCTCGATCATGCCGGGCGTGGCGGCGCGCACGCCTGGCGGCCTCGCCTACACGCAGGCGATCGATCTGATCGCGGGCCTCGGCAAGCGGGCCAGGATCGCAGGGTTCGACCTCGTCGAATTCTATCCTCCCGCCGACATCGACAATTTGACGGCGCTGACCGCGGCGCGGCTTCTCGTCAATGTGATAGGCGCCATCACTCGGCAAGCCGGCTGATGGCCCGCTTGGCGTGCCCTCGCCCAAGCCCAGAAACGAATTCGGCTCCTCGACCGCCTTCTAGTTGCAGAAAGCCGGGACCTGTTTCGCAGAAAATTGAAAAGACTTCTGCCCTGCGACCATCGGATTTCCAACCTACGGCGGCGGTGTTTCTTCAAGTTGCTTTGCTGTATTGTCGGGTTGAAGGCGACTGATCGACCTTTATCGCCGCCACAAGCATTGGATCATCCTGTTACACCATTTTTTTACTTACTACTACGTAAGTCTCTGATTTTCATCGCAGTGCGGCTAAATCGTCACACTTTATTTTCGAATATTCGACTATGGTTACATCACCGATGGGATTTGGGTGGATCGGAGGAATCAGTGAAGAGACTTGTTGCAATTGCCGCGCTGGCCGGACTCAGCGCGACCGCCGCTTCGGCGGCGAGGCGACCTGGACCGCCACTGGAATCAACAAGACCATCACCAGCCCCTACTTCCCTGACAGCGATACCGAGACCGCTAAGCTGAAGCACTACGCAACTGTGGTTGGTCGGGTTGGCTATGCTTTCGATCGCTTCATGGTCTATGCCAAGGGCGGTTATGCTGGCGGCGAAGTCAGCTTCAATGCCCACGACTGTTGTTATGCGAACCGGGGTGTGAGCTACGACCAAAGCGGATGGCAAAACGGCTATGCTGTAGGCGCGGGTATCGACTACGCTCTTACCGACAAGTTGATCCTCGGGATCGACTATACGCATATCGATCTTGGATCCAAGACCGGCACGGGACCGAATGTCTATGATGACAACGGTGAGCACGGCGCAAACCCGGAGACTTTCAAGATCAAGGCCCGGGCCGATGCGGTCATGGCGCGGCTGAGCTACAAGTTCTCCAACTGAGCCGATCAACAAACCTGATTTGGATTGGCCCGGCCCTCGCGCCGGGCTTTCCTGTTAGAAAAACCCGTCGAGAAACGCCGCCGCCTCGTCCGAAATGCCCACGATCTTGTTGGTCGCCTGGCGGTAGAACTTGAAATTGAGCTCGGTCTGCGGCCTTCCGTCCTGCCAGTCCTTGAAGCGCTTGAGCTCATCACGCCCCAATCGCTTGGCCGCCGACGCCGTGCGGCGGATAGAGACGCTGACACGGGGCGTCTGCCGTTCGAGGTCGGGTCGTTTTGGGATTGCCTGGGATGACGTCACGACGCCACGAGCGACCAGCCCCTGCCCGCCTTCGTTCTCGCTGGCGAACAGGAAGACGACGTCGCTTTCGGCAATGGCCTTGCCACCATACATGGTTTTCTGGGCGGTGAAGACGAATGCTTCCGCCTGCGGATTTTCGATCTCGGCCTTGATGGCATATGCCATGCCTCACGGGTCCCGGTTGAGGCCGATCCGGTAGCTCAGCACGCGCCGGGCGCCCGGCTCGATCAGCATGACACCCGGCTTGTCGGCGAGCTCGCCGTCGAAATCGATGGGACTGGCGATGCCGTGCCAGGGCTCGATGCACAGGAACGGCGCGCCGCCGGGCTTGGACCAGATGCCGAGCTCGTCGAAGCCCTGCCACGACATCTCGATCGCCGGTCCGCGCCCGGCGGCATAGCGCACGCTGGTGCTGGCCGGTCTGTCGAGGATGACGGCGTCGTCGTCGAACAGTCTTTCGGAAAGCGACAGCGTCTTTCCCTCGATGGGCGTCGGTTGCGGGGCCGGCAGCAGCAGGCCGTCCTTCAGACGTCGGACCGGCGCCGGTTCATCCTCGGCGAAGGTCAACCTGTAGGCCTCCTTGGGCAGTTCCGGCAGCAGCGGCCAGTTGAACGCCGGATGCGCGCCGATCGAGGCGGGCAGCGTCCCGTCGCCCGTGTTGGCGATCTCGAAGGTCACGCCGAGCTGCCGGGGTTTCAGCTCGTAGCCGATGGCCAGGCGAAAGGCGAAGGGATAGTGCTTCCGGGTCTCGGCGTCATCGGTCAGCACCAATGTGCAGGCGGTCGGCCCCTGCTCCGCCCAGGCAAAGCCCCTGTCGCGGGCAAAGCCGTGCTGCGTCATCGGATAGGTTTGGCTGCGATGCCGCAGCTGGTCGCCCTTGAGCCGGCCGACGATCGGGAACAGGACCGGCGAATGACGGCGCCAGGCTGGGCCCGCCTGCCACAGAAGCTCGGTGCCGTCGGCATCGCGCAGCGAGACCAGCTCGGCCCCCTGCCCGACGATGGTCGCCGAAATGCCGTCAGCGTGAAGCGTCAGTTGTTCCATTGCGTCCTCGCGGCTGGCTGGTCTGGCCGGCAGGCTAGCAAAAGGCCGCGCGTGAACTCAAGCGCGGGGGGGGGCGCCTCACCTTGGCCGTGGATGCCCTCGATGCAGCGTCGAAAAAATGGCCGGAGGTTTCCCTCCGGCCATGCCGAGATCGGCAGCGTTGCCTGCCACGGTCCGGGCCTATTCGCGCTCGCCGGTGAAATTCAGGAGCAGCTGGAAGATGTTGATGAAGTTCAGATAGAGCGAGAAGGCGCCGAAGACGGCGAGCTTCTGCTGCGATTCCGCATCGAAGTTCTCCGCATACTGCTCCTTGATCGTCTGCGTGTCCCAGGCGGTCAGGCCGACGAAGACGGCAATGCCGATCACCGAGATGGCGAACTGCAGCGCAGTCGAGCCGAGGAACAGGTTGACCAGGCTGGCGATGACCACGCCGATCAGGCCCATGATCAGGAAGGACGAGAACTGCGTCAGGTCGCGCCTGGTCGTGTAGCCGTAGAGGCTGGTGGCGCCGAACATCGTGGCGGCGATGAAGAAGGTGCGCGCGATGCTGGTCGAGGTGAACACCAGGAACACCGAGGCAAGCGAAAGGCCCATGACGGCGCAGAAGGCCCAGAACATCGCCTGCGCGCCCGAGGCCGACATGGTCTGCATCCTGAACGAGAACAGCATGACGAAGGCGAGCGGCGCCAGCATCACCACCCATTTCAGCGGGCTGGAGAAGATCGGCACATAGAGCGCCGGCGTCGAGGCCACGAAGAACGCGACGAGGCCGGTGACGACGAGGCCGAGGCCCATATAGTTGTAGACGCGCAGCATGTGCTTGCGCAGGCCCTCGTCATAGACGGCTCCGGCCTGGACGCCGGCGCCCGTTCGGTATCCCAGATTGGGGCTGTTCATTTGGTTCTCCTTGGTTCTCAGTAGAGGGTCTGTTCTCAGTAGAGGGTTCTAGCGAGTTTCTCGGCGGCACGGTCGAGATTGCCGGCGCCGCTGCGTCCGACCACGGCATAGGCGACCTCGCCGATCTGGAAATACGCGGTTGAAATGTCATCGGAGGGCGCGATCGTCGGCTTCACCACATCGAACGTGCCGGGCCTGATGGCGAACAGCGAGACAAGGCCGAGATCCTTGGTCTCCACCGCCACCTCGACGCTCGGGCCGAATTGCGAGGGATAGACCTGGACGTCGCGGACCTTCCAGTCGTCGGGCAGCGACGGCATCACGATCGCGGTGGCGGCGCGGATATCATCGGCGTCGTAGCCCGGCGCCTCTTGCTGCGACGGCATCGTCTCGCGCACCAACGTCGTGCGGTGCGCCCGGACCGCATCCTCGACATAGGCCGGCGGCTGCGTCGAGGCGACCACCTTGGTGACCGCGATCGGCCCGAAAATGCCGTTGGCAAGCCAGCCCGCCGCGACCAGCACGGCCGCGGCCGCGGCGCGCTGCAGCACGGCAAGGATACGGCCCCTGGCAAGCGCCCTTTCCAGCCGTCGCGCCGCTTCTGTCGCGGCTGGACGCGCCCTACCGATGGGGCCTGCAAGTGCTACTCGCAGTTCATCGCGCGTCCTCAAATCGGACATCACGCGCGCCGCCGCTTCCGGGCGCGCGGCGAGGAACGCCTCGACCTCGATGCGGCGGGCGACATCCAGTTGATCGTCGACATAGGCGTCGAGATCGGCATCGGTTACGGGGTCGACAATGGCGGTCATTGATCGTCTCCCACGATCCTGAGATGAGGCCTGGCTTTCGACGCCGCGCCCTCCTCCATCTCGCGAAGCGCGGCACGCGCGCGGCCGATGCGCGACATCAAGGTTCCGAGCGGCACGCCGATGACATCGGCGGCCTGCTGGTAGGAAAGCCCCTCGATGGCGACGAGGTGCAGGGCGGAGCGCTGCTCCTCCGGGAGCGAAAGAAACGCTTCCCGGACCTGGGACAGGCGCACCGCATGGTCCTGCGACGCCGGCATGCTTTGGTCGGCGACAAGGCCGGCCTGCTCGACGCGCGCCGCCTCGGAGCGGCGCGAGCGCATGCGGTCGATGAAGATGTTGTGCACGATCGCCAGGAGCCAAGCGCGCAGATTGCCGCTTGAGCGAAAGGTCGCGCGCCGCTCATAGGCGCGCACCAGCGCGTCATGGACGAGATCCTCGGCGTCGGCGCTATCGCGCGTCAGCGAGCGCGCGTAGCGCCGCAGCGACCCCAACTGACCGACGATATCGAAGCGTGCCATCGACCGTTTCATGCCCTGTTTACGGAGCATGTAGGGATTTTAATCCCCTGCCCGGCATTTCTTTTCGTGCCGCCGGCTCTAAGGAAACCGCTGGCGCGGCGGTGTCGATTTGCGTATCACTCCGCCGCCATAGGAGTCCTTTTCGATGTTCGAGACCCTGCAGCCCGCGCCCGCCGACAAGATCCTTGCCCTGATCGGCCTTTATCGCAACGATCCACGGCCCGGCAAAGTCGATCTCGGTGTCGGCGTCTACAAGGACATCGACGGCAGGACGCCGGTGATGCGCGCCGTGCGCGAGGCCGAAAAGCGGCTGCTGGCCAGCCAGGATACCAAGACCTATCTCGGCCTTGCCGGCGACACCGGCTTCAACGCCGCCATGATCAACCTCGCCTTTGGCGAGAATGCCGACCATTCGCGCATCCGCGCGGCACAGGCGCCGGGCGGATCCGGCGCGCTCAGGCTGGTGGCGGAGCTTCTGCAGCGCACGCGTCCCGGCGCGACCGTGTGGCTGTCCGATCCGACCTGGCCGAACCATCCGCCGGTGATGCGCGCCGCCGGTCTGCAAGTCCGCGACTATCCCTATTTCGATGCCGCTTCCGGCGCTGTCCGCTTCGACGAGATGCTGGCGACGCTCAGGACGGCCAACAGCGGCGATGTCGTGCTGCTGCATGGCTGCTGCCACAACCCGACCGGCGCCAATCTGGATACTGCGCAGTGGGCCAAGGTCGCCGACGTGCTGCTGGAGCGCGGCTTGCTGCCTTTCGTCGACATCGCCTATCAGGGCTTTGGCGAGGGCCTCGACGCCGATGCCGCCGGCCTGCGGCTGCTGGCCGACAAGGTGCCGGAAATGGTTGTCGCCTCGAGCTGCTCGAAGAATTTCGCCGTCTATCGCGACCGTGTCGGCGCCGCGATGATCATGGCCAAGGACGGCGCCCAGGCGGATGTGGCGATGAGCCAGATGCTGGCGGCGGCGCGCGCGCTCTATTCGATGCCGCCGGACCATGGCGCGACGGCCGTGCGCATGGTGCTCGAAGACGCTGCCCTGAAGAAGGATTGGGAAACCGAGCTTGAGGAGATGCGGCTGCGCATGCTCAGGCTGCGCGTCGCTTTCGCCGAGGCGTTGCGCCGGCAGTCCAACTCCGACCGCTTCGATTTCGTCGCCAGCCATCGCGGCATGTTTTCGCGACTCGGGCTGACCGAGGCGCAAGTCGAACGCCTGCGCGCCGAACACGCCGTCTATATGGTCGGCGACAGCCGCATCAACGTGGCTGGCCTGCCGGAGGACGGCATGGACGATCTCGCCAAGGCGATCGTCTCGGTGCTCGACTAGGGCCGGATGATTTCAGGTCGAAACGACCGGAAATCTGAATCCGGCTCTAAATCAAAGAGATAGAGCATTATGTCGCCCGAAAGCCGCTTCACACTTTTCGGCATCATGCTCTGGTCTGTGGACAACTCGGTTCAGCGTCCGGCCAGGATTGGTCGGACGCCGGCCGCGGGATAGGCTTAATTCATGAAGCCCTCCAAGGACATTTCCCGGTTGATCGAGATCATGGCGGCGCTCAGGGCGCCGAAGACCGGCTGCCCCTGGGATATCGAGCAGAATTTCTCGACCATCGCGCCCTACACGATCGAGGAGGCCTATGAAGTGGCCGACGCGATCGCGCGCGGCGATCTCGACGATCTGCGCGAGGAGCTGGGCGATCTGCTGCTGCAAGTCGTCTACCATGCGCAGATGGCCGAGGAGATCGGCGAGTTCGCTTTCGGGGATGTCGTCGAGGCCATCACCACCAAGATGATCCGCCGCCATCCGCACGTCTTCGGCGACGAGGAGGCGCGCAGTGCCGGCATGGCCAAGGGCATGTGGGAGAAGATCAAGACCGCCGAAAAGGCCGAGAAGCGCGACGCCCGCATCGCGCGCGGGCTCGACCCGGAAGATCACGGCAAGGGTTTTCTCGACAGCGTGCCGGTCGCGCTCCCTGCCCTGACGCGTGCCCTGAAACTGCAGGAGAAGGCCGCGCGCGTCGGCTTCGACTGGAGCGAGGCGGCTCCCATCCTGGACAAGATCGAGGAAGAGATTGGCGAACTGCGCGAGGCACTCGCCGGGGGCGACGCCGCACCCATCAAGGACGAGTTCGGCGACATGCTGTTTGCCGTCGTCAATCTCGGCCGCCACCTCAAGCTCGATTCGGAAGCGGCGCTCAGCGGCACCAACGAAAAGTTCCGTTCGCGATTCCACTATGTCGAGCAGGCTCTGGACGCTTCCGGCGGTTCTCTGGAGAAGGCGACGCTCGACGAGATGGAAGCGCTCTGGCAGCAGGCCAAAAGCGCCAAATAAACAGCGGTTTAGCTGCCGTTCTTGCGATGCAGGCGGCTCTCGATTTCCTGCCTGGCGTTGTGCGTGGCGGTCAGCGAGAGGGTGACGCTTCCGTCTTCATTGTCGGTGCGCGAAACGACGTCGCCGTTGCGGTAGAGCCAGTCGACCTGCCCGAGCTGGGCAGGGCTCAACGTCACCGTCATCGTTTCCAGCTCGCCCGACACCCGCGTCTCGATGAGCGCTTTCAGCGTGTCCAGTCCTTCGCCGGTCACCGCTGAAATGGCTATCGGCGGAGACTTGCCGCTTGCCCCTTCGTCAAGCAGCCGCTCGCGATTGCCTTCGTCGAGCAGATCGATCTTGTTCCAGACCTCGATCACGCGGCTCGCGTCGGCGGCGTCGACGCCGAGATCGCCAAGGATGCGTTCGACGTCCTCAGCCTGGGCGGCCGTGTCAGGGTCGGAGATGTCGCGCAGATGCAGCACGAGGTCCGCCTCGACCACCTCTTCCAGCGTCGCCCGGAAGGCGGCGACCAGATGCGTCGGCAAATCGGAGATGAAGCCCACCGTGTCCGATAGGATGACCGGCGTGCCGTGCGGCAGCCGCACGCGCCGCAACGTCGGATCGAGCGTCGCGAACAGCATGTCCTCGGCCAGCACCCCTGCCCCGGTCAGCCGGTTGAACAGCGTCGACTTGCCAGCATTGGTGTAGCCGACGATCGCCACCACCGGGAAAGGCACCTTCTTGCGCTTGGCGCGGTGCAGGTCGCGGGTACGGCGCACCGTCTCCAGCTCGTGTTTCAGCTTGGTGATCTTGTCCTGCAGGATGCGGCGGTCGGATTCGATCTGGGTTTCGCCCGGGCCGCCGAGGAACCCGGCGCCGCCACGCTGCCGCTCGAGGTGGGTCCAGCTCCGTACCAGGCGGCCCTTCTGATAGTTGAGATGGGCGAGCTCGACCTGCAGCGTGCCTTCCTTGGTGCGCGCCCGCTCGCCGAAGATCTCGAGGATGAGCCCGGTGCGATCGAGCACCTTGGCGTTCAGTTCCTTTTCGAGATTGCGCTGCTGCACCGGGGTCAGCGGATGGTCGACAATGACCAGCTCCGCCTTGCGTTCCTTCACGATATCCGCGAACTCGGCCACCTTGCCGCTGCCGAGCAGCGTGGCCGGCCGCGGATCGGCAACCGTCACCACCGCGGTGTGAACCGGGTTGAGATCGATGGCGCTGGCAAGGCCGACTGCTTCGTCGTGGCGTGCATCCGCCGAACGGCTCAGACGCGGACGGCTCGACTCGTCGTCGCCGCGCGGCTGGCGGGTAAGCACCGGCACAATGACGACGGCCCGGGTCGGATCCTTGGATTCCGGCCCGAGTTGATGTCCTTGTTTTCCGCGAACGCTGCGGTCCGCGTCCTTATCACGTGCCAATCAGGCGCCCTGGCTTTCCTCGCCATCGAACATCTGAACCGGCTGGCTCGGCATGATCGTGGAAATGGCGTGCTTGTAGACGAGCTGGGAGTGCCCGTCGCGCCGCAACAACACACAAAAATTGTCGAACGAAGTGACGACGCCGGTCAGCTTCACGCCGTTGATGAGGAAGATGGTAAGTGGATTTTTGCTCTTGCGAACTGAATTCAGGAACAGGTCCTGAAGGTTTTGCGATCGTTCCGCCATTTTTCTTGTCTTTCGCCGATCCCCTTCGGTTTACGGGCCAATGCGCCAAATTACGCGGCACCTGTCAAGCGCGCAAACCCCCTCTTGCCGACACAATGGCAAGCAGAATGAGATAGTTGAGGTTACTTCCAGTTGTGCGGTTATCAGGCTGGACTTTTTTCCGCAACGTCAAAAAAGGCCTGCCGCAACGAAAGTGTCACGGAACCAGGATGGCCATTCGCGATCGGCGCGCCGTCGATTTCCACCACCGGCATGGCGATCGTCGTCGCCGAACTGATGAAAGCCTCCCTGGCCGCCTTGGCTTCGGCGACCGAAAACCCGCGTTCCTCGATCTTGAGGCCGAGCTTTGCGGCGACATCGAAAAGCGTCGTGCGGGTGATGCCGCGCAGGATGCCGTGCTCGGCCGGCCGGGTCACCAGCACGCCGTCGCGGGTGACGATCCAGGCGTTGGACGAGCCGCCTTCCTTGACGTTGCCGTCGGTGTCGACGAACCAGGCTTCCTGGGCGCCGGCTTCCTTGGCCTTCTGCTTGGCGAGCACATTGGGCAAGAGGCCCGTGCTCTTGATGTCGACGCGGTCCCAGCGATTCTCAGGCACGGTGATGACCTTGATGCCGGTCTCCACCCGCTTCGCGCCCGCGGCCGGATCGGCTTTCCTGGCGGTTATGACCAGGGAAGGCCTTGTGCCCGCGGGCGGAAACACGAACTCGCGGCTGGCGACGCCGCGCGTCACCTGGAGATAGACGAGGCCGTCGACCACGCCGTTGCGATTGACCACCTCGCGCAGCAGCACCGGCAGGACGCTTTCGGAGACCGGCCAGGCGATCGACAGTTCCTTCAGCGAGCGCTTGAGCCGGGCAAGATGGCGCGGCATGTCGACGATATGGCCGCGCGCCACCTCGCAGACCTCATAGACGCCATCCGCGAACTGGTAGCCGCGGTCCTCGATATGGACACTGGCTTGGGCATGGACGACATAGCGCCCGTTGACATAGGCAATGCGCGGCATCGGCATCCTCAGGGAAATGTCCGGCTTTCTTAGGCGATTCCGCCGCTGCCGTACCAGACAATCGGCTGAGCCACGCCGGTCCTACACACCCAGCGACTTCAGCTTGCGGTGGAGCGCCGAGCGTTCCATGCCGATGAACTCGGCCGTCTTCGAGATGTTGCCGCCGAAGCGGTTGATCTGGGCGATCAGATAGTCCTTCTCGAATTGCTCGCGGGCCTCGCGCAACGGCAGCGCCATGATGTGCTGGTCCGACTGGTTGGGCGTGCGTGGCATCACGTCGCCGATCTCGGAGGGCAGAAGATCAGCCGTGATCGGCGCATCGGCCTCTTCGCCGCGCGCCAGAATCATCAATCGCTCGACATTGTTGCGCAGCTGGCGAACGTTGCCCGGCCAGTTATGCGCCTGCAGCACGGCCAGCGCATCGTCGCCGATGCGGCGCGGCTTGATGCCGGCCTGGCGCGCGATCTGCTTCATGAAATTGTCGACGAGATAGGGAATGTCCTCGCGCCGCTCGGCGAGCCCCGGCACCATGACCGGAACCACCGCCAGGCGATGGTAAAGGTCTTCGCGGAAGCGGCCGTCGGCGATCATCGCTTCGAGATTCTGCGAGGTCGAAGAGATGATGCGGACATCGACCTTGACGCGCTTGGTGCCGCCTACCCGCTCGAATTGCTGCTCGACCAGCACGCGCAGGATCTTGTTTTGCGTTTCGCGCGGCATATCGGCGACTTCATCGATGTAGAGGATGCCGCGATGCGCCTCTTCCAGCGCGCCGACCTTGCGCTCGGTGCCGTTCGATTCTGTGCCGAACAGCTCGATCTCCATGCGTTCGGGCGTGATGGTGGCCGCGCTCAGCGTCACGAACGGACCGGTCTTGCGCGACGAAAGCGTGTGGATGGCGCGCGCCGTCAGTTCCTTGCCGGAGCCCGAGGGACCGACGATCATGACGCGGCTGTTGGTGGGCGCGACTCGCTCGATGGTCTGCCGCAGCTGGCTCATCGCCGACGACATGCCGATCAGGTCGAAGGTCTCGCCGCTGCGCAGCTTGAGGTCGGAAACCTCGCGCCGCAGCTTGGACGTCTCCAGCGCGCGCTCTGCGACCAGGATGAGGCGATCGGCCTTGAACGGCTTCTCGATGAAGTCGTACGCGCCGCGCCGGATGGCCGACACCGCCGTCTCGATGTTGCCGTGGCCGGAAATCATCACCACCGGCATGTTCGGGTGCATGGTCTTGATCTCGTCGAGCAACGCCAGGCCGTCGAGGCGCGAACCCTGCAGCCAGATGTCGAGGAAAATCAGCCGCGGCGCGCGATCGGCGATCGCCGCGAGCGCGCTGTCGGCATCATGCGCCGTGCGTGTTTCATGACCCTCGTCGCTCAGGATACCGGCGACAAGTTCGCGGATGTCTTCCTCGTCATCGACGATGAGAATGTCAGACGCCATTACCGACCTTTTCAGTTTCTCTTTCGTGTTCGCTTCGACCTTCACCGCGTGGCGGCGCGGCTACGATCGTCGCCGGGGGCAGGATGATCGAGATCATCGCGCCCCGGCCGCCATGGAAATCCGCTGGCGCGTCGTGCAATTCGAGACGGCCGCCATGGTCTTCCACGATCTTCTTGACGATAGCGAGACCAAGCCCGGTGCCCTTCTCGCGTGTCGTCATATAGGGCTCGAGAAGCCTTTGGCGATTCTCGCGCGGTAGCCCCTTGCCGTTATCGATAACGTCGATTCGTATGGCGCCATCTTGGCGCCCGGCCTGAATCCGGATTGTGCCGCCCGAACGGTCTTGCGCATCAAGTCCGTCGATCGCCTCGGCCGCGTTCTTGATAACGTTGCCGAAGGCCTGCGCCATCAGGCGGCTGTCGAAAGTGCCTTTCAAGGGCTCGCTGCCGAAATCACGTTCGAAGGCGATGTCGGAGCGGCTGACCTCGACCAGGAAGGACGCCTCGCGCAGCGATTCACGCAGGTCGATAGCCTTCATCTCGGGCTTCGGCATGCGGGCAAAGGCCGAGAATTCGTCGACCATGCGGCCGATGTCCTCGACCTGGCGGATGATGGTATCGGTGCACTGGTCGAAGACCTCGCGGTCCTCGGTGATGACCTTGCCGTAGCGGCGCTTTATGCGCTCGGCCGAAAGCTGGATCGGTGTCAGCGGGTTCTTGATCTCATGCGCGATGCGCCGCGCGACGTCGGCCCAGGCCGACGAGCGCTGTGCCTGGACGAGATCGGTGATGTCGTCGACCGTGACCACATAGGATTTCTCTTCCTCGCCGTCGTCGCCGGATTCGACCGTCACCTGGACATTGAAGGTGCGCTCCAGACCGGTGCGGAAGAAGGTCACCTGCTCGCGATAGACCGGCTTGCCGGACTGCCGCCCGATCTCGAAGACGCGGCCGACAAGCGGCAGGACCGTCGACAGGTTCTGGCCGAGCGTCGCATTTGCCGAAATCGTCAGCATGGTCTCGGCCGAGCGGTTGACGATGGTGATGATGCCGTAAGGGTCGACACCGATGACGCCGGCGGTGACGCCGGCGAGCACCGCCTCGGAGAAACGCCGGCGCTCGTCGATCAGATCCTTGGCCGAGAGCAGCTCGTTGCGCTGCGATTTGAGCTCGAGGATCATGTTGTTGAAGGTCTCGCCGAGCGAGGCGACGTCGCCATCGGACTGGCGTACTGGAACGGCAGCGTCGAGATTGCCGGTCGCCACCTCGTCGGCAGCGCCGATCAGCTGGCGGATCGGCCGCACGATCCGGTCGGCGACCGCGATGCCGGTCCAGATAGCCGAGAGCGTGATGATCAGCGTCAGCGACAGATAGGGCAGCGCGAAGGCGACCTGCGAGGTCCGGCGGTTGTCCTCGAGATTGCGGTATTCGTCGGTGTTGGACCTGACGATCTGGCGCGCCTTGATCACGTCGGGATCGACGAGCCGAATCGTATACAGGTAAAGCCCTTCGATCTCCCGCAGCTTGATGATGGCGCCCATGATGTTGCGGGTGCGCGGCTCGATCAGCACCGGCTTGCCGTCGGACGCGGTGTCGACAGCGCCCGAAGGCGGCTCTGGCATGGGGAAATCGGCATCGGTCTTGGCGTTCATGACGAACGAGCCATCCGGCTTGATCAGGGCCGCATGCGCCAGTCCGCGCCCGACGGCTTCCTTGTTCAACAGGTCGAGGAAACCGCCCCGGTCGAGGCCGTAGAGCGTGCGCGAGGCATCGAGATCGTATGCCATGGACAATGTCGTGCCCTGCAGGTTGCGCGCGTTCTCCTGCACATAGGCGTCGGCAATCGACAGCGATGAGTTGACGATCGTCTTGGTGCGGATTTCGAACCAGCGGTCGAGGCCGATGTCGAGCGTGATCGAAGCGATGATCGCCACCATGATGGCCGGAATGGCGGCAACCAGCGCGAACATGGCGACGATGCGCACATGCAGCCGCGAGGCAGCCCTGCCGTGGCGCCGCGCCAGGACGATGCGTCGCACCTCGCGGGCGATCAAGGCGATGAGGAACAGGACAAAGACGGCATTGGCCGCGATCAGGGCCCAGGTCGCGTCGGCGGTCGGCGCGATCGGCGTTGCGCCGACCAGGATCGCAAACGAGATGGCGGCCGTGATCATCGCGCCGGCTATGGCGACGACGCCGGGCAACGCCAGCAACCGTCGCCCGTCACGCGTGCCGGTCTGGTTGAAAAGCCGTTGGTTCAGGGTCGGAGCCTCAGCTGCCATGTCGCGGTACAGAGTCGGTCATCGCGTCGGATGTATGCAACGCATTGTGGCGATTATGCAACAAGTGTGGCCGGGAAGATAATCTTTCCCAGACAAAATTCACCGAGGGGACGAGGTGACGCTACGGCTGCCTGGCCGATTTGTAGACGTTGACGCCGAGCTCGCGGATCTTCTTGCGCAGCGTGTTGCGGTTGAGCCCCAAAAGTTCCGCCGCCTTGATCTGATTGCCGCGCGTCGCCGTCATCGAAGCCAGCACCAGCGGATACTCGACCTCGGCAAGAATGCGCTGGTAAAGCCCGGCCGGCGGCAATTCGCCGGCGAAGGAGGCGAAATAGCGCTGCAGGAAATGCTCGACCGCCTGGCCGATCGACAGATCGTCGGGGATGAGCGCGCCGCCGTCGGGCACGACCGGCCTTTCGCCGGTCTTGAGTTCGGACTCGATGATTTCCGACGAAATCTCGTCCTGCGAGTAGAGGGCGGCCAGCCGGCGCACCAGGTTTTCAAGCTCGCGCACATTACCCGGCCAGGGATAGCGTTTCATGAGCTCGATGCCGCCGGACGATATGCGCTTGGTCTGCAAGCCCTCGCTGGCGCCCTGCTTGAAGAAATGCCGCACCAGATCGGGAATGTCCTCGGAACGCTCGCGCAGCGCCGGCAGCCTCAGCGGCACGACATTGAGGCGATAGAACAGGTCCTCGCGGAACAGGCCCTGGTTGATGAGCGTGCGCAGGTCCTTGTTTGTGGCCGCGACGATGCGCACGTCGGTCTTGATCGGCGTGCGGCCGCCGACCGTGGTGTATTCGCCCTGCTGCAGCACGCGCAGCAGCCGGGTCTGCGCTTCCATCGGCATGTCGCCGATCTCATCGAGGAACAGCGTGCCGCCCTCGGCCTGCTCAAAGCGGCCGCTGGAGCGGTTCTGGGCGCCGGTGAAGGCGCCCTTCTCGTGGCCGAACAGTTCCGATTCGATCAGGTCGCGCGGAATCGCCGCCATGTTGATGGCCACGAACGGGCCGCCGCGGCGGCGGCCGTACTCGTGCAGCGCGCGCGCCACCAGCTCCTTGCCGGTGCCGGACTCGCCGCTGATCATGACCGTGAGGTCGGTCTGCATCATGCGCGCCAGCATGCGGTAGATATCCTGCATGGCGGCGGAGCGGCCGACCAGCGGCATCGTCTCCGGCTGATCTTCCGCGCGGGCATCGAGCTTCGGCCGCTTCGGCTCGGCCAGCGCCCGGTTGACGATGTTGAGCAGCTCCGTCAGGTCGAACGGCTTCGGCAGATATTCGTAGGCGCCGGTCTCGGAGGCGCGGATAGCGGTCATGAAGGTGTTCTGCGCGCTCATGACGATGACCGGCAGCTCGGGCCGCGCCTTCTTGATGCGCGGCAGCATGTCGAAGGCGTTTTCGTCCGGCATCACCACGTCGGTGATGACGAGATCGCCCTCGCCCGCCGCCACCCAGCGCCACAGCGTCGAGGCATTCGAGGTGACGCGCACCTCGTGGCCGACCCGCGACAGCGCCTGGTTGAGCACGGTGCGGATGGCCGCATCGTCGTCGGCGACGAGAATATTGCCGCGAGCGGTCATGTGCGGTCTCCTTCAGCTTCCTCGCCGGCGCCGGGCGCGGTCTCCTTCCAGGCCGGAAGCAGGATGCGGAACGTCGTCCCGCGCGGCGTCGAATCGCATTCGATGATGCCGCCATGCTCGCCGACGATCTTGGCTACCAGCGCCAGCCCAAGTCCTGAGCCATTGGGTTTGGTGGTGATGAACGGATCGAACAGGATCGGCAGGATGTCCTCGGAGACGCCGGGCCCGTTGTCATGCACGCAGAACTCCAGCGGCAACGAGACCCGGTCCTGCGTCCCCGGCACGGAAACACGGATGCCAGGGCGAAAAGCCGTCGAAAGCATGATCTCGCCCTGCGGGTCGGCGCCGATAGCCTCGGCGGCGTTCTTCACCAGATTGAGGAAGACCTGGATCAGTTGGTCGCGGTTGGCGAAGACCGGAGGCAATGATGGATCATATTCCTCCAAGATCTTGATCCGTCTTGCAAAACCATTCTTGGCAATCGCCTTCACATGGTCGAGCACGACATGGATATTGACCGGATAGCGCTCAATCGGCCGCTCGTCGGAGAACACTTCCATGCGGTCGACCAGCGAGACGATGCGGTCGGTCTCGTCGGTGATCAGGCGGGTCAGCGCGCGGTCTTCATCGGAGGCGGAAAGCTCGAGCAACTGGGCGGCGCCGCGGATGCCGGAGAGCGGGTTCTTGATCTCATGCGCGAGCATCGCGGCAAGACCGGTGACGGAGCGCGCCGCACCGCGATGCGTCATCTGGCGGTCGATCTTGTCGGCCATCGACCGTTCCTGAAACATGACGACGACCGAGCCGGGAAACTCCGGCACCGGCGCGACATAGAGATCGACCATCTTCTCGATGCCGAGGCGCGGCGACGAGACGTCGACGCGGTATTCGTTGACCGGCGCGCGGCGTTCGCGCACTTGATCGACCAGCGTCAGCAACGGGCTGCCGAAGGGCACCAGCTTGGACAGCGTGTTGCGGGCCAGCATGGTCGCGCTGGAGCGGAAGAAGTCCTCGGCATCGGCGTTGGCAAAAATGATGAAGCCGTCGGGATCGACCATGATCACCGGGCGGCGGATGGTGTTGAGCACGATGTTGGCGGCGTCCGCCATGTCGGCCTGCTGGGGAACGTTGGCCTTCATGCCGCGCTCCGCAGGCTGATCGAGCACAAGCTGTCAGTGAACGCGCGGCGCAGCTCGGCGACGACTTCCCGCGGGTCGAAGGAAGTCAGAATGCGTTTGCGCAGCTCGGCTGAAACATCGGCCGTATGGCGGTCAAGATACCAGCCGACATGCTTGCGCGCCTGGCGCAGGCCACTTTCGATACCGTAGAGCGAGAGCATATCCTCGTAGTGGGACACGACGTAGTCGGCGAGTGCCCGCGGCATGCGCGGAATTGCTTGCGCGCTTGCACCGGCGGCGGCTGTGGCAATGTCGCCGGCGATCCATGGTGCGCCGTAATGCGCGCGGCCGATCATCACCGCGTCGGCGCCGGACTGTTCGAGGATGGTCGCCGCCTCTTCCGGCGACCCGACATCGCCATTGGCCACCACGGGTATCGATACAGCTTCCTTGACGCGCGCGATGGCGCGCCAATCGGCCTTGCCCTGGTAGAACTGGCAGCGGGTGCGGCCATGCACGGTGACCATCCTGACGCCGGCCTGTTCGGCGCGGCGCGCCAGCATCGGCGCGTTGAGCGCGCTTTCGTCCCAGCCGAGCCGCATCTTGACCGTCACCGGTACCGAGACTGCGCCGACCACCGCCTCGATCAGCGACAGCGCATGGTCGAGGTCGCGCATCAGCGCCGAACCGGCATAGCCGCCGGTCACTTTCTTCGCCGGGCAGCCCATGTTGATGTCGATGATATCGGCGCCCTCGCCCGCCGCTATGCGCGCGCCTTCGGCCATGTGCACTGCCTCGCGGCCGGCAAGCTGCACCATATGCACAGGCAGGCCGGAATGACGGATGCGAAGATCGCAGCCTGCCCTGCCCTTGGCCAGTTCACCGCTCGCAACCATTTCCGAAACGACCAATCCCGCGCCATGCGCGTGGGCGCGCTGCCGGAACGGCTCGTCGGTGATGCCCGACATCGGCGCCAAGAAAACGCGATTACGGATTTTCACGCCGCCGACATCGAGCGGCGATGCCAATGTGGTCAATTCAGTCATGCACAAAAACCAAGCATGTTCGGTCGTTGCACATTCTCTAGCCAGAAGTGTGGCATTGTGCAACGCGCAATGACGTCACATTAAGGCGCATTTTGGAAAATGCTGGCCTTCGGCCGAGAGCGCGACTAGAGCATGATGCCGAAAAGTGTGAGCGGTTTTCGGCCGACATCATGCTCTACTTCTTTGATTTAGAGACGGATTCAGATTTCAGGTCGAATCGACCTGAAATCATCCGGCTCTAGGACCGATCGGAATGAGCGAGGCAAGCGAAAAGCAAGCGGCGGGCCTGAGTGGCGGGATCGGGGTGGTGATCGTTGCCGCCGGCCGTGGCGCGCGCGCCGGACAGGTCGACGGTCCGAAGCAATATCAGCGCATCGGCGGCCGCGCCGTCATCGCGCATACGCTGGATATCTTTCTCTCCCATCCGATGATCGGCCGCGTGGTCGTGGCCATCCACGCCGACGATGCCGAACTCTTCCAACGCGCGGCCGAGGCGCATGGCGATCGCCTTGTCGCCGTGATCGGCGGCCCTTCGCGCCAGGCGTCCGTCCGGCTCGGGCTTCTGGCATTGAGGAACCAGGCACCCGCAAAAGTTCTGGTGCACGATGCCGTACGCCCGTTTGTCGATGCCGGGCTGATCGACCGCACCATCGAAGCGATCGGCGAGCGCCAGGGCGCGCTGCCGGCACTGCCCGTCGCCGACACGCTGAAGCGGGAATCGGCCGCCGGCATGATCGACGAGACGGTGTCGAGAGCCGGCCTTCATGCCGCGCAGACGCCGCAAGGTTTTCCGTTCTGGCCGTTGCTCGCTGCGCACGAAAAGGCGCATCATCTGGGCAAGACGGAATTCACCGACGACGCGGCGATCGCCGAATGGGCGCAGATACCGGTCAAGATCGTTCCCGGATCGCCGGACAACGTCAAACTCACCTGGGCAAGGGACATTGCATTGGCCGACCAGCGGCTCTTGAGCGCGCAGCGCTTCCCGGATATTCGCACCGGCAACGGCTACGACGTGCACGCGTTCGAGCCCGGCGACCATGTCACGCTCTGCGGCGTCGCCATCCCGTATGATCGCAAACTTTCCGGTCACTCCGACGCCGACGTCGGGCTGCATGCGCTGACCGATGCGTTGCTCGCCACCTGCGGCGCCGGCGATATCGGCACGCACTTCCCGCCATCGGACCCGCAATGGAAGGGTGCCGTTTCGAAGATCTTCGTCGAGCATGCGGCAAGGCTGGTGCGCGAGCGCGGCGGCCGCATCGCCAATGCCGACATCACGCTGATCTGCGAGGCGCCGCGCGTCGGGCCGCATCGCGCCGCGATGACGGAGGCGCTTTCGGCCATGCTCGGCATCGCGCGCGAGCGTATTTCGATCAAGGCGACGACCAACGAGAAGCTCGGCTTTGTCGGGCGTGGCGAAGGCATCGCCGCGATCGCTACCGCCAGCGTCGTCTATCCGGGAGAGGTGCCGGCATGAGCAACGCCGAACTCGCTATAGCTTTGCTCCAGGCCTGTCAGCAGCGCGGCATCATGCTGGCGACGGCCGAAAGCTGCACCGGCGGCCTGATCATCGCGGCGCTGACCGACATCGCCGGGTCCTCCGCCGTGGTCGATCGTGGCTTCGTCACCTATTCCAACGAAGCCAAGATGGAGATGCTCGGCGTTTCCGCCGCCACGATCGAGGCCCATGGCGCGGTCTCGCGCCAGACGGTGCTGGAGATGGCCGCCGGTGCGCTGACGCATTCGCAGGCGAAGATCGCGCTCGCCGTCACCGGCATTGCCGGTCCGGGCGGCGGCTCGACGGACAAGCCGATCGGCCTTGTCTGGTTCGGGATAGCGCTTGCCGGACAACCCGTTATCGCCGAGCGGCAGTTGTTCGGCCACAAGGGCCGCGAATTCATCCGGCACGAGACGGTAAGGCACGCGCTGCAACTCGGCTTGCGCGCGCTGGGCAGGATCGAGCCGGGTGAAAATCAGGCGGGCTTTACACCGTAGATAACGTCGGCGCGTTTCTCGAAAGCTTCCGAGAACATGCGGAAGGCTCGATCGAACATCGTGCCCATCACCGCGCCCAGGATGCGGCTTTTGAATTCGTAATCGATGAAGAAATGCACCTCGCAGCCGCCTCCGGCGGGATCGAAACGCCAGATATTGCTGAGATATTTGAACGGACCGTCGATGTATTTGACGTCGATCGCTTTCTCGTCGGGCTTCAGCAACACCTGGGTCGTGAAGGTCTCGCGGATCGCTTTGTAGCCGATGCTCATGTCGGCAACCAGGATGGTGCGGCCGTCGCGCTCCTTGCGCGAGCGCACGGTGAGCGATTCACAGAGCGGCAGGAATTGCGGGTAAGCCTCGATGTTCGCAACCAGCGCGAACATCTCTTGCGGTGTATGCGCGACGCGGCGTGTCGCCTCGAATTTCGGCATTGAAGGTCAGCTGGCCTTCGCGAGCTGCGCCTCGCGCGCCGCGCGCAACCTGGCGAAATCCTCGCCGGCGTGATGCGAGGAGCGGGTCAGCGGGCTCGACGCCATCAACAGGAAACCCTTGGTCTTGCCTATCGTCTCATAGGACTTGAACTCGTCCGGCGGGATGAAGCGGATCACCGGATGGTGCTTCTTCGAGGGCTGCAGGTACTGGCCGATGGTCATGAAGTCGACATTGGCCGAACGCAGATCGTCCATCAATTGCAGCACCTCGTTCCGCTCTTCGCCGAGGCCGACCATGATGCCGGATTTGGTGAAGATCGACGGGTCGAGTTCCTTGACCCGCTGCAAAAGCCGGATCGAGTGGAAATAACGCGCGCCGGGACGGACCGTCAGGTAGTTCGACGGCACGGTTTCGAGATTGTGGTTGAAGACATCGGGCTTGGCGGCGACGACGATCTCCAGCGCGCCGTCCTTGCGCAGGAAGTCGGGCGTCAGGATCTCGATCGTCGTCGAAGGCGTTGCCGCGCGGATGGCGCGGATGACTTCGGCGAAATGCTGCGCGCCGCCGTCGGCCAGGTCGTCGCGGTCGACGGAGGTGATGACGACGTGGCTCAGCCCCATCTGCTTGACGGCGTGCGCCACGCGCGCCGGCTCATCCGCATCGAGGGCGGTCGGGATACCGGTCGTGACATTGCAGAAGGCGCAGGCGCGCGTGCAAATCTCGCCCATGATCATGAAGGTGGCGTGCTTCTTGTCCCAGCACTCGCCGATATTCGGGCAGCCGGCCTCCTCGCACACCGTCACCAGCTTGTGCGACTTCACGATCTCGCGCGTTTCGGCATAGCCCTTGGAAACCGGCGCCTTGACGCGGATCCAGTCGGGCTTGCGCAGCACCTCCTGGTCGGGCCGGTGCGCCTTCTCGGGATGCCGCGGGCGCGGCCGGTTGGCGATCGTGTCTACGACTGTGACCATCTCAAACCCTTCGCGGCCGCGATTTCGCTAGCCGCCTGTCCTTCGACATCTAGGACTTTTCGAGACAAAGAAAAAGGTCGCGGCGGCGCATGCCGCCACGGCCATTTTCGCATAGCGTCTTCATTCAGCGGCGAACAAGCCGTCCCACGAAGATCAGCAGACAGGCGCCGATGAAGCCGGTGATCAGATAGGCGACCCAGCCGACGCCGAACGACTGGATGTTGAGAGCCTGCAGGATCGCGTTGAGCACCACCGCGCCGACGACCCCCATGATGATGTTCATGAAGATGCCGGTGTTGCTCTTCATGACCATCTCGGCCAGCCAGCCCGCCAAGCCGCCGACGATGATGGCTGCGATCCAGCCGACGCCATTCATATGCATGTGCCAATTCCTCCTCGATCAGGTGAAGATGCATCCGGATACGAACTGCCTTGCCGTCAGATTTCTCCGGCTGCCGCGCGTGAGTCTCGCCCAACCAAGTTAGCACGGGTTGGCGATTTATCACCGATCGGTGACTTATCATGCGTTCAAAGCGCGGCCATAGGCGTCGAGCACGCTCTCCTTCATCATCTCCGAGAGCGTCGGATGCGGGAAGATCGTGTGCATCAGCTCTTCCTCGGTCGTCTCCAGGTTCATCGCCACGACAAACCCTTGGATGAGCTCGGTCACCTCGGCGCCGACCATGTGCGCGCCGAGAAGCTGTCCGGTCTTCTTGTCGAAGATGGTCTTGACGAAGCCCTGGTCCTCGCCGAGCGCGATGGCCTTGCCGTTGGCGCTGAAGGGGAAGCGGCCGACGCGGATGTCCTTGCCTTCAGCCTTGGCCTTCGCTTCCGTCAAGCCAACGGACGCAACCTGCGGGCTGCAATAGGTGCAGCCGGGGATCTTCAACTTGTCGATGGCATGCACGCCCGGGAAATTGGCTATCTTCTCGATGCAGACGACGCCTTCATGCTCGGCCTTGTGGGCGAGCATCGGTGGGCCGGCGACGTCGCCGATGGCGTAGACGCCGGGCACATTGGTCTTGCCGTAGCCGTCGACGACCACGCAGCCGCGATCCGTCTTCACGCCAAGCGCTTCCAGGCCAAGATTTTCGATGTTGCCCTGCACGCCGACGGCCGAGATCATGCGGTCGGCGGTGATCTTCTCGACCTTGCCGTTCTTCATCTCGACATGCGCGGTGACCGAATTGGCGCCCTTTTCAACCTTGGTCACCTTGGCCTCGAGGAGGATCTTCATCCCCTGCTTCTCGAACTGCTTCTGCGCGAATTTCGAGACCTCGGCGTCCTCGACCGGCATCACCGCCGGCAGCAGCTCGACCACCGTCACATCGGCGCCCATGGTGCGGTAGAAGGAAGCGAACTCGATGCCGATGGCGCCCGAGCCCATCACAAGCAGCGACTTCGGCATTTCCTTCGGTACCATGGCCTCGAAATAGGTCCAGATCAGCTTGCCGTCCGGCTCGATGCCGGGCAACGCGCGCGGCCTTGCGCCGGTCGCCAGGATGATGTGCTTGGCAGTGTAGGTGCCCTCGCCCTTGACGCCTTTCGGCACCGGCGGCTGCGGCTCCATCGCCTTCTTCGCGGTCTTCGAAACGACGACCTCACCGGGCTTCGAGAGCTTCGCCTCGCCCCAGATGACGTCGACCTTGTTCTTCTTCATCAGGAAGCCGACGCCGGTGTTGAGCCTGAGCGACACTTTTCGCGAGCGGTCGACCACGGCGGCGGTGTCGGGGATAATTTTACCGCCTTCAAGCTTCAGCCCGTAATCCTTCAGATGATCCGAATAATGCATAATCTCGGCCGAGCGCAGCAGCGCCTTGGTGGGGATGCAGCCCCAGTTGAGGCAGATGCCGCCAAGATGCTCGCGCTCGACGATTGCCGTCTTGAAGCCGAGCTGGGCGGAACGCACCGCCGTGACATAGCCGCCGGGGCCTGAGCCGATGATGATGACGTCGTAGGATTCAGCCACGGGTTTTCTCCCTGATCTTTCTGAGGGTTAGAGCGAGAGCATGATGCGCACGAGCGGCGCCAGAGCCTTGCCGATGTTTCGCGTGTTCTCGGCATCGAGATGGACGCCGTCGAGCGGCGTGGTGGTGGCGACGTTGCCGGCGTCGAAGAAGCCGCAGCCAGCCTCGTCGGCAAGTGCCGAATATTGCGGCGCCAGCCGCTTGGACGCGTCGTCGCCGCCGGCGAACATTTCCTTGAATTCGGCGTTGTCGGTGCGCGTCACCGCCGGCGGCGCGACGATGAGCATCTGCGGCGCCGGCCATTCGAATGGGAAGTCATGGCCGCGCACGATATCGATCAGCCGCTGCACGCCTTGCTTGGCCGCGACCGGATTGCCGTGAATCCAGGGCTTCATGTCGTTGGAGCCCAGCATGACGATGACGAGATCGAGCGGCGCATGGCTGGTCAGGATCGTCGGCAGGACGCGGGCGCCATTGCGATCGGCGCCGGCCAGATGGTCGTCGAAGGCGGTGGTGCGGCCGTTGAGGCCTTCGGCGATGACCTCGACGTCGTCGCCCAGTGCCGCCTTCAGCACACTCGGCCAGCGATCTTCCAGCGCGTGGCGGCCGAGGCTGCCGGCGTCATAGCCCCAGGTCAGCGAGTCGCCATAGCAGAGAATTGTCTTCATGCGGTTGCCCCACCCTTGCCGAAATCTGACTGTGAGCGCCTGACACGCCGGCGTGCGAAGAGCTCGCCAGCGGGATCGAAAATGACCAAGGCGAAAAGGCTGGTGAAGAATTTCCGCACCGCCTTTTCCCTTTTACACCAGCATGCCCATCGGGTTTTCGATCAAGCGCTTGAAGGCGCCGAGCAGTTCGGCGCCGAGCGCGCCGTCGACGGCACGGTGATCGGTCGACAAGGTCACCGACATCACGGTGGCTATTCTAATCTCGCCCTTCTTTACCACCGCCCGCTCCTCGCCGGCGCCGACCGCCAAAATCGTCGCATGCGGCGGGTTGATGACCGCGGCAAAGTCCTTGATGCCGAACATGCCCAGATTCGACACCGCCGTCGTGCCGCCCTGATACTCTTCCGGCTTCAACTTGCGGCTTCTGGCGCGGCTCGCCAGGTCCTTCATCTCGTTGGAGATGACCGACAGCGTCTTTTCGTCCGCATGGCGGATGATCGGGGTGATCAGGCCGCCGGGGATCGACACGGCGACGCCGACATCGGCGTGCTTGTGCTTGACCATGGCGCTCTCGGTCCAGGAGGCATTGGCGTCCGGCACCGCCATCAGCGCCATGGCCATCGCCTTGATCACCATGTCGTTGACCGAGAGCTTGTAGGCCGGGGCTTCGCCCTTGTCGGTCTTCCTCATGGGTGCTGCGGCATTCAATTGCGTGCGCAGCGCCAAGAGCGCATCGAGTTCGCAATCCAGCGTCAAATAGAAATGCGGAATGGTCGACTTCGCCTCGACCAGGCGGCGCGCGATGGTCTTGCGCATATTGTCATGCGGCACCAGCTCATAGGAGCCTTCGGCGAACAGCTTCAGCACCTGATCGTCCGACATCGGCCTTGGCGCGGCCGCCGGAGCGGATGGAGCACCGGCAGGCGCCTTCGCAGCCGGAGCGCCGCCGGAAGCGATCGCCGCCTCGACATCGACCTTCACCACGCGGCCATGAGGGCCGGAACCGGTCAGCGCGGTCACGTCGACGCCGGCATCCTTGGCGATGCGGCGAGCCAGCGGCGATGCGAAGACGCGATCGCCGGCAGCGTGCCCGTTGGCGGCGGGTGCAGGCTCGGCCTTCGCCGCCGCGGCTGCTGCCGGCTTGGGGGCTTCCTTGGGCGTTTCGGCCTTCGGGGCATCCGCTTTCGGCGCTTCGGCCTTGGGCGCGGCGGCGCCGCCGCTCTTGGCAGCGGCAGCGGCATCCTCGCCTTCACCAGCCAGGATGGCAATCAGCGCGTTGACCTTGACGCCCTCGGTGCCAGCCGGAACCACCAGCTTGGCGACCGTGCCTTCATCGACGGCCTCGACTTCCATCGTCGCCTTGTCGGTCTCGATCTCGGCGATCACGTCGCCGGGCGAGACCTTATCGCCTTCCTTGACCAGCCACTTGGAAAGATTGCCCTCTTCCATCGTGGGCGAGAGCGCCGGCATGGTGATGTTGATTGGCATGATGTCCTCCCGACCGGCTCAGCGATAAGTGACGGCTTTGACGGCCTCGACGACTTCGCCGACGTTTGGCAATGCCAGCTTCTCGAGGTTCGCCGCGTAAGGCATCGGCACGTCCTTGCCGGCGATGGTGATCACCGGCGCATCGAGGAAGTCGAAGGCGCGCTGCGAGACCTGGCTGGCGATGTGGTCGCCGACCGAGTTCTGCGGATAACCTTCTTCCACCACCACCAGACGGTTGGTCTTCTTCACCGAAGCGATGATCGTGTCGAAGTCGAGCGGCCGAATGGTCCTGAGATCGATGATCTCGGCATCGATGCCCATGCCGCGCAGCTCGGCTTCCGCCTTGACCGCATAGGTCATGCCGATGCCGAAGGAGACGAGTGTGACGTCCTTGCCCTGCTTGTGGACACGCGCCTTGCCGATCGGCAGCACGAAGTCGTCGAGCTTCGGCACGTCGAAGGAATGGCCGTAGAGGATCTCGTTCTCCAGGAAGATGACCGGGTTCGGATCGCGAATGGCCGCCTTGAGCAAGCCCTTGGCGTCGGCAGCCGTATAGGGCATCACCACCTTTAGGCCGGGAATATGGCTGTACCAGGCGGCATAGCATTGCGAGTGCTGCGCGGCGACGCGGGCAGCCGCACCGTTGGGACCACGGAACACGATCGGCGCGCCCATCTGGCCGCCGGACATATAGAGCGTCTTGGCGGCCGAGTTGATGATCTGGTCGATCGCCTGCATGGCGAAGTTGAAGGTCATGAACTCGACGATCGGTTTCAACCCGGCCATCGCGGCGCCGACGCCGACGCCGGCAAAGCCATGCTCGGTGATCGGCGTGTCGACGACCCGTCGCGGCCCGAATTCCTGCAGCAGGCCCTGCGTGATCTTGTAGGCGCCCTGGTACTCGGCGACCTCCTCGCCCATGACGAAGACATCGCCGTCGCGGCGCATTTCCTCGGCCATGGCGTCACGGAGCGCTTCGCGCACCGTGGTGGAAACCATCTCGGTGCCGGCGGGAATATCCGGATCGGCGGCGATCTCCGCCTTCGGCGCGGCGGCGACCGGCGTGGCAGCGTCGCTCTTGGCCGCGGCGGGGGCCGGCGCCGGTGCGGCTTTTTCAGCCTTGGCGGTCTCTTCTTCGCCGATGCCTTCGCCAGCCTTGTCGACGTCTTCGCCGTCGACGGCAAGCACGGCGATGACCGCATTGACCTTGACGCCTTCACTGCCGGCGGGAACCACGATCTTGGCCAGCGTGCCTTCGTCGACGGCTTCGACTTCCATCGTCGCCTTGTCGGTCTCGATCTCGGCGATCACGTCACCGGCGACGATCTTGTCGCCTTCGTTCTTCAGCCATTTGGAAAGATTGCCCTCTTCCATCGTCGGGGAGAGCGCGGGCATGAGAATTTCGATCGGCATGTCCTTGCCTCCCTAGTGTACGATGTCGGTCCAGAGCTCGGACGGATCCGGCTCGGCGTCGTGCTGGGCGAATTCGGCGGCATCGGCGACGACGTCACGAACCTCCTTGTCGACGGTCTTGAGCTCGTCCTCGCTCGCCCACTTCTTGTCGAGCAGCCGCGCCTTGACCTGCTCGATCGGGTCATGCTCGGAGCGCATCTTCTGCACTTCCTCCTTGGAGCGGTATTTCGCCGGGTCCGACATCGAATGGCCGCGATAGCGGTAGGTCTGCATCTCGAGGATGAGTGGACCGTTGCCGGCACGGCACCATTCGGTGGCGAGATCGGCCGCCGACTTCACGGCGCGGACGTCCATGCCGTCGACCTGGATGCCCGGGATCTTGAAGGAAGCGCCGCGATGCGAGAAGTCGGTCTCGGCCGACGAGCGCGACACGGACGTGCCCATGGCGTAGCGGTTGTTCTCGATGATGTAGATCACCGGCAGCTTCCATAGCGAGGCCATGTTGAAGCTTTCATAGACCTGGCCCTGGTTGGCGGCGCCGTCGCCGAAATAGGTCAGCGAGACGTTCTTGTTTTCGCGGTAGCGGTTGGCGAAGGCGAGACCGGTGCCGAGCGACACCTGCGCGCCGACGATGCCATGGCCGCCATAGAAATGCTTCTCCTTGGAGAACATATGCATGGAGCCGCCCTTGCCCTTCGACAGGCCGCCGCGGCGCCCGGTGAGCTCGGCCATGACGCCGCGCGGCGACAGCTCCATCGCCAGCATGTGGCCATGGTCGCGATAGGCGGTGATCATCTGGTCGCCTTCGACCAGCGCCATCTTCATGCCGGTGACGACGGCCTCCTGGCCGATATAGAGGTGGCAGAAGCCGCCGATGAAGCCCATGCCGTAGAGCTGGCCGGCCTTCTCCTCGAAGCGGCGGATCAAAAGCATGTGCCGGTAGGCGGAAAGCTCTTCTTTTTTGGTGAAATCGGCCGGCTTGGGCGCTGACAGATTGGGCTGTTTGTCGGATCTGGATTTTGCGGGCGCTTTTTTGGCGGCGGTGGCCATGCGTCACTCCCTGTTGGCGTCTCTTCGCGGACATTCAGGGAGAGCGATCGTCTCCCCACCGATTTGCGGAAAGCTAACATGCAAGGATGCATTGCGCCATGCTGAAAAATGCATGGCTGGCATGCATCTAAGCGATTAGAATCATTGAAAATAAAGACGATTAACCGTAATTCGGTTATTTCGCCGGAGCAGGCAGCATGATGGTGATTTCGTCGGGATGGGACAGATTGAGCGCCTTTCGGGCCTGCTCGTCAAGCATATCCTTCTCCAGCGTGCCTTCATGCAGCAGCTGGACGCGGCGCTCGAAGTCGACACGGCGTGCTTTGACGGCATCGAGTTGAGCCTGCAATTCGACCTTGCGGGCCTCGAGCCGATATTTGGAATAGATGCCGAATTCGCCGTGATAGGCATGGAAGCCGAAATAGGCCAGGAAGAGCACGCAAAGCGAGGGGATGATCAGCCTGCCGGTGTTTCTCTGCTTGTGCTGACGTGTCCACATGACCCGAACCCTCGCGGCCGCGAACGCAAGCGACCATGAATCGTATTTCGCCCGATTGTGCTTAATGGACGGTTACGGGCGGCCTTATCGAGGATCGCCGGAACAAAAAAGGGCGGGAATGACCCGCCCTTGTCAGATTGTTCGAACAGACCGGATCAGCCCTTGACCACGGACTTGCCGGCGTAGCGCGCCTGCTTGCCAAGCTCTTCCTCGATGCGGATGAGCTGGTTGTATTTGGCCATACGGTCCGAGCGCGACAGGGAGCCGGTCTTGATCTGCCCGCAATTAGTGGCGACCGCGAGGTCGGCGATGGTCGAATCCTCGGTCTCGCCTGAGCGATGCGACATGACGGCGGTGTAGCCGGCCTTGTGCGCGGTCTCGACCGCGTCGAGCGTCTCGGTCAGCGAGCCGATCTGGTTGACCTTGACCAGGATCGAGTTGGCGACGCCCATGCGGATACCGTCGCGCAGCCGCGCCGTGTTGGTGACGAAGAGATCGTCGCCGACGAGCTGGGTCTTCTTGCCAATCAGGTCGGTCAGTATCTTCCAGCCTTCCCAATCGTCCTCGGCAAGGCCGTCCTCGATGGTGATGATCGGATAGTCGGCGGCGAGCTTGGCAAGGTACTTGGCCTGCGCCTTCGGATCGCGGGTCTTCTTCTCGCCTTCATAAACGTAATTGCCGTCCTTGAAGAACTCGGTCGCCGCGCAGTCGAGACCGAGGGCCACGTCCTCGCCTGGCTTGAAGCCGGCCTTCTCGATCGATTCCATGATGAAATCGAGCGCCGAAGGCGCGCTCTTCAGGTTGGGAGCGAAGCCGCCCTCGTCGCCGACATTGGTGTTGTGGCCGGCATCCTTGAGCTTCTTGCGCAGCGTGTGGAAAATCTCCGAGCCCCAGCGCACGCCGTCGCGCAGCGTCGGCGCGCCGATCGGCAGGATCATGAATTCCTGGAAATCGATCGGGTTGTCGGCATGCGCGCCGCCGTTGATGATGTTCATCATCGGCACCGGCAGGATGTGCGCCTTGGTACCGCCGACATAGCGATAAAGCGGCAGGCCGGCGGCTTCCGCAGCGGCCTTGGCGACCGCGAGCGATACGCCAAGGATGGCGTTGGCGCCGAGGCGGCTCTTGTTCGGCGTGCCGTCGAGCTCGATCATCGTCTGGTCGATATGGATCTGGTTCTCGGCTTCCATGCCGCCGATCGCCTCGAACAGCTCGCCGTTCACCGCTTCGACGGCGCGCTGAACGCCCTTGCCGAGATAGCGCGGCCCGCCGTCCCGCACCTCAACCGCCTCATGCGCGCCGGTCGATGCGCCCGACGGCACCGCGGCGCGGCCCATCGAGCCGTCCTCCAGCACCACGTCGACCTCGACGGTCGGATTGCCACGGCTGTCCAGGATTTCACGCCCGACAATGTCGATGATGGCGGTCATTTGCGATGTCCCCGATTGATCGATTGAAGCGTCGCGCCCCTCTTAGCCAAAGCGGAGCAAAAGGCAATCGGCGGGGCCGCAATTATTGCCGGAGGCAGGATTCACGAAGCGCAAATTTCTGTCATCATAAGTCATGCGGGCTGCACGGCCTTCTCATCTATGGTCGCATCCGCGCGGGGCGAAACAGGAGGAGTTTCGCCATGTCCCAGTTGAGCGGTATCGTGAGTTTGTTCCTGATCGCGGCGGCGTTCCTGACGTCATGCGACGACCGGAAGTCCCAGCAGAACTCGGTAGAGCTATCGACCCTCCAAGCGGCGCAGTAGTTCAAAACGCCAAAGGCCCTCGGGTTTTGCCCGGGGGCCTTTGGCTTTCGGTGCGCCGATCAAGCGGTCAATGCCAATAGGGCTTCACATGGTAATACTGGAATGAGGCATCGCGCGCGGCTTCGCCGTCGGCGCCGGTCAATTCCTCGATCGAATAGGCCGGTGCGGCCTGGAGCTGCTCCTTGGTGAACGGCACGACATAGCCGCCTTGATCCTCGTCATAATCGAGCGTCGCCCACGGAACGGCGTGGTACTTCTCGCCCATGCCGAGGAAGCCGCCGAAACCGATGACGGCGAACATGATGCCGTTCGACATCTTGTCCAGCATGACGTCCTCGATGCTGCCGATGCTTTTGCCTTCGGTGTTGTAGACGGACGTGCCGATGACGCGCGAGGCCGCAATGGCTTCGGTATGCCCGGACGGGGTGGTCATGGTGATGCTCCTCTCGGTTGAATGCCTGCTTTGACAATGAGAGGAGCGCGCTAAGGTTCCCGACGACTTGCTTAGCTGTCGGTGAGAATGAAGGTGACCTTCATGTTGACGCGGTAGGCCGCGATCTTGCCGTCCTCGACGACGATCTTCTGGTCCTGGATCCAGGCGCCCTCGACGTTCTTCAGGGTCTTTGCGGCGCGCGCGATGCCCTTCTCGATGGCATCCTGAAAGCTCTTCTTGGACGACGACGTGATTTCGGTGACGCGGGCAACGGACATGGCTTCCTCCTGCCAAGACGCTCAGTTACGAAAATGAGCGTAGTCCCGGCCCAATGCAACCACAAGCCGGCGCAGGAATGGCCCGGATCAGTGCCACTTGGCGATCCGGTCGAAGGCCATCAGCTTTTCCAGCAGCGCCGGCATGTCCTTGAGCGGCACCATGTTGGGGCCGTCCGAAGACGTCGAGTTGTCCGGGTCTTGATGGGTTTCGATGAAGACGCCGGCGACGCCGACGGCAACGGCCGCGCGCGCGAGCGTTGCGACGAAGCGCCGTTCACCGCCCGAGGAGCCGCCCTGCCCGCCCGGCTGCTGCACCGAATGGGTCGCGTCGAAGATCACCGGGGCGCCGATCTCGGCCATGACCGGCAGCGCGCGCATGTCCGAGACCAGCGTGTTGTAGCCGAACGAGACGCCGCGCTCGGTGGTCAGCACGTTCGGATTGCCGGAACCGGTGATCTTGGCGACGACGTTCTTCATGTCCCAAGGCGCGAGGAACTGGCCCTTCTTCACGTTGATGACCTTGCCGGTCCTGGCGGCGGCGACCAGCATGTCGGTCTGTCGCGACAGGAAAGCCGGTATCTGAAGGACATCGACATGGGGGGCTACGATCGCGCACTGCTCCTCGTTATGGACGTCGGTCAGCACCGGAAGCCCGAACTCCTTGCGCAGATCATCGAAGATCGGCATCGCCGCATCGAGCCCGGCGCCGCGTGTCGCCGACAGCGAGGTGCGGTTGGCCTTGTCGTAGCTGGTCTTGTAGACGAGGCCGATGCCCAGACGCTCCGTCAGTTCCTTCAGCGCGCCGGCCATGTCGAAAGCGTGCTGGCGCGATTCAAGCTGGCACGGGCCGGCAATCAGCGACAGCGGCGCATTGTTGGCAAAGACGACCTTGCCGACGGTTACCGATGAATTGGGCGCCAGGGGCTTGCTCATGGGATCTCCCGGAAGATAAAGGTGGCGCCCTGCCCGGGCGCCGGCGGAACGACGACATCATTGCCGCTCATGTTGTGATCGATCGCGCCGGCCGCAAGCAGGCGCATGACGACAGCTTTGTCGCGGACCTCGAAAACAATCGCCTCAAACCGGAAATGCGACGACGGCTTGGCCGCCAGGCCGAAGCGCCGCGCGTAGGTTTCAGGCGTGACGACGCTCAGGATTGCGTTCGGCAGCCGCACCATGTCGCCGTCCGCCCCAAGGTCGTCGGCACTCGCGCCGGCGGCGATAGAGATCAGCCCGATCTGCGCGGAAGGCGCGTCGCTGACCGCAACCACCTCGACGATGCCGGTCACGCCATTGGCATGCGCCTGAAGCGCCGTGCGATCGATCTTCGGCGGGTTGACGCGCTCGCAGGCGAAGAGGAAGGCGTCCGACGCCTCCTTGGCGGCCGCGAAGGCCAGCTTGAAAGACGCCGTATCGCTCTTTCCGTTCGCGTCGGTGAACGCGCGTGAGAAACTAAGCATGTCGCCGGCCGACAGGCCGGCTTCGACAAAGCGCGCATGGTCGGCGTCGGCATTGCCGGTTCCAAGCACGACGGCCGAAAAACCCTCCTCGCCCAGCCGCTGGCGATAGAGGCGGTCGCGCGCTACGAAGACATTGCCGGCCGTGATCACTTGTCCTGCCGCCTGTTCATTTCCCACAGCCAGCGGCTCCAGATAGGTGCCGTCGGAGAAAAAGATGCAGGCATTCTCCGTGCCGAACGGGTGAATGCCCGTGGGGGCGACGACGAAGCCGAGCGAGGCCAGGCGCGACCGCGCGGCATCGAGGCTTCCGGTTGGCAGCACGAGATGGTCGAGCGGATGGGCGGAGTTTCTGGTCATGCCGGCGCGGTGTGCCCCATTCCGGCCGGCTGTTCAAGAGCGCCGGCCCGATGGGGCGCGCTCTGCCGGTTCAGGCGGCGGCCACGACATCCGCCGAATAGCGCAGCTCGCGCAGCGGCTTCACCTTGCTGGTCGTATCCGCATAAATCGGATGCGCCTTGTAAGCGGCAAGCGCCGCCTCGTCCTCGAACTCGGCATAGACGACGACATCGATCGCGTTGGAGAACAGATCGACCTTGGTGTTGAGCGTTACCTCGAAATGCTTCGAGTGCGGAATCGTGCCGAGCGCCAGCAGGCCTGAGCGCACGGCCTCGACATCTTCCCTGCGTCGCACGCTGAAGAAAACGATGTGCCGGATCAAGCCAGCCTCCCTGGTCTTCGGTTCAGCGGTGTTTTGTGGGAGCAACGCCCAGGCGTCAATCGGCAACGATGTCGCGCCGCGATGCGAAAGCGGCGAGACCTTACCCGGTGACGTAGCGCACGATGCGCGACGCCTCCTTTACGGTCACGTCGAGATAGTGGCCATGATTGTAAACGCCGTCCCAGATCAGGAAAAAGGCGATGGCAGCGATGACGATCACATAACGCATGGCTAAAGCTACCGCATGTGGACGGCTGGAACCAGAGCAGCCGGGGCAGCGATTTTGGCAGTGCACTGCTTTTTGCCGCGGGCTGCCGCGCAGGCAGCCGCGTCGACGCGGCACGGCTTCAAAGCGTGATGCGGTATTTGGCGAAGCCTGCCTCGCCCTCGCCGGCCGGCTCTATCTTCAAGGATTTCACCTCGGCGATGAAATCCTTGGCGCCCGGTCCGGTCTCGAAGACGACGCTGGCGCCGGGCAGCGGCGCGAAGGACCAGTTGTCGTCCGCCGAAGGGTTGATCGTGCCCTCGCTGACGACGTAGCGCACGATCACGTCGCGGTTGGTGTCCGGCGCTTCGTAGATGATCTTCGAGGCGTTGATGTCGGGGAAATTGCCGCCGCCGCCAGCGCGGTAATTGTTGGTGGCAACGATGAATTTCGCTGCCGGATCAATCGGTTTCCCGTTGAATTTCAGGTCGGCGATGCGATTGGAACCGGCGTTCGCGACGCCGCCCTTGGCATCGTATTTCGGCGGCTGCGACAGGTCGATCCGGTAGGTGACGCCGTCGATGACGTCGAAATTATAGGATGGGAAGTCCGTGTTGACCAGCGGCTGATCCGCTTTACCCTTCTCGATATGGTTGAAGATGCCGGCGGACATCTCCAGCCATTCCTTCACCTCTGCGCCGGTGATTTCGACGGCGCGCACCGTGTTCGGGTAAAGATAGAGGTCGGCTACATTCTTGATGGCGATATCGCCCGCGGGAACGTCGGTATAGTAGTCGGCGCCGTTGCGGCCGCCGGCCTTGAAGGGCGCCGCCGCCGACAGGAGCGGCACGTCCTTCCACTCAGTGCTCTTCAATATGTCCTTGAGATACCAGGTCTGCGCCTGGTTGACGATCTGCACGGACGGATCGTCGGCCACCAGAGCGAAATAGGAATAGAGCGGCGCCGACGTCTTGCCGACGGGGCGGCGGACATAGGCAAGGGTTGCCTGATGGTCCTGCTCGAGCGCCGCGATGATGCGCCTGTCGTCGCCAACGGTCGCCTTGTTCTTGTTGTCGACGCGCTCATAGATCGGCCGCGCCTCGGAGGTGGCCGAGACGACCCGCCATTTCGAGCCGTCGCGCTCCAGAAGCAGGTCGATCAGACCCATATGCGAGCCCCAGAAGCCGCCCATGACGGCCGGCTTGCCCTGCAGCGTGCCCTTCTTGGTGTCGACGCCTGCGAGCGCCTGGAAATCCTTCTTGCCGGGGAAGACCAGATGCTGGTGGCCGGTGAAGACCGCGTCGATGCCCTCGACGCCGGCGACGAAGAACGAGGCGTTCTCCATCTTGTCGCCCTGCTTGATATCGATGCCGGAATGCGAAAGCGCGATGACGATATCGGCGCCTTCCTCCCTGATCTGCGGTACCCAGGCCTTGGCCGCCTCGACGATGTCGCGCGTCTGGACGTTGCCTTCGAGGTTCTTCAGGTCCCAGACCATGATCTGCGGCGGCACGAAGCCGATGACGCCGATCCTGATCGGTTGCTCGGCCCCTGATCCATCCTTGATCTTCCTGTCGAGGATGACATAGGGCTTGAGGTAGAGCTTGTCGTCGCGCGGGTTCGTGGCAAGCGTGGTGCCGCGGATCAGGTTCGCGCAGACGAAGGGAAAGTTGGCGCCGGCCAACACCTTGTCGAGAAAGGACAGGCCGTAATTGAATTCATGGTTGCCGAGCGTCGAGCATTCATAGCCGAGCACGTTCATGCCCTTCATGACCGGATGCACGTCGCCATCCTTCATGCCCTCCTCATAGGCGACATAGTCGCCCATCGGGCTGCCCTGCAGCAGGTCGCCATTGTCGATCAGCATCGAATTTACGGCTTCCTTGCGCACCGCGTCGATCAGCGAGGCGGTGCGCGACAGGCCCATCGTGTCGTTCGCCTTGTCGGCGTAGTAATCGTAAGGCAAAAGGTTCACGTGGATGTCGGTCGTCTCCATGATCCTGAGATGCGCCTGATTGGCCGCCGCGCGGGCGGAGAACGGATGCAGCATGATCAGCGCGCCGCCGGCAGCGGCGCCGGCCAGGAATTCGCGACGGGAGAATTCGGGGCGGAAGACGGGCAGTCGCGACATTTTCTTCTCCTCTTCGACAACGCCACGACCCCTGCCCCAAGCATGGAGCATGGCGCTGATGAGGCTTCGAGTCCACGCGCGCGAAAGGTCTTTGGATCACGAGAAGGTGACGTGTCGATGAAGCCGATGACGGCGAGGAATCAGCTCTTGTCGTCGTCGCCCTGGGTAATCAGGCGCGCGCTGCGCTGACCGGTAAGATATATCCATAGCCAGCTAAGCGAGACCGCCAGGCGGTTGCGGAAATCGATCAGGAAATAGATGTGCGCTATGCCCCAAAGCCACCAAGCGGGCCAGCCGGTGAGCTTGATCCAACCGAAATCGATCGCGGCGGCGCGCTTGCCGATCGTCGCCAGGTCGCCGGCATGCTTGTAGCGGAAAGGACGCGGTGCATAATCACCGGCCAGTCGCGCCTTGATCGTCGCGGCAACATGCTTGCCCTCCTGCTTGGCCGAGGGCGCCACGCCCGGCACCGGCTTGCCATCCGGCCGCAATACATGCGCGGTGTCGCCGATGACGAAAATGTCGGGACTGCTGGGCACCGTGAGATCGGGTTCGACCAGCACCCTGCCCGCCCGATCGGCCGGCACAGCCAGCCACTCAGCCGCCGGCGAAGCTGCGACGCCGGCCGCCCAGATGATCGTCCTTGCCGGCAGGCGCCTGTCGCCGAAGACGACGCCTTCGGCATCGAGCTTGGTAACCGGACGCCCGAGCTCGACGGTGACGCCGAGCCGTTCCAGCGCCTTGCGGGCATAGTCGGAAAGCTGCGGCGCGAAATTGGCCAGGATCCGGTCGCCGGCCTCTATCAGCACGACGCGCGCCTGGCTTGTGTCGATGTTGCGGAACTCGCCGCGCAGCGTGTCATGCGCGAGCTCGACAATGGTGCCGGCGAGCTCGACGCCGGTCGGCCCGCCGCCGACAATGACCAACGTCAGCAGCGCTTGGCGCTTCGCCGGGTCAGTTTCGCGCTCGGCCTGCTCGAAGGCCAGCAGGATGCGTCGCCGGATCGTCGTGGCATCCTCAAGCGTCTTCAGCCCCGGCGCAAACGGCTCCCACTCGTCATGGCCGAAATAGGCGTGGCGCGCGCCGGTGGCGAGCACCAGCGTGTCGTAAGGAACCGCGCTGCCGTCTTCGAGCAGCACGCGTTTGCCGGCGCGGTCGACGCCGGTGACATTGCCCAGAAGCGTCGTCACGTCCTTGCGCTTGCGCAGCAGATGACGGATCGGCCAGGCAACCTCCGAGGTCGCAAGCGACGTCGTCGCCACCTGGTAAAGCAGCGGCTGGAAAAGATGGTGGTTACGTTTGTCGATCATGGTGATGCGCACCGGAGTTCCCGCCAGCGCGCGCGTGAGTTCGAGGCCGCCGAATCCGGCGCCGACGACAACGACCTTATGCTCGGTTTCGCTCATTTCATTCCGCCTCGCGACGTGGAAACTACCACACAGGATGTAAGTATTTTTGTGCGCTGCAACAATATTGCACCCGGCAACGATCATGCCCGGGAGTCGTCGCGCGGCGTCGTGAATGCACATGCGATCGTACAGGCGCGAGTATAGCGTGAACAAAACGACAGGAGCCAAGCATGGCTGACAACCGAGACGACGAAGGGCCGGCCCAATACGCATCACCACCCTGCTTCATGCATGAACTCGACCCGCAATACCGGGAGCCGCTATCCGATTGGACGGATGTCAGGCGATGGCGCAAGGCCGAGCGCGAGCGGCTTATCACCGGGCGCCTCGGCGTTTCAGCCGATGCGCGCGCCGCCATGTCGGCACGCATCGCGGAAGGCCTCGATGCGCTGATCGGCGACATAGCCGGCCGGATGGTCAGCCTCTACTGGCCGTTTCGCGGCGAGCCGGATCTGCGTGGCTGGATGGCCTCGATCAACGAGCGTGGCGGACGCACCGCGCTGCCCGTCGTCATCGAGAAGGGGCAACCGCTGGTGTTTCGCGCCTACAAGCAGGGCGACCGGCTGGAAAAGGGCGTCTGGAACATTCCGATCCCGGCCGAAGGCGATCCGGTGCTGCCCGACATCGTGATCTCACCGATCGTCGGCATCGATCCCGGCAACTATCGGCTGGGCTATGGCGGCGGCTTTTACGATCGCACGCTTGCCGCAATGCCGTTCAGGCCGCTGGTCATCGGCGTTGGCTACGAATTGCAGCGCATTCCGACCATCTACCCGCAGCCGCACGACATTCCGATGTCCAAGGTGGTGACGGAGGCTTAGCGCCTAGGCCATCTCCGGCCTCAAACCGACCGCCGTGCGATCGACGATCTCACGCAGCGCGAAGGACGAGTTGATCTTGGTCACATGCGGCATGGCCGACAGCCATTCCTTGTGGATACGCTCATAGTCGACGAGATCCTTCGCCGCGATGCGCAGGATGTAGTCGTATTCACCCGACATCAAATGGCAGGAGAGCACGTTCGGACAGCGCTTGATCGCCGCCTCGAAATCCGACAGCGTCTTTTCGAATTGCCCGGACAGCGATATGTGGACGATCGCCGTCATCTGGTGGCCGAGCGCGGAATTGGACAGCCTGGCGTGATAGCCGCGGATGGTCCCGGCCTTCTCCAGGTTGTCGAGCCGGCGCGAACAGGCCGACTGCGACAGCCCGACTTTCTCGGCAAGCGCCGCATTGGGTATCCGCCCATCCTTCTGCAAAGTCTCCAGAATAGCGATATCAATCCTGTCGAGCGGCATTTTTCGTGGTTCCTGCGAATTTCTAGTGATTTCGCGCAACGATTATCGAAGAGCGGCCGTTGCCGCAAGTGCATTCGCAAACACATTCGGAACGATTCGTGGTTGACTGCGGTTACTGCGTGTCCACCTCCGAATTTGGAGCCGGTGGCATGCACCGATGACAGGGAGAACGCCCCTTGAAGGGCGGACAGGAGAAGAAAGATGCGTGTCGGCTGCCCCAAGGAAATCAAGAACAATGAATATCGCGTCGGCTTGACGCCCGGCTCGGTCCGCGAATATGTCGCGCATGGTCACGAAGTGCTGGTCGAGACCGGTGCTGGCGCCGGTATCGGCGCCGACGACAACGCCTACCGCGCCGCCGGCGCGACCATCGCCAAGACGGCCGCCGACGTGTTCGCCAAGTCGGACATGATCGTCAAGGTCAAGGAGCCGCAGCCCAACGAATGGGTCCAGCTGCGCGACGGACAGATCCTCTACACCTATCTGCACCTCGCTCCCGATCCGGAGCAGACCAAGGGTCTTCTTGGCTCGGGCGTGACCGCGGTCGCTTATGAGACCGTGACAGACGATCGTGGCGGCCTGCCGCTGCTCGCGCCGATGTCGGAGGTCGCCGGCCGCCTTTCGATCCAGGCCGGCGCGACGGCGCTGCAGAAGGCCAATGGCGGCCGCGGCGTGCTGCTAGGCGGCGTGCCCGGCGTGCTGCCCGGCAAGGTCACCGTGCTCGGCGGCGGCGTCGTCGGCCTGCATGCGGCCAAGATGGCGGCGGGCCTCGGCGCCGATGTCACCATCATCGACCGTTCGATCCCGCGCCTGCGCCAGCTCGACGACATTTTTGGCGGCCGCGTGCATACGCGTTACTCGACCGTCGAGGCGCTGGAGGAAGAATGCTTCTCGGCCGACGTCGTGATCGGCGCCGTGCTGATCCCGGGCGCCGCCGCGCCCAAGCTCGTGACCCGCGAAATGCTTTCCGGCATGAAGAAGGGCTCGGTGCTTGTCGACGTCGCGATCGACCAGGGCGGCTGCTTCGAGACCTCGCATGCCACGACCCATGCCGATCCGACCTATGAGGTCGACGGCGTGATCCACTATTGCGTCGCCAACATGCCTGGCGCCGTGCCGGTCACTTCGGCGCACGCGCTCAACAACGCGACGCTGCATTACGGCTTGCAACTCGCCGACAAGGGCCTCAAGGCGCTGGTCGACGACCATCACCTGCGCAACGGCCTCAATGTCCATAAGGGCAAGATCACCAACCGCGCCGTCGCCGAAGCGCTCGGCTACGAAATGGTCGAACCGAAGGCGGTTCTTGCCGCCTGATAAATTCGTAGAGATTTCCTTCAGTCGCCCGCCGGGTCATTCCGGCGGGCTTTTTCTTGCGCGCAAACTGGTCGCGTCAAGAAAACCGGGCAACAAAAAAGCGGAGCAAAAGCCCCGCTTCCTCGAAGGTTGCGACCTGCCGCCGGTCCATCCGCGGTCGGCAAATCATCAACAACTACTTTTTAGCGCAGTCGTATGACGGGGATACGACAGCCCTGAAAAGCGCCTTTTTTCGTCTTCGCCGATTAAGTGGCGTTGTGTGAAATGCTTCACATTCGCCTGACGAGAAAGACGCCTAGAGACGGGCCGTTACTGGCGGCCTGAGCTGCTTTCCGGGACGGACAAGTCCGGCCCGGACAGCACTGGCCGACAGCTTCTGTCAGACCCTCCAACGGCCCGCCCGACCATCGGCGGGCTTCTTTTTTTTTGGGTCATGCCCGCTCGATGCGGCATTGATAGCAATTGTTGCGGGCCGAGCGGACATGGATGTAGGCGATGTCGTCGCGTCCAAACAGCGTCCGCGCCCGGGCGGCAATCTCGCCGGTCGGTGTGACGGCGCCGCTGCCATAGACGATGCGATCGTCCTCGCCATAGCCCCTGACGATATAGTCGCTGCTTTCGAGCATCTCCGGCAGCGCATCCCCTTCGGCTGCGCGTTCACATTCCTCGGCGTGCAGGAAGATCGGGCCGGTTTCGGCATAGGGCTGCAGTTGCGGGAACGGCCGGTAAGCCACGATCAGGTAGCCTTCGCCCGCGGCGACGTTCTTCATGCAGTGCCTGCAGGGCACGCCGTCGCCATCAGAGACTTGGTGCTCCGGAGTGCGGCCGTAGGCATCGGGCCCTCCCCGCTGCAAGGCACGCACGGCTTCGGTCGGCAAGGCTTTGAACTGGATGTTCATGGCAGATCTCCGGTGTCGATGTCCGGAAATTATGCCTGCACGGCGGTGTCTCCCACCCGATTCCTGACTGACGCCGCACAAGTGAAAGAACCCGGCCGCTTTGAAAAAGGCCAGGCTCCGTTGTCGGCATTACCGGCTCAGCTTCACCGCACGAAATCGTCGAAGCGGCGCAGCGTCACGCGGCGGTTGCGCCAGTTCTCCTGCTGTGTGGGCACAAGCAGGAACTCCTCGCCATAGCCGACGGTCTCCAGCGCGAACGATGGCACATCGAACTCACCCACCAGCGTCCGCTTCAGCGATGCGGCGCGGCGTTCGGACAGGACCTGGTTCGATTCGAAAGTACCCACGGCGTCGGTGTGACCTTCGATCAGGATGCGGGCGCCGCGGTCGCGCCGCAGGATGCGATGGAGCGCGTCGGCAATGATTTCGACCTTGCCGTATTGCGAGGGGGCGATAGCGGCCGAGCCGAACTCGAAATTGATCGACTGGATGTCGATCGAGCGCGCCTGGCGCCGCAGATCGGGCCGGCGCTTGAACTCGCGAATGGTGACACGCTCGTTCGGGCGAAGCTTCTTCCTGGGCGCGGCGTCGAGCTGGCGCTCGATCGTGGCAGCCGAGGGCGTGGTCGCCTGCGCGGATGCCAGGCTCGGCATGGCAATTGCCGCAATCATGGCTACGGCGAATGTACGTCGGGTCAACATGTCTTTTCTCCTAAAGCCCGGCCTCGTTATGCGGCCGGACAATGGCAAAGACAGTCTGAAGCGGCGATGAACGAAATGTTCAGCGGGGGCTTGCCGCCTTCCGTCCTGATTGCATGAATGGCTTAGCCTCGCATCACGCTGGCCGAGCGCTCGGCGAAGGTCAGCGGATGCACGACCTCCTTCTTCTGCGCCACGGGGGTGAAGCCCAGCTTCTGGTAGAGCGGGAGAGCCGCCGGATGATCGAGCGTGCAGGTCTGCACGGTAACGCGCCTTGGCCCATGCGCCCAGGCCGCCGAGATCGCGGCGCCAAGGAACCAGCGGCCGATGCCTTGGCCATGCGCATGCTCCATCATGCCGAAATAGGCGAGCTCCACCTCGTCCGGCAGATGCGGCTTCAGGTCGAAGAAGCCGGCGGGAGCGCCGTCGAGATAGAGCACCCTGATGTCGCGATCCTCGCGATGCAGGCCGGCGGCAAGCTCCTCGTCGCTCAGCCGCAGCACATTGACCCAGTGCCATTTGCGCCCGACGCGATCCATCAGATAGCGATAGAAATGGAGCGGGATATCTTTCGTCTTCAGCAGCGCGATCTGGCGGTTGTAAGGGATCGGCGGCGAAACCGCCGGCGCCGCATGCATCTCCAGGAACGTGACCGTGACATCGATATCTTGCAGCGCGCCGTTTTCCATCATTCTTTCCCCGTCGCCACCGGCGTGTCGCCGAGACCGCCCCATTCTGTCCACGACCCGTCGTAAAGCCTGTTGTCGGTATGGCCGAGCGTCTCCAGCGCCAGCGTGATCGCCGCTGCCGTGATGCCCGAGCCGCACGACGTCACGACAGGTTTCGACAGGTCGATGCCGGCATCCTCGATCACCTTGCGCAAGCGGTCCTTGGGCAGCAGCTCGCCATTCTCGGCCAGCGCCGTGATCGGAACGTTATGCGCACCCGGCATATGGCCCGAACGGACGCCCGGACGCGGCTCCGGATCGGTGCCGGCAAAGCGGCCGGCCGAGCGGGCGTCGGCGATCTGGCTCTCTTGGCTGCCGACGATCCTGCGCATCTCGTCGAGACCGACAACCCGGCCGGCATCGAAATCGACATAAAAGACACTCGGCGCGATCTTTGTCGGCTCGGCCGTCACTGGTCGCCGCTCGGCCTTCCAGCGGTCGATGCCGCCGTTCAGGATGTAGACCTGGAAGACGCCCATGACGCGGAACATCCACCAGGCGCGAGGCGCCGAGAACAGGCCGGGTCCGTCATAGACGACAATGGTGTCGTCGGCCGAAACGCCCATGGCGCCGACATATTGGGCGAAGTGCTGCGGCGAGGCCAATGTGTGCGGCAGTTTCGAATCCGGATCGGAAACCGCATCCTGGTCGAGGAAGCGCGCGCCTGGAATATGAGCGGCATCGTATTCGGCGCGGGCGTCGCGCTTCTGGGCCGGCAGGTACCAGGAGGCGTCGATGATGGTGAGACCGGGCTCGCCAAGCTGCTTTTCCAGCCAATCGGCGTCGACGATGAAGGGACTGTCCTGCGCCATTCTGTTCTCCTGCCCCGCCTAGCTATAACGTCAGTTCGCCGGTATCGGTCCGAAGCGGATACGGAAGCGCCGGTTCTCGCGGCCTTTCTTTTCGATCTTGCCGATATGGATCTCGCCGACCTCGCCGGTCGACTTCACATGCGTTCCGCCGCATGGCTGGCTGTCGATCGAGCCGTTGTCGCCGATGCAGACCAGACGGATTTTTCCTGTGCCGACGGGTGGGCGGACGTTCTTCGATTTGACCAGGCCCGGATTGGCGGCGAGCTCCTCGTCGGTGATCAGCCGGGTGAAGATCGGATGGTCGGCGCGCACCAGCTCCATCAGCCTCGCCGTCACATCCTCCTTGGTGAAGCCGGCGTCGGGAATATCGAAATCGACGCGGCTGTCATCCTCGGCGACCGCCGCCCCGGTGATCGGAAACGGACAGACCACGGTCAGCAGGTGGCAGGCGGAATGCATGCGCATCAGAAGGTGCCGCCGCTCCCAGTCGATCAGAAGCTTCAGCTTTTCGCCGACAACGGGCAGCGCCTGCTCCGGTGCCGGCACATGGATGATCTCGTCCTTGGTCTCGCCGGTGATGGTGGCGGCGATCGCGATGCGGCCGCCGTCGGCCCGTTCGAGCATGCCGGTATCGCCCGGCTGTCCGCCCGACGTGGCGTAGAAGATCGTCCGGTCGAGCAGGACGCCGCCACGGTCGTTGACGGCGACGACCTCGGCCTCCGCCGTCTTTTGATAGGCGTCGTCGCGAAACTGCGCCTCGGTTTTGTACGCCATCATGCCACCTTTTCGAACGGCACTGAAATATCGGCTTTTTCTTCCATCCAGCCCGGCACCGGAAGATTCTTGCCGCGCAGGAACTCCGGATTGAAGAGCTTGGCCTGGTAGCGCGTGCCGTAGTCGGCCAGGATCGTCACGATGGTGTGGCCGGGTCCGAGCTCGCGCGCCAGCCGGACGGCGCCGGCGATGTTGATGCCGGTCGAGCCGCCGACGCAGAGCCCCTCTTCCTGGATCAGGTCGAAAATGATCGGCAATGCTTCCTCGTCCGGAATCTGGTAGGAGAAATCCGGCGTGAAGTCTTCCAGATTGGCGGTGATGCGGCCCTGCCCGATACCCTCGGTGATCGAGCTGCCATCGGATTTCAGTTCGCCGCTGGTGTAGAAGCTGTAGAGCGCGGCGCCCAGTGGATCGGCGAGCGCGATCTTGACGTCCTCGCTCTTGCCCTTGAGCCCGAGCGCGACGCCCGCAAGCGTGCCGCCGGAGCCGACGGCCGAAACGAAGCCGTCGATCCTGCCGCCGGTCTGAGCCCAGATTTCCTGCGCGGTCGTGCGGATGTGGCCGTCGCGGTTGGCGACATTGTCGAACTGGTTGGCCCAGATCGCGCCGTTCGGCTCCGAGCGCGCCAGTTGCTCGGCAAGGCGGCCTGACAGTTTTATGTAATTGTTGGCGTTCTTGTAGGGCACGGCCGGCACCTCGATGAGCTCCGCACCCAGGATCTTGATCGTGTCCTTCTTTTCCTGGCTCTGCGTGTCGGGGATGACGATCACGGTGCGGTAGCCAAGCGCCTTGGCGACCAGCGTCAAACCGATGCCGGTGTTGCCGGCAGTGCCTTCGACGATGAGCCCACCAGGCTTGAGCAGCCCGCGCTGCTCGGCATCGCGGATGATGAACAGGCCCGCCCGATCCTTCACCGATTGCCCTGGATTCATGAACTCGGCCTTGCCGAGGATCTCGCAGCCGGTCGCTTCCGAGGCCTTGTTGAGCCGGATCAGGGGCGTGTTGCCGATCGCTTCGATCACAGAACGGGGCATGCGGGATTCCTTCATGTGTGCGGCGAGACCCTAAAAACCGGAAGCCGCGGTTTCAAGGCAAGATTTTGCCTGGTCCAGTCGCATTCCGGATGGTGCAATGCTCGCAATCATTTCAACGCCATGTGCAAAACCGCTCTTTTCAACCGATTTCTCCGCCGCTAGAGCAAACCGGAACATTCGCAGGACACCCCATGGCACTCTACCGGGCCAATCCGAAAGACGGTGTCGCCTGGATCACGGGCGGCAGCAGCGGCCTTGGTCGGGCGTTGGCCAAGGATCTCGCCAATCAAGGCTATGCCGTCGCGGTGACGTCGCTGCCGGAAGATCCTGCCGACACGCTGATCGTCGAAACGGCGCAGATGTCCGGACATGTGAAGTCCTTTCCCTGTGACGTGACCGACGAGCACGGCATGGCGCGCGCGGCCGCCGCGATCGAAGAACAGATGGGGCCGATCGTGCTTGCCGTCTTCAACGCCGGCAACTACATCGCCACACCCGGCGAGAACCTGGTGGTGCGCGATTTCCATCGCTCCTTCGCCGTGAACTATTTCGGCATCGTCAACGGCGTGGTGCCTGTCGTCGAGCATATGCGCGTGCGCGGACGCGGCCATGTCGTCCTGGTCGGATCGGTCACCGCCTATTCCGGCTGGCCGACCACGGCGGCCTATGGCGGCACCAAGGCCGCGATCAACATTCTGGCGGAGTCGCTGAAATACGATTTCGACAAGATGAATATCCGCATCCAGGTCATCAATCCGGGATTCGTCGACACGCCGCTGACCGAAAAGAACAAGCTGCCGATGCCGGGCCTCATGCCTGTGCATCGCGCGTCGCGCCGCATGGCCCGCGGCATCAGGAAGGGTGGCTTCGAAGTCACCTTCCCGCACCATATAAGCTTGCCGCTGAAGCTGCTCGGCCTGCTGCCGCGGCCGATTGGCCGCTTCGTCATCGGGCTCACCACCCATTGGTGGGGCCGGCCGTTGCATTTCGATCGCAGGCGGCCTGGCGACAAAGACCCGCCCCGCGACAAGGTGACATAAGCCGGCGAAACGGCGATTGCCTGCCGGCGGGGACGGCCATAGGTTGAGAATCATTGCTTGGAGACTGTAATGGGGCGGCGGATCGTGCTTGCGGTGCTTGGCCTTGCAGTCGTCCTGATCGTCGGTTTCTTCCTCGGCCCGCGCGTGCCGGTCGACACCACAATCCGTTTCAATCCGTCGGCGATCGGCGACGATCCGCAGGCCTATCTGGCGCGTGAAGAGGCTGCCGTGCCCAACATCCGCGACGGGCTCGACAAGGAGATCATCTGGGCGAACCCGATGGTCCATGCCAAGACGCCCTTGGCCATCGTCTATATCCATGGCTTTTCCGCCTCGAAGGGCGAGGTCCGCCCCTTGCCGGACGACATTGCGGATGAACTGGACGCCAACCTCTTCTACACGCGCCTGACCGGTCACGGTCAGGACGGCGCGGCAATGGCGCAAGGCAGCGTCAATGCCTGGATCAACGACTATGAGGAGGCGTTGGCCATCGGCCGCTCCATCGGCGACAAGGTGATCGTCATCGGAACCTCGACCGGCGGCTCGCTGGCGGCATGGGCCGCAACCCAGCCTGGTGCATCGGACGATGTTGCCGCGATCGCGTTCATCTCGCCCAATTTCGGCGTCAAGGCCTCCGGCGCCGAGTTGCTGACCATGCCCTGGGGAGGGCAACTCGCCGAGATCGTCGGCGGCAAGGAGCGCAGTTTCCCCCCGCGCAATGCGCTGCACGAAAAATTCTGGACCACCAAATATCCCATGAAAGCGGTGCTGCCGATGGCCGCGCTCACCAACCTTGCCTATGAGGCGCCGGTCGAGAAGGCGGCGATCCCCGCCCTGTTCATCTTCTCGGATTCCGACAAGGTGGTGCGGCCCGACCGGACGCGCGAGATAGCCGGACGCTGGGGTGCTCCGCACGAGCTGGTGCCGGTCGACGACACCGGCGATCCGGACAATCACGTCATCGCCGGCGATGTGCTGTCGCCGCAGACCACTGCCTTTCTCACCCAGCGCATCGTGGTGTGGGTGAAGGCGCTGATGCAGCAGCAGTCAGGCCAGTGAAATCAGGCCAGTGAAATGAAAAACGGCCGAAGCATCGCTCCGGCCGTTCCTGCTCGCGCGGTTCTGCTGGGCTCAAGCGGCCCGGTTCGCCGGACGCTTGCCGCCGAAGCGGCGCTTGTTGTTGCCCTTGAAGCGCTTGAAGCCGTCGGGCTTGCTCGAGCCATTCGGCTTGGCCGCAGCCGGGCGTTCGCCCTGCGGCTGCGGAGCTCGCTCGCCATGAGGCTTGCCGCCGAAACGCTTGTTGTCGCCACCGTTGCCGGGGCGGCGGCCATCGCGGCGGGCGCCGTGATGCTCACGGTCATTGGCCGCTTCGAAATGACGCTCGGTCTTTTCTCTGGGGTCGCGCTGCGGATCCGGGCTGCCGAGGTGATCGGCGACGACCGGCAGCTTCATGCGGATGATACGCTCGACCTGCCGCAGCTTGGCGTTCTCCGAAGGATCGCAAAGCGTGATGGCAATACCGTCCCTGCCGTTGCGGCCGGTGCGGCCGATACGATGGACGTAGCTTTCCGCTTCGTCCGGCAGGTCGAAATTCACGACATGGCTGATGCCAGGCACGTCGATGCCGCGCGCCGCGATATCGGTGGCGACCAGGATGCGAACCGAGCCGTCGCGGAAATCGTTGAGCGCCTTCTGGCGCGCATTCTGCGATTTGTTGCCGTGGATGACGGCAGCCTCGAAGCCGTCGCGGGCAAGGTCCTTGGTGACGCGGTCGGCGCCATGCTTGGTGCGCGAGAACACGATCACCGAGCGCATCGCCTCGTCGGCGAGCATCTTGGACAGCACCTGGCGTTTCTGCTTGGTGCGGGCGAGCACCACGCTCTGCACGATCTCGACCGCCGCGGTGCTTTGCGGCGAGACTTCGATGCGAACAGGGTTCTTCAGCAAGCCCTTGGCAAGCTCTGCGATCTCATCGGGCATGGTGGCCGAGAACAGTGCCGTCTGGCGGTCCGGCGCGGTCGCCTTGGCGATGCGCTTGACGTCGTTGATGAAGCCCATGTCGAGCATGCGGTCGCCCTCGTCGAGGACGAGCCATTTGGTGTCGGCAAGGATGAGGTCGCCCTCGCGCACTAGGTCGGTCAGGCGGCCGGGCGTGGCGATCAGAATGTCGACGCCGGGCGCAACCTTCTTCACCTGGCTGAAGCGCGAGACGCCGCCCAGCACCAGCGCGGTCGAGACATGCGCGCCCTTGGCGAGGATCTTGATGGTGTCCTCGATCTGCACGGCGAGCTCGCGCGTCGGCGCCAGGATCAGCGCACGCGTCGTCTTCGGCCGCCGCTTGGTGCCGAGCCCGATGATCTTGGACAGGATCGGCAATGCAAAGGCCGCGGTCTTGCCGGAGCCGGTCTGGGCGATGCCGAAAATGTCGCGGCCTTCCAACTGCGGCGGGATCGCCTGCGTCTGGATCGGCTTCGGCTCGGCGAAGCCGGCGGCATGGGTGGCCTTGAGCAGCGCGCCCGAAATCCCAAGTGCTGCGAAACCGTTCAGTTCCGCTGTGTTTTCGTTGGTCAAAATAATCTTCTTTCACGCGGCCTTGGCCGCAAACATCAATGGCGGCAGGGCGCAACCTGCCGTCGGATAAATTGTCATGGAACGACAAGGCGGCGGACGATCGTCCGCGCGGCTGCGCTGTCGTGCCCGCAAGCATCATGCCTCGGGGCTTTTTCGCCAGCTTGCCGATCGACCAGGGCCGATTTGCCGGAAAGAGGGAAAACAGACGCAACCAGTCTCATTCATCGAGAAGGCCGGATTCGTTCCCGGCCCAAGCGCCTATGCCGTTGCATATGGCTGAGTTCGTCCCGAAATGCAAGGGCTTCATGTTGCGGTGCAACAAAACAGACAGCCGTTAAGCTCTCGGTCTCAGACGTCGTCAGGCCATTTCCGCGCGCCATGCTGGACGAAAAGAATTTCTATCTGAGTTTCCTTCACTCGATATGCAACGACATAGGGTGTACCGGGGATCACCAGTTCACGAGTTCCCCTGATCTCGCCAACTCGTCTGATAAACGGATTGGCCGACAACAGCCGGGCTGTTTTTGAATGGATCTCGTTGACAACCCGGGCAGCGGCCCGTGGGTTGTGCTGGCCGATGTAGTCGCCGATTGATGCAAGCTCGATCAGGTAGTGTCGGGTCCAGACAATCCGCACCGATCGTTATGCCTGACCGTATTTGCTCAAAACGGCTGCTATCTCTTCTTCATTTGCGAAGTCGCCACGATCGGCCGCCTCTATTCCCGCCTGAATGCCGGCGATCCACTTTTCCTGCCATGCGAGCGAGCGGCCGTGGGATAAGGCATCCTCAATGATCTGATCGCGAGTGAGTGTCGAACGCGAGGTCAGCATTTCGATCCTGCGGTTCAAGTCCTCGGATATTCCACGTTGTTCTTCATCGTTTCATTCTGCCATATCCGACTGCTGACTGCCAAGATCGCTCGCTGACGGTTGGGCGAGCTTCGAGAGCCTGGCGAAATGGAGCGCTTGCGCTCCTCTGCCCTCCCCATTACCACAAATCACTTATCCTTTTTTGGGAAGCAGCGATGAAAGACGTGCTGAAGGAACTCGAGCGCCGCCGCGAGATCGCCCGCATGGGCGGGGGCAAGGACCGCATCGAGGCGCAGCATAAGAAGGGCAAGCTCACCGCTCGCGAGCGTATCGAGGTCTTCCTCGACGAGGGCTCGTTCGAAGAGTTTGACATGTATGTCGAGCACCGGTCGACCGATTTCGGCATGGAGAAGACCAAGATCGCCGGCGACGGCGTCGTCACCGGCTGGGGCACCGTCAACGGTCGCCCGATCTATATCTTCGCCAAGGATTTTACCGTGTTCGGCGGCTCGCTGTCAGAGGCGCATGCGGAGAAGGTCATCAAGGTCCAGGAGATGGCGCTGCGCAATCGCGCGCCGATCGTCGGCCTCTATGACGCCGGCGGGGCGCGCATCCAGGAAGGCGTGGCGGCGCTCGGCGGCTATGCCGAGATCTTCCAGCGCAACGTGCTCGCCTCCGGGGTCATTCCGCAGATCTCGCTGATCATGGGTCCCTGCGCCGGCGGCGACGTCTACTCGCCCGCCATGACCGATTTCATCTTCATGGTGCGCGACACCTCCTACATGTTCGTCACCGGGCCGGACGTGGTGAAGACGGTGACCAACGAGACGGTGACCGCCGAAAGCCTCGGCGGCGCTTCCGTCCACACCACCAAGTCCTCGATCGCCGACGGCGCCTATGACAACGACGTCGAGGCGCTCTTGCAGATGCGCCGGCTGGTCGATCTGCTGCCGGCATCCAACACGGCCGAGATTCCCGAGATCGAATGCTACCAGTCGGTGACGGACCACGACCTGTCGCTCGACCGGCTGATCCCCGACAATGCCAACAAGCCCTACGATATCAAGGAGTTGATCCTGAAGGTCGCGGACGAAGGCGATTTCTTCGAGATCCAGCAGAGTTTCGCCAAGAACATCGTCACCGGCTTCGGCCGCGTCGAGGGTCGCACGGTCGGTTTCGTCGCCAACCAGCCGATGGTGCTGGCCGGCGTGCTCGATTCCGACGCCAGCCGCAAGGCGGCGCGCTTCGTGCGCTTCTGCGACTGTTTTTCTATTCCGATCGTCACCTTCGTCGACGTGCCGGGCTTCCTGCCGGGCACCGCGCAGGAATATGGCGGGCTGATCAAGCATGGCGCCAAGCTGCTCTTCGCCTATGCCGAGGCGACAGTGCCGAAGATCACCGTCATCACCCGCAAGGCCTATGGCGGCGCCTATGACGTGATGGCTTCGAAGCATCTGCGCGGCGACATGAACTATGCCTGGCCGACGGCACAGATCGCCGTGATGGGCGCCAGGGGCGCGGTTGAGATCATCTATCGCAAGGATATCGGCGATCCGGGGAAGATCGCCGCGCATACAAAGACTTACGAGGATCGCTTCCTGTCGCCCTTCGTCGCCGCCGAACGCGGCTATGTCGACGAGGTGATCATGCCGCATTCGACCCGGCGTCGCGTCGCGCGGGCGCTGCGCATGTTGCGCAACAAGGACATGCAGAACCCTTGGAAGAAGCACGACAACATTCCGCTGTGAACAAGACTTCCGCCAGCCGTTAACATGAGCGCGGAGACGAAATGCGAATAACACTTGCGGCCCAGGGCCTTATTCCGTGCAAGGGCTATGGCGGTATCCAGCGGCAGGTCGAATGGCTGACCACGGAGATGGTCAAGATGGGGCATCAGGTGACGTTGATCGCCGGCCCGGGGTCGTCGCATCCGATGTGCGAGGTCCGCCACGCGGTCACCAATGACGAGTGCCGCGCGGCCGTTCCCAAGGACACTGACATTGTCCATCTCCATGCCTGGAAGGTCGAAGTTCCGTTTCCGACGCTGAATACCGAGCGCGGCCACCTGCCGGATTACTCGAGGCCGCAGCCGAACTGGAGCTTCATCAGCGCCCGCCATGCCGAGTTGCATGGCCGCAAGACCTTCGTCTACAACGGCTTTCCGGTCGATGCCTACCGCCTGGCGCCGTCGAAGAACGACCACCTGTTTTTCATGGCGGCCATCGCGCGGGCCGGAAAGGGCCTCAACCGCGCGGTGGACCTCGCGAAAAAATACGATTTCAAGCTCGATATCGCCGGCGGCTCGCGCTGGAAGCTGCTTGGCCGCAGCAAGACCCGCCGCGAGGGTGTCTTCTTCAAAAGCCTGTCGTCCCGCTTCCGCTATCACGGCATGGTCGATGGCGAACCGAAGGTGCGCCTGCTGGGCGAGACCAAAGCCTTTCTGAACCCGATTTCCTGGGAAGAGCCTTTCGGCAATGCGCCGGTCGAATCCATGCTGTGCGGCACGCCGGTGCTGACGACGGCACGCGGCGCGCTGCCCGAAACCGTCGATGCCGATACCGGCCGTTTCTTCGACACGGATGAGGAGTTCGCGCGCGGTTTCGGCGAAATCGGCGGTTTGCCGGCGCAAAGATGCCGCGAATCAGCCGCAGACAGGTTTCCGATCGAGAAGGCCGCAAAAGCCTATGTCGAGCTCTACCACCGCATTCTTGATGGCGAAGCGCTTCCGTGACAAATCACGCAGGCATTTCCCGTCGGCGATGGCCGTTCCGGATCGAGAAGGTATCGCGCATTGCGCCCCATCCTGGTTTTCTGCCTGCCGGCGATCGGTGACTTCATCCGCTGCCATGCGGCTATCCAGATCATCGCCGAGAGATTCCCGGGGCAGCCGATCGATATCGTCACCTCGGGGATAGCCGCGCCGCTGGCGAGGTTTATGCCGCATGTTCGCAAAGTCTGGATAGCGGAGAAGAACTGGAAGCCCGGGCTGAAAGAGCGGGCGCGCCTGGCGCGAGAGCTGCGCGAAGAGGATTATCAGGCGGCCTATATGCTCACCAGCAGCACCAAGGCTTGCCTTGTGCCGTGGCTTGCCGGAATACCGGAGCGCGTCGGCTATCCGCGCGAGTTCCAGTTCGGCATCGTCAACCGACTGCCTGCAGGTTGGCTGAAGTCGATGGTGGCCTTCGGTCCGCGCAAGACGCGGCTGGCGGAACAGGTCTGCGCAATCGCACGTCTCGGCAAAAGGCCGGCCGAAGACCGACCGTTGCCGGCTCCTCAACTGGTTGTTTCCTTCGAAGAGCTTTCCGGTTGGCGTCGGCGCAACGGAATCGATCCGGCGAAACCGGCGCTCGCGCTCTACACTTCGGATTTTGCCAACAAGCGCTCATGGCCGATCGAGCGCTTCGTCTCGGTCGCGCGCGACTATGCTGCCCGCGGTTGGTCGGTCTGGCTGATCGGCGGGCCGCGCGAGCGGCAGGCCGCGGCGGAAGTAAAGGCGCGATTGTCCGAGGCGATCGATTTCACCTCCACGCCCGATATTGCGGAAGCCATGTGCCAGATCGCGGCCTCGACCGTCTTTCTCGGCGTCGACGGCGGCATTTCCCATGCCGCCGGCGCGCTAGGCGGTCCGTGCGTGCTCATCTACGGCTCGAACCGAGCCTATGTGCACGGTCCGGTCAACGAGCAGGTGATTTTCCTCGAGCCGCCGATTTCGACGCCGGGTTGGGTGGAGAACACGCGCGCCGTCAGCGAAGACAGGGTTCGCGAGGCGCTCGCGGCAGCGATCCGAAAAAACGCGCCGCAATTCGCCTGACCTATTCCTCGGCCGCCGCTCCGAAACCCGCGCCCATGCTCGCGCGAGCCGTGGTCGCCCATGGCGTCGCATGGTTGTCGATGCGCATCTGGAAAATGAAATAGGTCGGCGAGCAGAAGCCGATGCCCCTGACCTTGCCGGCGCCCGGCGTGTCCGCCGGCAGCGACTGGCACATATAGTCCTCGCGGCAGAAATGATCGGCCGAGCAGGCTGGACGGTTGCCGCGGTTGACGGCGCCGCCAAGACATTCGTCGAAATTGTTGGTGGCCACGCAGATGTCGAACTTCTTGCCGCCGACCAGTCCGCAGATTTCGCTGGGCATCGGCTTGCCGGGTTTGAAGGCGGAGAAGGCGCGATCCTTGTCGTCGCAGGCGCGATAGGCGAAGCCTCCTGGAACGCCGATCTTGGGTGGACGGCAGGTATAGGCGGTGCGCGAGATCGCCGGCGCGAAGGCGGCGAACTGGCCGGTGACCTTGTAGCGGTCGTTGAAAGGCTGCGCGCTGTTGCCGGCGATAGTTCCGGTCAGGCATGGGTGGCCGGAAAACATCGCCGGGCTGTCCTTGGGCAGCAGGCATTGCGCGAGCTTGGTCCTCACGCCCGACGCGGTCGCGATCGGCGTGCAGACCGTGCCGGCGCCGCATTGCCAGGTGCTGCCGAAGCGGCTTGCGTCTTCCGGCGTCAGGCATGGCATCGCCGTTTCGGCCGGCGCATAAGCGAATTCGCCGGTATCCTTCCAGGCGGCGGGCGGCGCGAAGGAGAGCGGACGAAAGCGGTTGGGGTCCTTGCCCTCGGCGGTCGCCTTGAGCCACGCCTGGCGGCGCGGAATCTCGGCATGAAGATGCGGCGAGATGCCGACCTCGAGACGGTTCAACGGCGAGGTGGTGCCATCGTCCAGGCCGATGAAATGGAAGCCGGCCGTCGAACCCGCCTGGTGGCAGCCTTGGCAGGCGCCGTTGTCGAGCCGCTCGACCAAAGCGTCCGGCGTGCGCGCCAAGGAAAATTTCGAATAATCGAGCCCGGCGAACTCCTTTGGGCCGAACAACGGGGTGAACGGATGATTGGCTTGCCTGGCGCTGCCGAAGGTCGACCAGGAGATGACTTTTCGGGCGAGAAATTCATCCGGGATTTCGTAGACGCCGAGATCGACCGCCGCGGCATTGGCGCGAACATAGTCGGCAAGCCGTGCTTTGAGGTCAGCATCCTGGGCAAGCCGGGCCGTGTCCGGCGTGTTTTCCAGCGGCTTCTCGCCGACCGTCGAACCGTCGATGCCGAAGATACGCATCAGGTAAGCGGCCTGCCCGCCAAACTCGGTTTCCTGGCCGGAAGGAAAGCGCACAACCTGCGCGTTGAGCTCGAGCTGCTTGAAGGATAGCGAGGCCTTTTCGAGCGGCCCGCCGGTCAGCCAGCCGGCATCGACCGTTTCGTCGAGCTGCGGCGTCCAGCGGCCGGCAGCGCCCACGCAGCCGCCATCGGCGTCTTGAGCGACGCGGTATATGGCGCTGAAGTTGAACGGCAGGCGCGAGGCCAGTTGCTTGCCGTTCTTCTTGAACGAGTAGGCCAGGCGATAGATGAACCGCACCTCGCCGCAGCTCGTCTCGTTGCCAAGTGCTGCGAAGTCGCGCCGGTCGAGCCGGTTGACGACGCCGACAAGGCGAAAGCGCGCCGCGTTCGTCTTCAGCCAGCGCATGTCGATGATGCGGCCGACATTGCCGTCGGTCACTTCGTAGAGAGTGCGGCCGCCAGCCTTCATCTCGGCGCGCAACGCGGCGACATCGCCGGCCACCGTGTCGACGATGACGTGGTAGGCTGGCGCCTCATCGTAGAGGGATTTCAGGTCGTCGCTGCCGTCGACGCCGAAGAGGCCGGCGAAGCCGTATCCCTTTGCATCGAGCGCGGCGAGCATGCGCGGGTCGTCGACGATGGCGACCGGATGATCGGCGGCACGCGTCGGCTGGGCAGCGAAAGCGGCCAGGACGGCAACAAGGAGCCCCAGCCGTTTCATCGGACAGCGCTCTGCGCCAGTTCGCGAAGAACCGGCACCATGGCCAGAGGCAGATCCTCGGCTATCAAACCCGGCCCAAAACGGCTGCCGGCCTCGGCATGAATCCAGACCCCGGCGCAGGCCGCTTCGAAGGCCGGCATGCCTTGCGCGAGAAGCCCGGCAATGATGCCCGCCAGCACGTCGCCCGAGCCGGCGGTGGCGAGCCACGGCGCGCCATTGCTGTTGATCGCGGCGCGGCCGTCCGGCGAAGCAATCACGCTGTCGGCACCCTTGTAGACGATCACGGCGTTGGCGCGCTGCGCGGCTTCGCGCGCCTTGGCCAGCTTGGACAGAGCCTTGTCACCCGCAAGGTCCGCAAACAATCTGCCGAACTCGCCTTCATGCGGCGTCATGATCAACGCCGGCGCGCCAGCCCTGCCGGCTGCCTCGAACAGCGTCGAGGCCGCGTTGCGGAAAGAGGTGATGCCGTCGGCGTCGAGCACGAGGCCCTCGACGCCGCCGTCCTGGCGGTTTTTGGCGAGCACGGCGAGCGTGAAATCGCGCGCCTTGTCGCCGATGCCGAAGCCGGGACCGAGGACGAAGGCGGACGGCCGGCGATCGCCGATAAGGTCATGCACGTCCTCGACCGCATCAACCTTGCGCAGCATGATCGAGGTCAGATGCGCCGCATTGACCTGCATGGCGTTCGCGGGCGAGAGCACGGTGACGGCCCCTGCCCCGCTTCTTGCGGCCGCAAGCGCTGAAAGGCGCGCCGCGCCGGTCGCGGCCGGTCCCCCCGAAAAGACGCTCGTATGGCCGCGCTTGTATTTATGTGTGTCGACGGCCGGCGCGGGAAAGCTCGCGATCCAGAGCCCAGGCCGGTTCTCGAAGGCCCGCGGCGCGACCGCGTCGATGATTTCGTCGCGAATGCCGATGTCGGCCAACACGACCTCCCCGCATCGCCCGCGGCCAGGCAGCAGCAGGTGCCCAGGCTTCTTTCGCGCGAAAGTCACCGTCAGGGCCGCGCAAAATGCGCAGCCCAGGACTTCTCCGCTTTCGCCGGAAACGCCCGAAGGCAGGTCGATCGCGACGACCGGCAGGTTCATCTCCGCCGCGATGTCGACCGCGCCCTTGGCGTCGCCGGTGAGAGGCTTCGACAAGCCTGCGCCATAGATCGCGTCGACGACCAGCGAGCCGGCTTGCGCGGTGAAGGCCGAAAGCAGGCGCCGCTCCAGCGTGCAGTCAGCCGCCGCGAGCGCGGCGTCGCTGCCTGCCCGCGGTTTGCCCGATGCCCACAGGGCCACATCGACGCCGGCCTCGGCCAGCAGCCGCGCCACGACGTAGCCGTCGCCGCCATTGTTGCCGGGGCCGCACAGCACGTGGACCCTCTTCGCGCCAGGGTAGCGCGCCAGCACGACGGCAGCGACCGCCTCGCCGGCACGTTGCATCAAGCGATAGCCGTCGAGCGGTCCTGCCGCGATCGCCAGTTTGTCGGCCTCGGCCATTTCGGCCGGCGATAGAAGTTCATTGCGCATGGGATTGCCGATCTCCATGCGATCAAGCATTGTCCAGTTTTCGGTTCGAAGCAAACCACCGCAACCGCGCATCATCTTGCCAGCGCGGTCGCATCCAGGAGGGGTTCTGCCTGCAAATTGCGCTGCCTGCCTATTTTTTGTGCGGATGTGAGGAGGAGCGATGTATAGGGTTTGGGCGTCCATGACGCGTCCGATGCAGCGGATGACGCGAATGTGCATCCGGGCGTGGCATGGGCTCGAAAACGCCCCTCGCCGCTTGCGCTCTTCAGGACTGGCACGGTTCGTGCTTGATGGAGGCGCAAGCGGGGCACACAACCCGTCTTCTTGGCAGTGGAGGCCACTTTTTACATGAAAAAGATCGAAGCGATCATCAAGCCATTCAAGCTGGACGAAGTGAAGGAAGCGCTTCAGGAGGCCGGACTGCAAGGCATCACCGTCACCGAGGCCAAGGGTTTCGGCCGCCAGAAGGGACACACGGAGCTTTATCGCGGCGCCGAATATGTCGTCGACTTCCTGCCC
>NZ_VFVL01000040.1 GCF_006442815.1 Mesorhizobium sp. B2-4-3
TCCCCGTTTGCTTTACAGCTGCAAAGACTTAGGACGGGCCGCCGCTCAGACCACGGTCATAACGTCTAGAATGACGAAGGACGGGTTGGCAGGACAGCGTGCGCCTCCGCCCTGCCGGGCATCTCACCCTTGCGGCCCCTCAAGGAGAAGATTACTCCCCGCCTTGCCTCATCCGCCATCACCCTGCATAGATCGGCCATGGCTCAGGAACCCTACCGCCCGCGCCGCTCGGTGCTTTACATTCCCGCCTCGAACGACAAGGCGCTCGCCAAGATCGCTTCGCTTGCCTGCGACGCCGTCATTATCGATCTCGAGGACGCCGTCCTGCCCGCCGACAAGAAAGCCGCGCGCGACAAGGTTGCCGGCATTCTCGCCGGGCGCGAAAAACGCTGCGAGATGGTGGTGCGCATCAATCCTTTGACCAGCGAGTGGGGCGCCGACGATCTGTTGGCCATCGCCAAGGCCGAGCCCGACGGCATTCTTCTGCCCAAGATCGGCACGCCGCGCGACATCCTCGAAGCCGGCGACCTGCTCGACGACAATTTCGCCCCGGACAGCGTGAAACTGTGGGCGATGGTCGAGACGCCCAAGGCGCTGCTCAACATCGGCGCCATCGCCGAGCTTGGCCGCGATCCAGCTTCGCGCCTCACTTGTTTCGTTGCCGGAACGAATGACCTGGTGAAGGCGACCGGCATCCTGGCGACGCCCGACCGGCGCTATCTGATGCCCTGGCTGATGCAGCTGGTGCTAGCCGCGCGGGCCGGCGGCCTCGACGTGATCGACGGTGTCGCCAATGATTTTCGCGACCTCGACGCCCTGGCGCGCGAATGCGCCGACGGGGCGGCCATGGGTTTCGACGGCAAGTCGCTGATCCATCCCGCCCAGATCGAGCCGGCGAACCTGGCCTTCTCGCCGTCGCCCGAGGCGCTGGCCAGGGCCCGCGCGATCAGGGATGCGTTCGCGCGGCCCGAAAATGCCGGCAAGGGCGTGATCGGGTTGGATGGCCGCATGGTCGAGCGGCTGCATCTGGCGGAAGCCGAGAAACTTCTGGCGAAGGCGATAATCATCGGCGCATGATGCGCCGATATTCAAGACAGGCTCGAAAAATGAAACTCTACCGCTTTCTGTCCGGCCCGGACGATTCAACCTTCTGCCACAAGGTGACGGCGGCGCTGAACAAGGGCTGGCACCTGTTCGGCTCGCCGACCTACGCCTATGACAAGAAGACCAAGTCGATGCGCTGCGGCCAGGCCGTGGTGAAGGACGTCGAGGGCCAGGACTACGGCCCGGACACCAAGCTCAGCGACTGGTAGAAAGGGCGGCAACCCCCACTTCGTCATTCTAGGGCGGAGCAGGAGCGAAGCTCCGTCGCGAAGACCCTAGAATCCATGCCGTTACCTGAGCCGAAAGGCGCAGCGGGTCAGAATATAGGGGACTTTTGCGGTGTCGGGCGGCAAGCGTTCGATTCTGCACCACGGGCTTGGTGTTGACGGAACGGCATGGATCCTAGGGTCTGCGCGCGTCGCTTCGCTCCTTGCTTCGCCCTAGGATGACGAGGTGCGCGCTCAGCCCGCCGCCGCCTGCTCGGCCGCTTCCTCGATCCTCTCCATGTCGTCGTCCGACAGGCCGAAATGGTGGCCGATCTCGTGGATCAGCACATGGGTGACGATGTCGCCCATCGTCTCTTCGTTCTCGGCCCAGTAGTCGAGTATGGCGCGGCGGTAGAGCGTGATGCGGTTCGGACCTTCGCCGGTCTGCGGGTTCCAGCGCTCGGCGATGCCGCGTCCCTCGAACAGGCCGAGCAGGTCGAAGGGCGTTTCCAGCGACAGGTCGTCCATGATCTCGTCGGTCGGGAAATCGGCGATCTGGATGATGATCTCGCCGGTGAGCTTGCGGAACTCGTCCGGCAGATGGGCATAGGCCTCCAGCGCCAGGAGCTCCATCTCGTCCATCGACGGCGAGAGCTGGTCGTGCCAGGTGCGTGTCTTATAGATGCGGGCCATGTAACGTCCTTTGATCCCGGCATATAGGCTTTCACGCCGATTGAGGCAAATGAGCCGGCTGGGCGTGCGCTTTCAGGGTAAAAGCCGAAGGAATAAATTCCTTGTGACTCCGCTTGACTCTTCCGGGCGCCTCTGGAATCTATAGGAACATAACAGGAACAATTGCTACCGGAAGTGAACGTCATGGCGATGAGCGCCGTGGCGCGGGACACTGTTTTTGCCCTGCGCCGCCAGATCGCGAAGATCGAGGGAACGCTGCCCGAGCGCCTGCAGGCGCCGATGGCTGGCGCGCCTGGAGCAATTCCAGGAGAAGCGCGAAGCGGTCTTCCGTCCGGAATTGCGGAAAAGCTGAACCGCCCTGGCGATGCCACCGGACCGGATATGACGCGGGACAGGACGATCGTCCGGCGTGGCCTCGCCGTGGCCTCGGCGGACGCCTTCCTGCGCACCGGCATCGGTCGCCTCGCCGTGGCCTCGGCGGACGCCTTCCTGCGCACCGGCATCGGTCGCCTCGACACTGCCCTCGGCGGCGGCCTGCCCAAGGCGGCGCTGAGCGAAATCCACGGCCTGGAGACCCGCGATGCCGGCGCTGTCGCCGGCTTCGCGCTGTCGCTCGTAAGCCTGGTTCTCAGGGAGAAGCAGGGTCTGCCGATCCTCTGGGTCGGCACGGCGGAAATCTTCCATGAGGCCGGCTTTCCCTATGCCAGGGGCCTTCACGCCCTGTTCGGCATCGAGCCCGGGCAATTGCTGTTTTCCGAGGCGCCAAAACTGCTCGATGCGCTGTGGATCGCCGAGGAGGCCGCCCGCATGACGGCCTTCGCCGCGGTCATCCTCGAGATCCGCGGCAGTCCGCGGCGGCTCGACCTCACCGCCACGCGCCGGCTGCATGCGCGGGCCCAAAATGCCGGCCGTCCGCTGCTTTTGCTGCGCCAGGCCGGCGAGGCCGACCCCACCGCCGCCCCGGTGCGCCTCATCGTCTCGGCGGCGCCCGCGGCAAGCCGCGAGACGGTCGCCGGGCCGCTCGCCGGCTCGATCGGCCGCCCCGCCTTCAAAGTCGATATCGGCAAGAGCCGTACGGCCCTGCCCGGACAATTCACACTGGAGTGGAACCCAAATGAGCACGCTTTTGCAGAAAGAGCAGAGAATTCTGTCGCTGTGGTTCCCGCATCTGGCCGCGGAGCGGATCCTGCGCCAGCGTCTGGGGCGGTCCTGGCGTTCCCGTCCGTCGCATCATTTGCCGCTGGTGGTCAGCCATCGCGACAACAACACCCAGCGCATCGCGGCCCTCGACGAGCGGGCTGAGGCGCTGAAGCTGAAGCGCGGCATGGGCATTGCCGATGCCCGCGCCATGCACCCGACGATCGACGTGGTGGAGGCCGACGCGGAGGCTGACCGCCGCCTGCTCGAAGGCCTTGCCGACTGGTGCGACCGCTACACGCCGCTGGTGGCGATCGACGGCGAGGACGGGCTGTTCCTCGACGTCACCGGCTGCACGCATCTGTTCGGCGGCGAGCGCGCCATGCAGGACGAGATCCTAACCCGCTTCTTCCAGCAGGGCTTCGATGTCCGCGCCGGGCTGGCTTCGACGCCGGGCGCCGCCTGGGCGGCGGCGCGCTTCCATGGCGACCGCATCGTGGCCGGCGGCGAGGAAGAAGCGCTTTTGGCGCCGTTGCCCTTGTCGGCGCTGCGCATCGCGCCGCAGACCCGCGCCAGCCTGGAAAGTGTGGGCCTGCGCACCGCCGGCGCGGTGATGGCCGCACCCCGCGCGCCGCTCGCCCGCCGCTTCGGCGCCACCTTGCTTTTGCGCCTCGACCAGGCGCTCGGCCGCCTCGACGAGGCCGTGTCACCGCGCCTTCCCGTCGCGCCGCTCTCGGTCGAGCGCCATCTTGCCGAGCCGGTCGTGCTCACCGACGATATCGAGCGGCTGGTGAGCCGGCTGGCGATCGCCTTGAAGACCGACCTCGAACGCCGCGGCGAGGGCGCGCGCACGCTGGCGCTGCTTCTCTTCCGCGTCGACGGCGCCGTCAATCGCATCGCCGTCGGCACCTCGCGCCCGATGCGCGAGCCGCGGCTGATCCAAAGACTGTTCCATGAGCGGCTCACCGCGCTGGAGCAGAGCATCGACGCCGGCTTCGGCTTCGACCTCGTGCGGCTGTCCGTGTTGTCGGTCGCGGCCTTCGACTTGGCTCAGGGCGACCTCACCGGCGATACGGACGACGATGACGCCGACATCGCGCTCTTTGCCGACCGCGTCCGCGCCCGTCTCGGCGAGGCCGCCGTGCTGAAGCCGGTGGTCGTCGAAAGCCATCTGCCGGAACGCGCCGTCAAAACCGTGCCTTTCGCCGAAGCGCCGCAAAGGCGCGCCCCGGCGGCCGGACGGGCGGCGCTGCCCCGAACAACGCCGCCGATGACCATCTATCCGCCGGAGCGGCCGGTGCGCCTGTTCCGCTCGCCCGAGCCGATCGAGGTGCCGGCGACCGAGATCCCGGAGGGACCGCCGATGAATTTCCGCTGGCGGCGCGCGCTCTACCGTGTCGCCCGCGCCGAGGGGCCGGAGCGTATCGCCGCCGAATGGTGGCGGCAGCTGCCCGGCGAGGAAGAGGCGCCGACCCGCGATTATTACCGCATCGAGGACAGCGAGGGACGCCGCTACTGGCTCTACCGCCAGGGCCTCTACAGCAGCGCCGCGCAGGCCGCGCCGCCGCGCTGGTTCATGCATGGGGTGTTCGCATGAACGCGCTGACCGTCATTCCCTATGCCGAGTTCGGCATAAGTTCGAATTTCTCCTTCCTGCGCGGCGCTTCCAAGCCGGAGGAGCTGGTCGTCACGGCGAAATTCTACGGTTTTTCGTCGATCGGGCTTGCCGACCGCAACACGGTCGCCGGCGTCGTGCGCGCCTGGCAGCAGGCCAGGGTGGAGAAGATGGCCTATCACCCCGGCTGCCGCCTGGTTTTCGGCGACGGCACGCCGGATATCCTCGCCTATCCCCGCGACCGCCGGGGCTGGGGACATCTCTGCCGCATGCTGACCCAGGCCAATCTGCGCGACGAGAACGAGAAGGGCGCGACGCTGCTCCAGTTGAGCGACCTGCTCGAATGGGGCGATCGGATGTCGCTGGCGATCCTGCCCGATCTGTCGGCAGGCGCGGAAGACAATCTGGCATTCATTAGCCGGCTTAAGGATCGCTTTGGCGCGGCGCTCCGGCTGGCCGTGGCGCCGGATTATGCCGGCAACGATCGTTTCCGCATCGAGCAGGCTTCCGCCGTGGCCGAACACGCGCGCGTCCCGCTGATGGCGACCAACGACGTGCTCTATCACGCCGCCGACCGCCGCCCGCTGCAGGACGTGCTGACCGCGATCCGCCTCAACACGCCGGTTTCCGAGGTCGGGCTGGAGCTGACCGCTAATGCCGAGCGCCACCTGAAGCCGCCGCTGGAGATGGCGCGGCTTTTCCGCCGCCACCCGCGGGCGCTGGCCGAGACGCTGCGCTTCGCCGACGAGCTCACCTTCTCGCTCAGCGACCTCGAATACAATTATCCGGACGAGCCGACCGAATCCGGGCTTGGACCGCAGGCCGAGCTCGAACGCCTGGCGCGGGAAGGCGCGGCCGTTCGCTATCCGGCCGGCATTCCCCAAGATGTGCTGAAACGCATCGACAGCGAGCTCGCTTTGATCGAGCGCCTGAACTATGCCCGCTATTTCCTCACCGTCCATGACATCGTCAAATTCGCCCGCAGCCAGGACATCCTCTGCCAGGGCCGCGGCTCGGCCGCCAATTCGATCATCTGCTTCTGCATCGGCATCACCGAGGTCGGACCCGAGCGCATCGACACCTTGTTCGAACGCTTCATCTCGGAGGAGCGCAACGAGCCGCCCGATATCGACGTCGATTTCGAGCATGAGCGGCGCGAGGAGGTCATTCAGTACATCTATACGAAATACAGCGCCAAGCGCACCGCCTTGGCTGCCGCCGTCATCAGCTATCGCGGCCGCTCGGCCCTGCGCGAGGTGGCCAAGGCCATGGGCCTGTCGGAGGATGTCCGCAGCGCGCTGTCCAGCACCATCTGGGGCTGGTCGACCTCCGAGCTCGGCGAAAGGGAAGCCAATGCCGGCGGCCTCGACCGCACCGATCCGCTGTCCAGGCAGGTGCTGGAACGCGCCAACGAGATCATGGGCTTTCCCCGCCATCTTTCCCAGCATGTTGGCGGCTTCGTCATCACCCGCGACCGGCTCGACGAGGTCGTGCCCATCGTCAAGACGGCGATGGAGGAGCGCAAGATGGTCGAGTGGGACAAGGACGATCTCGACGCGGTGAAGATCCTCAAGGTGGACGTGCTGGCGCTCGGCATGCTGACCTGCCTGAAGCGCGCCTTCACCTTGCTCACCGATCATTATCCGCGGGCCCGGGATCCGTTCGGACAGCCTTATGTGCTCGCCACCCTTCCCGAAGAGGACAGGCGCGTCTACGCCATGATCCAAAGAGCCGATACGCTCGGCGTCTTCCAGATCGAGTCGCGCGCGCAGATGTCGATGCTGCCGCGCCTCAGGCCGGCAAATTTCTACGACCTCGTCATCGAGGTGGCGATCGTGCGCCCCGGCCCGATCCAGGGCGACATGGTGCATCCCTATCTGCGCCGGCGGCAGGGCAAGGAGAAGGCCGAATACCCCAAGCCTGAGTTGGAAGAGATTCTCGGCAAGACGCTTGGCGTGCCTTTGTTCCAGGAGCAGGCAATGAAGATCGCCATCGTCGCCGGCGGCTTCAAGCCGGGTGAGGCCGACGAGTTGCGCCGCGCCATGGCGACCTTCAAACGCACCGGCACGATAGGAAACTATGAAACGCGAATGGTCGAAGGGATGGTCAACAAGGGCTATCCCAGAGAGTTCGCCGAGCGCTGCTTCAAGCAGATCGAAGGCTTCGGCGAATACGGCTTTCCCGAAAGCCATGCCGCCTCCTTCGCGCTGCTGGTCTATGCCTCCTGCTGGTTCAAGACCTTTTATCCCGACGTGTTCTGCGCCGCCATCCTCAACGCGCAACCGATGGGTTTCTATCAGCCGGCGCAGCTTGTGCGCGATGCGCGCGACCATGGCGTCGAGGTGCGCGAGGTCGACATCAACCATTCCGTCTGGGACTGCACGCTGGAGGCCACCGCCTTCGATCCGTCCCGCATCCTCGAGCGCCACGCCTCGATGCGCGGCGTCATCGAGACGGCGCATGCCGTCCGCCTCGGCTTCCGCCAGATCAAGGGCCTGTCCGAGGAGCGCATGGATATAGTCGTTGCCCGCCGCGGCGACGGCTATCGTTCAGTCAGGGACGTCTGGCTGCGCTCGGGCCTCGATGTCGGCGAGATCGAGAGACTGGCGCAGGCCGATGCGTTCCGTTCGATCGGCCTCGACCGCCGCGCAGCACTCTGGGAAGTCCGCGCCCTTGACGGCAAGAGCGCCGCCGAGAAACTGCCGCTTTTCGACCAGCCCTCGCTCAGCCTGCGTGAGCTGGAGCCGGAAACGAAACTGCCGAAAATGCCGCTCGGCGAGCATGTCGTGCACGACTACCGCTCGCTCGGCCTGTCGCTGAAGGAGCATCCCGTCGCCTTCCTGCGCGAAAGGCTGGATCGCGCCGGCGTCACCCCCAACGCCCGCCTGCCGTCGGTGCGCGACGGCCGCCGCGTTTCCGTCGCCGGGCTGGTGCTTGTGCGCCAGCGTCCGGGCAAGGGCAATGCGATCTTCCTCACGCTGGAAGACGAGAAGTCGATCGCCAACGTCATCATCTGGCCACGCGTCTTCGACCGCTTCCGCCCGGTGGTCATGGGCGCGCGCTTCATCCGCGTCACCGGCAAGCTGCAGCATGAATCGGACGTCATCCACATCGTCGCCGACCGGATCGAGGATCTGACCTCCTGGCTGAGCGTGTTGCTGGAGTCCGCCAACCGCCCGGTCATCGAGCATAATCCCGCCGAACGGCCGGTTGGAGCCGCCGCAAATCGTGGCCTGCCGGTCCGCCAGGATATCGCCACGCTGTCGGACACGGCACGCCAGGTCATGCCGAAGGGGCGCAATTTTCAGTAGCAGCGATATGTCACGACGCAGGCCCCCGGCGCCGGCGGGACAGCGCCCCCCTCTGGCCTGCCGGCCATCTCCCCCACAAGGGGGGAGATCGGATGTCACGCCGGCCTTCGCCAATTTCCGACTTTGCAGGAATGGTGCCGCGGCCGAATCTGCCAATCTCCCCCCTTGTGGGGGAGATGTCCGGCAGGACAGAGGGGGGCGCGAAGGATCGCCAACCTATGTCATGGGACTTTGAGGCCCTCCGGCTCACGACGGCCCGCCGAGCCGCGGCGGCGGCGCCAGCATGTCCTCGGCCGAGATCGTGCGCGCCTCCGAAGGCAGCATGATCGGGATACCGTCGCGCACCGGATAGGCGAGCTTCGCCACGCGCGAGACCAGCTCGCTGCGCTCGGGGTCCCAGGTCAGCGGCCCCTTGGTCAGCGGGCAGGCGAGCAGCTCCAGCAGCTTCGGGTCGACCGTGGCTTTTCGTCCGTCCCGTCCGTCCGCCATGAACTCATCCCTGTGCCGGCAAGCTATTGTAGACTCGAGCCAAATTCATCATCCTCGCGCGCCAGCGTCATTTCGGTGATGGCGATCAGCGTCTCGGCGCGCGTCTTCAGGTCCGGCGCTTCCAGCAGCGCCTGCTTCTCGGCCGGTCCATAAGGCGCCATCATCGACAGCGCGTTGACCAGCATGCCGTTTTCGGCGCGGCTGACGCTTTCCCAGTCGGCCTCGAGGTCGTTGGCCTGCAGATAGGCGCGAAACGCCTTGAGCAGCGCCGGCCGGTCGACCTCGGCGCCGGCTGGGTCTTCCTCGAGATCGGCGAGAAACGGCGCGATCTTGCACTGCCGGAACGGCGCCTTTGCCGTGAGCTCCTGCACGATGCGAAACCGGCATACGCCCTGCAGCGAGATCAAATAGCGCCCGTCGCCGGTCTCGGCGAGCGAGATGATGCGCCCGGCGCAACCGACGCTGCACAGTTCCGGCTCGCCGTCGTCGCGCAATGCGCCGTCGAGGCTGGGCTGGATCATGCCGATCAGCCGCGAGCCGGCCATCGCCAGGTCGATCATCTGCAGATAGCGCGGCTCGAAGACGTTGAGCGGCATGCGGCCGCCCGGCAGAAGCAGCGCCCCGGCGAGAGGGAACACCGGGATTGCCGACGGCAGATCCTTGGCAAGCCGGTAGAGTGCGTTACCGACGCGCACCGCGACCCTCCCAAAGCAACGCCGGCAAGCGCATCAAGCTGCAATCTCCTCTCGCACAGGCAAATTCGTCTCTATCGGCATCCGGCCCCGCCCTTATCTGGCGCTGACGTCCCGCTGCGCAAGCCTGCCGGCCGCGACAGCCGGCAAAAAATCACGGCAATTCCGGGAAAAATGCCTGGCGGTCAGCTTCGGCGACTTCGCCGTAGCCTCCCGTCCGGAATTGCGCAAAACCAAACTTAAAGCGGTTCGGCGATTCTGTGAAACGCCGAACCGCTCCAGAGCATGATGCCGAAAAGTGTGGAGCGGTTTCGGACGACATCATGCTCTATCTCTTTGATTTAGAGCCGGATGATTTCAGGTCGGTTCGACCTGAAATCATCCGGCTCTAGGAGAACAGCAGCGACGAGAGCTTGCGGCGTGCCGCGAGCGTCGCCTCGTCGGTCATTCCCCAGGCCTCGAACAGCTTCAACAGCTGCGCCCTGGCGCCGTCGTCGTTCCAGGTCCGGTCGGCCTTGACGATCGCCAGCAGGTTGTCGGCGGCGGCATTGCGCTCGCCGCGCGCGTTCTGGAGCATCGCCAGGTCGAAGCGCGCCTGATGGTCGGCCGGGTCGGCGGCGAGCCGGCGCTCGAGCTCGGCCGGATTGCCAAGCGCGGCCGCTTCCGCGGCAAGCGTCATCTTGGCACGCAGCGCCGCCAGCGCCGGCGCGTCCTTCTTGTCCTCGGGCGCCCGCGCCAGAACGGCTTCGGCGCCTTCCGCGTCCCCGGCATCGAACAGGATCTCACCCAGGCCCGCGACCGCCTCGATCGTCTCCGGCGCCTGCTCGAGGATCGCATCGTAGATGTCGGCCGCGGTCTGGACGTCGCCGGCCGTACGCGCCTCGGCCGCCGCGGCAAGCGCGTCGGCGATCTGCGGCGCGCCGCCGCCCTTGCCGCCGACCTTCTCGATGAACTGGGCGACCTGGCTTTCCGGGACCGCGCCCATGAAGCCGTCGACGGGCTGGCCGTCCTTGAAGGCGATGACCGCGGGAATCGATTGGATGCCGAGCTGGCCGGCGATCGAGGGGTGATCGTCGATGTTCATCTTGACCAGCTTGACCTTGCCGCCGGCGGCCTGCACCGCCTTTTCGAGCTGCGGCGTCAGCTGCTTGCAGGGCCCGCACCACGGCGCCCAGAAGTCGACCAGCACCGGCTGGCGGCGCGATTCCTGGATGACGTCGGCGGCAAAGGCTGCTGTTGTCGTGTCCTTGATCAGGTCGGCCGCCGCCGGCGCGTCACCCAGCGAAACCTTGGCGCGGTCGCCGCCGCCATACTGCACCGTCTGGGCGTACTGGCCGCCATTGCCGCCGAACGCGCCGCTATACGGATTGTCGTCACTCATATTCTCGCCCTTTCGGTCGCGCTCCCGGCGTCGGCGCCCGGCGCGTCATTGTCGGATTTCAAAGACCGCCTTCCATGTGGCGATCAGCCCCCGAGTTTCAAGGTAACGGGACTTTCAAGGTCATGAGACTTTCAGGATAACAGGATCGTGGCCGGTTGCCTCGACGAATCTGATCAGGTCGGCGGCGGCGATCGAGGTCGTCGCCTCATTGGTCAGCGGGTGGCCGTTGACGACGTCATGGCTCATCAACGCCTGGTCGAGCACGATCTTGACCTTCCCTTCCGTGTCGTTGATCAGGCCGAAAACGGTGACCGCGCCGGGGATGACGCCGAGCAGCTCCATCAGCATTTCCGGCTTGCCGAAGGACACCCGGCTGGCGGCGCCGATCAGGTGGTGGATCTGTTTCAGGTCGACCACGGCGTCCTCGCCGACGGTGACGAGGAAATAATTGTCCTTCTTGTCCTTGAGGAACAGGTTCTTGGTGTGGCCGCCGGCGATTTCGCCGCGCAGGCCTTGCGAATCGGCGACCGTGAACAGCGGCGGGTGCCGCACCGTCGTGACGGCAATGCCGAGATCGGCAAGAAATTCGTTGAGCTCGGCTTCGGTCTTCGGCATCGGTCCTCGCGCGGTCGAACAGGGTTCATGCCGTTTACGGCCAACGATGCCCTCGGGGCAAGGCTGCCGCGACGATTCCAGGCAACGCGAACGGCGGCTTTGCCCGGGACTCGCGACCGGCCCGGTTTTGGACACGCTTCGATGCTTTCGAAGCGAACTTCGCCGCGCGAGGGCTTCCCGCCAAAAGACCGTCATTTCCCTGTTGCAATCGCCGCGCTCTTCGGCCATATAGGCCCGGCTTGCGGCCCAAGGCCGCGCGAGCGGGTGTAGCTCAGGGGTAGAGCACAACCTTGCCAAGGTTGGGGTCGAGCGTTCGAATCGCTTCACCCGCTCCAGTTTCCTCAAGGAAATCAAGCGCAATGAAAAAGGGCCGGATCGATCCGGCCCTTTTCATTTTGCCGCTGACATACGCTGCTGGACGCTCATGGCCGCCGCCTGGCCGCCGCTTGCGCGGATCATTTCACGATTGCCCCCCGCACCGGAGGTACGCTAACAACGGCGAGGCAGCCCTTTGGCGGGGGCGCCTGTCGCGTAACGCAGGCACGCGTGCCGCAATATGTCGCCTGAACAGGCTCCATAACCATGGCTTTCCCTCTCTCATTAACGGTTGCTCCTCGCGCCGCGATTGTCGATCCGGTCGCCGCGGAGGCGTCCGCCGCGCAGGTGCCGCGTGTACCAGCCTGATTGCCGGCAGGCCGATCTGGAGCCGCTCAGCGGGCTGGCGGAGGCGCTCTCGCCTCTATTGCAGGGTTTTGCTCGGGCTCCCTCCGGATCCGGGCCCGCCGAAGCGATTCATGGCTTGTTCGCACGTTTCAAGCGCCGTTTCGCCGAGCCGGCGGGGCACTGGGCGCAGAATAACCTTGCGACGCACCGGACCGTGGTCGAGACCATTTTCTATCCTTTCGGCGGCCCGGACCTGCTGTTCCCCCTTCACCTTTTCCCGCAGGCTCGAGAATATATCCTGGTTGGCGCCGAACCATGCGGTCCCTGGCCGCCCGCGCAGAGACCGGACGACTTCGCGTTGGCCGGCATAGTGGACATCTTGCGGCACTATCTCGACTGCTCCTATTTCGTCACCAAGGATCTGCAATCGCAGCTGACGAGCAGCAGCATAGGGGGCGTCCTGCCGCTCCTGATCGCGCAGATCGCCCATGCCGGACAGCCGCTGCACCGGATCGATCCCGTCGAAGGCACGGGGATCCATATCCTGTTCGGTGACCGGGCGGCGCCAACCCGCCTCACTTATTTCCAGCAGGACCTTCGCGACGAACACTGGGCGCGGGAGAGTCCGCTCAGCCGTCATCTTGGGGCCACGCGCCGCTTGGCGACGTTTGTGAAGAGCGCGAGCTATCTCCTGCACGAACCGACCTTCGAGCGGCTTCGCTGTCTTCTGCGGGAACGGACCGATGTTCTGGTGCAGGATCCAAGCGGCATCCCTTACCGCCTGTTGCGCGACTGGGGATGGCATATCGAGCTGCATGGGCGCTTTGTCGCCGATATTCCGGTGTTCGCGAAATATGATCAGTCGGAGCTGGCAGCGGCCTATGGCGACAGGGGCGACCGTCCAGTCCTGCCCTTCGGGATCGGCTATCTCAACGACGCCGCAAGGGCCGGCCTTATCGTCGCCGTGCCCCCGTGCCGCTTATAGGAGCCGGCATGCGGCTCCTGATGACCCAACGCGAGCTTGTCGACTTCCACGGGTCGGAGATGGTCACCGTCGAGGTCGCCCGCGAAATGGCCGAGCGCGGCCACGAAATCACGGTTTTCAGCCCTCGTCTCGGCGGTGTCGCCAAACTGCTCTGGCCAAGCGGCGTGCGTGTGGTATCCCGCCTGGACGATGTGCCGTGGACCCCGGACCTGATCCACGCCCACCATCATCTGCCGGCCATGGCAGCCATGGCGCGCTTCGAAACAACGCCCGCCGTCTACTATTGCCACGGCGCCATACCATGGGTGGAGCAGCCGCCCATGCACCGGCGCATCCACTGCTACGTGATGATGTGCGAATGGATGGTGCGACGCGCCATCGCCGAGTTCGATCTCGATCCCGGGCGTGTTTCCTGCGTGCCGAACTTTGTCAACACGACGCGCTTCTCCGAGGTGCGCGCGCCGCCTCGGGAGATGCGCCGGGCGCTGCTCTTCCAGAGCAGTGGCCTGCCCGCGATCGAGCTTTCGCAACTGGAATCCGGTTGTGCCGCGCTCGGTCTCCAACTCGACAAGATCGGCGCGGCCTATGGCAACAGCCAACCCCGGCCGGAAATGCTGCTGCAGCAATATGATCTCGTCTTCGCCAGCGGCAAATCCGCGCTGGAAGCAATGGCGACCGGTTGCGCGGTGATGACGCTAGCGCCGACCCAGGCCGGTGGACTGGTGACCTTGGAGAACTTCGACCGCGGCTCCTTCTTGAATTTCGGACCCCGCTACTACAGCGGCGCGACGCCGATCAACGAGGCATGGCTGCGCCGGGAGCTTGCTCTCTATTCGCCGCAGGACGCGGCCCAGGTGACGGCAAAGGTGCGGCGCGAACGAACCCTCCAGATTGCGGTCGACGGGCTGGAAGGCCTTTATCGAAAAGCGTTGGAATCCGGTGTGCCGGAGCCGGCAGCGGGTCCGTTCGCGGCCTATCTCGAACGCCTGGCGAGCGAGGTTGACGCGATGTGGCTGGAGAGAGAAAGCTTGCCGGCGCTGCGCGGGCGCATCGCCTATCTGGAAAGGAAGCTCGCGCGGAGATGGTCGTCTCGTCTCAAGAAAATCATCAAATCCATCTCGCGCAAACGTGGGCATGAATAGGGCAGCGCGTCTTGGCCCCGCGCATGGCCCGAAAAAGTTCTCGACTGAACCGATCGCCGGGGCGCCTTCCGTCACGGACTTCCCGCAAAAGAGATCAAGCAGATGGATGCGATATTTCTCCTGGGCAGGTAGCGTTCGCCATCCCAAAAATATCGGCGACCCATCAGACTTGGGTCGCATGCCGAAGGGACTGTAGAGCCTCTTTTGCCGGGCGCCCGACAACTATATGTTGAGTGAAAGTGCCGGAATTAATCCGGCCGGGCAGTCTCGCGGGGACCATTCCCGCAAGTCGTAACGTTGGGGCATAGCTAAACAAAACGGCCATGAGGTTCACAGCCTTACAGGATCCATGCGGCCAATGGATGGTGTACGATCTGCGGGCCGGTTGCCCGGCGCAGATACCGGACATGGTGCTGCTCGGTCTCACGCGCGAGCAAGCGGAGGAGTTCGCCGGCCAGGCGAATGAGCTCCTCTCGACGCCGCAGCCGGCCACACTTTCTCGATATTTCAGCCTTTTATCGATATTTTACTGGCCCATGCGGGAACAATCCGATTCTACTCCGAGTTCTTTGCGTGTCGTGGAAGCGCGCAGCGGTTGCGGGGCAAACACATCGCCAAAACCAAGACTTAGGGTGGTTCAGCGGTCCCCCGTGAAACGGCGAAACGCTCTAGCTGCGCCGGAACAAGGAGCGCCAATGAGGTTCGCAGCGATGCAGGATCCGTGCGACGACTGGCTTGTGTGTGATCTGGCTTTCGACATCCCGGCGGAGATGGACGGCCGGCCGCTGATCGGGCTGACGCGCGGCGAAGCCGAGCGGCTTGCCGACCTGGCCAATGCCGGGCTTGGCGGGCAGGCTGCCAGTTCGCCGGTCCCGTTCGCCAGCGTCGCCTGAAGACCCCGGTCCCGCGCATCGGCGATTCAGTGCCTGTTCACATCGGATAACGTTTGCGTTCCACCCTCGTTTCAACGCCGGGGCGGCTTCTATATGTCTGTTTTGGGCCGAGAAACGCCGGCGGTGAATGGCCTGCACCGCGACACGACGCGACCGGACGGCCCGTTTCGGAAAAAGCGGTTTCACCGCTTCCTCCATCACGAGGAGATGTCATCATGCGTTCATTCATCCCAAAACTCATCGCGGCCGCCTCGATCTTCGCGGCCATACCGCTTTCCAGCGCCTATGCCGTGCACCGCCACCATAGAGCGGCGGTCGACACCACAACCACTGCGTCGGTGCCGGTGGATCCGGAGGCGAGAGCCGCGACGGAGCAGCTGCTTGGCGTCAAGCAAGGTATCCGCGACGCCAGCAAGCTCGGCAAGATCTCCGAGGACAAGGCCCGCGATCTGATGCAGCAAGCCGATAGCATCCAGCCCACCGGAGGCCGTTCGGCGATCGGGCAGATCAACGAGCTGGATCAGCGGCTTCGGGATGCCACCGGCCAGGGAATCTATATCGGCGACGGCTCGGACGGCGGCTATTATCCGAACGGCTGACGAACATGCGCCCTGCATGAAGCGGTGCGATCCGGCCGGCTCGCTTTGGGCCGGGTCGCACGAAAACAAGAGCCCCACCGGTTGCAATCGTCGATCGCTAGGCTACGCCAGTCGCGCCCTGGTAGTCCTCGGTGTCGCCAAGAGCAGGCTGGTCTCGCTTCCCGTTATGCCGGGGATCAGCCTTATGCGCCGCAGCACGGCGTCGAAATCCGTCAGCGTGGCGGTGCCGAGCTCGACCACCAGGTCCCAGCGGCCGTTTGTGGTGTGGATGGTCGAGACCTCGGCGAGGCCGCCAAGCGCCCTGACGACGCGGTCGGCGGCGTGGCCCTCGATCTCGATCGTCATCACGCCGCGTATCCTCTGATCGACCGCGTCGGCGCGCAGCACCACCGTGTAGCCGATGATCTCGCCGGACTTTTCCAGCCGTTCCATGCGCGACCTGACCGTTGCGCGCGACACGCCGAGATCGATGGCGAGGTCGGATACGCTGCGCCGCGCATCGTGCCTCAGCAGCGTCACCAGCTTCTCGTCGAGAGCGTCCATGGCTTTCCATTTCGATCAAATCATCTGATCAATATGATAGATCAATCTTCTCGAAATGCCAATTTTCGCTGTTCAAACCGCCAGCGGCTGATGGTTCACTCCCTCGATCAATCGCAAGGTGAGAAAAAATGCGCTGCAGGATCGTCGGCGCGCCGGTGCAGGACGGCGCGGGCAGGATGGGATGCGAGATGGGGCCGAGCGCGCTGCGCACGGCGGGGCTTGTCTCGGTGCTGGCCGAGCTCGGCCACGAGGTCGAGGACTGGGGCGCGGTCGAGAAGGTCATGGCGCGGCCCGTGGTGCACGGCAATCTGGCCCTGAAGGCGCTGCCGGAGATCTCCGCCTGGACGGCGGCGATCGCCGAGACCGCCTACGCCGCTTCCAGGGACGCCATGCCGATCTTCCTCGGCGGCGACCATTCGATCTCCGCCGGCACAGTGTCCGGCGTGGCGCGCCGCGCGGCCGAGCGCGGCCGGCCGCTCTTCGTGCTGTGGCTCGACGCGCATCCCGATTTCCACACGCTCGACACCACCACCAGCGGCAATCTGCACGGCGTGCCGCTCGCCTATGCCAGCGGCCAGGCCGGTTTTCAGGGCTATTTCCCGGATCTGCCGCAAGCGGTCGACCCGGCCCGCATCTGCGCCATCGGCCTGCGCAGCGTCGACCCGGCCGAGCGCCGCGCGCTTACGCAAGCCGGCGTCACCGTGCACGACATGCGCGCCATCGACGAGCACGGCATCGCGCCCTTGCTGCGCGCCTTCCTGGCCCGCGTCGAGAAGGAGAACGGGCTCTTGCATGTCAGCCTCGACGTCGATTTCCTCGACCCCTCGATCGCGCCCGCCGTCGGCACCACGGTGCCCGGCGGCGCCACGTTCCGCGAGGCGCATCTGGTGATGGAGATGCTGTCCGACTCAGGCCTGGTTTCGAGCCTCGACCTGGTCGAGCTCAACCCCTTCCTCGACGAGCGCGGCCGCACCGCGACCCTGATGGTCGACCTCACGGCCAGCCTGATGGGCCGCCGCATCATGGACCGCCCGACCCGCAGCCACTCCGGAAGCCTCTGATCATGACCCAGCCTTCGCGCCTTGCCATCGTCCCCTTCGTCAGCGTCGACCGCATGATGAAGCTGGTGTTCGCCATCGGCGTCGAGCGTTTCCTGACCGAGCTCGCCGCCTATATCGAGGAGGATTTCCGCCGCTGGGAGCTGTTCGACAAGACTCCGCGCATCGCCTCGCACAGCCATGACGGCGTCATCGAGCTGATGCCGACCAGCGACGGCAAGATGTACGGCTTCAAATACGTCAACGGCCATCCGAAGAACATGCGCGAGGGCCGCCAGACGGTCACCGCCTTCGGCGTGCTCGCCGATGTCGGCTCCGGCTATCCGATGCTGTTGACCGAGATGACCATCCTGACGGCGCTGCGCACCGCCGCCACCTCCGCCGTCGCGGCCAAATATCTGGCGCCCAAGGGCAGCCGAGCCATGGCCATCATCGGCAACGGCGCCCAGTCGGAGTTCCAGGCCATCGCCTTCAAGGCACTGCTCGGCATCGACCGGCTGCGGCTCTACGACATCGACCGTTCGGCTTCCGAAAAATGCGCCCGCAACCTCGCCGGCAAAGGCTTCGACATCACCATCTGCGCGACCGGGCAGGATGCCGTGGAAGGCGTCGACATCATCACCACGGTGACCGCCGACAAACAGTATGCCACCATCCTCACCGACAACATGGTCGGCGCCGGCGTTCACATCAATGCCGTCGGCGGCGACTGCCCCGGCAAGACCGAGCTGCACCGCGACATACTGTTGCGCTCCGACATCTTCGTCGAGTTCCCGCCGCAGACCCGCATCGAGGGCGAGATCCAGCAGCTCGACGCCGATCATCCGGTGACCGAGCTGTGGCAGGTGATGACCGGGAAGGCTGAGGGCCGCAAATCGGACAAGCAGATCACGCTGTTCGATTCCGTCGGCTTCGCCACGGAAGATTTTTCCGCGCTGCGCTACGTCCGCGACCAGCTCCAGGCCACCGGCCTCTATGAGGAGCTCGACCTGCTCGCCGACCCCGACGAGCCGCGCGACCTATTCGGCATGCTGCTCAGGGCGGCGATGCAGCCGGCTGCGTGAAGTCTGTCAGCAAGTCGGTTTCAAAGGGCGGGGCAATCGCATAGTGCGCTCCCCCTCTCCGTCTCGGCTTCGCCGATCCACCTCTCCCCGGCCTCTGGCGGGGGAGAGGAACCCAAGCTTTTCAAGGCCGCGCCGTCAGCGGTCGGCCTTTCCTCGCCCCCACAAAGTGGGGGAGAGGTGGATCGGCGCGCAGCGCCGAGACGGAGCGGGGGCCAGCGCCAGCGTCGGCGATTGCCGGCACCTACCCCCGCGCCGCGCAGCTTTCCCGCTCCACCAGCACCGGCGCCAGCACCTCGCGCCTTGACGGTGCCGCCGGATCGCCGAGCCGTTCCAGCAGCAGGCTCACCGCCCGCGTGCCGATCTTTTCCACCGGCTGCGCGATCGTCGTCAGCGGCGGCCAGGTGGTGACGGCATAGGGAATATCGTCGAAGCCGACCATCGACATGTCGTCGGGAACCCGCAATCCGCGCGAGCGCAGCACGGTCAGCGCGCCCATCGCCATCAAATCGTTGCAGGCAAACAGCGCCGTGATGTCCGGCGCCCGCGCCATCAGCTGCTCCATCGCCAGCCGGCCGCCGGCGAAATGATAGTCGGAATCGACGATCGAGGACGGCGGCAGATCGACCCCTGCTTCGCCGAGCGCGCGGACAAAGCCGCGCAGGCGGGCTGGGCTGGAGCTGGAATCGCGCGGCCCGCCGATGACGCCGATCTTCCGGTGGCCGAGTCCGGCCAGGTATCTGCCGGCGAGATAGCCGCCATGGTCGTGGTCGACCAGCACGGAATCGACATTGACCGACTGGATCTCGCGGTCGAGCAGCACCGCCGGCACGCTGGGCAGGAGGCGCGCGAAGACCCGCGCATGGTCGGACGAGCCGGCGAAGATCAGCCCGTCGATCTGCTTGGCCATCAGCACCGAAAGATAGCGCTCCTCCTTCTCGGCATTGCCGTCGGAGTTGCACAGGATCACCGTGTAGCCGGAGACGAAGCCCGCGTCCTCGATCTGCCGGGCGACGCTGGCGAAGAACGGATTGGAATTGTCTGGAAGCAGCAGGCCGATGGTCTTGGTCTCGCCGCGCCGCAGACTGCGCGCCACCGAGTTCGGGCTGTAGCGCAGCGCCGCGATCGCGGCGCGCACGCGCTCTGCCGTTTCCGGCTCGACATGGCGCGTATGGTTCATCACATGCGAGACGGTGGCGACGGATACCCCCGCATGGCGCGCGACATCGGCGATCGTCGTCATGGCCCGTTCCCCTTAGGCCGTGATGGCGTTTCGTTGAATCGCCATCACGGCCTAGCTCTTTGTTGGAGCATGATCTTTCTCCGAAAACCGGTTCCCACTTTTCGGGATCATGCTCTAGCGGATTCTCCGCAACAGCCTCTCCCGATACGCGTCTAGGATGACCGCGAGCACGATGACAAGGCCGATTACGATGGGTTTGAAATTGTCGCCGACGCCGAGCAGCTGCAATCCGGTGGAGAGCACCTGCAGGATGCAGGCGCCGACCAGCGTGCCGATGATCGAGCCCTTGCCGCCGCTGAGGCTGGTTCCGCCGATGATGACGGCGGCAATCGCGTTGAGCTCGTAGCCGATGCCGGCGATCGGGCTGCCGATGTTGAGGCGCAACAGATAGACCATGGCCGCGATGCCGGCGGTGAGCCCGCTGATGGTGAAGGCGGCGACCTTGTAGAAATCCGGATTGTGGCCCGACAGCCGCACCGCCTCGTCATTGGTGCCGACGGCGAAGATCATGCGGCCGAAGACGGTGAAGCGCAGCACGAACCAGCCGGCCGCGATCACCAGCACCGCGACCAGGAAGATCGACGGCAGGAAGCCGCCGATGATGAGGTTGCCGAAATCGACGAAACTCTGCGGCAGGCCGGTGATGGTGGAATTGTCGCTGACGACGCGGGCGGCGCCCGCGGCCATGTTGAGCATGCCTAGCGTGACGATGAAGGAGGGGATCTTCCAGCGCGTCGAGATCCAGCCGTTGAGGAAGCCGCACACCGCGCCCGTCGCCATGCAGGCCAGAAGCGCCAGCGTGATTGCCGCGGCAGGCGACAGGCTCTCGTCTATCATCACGGTGGCGCCGACGACCGTGCACAGCGCCAGCACCGAGCCGACCGAAAGGTCGATGCCGCCGGTGAGGATGACGAAGGTCATGCCGGCCGCCAGCACCGTGTTGATGGCGATCTGCACGAAGATCTTCAGCGCGTTGCCGGAGGTGGCGAAATAAGGCGCGGTCGCCGAGAAGAACAGCGTGATCAGCACCAGCGCCAGGAGCACGCCGGCGTCGCGCACCAGGAAGCGCAGGAATTTTGCCCGCGCGGGAGAAACCGGCGCCGCCACGACTATCTCGGACGTCTCGCTCATGGTCGCACATATTCCTGATAGGCGAGCGACAGGATGCGCTCCTGGTCGAATTCGGATCGCGGCACTTCGCCGACGATCCTGTTCTTGGAAAAGACGACGATGCGGTGGCACATGCCCATCAATTCAGGCAGGTCGGACGACACCATGATGATGCCCTTCTGCTGCGCCGCCAGCATCCACAGCAGCTGGTAGATCTCGCGCCGCGCGCCGATGTCGACGCCACGCGTCGGCTCGTCGAGGATCAGCGTCGAGGTGCCGCGGAACAGCCACTTGGCCAGGACCACCTTCTGCTGGTTGCCGCCGGAAAGGTTGCGCACCGCCTGCTCGATCGAGCTTGCCTTGACGCGCAGCTGGCCGACCAAATCGTTTGCTGCCGCGCTCTCCGCCCGGCGGTTGAGCAGGCCGTTGCGCGAGACCCGGCCCAGATCGGTGATGGTGATGTTCTTGTCGACGGCCATGTCGAGCAGCAGGCCCTGGCCCTTGCGGTCCTCGGTGAGCAGGCTCAGGCCATGCCGCACGGCGTCCTTCGGCGCGGCGATCGCCACCGGCTTGCCGTCGATCTCGACGACACCGTCGAGCTTGGGATCGGCGCCGAACAAGGCGCGCATGGCTTCGGTGCGGCCGCTGCCGACCAGGCCGGCGACGCCGAGGATCTCGCCATGGCGCACGGCGAAGGAGATGTCCGGGGTGGAAGCGTCGCGCTTCAGATTGGCGACGCTGAGCGCGACCTTGCCCGGCACAATCGAAGCGTCGAAACCATATTCGTCGGCGATGTCGCGGCCGATCATCATGCGCACAAGGTCGGGCACGGTGAGGCCCTCGAGATCGCGCGTCGCGACCAGCCTGCCGTTGCGCAGCACCGTCACCCGGTCGCCGATCTCGAACACCTCGTGCAGCCGGTGCGAGATGTAGATGATGGTGACGCCCTTGGCCTTGAGCCGCTTGATGATGGAAAACAGCCGCTCGATCTCGGGCGGCGTCAACGTCGCGGTCGGCTCGTCCAGCACCAAGAGCTTCGAGTCGTAGCTCAGCGCCTTGGCGATCTCGACCAGCTGCATCTGCGCGACGCCCAGCGCCTCGACGCGTATGCGCGGATCGATGTCGAGCCCGACTTCCTTGAGCAGCGCCACGGCGCGGCTGTTGAGCGCCTTGCGGTCGACGATGCCGAAGGCGCGGCGCGGCAGGCTTTCCAGCATCAAATTCTCGGCGATGCTGAGATAGGGCAAAAGGTTCAGTTCCTGGTGCACGATGCGGATGCCGCTCCGCTGCGCGTCATGCGGCGTCTTCGGCTGGTAGGGCTGGTCGTTGAAGGCGATCTTGCCGGAGTCCGGCTGGTAGATGCCGGCCAGAAGCTTGATCAGCGTCGACTTGCCGGCGCCGTTCTCGCCCAGGATGATATGGGTCTCGCCGCGCGCGATCGACAGCGACACGTCGCTCAGTGCGACGGCGCCGGGAAATATCTTTCCGACCCCTTCAAGGGAGAGAATCGTATCCATGGGCGGCAGAATCCTAAACCGTGCCCGTCGGCGGCGATAGCGGCGCGGGCGCTCCGTCACCGCCGCCGGGATTGCCGGCTGCGGTGACGAGAGAGACGAAGCGTGGCGCCGGAGCCGGCGCCCCGGCTCGCCTCATGCGGTGATCAGCTTGACGTCCGTCTTGACCCAGCCGGAGAATTTCTCGCCGGCAAGCTCGCGCAGGCCGTAGTCGATGCCCAGCGCCGCCATCTTCGCGCCGTACTGCTCGACGGTGGCGAGCATCTTGCCATCCTTCAGCAGCGGGCCGACGGCCGGGATGTTGTCGAAGCCGACGACCTTGATCTGGCCGGACTTGCCGGCCGCGTCGATCGCCTTGACGACGCCGAGCGCCATCGAGTCGTTGGCCGCCATCACCCCCTGGATGTCGGGATGCTGGGTGAGGAAATTGGTCATCAGCGTGTTGGCTTCCTCGGTTTCCCAATGCGCGGTCTTGGAGTCGAGCAGCTTCAGCTTGTACGCCTTCACCGAATCGTCGAAGCCGAGCTTGCGCTGCTTGGCGTTGTCGGCCTCCGGGTTGCCCTCGAGGATGACGACCTTGCCGCCCTTGCCCAGCGCCTTGCCGAGCGCGTCGCCGGCGAGCTTGGCGCCGGCGCGGTTGTCCGGGCCGAAGAAGGCGAGGTCGATGCCGGCCTTCTTCTTGGCCTCGGTGTCGAGCGCGACGTCGATGTTGATGACCTTGATGCCGGCCTTCAGCGCCTTGGCGATCGGCGTGACCATGGCCTTCGAATCGGCCGGCGCCACGACGATGATGTTGTAGTTCTGGGTGATGAAGTTCTCGATGGCGTCGACCTGCGCGGCGAAGTCGCGCTCGTCCTTCATGCCGACGGCGGCGAAATCGAACTTGTCCTTGTTCTTCGCCGCATAGTCCTCGGCGCCCGCCTGCATCTGCTTGAAGAACTCGTTGGCTAAAGACTTCATGACCAGGCCGACCTTCGGCTTGTCGGCGGCAAAAACCGGGCCGAGCGGCAGAGCCATCGCGCCGGCGGCCAAGGCGCTGGTCTTCAGGAACTGGCGGCGCGAGAACGGGCCTAGCCCGTGCATGTTCGAAATCTTGCTCATTAGTCTCCTCCACTTGATTGAGCCGTAATCGGTTACGTAACCGATTACGGGACAAGGTAAGGCGCGAATTTGGCGAGTGTCAATATCGTGATTGCAGGCTGCCGCCGATGCCGAAGCTGCCAATCTCCCCCTTGCGGAACCCTTTCGAGGGAGATGTCCGCCGGGACAGGCAGAGGGGTCGCACAGAAATTTTGACCGGTTGGCCATGCGTGCGTTGGGAGGCGGCATGCCTTGGAGATGGGCCGAAACACCATCGCGATCGTCATCCACGGGCGGAGCAAGGAGCGAAGCGACGCGCGCAGACCCGAGGATCCATGCCGTGACTTGGAAGCGCCGCGGCGGTCCAGAATTCTGCACCGTTGCACACTTCGGTCGATGCAACGGCATGGATTCTAGGGTCTGCGCCGCGTCGCTACGCTCCTTGCTCCGCCCTAGAATGACGAGGTTCGGGAGCCTTCATCTCATCGCCAGCGTTTGCGCTGACACCCCAACAGACGTTCATAACTTTGCCCGCCGACAAGCCTGCTATCTTTCAAAATCACTGTATTGAGGAACCAGCAACCCGAGGACGTACTCAGCTTGATCGGCTGAGACGTTGGCGGGACAGCACTCCCCTCTGGCCTGCCGGCCATCTCCCCCGCAAGGGGGGAGATTACGCGCTTCGTTGTTTTCGCCAATCATCATCGCCAGCACGTTTCCCGCCGAGCCCTCACCGCCAGCCTAGCGCCGGCGCGACATGCTTCAGGATCGACTCGATGACATGGGCGTTGTAGTCGACGCCGAGTTGGTTGGGCACGGTGAGCAGCAGCGTGTCGGCCTCGGCGATCGCCTCGTCCTCCTTCAACTGCTCGATGAGCACGTCCGGTTCGGCGGCATAGGTGCGACCGAACACGGCGCGCTTCTCCGGCTCGATATAACCAAAGTGGTCCTCACCCTCGCTGCCGCCGAAATAGGCGCGGTCCATGTCGTTGACCAAGGCAAAAATGCTGCGGCTGACGGAGACGCGCGGCTCTCGCGTATGGCCGGCCTCCTTCCAGGCGGCGCGGTAAGCCCTTATCTGCTTGGCTTGCTGAACATGCAGCGGCTCGCCCGTCTCATCGAATTTCAGCGTCGAGCTTTGCAGATTCATGCCGAGCTTGGCCGCCCACACCGCGGTGGCGTCGGTGGCCGCGCCCCACCAGATGCGCTCGCGCAGGCCCGCCGAGAACGGCTCCAGCCTGAGCAGGCCGGGCGGATTGGGGAACATCGGCCGCGGATTGGGCTGGGCGAAGCCTTCGCCGCGCAACAGGTCGAAGAAGATCTCCGAATGCCGGCGCGCCATGTCGGCGTCGCTCTTGCCCTCTTCCGGCACGTAGCCGAAATGGCGCCAGCCATCGATCACCTGCTCGGGCGAGCCGCGGCTGATCCCCAGCTGCAGGCGCCCGCCGGCGATGAGATCGGCAGCACCCGCATCCTCGGCCATGTAGAGCGGATTCTCGTAGCGCATGTCGATGACGGCGGTGCCGAGCTCGATACGCTTGGTCCTGGCGCCAGCCGCCGCCAGTAGCGGGAAGGGCGAGGCGAGCTGCCGCGCGAAATGGTGGACGCGGTAATAGGCACCGTCGGCGCCGAGCTCCTCGGCCGCGACCGCGAGGTCGATCGACTGCAGCAGCGCGTCGGCGCCCGAGCGCGTGCCCGATTGCGGCGAGGGCGACCAATGCCCGAACGACAGAAATCCGATCTTCTTCATGGTTCCATTCCTGCTGGAGCGGCCCATCGACCGCTTGAACTCCTTGTTGCTCCAGCAAATAGCCAGGGCAGTGCCGCGATACAACGGACACCGAACGGATACAGACCGTCAATGCGTTCTGCGAAATGTCCGTCCTCGCGTCGGCGCGCGATCGGGCCGGAGGCGGCGCCGATCGGCTCACCCCTGGCATTCTCGCCGCCGCCGAAGCGCTGTATCGTTCACGCGACCCGATGATTCCCGAGCATTGGACGAAGCCTTTGATGCATGGCCTGACACCCATATTTTCCAGCGTGACGGCCTCTTTCCTTGCGTCCTTCGTCGAGGTGATCGAAGCCTTCACCATCGTGCTCGCCGTCGGCGTGACCCGCGGCTGGCGCCCGGCGCTGACCGGCGCGGCCCTGGCGCTCATCTTGCTCGCGGCGCTGGTGCTGGCGTTCGGACCGCTGCTGGCGCTCGTCCCCATCGCCGTCCTGCAATTCGTGGTCGGCGTGCTTTTGATCCTGTTCGGCATGCGCTGGCTGAGGAAGGCGATCCTGCGCAGCGTCGGCGTCATAGCGCTGCATGACGAGGAGCAGGCCTTTTCCAAGGAGACGGCGGTCTTGCGGCGGCAGGCCGACGACCGCCGCGCCGACTATCTGGCGGCCGTCGCGTCGTTCAAGGCGGTGCTGCTCGAGGGCGTCGAAGTGGTGTTCATCGTCATTGCCGTCGGCGCCGCGCATGGCCAGACCCTCTATGCCGGCCTCGGCGCGCTGGCCGCCTTCGTGCTGGTGATGCTGATCGGCCTCGCCGTGCACCGGCCTTTGGCGCGCGTGCCGGAAAACGCACTGAAATTCGTTGTCGGGCTGATGCTCACCAGCTTCGGCGTGTTCTGGACCGGCGAAGGCCTCGGTGCCGAATGGCCGGGCGCCGATCTCGCCCTGCTCGCCATCTTCGCCATCATTGCCGTTGCATCCTTCGCCATTGTGCGTTGGCTGCGCGGCGCTTATCCGGCGCCTGCCGAAGGAGTAGTCCGATGACCGTGATCCGTCTCGTCTTCAAGGAACTCGTCGGCATGTTCGTCGACGATGGCAGCCTTGCGCTGCTGGCGCTGATCCTGATTGCGCTGATCGCCGCGGCGGTGAAGTTCTTGGGGCTGCCGCCGCTCATCGGCGGCTTGCTGCTTCTTGCCGGCTGCCTGGCAATTCTTCTGCAGAGCACGCGCCGCGCCGCGCGCGGCAGGACGCGCTGATCAAAGCAAATTCCGGGAATTAGCGCAAACGCTGGGGATTGGCTGGAGCCTCCCAACCTCGTCATTCCAGGGCGAAGCAGCCGCGAAGCGGCGTCGCGAAGACCCTGGAATCCATGCCGTTACCTCGATCGAAGGGCACGGCGGAGCAAATTTATGCACCGCAGCGGCACTCATGAGTCACGGCATGGATTCTATGGTCTGCGCGCGTCGCTTCGCTCCTTGCTCCGCCATAGAATGACGACGGGAAGGGCGTTTCGGCTAACCTAATAAACCGTGAAAAGCGTCGGCAGGTCGCCGCTGAGGCGCAAATACTCGACCGCCTCGATGACAGGAAACAGCGCCAGGAAATAGAGCCCGTCGCGGAAGCTTCTTCTCAGCGCGATCGTCGAAAACAGCCACTGCGCCTCGTCGCGGTAAAGCAGCGGGTTGGGCCAGAAGGTCGGCGTGCGGTCGGCATAGGCCGCGTAAGCCGCACCGAACTTGCCGGCGAGGTATTCGGCCTCCTTGCGCGCGGTGAAGCGGAAGACGACGAAGCTTGCCAGCCCGAGCATCGCGGCGGCCAGCAGCGAGCCGAACATCAGGCCGATGCCGGCAGCGCCGACGGTCGAGAAGAAATAGAGCGGGTTGCGGGTCATCGAGAACGGGCCGGACATGATCAGCTCGTCATTCTTCCTGCCGCCGACGAACAGAATGCTCCACAGCCGGCCAAGAAAGCAGGTCAGCACCATCGCGAAGCCGATCGTCTCGACGATCTCGTGACCGTCCGACCCCTCGGCCAGCGCCGGCCTGCTGAAAAGGAGCAGGATGACGGCAAGCACGGCGGCCAGCTGCACGACGATCAGCCGCTTGTGCTGGTCGAACGCCTTCGGCACCGATTTGGGGGATGTATAGGCCATTCTTCTCACCGCTCCGCCGACAAGGGGACGCCGCCAGGCTTCTCTAGTCCTTCCGCCGCGGGATGACGAGGCCCGGCGGATGTTTTTGGCCGACCTTACGAATTTGTAAGAACGCGGACAGGCCGCGGTGAATTCGCCTGCCTAATTTGGGCGTCGCCGCCATACGGAATTCGAGGCGGCTTGAACGAACAACGGATCGCGCCATGATCTCTCCAGACGACAGCCTCGAGCCCAACCGCGTCCCGGACGTTACGATCGATTTCTGGCTGATCAAGATCATGGCGGTGACCATGGGCGAGACGGCGGCCGATTATCTCGCTGTCAATCTCGGCCTCGGCCTCACCGTCACGTCGCTCATCATGACCGGGGTTCTGATTGTCGCGCTCGCCCTGCAATTCGCGCAGAAGCGCTACGTGCCCTGGGCCTATTGGCTGGCGGTGGTGCTGATCAGCGTCGTCGGCACCTTGGTCACCGACAACCTCGTCGACAATTTCGGTGTGCGGCTGGAGACGACGACCATCGTCTTCTCGGTCGCCCTCGCGCTGACCTTCGCGGCCTGGTACGCGAGCGAAAGGACCCTGTCGATCCATACCATCTTCACCACCAGGCGCGAGATATTCTACTGGCTGGCGATCCTGTTCACCTTCTCGCTCGGCACGGCCGCCGGCGATCTGGTCGCCGAGCGTTTCGACATGGGTTATCTCACCGCCGGTCTCATCTTCGGCGGCGTGATCGCGGCGATCGCGCTTGCGTGGTTCTTCCTTGGCCTCAACGGCATCCTCGCCTTCTGGCTCGCCTATATCCTCACCCGGCCGTTCGGCGCCTCCTTCGGCGACCTGCTGTCGCAACCGATCGAATATGGCGGCATGGGCTTCGGCACCACCGCCACCAGCCTGACCTTCCTCGGCTGCATCGTGGTCATCGTTCTCCATATGACGCTGAGGAACCTGATCGACGAAGACGAGCAGGCACTCCTCGACTAAGACGCTTCTCGCAAAAATGTGTTGCGGCCTTCGCTCCGGCAGCGCGTAAAAACAGATGGTTAGAGCAATTCCAGCAACGGGCGGCGCGGGATTTCCGTCGGGAACCGCGTCAAACGAAGAGATAGAGACCGGCCAAGAAAAAGCCGCAGCCGGCGCTACCATGCCGGTGAGGTTGAGGCGGCAAGGACAGCACGGGGCGATGCGACTTCTGCTTGTTGAGGACGATCCGAGAACCGCCGACTACATCGTCAGGGGACTGACCGAGGCCGGCCATGTCTGCGATTTGCTGCGCGACGGCCATGACGGGCTCTTCGCCGCGACCCGCAACGCCTATGACGTGATCGTCGCCGACCGCATGGTTCCCGGCCTCGACGGCCTGTCGATGATCAAGGCGGTGCGCGCCGCCGGCATCCGCACGCCGGCCATTTTCCTGACCTCCATCGGCGGCGTCGACGACCGCGTCGAGGGCCTCGAGGCGGGCGGCGACGACTATCTGGTCAAGCCCTTCGCCTTTTCCGAGCTGCTTGCCCGCATCCATGCGCTCGGCCGCCGGCCGGCGGCGCAGGAGCAGAAGACGGCTTTGCGCGTCGCCGACCTCGAAATGGACCTGATCCAGCGCCGCGTGACCCGGCAGGGCCAGCCGATCGACCTGCAGCCGCGCGAATTCAGCCTGCTCGAAGTGCTGATGCGCGGCGAGGGCCGCGTCATCACCCGCACCATGCTTCTGGAGCGCGTCTGGGATTTTCATTTCGACCCCAAGACCAGCGTCGTCGAGACGCATATCAGCCGGCTCAGGGCCAAGGTCGACAGGCCCTTCGACGTGCCGCTGATCCACACCGTGCGCAACACCGGCTACAGCCTGCATGTCCCGGCCTGATCCTGCGCCCGCAGTTGCGGGGCGACCAATTGCCTTCGCGATCGCATGAGCGAGACACGCTCCAGCCTGCTGCGCAGCACGCCGTTCCGGTTGGCGCTGACCTTCGCCTTCCTTTTCCTGCTGGCCTTCATCCTGTCCGGCGCGATCGTCTATCAGTTGATGAGCGCCTCGCTCGCTAGGCAGCTCGATCAATCGATCAAGGAGACCTATTCGCTCATCGCCGCGACCTATGCCGAGAGCGACGAGGAGGACCTCACCACTGCCGTCAGGGACCATGCCCAGTTCAGCCAGGACAAGGACGAGATCTTTTCGCTCACCGATCGGGGCGGCAACCGCCTTGCCGGGGATTTCACCGCCTCCGCGCTGCCGGACGGCTTTTCCATGTTCGCCGCCAATTTGCCGGGTGTGCCGCCCGACACCGAGTATCGCGCCTACTCGGGCATGGTCGGCGACAACAATTTGACGGTCGCCTTCTCGCTTTCGGAAACCGAGGATCTGGAAAGGATCGTGCTGATGAGCTTCGGCTGGGCCACGCTCTTCATCACCGTCCTGGCGATCGTCGGTGGCGCCGTGCTTGCCTCGCGCGTCCAGCGGCGCCTCGACGGCATCGCCGCGACCATGGTCGACGTCTCGCATGGTCGTCTCGATGCGCGCATTCCGCTGATCGGCAGCGGCGACGACATCGACGCCGTCTCCGCCCAGGTGAATTCCGCGCTTGAGCGGCTGTCGGCGCTGGTCGACGGCATGCGCGAAGTGAGCGCCAACATCGCCCATGATCTCAAGACGCCGCTCAACCGGCTGCAGATGATCCTGGAGCAGGCCGCGGACAAGACGGTGTCGGGCGAGGACGTCTCGACCGAGCTGACCGACGCCCGCGCCGAGAGCCAGCAGATCAACAGCACCTTCGACGCTTTGCTTCGCATCGCCCAGATCGAAGCCGGCGCCCGCAAGGCGCGCTTCGTCGATCTCGATGTCGGGCCGGTCGTCGAGACCATCGGCGAAGTCTATGCCGATGTCGCCGAGGACGACCGCAAGTCGCTGTCCACAAAGATCATTCCGGATACGAAATGGTATATTCACGGCGACCGCGACCTGCTGATGCAAATGCTCGCCAATCTGGTCGAGAACGCGCTCAGGCATTGCCCGCCGGGCACCGAGATCGAGCTCTCGGTGACCAGGGGCGGCAGCCACGTCCTCATCCATGTCCGCGACAATGGCCCGGGCATCCCCGCAGAGGAGCGCGAGAAGGTGTTCCGCCGGCTCTATCGGCTCGATGCCAGCCGCACGACGCCGGGCAGCGGCCTGGGCCTCAGCCTGGTCAAGGCGGTGGCCGACCTGCATGGCGCGGCAATCGTGCTGGAGGACCGCAATCCGGGTCTCGGCGTGACCGTCAGTTTTCCGGCCGTGGGAGTCCCAGAAGCCTGACCCGATACCTCGTCATTCTATGGCGGAGCAGGAGCGAAGCGACGCGGCGCAGACCATAGAATCCATGCCGTGACTGGGAAGCGCCGCCACGGTGCAGAATTTTGCTCCGTTGCACTCCTTGGCAAAGGTAACGGCATGGATTCTAGGGTCTTCGCGACGGAGCTTCGCTCCTGCTCCGCCCTAGAATGACGATCGCGGTGGGCGTTTCGGCCAATCTCCAACGCATGCCACCTGCCAACGCAAACAGAGCCGACAGCTCAAAGTCCCTGTGCGGTGCCACTAGAATGACGAACGTTGGGCGACCGTTGACCATCTCACCGCGCGGCGCCCGCCCGGCGGAAATCGGAGGGTGACATGCCGGCGAGCTTGCGGAACGACTTGTTGAAGGCGCTGAGCGAGCCGAAGCCCGAGTCCATGGCGACCCTCAGCACATTGGCGTCCTCATGCATCAAAAGCGCCTGCGCGTAGCTCAGGCGCAGCAGGTTGACATATTCGTTGAGCGTCATGCCGGTCGATTTCTTGAACAGGCTCATGGCGTATTTCGGATGGATGTCGGCCGCCGCCGCTATGGTCACGCAGTCGACGTCGTAGAGGAAATTCTCGGCGATGAAATCGCACATGCGCCCAACATTGCGCGAGGACTGCTGGTCGAAGGCATTGCCGGCGCCTTGTCCAACCACCCTTTCCGGCACCAGCCGGTAAGGCTCGAAGCGTACCCGCTCGAGTCTCAACAGCAGCTCGTTGACGGCGTGCTCGGCCCTGGCCGGATCGCCCGAGCGCGCATATTCGTTCCAGCGCTTGAAATTGTCGTTGTCCGACTGGTCGGTCGCATTGGTCACCAGCGTCGCGCCGGTCATCAGTCGATGGCGTATATCGGCCGGCAGATGCAGGCGGAAGAAATGCACCAGCGGCAGATGCGCGCCGGCATAGACGGCGTCGTCGGAGAGGTCGTCCATCTGGTGCGGCAGGCCGCCCCAGAACAGGCACATCTCGCCGGCCGACAGCGCAATCTCGTGCTCGGCCATGCGGTAGTGCACTGAGCCCTGGACGATGAAATTCACCTCCACCTGGGCGTGCCAGTGCGGCTTCAGCATCACCAACGGGTGGTTGTGGAACATCTGTAAAACAAGCGGCAGTCCTTCGACGCTGCTCGCGCCAGGCTGGTAGAATGGACGCCCCGGCATCTTACTTTCCGCCAACTTCTTATTCCCTCTGACGGCGACAAGCCTTCCGCGCCGCATAGTCTAGCCACGCTCACAGTGAGAGAGCAAATGAAATGGGAGGATTTCAATGCGCACTACACTGACCTGCGCCACGCTGTTGCTTGCCCTGGGCTCCGGCCCGGCCCTGGCGCAGTCCGGCGAGATCACCATCTGGAGCTGGAACATCGCCGCCTCGTCCCTGAAGGCGACGGTCGAGGGCTTCAACAAGAAGTACCCCGACATCAAGGTCACGGTTCAGGATCTCGGCAACCAGCCCACATATGACAAATCGATCGCCGGCTGCGCCGCCGGCGGCGTCGGCCTGCCCGATATCGTCTCGATCGAGAACGGCGAGGCGGAGAATTACTGGAGCCAGTTCCCCGACTGCTTCGTCGACCTGCACACGCTGGGCTACACGGCGGAAGACCAGAAGAAATTCCCCGATTTCAAGCGCACGGAACTCGAGGTCGGCGACAAGGCCTATGCGATGCCTTGGGATTCCGGCCCGGTGGCCGTCTTCTACCGCCGCGACTTCTACGAAAAGGCAGGCGTCGACCCGGCCTCGATCAAGACCTGGGACGATTTCATCGCCGCGGGCAAGAAGATCCAGGATGCCAATCCCGGCGTCACCATGACCAATGCCGATTTCAACGGCGACACCGAATTCTTCCGCATGATCTCCAACGAGCAGGGCTGCGGTTACTTCGCCGAGGACGGCCAGTCGATCACCGTGGCCGAGCCGAAATGCGTCGACGCCCTGACCAAGGTCAAGGAGATGAAGGACGCCGGCATCGTGTCGTCGGCCGACTGGTCCACCAAGATCACCAACAACACCGCCGGCACCGTCGCCAGCCAGGTCTATGGCGGCTGGTATGAGGGCACGATCCGCACCGAATCGCCGAAGGAGAGCGGCAAATGGGGCGTCTATCCGATGCCGAGCCTGACCGCCGACGGCCCGCGCGCCGCCAATCTCGGCGGCTCGTCGCTGGCCATCACCTCGGCCTCGAAGAACAAGGAGGCGGCTTACGCCTACCTGAAATATACGCTGGAGACCAATGAGGGCCAGATCACCATGCTGAAGGATTTCGGCCTGGTGCCGTCGCTGATCTCGGCGCTCGACGACCCTTATGTTGCGCAAGGGCAGCCCTATTGGGGCGACCAGGCGGTCTGGAAGGATATCCTGGCGACGCTGCCCAAGGTGGTGCCAAGCCGCGGCACGCAGTTCCAGAGCGACGCCGAGATCATCCTGCGCGCCGTGCAGACCAAATATCTGGCCAACGGCTATCCCGACGCCAAGGCCGCGCTCGACGACGCCGCCAAGCAGATCGCCGCCGCGACCGGCCTGCCGGTGAAGTAAGCGGCCATTTTGCCTTCTCCCCTTGTGGGAGAAGGTGGATTGGCGCGCAGCGCCAAGACGGATGAGGGGTGTTCCAGCGGAGTGAGACGCTGGCTTTCCCTGGAACACCCCTCATCCGGCCGCTTCGCGGCCACCTTCTCCCACAGGGGGAGAAGGAAAAAACAGAGAAAGGAGGAAGCCAATGCGCACGCAGAACGCCACCGCGTATCGCTTCCTCACGCCCTACCTTTTGATCTTCGCCATCTTCTGGATCTGGCCGATCGTCTCTTCCTTCATGATCTCCTTCCAGGCGACGCGCACCGTGCCCTGGCGCTTCGCGCCGGCGTTCAACTGGGGCCGCCTGATCGGCGACCCCGCCTTCTACAATGCGCTGACGAACACGCTGCTGATCCTGGTCATCCAGGTGCCGGTGATGATCGCGCTGGCGATCATCATGGCGGTGCTGCTGAACTCTCCGCTGCTCAAGGCGCGCGGCCTCTACCGCTTCGCCTTCTTCGCCCCGGTCGTGGTCGGCGAGGTCGCCTATTCGGCCGTCTTCCGCCTGATGTTCAGCCTCGATTTCGGCATCGTCAACAAGCTGCTCAACAGCGTCGGTATTCCCAAGATCGACTGGTTCTCCAACGTCACGCCGGCCATGGCGCTGATTATGATCGCGGTGACCTGGCGCTGGGCCGGCTACAACGCCATCATCATCCTGGCCGGCCTGCAGTCTATCCCCGAGGACGTCTACGAGGCGGCGACGCTCGACCGTGTCAGCCGGGTGAAGCAGTTCTTCCACATCACCTTGCCGTTGCTGAAGCCGGTCATCGTCTTTTGCGCCGTGCTGTCGATCATCGGCACCATGCAGCTCTTTACCGAGCCGTTCCTGATCACCGAACGCGGCGGACCGGGCGGCGGCACCGAGACGCTCGGCCTGCTGCTCTACCGCCAGGGCTTCCGTTCGCTCAATTTCGGCTACGCCTCGGCCGTCGCCTACACCATGGCTGGGCTGGCCATCGCCATCACCCTGGTGCAGCTCTGGCTGATGAGGGAGCCGAAATGACCTCGCGCTCTCAAGCAAGGCTCGGGCGCGTCATTGCGCTGCATCTTTTCCTCACGCCGCTGGCGCTGGTCTGGCTGTTCCCGCTGTGGATGATGGTGGTGTTCTCCACCATGCCCGACAACGGCATCTTCAGCCCCGGCATCGAGCTTCTGCCGCACGACAATTTCCTCGACAATGTCGCCAACCTGCAGCGCGACACCAATTTCATCGGCGCCATCGGCATCTCGGTCTCGGTCGCGGTGACCTACACGATCCTTTCGGTGCTGCTCACCTCGATGGCCGGCTGGGCGCTGGCGCGCTACGAATTTCACGGCAAGGGCGCGGTCGTGGCGATCATCTTCGGCACCATCACGCTGCCCTATGCGGTGGTGCTCATCCCGCAATTCATCATGGTGGCGCGCGACTTCGCTTTGGCCAACACCTGGATCGCGCTGATCGTGCCGCCGCTGTTCAATTCGCTGGGCGTGCTTTTCATGCGCCAGGCGTTTTCGATGATGCCGGCCGAATTGTTCGACGCGGCGCGCGTCGAAGGCGTCAAAGAATGGCGCATCTTCCTGTTCGTGGCGCTGCCGCTGGCCCGCCCGATGCTGGCGGCCTTGGCCATCATCCTCTTCCTCGCCTCGTGGAACAACTATCTGTGGCCGCTGCTGATCAACAGCCAGCCCGGCGCGATGACGGCGCCGGTGGCGCTCGGCACGCTGATCGGCCTGACCAAGGTCTCGTGGGGCGGCATCATGGCCGGCGCCGTGATGCTGACGGTGCCGATGCTCATCGTCTTCGTGCTCTTGCAGCGCCATTTCATCGCCGGCATCGCCGCCGGCGCGGTCAAGTAGGAAGAAGCGCCATGGCGGCCGTCACCCTCACCAATGTCGTCAAACGCTTCGGCGTCTTCGAAGTCGTCCACGGCGCCAATATCGACATCGCCGACGGCGAGTTCGTCGTCTTCGTCGGGCCCTCCGGCTGCGGCAAGTCCACGCTTCTGAGGATGATCGCCGGGCTGGAGGACATCAGCGGCGGCGACATCGCCATCGGCGGCAAGGTGATCAACGACGTCGAGCCGGCCGATCGCGGCATCGCCATGGTCTTCCAGTCCTACGCGCTCTACCCGCATATGACGGTCGGGCAGAACCTCTCCTTCGGCCTCAGGATGAACGGCAACCCGAAGGCCGACACCGAGCGCCGGGTCAGGAAAGCCGCCGAGATCCTGCGCATCGACGAATTGATGCAGCGCCGGCCGAAGCAACTCTCCGGCGGCCAGCGCCAGCGCGTCGCCATCGGCCGCGCCATCGTGCGCGAGCCGCAGGTCTTCCTGTTCGACGAGCCGCTCTCCAATCTCGACGCTGAGCTAAGAGTCCAGATGCGCGTCGAGATCTCGCGCCTGCACAAGGAGCTCGGCGTCACCATGATCTATGTGACGCACGACCAGACCGAGGCGATGACGCTGGCCGACCGGATCGTCGTGCTCAAAGCCGGCAATGTCGAGCAGATCGGCGCGCCGCTCGACCTCTATGATGACCCGGCCAACCGCTTCGTGGCCGGCTTCATCGGCTCGCCGAAGATGAATTTCCTCAGCGCCAAGATCGTCGATACGTCGAACAGCGCAGCGACCATCGAGCTCGCCCATCACGGCGGCGTGCGGTTGCGCAAGCCGCTCGCCGAAGCTTTTCCCGCTGTCGGCGCCGAGGTCGTGCTCGGCGTCAGGCCGGAGCATTTCTTCGAGGCCGGCGAGGGCGATTGCGACATTCCGGTCAAGGCCGACGTCGCCGAGCATCTGGGCTCTGTGAGCTATGTCTACGCCAATGCCGGACCCGAGGAGCTGATCGTCGAACGCGAGGCCTCGCGCCAGCGCGCCAGCGGCGACCATTTCAAGGTCTCGATCAAGGCGGAACGGGCGCTGCTCTTCGACAAGGCAGGCGCGAGGATCCGCTGACCCGCAAGTTTTCTTCGCCGGCATGCCAGGCGTGGCGGCGACCCATGGAGAATTCAACATGACATCCAAGAAAATCCGCTGGGGCATCCTCGGTCCCGGAAGCATCGCGAAATCCTTTGCCGGCGGCGTGGCGGGCTCGCGCACCGGCGAGCTGGTGGCGCTCGGCGCCCGCAATCCCGCCAAGCCGGGACTGGCCGAGACCTTTCCGGGCGCGCGCATCCTCGACGGCTATGAGGCGCTGCTCGCCGACGATGGGGTCGACGCCGTCTACATTTCGATCCCGCATCCCGGCCATGCCGAATGGGCGATCAAGGCGGCCGAGGCCGGCAAGCATGTCTTGTGCGAGAAACCGCTGGCGCTGACCGCCTTCGAGGCCGACGCCATGATGCATGCGGCGCGCAAGGCCGGCACGTTTCTCGGCGAGGCCTTCATGTACCGGCTGCATCCGCAGACGCTGCAACTGGTCGAGCTGATCAAATCCGGCGCCATCGGCGAGGTGCGCATGATCAAATCGAGCTTCGGCTTCGCCATGCCGGGCTTCATGCCGGAACATCGGCTCTATGCCAACGCGCTCGCCGGCGGCGGCATCCTCGATGTCGGCGGCTATCCGGTGTCGATGGCGCGGCTGATCGCGGGCGCAGCCGCCGGGCAGCCTTTCCTCGAGCCGGACAAGGTGGTTGGTGCGGCCCATCTCGGCCAATCGGGCGTCGACGAGTGGGCCTCCGCGCTGCTCACCTTCGCCAATGGCATCGTCGCCGAAATCTCCTGCAGCATCTCGCTCAACCAGGACAATGTGCTGCGCATCTTCGGCACCAAGGGTCAGATCGAAGTGCCCGATTTCTGGTTCGCCGGTGGCAACCGCGATGTCGGACCGGGCCGGATCGAGGTGATCCGGTCCGGGGCGGCTCGCGAGGTGATCAGCCTCGGCGAGACCCGCCATGTCTATTCCTTCGAGGTCGATGCCGCCGGCGAGGCGATCCTCGCCGGACGGCGGGAGTTCGCCTGGCCGGGCATGGGCTGGGCCGACAGCCTCGGCACGCTGCGCGTCCTCGACAGATGGCGCGCTGCTGTCGGGCTCGAATACGAGATCGAAAAGCCGGCTAAGCGCGTCAACACGATCTCCGGCCGGCCGCTCAGGACCAACGGCACCGCCATCGGCAAGCGCGCCATTCCAGGCCTGCCGCGCGCAGTGTCGCTTCTGGCGCTCGGCTTCGAGGATTTCCGCAGCTTCTCCTCCGGCTCGATCCTGCTCGACGCCTATTTCGAGGCCGGCGGCAATCTGTTCGACACCGGCTTTGTCTATGGCGCCGGCTACACCGAGACGCTGCTTGGCCAATGGCTGAAGAATCGCGGCGTGCGCGAGCGGTCGGTCATCATCGCCAAGGGCGCGCATTCGCCGCTCTGCTACCCTGATGTGATCGGCAGGCAGCTCGCCCAGTCGCTCGATCGGTTGCAGACCGACCATGTCGACATCTATTTCATGCATCGCGACAATCCGGACGTGCCGGTCGGCGAATTCGTCGACGCCATGGACGCGGAAGCCAAGGCCGGCCGCATCCGCGGCCTGTTCGGCGGCTCCAACTGGACGATGGAGCGCATGGACGCGGCCATTGCCTACGCCGAAAAGAACGGCAGGCAGAAGCCTGGCGCGCTCTCCAACAATTTCTCGCTGGCCGAGATGCTGGAGCCGATCTGGGCCGGCTGCGTCACCTCGTCCACCGATCAATGGAAAGCCTGGCTAGCGAAGCGGCAGATGCCGAACTTCGCCTGGTCGAGCCAGGGCCGCGGCTTCTTCACCGACCGCGCCGGCCGTGACCGGACCGACAATGAGGAGCTGGTGCGGGTCTGGTATTCGGAAAAGAATTTCGGCCGCCGTGACCGGGCGATCGAACTGGCGCGAAAACTCGGCAAGAGCCCGATCCATGTCGCGCTGGCCTACGTCTTGGCGCAGCCCTTCCCGTCGGTGCCGCTGATCGGCCCGCGCACGCTGGACGAGCTGGAGGACAGCCTGAAGGCGCTGGATATCAAGCTGACGCCGGAGGATGTGGCGTGGCTGGACGAGGGGCCGGAGAGACGCCGGGCGTAGGGGATAGATCACGAGCGAAACGACGGACGTCGCGTTCCTTCGCCCCCCTCTCTGCCCTGCCGGGCATCTCCCCCTCAAGGGGGGAGATTGGCAGCTTCGATGCCGGCACCTTTTCCGCAACATTGGTGATTGGCGAAAGCCGGCGTGACATCTGATCTCCCCCCTTGAGGGGGAGATGTCCGGCAGGACAGAGAGGGGGGCCTCGCGCCGGCGCCTCGAAATGAGCGGCAGTCCTCTCACCGATCCACCCGTGTCGACAGAATGATCGACGACGACGTCCGCTCCACCCCATCCATCGCGCCGATCCGGTCAAGCAGCGCGTCGAGATCCTTGATCGAAGGCGCGTCGACGATGACGATCATGTCGAAATTGCCGCTCACCGAATGCACTGTCCTGACCGGCGGCATGGCCTCCAGACTCCGCACCACCTTGTCGGCGAGCTTCGGTGTCACGGTGAGCAGCACGTGCGCCTTGACCAGCCCTTGCTCATAGTCGGGCGACAGCCGCACGCCATAGCCGGCTATGATGCCGCGCTGCTCCAGCCGCTCGATGCGGCTCTGCACCGTCGTGCGCGACACGCCGAGCTGTCTGGCCAGCTCAGCCGTCGAGGCGCGGGCGTTGGAGCGCAGCAGGGTAAGCAGGGCTTGTTCGGCTTCAGTGATCATTTCGACGAGACCTTTCGGCATATTGCTCAAAGTTCGGCGTCATATTGCCAGATTCCACGCTTCCTTTCGACAGGCAAGCTGCGAAGATTCTCGCCAATCGAATTGGCCCAAATCAGGATTGGCAGGGGATATTGATCATGAAGAACATCGTTGTCGTCGGCGCCGGCAAGATCGGCTCGACCATCGCCGAAATGCTGAGCGCCACGGGCGACTATCAAGTCACGCTCGTCGACCGCTCGGCCGCCCAGCTTGCCGCCGCCGAATTGCCGGCCGGCGTCGCGACGCAGGAGCTCGACATCGCCGCCACGGGTGAGCTGGAGAAGGTTCTCGCCGGCAAGTTCGCCGTGCTGAGCGCCGCGCCCTTCCACCTCACCACCCGCATCGCCGAGGCGGCCGCCGCCACCGGCGTGCACTATCTCGACCTCACCGAGGACGTCGTCTCGACCCGCCGGGTCAAGGAGCTGGCGCGCGATGCCGAGAGCGCCTTCATCCCGCAATGCGGCCTGGCGCCGGGCTTCATCTCGATCGTCGCCAACGACCTCGCCAGCCGTTTCGACACGCTGGAAAGCGTGCGCATGCGCGTCGGCGCGCTGCCGCAATATCCGTCCAATGCGCTCAACTACAACCTCACCTGGAGCACCGACGGCGTCATCAACGAATATTGCGAACCTTGCGAGGCGATCGTCGAGGGCGAGCTGATCGAAGTGCCACCGCTGGAGGAGCGCGAGGAGTTCTCGCTCGACGGCGTCACCTATGAGGCTTTCAACACCTCAGGCGGCCTCGGCACGCTCGCCGAGACGCTGAAGGGCAAGGTGCGCACGCTGAACTACCGCACCATCCGCTATCCCGGCCACGCCGCGATCATGAAGGCGCTGCTCAACGACCTTGGGCTGCGCCACCGCCGCGACGTGCTCAAGGACATTTTCGAGAGCGCCCTGCCGGCGACGCTGCAGGACGTGGTCATCGTCTTTGTCACCGTCTCGGGCCGCCGCAACAGCCGCCTGCTGCAGGAGACCTACGCCAACAAGATCTATTCCAAGCGCGTCGGCAACCTGGTGCGCAGCGCCATCCAGATCACCACCGCCTCCGGCATCTGCGCCGTGCTCGACATGCTGGCCGACGGCAGCCTGCCGGCGAAGGGCTTCGTCAAGCAGGAAGACATCGCCCTCGACGCCTTCCTCGCCAACCGCTTCGGCCGCGCCTACGCCCAGCACGAGATGGTAAGCCGGCTGGCGGGCTGAGAGCCAGTAAGCTGGCAGTCGCCGCGATCCTTCGCGCCCCCTCTGCCCTACCGGGCATCTCCCCCACGAGGGGGGAGATTAGCAGTTCGTGCGCCTCGCCATTCTGCCAAGGTTGGCTATTGGCGACGGCCGGCGTGACGTGCAATCTCCCCCCTTGTGGGGGAGATGTCCGGCAGGACAGAGGGGGGCGCTGTCCCGCCGACATCACCATTACTTGCCCTGTCGCAAATCAAACATGCAGCGCGTGGCCCAGCGCCTTCAGCGCTGCTTCCTGGAAACCTTCGCCCTGCGTCGGATGCGCATGGATCGTTCCTGCGATATCCTCCAGCCGCGCCCCCATCTCGAGCGAGAGACCAAAGGCCGCCGACAGCTCCGATACACCTTGCCCGACCGCCTGGATGCCGAGCACCAGATGATTGTCGGCACGGGCGACCACCCGGACAAAGCCATCCTCGCCCTGCTTAGTCATGGCGCGGCCGTTTGCAGCGAAGGGAAACTGGCCGATCTTGATCTCGCCGGCGAGCGCCTTCGCCTCCTCGGGCGTGAGACCAGCGGTGACCAGCTCCGGATCGGTGAAGCAGATCGCCGGGATGGCGCGCTTGTCCCAGCTTCTTTTGTGACCGGCGACGATCTCGGCCACCATCTCGCCTTGCGCCATGGCGCGGTGCGCCAGCATCGGCTCGCCGGTGACGTCGCCGATCGCAAAAATGCCGCGCATCGAGGTTCGGCACTGGTCGTCGATGCGGATGAATTTTCCCGCCATGTCGAGGTCGATCTGCTCCAGCCCCCAGCCTTCGGTCAGCGGCTTGCGCCCGACCGTGACCAGGATCTTGTCGGCGGCGAGTTTGGCGTTCTTGCCGTCGGATGTCTCGACCAGCAGCGCGTCGCCCTTGCCCGCCTGTCCCTGGGTCGACAATCCCTTCGCCTTTGCTCCCGTCATCACCTCGACGCCGAGCTCGCCAAGCCGCTTCAGCACCGGCCGGGTCAGCTCGGCGTCATATTGCGCCAACACGCGCGGCAGCGCTTCGACTATCGCGACCTTGGCGCCCATCTTGGCGAAAGCCATGCCGAGCTCGAGCCCGATATAGCCGCCGCCGACCACCGCGAGCTTCTTCGGCACGTCGCTCAGCGCCAGCGCCTCGGTGGACGAGATGACCGGCCCGCCGAAAGGCAGGAACGGCAGCTCGACCGGCGCCGAGCCGGTGGCGATCACCACCGTTTCGGCGCGGATCACCTGCGTGCCGGTCTCGGTCTCGACCTCGACCGTCTTGCCGTCGCGGAACGTCGCCCAGCCCTGCACGGTCTTGACCTTGGCCTTCTTGAGCAATCCGGCAACACCGCTATTCAGCCGGCTAATGATCCCGTCTTTCCAGGCGATGGTTTTTGCGAGCTCCAGCGTCGGCGCGGCGACCTTGATGCCCAGCGGATCCTTGCCGCCGGCCATGTGCGCGACCTTCTCGAACTCCTCCGCTGCATGGATCAGCGCCTTGGAAGGGATGCAGCCGACATTGAGGCAGGTGCCGCCCGGCTTGCCTGCCTCGACGATGACCGTGTCGACGCCGAGCTGGCCGGCGCGGATGGCGCAGACATAGCCGCCCGGACCGGCGCCGATGACCAGCAGCTTGCAGGAGATTTCTTTCATGTTGTGGCCCTTCGATCCAAGGGAACGTTCCGTCGAGATCCTTCGCGCCCCCCTCTGTCCTGCCGGACATCTCCCCCACGAGGGGGGAGATTGGCAGCTTTGGCGCCTCGCTCATTCCCGCGGCGCTGGTGATTGGCGAAAGCCCGCGTGACGTCCAATCTCCCCCCTTGTGGGGGAGATGCCTGGCAAGGCAGAGGGGGGCGCTGTCCCGCCGACATCTCGATCGTCCCGCCCCATCAATCCACGAAGATCAGCGCCGGCGTCTCGAGCAGCGCCTTGATCCGCTGCACGAACACCGCCGCATCCCAGCCGTCGATGATGCGATGGTCGAAGCTGGACGATAGGTTCATCATCTTGCGCGGGATGAACTGCGTGCCGTCCCATACCGGCCGCACCATGATCTTGTTGACGCCGACGATCGCCACTTCCGGATAGTTGATGACCGGCGTGGTCGCGACGCCGCCCATGGCGCCGAGCGAGGTGATGGTGATGGTCGAGCCGGAAAGCTCATCGCGGCTCGCCGTGCCGGACTTCGCCGCCTCGGCCAGCCGGTTGACTTCCGCAGCACTATCCCACAGGTCGCGCGCCTCGGCATGTTTCACGACCGGCACGACAAGGCCGTTGGGCGTCTGCGCGGCGATGCCGATATGGATGCCTTCATGCTGGTGGATGATGCCGGCATCGTCGTCGAAGAGCGCGTTGAGGTTGGGCTGCTCGGCGATCGCCTTGACAATCGCCCGCATCAGGAAGGGCAGCAGCGTCAGCTTGGGCCTTTCCGTCCCCTTGGCCCCGCGCTTCTCCTTGTTCAGCGTCGCGCGCAATTCTTCCAATGCGGTGACGTCGATCTCCTCGACATAGGTGATGTGCGGAATGCGCGATTTGGCGAGCGACATCTTTTCGGCGATCTTGCGCCGCAGCCCCACGACCTTGATGTCCTCGACGCCGTCCTTCCGGGCAAGCCCGGTCGCGCGGGCCAGTTGCGGGCCGCGCGCGACGAACGCATCGATGTCCTCATGGCTGATGCGCCCGGCCGGACCGCTGCCCGCGACCTGGCGCAGATCGATGCCGGCTTCTTTCGCGCGCAGGCGGACGGCCGGCGAGGCCAGCGGCTTTTCGCCTTCCGCGCGCGGTGCCCCGGAAACGGCGGCAGGGCGCGTGGCCTTCGGCGCGGTTGTGGCTTTCGGTGCCTCAGCTGGCTTTGGCGCTGCCTTTGGAGCGGCCGGCGCCGGCGCCGATTTCGCCTCGACTGGCGCAGCCGACGCTTTCACCTCGGCCGTAGCCGCGTCGGCGGCCTTCACATTGCCTTCGCCGGCCACCTTCAGCCGCACGATCGGCGAGCCGATCGCCACCGTGTCGCCGATCTCGGCGCCGAGCCAGAGAATCTCGCCGTCGACCGGCGACGGGATCTCGACGGTCGCCTTGTCGGTCATGACGGCCGCGAGGACCGTGTCCTCGCGCACAAGGTCGCCGACCTTGACGTGCCATTCGACGAGCTCGGCCTCGGCGACGCCTTCGCCGACATCGGGCAGCTTGATGATGTGTTCGCCCAACCAGGCCTCCCGCTCTAAGCGTCCAATGTCTCGATAAGCGCGCGCCCGACCCGCGCCGGGCCGGGGAAATAATCCCATTCCTGCGCGTGCGGATAGGGCGTGTCCCAGCCGGCGACCCGCGCCACCGGCGCTTCCAGATGGTAGAAGCAGTTTTCCTGCACCAGCGAGACCAGCTCGGCGCCGAAACCGGAGGTGAGCGTCGCCTCGTGCACGACGACGCAGCGGCCGGTCTTCTTCACCGAGGCGACGATCGTGTCGAGGTCGAGCGGCAAAAGCGTTCTCAGATCGATCACCTCGGCGTCGATGCCGGTCTCGGCGGCCGCCGCCTGCGCGACATAGACCATGGTGCCATAAGCAAGCACCGTGACCGCCGAGCCTTGCCTGCGTATAGCCGCCTTGCCGAGCGGGATCGTGTAATGGCCGTCGGCGACTTCGCCGAGCTCATGTTTCGACCATGGCGTCACCGGACGGTCGTGATGGCCGTCGAACGGACCGTTGTAGAGCCGCTTCGGCTCAAGGAAGATCACCGGATCCGGATCCTCTATCGCGGCGATCAGCAGACCCTTGGCGTCATGCGGATTGGACGGCACCACCGTCTTCAGGCCGGAGACATGGGTGAACAGCGCTTCCGGGCTCTGGCTGTGCGTCTGGCCGCCAAAAATGCCGCCGCCGGTCGGCATGCGCACCACGATCGGGCAGGTGAAATCGCCGTTCGAGCGGTAGCGCAGCCGCGCCGCCTCCTGCGTCAGCTGGTCGTAGGCCGGATACATGTAGTCGGCAAACTGAATCTCGACACAGGGCTTCAAACCGTAGGCGGCCATGCCGATGGCCGAGCCGACGATGCCGGATTCGTTGATCGGCGCGTCGAAGCAGCGGCTGCGGCCATACTTCGCCTGCAGGCCCTGCGTGGCGCGGAAGACGCCGCCGAAGAATCCGACATCCTCGCCATAGACGATAACTTTGTTGTCGCGTCCCATCGAGACGTCGAGCCCGTCGCGGATCGCCTCGATCATGGTCTTCCTGGGCATGGTCAGACTCCCGCCTGCTGGCGCTGGCGCCTCAGATGCGGCGGCATCTCTTCGTAGAGCCCTTCGAACATGTCGCGGGTCGACGGCTTGCCGCCGGCATGCAGCGTGCCGTGGCCCTCGGCCTCCTTCTGCGCGGCGATCACCGTTTCGAGGATCTCGGCTTCGGCCTGGGTGTGACGATCCTCCGACCAGACTTGCCTGTGGATGAGATGGTTCTTCAGCCGGATGACCGGATCGCCGAGCGGCCAGGCGTCGGACTCGGCCTTCGGCCGGTAGGCCGACGGATCGTCCGAGCTCGAATGCGCGCCGGTGCGGTAGGTGACATATTCGACCAGCGTCGGCCCGAGATTGGCGCGCGCCCGCTCCGCTGCCCATTTGGCCACGGCGTGCACCGCGAGATAGTCATTGCCGTCGACGCGCAACGCCGGAATGCCGAAGCCGAGGCCGCGCGCCGCAAACGTGCCGGAGCCGCCGCGCGCGATGCCCTGGAAGGTCGAGATCGCCCACTGGTTGTTGACGACGTTGAGGATGACCGGCGCCTTGTAGGTCGAGGCGAAGACCAGCGCGGAATGGAAATCGGACTCCGCCGTCGAGCCGTCGCCGATCCAGGCGGCGGCGATGCGCGAATCGTTGGAGATCGCCGAGGCCATCGCCCAGCCGACCGCCTGGATATATTGCGTCGCCAGATTGCCGGAGATCGAGAAGAAGCCGTGCTCCTTCGAGGAATACATGATCGGCAGCTGCCGGCCCTTCAGCGGATCGGCCTCGTTGGAATAGATCTGGTTCATCATGGTGACCATCGGATAGCCGTCGGCGATCAAAAGGCCGGCTTGCCGATAGGTCGGGAAATTCATGTCGCCGGGCGCCAGCGCCTTGCGGAAAGCGCAGCTCACCGCCTCCTCGCCCAGATGCTGCATGTAGAAGGAGGTCTTGCCCTGGCGCTGCGCCATCTGCATGCGCGCATCGAAGGTTCTCAGCGTCACCATGTGGCGCAGGCCTTCCAGAAGCTCCTCATCGGTGAGCAGCCCCGCCCATGGCCCGACCGCCTCGCCGGCGCGGTTGAGCACCCGGATGATGGAAAAGGCCATGTCGCGGATGGTGCGCGGATCGACGTCGATCTCCGGACGCGGCACCGAGCCCGCCTTGGGAATGGTCACATTCGAGAAGTCGGGCGTGCCGCCGGGCCGAACCTCGGGCTCGGGCACATGAAAGCGCAACATTCCAGCATCGGCCATGAGCTCACATCCTCCAATGTTGCCGGCGCGATCTTTGCACATCCGCGCCGCCAGACCAGTGCCAATTCGCCGGGTCTGGGCACGGCCGTCCCCCGCCATCAGCTCGGTTGAGCAATGCGACACGCAGGCGCCAAGATGCAGATATGGCGGCGAAATTTCTTGTCGATGTTTTCGCGCTGCGCGCAATTTGGCGGAAGTTTATGGGGCGATTGCCGCCAGATAATGCAACTGGGAGGGCGAGGCCGGGCGCGGCTTCCCCTTCTCCCCTTGCGGGAGAAGGAAGAGACGCTGGTTCCCCGACCCCTCGCCATGCTAACCCACCCGCATGGCACAGAAGAAAGGATATGAGGTCGATTCGTGGCTGGCGAAGCCCGATCCCTCCATGGGAATCGTGCTGCTTTACGGCCCCGACCGCGGCCTCGTCGCCGAGCGTGCGAAAGCCTTTGCCGCGAAAACCGGCCTGCCGCTCGACGATCCGTTCTCGGTGGTCAGGCTGGACGGCGCGGAAGTCGACCGCGACGACGGCCGGCTGCTCGACGAAGCCCGCACCGTGCCGATGTTTTCCGACCGGCGGCTGCTTTGGGTGCGCAATGCCAGCGGCCAGAAAGCGCTGGCCGACGACATCAAGGCGCTGACCGCAGAACCCGCGCGCGACGCCATCATCCTCATCGAGGCAGGCGACCTGAAGAAAGGCACCGGCCTCAGGGCCATCGTCGAGGCCGCCGGCAACGCCATCGCTCTGCCCTGCTATGCCGACGAGGCCCGCGACCTCGATACGGTGATCGACGACGAGCTGCGCAAGGCCGGCATGTCGATGACGCTCGACGCCCGACAGGCGCTGCGCCGCAATCTTGGCGGCGATCGCCTCGCCTCGCGCGGCGAGATCGAGAAACTGGTGCTCTATGCCCATGGCCAGAAGGAGATCGGCATCGACGACGTCAACGCGATGTCGGGCGATGTCTCCGGCGCGTCTTTCGATGCCGCGGTCGACGCCATGCTGGACGGCAAGGTCGGCGATTTCGACATCGCCTTCAACCGTCACTGCCAGTCGGGCGGCCATCCGTTCCTGGTGCTGTCCTCGGCGATGCGCCAACTGCAGGCGATCCAGGTGATGCGCGGCCAGATGGAGACCGGCGGCCGCAACGCCGCCTCGGTCGTCGCCGGCGCCCGCCCCCCGGTCTTCTTCTCGCGCCGCAAGCTGGTGGAAAAGGCGCTGGAGCGCTGGACTGTCGAGGCGCTCGGTCGCGCCCTCGGCCGGCTGCAGACGGCGGTGCTGCAGACCCGCAAGCGCCCGGACCTGTCGGAAGCGCTGGCAAGGCAGGCGCTGCTCGGCATCGCCATTGAGAGCGCGAGGCTGGGGCAAAGGTAAACGCCGGCGATTGGCGACGGCCGGGCGACAGCCGATCTCCCTCCTTGTAGGGAGATGGCCGGTGGCCAAAGGAGCGTTGTCCCGCCGCCGGCGTATCCTTCGTCATTCTAGGGCGGAGCAAGGAGCGAAGCGACGCGCGCAGACCCTAGAATCCATGCCGTGACATTGGCCGTAGACTGCTGCGGTCCAGAATAGCCGTTAGCTAAGATCGCAACATGACAGGCTTTGTCTACATGACCGCAAGCCAGAAAGGCGGCACGATCTATATCGGTGTCACCAACGACCTCGCGCGTCGAATCCCCGAGCACAAGACTGGCCAAGGCTCCAGCTTCACCAGCCGTTACGGCGTGCAGCGTCTGGTCTGGTACGAGGAATATTTCGACATCGCCGATGCCATCCAGCGTGAGACGTCATTGAAGCGGTGGCCACGGCAATGGAAGATTGAACTGATCGAGAAGAGCAATCCGGAGTGGTTCGAGCTCTTTCGCGGAATTGGCTGGTGAGCGTTCTGCACCGTGACGGCGCTCAGGCGTCACGGCATGGATTCTAGACGTTATGACCGTGGTCTGAGCGGCGGCCCGTCCTAAGTCTTTGCAGCTGTAAAGCAAACG
>NZ_VFVL01000041.1 GCF_006442815.1 Mesorhizobium sp. B2-4-3
AGCGCCGTGCGGTCGTTCGTCGTCGAGGCCAGACCGTCGGCGTCCTGCCACTTGGTGCCCGAGATCGAGCCGAGCTGGAAATTTCCGAAGTCGTTGTTGTGGCTGGCCTGGCCTGCCGCCAACGTGATGGTGTACTCGCCCTGTTGGTTGTTTGGCGCGTCTTGCGACCATCCCGCTTGCTGCACCTCGCGGATCGTATACGTGCCGGGTGTGACGGTGAATTTATAATACCCGGTCGCGTCAGTGACCGCGAACGGCTCGCCCGCATCCAGCTGGTTGTTGTTGTTGGCATCGAGATAGATCGTCCAGCCGCTGAGAGCCGGCTCCCCGGCCTCCCAAACGTGGTCGGTGTTCAAGTCGTTGAACTTGTGGCCATCGATCACCTGGCCGATCTGGCGATTCCACTCCTCGAAGCCGGAATCGGCGGTCCAGGCGCTCTGTGCCGTTTCCGTCTGACCTTGATAGACGCCGTCCTGGTAGCCGAACGCGGAATAGAGATAGATGTAGGGCTTGCTCGGATCGAAGCTGCTGACGGGAACCAGGAACGACATATCAGTGGTATTGCCGCTGCCCGGCTGGAGCTCACCGTTCAACCCGACAAACGTGTCGCCGCCGTCGTCCATGTCGTAGATCTTCGTAGCGTTGTCGCCAGCCGGAAAGCCGCCGGTGCCTTGAGCAGGTGTTATTCCGGGTGCGTAATTACTCAAATTGCCGACACTGGCTTGCCAGATCTGGAGCGAATCCAGGGAAAGGTTCTGTTCAGAGGCGGTGTTGGACTCGTTGATGTCGAGATCAAATCGATAATAGCCGACACCATTTATGAATTGAATCGGAATATCGGCAATGTTCACTGAGTGAACATACTGACCACCACCCTTCGTGGTATCATCGAGCACGACAGTATTGGCGTCGGTGTTGTACCCTTGCTCCGACGTGTTGTTTCCTGTAGTCGAAATTCGAACGAAGGGGTCAAGCAGACCGGTTCCCGCACCGGTGATGACATCCGAGGAAGAAAAGATTGCGCCGTTGATCGTTACAGTGTGTGCAAAGGTCAGATCATAGGGTGGCGGGTTCAGCGGCGGCGGCGGCTTCGGCGCATCGGTGAAGTTCGCCGTTGCCGAGGCGCCGGTCGTCGCGTCAGATGCGGTGAGCACGAATGCCTGTCCCGCCGCGTCACTGTTGACGTACCAGGACGTCTGGATCGAGCCGTTGGCAGCGCCGTCAAGGTCGCCGGCACCGCCATCGGTGACGGTCCAGGGCGTGCCGGTGCCGGTAAGATCGTAGGTGAGCACATCGTCCGCGGTGCCGAGGACGCCGTCGGCGCCGGCGCTGAGGTGGGCAACCTGGAAGGTAAATGTGCCTCCGTCCGCGATGTTGGTGGTCGTGATCCCCACCGTCTCGCCGGGCGCGTAATCCGCATCCGCCTGGTCGAGCGAGAGTACAGGCGACGTAACGGGATCGGTGCTTCCGGTCGTGGTGGGATCGGATGTAGCGAGCGGATCACCTGTCAGATTGTCGGTAATGTCGGCCATGACGTTTCCCCTTGAATTTGACTGCGGTTGCGTTTCGTGTCTGCTGTTTCCCCCGCTCAGGGCGGGCTCATTGTCTGAAGGCGCGTGTGATCTGGTCCTGCAACGGCTTCACCAAGTAGGACATCACCGAACGGTCTTCGGTCTTGATGAAGGATTCCACCGGCATGCCGGGCACCAGCTTGACCTCGCCGAGACGCGCGACCTCGGCGGCGGTCGCCTTGATGCGCACGGTATAGTAGCTGGCGCCGGTGCGCTGATCGGTGGTGATGTCGGGCGAGGTTCGCTCGACCACGCCGTCGATCTGCGGCGTGGTGCGCGTGTTGAATGCCGAAAAGCGCAGCGAGGCCGACTGGCCGACCCACAGCTTGTCGATGTCGCTGGGCACGATCCTGGCTTCCACGGCAAGGCTGTCATTGTCCGGCACGACCTGCATGATCGTCTCGCCTGGTTTCACCACGCCGCCGATCGTATAGGCGATCGACTGCTGCAGGACGCCGTCCTGCGGCGCGCGGATGTCGACCCGCTTCAGTTGGTCCTCGGCGGCGACCTTGCGCTCCAGAAGCTCGCCCATCTGGCCGTCGACGTCGCGCAGGTCCTTGTTCACTTCGGTGCTCAGGTCGAGATCGATCTGGATGATCTGCAGCTTGATCTCGGCGATCTTCCCCTCGGCCTGCGCCTGGGCGGCAACGAGCTGGCCGCGTTCGCCGTCGAGGCGCGTGGCTTCGCGCTCGGTCTGGGTCAGCCGGTCAATGGAGATGAGCTTCTTGGCCCAAAGCGCGCGCACAGACGCGAGTTCCTTTTGCTCCAGCTCGATCTCCTTGCTGTTGGCCTCCGCCTGCGCGACGTCGCCGGCGATCTCCTTCTCGAGCTGGGCGATGCGTTCCCCGAGCTGGCTTTTCTGACCGGCGCGGGAGATGCGCCGGGTCTCGAAATGCTGCTTCTCGCCAGCCACCGCCTCGGCGACGTCGGGATCGGCGACGCGATCCAGAAGTCCATTCGGGAAGATGATGGCGTCGCTGCCGCGGCGCTCCGAATCCAGACGGGCCTTGCGCGCCGTGAGCTGGTCGAGAGCCTTGCTCACCACGCCAAGGTTGGCGGCCGGCACGGTGCGGTCGAGACGCAGCAAAAGGTCGCCGGCTTTCACCTTGTCGCCGTCGCGGGCATCGATCTCGGCAACGATGCCGCCGGTCGCATGCTGCACATTCTTGACGTGGGAATCGACGACGAGCGTGCCGGGGGCGATGACCGCGCCGGCAATCTCGGTAACCGAAGCCCAGCCGCCGACGCCTCCGCCAAGCAGCAGCACGGCTCCGAGCCCAAGCCTTGTGTAGAAGCGGATCGACGCATGGGAGGCGCCCGGAGCGACCATGTCAGTTCCCTCCCTCGGTTCCGTTGGCGAGAGCCGGGGCGCCGGATTCCGCGGCCACCCTCAGCTGTGGACTGGTTGCCGGGACCGGCCGCAGCGTCGGGAACATCTTGGCGAAAACCTCGTCCTTCGGCCCGAAGTCATGGATGCGCCCCTGGTTCATCGCCAGGACGAAATCGACGGCGGTCAGCACGTTCGGACGATGAGCGACGATGACAACCACGCCGCCGCGCTCGCGAACGCCGAGCATCGCGCGGATCAATGCCTGCTCGCCATCCATGTCGAGATTGGAATTCGGCTCGTCGAGCACCACGAGGAATGGATCGCGATAGAGCGCTCGGGCGAGCGCAATGCGCTGGCGCTGGCCGGCCGAAAGCGCCTCGCCATGCTCGCCGATCTCGGTCTCGTAGCCCTGGCGGAAACCCACGATCAGTTCGTGCGCGCCCGCGGCCTTGGCCGCGGCGATGATTGCGTCCGCGTCGGCGTCCGGCTCGAAGCGGGCGATGTTTTCGGCGACCGTGCCGGCAAACAGCTCCACATCCTGCGGCAGGTAGCCGATGTGGCGGCCATGCTCTTGTGACGACCACTGGTCGAGATCGGCGCCGTCAAGCTTGACGCGACCGCTTACGGGCTGCCAGGCCCCGACGAGAGCCCGCACCAGGGTCGACTTTCCCGAGCCGCTCGGGCCGATGATTCCCAACCCGTGACCGGCTTCCATGGCGAAGCTGGCATCCTGGACCAGCAGCCGTTGCAACCCTGGAGCCGCGATGGCGGCATTCTGCATCACGACATTGGCGCTGGGCGCCGGTAGCAGCATAGGCTCGGTCTCGGCAGGGATGGCCGCCAGCACCCTGGTCAACCGTTGCCAGCCCTGGCGCGCGCTCACGAAACCTTTCCAGTTGGCGATCGCGAGATCGACCGGCGCCAGCGCGCGGCCGCTGAGGATGGAAGCAGCGATGATGACGCCTGCCGTAGCCTCCTGTTCGATAACCAACCAGGCGCCGATGCCGAGCATGGACGATTGCAGCAGCATGCGCAGCACTTTCGATACCGCGCCGAAGCTGCCGGCAACGTCGCTCACCTTGCGCTGGTCGGCAATGAATTCGAGGTTGGCATCTTCCCAGCGCGACGCCAGCCCGCCAGCCATGCCCATGGCGGCAACGACTTCCGCATTGCGAGTGCCGGCAGCGATAAGACCGCCGCGCCGGTTCCCGCTCAAAGTGGCGGCTGATACCGGTTTTCGCGTCAACCGCTCGGCAAGCACGGTCAGCACGACCAGAACGATCGCCCCGAACAGCGCCGTTACGCCAAGCACCCAGTGAAACATGAAGATGATGATCAGATAGATCGGCATCCATGGCAGGTCGAACAGCGCCGTTGGACCCATGCCGGACAGGAAGCCGCGCACGCTGTCGAGATCGCGCATCGGCTGCAGGCTGTCGCCCTCGCGCCTGGCCTTCAGCGGCAATCTCAGCATCGATGTGTACACGCGGTGACCGAGAGCCTCGTCGAGGGCGCCGCCGATCCTGACCAGAACCCGCGCGCGCACGAAATCGAGAAAGCCCTGCCCGCAATAAAGGATGACGAGCAGTATCGAAATGCCGACGAGCGTTGGCAGGCTGCGGCTTGGCAGCACGCGATCATAGACCTCGAGCATGTAGAGCGAGCCCGCAAGCATCAGCACATTGAGCATGCCGCTGAACAGTCCGACCGCGAGGAAGGCCGACCGGCAACTGGCAAGCGCTGCGGAGAGCTCCGAGCGAACGGAGCCGGCCGGCCGCCGGCCAGTTGCTCTTGCCGACGACTTGCTACGTGTCACGGTGCGAGAGGGTGCGGCGTCGGCGGCACTTTGCGCCACGCCTTGCGCCACGTCGCCGCGGGCGCGGAACATGGCCAGGCAACCGAAACCGCCCATCGCCACCGCGATAAGCATCGGGCCTATCGACGCATGCCGGCCGGAGCCGAAGAGGAAAAACATCGCAACGCAAGCGACGAGGATCAGGCCGACAAGCCTCACCTTCGCCTGCACCGAACCAAAGGTTGTGCCCATCAACCTGAGCGACGCGTTACTGAACCCCACAGCCACGACACGCCTTTCAAATCCCCGAACGCGTCAGCCGCCGCGGCAGGCGTATCGGCCGCGCGAGGCGGCTACCCCATGCCGAAAGCGTTCGCGCCCAATTTCGCGGGAGCAGAAAGATCACAATGCCATGCAACCAGGCACGCCCCGAACAAGCCGGCCCATGAACAGCCGGCCCAATGGCGGCTCACGGACAGGCGGTGACGCGGTGGTGATGGCTAAGGCGACTGTAGAAGCCGCCCAACGTCCTCCCTACCCCAGTAGCGCTGTAACTCGTTGTTGCCGGTCGGGAGATTATTTGCGCTACCTTATATTAGGAGATTATTAACTCTACCGGCGCGTGCGTCAACGGGAAATTCAATGAAGAGTTAGTGACAAGCCGCAAACTTATGCAGGGCCGGGGCCGGTCAGCATAAAGAATACTTCGCGTTATTCTTAGGTCCAGCTTAACCAAAGACCTTTGCGCCGACCATTCAGACTTCGGTTGTCGGACCTTCGGTGGCCATCGCATGCGCCTGAAGCGATGCGGCTGAAGGAGGCTCTCAGACCACCTTCTTCTTGCCCCGCCTGCCGCCATGCGCTTCCACGGCCTTCTCGACGGCGCGCTTCAATTCGTCCTTGATCTCGACCGTCTCGGCCATCAGCGTCTCGATCTTGAGGAATTCGAGCACGCGGTATTTCGAGACATTCGGCCGGATCAGAATGTTCGGCGGGTGCTGCCTGAGCTTGTTGGCGATGATCGACTGCATCATCAGCTGGGTGGCGCCATACATCAGGTCGACGGTGGTCGGGTGCCTGCGCTCGGCCTCGCTCGGCGCGCCGACGACATCGACGGCGATGATGATGTCGGCGTCCTTCTCGATGAGGTCGAAAGGCACGGGGTTGTAGATACCGCCATCGATCAGCACGCGGCCCTCGCGCGTCACCGGGCGGAAGACCGCCGGGATGGCCGCCGATGCGGCAAGCGCCGAATGCAGGTCGCCTTCGGCGAACACCGCAAGGCTGTGGCCGAAATAGTCGGTCGCGGTAACCTTGAGCGGCACCTTCAGCGCCTCGAACGTCCGCGGGATCGCCTCGGGCAGGAAAGCCTTCAGAATGCGCTCGATGTTGAACTGGCTGACGCGGATGCCGCCCTGCATGGCCTCAGCGATCGTGCCCGGCCGCGAGCGCCACATGCGCGCCGCCACCTCGGCCCGGCTGCCGAGGATCGATCGGGCATAATCGTGAATCTCGGCACCCTTCATACCCGACGCCATGCCGGCGCCCATGATGGCGCCGATCGACGAGCCGGCAATCGCCACCGGCTTGATGCCAAGCTCGTCGAGGGCCTCGATGATATGGATATGCGCGAGACCGCGTGCACCGCCGCCGCCGAAGGCCACCCCGAAGGTCGGGCTCATCCCTTGCCGCCTCCCGCCACCTGAACCAGCGGCGGCCCGATGACCATCACCGCGGGGTCGGTCGACAGGAGCTTCTTCGCCGCCGCCTTCACGTCGGCCAGCGTCACCGCGTTGATAAGAGCCGCGCGCCGCTTGATATAATCGATGCCGAGATCATCGATCTGCAGCTCCACCAGCGTCGCGGCGATGGAGCTGGACGAATCCAGATTGCTGATGGCGTAGGCGCCGACCATGTATTTCTTGGTCGCCGCGAGCTCCTCCTCGGTGGGGCCGTTCTCGGCCATGTCCTTCACCACCTGGCGCACGATCGAAAGCGTTTCGGCGGCGCGATCGGAACGTGTCGCCGTCGTCACGAGCAGCGCGTTGGAATGCTCGTGATCGACGAGATCGGAGCTGACGCTATAGGCAAGGCCGCGTTTCTCGCGCACCTGCTCGTAAAGGCGCGACGTGAATGTCGAGCCGCCGAGAATCTCGTTCATCAGCACGGCGGCGTAGAAATCGGGATCGCTCCGCTTCACGCCAGGCCAGGCAAGCTGCAGGGAGGTCTGCGGCAAGTCGTAATTCACTTCGAGCTGCTGGCCGAGCTTGGGCGTGATGTCTGCAACCGGCGCCAGCGTCTGCTTGTCCGGCAGGTCGCCGAACACCTCGTCAAGCCTGCCGCTCAACGTGGCGGCGTCGATATCGCCCACCACCGCCACGTGCAGGCCGCCACGGGCGAAGTTCGCCTTGTGGAAGGCCCTGAGGTCGCCGGCGGTGATGGTGGCGAGGCTGTCTTTGTTGCCCTCGTCCGGCCTTGCGTAGGGATGCTGGCCATAAATCGCGCGCAGCCAGCGCTGCTGGGCGATCGTATTGGGGTCCCGCTCATTGGCGAGGATGCCGGAGAGTGTCTGGGCGCGGATGCGGTCGATCGGCGCCTGATCGAAGCGCGGGCTGTTCACCGCCAGCTTCAGCAGGCCAAAAGCCTCGTCCTTCTGGTCGGACAGCATGCGCATCGAGCCATAGGTACCATCGCGCGCCGCCTGAAAACTCATCTCGGCGCCGGCATCGTCGAGCTTCAACTGGAAGGCCTCGCTGTCGAGGTCGCCGGCGCCCTCGTCGAACAGGCCGGTCATCAGGTTGACCAGGCCTTCCTTGCCGGCGGGGTCCTGCGCCGTGCCGCCGTCGAAGACGAAACGGATCGCAACCAGCGGGATCGAATGGTCTTCCACCAGCCAGGCGGTGACGCCCTTCTTCGACTTCACCTCCTGGATGTTCATTTCGGCGCGCGCGGCAAGCACCGGCAAAAGCAGGAAGAACAGGGCGAAGCAAAGGGTGGCAACGGCGCGATAGACGCGCCCCCCTTCTCCCCTTGTGGGATCGGCGCGCAGCGCCGAGACGGTTGAGAGGTGCTGGAAGGATTGCCGTCCTTGCCAAGCTGGAACACCCCTCATCCGACCTCGCTCCGCGAGGCCCCCAACCGGGGGCGAGCCACGGGTCTCGCCCCGTCCTTCGGACCCCACAAGGGGAGAAGGGAAGCACGCACGACGCATGCGCATCAGACCAGAGTTCATCATCAATTCCCCGCCTGCTGCTGTGGCAAGAGGTAGCCGCTGGTTGAGCGATCGAGCACCAGGTAGCGGGCGGCGGCCGCCTTGACCTCATCGGCGGTCACCTTGCGGATGCGGTCCGGCCATTCCTGGACGTCCTTGACATTGCCGCCCGTGGCAAGCGTCGAGCCATACATGTTGGCCATGTCGTCCTGCTTGTCGCGCGCGAAGATCATGGAGCGCACATAGCGGGTCTTGGCCCGCTCCAGCTCATCGTCGCTCACGCCCTCCTTGACGATGCGGGCGATCTCGGCATCGACCGCCGCCTCGATATCGACAAGTTTGGCGTCGCCGCGCGGGGCGCCATAGACGGTGAAGTTGGTGGCGTCGAGCATGGTGCCCTGGAAATAGGCGCCGGCCTCGGAAGCAATACCCTGCTTGACGACGAGCTGCTGGTACAACCTGCTGCGGTTGTCGCCGCCGAGGATCTCGGCAAGCAGGTCGAGCGCCTCGGCTTCGCCGGGCTTGGCCGTGTGATAGGATGGCACCACCCATTGCGTCGAAAAGCTCGGCACCGAGACGCGCGCGTCGGTGAGCGTCACCGTACGCTTGGTGTTCTGCTCGGGTTCGACAGGACGGATGCGCGGCCGCAAGTCCGGGCCGCGCGCGACCTTGCCATAAGTCCTTTCGGCCATCGCCTTCACCGCGTTGGGATCGACGTCGCCCACCACCACCAGCACGGCGTTGTTCGGCCGATAGTAGGCGTCGTAGAAGGCTTTCGCGTCCGGACGGTTCAACTGCTCCATCTCCTGCATCCAGCCGATCACCGGAATGCGGTAGGGCTGGTTCTGCCAGAGCGTCGCGTCGACCTCCTCGTCGAGCACCGCCTGCGGATTGCTGTCGATGCGCGAACGGCGCTCCTCCAGGATCACGTCGCGCTCGGTCTTAATGACATCGTCGGTCAGGATGAGGTTGCGCATGCGATCGGCCTCGAAGCCCATCATCTGCTCGAGCGCCGAAGGCGGCACCGTCTCGTGGAAGGCGGTGTAGTCGTAGGAGGTGAAGGCATTGTTGGAGCCGCCGATCTCGGACACGGCGCGGTCGAACTCGCCGGCGGCGTGGTTGGCCGTGGCCTTGAACATCAGGTGCTCGAAGAAATGCGCGATGCCGGATTTGCCGGGAGGCTCGTCCGCGCTGCCGATCTTGTACCAGACCATGTGCGTGACGATCGGGGCGCGGTGGTCCGGGATGACGACCACTTCCATGCCGTTGTCGAGCAGGAAATCCTTGACCTCGCCGTCATCGGCCGCGCGGGCCGGAGCGGCCGCCGCAAGCGCCAGCGCGCTGGCCAGAAGCGCTGCGCGCAGCCCAAATCCTGTTCGTCTCATCAAGTTCTCCGGTCGCGGTTGCGCGACGATAGGCAAGGTTGTTGGCGAGGCAAAGTGAATTGTGAGTCATTTTCGAGGCGGCGCTAACCAACCTCGATGAAGCGAATGACCGTCTCGCCATAGCTCCGCTCGTCCACCACGGAAAAACCCGGGCCTGCCTCGAACGGCGCCGAGGCCGCCTCCTCGACCACGAACAACGCGCCGGGCAACAGCCAGCCGCCGGCCTTGGCCGAACGCAGCGCGCGCTCGCCGAGCCCTTTGCCATAGGGCGGATCGGCAAAGATCAGGCCGAAGGGCGAGAGGGTGCCAGCCTCACCCAAATGAGCGGCGTCGCGACGAAAAATCTTGGTGCGGCCGGTGAGCCCATAGGCCTCGACGTTCTCGCGGATCAGGCCTCGCCCCTCCGTCGATTCTTCTATGAAGACGCAGTAGGCGGCTCCGCGCGACAGGGCCTCAAGTCCGAGCGCCCCCGTGCCGGCGAAAAGATCGAGCACGCGGCCGCCTTCGAGCTTTTCGGCATAGCGATGCGCGAGCACGTTGAACACCGCCTCGCGGGTGCGGTCGGTGGTCGGGCGGATGGCATTGCTTTTCGGCGTCGCCAGCGGACGCCCGCGGAATTCACCGCCGACGATCCGCATTGCCGCCCCTCTTCGGACCGCGCGGCCTGTCGCCGCCATCGCCTTCAGGACGCTCGCCGCGGGGCTTGCCGAATGGCTTTGCGCCCGACTTGCCCTTGCCGCCCGGTTTGTAGGATGCCTTGCGTGCCTTCGCCTCGGCGGCCCTGGCGGCGTCGGCTTCCGCCCTGCCCTTGCCGATCGGCCGGGCGCCCGGCGCCATCCAGACATTGGCCTTGCGCTGGCCCGGCGGCTCGATCGGCCGCTGCTCGCGCTCGGATTTCTTACCGCCGAAACGGGGCTTGTCGCCGAACCCGCCCCGCGGCTTGTCGCCGAAACCGCGGTCGGATTTCGGGCCGCGCTCGCCGAACGCCCGGTCCGGCCCAAATGCCCTGTCCGGCTTTGTCGAGAGTTTGCTCAGCGCCTCGTCGCGGCTGCCTTCACGGCGCTTGCGCGCCTTGATCAGCCCGCCCTCGCCGATCGGCCGGTGGTCGCCGTCGCGCGTGAATTTCGGCCGGTCGACCTCTTCACGGCGAGGCCCGCCGCCGCGCACCGGCTTGTTGGAAAACGGCTTTTGGATATCGGCATCGAAATTGGCGCCGGATTCCTCGATCAGCCGTTCGCCGAGCTGTTCGCGCAGCACGCGACCCTTGATCTCCAGCACATGGCCCTCGGGAAGATCCTCGAGTTGGAACGGCCCATAGGAGATGCGGATCAGCCGCGTCACGTCGAGGCCAAGCGCGCCGAGGATGTTCTTCACCTCGCGGTTCTTGCCTTCGCGCAGGCCCAGGGTCAGCCACGCATTCGTGCCCTGCTCGCGATCGAGCGAAGCTTCGATCGAGCCATAGAAGGCGCCGTCGACAGCGATGCCTTCGCGCAGGCCGGCGAGCGCGCTCTCCTCGACCTTGCCGTGGACGCGCGCACGATAGCGCCGCAGCCAGCCGGTGGCGGGCAATTCGAGCACGCGCGACAGCCCGCCGTCATTGGTCAAAAGCAGCAGGCCCTCGGTGTTGATGTCGAGCCGGCCGATCGTCATCAGCCGCGGCAGGTCGGACGGCAACACATCGAAGACGGTCTTGCGGCCTTCCGGATCGCGGTTGGTCGTGACGACGCCCGCCGGCTTGTGGAACAGAAAGAGGCGCGTGCGCTCGATCGGCGGGATCTCGGTGCCGTCGAGATGGATGACGTCGTTGGCGCCGACATTGAAGGCTGGCGAGTCCAGCACCTTGCCGTTGACCTTGACGCGGCCGGCCGCGATCAGTTCCTCAGCGTCGCGGCGCGAAGCGATGCCGGCGCGCGCCAGCCGCTTGGCGATGCGCTCGCCGCTTTCCGGCACGGCTTCCGAGGGACGCGGCCGTGGCTTGAAGCCGCCTTCCGGTTTTCTTGCGGTGCTGTCGCGCTGCGGACGATCGCTGAAGTCTCGCTTCGGCCGGTCGGCGAAATCGCGTTTGGGACGGTCGTCGAACACGCGCTTGGGGCGGTCGAAACGTCGTTCGCCCCGATCGCCTTCGGCAGCCGCCGGCCGGTCGCCACGCGGTGCGTAAGGCTTGCGGCCCTCACGCTTCTCGAAGGGCTTGCCGTCGCGCGGCGGACCTTTGCGGAACGGCCTGTCGCCACGCTCCGCGCCTTCACCCATTTCGCGCGGCTTGTAGCTGCGCTTGAAATCGCGCGCAGGCCGCTCACCCTCCGCGGCCATCGGCCGGTCGCCGCGCGGTGTGTAAGGCTTGCGGCCATCGCGCTTCTCGAAGGGCTTGCCATCGCGCGGCGGACCTTTGCGGAACGGCTTTTCGGCGCGCCCAGCGCCGTCGCCCGTCTCGCGTGGCTTATAGCTGCGCTTGAAGTCGCGGCGTCCGCCGTCGACATCGCGGCGCTCGCCTTCGGCAGCCATCGGTCGCTCGCGCTTGGCGAACGGCTTCTTGGCGCCGTGGGCCGGTTTTCCGTCACGCTCGCCCGCCGGTCTGGAGTGGCCCTTGCGCGGCCCGCGTGGAGATTTCTTGTCGTCGTCCATTACATTGCTCGTCTTCACCTGCTACAGCGCCGCGCGCCCTTGCGGACGCCCAACGCAGGCAGTGTCATCTTGATTATGCGCATCCAGCGGCGCGGCAAAAACCGATTCCGGTTTTCAGGGTCTCGCGCTAAATAACAGGATCACTCTCGGGTGGCGAGAAGTAATCGGAATGGAAACCGCTTGAAACGACCGGATTTCATGGCCCTGGCGCTTGAAGAGGCCGAAGCGGCCGCCGGCCGCGGCGAAGTGCCGGTCGGCGCTGTTATCGCCAATGGCGGCACGGTGGTCTCGAAAGCCGGCAACCGCACGCGCGAGCTCTCGGACCCGACCGCGCATGCCGAGATGCTGGCGATCCGCGAAGCCTGCAGGAAGCTCGCCAGCGAACGTCTCACCGGCCATGATCTCTATGTGACGCTGGAGCCCTGCGCGATGTGCGCCGGCGCGATCTCCTTCGCCCGGCTGCGGCGGCTCTATTTCGGCGCCGCCGACGAGAAAGGCGGCGCGGTGGTCAACGGCGTGCGCTTCTTCGCCTCACCCACCTGCCACCACACGCCGGACGTCTATCCGGGGATCGGCGAGAGCGACGCCGCCCTCATCCTCAAGGACTTTTTTCGCGAGAGACGGGATGGCGGGTGAAGTGAGTAGTGGTTAGTGAGTAGCGAGTAGCGAGTAGCGAGTAGGTACTGACTACTTACAGCCCCAGCCAGTCGAACCAGCCGCCCTTCTTGCCTTCGGCCTGCGCCTTGAGGCGGCGCTCCTTCTTGTATTCGTCCTCGCCGAGCTCGTTCTGCGGCGCGGTGCCGGCAGCTTGGCGATAGGCGAGCGGCGGCTCGCTCAGATATTTGCGAACGGTCGGATCGCCCTGCTTCTGTTCGGCAAGGCTGCGCTGAATCTGCGCACGGCGGGCGGCCGAGTTGTCATCCGGCGACCAGCGCGGCGGATGGCTGGAGCCCGATTCGGCCAATGCCTTCTTCACCGCCTCGGGATCGGTCTGGATATCCTCGACGGCTTCCGGCTGGTAATTCGGATCGTTCTGGTGCGCGGTGGCATCGGCGCGGATGCGGGCACGGCGCGCCTCCGGCGATTCGGGCCAGTCGGCGCTCGCCGTCTCGATGCTCTGCTGCGGCGGCGGCAGGCTTTCCTTCTGACCGGGAGCGGGCTTCACCAGTTCCGGACGCGGCTTGTAGTCGATCGGATCCTTGCGCTTCGGCGTGATCGAAGCAGCCGCGGAGACATCGTCGAAGAGCTGCGCGGCTGCTGTCTTGTCGGTTCCGTAGGTCGGCGAACCCACGCAGCCCGACAGGGCGATGGCCGATACCACAAGCGGCGCCATCAGCGCGGCGCGCGCGAACGTTCTGTCGGTCATGCCAAAAAGTCCCACTCTAACAGCCTTTCAGTCGCCACCGGCCAAGGGCACGGTCCCCTTCTTCCCCGCATTTGCGATGGAAATCCGGCGACAATTTGTCTGCCGGAGTGTCGCGTGTTTACCTCAACCACTTCTTAAGGGCAACGCGCGGGCGGTTTCAGGCCGCCCGGCGTGGCATTTGTGCACCGGCTTATGGACAGGACTACAGCCGCCCAAGGGCCTTCAGCTCATGCAACACGGCGGCATCGCGGGCCGAGACATCCGGAAATTCCGGATCCTGCCCGACATCGGCGGTGTAGCGCCAGGAGCGCGCGCATTTGACTAGGCCGCGATCCTCGGCTTTCTCCACCACCACGGCAACGCCTTTGACGTCGTCGAGCGTGAAGGCGCCTTCCGGGGCCTTGCCCTGCTTGACGACAAGATCGCTGGTGATCGCCATCTCGGCCATATCGACATCGGCGATCGCGGCCTCCAGCACCGCGTCGTCGAGCGTCACCACCGGCACCGCCTCGAGCGAAGAGCCAATCAGCTTCTCGGCGCGCGCGATCTCCAGCGCGCCGGTGACGACACGGCGCACCTGCCTCACCTTGCGCCATTTCTCGGCCAGCGCCTCGTTGCGCCAGTCCTGCGGGATCGCGGGGAATTGGCCGAGATGCACCGACACGGCTTGCGGATGGCGGTCGAGCCACGCTTCTTCCGTGGTGAAGGGCAGCATCGGCGCCAGCCACTTCACCAGACATTCGAAGAGGTGGCGCACCACCTGCACGGCCGCCCTGCGGCGCAGGCTCGACGGCCCGTCGCAGTAAAGCGCGTCCTTGCGGATGTCGAAATAGAAGGCCGAAAGCTCCACCACCATGAAGTCAAGCAGCGTGCGGGTGATGCGCTTGAACTCGAAGGCGTCGTAGCCCTGGCGCACCATTTCGTCCAACTCGGACAACCGGTGCAGCATCAGCCGCTCCAGTTCCGGCATCGTCTCGACCGGCACGTGCTGGCCGTCGTCATGGGCGAGCGTGCCCAGCATCCAGCGGATGGTGTTCCTGAGCTTGCGGTAGGCGTCGATATTGGTCTGCAGCACGTTCTTGCCGAGCCGCTGGTCTTCCCAATAATCGGTCGTGACCACCCAGAGCCGCAGGATATCGGCGCCGGACTGCTTGATGACGTCCTGCGGCACGACGGTGTTGCCGAGCGACTTCGACATCTTGCGGCCTTCCTCGTCCATGGTGAAGCCATGGGTGATGACCGTGTCGTAAGGCGCCCTGCCCCTGGTGCCGCAGCTTTCGAGCAGCGAGGAATGGAACCAGCCGCGATGCTGGTCCGAGCCTTCGAGATAGACGTCGGCCGGCCATTTGAGGTCCGGACGGTCTTCCAGCGTGAAGACATGCGTCGAACCGGAATCGAACCAGACGTCGAGGATGTCCATCACCTGGTGCCATTTCGAGGCGTCGTGATTGCCGAGGAAGCGCGTCTTGGCGCCCTCGGCGAACCAAGCGTCGGCGCCTTCCTTCTCGAAAGCGTCCATGATGCGCTGGTTGACGGCCTCGTCCTTCAGCACATTGCCGTCCTCGTCGGCGAAGACCGCGATCGGCACGCCCCAGGCGCGCTGGCGCGACAGCACCCAGTCGGGGCGCTCCTCGATCATGGCGCGAATGCGGTTCTGGCCCGCCGCCGGAACGAAACGGGTGTCGTCGATCGCCTTCAGCGCGCGGCTGCGCAACGTCGTGCCATCGCCGAGGTCCTTGTCCATATAGACGAACCATTGCGGCGTGTTGCGGAAGATGACCGGCTTCTTGGAGCGCCAGGAGTGCGGATAGCTATGCTTCAGCCGGCCGCGCGCGAAGAGCGCGTTGCGCTTGATCAGCTCGTCGATGACGGCCTGATTGGCGTTGCCCTTCTTGCCGTTGTCGTCGATGACGCGTGCCGCACCGCCCTCGCGCCCCGGGCCGAAGCCCGGCGCATCCTTGGTGAAGAAGCCGGCATCGTCGACCGTGAAGGGGATCGTGGTATCGACGCCGCGCCCCCGCAGCTCGCTCGCGGCCTCCATCCAGGCGTCGAAGTCCTCGCGGCCATGGCCGGGCGCGGTGTGCACGAAGCCGGTGCCGGCATCGTCGGTGACATGCTCGCCGGCAACCATCGGTACTGGGAATTCATAGCCGCCGCCGAGCCCCTTGAAAGGATGCGAAAGCGTAAGCTTCCCAAGCTGTTCGGCCGAGACGCTGTGAAGCCGGTTCAGTGCGACCTTGGCCTTGGCGGCACAGTCCTCGGCCAGCGCGTCGGCAAAGATCAGCTTCTCGCCGGGCTGCGGGCCGAAGGCGTTCTCGGCCGCCGTGACCTCATAGAGGCCATAGGCGATGCGCGGCGAATAGCTCACGGCGCGGTTGCCGGGGATGGTCCAGGGCGTGGTCGTCCAGATGACGACATGCGCCTCGACCAGATCGAGCGCTGCCTCGTCCAGCGCAGGCGCAGCGCCGGCGACCGGCTGGGCGAGGCTCGCGACCGGAAACTTCACCCAGATCGTGTCGCTCTCATAGTCCTGATACTCGACCTCGGCCTCGGCGAGCGCGGTACGCTCGACCACGCTCCACATCACCGGCTTCGAGCCGCGGTAGAGCTGGCCGGACAAGGCGAATTTCAACAGTTCGCCGGCGATGCGCGACTCGGCATGGTACGCCATGGTCGTATAGGGATTGTCGAAATCGCCGATGACGCCGAGGCGCTGAAACTCGTCGCCCTGCACCTTGATCCAATGCTGGGCGAAATCGCGGCATTCCCTGCGGAACTCGTTGACCGGCACCTCGTCCTTGTTCTTGCCCTTGGCGCGGTACTGCTCCTCGATCTTCCATTCGATCGGCAGGCCGTGGCAGTCCCAACCCGGCACGTAGTTGGCGTCATAGCCGCGCATCTGGAAGGAGCGGTTGATGACGTCCTTGAGGATCTTGTTCAGCGCATGGCCGATATGGATGTTGCCGTTGGCGTAAGGCGGCCCGTCATGCAGCACGAATTTCTCGCGGCCGGCGGCCTCCTCGCGCAGCTTCCTGTAAAGGTCCATGTCCTGCCAGCGCTTGACCAGGCTAGGTTCCTTCTCGGGCAGGCCGGCACGCATCGGGAAGTCCGTCTGCGGCAAATAGAGCGTTTTGGAATAGTCGATCGTTTCAGCAGCGTCGGTCATTGGGGTGTCGGTCATTGATCTGCCATCTGCGTTGCCCGGCGGCGGAAAGCCCGGGCGTTGAACTAGCATTTTCTTGAAAAAGCGCGAGGGGCGCGCGCGAAAACTCCCGGCGGCTCCAGCGGCGCTCAGGCCGCCCGGAACACCGGGCTCGTAATTCGTATCGTGATCGCGAAAAGGCGCGAAAAGCTCGTCATGGCGTGGCTTTTAGACGAGGCGCGGCGGCTTGAAAAGCCTGAACTCCACGGCATTTCCCCGCTAGCAGCCTTCTGGCGTCAGTTTTCTGTCACCAGTTTTCTTGCGGCGTGGGCCATTTGCGCCTATATTCATGGGCAAATGACAACGGGACCAAAATCATGTCCAGCTCGCATATCAGCGCTCAGACAAAGGCCGCCGCGACGTTGTCCGCAGCGGTAACAGACCGGTTTCTCGTCTCAGTGGCCAGGGTCGAAGGCCTTCGTCAGCGAGGCTTCAGTAATGACGAAATCTACAGGATAGTTAGTCCGCGACGCACGTTGGCCCGCCGCAAAGAGCGAAACGAAGCACTGACAGTTGCCGAATCCGATCGGGTTGTGCGGCTAGAGCGGATCTCTGCGATGGCAGATCGGGTATTCGGTAGCCACGAAAAAGCCCAACGTTGGCTCCGCAAGCACAGCAAGGTGCTCGGCGAGACACCTATCAGCCTGCTCCAGTCCGAGACAGGCGCCGTACTGGTGGAGGAAGAACTTCATCGCATTGACTATGGCATTTTTGCCTGAGAATGCGGCTCTGGCGTATCTCCAACTATGCCGACCTGTCTGGCATCGGCGGCACGCTGGGCGCTGGCCGCTGGCATTCCTTGGGAACACCCATCGTCTATTGCGCTGATCATCCGGCGACGGCGCTTCTTGAGATACTGGTGCATCTCGACGCGGAAGACCTGCCTCAGACCTATCAGCTTCTGGAAATCGAAGTGCCGGACGGCGTGGCGATTGCGTCCGCCAACCTGCCAGCAGATTGGAAGAACAATCTGGCTATGACGCAGCAGCTCGGAACGAACTTTGTCACCGCCGCCACGCATGCGGTCATGGAGGTTCCCAGTGTCATCGTCCCGTTCACCAAGAACTTTCTTCTCAGCCCCAGCCTCCTGGCTCGCGACGGCATCCACATCGCCAGCGTCACCCAGCACCCGGTCGACACACGATTGCTGGGGTAAGACCTACATCGTGAAATTGAAGCGGTAAGTGGTCGACACGCCGAACATCCACTGGTTGCGGTCGCCACGCTCCTTGACCAGGCTGGAATCGGCTGCCGGCCCCATCAAGCGCGAATACTCGGTGAAGACGCTCGCCGTCATCGGCTCGGTCACTTTCCAGGTGATCGCGCCACCGAGGCCTGTCGACTTCACACCGCCGCCTGGATGATATTCGCTGAGCCCCGATGCCACCGCCTCGGTGGCGTTGACGCCGTAATAGGCATCAAAATAGTTGGACGAGGCGAAGGACACGCGCGGCCCGCCCGAGATGCGCACCGTCGGCGTGATGTCGTAAAAAGCGTCTGCCGCGATGTCTGCGACGAAGCCGTTGTGGGAGCGGATGCCATGCCGCAACTCGGCGCGAGCGCGCAGCCAGTCCAGCGGATAGAACTCGAAGAAGCCGCCCACCTCACCGCCGAAGCGCACCGGGTCGAGGCCTTGAAGTTCGTCCTTGCTGGTGCGATGGAACAGGAACTTGCCGGTCAGACCGGCGCGCACGGAGCCGTCGTCGATCAGCGCCAGCGAGATGTTGTCGTTGCGCGAGGTGAAGCGCGCCTCTGGGCCGACCTTGCCCAGCGAGATGATCGGCTGGGCGCTGAACATATATTTCTTGCCGCCCTCGAAATTCGGCGCGACCAGGCCGGTGGCGCCGAGCGTCAGGTACCAATCGCCGGATATCCAGCTGCCCTCACCCGCGTGGGCGGCGGACAGGGTGAAAAGGCCTATGGCGACGGCCAGCGGAATCTTCCTGACAATACGCATCGTCACCCCTTACGCGAAACGCGCCGGCGGCACCACCTGCCAGCGCTCAAGCCATGCCGTGCATTCGGTAAAATTTGATTTAAAATCGGCAACATCGGAACCGACAGGCGAACTAAAGCGCGTCGCGCCGAAGCGGATTCAGGCGACGCGCTTTAGGCCTTGTTTTCATGCATGTCGTTATCCGCAAAACCGCTGCACACTTTTGCGCGACATGCATTAGCCGACACGCCGGTTGCGGCGCAACGTCTCTATCAGGTCGCAGGCTGCTTCCAATCCGCCGGTAAGCGGATTGGACGCACCGTAGGCAAGAGCCGCCTCGCGCCATTGGTCCCGGACCACCGGGTCGCCGGCTTTCAGGATTGCCTGTCGCCAGATTTCGGGGTCGTCGCGATTGGCCACAACCAGTCCCGCCCCGCTGGCTCCGACATATTTTGCATATCCGCAGGCGTCCGATACGATGACCGGCAGGCCGTTTGCGAGCGCCTCGAGAATAACCGTGCCCGTATTTTCCAGGCGAGCCGGGTGCAGCATGAAGTCGCTCGCGACCACGATCGCCGGGATGTCCTCCTGGATGCCCAGCAGAGTGACCCTTTTCGATATGCCGGCTTTGGCAATCAGGCCGAGAAGCCGCTTTTCCTCCTCGCTGTTCTTTCGAAGGCCGGCGACTAGCCAATGGATCTCCGGGAACGGCTGAAGCGCTTTTATCGCCCGGTCGAGACCCTTCACCTTCAACCTGTTGGCGATGGTCAAGGCGATGACCGTTTCGCGCGGAAGCCCAAAACGATCGCGGATCTCATTGCGGTCGACAGTCAGCAGCTCCGGCCTGCGGCGCTTCGGATCGAGCGTCGGGCCGACGACGTGAATGCGGGATTCCTCCGACCGCCAGAAGTCGCGGTAAAGCGTTGCCTGGTGTTCGCTGAGCGCAATGATCTGCACGGCGTGGCCAGGGGCAAAGATCATCGATTCGAGCTTCTGCTGGCGCATGAAACGGGGCGAAAACGGCCGCCACCACCCGAGCTTCGACGCAAAATAGGGCGGGTCGCCGGCATAGTAGATATCCAGGCCCGCCATCTTGTTGAAACCGACCACGCAGTCGAAGTCCCGCCTGGCCGTCAGCACGGTCCTGCCCAGCGCATATTCGGTGCCAGGGTTCGAGAGAACCCGTGCCGGCTGGATTTTTATCGCAGCCGAACTCTCGACATGACCGACCTGGCGGGTCGTCAGGATCGTCACGCTATGGCCCCGCCGGACCAGTCGGTCGCTGATGTTGAGACAATCCCTTTGCAGCCCCCCATTCATGAAGAGGGCAGAGATTGCGCAGCAGATTCTCATCTCATTTTCCGGAGCGCCGCCCCACCCCCAAGTCAGATCGGAGAGAGACCCCGGGTGCGCCCCAGACTTCCCCATTCAAACAAACACGGCCGGGCGCTCAAATGTTGGCCGTGTTGAAACCACGCATATGCTGTATATAGCCGGTTATCAAGAGACTTGGATGCTGTTGCATTCGAGCTTTTTAAAAAAACTCAACTGGAGCGCGCTCATGAAAATTCCACGGGGCGATCGTGGCTGCCAAGCCGGGCTCGACTGAAAGTCGCGACAGCCGTGCCAAAGTCCCTGCGCGAATATGACTTGCGGCAATGGCTGAGGCTTCAGCCGCTGCTGCATGCCGTCAAGACTGCCCGTTACCGGAAAATCGACCGGAGGTTTCTGCGTCAGCCGCTCAAGGATGGCGACATCCAGGGCATCCGTGCCGCCGCCCGGGGTCGCCATGTCCTGCTTACCGTTGCTTTCGGCGATGCTCAGTGCCTGGATCTGCAGTTGCGGCTGACGAGACGACTTGTTCGCCATGATCTCCACATCGTTGCCGACAACAGCATCGGCGAAGCGTCCGCGGGCAAGAACAGGCAGGTATGCGCGGTTCACGGCGCCGCCTATGTCAGGCTACCGGCCAATCCGTGGACCGTAAGGAACCCGAGCCGGTCCCACGGCGCGGCGCTCAATTGGATGTGGCACAATATCCTGAAGCCTGGCGCGCCGGCCGCGTTCGGATTCCTCGACCAGGATCTTTTCCCGACGAAGCCATGCGACCCCTTCGAACCTCTTGAAGACGCGCCATTTCACGGCGATCTCCGCTGGGCAGGCTCGCGATGGTATTTGTGGGCGGGCTATTGTTTTTTTCGATTCGACGCCGTCAGCCGCCAGCCTCTCGATTTCGGACTCGACTGGTTCGCCGGCCTCGACACCGGCGGAGCCAACTGGGAGGCGCTCTATCGGGATGTGGATCCGAACACTGTGCCGCAAAGGCCGATAACCGCATTCGCGGCCTTGCCTGGGGTTGAGCTCAGACAGGCCTATTGCGAATGGCGGGGAAGCTGGCTTCATGAAGTCGGCCTCGATGGCGACCTTTCTTTGAAGGCTGGAAAGCGCGAGGCGGTCCTGCGACTGCTCGCTCCCGCGCTTGAGATCGCGCTCGGATCGGCCGGACAAAGAGATTGACAGTCGACAGACCGACGAAACTTTGGAATTGGAATTTTGAAACCAGGCCGCCGACATTCGACAATTCAGCGGCCATTCGGTCACGACCGATTATAGCAAGGAAAGTTCCATTGCCGACAGTGAGCGTGATCATTCCGGTGCGAGACGGCGCGCAATATGTCGGCGAGGCCCTGCAAAGCATCCTGGACCAGGATCTGGCGGATATCGAAGTCATCGTCGTCGACGATGGATCTCGCGACGACAGCGCCGCGATCGCGACGTCGATCAGTGACCGCGACAGCCGCGTCAGGCTTGTCGCCAACCGCGGCAAGGGGATCGTCGATGCGCTGAACATGGGGCTTTCGCTCGCGCAGGCCCCTCTTGTGGCGCGCATGGATTGTGACGATGTCTCGCTGCCCGGCAGGTTGCGCCTGCAGGTGGCGTGTTTCGACGCGGATGCCGATCTGCAGCTGCTCGGTACGGCGGGATTGCAGATCGACCGGGACGGAAACCCGTTAAGGCCGCTCGACGTTCCCGCCGGCGGCGACCCGTTGCGCGACGCGCTTGCCAGGTACAATCCCATGCTTCATCCGACAGTGATGTTCCGGACCGAGGCCGTCCGGCGCGCGGGAGGCTACCGCCGCGCGTTCACCTATGCGGAAGACTACGATCTATGGCTGCGGCTTTCCGAAACGGGAAAACTGGCCAACATGGAAGTGCCACTCGTGAAGCTGAGATCGCATCCGGGACAGGTATCGCGCATGAAGGAAGATCAGCAAAAGGCAGCCGCTGCATTGGCCAGGCAGTCGGCGCTGCTGCGTCGCCATCGCGCCGAGCCGTTCGACGCGAACGGCCAACCCGCGCAGGCCGTCGCAAGCTTTCTGGCGTCGCGCGCCGCCACGGGGGTTGGCATCTCCAGCCCGGAAAGACGCGACATCGAGTTGCTGCTGCGAACAGCGGACATACCCCTGGCCCTCACGCTAAAGCTGCTGCTCCTCGCGGCTGTCGGCGCGCCCTCCTTCAGGACGCTCGCGCTGGGACCTCGACTGGCCTGGCGCAGGATGATTGCGCGCACGCCAAGAATGCGGCTCAACTGATGCGGCCCGAATGATGCGTCTCGTCGTCGATCTCTCGAGCATGGTGCGTTGGCTCGGCCCTCCGGTCGGCATGGTCCGCGTGCAACGCCACTACGCGGCCGCGGCGGCGGCATTCAAGGCTTCCGATGTGGCGTTCACCGTGTTCGACCCGATCGAGCGGGTGCTTAGACAGGTTTCGCCTGGTATGGCGGCGGAAATCATCGCCGGCGACATTTCGTGCGACATGAGCTTTTACCCGGACCCAGCACGCATCAAGATTAGGTTTTACGATCGCTGGCCGAAATGGGCGCGGCGATTGCTGATGACGATCATAAGACCGCGCCGGATGCTGATAACGGAAATCGGCGCGTTCGGCCGGCGCCATCCCGACAGCCCTTTTCTTCGTTTCCTCGAGCGGATCGAAAGCCGGCTGATGAAGGAAAACGAGCGGCGGCAGGTCGCTCGCGAGGGTGGTTCACGCGCTCGTATCGTGCCGCTCAGGACCGTGGCCGGCGACAAACACGATCTTTCGCCCGGCGACCATCTGCTGTTGATGAACAGCGACTGGGCGCATACCGATATCGAGGTCATTTCGCGCGAGGCGCGCTCCGCCGGCGCAAAGCTCATCGTGCTCTTGAACGACATCATTCCGATCCAATTTCCCGAATGGTACAAGCCGCATGACGTCAGGAGATTCACGGACTATGTGAATTTGGCGATGAGGCTGGCAGACCGCTTCATCCTGACGTCGAGGCGCGTCACCACCGATGTCGAGGACTATGCCGCCAAGCTCGGCATCCACCTGCCGCAGCTGAAGCAGGTTCCTCTCGGCTGCGACAGCGCCCGCAAACCGAAGGCGGACGGCCGCCTGCCGGACGGGATCGAGACCGATCGCTATATCCTGTTCGTTTCCACCATCGAACCGCGCAAGAACCATTCGCTGCTCATGGATGTCTGGAGGCGCATCGTCCTAGACGGAACGGTCGCGCGCAGCGGCATGAAGCTGGTTTTCGTCGGCCGCAGCGGCTGGATGGTCGACGGGGTCCTGGCGAGCCTTCACAGCCATCCCGACTACGGCAAGAGCCTTGTCCATCTCGACAACGTCGACGACGCGACGTTGTCCCGCCTTTACCGCAACAGTGCGTTCTGCGTGTACCCATCGTTCTACGAAGGATATGGGCTGCCGCCCGTGGAGGCGCTGGCCTATGGGAAGGCGCTGATCGCCTCCACGGGCGGAGCCATCGCCGAAGTGGTCGGCTCGTCGGGACTCTGCCTTGATCCGCTCGACGTCGAAGGTTGGGAAAACGCCATGCGGGAGTGGATCACCTCGCCCGCGGCCCGTGCTCCATACGAAGCGAAGGCCGCAGAATTCGTGGCGCGAGGCTGGGAGCAGGCCGGCCGGGAGACACTGGAGGCGACGCTTGCGCCGTTCCCGGACGAAGTCCGGCCGGCGCGACAATAGCCGCCTTTATGGTTGCCGGGATACGCGGCTTGCCTTCGGGGTATTCCGGAACCGGCTCAGGGTTTCGTCGACGATGTAGCGACCGATCTCACCCCGGCGCTTGAAGGAAAGCGCATACCCGCCCGGTGGCTAACAAATCGTCGCGATTCATGAGCGCGGTGGAAGGTCATGGACAGCCGGCCGCCCGCGGGTTCGGCCCGTGTTGCTGGACGGACAATGCCATTGGGTTTAGCTTCCTTTCGCCGCACGACCGGTGGTGAATTTCGAGGGAGATGAAACCATGACTTTGCCAAGCGACGCCCTGAAGGACACGATCGGCCAGACGCGGGACAAATGGGGATGGTTCGTGGCGCTCGGCGTGCTGCTGCTGGTCTTCGGCGGCATCGCCTTCGGCAATCTGTTCATCGCCACCGTCGCCTCGGTCTATGTCGTCGGCTGGCTGATGCTGATGGCAGGTGTCATCGAGATCATCCACGCCTTCGGGGTCAAGACCTGGGGACGTTTCTTCTACTGGCTGCTGAGCGGCCTGCTCTATGCCGTCGCCGGGTTCTTCGCCTTCGACAATCCGCTGCTCGCCTCGGCGGTGCTGACGCTGCTGTTGGCCATCGCGCTGGTCGCTTCGGGGCTTCTGCGGTCCTGGGTGGCCTTCAATCACCGGCCGCAGCAAGGCTGGGGATGGCTGCTCGCGGCCGGCATCATCACCATTCTGCTCGGCCTGATGATCGCCATGGGCTGGCCGGTGAACAGCCTTTGGGTGCTGGGCATATTCCTGGCGATCGACCTGGTGTTCCAGGGCTGGAGCTTCATCGCCATCGGGCTGGCGCTGAAGCGATAGGCCTCCGTCAGTCGACGTTGAGAAGCGCGACCGCGACGAGTGCCAGCGCAATGCCCAGATATTGCGCTCTGGAAACTTCTTCCTTGAAGACGAGCGCGCCGACCAGGACCGCGCCGGCCACCACGATCGTATTGACCAGCGCACCGGTGACGGCAAGATTCAGCCGCGTGTTGATGAAAGCAAACGCGAAATAGCCGACCGGCGACAGAAGCACGACGATGGCCAGGCTACGGCCGCTGCCGGTCTTGCCCCAATGCGCGCTAAGTCCATCGCACAGAATGAACAGCGCCGCGCAGAGCAGGACAACGGCCCACACCATCAGATCTATCTTCATTAGCGCTTTCTGCACAATCAAGCGCCCGCATTCGGTGAAATGCTTCACCATGCGGGTCGGCCTTTTGATTGAGCGGCAGACCGAAGACGATCTAAAGCGCGTCACGCTGAAGCGGATTCAGGCGACGCGCTTTAGGCCGTTGTTTTCATGCATGTCGTTATCGCAAAACCGCTGCACACTTTTGCGCGACATGCATTAGAACGCGATCTCGGCGTCCAGTGGCGAGAGCGGGCGCACGCCCCTGAGCAGCGCCCTCGCCTCGGCCTCGTCCTTTTTCATCTGCGCCACCAGCGCGTCGAGGCCGTCGAATTTGAGCTCCGGCCGCAGGAAGCCGAAGAACGACACCTGGCAGGTCTGGCCATAGAGATCGCCGGAAAAATCGAAGACATAGGTTTCGAGCAGCGGCGCGCCATTGTCGTCGACGGTGGGACGCCGGCCGAAGCTGGCGACGCCATCATGGAGCGTGCCGTCGGCGCGACGGAAGCGGACGGCATAAATCCCTTCCTTCAAGGCCGCTTCCGGCGAAAGCCGCATGTTGGCGGTCGGGAAGCCGAGGGTGCGGCCAAGCTGCTGGCCGCCGATCACCTCGGCTTCGACGGTGAAACGGTAGCCGAGCAGGCCGGCGGCCTCCTCCACCTTACCCTCGGCGAGCAGTCCCCGGATGCGACTCGATGAAACCACCTCCGCGCCCTCATCGCGGAAGGCATCGACCAGCGTCACGCCGAAGCCATGCCGTTCTCCGGCAGCCATCAGAAAGGCCGGGCCACCCTGGCGGTCCTTGCCGAAATGAAAGTCGAAACCGGTGATGGCGTGGCGGATGCCGAGGTTCTTCTCCAGCACATCGGTCACGAAAGCCTCGGGCGACAGCGAGGCGAAATCGCGCGTGAACGGCTGCTCGACCAAAGCGGCAAAGCCAAGCCCGGCAAGCAGCCGTGCCTTCATCGGTGGCGGCGTCAGCACGAAGAGCGGCACCTGTGGCCGGAAGACCTTGCGCGGATGCGGCTCGAAAGTGAGCACCAAAGCGGGCACGCCGTTGCGGCGGGCTTCGGTCATCGCGCGCTCCAGGACGGATTGGTGGCCGCGATGGACACCGTCGAAATTACCGATCGCCACGACGCCGCCGCGCAGATGCGCGGGCAGTGGCGCGACCGCGGAAAGACGTTCGAAGGCTTGCTTCATATCGAGGTGTCCGTCATGGCCAGACCACCAACCTATTGCAGACGCGCAATGACGGCGACCGGCCGGTAGCCGTGCTTTTCAAGGAAGCCAGCCAACCTTTCAGGGTCGGGGCGGAGCGGATCGCCATAGTCGCGAGCGTGGATGCCGCCCGAGACGTAGAGCACGTCGAAGCCGTTGTCGGCCGCGCCCTTGACATCCGTCATCATGCCGTCGCCGATGGCGAGAACCTCTGAGCGCTCGACGGCGCGGCCAAGAAGGCCGGCGACCTCCTTCATGGCCACATCGTAGATCGGCGCGAAGGGCTTGCCGGCAATCAGCGTGCGCCCGCCCAATTGCGCGTAATCCCGCGCGAGCGCGCCGGCACACCAGATGGTGCGCTCGCCGCGCTCCACCAGGATATCCGGATTGGCGCAGATGAACGGCAGATTGCGGGCGCGCAGCCGCTGCAGCATTTGCGTATAGTCGGCGGGCTTCTCGACCTCGTCGTCATAGAGCCCGGTGCAGACGATGCCAGAGGCCTCGAATTCCTCGACGATGTCGATATCAAGTCCGTCATAGAGTGTGAAATCGCGCTCGGGTCCGATATGGAAGATCTTCCTCGGGCCATCGGCGATCAGGTCGCGGGTCACGTCGCCTGATGTGACGACCCGGTCAAAGGCGTCGGCCGGCACGCCGATGACCTTCATCTGGGCGACGACGTCGGCGCTGCGGCGCGGCGAATTGGTGATGAGCACGACAGGCACATTGGCCGCGCGCGCCCTTGCAAGCGCCGCCGCGGCGTCCGGAAAGTGCCATTCGCCATTATGCACGACGCCCCATACGTCGCACAGTATGGCGGCGTAACGCCCCGCTAGATCGTCGAGCGAAGCGATGATGCCAGGCGAATCCGCCATGCCGTGTCCCTGATCTCGATCCCTGACAAGACCGCGACAGCCACTCTTCAGTTCAGAGGACGCCACGGCCGGTCCCGCATAACCGAAGCGCTTCATCCTGTCACCAGCTTTCCGGCACCGGCCTTCGACGGCGCGTCGGCGCACAGGGTTAATACCCTGTCAAATGACCGTGCGACCTTGACGCTTTCGAGAGAGCTAAAATTTAACGATTCATGATCATGCTAAACGAGAAACTATTGGATCCTGGCGGGGGCTAAGGGCATTGATCCGCAAATTCCTACACGACAGACGGGGCAACTATGCCTTGATGACGGCCATCACCATGATACCGCTGATGGGCGGCGTGGCGCTGGCGGTCGACTATACCGAGCTCATAAGGGAGCGGCAGGAGACGCTGAACGCGCTGGATGCCGCCGGCATCGCGACGGCACAGCAGATCGTGGCCGGCGCCACCGACGCCGAAGCCAAAGCCTATGCCCAGACATTCTTCGAGGCCAATCTCAGGCACGTTCTTCCGGCGAACACGACGCTGACGGTCACCTTGCCCAACAACAATGCCGGCGGCGGCACGCTGGTTCTCGAGGCGGCCTTGAAGTACCAACCCTATTTCCTGCCGGCTGCGGTCGCATTGCTTGGCGGAACGCCGGGCCAGACGAACATCAGCTTCTCGGCCAAATCCGAAATCCGCCTCAAGAACACGCTGGAAGTGTCGCTGGTGCTCGACAATTCGGGCTCGATGAACGATATCAGCGTCTCGAACAAGGTGCGGTTCGATCTGCTCAAGAGTGCCGCCAAGCAGCTCGTCGACCAGTTGGCCGGCCAGGCGCAGTTGATGAAGCAGGTTTCCAAGCCAGTCCAGTTCAGCCTGGTGCCCTTCGCCGCCTCGGTCAATGTCGGCCCCACCTACCAGGGTGCGGCATGGCTTGATCCGTTTGGTATTTCACCCATCCAGCATGAGAATTTCAACTGGGCGACCATGACCAAGGCGCTCAACGCCAACAGGTGGGCGGAGCAGGTTGGCGGCGTTTGGTATGCGCGCGGTTCGCAATGGGGAACACAGCAGGATCAGGCGCTGACGCGCTTTTCAGTCTTTGATCAGATGACGCGGGTGACCGCATGCAGTTTAAAGGATTTGAGCGGCAACTGCCTGCCTAACGCGACATTCACCTACGGCAAAGTCGCGAGCTGGGGAGGATGTGTCGAGGCGCGACCTTATCCCTACAATATCAACGATGCCCCCGCCACGTCGGCAACACCGGCCACGATGTTCGTGCCGATGTTCGCACCGGATGAGCCTGGCAACCAGTGGACGCTTTCAAACGGTTACGTCAAAACCTTCGGCATGATCAACAGCTGGTGGGATGACAAGGATGCGACCACCTCCACCGGCCAAGCCGCACAATTGGCCAGGCAGAAGAACATGACGAAGTACTTCGCCCCGGCCCCGCTCAACAAAGCTCCCTTGCCTGCGCCAATCGACGGCGGACCGAACTATAGCTGCACCACAAAGGCGATCACCCCGCTCACGGACGTATCGAACGCCACCGGCTCGACCACTGTCAAAAACGCCATCGACGCCATGGTCGCAGTCGGCGCTACCAATGTACCCGAAGGCATGGCCTGGGGTTGGAGAACCCTGTCCAGCACGGCTCCCTTTACCGGAGGCCGACCCGAAACGGAAAAAGGCAACGACAAGGTCGTGATCGTGCTCACCGACGGGGCCAACACCTATTACACACCCAGTTATTTCCGCGCCAACGACTATCCGCTGAACAGGTCGAGCTATTCCGCTTATGGCTACACGGGCGTCGGCTACAGCGGCACCAGCACTACCCGCCTGTATATGAACGCCGATGCAAACTTCGATAGGACGACATACACGGAAACGAACTACACCAAGGCCATGAGCGAGCATCTGGCAACGCTGTGCGACAACGCCAAGGTGGCCAACATCATCGTCATGACCATCGCGCTCGACCTCGATTCAAGGAACACGGCCGAGGCGGCGCAGATGGCAGCCTTGAAAACCTGTTCGTCGGACTCGCGCTTCGCTAAGGATCCAGCCGACCCGACTGGCAAGACGCCGAAGAAACTGTTCTGGAACTCGACCGGTGCCACGCTGTCGGACGACTTCAAGGCGATCGGCAACGAATTGTCGAACCTGCGCATCGTCGGTTGATCGGCACGACAAACGATCGATGACGCCCGTCGTAAGGCGGGCGTTTCTCGTCGTACGCGATGCCGCCGCAATTGGTTTGGTTAGCGCCTGGTGAAACCGTCGTTAAGCAATCGAGCGGTTTGGCAAACCGGTCCTTCAGCGTTTTGTGGAAGTGTGGCCCGACAGAGAATCCGCCGGCGGGGGGCCGCTCAAGAAAAATGCGCAAATTCTGGCATCAATTCTGCCGTGACCGCCGCGGCAACTATGCGCTTATGACAGCTATCGCCATGGTGCCATTGATGGGCGCAGTAGCCATGGGTGTCGATTTCGGTGAGCTCAACCGCGAAAAGCAGATGGTGCTGAACGCGCTCGACGCTGCCAATTTCGCCGCCGCGGTGCGGCTTTCGCAAGGGGCGACCGACGACCAGATCAGGACCTACGCGGCCGGCTTCTTCAATTCCAACCTCAATGGTATCGAGCCCGGCAACCTTTCGCTCGATGTCACGCTGCCGAGCAGCCAGACCGGCGGCGGCCTGATGAAGCTTTGCGCGACGCTCACCTATCATCCCTATTTCTACCCAGCCGCCGCGCTGCTCGATGGCGCATCGGATGGCGATGCGCATAAGCCGATCCAGCTCGAGATGTGCTCCCAGGTGCGGCTGAAGAACACGCTGGAAGTGGCGATGGTGCTCGACAATTCGGGCTCCATGACAACGCCCGGCACAGGCACGGGACAGAAGCGCATCGACCTGCTCAAGCAGGCCGCCAAGCAGCTCGTCGACACGCTGGCCCAGCAGGCGTCGCAGATCAAGCAGATCGACAAGCCGGTCCAGTTCAGCCTCGTGCCGTTCGCGGCATCGGTCAATGTGGGGCCCGACAACGACAACGCCCCCTGGATGGACACCTACGGGCTGTCGCCGATAGCGAATGAGAATTTCGACTGGTCGACGCTGAACGCGCCCGACAAATACGCCCAGAAGATCAACGGCATCTGGTACAAGAAAGGCGCCGGCTGGGGCAACGAGGAGGACCAGGTCCTCAGCCGCTTCGAACTCTACCAGGACATGAAGGTGGTGACCAGCCACGAGCGCGTCGTCGGCAGCGCGCGGACCGTCTGCGACACATATCGTTGGAACCACACCTGTTCGCACAGCCATACGGAATATGACTACAACGACACCTACGGGCCATTCGCCAGTTGGCAGGGCTGTGTCGAGGTCCGCCCCTACCCTTACAATGTCGAGGATACGCCGGCCTCGGGCGGCCCCAACAACACCGGTATCGGCGTCGGCGATCCCGCGACCATGTTCGTGCCGATGTTCGCGCCGGACGAGCCAGGCAATCATTGGAAGGTGACCCAGAACCCGCTTGAACCGGACCCGACGACCTATGGCGCGGCGAACAGCTGGTGGAACGACGATCCGTTGAGCACCACCGGTAAGACCAGGCAGTCCAACATGGCCAAATATTTTCAGCCGCGGCCGATCGATGCTCCGACCCTCAGTTCGGGCGTCGGCCCGAATTACAGTTGCACGACGACGCCGATCACGCCGCTCACCGACGTCACCCAAACGGATGGGCTCGCGGCCATCAAGGCGGCGATCGACCTGATGAAGCCCAACGGCAACACCAATGTGCCCGAAGGCATGGCCTGGGGCTGGCGCACCGTGTCGAGCGCCGAACCCTTCACGGGAGGCCGTCCGGAATCCGAGCGCGGCAACGACAAGGTCGTCATCGTGCTCACCGACGGCGAGAACACCTATTCGACGGTCAGTCCCGACCCGGCCGGCAACAAGTCGACCTATGCCGCCTATGGCTATACCGGCGTCGGCTATAACGGCACCTCGGTCACCCGCCTGTTCGGCGGCACGTCGAGCGCCATCGGCCAGTTCAACTATTCGTCGAGCAACTACACCGCGGCGATGAACGAGCAGATGGCAAAGCTGTGCGACAACGCCAAGGCGGCCAACATCATGGTGATGACGGTCGCGCTCGACATGTCGTCGACCAGCTCGAGCGACCAGAAGGCGATGGCCGCGCTGAAGGCCTGCTCTTCCGATTCCCGCTTCCGCAAGGATCCGACCGATCCCAGCAAACCGGCCAAGCTGTTCTGGAACGCCACCGGCGCAACGCTCTCCGACAACTTCAAGGAGATTGCCAACGAGTTGTCGAATTTGCGCGTGGTCGGGTAGGCGCACTTAGCGTCGGTGGAAGAGCGCCGGCGCGAAAGCTTCTAATCTCCCCCGCAAGGGGGGAGATCAGCAGCTCAGCTGCTTTCGCCAGTTTTCGAGTACTGGCGCAAAAGCTCCCGCGATCATGCCCTTGCGGCCGGCGAGCGGCCGTGATGACTGTTTGCGCTCTTGGAGACTCCGATGCCCGACGCCGCCAACCATCTCACCTTCGCGCTGATCTGCCTCGGCATGGTGCTCACGCCAGGCCCGAACATGATCTACCTGATCTCGCGCTCGCTGTCGCAAGGGCCGAAAGCCGGGCTGATCTCGCTCGGCGGCGTGGCGCTGGGCTTCCTGTTCTACGTGGTGTCGGCGGCCTTAGGCATCACCGCGCTCATCTTCGCCGTGCCTTACGCCTACGACGCGCTTCGCTTCGCCGGCGCGCTCTATCTGTTGTGGCTCGCCTGGCAGGCGCTGAAGCCCGGCGGGCGCTCGCCCTTTCAGGTCCGCGAGTTGCCGAGGGACAGGCCGCGCAAGCTCTTCGTCATGGGGCTGATGACCAACCTGCTCAATCCGAAGGTGGCCGTGCTCTACCTGTCGTTGCTGCCGCAGTTCATCAATCCGGCCAAGGGCCATGTCCTGTCGCAGCTTCTGGTGCTCGGCGTGACGCAGATCTCGATCAGCCTCACCGTCAACGCCATCATCGCGGTGACGGCCGGCTCGATCGCGAATTTCCTCGCCGGACGGCCGTTCTGGCTGGTCGTGCAGCGCTGGATGATGGGCACGGTGCTGACGGCGCTGGCCTTGAGAATGGCGACCGAGGCGCAAAGATAGCCGTCAGCCCGAGAACGCGCGGCCGTCCTACATCGGCCGGCGTGCAGGCCGGATCTGCTCCGGCTCGACCACCTTGCGGTAGAGATGCCAGGTCGCGTGGCCGAGGATCGGCATGACGACGGCAAGCCCGGCAAACAGCGGTATCGAGCCGACCACCAGCAACACGGCGACGGTCAGGCCCCAAAGCGCCATCGTTAGCGGGTTTGCCATCACCGCCCGGGCCGAGGTTTCGATCGCCGAGACGGCGCCGACATCGCGGTCGAGCAGCAGCGGAAAGGCAATGACCGTGGTGGCCAAAACGACGACGGCGAAAACGAAGCCGACGGCGTTGCCGACGAGGATCAGCGTCCAGCCCTTGCCGGTCGTCAGCACGTCGCGCACGAAAGCACCGACCGAGGCGGGCGGCGCGGCGCCGAACAGGCTGGTGTACAGCGACTGCGCGGTGAACAGCCACAAGAGGAACAGCGCGAAGAGCAGGATGCCGATGACCGCGATCGACGGCAGCGCCGGCGAATGGCGGACATCGAGCGCATGCCGCCAGTGGGTGTCCATGCCGAGCTCGCGCCGGCGGCTGATCTCATAAAGGCCGATGGCCGCGAACGGGCCGATCAGGGCGAAACCCGACATCAGCGGATAGACGAGCTGGATGGCGTTCGAGCCCGAGGTCCATCGCGTCAGGATCAGCCCGACGATCGGATAGACCAGGCATAGGAATACATAATGCGAGGGCTTGGCCCAGAAATCCTCGGCGCCGAGCTTCAGCGCATCCCAGAGGTCCGAGGTGGAGATGTGGCGCACCGTAGGCTGCGCATGCATCCCGTACGCGTCCGCCATGACATGAAAACCGGCCATAACCGTCCTCCGTTTGTCAGTGCATGAGCCCGAAAACCAGGAGGTTCTCGCCAAGCAATCATGCGCCAGATCAACGCGGGTCGGTCACCGCCTGCGGTGGCCGCCCGTGGCTGCCACTTCAAGAACGACCGCATCATAATCGATCTTCCGGGAAAAGTCGCCGCTTCACGCGATTTTCATCGGATAATAGGGCCTTCAGCCCGTTTACGGGAAGAAGGTGCCTGAAGGGGCGGATGAGGGGCAGCGCCGACCTTTGAAATTGTGGGTGTCAATCGCCGTGGTTCGGCGCTACCCCCTCCTCGCGACGCGTCTAGCGCCGAGTGTAAGAGTCCGGGAAGGCAGCAACGGCTTGGTCAAGAGTCATGGGCTTGCACGTCTGATAAAGCAGGCGCTCGGGCCTGATCGGGATGTTCAATCGAGCCTCTAGCTGCTTAGGTCGCAGATCATAGCCCTGCGGCGGAGCGCAAATGGTCATAAATTTCAGAACCTCAGCCCGCATTGGAACCTTCACAGTCGCTGGCGCATCAGACTTGCCCATCGGCAGACGCGCTACCGTTAGATCGCTTCCCGTGAAGCTAAGAATGCCGGTGCTTACCGCCACCGTTTCCATTGGGGGCTGATCTGCCCAATAGTAGAAGTCGCGCAACTGCAATGGGGAACAATTGCCGATGCCTGGTAATTCGCTTCCACTAATATTCACTCCCACCATGGTAAAGCTTGCGCAAACGTCTCCACCAACGAAGCTGCCGGTAATGTCGGACCATCGGATGATCGTACCTCTCGTGCCGGCTATAACCGATCGAAAGATCACCGAGTTGATTATCGTGGTTTGATCAAGAACCGCGTCCAGATTCACATCCTGCATGGCAAAACGGAGCAAAAGATTGCCAGAAAAATCGACCTTTCCAACTTGCTCCATACCCACGGTGCCCGCGCGATGGGTCATGGCGATGTCGGCGAAGATCGCGCGCATGTAACAGTGGTCGCTCCTCGTCTCCCCAACGCCGTCGCACGAGAGGTCGAACTCGGAGAACGATTGTCCATGCTGGAAGAGAAGGTTGAAATCTTCACCCTTTCCGGTTTCACCAGATCTGGCCAGTTTCAGTTCTGCAAGACGCGCTTTGGTGGGATCCGGAGGATCGTAAACGGTGGCAACTATCCCGACAGGAACAACAAGCGATATCGCGAAGCTGATAATCCTACCCGCTGCGCGGAAGCGTGGATTGTCATCGTTCACAAAGCTAATAGTAGCTGCATCCGCAAAGAACAGGACGTAGCCTGCTACAGCAGCGCCAGAGAGTAAAATCGAAATCGCGACAAGCCACCAAGTGCCAGTCATGGCACATCAAGCCCCGTTGCCCTGTCTCAATATGATCGTTCCGTCGCACCGATTCAATATGCCATCCGTGCTTAAGTAAGATTTCATTAACCAGCCCACGTACCGTAGCCATCCGGCGGCAGCATAAATCGCAATTGGACACGGTGCGGAAAAATGAGGCTCCATCGGCGGGCAAGGTTGTCGAATCGCCGGCCTGGCGATTTTCACCGCCCTGCCCGGCAAAAGCCATGATCGCCGGTATCAGAGGCCGGATGAGCATCGCCATCACAGCCCTCCCCGACCTGAACCGCCGTTTTCTGCTCAAGGCCGCCGGCCTTGCAGCGCTTACCGGCATCGCGGCCTGCAGCACCGTCACGGTGCCGACAGGCGAAGGCGCCGGCGTCTCTTCGTCCGCCACGGCGACGCTGGCCAGTATCCGCAGCACCGCTGGGCTGCCGGCGCTGGCCCCTGACACGCAGCTCGAGCAGGCGGCATTGCAGCAGGCCGGCTACATGGCGTCGCGCGAGCGCATGAGCCACACCACCGGCTGGGGCAAGGATTTCGCCTCGCGCATGAAGGACAATGGCGTGCGTGGCGCCGCGGCCGAGAACATCGCCGAGGGCCGTTTCGACCTTGAGAAGCTGTTCGACATCTGGATGCATTCGGCCGGCCACCGCCGCAACATGCTCGATACGGACTTCAGCCGCTTCGGGCTGGCTTACGTGCGCGACGGCCGAGATCCGGCGCTGCGCTATTGGGCACTGGTACTGGGCCGTTGAAAACGGCGGCCGGCTGAGATCAGCGACCTTATCAATCCATATGGGCTGCGGGCGCTCCACCCGCCGGCGCCGCTTTTGGCTTGCGCAGCAGGATGACGAACGGGATCGCGACCAGCGTCATCACCATCAGGATCTTGAAGTCGTTGATGTAGGAAATCATCATCGCCTGGGCATTCACCGCACGGTCGACCTGCGAAAGCGCCGCGGGGTCGCCGCCGGCCGCCGCCGGCGAGGCCGCCCACAGGTTCGGGTTGTAGGGGTTGATGAAGGCCGACAGCTCGGTGTGGTTGATCTGGGTGTTGCGCACCATCAGCGCCGCGACCACCGATACGCCGATGGACGAGCCCAGATTGCGCACCAGGCTGAACAGCGAGGTGGCGTCGGTGCGGTAGCGCGCGTCGAGCGTTGCGAAGGCGACCGTCGACAGCGGCACGAACACCATGCCCATGCCGAGACCCTGGACGACGCCCGAAGAGATGATCAGCCAATTGTCCATCTGCGGCGTGAAGCTCGCCATCGTATAGAGCGACTGCGCAGTGAGCAGGAAGCCGATGGCGACGAGGATCCTGGCATCGATCCTGTGCATGATGCGGCCGACGACCAGCATCGAAATCATCGTGCCGATGCCGCGCGGACCCAGCACGACGCCGATGGTCACGGTCGGATAGCCGAAGATGTTGGCCAGCATCGGCGGCAGCAGTGACATCGAGGCCAGGATCAGCACGCCCATGACGAAGATGAAGCCCAGCCCGGTCACGAAATTGCGGTCGAGGAAGATTTTCGGATCGATGAAGGGATGCTCCGATGTCACCGTGTGGATGATGAACACCCAGAAGCCGGTGAGCGACAGAGCGAGCTCGATCCAGATCTCGACCGAGTTGAACCAGTCGACCTCGCCGCCGCGGTCGAGCAGAAGCTGCAGCGCGCCGACGCCGAGCGAGAGCATGGCGAAGCCGAAGAAGTCGAAGCCGCGCACGCGCTTGGCGATGACGGGCAGATAGGCGGCCATGCCGAGGAAGGCCAGGATGCCGACCGGCAGGTTGATGAAGAACACCCAGCGCCAGTTGAAGTTTTCTGTCAGCCAGCCGCCCAGCGTCGGCCCCAGGATCGGCCCGAGCATGATGCCGGCACCCCATATCGCCATCGCCTGGCCATGCCGCTCCTTCGGGTTGATGTCGAGCAGGAAGGTCTGCGACAGCGGCACGATGGCCGCGCCGAACACGCCCTGCAGCAAGCGGAAGAGCACTATGGTCTCGAGGCTCCAGGCAAGGCCGCAGAGCATGGAGAAGATGGTGAAGCCGACGACGGAGGCGAGGAACAGCTCCTTGCGGCCTAGCCGGTCGGCAAGCCAGCCGGTGACCGGCGTCATGATCGCCGCGGCCACGATATAGGAGGTCAGCACCCAGTTGATGTTGTCGGGCGACGCGCCGAGGTCGCCGGTCATGGTCGGCAGCGCGACATTGGCGATCGTGGTGTCGAGCGCCTGCATGATCGTCGCCAGCATCAGCGCGACGGTGATCAGTCCGCGGTGCGGCACTTCCTTGAACGGTTCGGGCGTGCTCATGGTGCTGAACTTCCAGCAGCTAACAAAAATGCGTATATTGGGTTCCCGGGCGGCAAAGCCTTCGTTGAGAGATCTTCATCGCGGTGGGACGCGACTATCGATGTGGGGGTTACATCGACCGAAAGTCTCTGTTGGAGCGGATGCCTGCCGCCCGGAAACCTGAGGACCGACGGGTCCGTGCCAGCCTCAGCTTTCGAACGAGCCGCCATGCGGCTTGCCTATCTGATCCTGCCACGTCTCCACCAGACCAATCCCCTCAATGCCCGCCGGATCGCGACGGGCTTCGCTGTCTTTACTGCGCCTGCTCCCCTGCGGTGGCGTGACCGAAGACCGACGGCAGGCCGCGCGCCACGCCGGTGTCAACGGTGACGGTGGCGCTCATGCCGGTGCGCAACGCCATCTTGGCATCGGGATCGGTCAACTCCAGACGTACGGGAATGCGCTGCGTGACCTTGACCCAATTGCCGGTGGCGTTTTGCGCGGGCAGCAGCGAGAACTCCGCGCCCGTGCCGGCGCCGATCGCCTTGACGGTCGCCTCGAAGGTGCGGCCCGGATAGGTGTCGACGACGATCTCGGCCTTCTGGCCCGGCTTCATATGGGTGAGCTGGGTCTCCTTGAAATTGGCGTCGATCCAGGTGTCGCCGGTCTCGACCAGCGCGAAAAGCGGCGTGCCGACGGACACATACTGGCCGACCTTGAAGGACGCGGCCTGGTAGATGACGCCGTCCGCCGGCGCCTTCACCGTCGTCTGCGCCAGATCGTAGGCGGCCTTGTCGCGCGCGGCCAAGGCCGCCATCACGGCCGGATGCTTGTCGGTCTCGATGTCCGGATTGCCGCCGAGCGCCGCCTTGGCGCTGACGATGCCCTGCTCCGCGACGGCCAGCTGCTGCTTGGCCTTGTCGAGGTCGTTGCGGGCCTGGTCGAGCGACGACTTGGCGTTGATGCCCTTCTGCGCGAGATCGGCGGCGCGGCCATATTGCGACTGCGCATAGTCGACCTCGCTGGAGGCGGACTTTTCCTGCGCCATCGCCTGGCTGTAAGCGGCGCGCAGCTGCTCGACATTGAGGCGCGCCGCGGCGACCGCCGCGTCGGCCTGGGCCAGCGCGATCCTGTAAGGCTCGGGATCGATGACGAAGAGAAGGTCGCCCTGCTTGACCAGCTGGTTGTCGGCGATGCCGACCTGGACGATACGGCCGGCCGTGTCGGAGGCGACCGAAATCCTGGCCTGCTGCAGATTGGCGTTTTCGGTTTCCTGATAGCGCCCGCCCGTCACCCAGACATACGCGCCGCCGGCAAGCAGGGCCAACGGCAGGGCGACCATCAGGAGGAAACGGCCGAGGCGCCGTTTCTTCTTCGGCGCGGCTGGTGCCGGCTGCGGCGCAGGCGCCACCGCGACCGGAGCGGCAGCTGGCTGCGCCGGGGCTTCAGCAACCGGCTGCGCCGGCGCATTGGCGACCGGCTGGGCCGACGCATTAGCGACCGGCTGCGCCGGCGCAAGCTTGGTGACGTTGTCGTCTTCTAGCTTCGCTGCCGCGCTCATGCTGCTGCGCCTTCCGCACTCTTCATCTTTTCCAGGGACGACGTCTCGGCGTCCGTCAAATTCTGCACGATGGTGTCCAGCACGCGGATCAGGACGCGGCGTTCTTCCGCCGACACGCCGGTCAGCGATTCCTCATAGACCTCGCCGGCCAGGCTCTTGACGTCGGCATAGGCCGCGTTCGCCTTCTCGGTCGGGAAGATCATGCGCACGCGCCGGTCGGTCGCGTCCTGGCGGCGCTCGATCCAGCCGCCCTCCTCCATGCGATCGACCAGGCGTGATACGCTGATCGGCTCGATCTCGAGGAGCTCGGCAAGCCGCGCCTGCGCGACGCCGGCCTCCTTGGCGACGCGCACGAGCAGCCGCCATTGCGCCGAGGAAAGACCCAACCCACTGGCGCGCGCCTCGAAACGCTTGCGCATCAGGCGCTGCACGTCGTGGATCAAAAACCCCAATCTGTCGATACCATCTGAAACCATGAGCGAGATATATAATAAGCGTGCTTACTATTCAAGTGGATGCTTTGTGCCAGAAGCCGGCAAATCGACATGGCAGCAAGGCAAGGTCGCTTACGGTTAGCGATCGATGAACGTGCAGGGGTCGGTGCCGGCAGGCCCCGCCCCAAGGCCAGGAGATCATGGCCGGTGGCGCACCAGCATGGTGACGACGAAGAAGGCGCCGAGCGAGCTCGTGATGATGCCGATCGGCAGTTCCTGCGGCGGCAAAAGCGTGCGGGCGAGCAGATCGCTGGCCAAAAGCAGGATCGAGCCGAACAGCGCGCAGATCGCTATCATGGGCCGGTGCAGCGACCCGGCCAGCGGCCGGCCGAGATGCGGGATCATCAGGCCGACGAAGCCGATCACGCCGGCCACGGCAACGAGAATGGCAGTCGCCAGAGCGGCGACGAGGAATGTCGTGCGGCGCATCCTCGCCACCGGCACGCCGAGGCTCTCCGCGGCGCTTTCACCGGCGAGGAAGGCATCGAAGCGGCGGTGGTTCCACAGGCCGTAGGCGAGGATGACGCCGGCGCCCAGCGCCGCCAGGCCGATATTGTCCCAGCGAGCAAGACCAAGCCCGCCCATGGTCCAGAACAGCACCGAATGCGCGGCGCGCTGGTCGCCGGCGAAGACGAGGTAGTTGGTCAGCGCGGTGAACATGAAGGAGACGGCGAGGCCGGCAAGGATCAGCCGCTCGGGTCCCTGCCCCCTCACCCGCGACACCAGCAGAAGCACGATCGCCGCCGCCAGCACGCCCCCGGTGAAGGCGGCAAGCGGCAGCGTCCAGATGCCGAAACTGTCGCCGAAGACGGTGATGACGGAGACCGCGCCGGCGGCCGCGCCCGAGGAGAGGCCGAACAGGAACGGGTCGGCGAGGTCGTTGCGGGTGACGGTCTGCAGCAGCGCGCCGACGACGCCGAGGCCGGCGCCGACGGCAATCGCCAGCAGCGTGCGCGGCAGCCTCAGGTCGACGACGATGCTGCCGACCGGACCCGATGGAGTCCGGCTGTCCAGCCCGGCCGCATGCGCCAGCGCGCCGACGACCTCGCGCAAGGATATCAGCGTCGAGCCATAGGCGATCGAAAGCAGCGCAAGCGCGGCGAGCAGGATCGCGCCCAGCACCATTGCCAGGACAAAGGAACGATATCGCACGTTCACGTCGTGAGACCTGTCATCGCCCCGCCGGTGTTCGAGAGTTGCGGAAGCCTCACCGAGGTCGTCATTCCAGGGCGAAGCAGGAGCGAAGCTCCGTCGCGGAGACCCTGGAATCCATGCCGTGACCTCGCGCGCGACGTGCCACGGCGCAGAATTCTGCAGCGTTGCGACACTCGAAGGTCACGGAATGGATCCTCGGGTCTGCGCCGCGTCGCTTCGCTCCTTGCTCCGCCCGTGGATGACGAACTCGCGGATGTTTCTGCCAATCTCACAGGCGGATGATCCATCGACGGAAAGGCTCCTACCACAAGACCTAAAACGCTTCCGGATGCATGGCCCTGGCGATCTTGCCGATCGCCTCGATGTTGGCGGGTCCGGGCGTCAGCTCGGCGTAGCGCAGCGCCACGAAGCGCTCGTTCCTGACAGCGTCCGTCTGCTTCATGGCCGGATGGACTTTAAGAAAATCGAGCAGTTTCCTGTAGCCGCCGCCATCCTGGTAATCGAGCAGGATGAGGAACTGCGGATTGCGCGAGGCGACCGTCTCCCAGTCGGTGTCGCCCCAGCTCGTCGCCATGTCGGCCATGATGTTTTCCCCACCCGCGGCGGCGATCATGGCGTTGGGGATGGCGAACTTGCCGGCGGTGAAGGGCCTGTCCTCGCCGGAATCGTAGAGGAACACGCGCGTGCCCTTGGCGTTGCCGACCTTGGCGGTGATATCGGCAAGCTCGGCCTTCCAGCCGGCGACCAGCTTTTCGGCCTCCGTCTGCTTGCCGAAGATCTTGCCGAGCTTCTCGACGTCGCCATAAAGCAGGTCCATCGAGGCGGCGGGCCGGTTCTTGTCGAGATGGACGCAGCTCTCGGTCAGCACCAGCGTCTTGATGCCGTGCGGGGCGAGCGTGTCGGGCGTGACCTCGCCGCCCGGTTTCATGCCGTAATACCAGCCGGCGAAGAAGAAATCCGGCTGCGCGGCGACGAGGTTTTCCAGCGTCGGATATTTTGGCGCCAGCTCCGGGATGGCGCCCTGCTCGGCTTTGAACTCGGGGCCGACCTTGTACCAGCCGGTGATGCCGGTGAGCCCGACGATGGACGGCTGCAGCTTCAGCGCGAAAGCCATCTCGGCCATGTTGAGATCCTGGATGACGGCGCGCTTCGGCGGCGCGTCGAAGGTGAGCGGCTTGCCGCAACTGTCGACCGTGACCGGGAAAGCGAAGGCGGCCGAGGCGACGAGCGACAGGGCCAGCGACAAGGCGAGGCGTTTCACGAGATGATGCTCCTTGTTGGGATTGTTCGGGTCGGGCAGGTTCAGGATGGCGAGGAAGCGCGCGTAGGCAGCTCGAAGACGGTGAGCTCGCGGTCCTCGGTCGGGTGCCGCAGGCGCAGCACGTCGATGCCGAACACCTCGCGGATAAGCGGCTGCGCCAGCGCCTCGCGCGGCGGCGCCAGCGCGTGCAGCCGGGCGTTGCTCATCACCGCGACGCTGGTGGCGAAAGGCGCCACAAGCGCGAGATCGTGCAGCACGGCGACCACGGTCATGCTGAGTTCGGCCACCAGCTCGAGCAGTTCTGCGCGGGCGCGCGGGTCAAGATGGTTGGTCGGCTCGTCGAGGAACAGTATCTTCGGCTCTTGCGCGATGGCGCGCGCGAGCTGCGCGCGCTGGCGCTCGCCGCCGGAGAGCGAGCCGATGGCGCGCGCGAGCAACGGCAAGAGCCCGGCCCGGCGCAGCGCTTCGACGACGATGTCGCGGTCGTCGTGCCGGCGCCTCAGGGCGGCATGCGGGACGCGACCAAGCTCGACATAGTCGATCAGCGCCAGCCGTGGATCCGGCTGGTCCGTCTGGCCGACGACGGCGATGCTGAGCGCCCGCTCGGCGGCGGTGATCCTGTCCAGCCGGCGTCCGGCCAGGCGAACCTCGCCGCGGCTCGGCGACAACGCGCCGCACAACATGCGCAGCAGCGTCGTCTTGCCGGCGCCGTTCGGGCCGATGATGGCGAGGCGCTCACCAGCCGCCAGCGACAGGCTGACATCCTCGACCAGCGTCCGGCCGTTTGCCGTGGCGCGCAGATCGCGGGCTTCAAGCAGGAGCGCGCTCACCGGACTTGCTCCCTGGCCTTCCCCACGGCGGGGATGCGCGCCAGTATCTTGCCGGCCAGCCTTGCCGGGCGCTGGCCGGAATTGCACCAGCCGTCGGGCAGCGAGGCATAGAGCCTGGCAAATTCGGCCAGCGCGCCGGCATCGGTGCCCCTGTCGATGGAACCGAAGAGATAGCTGGCTTTGCCTTCCGCCTTGAAGGCCACAGTCAGCGGCCGCGAGCAGCCAGCCATGCAATCGATGGTCTCGATGGCAAAGGAAGGTGCCGGATGCAAGGAAAGCCTGGAGCGCAGGTCGGCGCACAAATCGCCGCCGGACCTACGCCCGGTCACGGTATCGCGGCACAGCGAACAGACGATGATGCGATGGCTTGAGCGTTTCACCGTTTCACGGAAACGGCGAACCGCTCTATCTCTTTGTTTTGACGCAATTCCAGACGGAAAACCGCTACACACTTTTCCTGGAATTGCTCTTGAAGCGTCCAACATTTCCGTCACTTCCCAAAAATGGCGACGGAAGGATGCTGGACGAGCCGGCCGACAAGACCGGTGCCCGCGTCTCCTCCCGGCACACCCCGTCCGGTCAACTCGTGTCGATGGCAGGTCTCCTGGCTCGCGGGTCGTTACGCCATCCGCCTTCCCAGCCTTGCCGGCCAGTGGCGTTTCGGATGGAGCTCGCCGCTCACAGTTGCGGGGGCAGCCACGGCCTCGACCCAGAGGAGCCTCACCGTGTTCCCTTTTCACCCCTCGCCTTGCGGCTCGGGGACCATGACGCAGCTATCGTAGGTTGTCCGCGCGCGAGTCGCAACGGGCTTCCGTCTGCCCCTCGCGCCAAAGACATGGCGGGATTGTCGTGTCGTTGCCGCAAGTCGTTCATTTCCTTTTGATATGTAATAACATTACTAGTTAGGGCATACTGCCTTGGCTTGTCAACGTCGTTCGACTTCGCTCGAAGCGCAATTTCGATCAAACTGGCCGCCGGCGCGGGGACTAGTGTCGCCCGGCCAAATGCGAGGAACCATGAACCCGACCGAGAAAGCGCTGTGGTTTGTCGAAAGCCATCTCCCGGACGCGATCAGTCTCGACGAAATAGCAGCAAGCAGCGGCGTGTCGCGCTTCCATGTGACGCGCGCCTTCGGCGCCGCCACGGGACGGTCGGTCATGGGTTATATGCGGGCGCGCCGCTTGAGCGAAGCGGCGCGCAAGCTGGCCGGCGGCGCGCCCGATATTCTTTCGGTCGCGCTCGATGCCGGCTACGGCTTTCACGCGGGCCTTTCGCGATGCGTTCGGCACCACGGCAATGGCGGGTTGGGATCTGGCCGCCGATTAAGGGTTGAGCGCCTTCCTTCCCCTTGTGGGAGAAGGAAGAGCGCTAAAGCTCCAAATCCCAGGTCTGGCCAACCAGATCCTTGCCGAAGGAATGGTGGCGCTCTTCCTCGACCAGCTTGAAGCCGGCAGCCTGGTAGATGCGGCGGGCCGCGCCCAGTATGTCGTTGGTCCATAGGGTCAGCGTCTTGTAGCCCTTGGCGTGCGCGAAGGCGATGCATTCGTCGACCAGGCGCGCGCCGATGCCGAGGCCGCGCGCCGATGGCTCGACATAGAGCAGCCTGAGCTTCGCCACCTCCGGCGACTTGCGCACGACGAAGACGGAACCGACAACCTCGCCCGCGCGCTCGGCGATCCAGGCGCGCTCCCACTTCGGATCGAATTTCTTGACGAATTCGCCAAGGATCTCGGCGACCAGCGCCTCGAAGGTCCCGTCCCAACCATACTCCTGCGTGTATAGCATGCCCTGGCGGCGCGTGATCCAACCGATGTCGCCGACCTGCAGCGGCCGCAGGATGTAGGCTTCCTTCGGTTCGGGTTTGTCGCCGAGCAGCTCCTGTACGGTGCGCATGGCCTTGACCAGCCGCTCCTGGTCGACGGGCGCCAGGCGATCGAGCAGCGCCCGCACCTGGTCGTGCGAATCCTGGTTGAGCGGCGCGAAGGCCTGCCTGCCCGCAGGCGTCAGCGCGATCGAGGCGCGGCGCGCATCCGCCTCGCTTGCTTCGCGCTCGACCAGACCGCGCTCCTCGAATTTCTTGAGAAGACGGCTGACATAGCCGGGGTCGAGGCCAAGCTCGCGCACCAGGTCGCTGGCGACCAGCCCGTCGCGGTTGGCAAGCTCATAAAGCACCCGCGCCTCGGTCAGCGAGAACGGGCTCTTCAGCAGGCCTTCGTCGAGAAGACCGATCTGGCGTGTGTAGAAGCGGTTGAAGGACCGGACCGTGTCAATGCGCTCCTTGCCGGGGTGGTCGTGGATCGTCATCGGGATTTCCTCCTGTCACGGACAGGATCGATCATTTAGTTGACTTAGTCAATGAATACAGCGAGCGGGACCCAACACAACTTCGTCATTCTAGGGCGGAGCAAGGAGCGCAGCGACGCAGCGCAGACCCTCTTATGACCGTGGTCAAGAGTGATGGATGAACTTTTCCGCCCCATGTCGTTTGTCACAGGTTTGT
>NZ_VFVL01000042.1 GCF_006442815.1 Mesorhizobium sp. B2-4-3
ACGCAGATCTACACCCATGTGCTGGAAGAGCGGCTGGTGCGGCTGGTCAACGATCATCATCCGCTTGCCGACTAGGCCTCATATCGCTATGTGAGGGCGACGTTCCACCGCCCGGAGCCGGCATTTCAGCGGTTCCGCCAGCCATTGCCTTCCGACGGATCGGTCCGCCCAAGCATGTACAACTACCTCGATTTCGAAAAGCCGGTGCAGGATCTGGAGCTCAAGATCCTTGAGCTGAAGAAGCTTGCCGAGAACGGCGAGGCGGTCGATGTTGCCGAAGAGATCAGCAAGCTGGAAAAGCGCTCGCGCGACGCATTGCGCGACCTCTACAAGGCGCTCACGCCTTGGCAGAAGGTGCAGGTCGCGCGCCATCCCGACCGCCCGCACTGCGTCGACTACATCAAGGCGCTGTTCACCGATTTCACGCCTTTGGCCGGCGACCGCAATTTCGGCGACGACCAGGCGATCGTCGGCGGCTTCGCCCGTTTCCGCGGCGAGCCCGTCGCGGTGATCGGCCAGGAGAAGGGCTCCGACACGGCAAGCCGTATCAAGCACAATTTCGGCTCGGTGCGCCCAGAGGGCTACCGCAAGGCGGTGCGGCTGATGGAGCTTGCCGACCGCTTCCAGATCCCGCTGCTGACGTTGGTCGACACCGCCGGCGCCTATCCCGGCGTCGGCGCCGAGGAGCGCGGCCAGGCCGAGGCCATCGCGCGTTCGACCTCGGCTTGCCTGTCGCTGAAAGTGCCGTCGATCTCGGTGGTGATCGGCGAAGGCGGCTCCGGCGGCGCCATCGCGATCGCCACCGCCAACCGCGTCTACATGCTGGAACACGCCATCTATTCGGTGATCTCGCCCGAGGGTGCCGCCTCGATCCTGTGGCGCGACACCACGCGCTCCAAGGATGCGGCGACCAACATGAAGATCACCGCGCAGGATCTTCTCGAGATGAAGATCATCGACGCCATTATTCCCGAACCGATGGGCGGCGCCCAGCGCGCGCCGGAAACGGTGATCGCCTCGACCGGCGACCTCATCGCCAGGACGATGAAGGATTTCGCCGGCGCCAACACCGATTTCCGCGAGCAGCGCCGCGAGAAGTACCTGGCGATGGGCCGCAGCCTTTAATCGGGCATCTTGCGGTAAACTGTGGCAGCAACGACCAATTTCGCCACAAAAATGCCGCCGGATTCGGCTCAATGGACTTGCCGTGAGGGGTTGGCCCAATTTGTCGCGAAGACTTGCGGTAAGGAATTTTCAAGGTTAACGGGCTTACGGTCCAATGGTGTTCAGCCTGCGGGTCAAGCCACGCCGAGAGCTGTTGGCCCGAGAGAAAAGACGTAGCTGTATCGATGTTTGCCAAGCTTGCCCGCACCGGAGTCCTGATCGCCGCCATTGGCGTCGCCGGCTGCAATGATTCGTCGATGAAGGATTTCGCGCCGGAGGCCAACAAGCCGCTGCCGGACAAGATCCTCGCCGACATGAAGGCCAAGGGCATGGTGCGCACCTCCTCGGTGATGGCGCGCATCTTCAAGGAGGAAGGCAAGCTGGAGATCTGGAAGGCCAAGACCAATGGCCGCTACGATCTCGTCGCCAGCTACGACATCTGCAAATGGTCGGGAAAGCTCGGCCCCAAATACACCGAGGGCGACCGCCAGGCGCCGGAGGGCTTCTACACGGTGCGTCCGTCGCAGATGAATCCGCGCTCGAATTACCATCTGTCCTTCAACATCGGCTTCCCCAATGCCTATGACCGCGCCAACGGCCGCACCGGCCAGAACCTGATGGTGCATGGCGCCTGCTCGTCGTCGGGCTGCTATTCGATGACCGACGCCCAGATCGAGCAGATCTATGCCTTCGGCCGCGACGCCTTCCAGGGCGGCCAGACCGAGTTCCAGATCCAGGCTTTCCCGTTCCGCATGACCGCCGCCAACATGGCGCGCTACCGCGGCGACCCGAACTACGACTTCTGGAAGATGCTGAAGGTCGGCTACGACAATTTCGAGATCACCAAGGTGCCGCCGAAGGTCGACGTCTGCGAGAAGCGCTACGTCTTCAATCAGGTCGCGCCCGAAGGCACGACCTTCGACCCGACCGGCCCCTGCCCCGCGACGACCCAGCCGGATTCGCTGAAGACGGCCTACGCCAACTACGAGAAGAGCTACGACGCGGCCTTCAATTCGGCCGTAAAATCGAGCACGCCGCCGCCGAAGCCGACGATTGCCGGCGTCAAGGAAGCCAGCATCGTTTCCGACTGGTCGAAGCGCCGTGCTCGCGGTGAGCGCGTGCCGATCGATCCGCCGTCGATGAATTCCGACGGCTCGGTGACGGAAACGACCCGCATGGGCCGCATCGATTCCCCGGCCGGCCGCAAGATGGCGGCGGCCGACGCGGAAAAGGAAGCCAAGCGCAAGGCAGAAGAACAGCGCCTGGCGGCGATCGAGGCGGCCAAGGCCGCCAAGGAAGCAGCCAAGGCGCAACAACTGGCCGAAAAGGAAGCCGCCAAGCAGGCGGCCCAGCAGCAGGTCGTCACCGCCGGCGTCGAGGCAGCACCAGCCCAGCCTGATGCGCAGCAGGCAGCCGACGCCGACCAAGGCACCGTCTCGAAGCTCAAAAAGAAGCTGCTCGGCATGTTCGGCGGCTGAGAGCCTTCCGCTTGGCAAGACAGCCCGCCATCTACGATCTCAAGGGACTGAACTGTCCGCTGCCGGTGCTGAAGGCCCGCAAGCGACTGGCCGCGATGCGGCCGGGCACCCGGCTGTGGCTCGAGACCACCGATCCGCTGGCGGTGATCGACATCCCGGCCTTCTGCGCCGATGCCGGCCACCAGTTGCTCCAGACGGCGGCAGTCACCGGCGGCCACCGCTTCCTGGTCGAGCGCGGCAACGCGGCCTGAGCCGGTGTCTTTTCGGCCTATAACCCGGCTATCGCCAGCGGATTGGCTTCCAGCGCCGCGCGATCCGGGGTGTCGATCGACGGCTTGTTGGTGAAGGCGGCGAACAGCCGCCGGATATAGTCATCCGGCATGTCGAGCGTGACCAGCACCAGCCTGGTGCCGCGCTGGCCGTCGGGCCAGGCCGGCAGTCTTGCCGGCGGATGCAGTATCTTCTGCACGCCATGGATAACCAGCGGCCGCGAGGGATCCTCCGCGAGCTCGATGACGCCCTTCATGCGCAGGAGTTTCTCGCCATGCGTCGAGCGCAGAAGGTCGAGGAACATCTCGATCGCCGAGAACGGCACCGGGCCGTCATGGACAAGCGAGTGCGAGCGCACCCGCGTGTCGTGGCGATGCGCATGATGATGGCGGCCATGATCATCGTCGCCGTCATGGTGATGATGGTCGTGATCATGGTGATGATCTTGATCATGGTGATGATCCTGATCATGCGCCGCCTCTTCGCCAAGCCAGCGCCGCACGTCGGCGGACTTGGTCTCAGGATTATAGAGCCCGCAATTGAACAGCGTCGCGGCGCCCGTGCCGGCCTCGCTGACATCGAGCACGACGGCGCCGGGATTGATCTGCTTGAGCCTTGCCCGCAACGCCTCGATCTCGGCCGCGCCGGCAAGGTCCGCCTTGGTCAGCACGATGCGATCGGCCACCGCCGCCTGCTTCACCGCCTCGACATGGGCATCGAGCGTCGCCTCGCCGTTGACGGCGTCGACCAGCGTGATGACGCCGTCGAGCCGGAAGGCCTGCACCAGCGCCGGATGCGCCATGATCGACTGCAGCACCGGCGCCGGATCGGCCAGGCCCGTCGTCTCGACGACGACGCGGGCCAGTTTCGCGATACGGCCGGTCTGCAGGCGGTCGACGAGATCGGCAAGTGTGTCGACGAGGTCGCCGCGCACCGTGCAGCAGAGGCAGCCGTCGGAAAGCTGGATGATGCCGTCGGACGCCTGCTCGACCAGCAGATGGTCGATCGCCACCTCGCCGAACTCGTTGATGATCACGGCCGTGTCGGCAAGCTCCGGATCCTTGAGCAGCCGATTGAGCAGCGTCGTCTTGCCGGCGCCGAGAAAGCCGGTGAGCACGGATACGGGGATAGGAAAGCCGCTCATCGGCTTGGCTAGTTGGCCGATTTGACGGGCTGGTCGCCCTGCGCCCCGGCAGCGGCGGTCGCCACCGGCTCGGCGCCGGCCGGCGCCGGCCTGTCGGGCCGCCAGCTCGGCAGCGGCACATCGGCATAATTCTGATCGACCTGGTCGACGAAAGCCTTCGGCGCCGGACCGGTGGCGCCGCCGAGGCCGACCGCAATCAGCGCCGGATGGTCGAGCTTCACCTGGTAGGGCGATTTCGGCTTATCCTTAGCCGCAACCTCGGGCGCCGCCTCGGACTGCTCTTCGGGCGCCTTCTTCTTGCAGATCTCGTCATGCATGTCGTTGGGCGACAGCGTGTCGCCATAGGGCTTGAGCGCTGCCAGAGTGGTCGAACCCGCAGCCGGCGTATCAAAACCCTGGTCGAGCAGCTTTGCCGCCGCTTCGGCGCGGCTGACCGCCGATTTCTCGCCAAGCACCACGGCGACCAGCGTGCGACCGTTGCGCGTCGCCGAGCCGATCATGTTGAACCCGGAAGAGCAGACGAAGCCGGTCTTCATGCCGTCCGCGCCGGGATAGCGGCCAATGAGCAGATTGTAGTTGGGAAGCGCCTTCTTGCCGACTGCAAGGCCTTCGATCGAGAACCAGGGCGCGTATTGCGGAAAATCGGTGCGCAGCGCCGTCACCAGCACGGCGAGGTCGCGCGCGGTCGTGTATTGTTCCGGCGAATAGAGCCCGTTCGGGTTGACGAAATGCGTTCCGACCATGCCGAGCCTGGCCGCCTCCGCGTTCATGCGGTCGGCGAATGCGGCTTGCGACCCGCCGATATTCTCGCCGACGGCCATGGCGATGTCGTTGGCCGACTTGACCAGCATCATCTTCAACGCATTGTCGAGCCGCATCACCGAGCCGGGCTTGAAGCCCATCTTGCTCGGCGGCTCGCCGGCCGAATGCTTCGTCACCTTGATCGGCGAATCGAGCGCCACCTCGCCCGCCTGGATCGCGCGGAAGGTGACATAGGCCGTCATCAGCTTGCTGAGCGAGGCCGGATACCAGCGCTTGAACGCGTCCTGATGCTCAAGAATGGAGCCGCTCTTCAGATCGAATAGCACCACCGGATTGGCGCGCGCCGCGCTCGCAAACACCGGAAGCGCCAGCGCGCCTGCCAGCAAGAGGTTGAGGAAATGCCTTTGCCGCATGATCAAATCCGAAAATCGCCTCTTGCCGTAGTCGCCGCTGGGTCCGTAAGATTTCGTTACCCATCGCCAGCACAAATGCGGCTCGACCCTCGACCCCGGACCGCATTGTTGTCGTGCTATTTACCCTATGTGACGCCAAAATGGCAAAGTGCCATATATTCACAATTGCTGAGCAGTGGCTTCTGAACCGACTGCCGCCAGTCAACCAAGAGATGGAACGATCATGCCGATTCTGAACCGCGCCGCGCAAATGCAGGAAGAAGTTGCCGGCTGGCGACGACATCTGCATCAGACACCGGAGCTGAATTTCGACGTCTTCCAGACCGCCGGCTTCGTCACCGAAAAGCTGAAGGCGTTCGGCTGCGACGAGGTGGTGACGGGGCTGGGCAAGACCGGCGTCGTCGGCATCATCCGAGGCCGCAAGGGCGATGGTCCGACCATCGGGCTGCGCGCCGACATGGATGCGCTGCCGATCGAAGAGATCACCGGCAAGCCATGGGCCTCGACCGTGCGCGGCAAGATGCATGCCTGCGGCCATGACGGCCATACCGCGATGCTGCTTGGAGCCGCCAAATACCTCGCCGAGACGCGCAATTTCACCGGCACCGTGGCGGTCATCTTCCAGCCGGCCGAGGAAGGCGGCGGCGGCGGCAACGAAATGGTCAAGGACGGCATGATGGAGCGCTTCGGCATCGAGAAAGTGTTCGGCATGCACAATATGCCGGGCCTGCCGGTCGGTCAGTTCGCCATCAAGCCCGGCCCGATCATGGCCGCGACCGCCGAATTCACCATCACCGTCAAGGGTCGCGGCGGCCATGCCGCGATGCCGCACGGCACGATCGACCCGATCGTCATCACCAGCCAGCTGGTCGGCGCGCTGCAGACGATTGCCTCGCGCAGCACCGATCCGGTCGAGGCCGTGGTGGTGTCGGTGACCAAGTTCCACGCCGGCGACGCCTATAACGTCATCCCCGAAACCGCCGAGATCGCCGGCACGGTGCGCACGCTGAAGAAGGAAGTGGCCAAGAAATCGGAAGAGCGCATCCGCGCGCTCTGCGCCGGGCTCGCCTCAGCCTTCGGCGCCACCATCGAGGTCGATTACGACGCCAATTACCCCGTCACTTTCAATCATGCCGAGGAGACCGTGTTTGCGGGCGATGTCGCCGCCGATATCGCCGGCGACGGCCATGTCCACCGCGCCATCCAGCCGGTGATGGGCGGCGAGGATTTCTCCTATATGCTGGAAGCCCGCCCCGGCGCCTTCATCTTCATCGGCAATGGCGACTCGGCCGGCCTGCATCACCCGGCCTACGACTTCAACGACGAGGTCATCCCGCACGGCATGAGCTATTGGGTGAAGCTGGCCGAGACCGCGCTGGCCGCCTGAGCGGCCGCCGGCGAAGGCTCCGCCGCCATACGCTTGACCGGCTCAGCCCGACCTCGCCGAGACATTACGGCCAATGGGGAGGTCAGCATGCCCCTTGGCGAACCGACCCGAAGCGGCTATGTGTCTGGCCGCGTGGTCCCGTAGCTCAGTAGGATAGAGCGGCAGATTCCTAATCTGTAGGTCACAGGTTCGATTCCTGTCGGGATCACCATGCTTTTCAAGGGCTTGGCGAGCAGGTCGCCGCACTCTTTCTGAAGACCGATACGACGAGTTCCTGCGGGCTCCGTGGTTGCGGGCTTCCAGCCTGCCACTGATCCGACGCATCGATTTCCACCGGTAGCGTGGCGTGGACCGCTCCGCCGCCAGGAATCGCCGACGAGCTGCAAGCGCGCCAGCCCCAATACGAGGGTGTCAGGGCCATCCTTAAGAGAACGGCCCGGAAAGGTGGTGCGTGCGCATAAGTGTGGAGAGACGGTTCGCGGCCTCGGCGAACGCTTCGCCACCGGAAGCGATCAGCGCCGGTCGCTCCTGCTCGGACGCGGCCAGAATGCGTTCCCAGAACGCGGCAACGAGAGCGCCCGATCGGGCGAGGTCGGCGGCTACGCTCTGATCGTCGGCCAGCGCCGCCAGATGCTGGGGGTTGATGCCGCCGATACCGGGCGGGGCTTTCGCTCCCATGTCGACAAAACCGGAAGGCAGCGATCCTTTCAGATTGTGGACGCGATGGTCGACGATGACGGCGCAGATCTGATCGACAGCCTGCTTGGCGCCTGCGACACGGGAGGGATGGTCGGTGTCGGCCGCGGCATGCGGGAGAAGTTCCAGACGCTGGCCATGGCGTTCGACCAGCTTCAGGTAAGGCAGCATCGGTCCTGAAAGCGTGGCGCCGTCGGCAAAAACGTCGGCATCGATCGCCGCGTGGGAAATACGGCCCGATTCCAATGCGCGCTCCAGCGCTGCCACGTCGACCAGCTCGCCGCGATCGTAGTTGATCAGCACGGCGCCATGGTTGAGAGCGGAAAGCAGCTCGTCTGAGATCAGTCCGGCGTTGGCGTATCTTTGCCGGCCGGCATCGAAAGCGCCCAGGCCGAGATGGACCGAAAGCGCGTCCGCGCCGCGCGCCGCGTCCACCATGCTTGCGGCGTAGTCGAAGCCTTCCAGCTCGATCCATTTGCGGTGACGGGGCCGCGCATGGATGGTGACCCGCATGCCGAAGGCCTGGCCGAGCCTGGCGAATTCCCGACCGATGTTGCCATAGCCGATCACCGCCAGTCTTTTGCCTTCGAGCTTCTCGGTCGGGTAATGGCGCAGATCTTTTCCCGTATCGAACTGCCCGCCGGCGACCAGGCTGTTGAGCCTATCCACGGGAAGATCCGGCCTGACTTTCAGCAGCGCCTTCATGGCCATTTGCGCGGTGGCGCGACTGTTGATGCCCGGCGTATTCATAAGCGGCGCTTCGCCGCCCTCTCCGCTGCCCCCGCCCCACGATGCCGAGCCCATATTGCCGGTGCCGGTTCCGATGCGCACGCCGCCGAGGCGGAACCTGGCCTCCGCCGGAATGAAGGTCGCAGCCACGATGACGGCGTCATAACGGCCATCGCCAGCCTCGGCCAACAATTCTTCCCGCGTGCTCAATTGCGGCAGGTAGAAGAAATGCAGCCTGCCGGGATCGAGGGCGCCAGCGCTGCCGATGCCTGTCTGATGGAACACGCCGCCCTTGGCTTCGATGTAAGCCTTGACCTCGCTGTGATCGGGATTGCCGTCCGCGCCGAAGCGGAGACCGACAAAGTCGCAGATCAGAATGTTGGCTGATGTCATGAACGTCGTTTCCCTGCAGCTGTCTCCAGCTACTCCCATCCGTTATCCGATGGACCGACGTGAAGCGGCATATCCGGGTCGCAAGCGAGAAATCCGCCCCCTGGGAGCTGGAACCTGCCGGCCCCGAATGGCGAGGCGCTCGATATGTTGGTGACGTTCAAGTTTCGCTACGCCGGGGCAGGTCTCCCGACGTGTTCCATGAATTCGTCTACGAACCCTCCCTGTCGGGATTCGCCGATCGCGCCAATCGCCTGAAGATCGGCGACGGCTTGAAGGACGGCGTTCAATTGGGAGCTATGATCGCGCCACGCTGTCTCGAAGCGATGGACGCCCTTGGCTATTCCGCCGCGATCCGCTGGCCGGCGTCGCGGCGGGAGAGCGCATAGCTTGCTTCGTCGACCGCCTGCGCAACGCGCTTGCGGATCGCGGCGGACACCAAGACGCCGTCGGCGAAGTCCTTGTCCGTCGCATAGACCGCGGTCGGCAAGGCAAGAGCCTCGAAGAAGCCGAACAGCGGCCGCAATTGATGCTCGACGATCAGCGCATGCCGCTCGCCGCCGCCCGTCGCAAGCATGAGCACCGGCTTGCCTCTCAGCGCCGTCGGATCGAGCAGGTCGAAGAAGTGCTTGAACAGACCGGTGTAGCTGCCCTTGTAGGTCGGCGATCCGACCACCAGCACATCGGCGTTGACGACCCTATCGAGAATATCGCGGGCCCGCTGATCGAGATCGCGCGCCCATTTGGCGCTGCCGAGTGAAGGTCCAACATCCTCGATGTCAAAGGTGCTCGCGGATAGGTTGTTGCGGGCCGCGATGTCCCTGACCACCTGCTCGACAAAGCCGCGCGTCTTCGACGGCCGGGTGAAATTTCCGGAGAAACCGACAACGGTTGGATTGGGCATGCTGTGGCACTTTCTCGGTAAGTCGACGCCAGATCCAATGTCTATCATTTTTATAGACTCTGACCTGCCGTAGAAGGAACGATCCGCCTTTCGAAGGCCTCGCCTCGAACATTTTTTCCATGAATCGGCTGGTTCATGGTTTCCGTGGACAGGACGAGACCGCACCACCAACTTACCGAAATTGCGGGCCGGCGGTGCCGCGCCGGTCCCGCGATCGCGCATCGGTCTGGAGGGGCCGATGCGCGATAACACCCGAAATCCTCAGGCGACCTTGCGATCGGGCTGGCGCGCGAAGATCTCCTGGACCTTGTCGGCAATCGCCTTGCCGAGGTCGCGATTGTTCTCAGCCGTGAAGTGAATGCCGTCGCAGCCGTCTGTGGTGATGAAATCCCCGGCATTGAGGAAATCGACCTTCGCGAAATCGGCCATGGCGCGATATTCGGCCGCCAGCGCCGCCGTCTTCTCATGGCCGCCGGCGAACATGCCCTGGAAGAACGGATGCGGCATCGGCGTCAGCGGCGGCGGCGCGACCACCAGCGCCTGCGGGGCCGGATAGGGTGTGCCGACGCCGCCGGCGCTGGTGAGGATCTGGCCGACGAGCTTGGCCATGCCGTTGGCGATCTCATAGGGCGTGCGGCGGAAGAACGACTTGGTGTCATTGGTGCCTAGCATCACGATGACGAGGTCGAGCGGCAGGTGGCTGGCGATGGCCGAGGGCAGATAGGCGCTGCCGTTGAGGCGCGGATCGTTGGGATCGTCGAGGCTGGTGGTGCGGGCACTCAAGCCTTCCTCGATCACATGGTACCCGTCACCGAGATGCGAGGCCATCGCACCCGTCCAGCGGTCCTCATAGCCGTAGCGATGCGTCGGCGATCCCTCGATGACCGGAATCCAGCCCCAGGTCAGCGAATCTCCAAAACACAAGATCGATCTTTTGGTCATGTCTCCAATCCATTTTCCCTATGCAATTTGATTATTGGCCGTTCCGAGCTTGCCCGCTCAGCTCGACCTTTGCCTGATGCCGTAGAAGATCGCCGCGAGCAGGATGATGAGACCTTGCGCGATCAGCTTGCCTGGCTCGTCCACGCCGAAGGTCGTCATCACGACGAACAGCAGCGCAAAGGACAGCACGCCGAAGAAGGGCCCCCAGACACCGCCTTCGCCGCGCCCGAAGACGACGCCGCCGAGGATGGTCGCTGCGACCGCAAGGATCGGCAGGTCGAGGCCGACCCTGACGCTGCCGACGGCGATCGAGGCCGTCTGGACCAGCGCCGCGATGCCAGCGAACAAGCCCGCCAGCGTATGCGCAAGCACGACCGTGCGCGCGACCGGGACGCCGGAGAAATGCGCCGCCTGCACGTTCTCGCCGACCGACGTCACATAACGGCCGAAGACCGTGCGCGACAGGAACAGCGACAGCGCCGCCGAAACCGCAACCCAGAAGATCACTGGCGTCGGCGCCGGGCCGAGCTTGGTGTTGTAGATGTCGGCGAACATGCCGGGCACATCGCCGGGCGGCTTGCCGCTGGACAGATATTGCACGATCCCGACCAGGACGATGCCGACCGCAAGCGTGACGATGACGGCCGAGACCCGTCTCACCCCAACCATCAGGCCGTTGAAGAGCCCGACCGCCAGCCCGATGCCCAGCGCCAGGACGATGAAGAAGGCCATGGAGGCGCCGGGAAAGACGCCGGACGAGATGGTGTAGTTGATGAGCAGGATCACGCCGCCGCCCGACAGGTCGATGCTTCGCACCCGCATCACCAGAAGCTGGCCCAGCACCAATATGCCGAGCGGCACGATCTGGCGCACGAATATGCCCATAATGTTGAGGTTGAGCATGTTCGGCCGCGCGACCCACAGAACCAGGAGCAGCACGGCAAAGACGTAATAGGCGGGCGGAATGCGCAGCAGGCGGCGCATGACGGGATGGGCGAGCGCGGCGGCCACTTACAACCCCATCTTCTTGCGCGACTGCAGGGCGACCACAAGAAGCAGGATCGTTCCCTTGATGGTGGTCTGGATGAAGGGCGACACATTTGTCAGGTTCATGCCGTTGGCAAGCAGCGCCATGACAAGGGCGCCGATGACGGTTCCGTGCAGGCTGCCGATGCCGCCGGAAAGCTGGGTGCCGCCAATGGCGACGGCCGTGATCGCGTCGAGCTCGAAGAGCAGTCCGACATTCGGGTCGCCCGAAACGATGCGCCCGGCGAGGAAAATGCCGGCAAGCGCCGCGAAGCAGGCGCAGATCACATAGGCAAGCACGATGTTGCGTCGGTCGGCGATGCCGAAATTATGCGCCGCATCCTCGACGCCGGACGACACGCCGCCGCCGATCGCGAAAAGATGCAGCCCGAAGCGGGAGCCGTAAAGCAGCTTCCAGGCGACCAGCAGGGTGAATACCCCCCAGAACACCGGCATGGGTATCCCGAGGAAGGAGCCGGCCACGGCGCTGATGACGGCGTCCGGCACCGTGCCGCCCGAAACCGGTCTCAGCACCCGCGTGATCCCGAGCAGAATGTATTGCATCGACAGCGTCGCGATGATCGGATGCACGTTGAAGCGGGTGATGATGAAGCCGTTGCTGAAACCGACCAGCGCGGCCAATACGAACACCGCCGGGATCAGCACCCAGCTGGGTCCGCCGAGGGCGAGCACGGCCGTCGTGAAGCTGATTATCGATCCGACCGAAAGGTCGAGCCCGCCGAGCAGGACGACGAACATCTGGCCGACCGCCGTGATGACGAGCGGCATCGCCTGCGGCACCAGATTGAGCAGATTTTCCCCGTTGAGGAACTGCGCCGTCTTGAGGCTGAGCCAAAGCGTGATGGCCAGCGCGATCAGCAAGGGCAGCATCCACATGCCCTGCCGCGATCCCCTCGCGCCCCTCAGGCGTCTGTTGATGGCTGTCATCGGCGCTCACCTCTCGCCCCATGGGCCTCGCCGTTGGCGCTGAGCGCGGCGTCGAGGATGTTGTGCTCCGTGGCGTCGGCCGCCGGCATTTCCTTGACGATCGTGTCGTTGTGGACGACGCAGATGCGGTCGCAGAGCCCGATCAGCTCGACCGTCTCGCGCGACAGCACCAGCACCGCGCCGCCTTTGCCGGCAAAGTCGCGCAGCAGCCGGTAGATCTCGGACTTTGCGCCGATGTCGACGCCGCGCGTCGGCTCTTCGACGAGCAGGATGTCGATGTCGGCGGCGAGATAGCGGCCGAGCAGCACCTTCTGCTGGTTGCCCCCCGACAGCGTGCCGACGGGGGCGTTCGGACCGCTGGCCTTCACGGCAAGGCTCGACATCATGTCGGCGATCCGCCGCTGATAGCCGGCGGCCAGCGCCAGTTCCGACCGTTTCGAATGGAGTGCGGCGGCAATGTTGTGCGCCACGGAAAGGCCGAGGAAGAGCCCGTCTTCCTTGCGATCCTCCGGTACGAAGCCGACGCCCATCGCTTGCAGCCGGCGCACGCCGCCGCCAGGCGACACCGGCAAGGGCAGCGACTTGCCCTTGATCGTCACACGGCCGGCGAAAGGATGGTATTGACCGACCAGCGAGCGCAGGAAGCGCTGCTGGCCCTGCCCCTCCAGGCCGGCCAGCGCAACGATCTCGCCGCGGCTAAGCGACAGCGAGAACGGCCTGGAGCGCTCGGTGATGCGGAAATCCTCGACCGAAAGCATGGCGGGGCCGGGGGCATCGCCACGCCGGGGAAAGAGATCGGCCAACTCGCGGCCGACCATCATCGCGATCAGCGACGCCGGCGTCATCTCGGCGATCGCCCTGGTGCCGACGAGTTCGCCGTCCTTCAGAACCGTGACGGTGTCGCAGATGGCGAAGATTTCGTCCATCCGGTGCGAAATGTAGACCACCGCCTTGCCCTCATCCTTCAGCCTGCGGATGCGGCGGTTCAACACTTCGACATCGGCGGCATTGAGCGCCGCCGTCGGCTCGTCGAGGATGAACACGCTGGCATCGGTCATGATGCCATGCGCGATCTCCACGAACTGCCGTTCGGCGATGCTGAGCCTCGAGACCAGCGTGCCCGGATCGAGCGTGAGGCCGAGCTCGGCAAGCGCCTTGCCGGCCTCGCGCCGCATGCGGCGATGGTCGATCCCGCCGAAAGCAGTGGTCGGTTCTCGGCCGAGAAACATATTTTCGGCGATCGTCAAATTGGGCAGCAGCGACAGTTCTTGGAACACGGTTGAGATGCCGGCTTCCAGCGCATCCTTCGGCCTGTGGAAGGCGACCTGGCGCCCATCGCGCAGGATGGCGCCGCCATCCGGCCGATGGACGCCGGCGAGTATCTTCATCAGCGTCGATTTGCCGGCGCCGTTCTCGCCCATCAGCGCGTGGACGGAGCCTGATTGGAGCGCGATCGAGACGCCCTTCAGCGCCGCCGTGCCGGCGAAGGCCTTCCGGATATCCGACATTTCGACAAGCGTTTTCACGAAACAAGCACCACCGCATTCAGGAGTATTCGGTGGCGCGGGCCCGCGTCGTCGCCGCCCGCGCCACCATGGCGCCACCTTTACTTCTTGGCGTAGAACTCCTTGAGCTTGTCTTCGGGCAGCTCCGAGGGCCACCAGACATTGGCCGAGAGATCGTCGCGATAATATTTCTTGACCTTCTCGATATCCCAGCCGGGCGGATTGTAGTCGTAGTGTTTCTTCAGCTCCTTGCCTTCGAGCAGGGCCACGGCGGCGCGGATGCCGGCCGCGCCCTGGGCCGGGCTGTATTCGGCCGAGATCGACTTGAAGCCGTCGGCGATCCACTGGCCGAAGAAGCCGTTGTTGCCCTCGCCGGTGATCGGCGGGATCTTGGCGCCGAACTGCTTGAAGACGTCGACGCAGGCGCGCGTCATGTCGGCGCCGGAAGACCAGATGCCGTCGACCTCGGGGTTGTTCAGGTAGAGCGTCTCGCAGAGCTTCTTGGCCTTGTCATACTGCCAGTCGCCATGCTCCTCGGCGATGATCTTGACATCGGTCCCCTTCAGCGCCTGCAGCAGGCCGTTGTACCGGTTGGTGTCTTCCGGATGGCCGGCGAGCCCGCGCAGCACCCAGATATTGCCCTTGCCGCCGAGTTCCTTGACCAGGAAGTCGCCCATCACCTTGCCGAAATGTTCGGCGCCGCCCTGGATTTCGGTGGTGAAGGCGTCGCTCTCGATACGGCCGGTGTGCACGATGACGGGAATACCCGCCGCCACGGCCTTGGCGATGCTGGCGTCCGCCGAGGTGGACGTGACCGGCTGGACGATGATGGCGTCGACCTTCTGGGCGATCAGGTCCTCGATGTCGGCGACCTGCTTCTTCTGGTCGAAGCCGGCATCGAGCAGGATGAATTTGCTGATGCGCTTGTCCTTTGCGGCGGCAGCCTCGGCCTCATGCGCGACCTGCACCGTCCAGGTGTTCGCGTTGACGCCGAAATGGCTCATGCCGATGACCCAGGGCGGATCCTTCTTGAATTTCCCGGCCTCGACCGTTGGATTGTCGCCCGCGCGGGCGGTAACCCCCTCGAGCAGCGATACCTCGTCGGCGAACGAGGGAGCGCAGCACATGGTGGTTGCGACCACTGCCGCTGCGATTGATTGGATAATCCGTCTCACTGAGCCATCCTCCTTCTCAAGCTCCGCGAACCCTGGTGACCAGGGCCACGACCTTCCCCATCGGCGCGGCCATTGCCAAACGCCGCTCCTGCCGGGGCGAGCCCGGCACTGCTTCAGTTCATGCTCAACCCCTTGCGCATGGCCGCTGGAGACAAAGGTCCAGCGTTGCCGCCATTGGATCATGGAAGCAGCCGGTCGGCGCAAAAGGTTCGGGGCATTCCTCCCAGGCTCAGTTCAACCATCGATGCGGCGAGCTGTCAATAATTATTCAGAGTGATGGATTATCTTTGCAGCTTGCGCTACCTTTCCGCAGGATGGCAGGGTCGCTGGACGCGGACGACCGACTCTCGTCCGATAATTTCTGCAAATCAGAATCTTGGCTGGATCGGGGAGGAGCATGCGATCGATCTTGTGCTACGGCGACTCCAACACGCATGGGCAGGTACCCGGCGGCACGCCGCTTGATCGCTATGGCCTGGCCGAGCGCTGGCCCGGTGTCATGGCGAGGGAGCTGGGCGTCGGCTGGCATGTCATCGAGGAAGGTCTCAGCGGCCGCACGACGGTGCGCGACGATCCCATCGAGGGGGCCCACAAGAACGGGCGTACTTACCTCAGGCCCTGCCTGCAGAGCCATGCCGTCCTCGATCTCGTCATCATCATGCTGGGTACCAACGACCTCAAGGCGCGCTTCAACCAGCCGGCCTCGGAAGTCGCCATGGCCATGGGCTGCCTTGTCTACGACATCAAGGAGTTGAAGCCCGGCCCGGGCGGCAGCGTGCCCGAAATCATGATCGTGTCTCCGCCGCCAATGCTGGACGACATCAAGGAATGGCGGTCGATCTTTGCCGGCGCGCCGGAGAAGTCGCGGCAACTGGCGCTCGAATTCGAGATCATCGCCGATTCGCTCGAAGTGCATTTCTTCGACGCGGGCTCGGTCGTCACCTGCGATCCGCTTGACGGGTTCCACATCAACGCACCGGCCCATGTGTCGCTTGGCCGTGCACTGGCCCGCGAAGTCGAAGCAATCGGGTGGCCGGATGAGAGATGAACGCGGCATACGGGTGTCCCGCACGACCGATCGCGAGAGGACGCTCCATGCCTGACATGCGCTTTGCGCCGCCGAACCCGCTCCGCATCGCGGACCGCGCCAGCGGCCTCAACGCCGTCAGCGTGCGCAGCTACAACGAACGCCTTGTGCTGTCGTTGCTGCTTCAGAGCAAAGATATCACCCGTCTCGAGATCGGTGAGCGGACCGGCCTGTCGGCGCAGACTGTGTCGGTTATCGTCCGATCGCTCGAGCAGGAAGGGCTGATCGCCAAGGGTGAGGCCCAGCGCGGCCGTGTCGGACCGCCGACGGTGCCGATCTCGCTCAACCCCGAGGGCGCCTATTCCGTCGGCATCAGCGTCGGCCACCGGCAGGTGGAGGTCGTGCTTGTCGACTTCGTCGGCTCGATCCGCTCCCATACGGTCCTGCCGTTCTCAGCCGCACAAGACACCAACCACCCGCAATTCATGACCGCCATCGCCAAGGCGATTGCCGATCTGCCCCGGCATCTCCACTCGCGCATCGCCGGTATCGGCCTTGCCCTGCCCGGCGACGAAGCAGAACTCGAGCTAACGCCAAAGGCGGCGCGCGAGCGGTTCGACGCCCTGCAGGAGGAGGTCGAGAGGGAGATCGGTTATCCCGTCTACGTCCAGAACGACATCACCGCCGCTGCCGGTGGCGAAAGCATGTTCGGCGTGGCAAAGCATCTTTCGGACTACCTTTTCTTCTATCTCGGCGCGCGCCTGCACAGCCGCCTGATCCTCAATCACCAGATCTACAACACCACCGCCGCGGTGAGTTTCGACGTCGGCATCCTGCGCCTGGAGCAGGAGATCCGGAAAAATGGCAATTCGCCCTCCGAGCTGTGGGAGCGGCGCGCGGACTGGCCTTCTTTCGGCGATGCCGAGATCGCGTGGCAACGCGAGCTGCTGGAGCAGATGAAGTCGTCGATAGCGGCGCTGAAGCCGTTCGTTCCCGTGGCTTCGGTCGTCCTGTCCTCTTACGCGCCGCAGGCGGTCTGCAAGGCGATCTGCCGGGAGCTGGAGCAGGCTATGCCTGGTATAAGCGCCATAGCCGGCAACATCGAGCGTTCGCCCAAGGCGGTGGGAGCGGCGGGCCTGCCCTTCAGCTCGCGGTTCATGGTGGAGTGACGTTCATGATCACCGGCGTCTCGCTGCCCATCGACGGCGGCTACACCCGCCGGTGATATCGGGCGCATAATAAACACTGGACCAAGCCACCAGCAGCGGCGGGACAGCGGCGCGGCCGCCTGAAGCCAGCCACGCTCTAACGAACCCAGCCGGTCAGCCTGAGATAATTTCGTAGCGAAGGATCTGGGCGTCGCCGAGGGCCGATCTGCGTCCAGGCGAGATGACGCCGGACCCGAAGAGGAGAATATCTTCGCGGCGTACGAATACTTCATCGCCTGGTCCCATCGACACAAATGTGCCCGACGAGCTTCGCTCGACAAGCCGGGCCTTGCCATTCGAAATGCTGAAGGTCGCGTGGTGCCTTGAGACCCAGGGCCTCTGGATGACGATATTGCATTCTGGAGACCGGCCGATCGTCACGAATTCGTTGTTTCGGCAGGATCGCAACTGATCTTCGTAGCGGATGACCAGATTGATCTGCGGCTGCGGGGCGGAGCGCCTGTCGACAAAGGTGCCCCGGCTGGCGATGTGCGTGCTGAGGGCCCCATCGTCGCTCCTCAGGGTATAGACATCGAAGAGTTCTTGCTTTCCCTTGAAGCCCATTTTGTCGAGGAGCCGCAAGGTACTGCGGCTGCCTGCGGAAAGGGCTTCGAAGAAGCTCTGGCTGATCAGGACCTCCCCAGGGTTGGCCGTGGCGGACAACCTTGCGGTGACATTGACAACGTCGCCGAATACCGCGCCCCGCGCGCGAATGACCGCCCCGAAATGCAATCCGATCCGGGCGATCAAAGGCTCTTTCGCCAGTTGGCTGCCAATCTGACAGACGGCCCTCAGCGCCGCCTCCGGTCTCTCGAACAGGCTGAGCACGTCATCGCCCTTCGAGTAAATGAAGTCGCCGCCGTGCCGGGCGACGATCTCGCGTATCGCGTCGAGGCAATCCGAGACCTGCCGCAGGGCGGCATCGTCGCCGATGCGCTCATAAAGTGTCGTGCTGCCCACGACATCAGCCAAGAGCACTGCGGCTAGAAGTCTTTCCTGATCCATCGACACGTATCCGCCCCGAGAACGCGGCGTGTATAACATACCAAAGGTGACCTTGGCTTATCTACCTGCGCGCCCGGGCGCCGGCGCAACGGGGCAAGTGCTTTGGCGCGACTATCTTGGACGGACAGGCATCTGCCTTCCCGCCAAACGGGTTATCGGCCTCAAAATAGCGGCGATAGAGACGTTTCGTTTCCCTAACCCGGGCTGCCGGCCGCCGGATTGGCGATGATGGCGGCCCGGAAGCGGGCGACGAAATCGTCGAGCGCCGGGCGCTCGGCGTCTGAGATCGCCCAGTAGGAAAAGGCGTCGTCGGTCCAGTGGACCAGAAGGAAGCCGCCCGCCGACAGATCGTCCGCCACCGGCACCGATTTGGCCTCGTTCTGCCGGGGTGCGGCCACCAGCGTGATCAGGTGCTCGTGATGGCGGTAGACCAGCGCCGGCATCGGCCTGTCGCCGATCACCTCGACGCGGCCGCCGAGCAGCGCGTAGCCGTCCTTGGCCATGTCGGGCGCCGCCGGCGACACGCCGATGCGCCCGTCGAGCCATGGCTTCACCGTATGCCGGTCGGACGAGACGATGTCGACCGGGGTCGCCGCGAGCAGGCTGCGGCGATGGCCGTTGGCGACGGCAACCGCGAAGCTGTCGGCCCCATTGTCCGCCGTCGTCAGCCATTGCGTCGCGCCGCTGGCCAGGAACGCCGTCAGCGCGATCGATGCCGCCATCTGGCGCCAGTCGAAGGAGTTGAACCAGCGCGACGCGCGTGGCCGCATCGCGATGACCTGGCCCTGCTGCTGTTGCGGCACGGAGGGCTGTGCCTCCACCCTCACATCTTCAGCCTGCGTGGCCTCCGCGACCTCGGGATCCTTCACCTCGGCGATCACCGCGATGCGCGCCAAAAAGTCGTCGCTGACGGCGGGCCGCGGCACATTGGCAAGCGCACCGCGCAACGCCACCAGACGAGCATGTTCGGCGGCCAGCTCCGGATCGGCGGCCATGCGCCGCTCGACCGCCAGGGCAGCCGCGGCATCGAGCTCGCCGTCGACAAGGGCGTGGATCATCAGCTTCATATCCTGCGGGTCTTGCGGCAATCCATCCTCGCGCGGGCGATTTTCATGCGGGCTCATGGCGCCCTCCAAGTTCCGTCATCAAGAGGCCGCGGGCTCTCGCCAGCCGCGACATCACCGTGCCTTGAGGCACGCCGAGCATGGTGGCGATCTCGCGGTAGCTGAGACCGTTTATGTCGCGCAGCACCACCGTTTCGCGGAAGGCTTGCGGCAGCCTGGCGATCGCCGCCTCCACCGCCGCCGAATTCGCCTTGGCGATCAGCACCGCTTCGGGGCTGTCGGCGTCATTGTCCGGCGGCGGCGAGACGTCGTCGAGATCGGCGAGGTCGCCGACGGCGATCACGCTGCGCGGGCGGTTGCGCGCCATCCATGTGTAAGAAGCGTTGCGCACGATGGTGAGCAGCCACGCGCGGGGGTTTCCCCCAACGAACCCGGCAATGCCGGCATGCGCCTTGAGGCAGGCCTCCTGCACCACATCCTCGGCATCGACTTGATTGCCGGTCAGCCAGCGGGCGAGCGACAGCGCATCGCCAAGATGCGGCAGCACCACTTCGGCAAAACGCGCGGCCAGCATCTTTTCGCTCAACACCGTTCCGCCGTCGGGCGCTCCCGCCATGGGTCTGCCGCCGCCCTCAGCGGGAGGCGATGATCTGTCCCCGCTCGTGCGGGTGAAGATCGCGACCGCAGGCGGTGGCGCCTGCTTCGAGTGAGGAGAAGGCATTGGTGTCACCGGAGTCAAGTGTCTCGGAAGCAAGGGGCGCCTCGGGAAGGGACGGCGCATCGCTGGCTGCAACGGGATGCTCGCCGTCATGGTCGTGGATCTCGATGGATGCGATCGGCACGGGATCAGGGCTGGCGGCGGGGCGGTATCGCCCAGAACAGATGCGCCCAGCTCCAACGCTCCAAGGGACGACGACGGCTGACGCCTTCGCCGTCTTCGGTCCTTGTGCTTTTGTCTTCGTGCCGCTTCATGATGGTCTCCTGCTGTCGCGCACAAATGGCGCATGCCCTGGAGACCGGCGGACCGTGCGGTTTATTCCCGGCCGGTCGGCTTTTTCGTTCACGCTAACGTGATCGGACAGCTTGCGGGCCTACAGCGCCAGCAGCGCAAGCCCCGCCAGCGCCGATCCTGCCAGCGTCGGCAGCATGCCGAGTTTCAGCCTGAACATGGCAACCATGGCCGCCGCCGACAGCAGCGCGGCGCGCCAGTCGAGCGAGGCCGGGACCGGAACCTCCACGCCCCAGCCGACGCTTGCTACCTTGCCGAAGACGACATGCAGCGCGAACCACAGCGCAAGGTTCATGATGACGCCGACCACCGCCGCGGTGATCGCGCCAAGCGCCGCCGCCAGCGCCTTGTTCCGTCTCAATTGCTCGATGTAGGGCGCGCCGAGGAATATCCAGAAGAAGCAAGGCACGAAGGTGACCCAGAGCGTCAGCAGCGATCCGAGCGATCCAGCCAGCAGCGGGTTGGCAAAGCCGGCATGGCGATAGGCAGCGGCGAAGCCGACGAATTGCAGCACCAGGATCAATGGCCCCGGCGTCGTTTCGGCAAGCCCGAGCCCATCGACCATTTGGCCGGGCGAAAGCCAGCCGAACGAGGTCACCGCCGCCTGGGCGACATAGGCAAGAACTGCATAGGCGCCGCCGAAGGTGACGACGGCCATCAGGCTGAAGAAGCCGCCGATCTGCGCCCAGACGCTCCCCGGCCCCGCCAGCACGGCGACCAGCGCCACCGGCCCCAGCCAGATGGGCAACCAGATGGCGATGGTGCGGATGGCATGCCCTCGCTTCGGCATGGCGTGGCCGAGTTCGCCGCGCTCGAACATCAGGTCGACAGCGCCCCTGGTTTCGGCGCCGGCTGCAGTCTTGCCATGCGCCGCGGCGGAGAACAGCGCCGGCGCGAAGCGGTTGCCGGCCCAGCCGACAAGCCCGGCTGCGAGCACGATCAGCGGGAACGGCACCCGGGCGACATAGATGCCGAGGAAGGCCGCCACCGCGATCACGACCATGGCCCGGTTCTTCAGTGCTCGCTTGCCGATGCGGATCACCGCTTCGACGACGACGGCGAGCACCGCCGCCTTGACGCCGAAGAACAGCGCCTCGACGACCGGAGCATCGTTGTAGAGCATGTAGAAGCTGCTCAGGCAGAGCATCACCAGCGCGCCCGGCAGCACGAACAGGATGCCGGCGACGAGACCGCCTGCCGTCCGGTGCAGCAGCCAGCCGATATAGACGGCAAGCTGCTGCGCCTCGGGCCCAGGCAGGAGCATGCAGTAGTTGAGCGCGTGCAGGAACCGCTCCTCGCCGATCCAGCGGCGCTCCTCGACCAGTTCCTTGTGCATCAGCGCGATCTGCCCGGCCGGCCCGCCGAAGGACAGCAGGCCGATCTTGGCCCAGAGCCGCGTCGCCTCGCGAAAACTCGGCGCGGTCGGGACATCGACCAGGGGCGCGGCGCCGTCCTTGGCGAGTGCGGTCATTACGCCTTGCCTCCCGCTGGCCAGTTGTGCGTCTCGTCCGCGGCATCGCGGCACCAGCGGAAGAAGGCGTCATAGAGCAACATGCCGGCTTCGAGCTGCTCCAGGTCGTCGCGGAACATGCGCGACAGACCGAGCGAAACGGCGAGGAACCCGGCCGCCTGCGGCACGAGGTCCAGGCGCGCCGTATCGGCGCCGCGCACGATCGGCGCCAGACGATCGAGCGCGTCCACGCGCAGGCCGAATTCCTCGATCATCGTGTCGAAGGTGCAGCGATCGCCACGATGGCTCCAGAACACGCCTTCGATATCGAAAGGCACCGCGCCGAAGCGATCCGCGACCAGAGGCACCTCGGCCGGGTCGACGAAGAGGAAAACCGCATCGGGATCGACGAAGCGGCGGATCAGCCAGGGGCAGGCGATGCGGTCGACCTTTGGCCGCGAACGCGTGACCCATACGGTGCGGCCCCTCTCGTCGCGGGGCGGGATCGCGCCGGCGCTGACCAACGGCGCCCTGGCGGCGACCCAGGCCTCGAAGCCGCCTTCAAGCGACTCCGCCGGAATGCCTTCGTGGCGCAGCCAAGCGGCAACGCCTTGCGAGAGCTTCTGCCCCCTCTGGCAGACCACGGCGACTTTGCGTCCGGAAAATTCCGACGCCCAGCTTGAGACAGTCCTGAAATCGCGCCGGCATGAGGCCGGCAACAGGCGCGGATCGGCTTCATAGTCCTCGTCGATGCGCACATCGACTAGGCAAGGCACATCGGGCAGGCCGACGAGACGGGAAAGCTGCGGTACGGTGATTGCGGTTGTTGACGGCATGGCGTCCACCTCCTGAACAAAGAGAGTTTGGACGCGATCGTTGGGCTGACGCCTCACGGGGTCGTCGCGGGGAACCCCTTGGCCACGATGCTGGAACGCTCCCCTACGATTGTCAAGAATTCAAATTGCTAGGGAAGATGGGAACTCCGCCCTGTCTCCCTTAAACGGTCGTTGCCCTTACTGCGCCGTCCAGCCGCCATCCATCGGCAGGGTCGTGCCGGTGATCTGCCTAGCGGCGTCCGAGCACAGGAACAGCGTCAGCGCCGCAAGCTCCTCGACGGTGACGAACTCCTTGGTCGGCTGCGCGGCCAGAAGCACGTCGTGCTTGACTTGCTCCTCGGTCATGCCGCGCGCCTTCATCGTGTCGGGGATCTGCTTCTCGACCAGCGGCGTCCAGACATAGCCGGGCGCGATCGCATTGACGGTGATGCCGTCCTGCGCGACTTCCAGCGCCACCGTCTTGGTCAGGCCGGCGATGCCATGCTTGGCCGAGACATAGGCCGACTTGAACGGCGAGGCGACCAGCGCATGCGCCGAAGCCGTGTTGATGATGCGGCCCCATTTGCGGCTCTTCATACCGGGCACCACTGCCTTGACGGCATAGAAGGCGGCCAAAAGGTTGATGCGGATGATGGCTTCCCATTTGTCGTCGGGAAATTCCTCGATCGGCGCGACATGCTGGATGCCGGCATTGTTGACCAGGATGTCGAGGCTGCCGAACGCTGCCTCGGCCTCGTGGACCATGGCGGTGACGGCGGCGCCGTCCATCATGTTGGCGCCCGAATAGCGGCACTTGACGCCGAAATCCTTTTCGATGCCGGCCCGCTCCTGCTCGATCGCCGCGGCGTCGCCCAGGCCGTTGATGGTGACGTTGGCGCCCTCGGCGGCGAAGGCACGGGCGATTGCAAGGCCGATGCCGCTAGTCGAGCCGGTGACGAGCGCATTCTTCGAAGACAGGGAACCCATGGGAGATCTCGCGACAGGACGACAGGAGGGAAGAGTATGAAGACGGACAGCCGGGAAGGCACATGATTTGTGCGCCGCAGCATCACAATGCCACACCCATATGTCGGCGCTATTACAGCTCCGCAAGGGGGTTTGCCGGCTGTAGGAAGCGTCGTCTTGGCGCTGACACGGCACTGTCATGCTGCCGTGCAACATACCTTGCCAGCGCATTCGCGCGGGGTCATTTCAAACCTGTTTTGGGGCACCAGCCATGGAAATCGCCGACGTCGTGAAGCGCGCCTATGCGATGCCGCTCACCAACCCGTCCTTCCCGCCAGGCCCTTATCGCTTCTTCGACCGCGAATACATCATCATCACCTACCGCACGACGCGCGAAGCGTTGGAAGCCGTCGTTCCGGCGCCGCTCGAGATCGACGAGCCGCTGGTCAAATACGAATTCATCCGCATGCCTGACTCGACCGGCTTCGGCGACTACACCGAGACCGGCCAGGTCATCCCGGTGCGCTACAAGGGCCAGCATGGCGGCTATGTGCATTCCATGTATCTCGACGACGATGCGCCGATCGCCGGCGGCCGCGAGCTCTGGGGTTTTCCGAAAAAGCTCGCCAACCCCAAGATCGTGCATGAAGGCGAAGTGGTGGTCGGCACGCTGCATTATGGCAGCGTTCTGTGCGCCACCGGCACAATGGGCTACAAGCACCGCGAGGCCGACCACGACCAGGTGCTGGCCTCGCTCGCCGCGCCCAATTTCCTCATCAAGATCATCCCGCATGTCGACGGCAGCCCGCGCATCTGCGAGCTGGTCCGTTATTACCTTACTGATGTCACACTGAAGGAAGCCTGGACGGCGCCCGCCGCGCTCGACCTTCGCCCGCATGTCATGGCCGACGTCGCCAAGCTGCCGGTGCTCGACATCGTCTCTGCCGTTCACTTCACCGCCGACCTGACGCTGGGTCTCGGCGAAGTCGTGCATGATTACCTCGCGGACCACGGCCGATCGGCTGCCGGCGCGAAGGAGCTGGAGAAAGCCGGTGCTTGAGCGCAACCGCAGCAAGGCGGCCGCCGCCACCATTCAGGAAATCACGGCGCAATATGACCGCATCGCCCTGGTCTTCCAGGGCGGCGGCGCGCTGGGCGCCTATCAGGCGGGAGTCTATCAGGCGCTTGCCGACGCCGGCTGCGAGCCGACCTGGCTCTCCGGCGTCTCGATCGGCGCCATCAATGCCTCGATCATCGCCGGCAACGAGCCGAGCCGCCGCCTGCAGCGGCTGGAGCAGTTCTGGCAGACGATCTCGGGCCGCAAGATCTGGGCCTATACGCCCGAAGGCGACATCTATCGCGACATCCGCAACCAGACCTCGTCATTGATGACCATGACGATGGGCCAGCCCGGCTTCTTCAAGCCGCGCAGCCCGAACCCCTGGTTCCAGCTGGCGGGAGCGGAAGGCGCCACCAGCTTCTACGACACCGCCGAGCTCAAGGACACGCTGGAGAGCCTGATCGACTTCGACGTGCTGAACGACGGCAAGAAGCGCTTAAGCGTCGGCGCGGTCAATGTCAGGACCGGCAACTTCGTCTATTTCGACACCGACAAGGTGCGCATCGGGCCGGAGCACATCATGGCGAGCGGCGCGCTGCCGCCGGCCTTCCCCTCGATCCGCATCGAAGGCGAGTATTACTGGGACGGCGGCATCGTCTCCAACACGCCGCTGCAATATCTGCTCGACCAGGAGGAGGACCGCTCCTCGCTGGTATTCCAGGTCGATCTGTTCAGCGCCCGCGGCGTGCTGCCGCGCGGCTTGGCGGACGTCCTGTCGCGCCACAAGGACATCATGTATTCCAGCCGCACACGCCAGAACACCGACAACTTCCAGCGCATCCATGCGCTCAAGATGAAGCTGCTCGACGCGCTCAAGCGCGTGCCGCCGGAGCAGCTGAAGGACGGCGAGAAGGAACTGATCGCCGACTATTCCGACGCCGGCGTCGTCAACATCGTCCACCTGATCTACCAGCACAAAGGCTATGAAGGCCACGCCAAGGACTATGAGTTTTCCGGCACCTCGATGCGCGAGCACTGGGAGATGGGCCTGGAAGACACCGAGCGCACGCTGCGCCACAAGAAGTGGCTGATGCTGCCCGACAATGCCGACGGCGTCACCATCCACGACCTGCACCGCGAAGACCCGACCTGATACTTGCATCCGCCACAAGCGGCGCAATCTCGGAAAGGGCACTGCGGCCGTTCGCCTGGAAGCCCGTAAAACTGTGAAGCTCTGCTTCATGGACCATCAACATTATCGCGGATAGCCGCTCGCGGAGAGCGGGCCTACATCTGGGCGCCAGTAGAATGCGCTGGGCTCAATGGAATACCGCCGATGACCGCCGAAGCCGTTTCCCCTGCCATCATTCCATCGCATAGCGCCCGGCGCGGCCTGCTCTGGTTTGCGCCGCTCACAACGTTGTGGCTGCTCTTGATCTATCGTTGGCCGGCGATCCCGGACAGCGGCGTTCCGACCACGTTCCACCAGCTCGCGGCCCACGGACTCATCGCTCTGGGATTGTGGCTCGGCCTCGAACATACGAGCCTGACGCCGGGTCAACGCCGCGCGACCTGGTTGGCGATCATGATCACGGACACGCTGTGGTTCGCCGTCGCTTGGAGTGCTGCTATCAATGGCATCTTCCACCCGGACGCCACGGTTTTACCGGCGTTGCCATCGGCTATCTTGCTGCCGGTGATCATCGGTGCGCCGCTGTTGCTGTTCTCCAGGCGGGTCGGGCAGGTGCTCGATGCGATACCGGCGAGCTGGCTCGTCGCGCTTCAGCTCTACCGCGTATTCGGCAGTTGGGCGCTCGCGGCGTGGCTGCATGGTGCGCTGCCCGGCGTATTCGCGGTGCCGGCAGGCGTCGGCGACGTGCTGACAGGGCTGTTCGCGTTGCCGACGGCGATCGCGCTGGCGACCGGCACAGCCGAGGGCCGGAGGGCAGCAACTCTGTGGAACATCCTTGGCCTTGCCGATTTCGCCGTCGCGATCACCATGGGCATAATCACCTCGCCCGGCCCGTGGCAATTGATCGTTCCGGATGTGCAGAGCATCGGCGCTGGCGATTATCCGGGTGTGCTGACCCCTGCTTTCGTGGTGCCAAGCTCAATCCTGCTCCATCTTTTGTCGCTGCGCCAGCTGCGCCGCCGTAGCAGGGCGGAGATTGCGCGACGATAGGAATGCGCCTCGCGACTGTACGAATTCGGCATCAGCGCCGACTGGAACGAGTGCATTCAGCCCGTCACGCCGATACCGGATAATCGGGGGCCGCTCCCGCCATCAATGCCTCGACTATCGCCGGCAACGAGCCGAGCCGGCGCCTGCAGCGGCTAGAGCAAGATCCCGAAAAGTGGGAACCGGCTTCCGGAACAGATCAGGCTCCAACGAGGAGTTGGACCAGGAAGGCGATTCAACGAAACGTCATCCTGGTCTGGAGCGATTCTGGCAGACGATCTCCGCCGCAAGGTCCGTAGGCCTATACGCCCGACGGCGACATCCAATTTAGAATTTGAGATCGGCGCCTGCCCGCAGCAGCAGCCAGTAGAACAATCCGGTCGCCCCACCCGCAAGCAGCATCGCCAGCAGGAAGCCGCCATGCGTGTGCGTGAGCGGCAGTCCTTCTGTATTCATGCCGAAGATGCCGACGATCAGCGTTCCCGGCAGAAGCAGCGCGCTCATGACCGCCAACGCCTTCAGGCTGCGGTTGGATTCGTCCGCGAGTTCCGCCGCGACCTCTTCCTGCAGCAGCCTTGCCCGGTCGTTGACCATGACGACTTCGCGGTCCAGCCTTTTGAGGCGAGCCGCCAGCTTGCCCAATATCTCATGCGCGCCGGCCGATAATTCCCAGCCGGCACGGTTCTCGTCCAGGAACAGCGCGACCTGTGCCGCGATCGGCCGGTGCAGCGACACCCCCAGGCGACGCACCTCCTTGATCCGGCGCCTCTCGTCGGCAAGGCGCTCGGTGACGAGACGGTCCTCGACCTCGTCAAGCTGCTTCGTGGCCAGCGCCAGCCGCCCGCTCGCGCTTCCGCAGAAGGCAAGCACGATAGCGCCGAACAGCTCGAAGGCGGTCGCCGGTTGGAACCCTTGCGAAAGCGCCTTGTTCACCTCTTCCACAGCCGCCAGCGAATGGCGGCGGCCGGTCACCAGCAACCGGTCCGTCACCGCGAAATGCAGCCTGCCGATGGTGGTCGACCTTCGCCCGATCTCGCCATGCAGGTCGGCGGCGATCCCGTGCACGACGCCCTTTTCATGCGCCAGCGCCATGCTGTCCTCATGGCCTTCGAGGATCGCATGCGCCGATTGCGGCAGCGCGCAGGCATGGCTGATCCAGGAATGCGCCCGCTGGTCGATGAGATCGACATGCAGCCAAACCCAGCCGTCCGGCGCGGCAAGCGCTGCTTCGATGTCCTTCGGCGCGATCGGCTGCGGCGCTTGGCCTGCGGCGCCGCGATAGGCCCAGATCAGGCCGGGCGCGTGATGGCGGCTGTCGTCCCAGGCAAGCAGCGTCAGATGCGATGCGTCATTCATGGCCGCTCAATCACATGCTCGAAAGCAAGACGGCGCCGGAACCGGCGCCGTCGATGTTGCTGGTCAGGCAAGAACCGCCGCTCAGAAAACGTGACGCAGGATCACGAACAGCACGAAGGCCAGAGCGATCGAGCAGGGCAGCGTGAGCACCCAGGCCAGCAGGAGGTTGCGCACGGTCGACCACTGCAGGCCGGAGCCGTTGGCCGCCATGGTGCCGGCGACGCCGGACGACAGCACGTGCGTCGTCGACACCGGCAGGCCGAAACGGTCGGCCATGCCGATGGTGATCATCGCGACCAGCTCGGCGGCGGCGCCCTGGCCATAGGTCAGGTGGCTCTTGCCGATCTTCTCGCCGACGGTGACGACGATGCGCTTCCAGCCGACCATGGTGCCAAGGCCGAGCGCCAGCGCCACGGCGATCTTCACCCACAGCGGGATGAACTTCGTCGCGTTGTCGACCGCCTTATGGTAGTCAGTCACCGACTTCAGGTCGGCGTCCTGCATCGGCAGTAGCTTCTTCTTGTCGATCAGCTTCAGCGCTTCGCCGATCAGGTATATGTCGTTGCGCGCGTTGCTGACCAGGTCGGTCGGCACGTTGTCGACGGAAGCGTAGGGCTGCAGCCCGGCGGTGGTGTTGTGGATATAGGTCTGCAGCGCAACGGTCGTCTGATCGTTCCATGTCTTGCTGCGCACGGCTTCCTGCACGGCTGCCTTTGCGGCGTTGGCATCGGCAACGGTGACGCCGGGCTTGGCATATTTGCCCAGCGCCGTCTCGACGCTGGCGGAGGCCGACTTGTAGGCTTCGAGATAGTTGATGTCGGGCGTGCGGTTGAGCGCGTAAGCCGTCGGCACGACGCCGATCAGGATCAGCATGATCAGCCCCATGCCCTTCTGACCGTCATTGGAACCGTGCGCGAAGCTGACGCCGGTGCAGGTGAAGATCAGCAGCGCGCGGATCCACCATGGCGGCGGCGCATTGCCCTTCGGCGCTTCGTAGAGCGCCGGATTGCGCACCAGGAGCTTCATGGCATAGAGCAGGATGGCGGCGGCGAAGAAGCCGACGATCGGCGAGACTAGCAAGGTGATGCCGACATTGGTCGCCTGGCCCCAGTCGACGCCGCTGGTGGCGCTTCCGGCCGGGGCCATGAACTGGTTGGCAAGGCCGACGCCGATGATCGAGCCGACCATCGTGTGCGAGCTCGAGGCCGGCAGGCCGAGGAACCAGGTGCCGAGGTTCCACAGGATGGCGGCGACCAGAAGAGCGAACACCATGGCGAAGCCGGATGACGAGCCGACCTGCAGGATGAGCTCGACCGGCAGCAGCGACAGTATGCCGAACGCCACCGCGCCACTCGAGGTCAAGACGCCGAGGAAATTGAAGACCCCCGACCACATGACGGCGAATTCGGCCGGCAACGACCGCGTGTAGATGACGGTGGCCACTGCGTTGGCGGTGTCGTGGAAGCCGTTGACGAACTCGAAGCCCAGCGCAATCAGAAGGGCGATGCCGAGCAGGATCCAGGGCACCGTCTTGGCGATGGCCAGATCCTGGCTCAGCGCATAGCCGACATAGATGATGCCGACGAGCACCAGCACGCCGAAAGCCGGCAGGAACCATTTGGCACCGCCCGATTGTTCTAGGGGATGATCCGGTCTCGGGATCCCCGCCTCACTGGAAACTACGTCCACCATTGTCCCACTCCGTTTGCATTGCAGCAAAGAACCGGGGAGGACGCTATGTCCCCAGGATGAAGCTGGTGTGACGCTCTTAACAGTTTGGTCACCACCAAACAGTTTGGTCACTACCAAACAGTTTGGTCACTACCAAACCGTTTGGCGACCTATCCGGCTATCTTCAGGAGCGAGGACACCAGAAGCCTGCGCTCGTCTTCGGACAGCACGTCTGAATCGAACAGATTCATGCTGCGCATCCCCTCGATGGCGAGATAGCAGACCAGCAGCGAGCCGAGGTCGTCCGTCTCTCCCTTCAGCCGTTCGAACAGCTGGTGCTTGAAGGCCTTGATCGGCGTCAGGAAATCGGGATCTTCGGCGATCGCCGAGAACATCCAGGACGCCGAGGGTTTCGGCCGCTCGCAGTCGTCGGCCGACAGCTTGATATAGGCTGAGAGCACGCTTTCGTGGCCGGCCTCGGTAGCGCGTGTTTCCAGCGCCTTCTGGAAATCGCTGAGATAGCTTTCGACCAGCCCCTGCATCAGCTTGGCCTTGGTTGGGAAGTTGTAGAGCAGGCCGCCTTTCGACACGCCGGCGCGGCTGGCAACCGCCTCGAGCGACAGGCTTCCCGGACCAGCCTCGCGCGCCACGTCGGCGGCGGCGGCAAGTATCTTTTCGCGTGAGTTGGCCCTGGGTACTCTCATCGCGCTTCCCCCTACATTAGCCTAGGCGGAATTGACAAGACCGTCCAGCCGGTACAGTAAGGCGCCCGCCATTTGAAATCGGGACTTATCGTCGATATGTGTCCCGGCATCGATTGTTTTGCCGGTTGCCGGCTCGAGGGGAACCATCCGTGAAGCGCTTTTTCATCATCGCCGGATTTTTGCTTTTGCTCGCTCTGGTGTGCGTCGGCATCGTAGGCTTCAACTTCATGCGCGATGCCGGCATCAAGCAGTATTTCGCCACCATGAAGCCGCCGGCCGCGACGGTCTCGACAGTGACCGTCGAGCCTTCGAAGTGGACGCCCGGCGTCGAGGCCATCGGCACCGTCAACGCCGTACGCGGCGTCGATCTCACCCTCGAGACGAGCGGCATCGTCAAGGACATCCTTTTCCACGCCAACCAGAAGGTTGCCGCCGACGCGGTGTTGGTGCAGCTCGACGATGCCGTGGAGAAAGCCGATCTGGTGGCGCAGAAGGCGCAGGCCGCCTCCGACCAGGCGGCGCTAACCCGCGCCATCGAATTGCAGCGGCGCGGCGTCGGCACGGACGCGACGCTCGACGCCGCGCGTGCGGCGGCCGACGCCTCGGCCGCGCAGGTCAACAAGCTGCAGGCAGTGCTCGACCAGAAGCAGTTGTCCGCGCCCTTCGGCGGCACGGTCGGTATCCCGAAGATCGACGTCGGCCAGTACCTGGCCCCCGGCAACGCGGTGGTGACGATCCAGGATTTGGACACGATGCGGGTCGACTTCACGGTACCCGAACAGCAGCTGCCGCTGCTCAAGATCGGCCAGACCGTCAAGCTCGGCGGCAACCTTGCCGACATGTCCTTTGCCGGCTCCATTCGCGGCATCGACCCCAAGATCGATCCGGCAAGCCGGCTGGTCTCGATCCGCGGCGAGGTCGCCAATCCGGAAGGCAAGCTGACGCCTGGCCAGTTCGTCCAGATCCGCGTCGAGCTGCCGCAGGAAAACAACGTCATCTCCGTGCCGCAGACGGCGGTGACGACGAGCCTCTATGGCGATTATGTCTTCGTGGTCGAGCCGGCGAAATCTGCCGAGGGCGCGGCGCCGGCTCCGGCAAAGCCGGACGAGCAGAAGGCCGGCGCCGGCAAGGCGGCCGGCGATGCCGCCAAGCCCGCCGACAACGCGGCAAAGCCGGCGGACGCGAAGCCGGCCGACAAGGCGTCCGGCGACGCCGCAAAGCCGCCAGAGGCCGCGCAGCAGCCTGCGCTCACCATCTCGCAGGTCTTCGTCAAGCTCGGCCGCCGCAACAACGGCATGGTCGAGATTGCCGAGGGCCTCAAGGCCGGCGACCAGGTCGTCACGGCCGGCCAGAACCGGCTCTTCAACGGCATGTCGGTTGCCGTCGATAACACCATCGATCCCAGCAAATCGGCGAACAAGCAGGTTCAGCAATGAGCTTCTCCGACCTCTTCATTCGCCGGCCGGTGCTCTCGACGGTGCTGGCCTGCCTGATCCTGCTGCTCGGTTTCCAGGGCATCTTCGGCCTGTCGATCCGTCAGTATCCTAAGGTCGACGAGACGGCGATCACCATCACCACGGCCTATCCCGGCGCCAGCGCCGACCTGATCCAGGGCTTCATCTCGGCCCCGATCGCGCGCGCCGTCGCCTCGACCGAGAACATCGACTACGTGACCTCGTCCAGCCGTCCGTCATCGAGCGCGGTGACCGTGCAGATGAAGCTCGGCTCCAATCCGGATGTGGCGCTGGCAGAGGTGTTGTCCAAGGTCCAGGGCGTGCGCGGCACCTTGCCCGACGCGTCCAAGGACCCGGTCATCGTCAAGGGCACCGGGCAGCAGTTCGCGATGATGTACATCTCGATGCAGAACCCGAACATGACCAAGGAGCAGCTCACCGAATATATCGAGCGCGTCATACGGCCTCGCATCTCGACCGTGGAAGGTGTCGCCGACGTCCAGATCTTCGGCGCCCAGGAATATTCCATGCGCATCTGGATCGACCCCATCCGGCTCGCCGCCCGTGGCGCCACCGCCGTGGACGTGCTGACCGCGATCAACAACTCGAACTTCCTGTCGGCGCCCGGCAACACCCAGAACGAATATGTGGTCTCCTCGATCACCGTGCATTCGACCCTGCAGACGCCCGAGGCCTTCGCCCAGTTGCCGATCCGCTCGACGGATGGCCAGGTGGTGCGCCTGCGCGATGTCGCGCGTGTCGAGCTCGGCGCGGAGAACACCGACACCAGGGTGAGCTTCAACGGCAAGCCGGGAACCTTCCTGGCCATTTTCCCGACGCCCGCGGCCAACCCGCTGACGACGGCGGCGGCGCTGACCAAGCTCGTGCCGCAGATCCAGGATACGCTGCCGAAAGGCATGACGATCGAGGTCGTTTACGACGCGACGGGCCAGATCAGCGCCTCGATCGAGGAGGTGTTCAAGACCATCGGCGAGGCGGTCGCCATCGTCATCGTGGTCATCCTCCTGTTCCTGGGCTCGTTCCGCTCGGTGATGATGCCGATCGTCACCATCCCCCTGTCGCTGATCGGCGTCTGCTTCATCCTGTTTGCGGTCGGTTATTCGATCAACCTTCTGTCGCTGCTGGCCATGGTGCTGGCGATCGGCCTTGTCGTCGACGACGCCATTGTCGTGGTGGAGAACATCCACCGCCACATGGAGGAAGACGGCATGTCGCCGATGCAGGCGGCCTTCAACGGCATGCGCGAGATCGCGACGGCCATCGTGGCGATGACCGTGACGCTGGCCGCCGTGTTCGCCCCGCTTGCCTTCACCGGCGGCCTCACCGGCGCGCTGTTCCGCGAATTCGCGGTGACGCTGGCCGGCTCGGTGGTGCTGTCGGGCCTGATTGCCATGACCATCACGCCGATGATGTCCGCTCGCCTGCTGAAGCCGGGCCAGCACGGCCGCTTCCAGCGGATCGTCGACGGAACCTTCAGTCGCGTCGAGCGCGTCTACGAACGGGCAGTCACCGCTTCGCTCAGGAACCGGCCGGTGACGCTGATCATCGTGATCGCCCTCGTCGCGCTGACCGGCTTCATGTTCACCAAGACCTCGACCGAGCTGGCGCCGGAAGAAGATCAGGGCTTCCTGCTCTCGATCGTTACCGCGCCGCGCTACGCGACATCGGATTACACCGAGACCTACGTCAACCAGATGCTTGGCCTGGTGAAGGATATTCCCGAGACCAGGGCGCAATTCTCCGCCGTCGCCTTCGGCGGCGCGACCAACGGCGCCTTCGTCGGCTTCGCCTTCAAGGACTGGGCGGAACGCAAGCGCAGTTCGAAGGAGCTCCAGGCCGACATCCAGGGCCGCCTGGCCAAGGTGGCCGGCGTCGAAGCCTTCGTCTTCGCGCCGCCGACGCTGCCCGGCTCCGGCGGCGGCCTGCCGATTTCCATGGTGGTGCGCTCCACCGGAGCTCCCTCGGAGGTCTTCGAGCAAGCGGAGAAGATCAAGAGCAAGGCGCAGGCCTCCGGCCGCTTCATCGTCGTGCAGAACTCGATGTCTTACGATGCGCCGCAGGTGACCGTGACGATCGACCGCGAGCGCGCGGCAGCATTGAACTTGCCGATCGCCGATATCGGCAATACGCTGACGCTGCTTGTCGGCGGCTCGGAAGTGGCGCAGTTCGACCGCGACTCCAACAGCTACGACATCATTCCGCAGGTGCCGCAGGAATTCCGCGACAATCCCGACAAGCTCGGCGAGTATTTCGTGCGCAGTGTCGACGGCAAGATGGTGCCGCTGTCGGCGGTCGTGAATATCTCGACCAATGCCTCGCCGGCGGCCATCGAGCAGTTCAACCAGCTGAACTCCTCGACGATCTCGGCTTTGCCTCTGCCCGGCGTGACCACCGGCGACGGCCTGAAGGTGCTGGAGGACCTCGCTAAGGAGACCCTGCCCGACACTTTCTTCGTCGACTATTCCGGCCAGTCGCGGCAGGAGAAGGAACAGGGCAACACCATCCTGATCGCCTTCGCGGCGGCGGTGATCGTGATCTATCTGGTGCTGGCGGCCCAGTTCGAGAGCTTCCGCGATCCGCTGATCATCATGATGGCGGTGCCACTGTCGATCTTCGGCGCGATCGTGCCGCTCAACATCGGCCTGGGGACGCTGAACATCTACACCCAGGTCGGCCTGATCACGCTGATCGGCCTGATCACCAAGCACGGCATTCTGCTGGTGGAATTCGCCAACCAGCAGCGTGAAATACATGGCATGCGCCGACGCGACGCCATCATCGCTTCGGCCAAGGTGCGCCTGCGGCCGATCCTGATGACCACGGCGGCCATGGCGCTCGGCGTCGTGCCGCTGATCGTCTCCAGCGGCGCCGGTGCGGCCGCGCGCTATTCGATGGGCCTGGTCATCTTCACCGGCATCCTGGTCGGCACCATGTTCACGCTCTTCGTCGTGCCGATGTTCTACACCTTCATCGCCAGCAAGGACTTGCCGCATCTCGCCGAGAAGCCCGATCCAAAGCTGATGCCGGCGCTGCCGAGCTGAGACGGCAAACGAAGCGAAAAACAAAAGAGGCCGGAAATTCCGGCCTCTTTTTGGTGGTCGCCCCACGGCTTCGGCGCTATCCCGAAGGCGGCAACCCGCCTGCTACTTTACCCAGCCCGTTACTTGACCCCAGCCTGCTACTTGACGATCACGATGCTGGTGTTGCCGGGGCCGAAGGCCTCGACGAGCTGGTAGAAGTCGGCCGCCGCATCCGGATGCAGCCGCACGCAGCCATGCGAGGCAGGACGGCCGAGACGGCTGATGGCATAGGTGGCGTGAACGGCGTAGCCGCCGCTGAAGAAGACCGAATGCGGCATCGGCGCATTGTCGTATTTTTTCGAATACCACATCTCATGCAGGCGGGTCGGCTTGAACGAGCCGGTCGGCGTGATGTGCCTCCTGTCGCCGGTCGACACCTTCCAGGTGTAGGTCGGGCGGCCATCGACCGTGACTTCCATGATCTGCTGCGACAGCGAAACCTTGGCGACGATCTGGTTGGCATGGGCAGTGTTGCCGGCGCCGAAGAGCAGCGTCGCGCCGGTGAGCGCGGCGGCGGTGACATTGATAAGCTTGGCGGAAATGGCGGTATGCATGACGATCCCTCTCTGTTTTTGGCCGGTCGCGCCGGTTTCAATTCGATGGACCGCCTTATCGAGGACGCCTGTTTCAGATCAATTTCGCTTGATGCTCGTTTTTGTTTCGAATTTGTTTCTCGAAGTTAACAGAGAAGGTCCCGGAACTGAGTCCGCCGCAAGGTGCGGCTCGCTCCACCTTGCAACCAAATCGTATGTTGCAGTGCAAACGAAAGCCAATTTTGCCCGTATGTGAAAGCAGGGCGGCCAATTTCGAAACCGATTTGCAACAAAGTGCGTCTCCGGCGGCATGATGTGGATACAGGCCGGCGTCAGGTTTGACGCAACGGGAACAGACATCTGCAAACGAAAATGGGCAGGAAATCGAAACTCCGCTCCTGGCTTCCCAGGATCAGCGTCGCGGCGATCGTGCTCGGCGGCGCCGGCTCGGTGGCCGGCAACCCGGCGACGACGCTGGCGGCGGTGAATTCCGGCGAGGTTTCGACGCTGCACATGGCTCTGTTCATCGCCACGGTCTGGATTTTGTCCAGCCTGCGCGTCCACCGGCTGAAGGCCCTCTGGCGGGTCGGCCTTCGGCTGATGAGGACACGCGGCCCCTCCGGCTACTTGCTGCCGAGAGGACCGAAGGCCCGCGCCGCAGCGGGGGGCTCCGTCAGCGGCGCGGGCGCTTCGGGAGTTTCCTGAAGCACCGACGATTTCGAGATTGGGGATTTAAAGAGATGAAGACGAAATTTGCCGCTTCTGTGCTTTCCGCGCTGCTTTACGCGCAGGGCCTGCTCGGCTTCGCGGCGCTGGCGACGGTGCTGCTCAAGGAGCGCGCCAAGGCCGAGATAACCGCTAGCGCCGACCTTCCATCCGGCCCCTCTGTCATCGTGGTGCGCTGAGCGCCGGGCGTCGGACCCGGAATGACCACGCTTGGGAAAACCGATGCTCCAACGCCTCGCCGACCGGAACTTACTCGTTGCGTGGGACCGGCGGATCGAAACGATAGCCGGCGCCCCTGATGGTGGTGATGGTCTCGGTGTCAAGCTTGCGGCGCAGCCGCACGATGCGCGAGTCGATCGAACGGTCGAATGCGTCGGCATTCTCGGCCGGCGCCGCGGCAATGATGTCGTCGCGCGTCAGCACCTTGCGCGGGCTCGCCAGGAACAGCCTGAGCAGCGCCACCTGCCCCGGAGAAAGCTGATCCTCCGACCCCGATCGATGCATCACCATGGCCGACCGCAGATCGACGGTGGCGTTTTCCAGCACGATCAGTTCGCCGCCGGCCCTGCCGCGTCTGGTCAGCAGGCCGCCGATACGCGCGGCAAGCTCGCGCACGTTGAGCGGGCTTTCGATGACGTCGGCAGCACCCAGCTCGAGCGCCAGCACCTTGTCGACGAGGTCGCGCGGCCGGCAGATCAGGACGAAGTCGGGACCGCCCTCGCCACCCCCGCCCTGGCCGCTGTAACGCCTGAGCAGTTCGCGGCCCTCGGCCTGGGTGACGTCGTCGCCGACGACCACGATATCGATGCCGCCGGCCGAAAGCAGCGTCTCCGCCTCCCAGGGCTGGCGCGCCTGGCGCACATCGTGCCCGCGCCGGTCGAGATGGTCAGCGAGATTTTTGGCCACCACCTCGGCGACGGACACAAGCGCTATGACGGATCGTGCGGCCATTTTCTTCACCCCGCCACAGACAACTCGAGATGAGTGCTGGACATCATGTTTATACCCAATCTACTTTCCACCGAAAGCGGGAGCGAGCGCGTCGTGAAGGCACGCATCATCGTCGTCGAGGACGAACCGGATCTGAGGGAGGCTGTGGCCGAATATCTCGGCGCCAGCGGCTATGACGTCGTCACGGCCGAGAATGCGGCCGCCGCGCGCGCGCTGTTCGAGGCGCAGTCCTTCCACCTTGCCATCCTCGACATCGCCATGCCTGGCGAGGACGGGCTGTCGCTCGGCCGCTGGCTGCGCTCGAAAACGCAGATCGGCGTCATCTACGCCACGGCCGCCGGCACCGCGCTCGACCGCATCGTCGGGCTGGAGCTCGGCGCCGACGATTATATCGTCAAACCGTACGAATTGCGCGAGGTGCTGGCGCGCGTGCGCAGCGTGCTGCGCCGCGTGCCGCAGCCGGCCGAGCCGCAGGCGCAGAAGGCCGAAACCGGCAATCGCCGCTTCGTGAATTTCGGCGGCCTCCAGGCCGATTTCGACGGCCGTCTGGTCATCGGCGCCAATGGCGCGGTCATCGAGATGGCCAAAAGCGAGTTCGACGTGCTCGAGGTTTTTCTCACCCGCGCCAACCGGCTTCTGACGCGAGCGGCGATTTCGGAAGCCATCGGCTTCGTGGAGGATCCGGAATCCTCGCGCGCGGTCGACATCCGCATCATGCGGTTGCGAAAGAAAATCGAGGCCGATCCCGCCAACCCGAAATTCCTGCGCACGGTACGCGGCGAAGGCTATATCTTCTCGCTGCCGAGCGGCGACGGCAATTGAACCAGCCCAATGCATGTTGCCCAAAAATGCGCAGCGGTTTTGGGAACGACATGCATCGAAATACGGACTTGAATCGCGTCGCTCGAATCCGTTTCGACGCGACGCACTTCAAGCGGGCTCCGAGAGACGGCCGACCATGACTGCTGACACAGCACGCGCCGATACGCATGGCTCGCGCCCGGGCGGCGCCGCTATGGCGGCTGTCCATGTCGTGCGCCGCCTGCGCGAGGCAGGCGACTGGCAGCGCGAGATGGACGACATACTGGGAACAATGTGCCGCAAGATGGATTGCCAGCGCGGCATTCTCTTCCGCCTGCGTGAATTGCCGGGTGAAGGCTTCGCCCAGTCCGTCGCCGCTTATTGGATCGACCCTGACTTCGGCGGCGAGCTGGCGTCGCCCTCGGTGATCATGCAATCGATCATCAACTCGGACTCGCTGCTGGAGCAGTTGCAGGAGGATGAGCGGCAAGGCAAGATTTTCTCCGGCCACACACGCGACCTCGACGGTTTCCTGCGGACCGATTTCGAGAAGCAGAACATCAGGTCGTTCCTGTCCGTCTCCGTGTTCGCGCATGGCCACCTCTGGGGCACGCTGGCCGTCAACGACTGCGTCGCCGAGCGCGAATGGACTGACGAGGAAGAAGCGACCCTGCACATCATCGCCCTGGCGATCGGCGACGCTATCGAGCGCTCGCCATCCGAGGCGCATGCCAGCGAAGTGATCCGCCGCACCATGCTGCAGGCCTCGCTCGACGCCATCATCGTCATCGACGAGGCCGGCTCGATCATCGAGTTCAATCCAGCCGCCGAGAAGATGTTCGGCTTCCAGCGCAGCGCCATCCTTGGCAAGGACCTGCTCGATACCATCGTTCCGATATACTATCGCAAGGGCTATGCCTCGGGCGCCGAATACATGGCCGGGCGCGGCGCGCCGATGGTCGGCCAACGGCTGGAGACCGTTACGCAGAACGCCGCCGGCGAGATTTTCCCGATCGAGCTGACGGCGACCGAGATGCGCGTTGCCGACCGCCGTCTGATCTTCGGCTCGATCCGCGACCTGCGCGAAAAGCTGCAGGCCGAGGAAGAGATCAACCGCCAGCGCGAGAAGCTGCACCAGAACGAGAAGATGGCGGCGATGGGCTCGCTGCTTGCCGGCGTCTCGCATGAGCTCAACAACCCGCTGGCGGTGGTTGTGGCGCAGTCGACGCTGCTGCACGAATTCGCGAGCGATCCGCAGACCAAGGTCCGCGCCGAAAAAGTGCGCGCCGCCGCCGAGCGCTGCGGCCGCATCGTCAAGAGCTTCCTGTCGATGGTGCGCCTGCACCCGACTGAGCAGGCCGAGACCGATCTCAACCAGGTGGTGCGCTCGGCGCTCGAAGTCACCGCCTATGGCGCGCGCTCCAGCGGCATCGTCATCGACACCGATTTCGCCGGTGGGCCACTGCTTGCCATGGCGGATGCCGACCATGTCACCCAGGTTGCCGCGAACTTCTTGATCAATAGCCAGCATGCGCTGGCCGGCGTCGAGGGCGAACGGCGCATCAAGGTGCGGACTTTCCGCGGCGAGCGCGGCAATCCGGGCTTCTCCGTCGAGGACAATGGCCCCGGCATTCCCGAGGCGATCCGCTCGCGCATCTTCGAATCCTATTTCACCACCAAGCCGGTCGGCGTCGGCACCGGCATCGGCCTGTCGATCTCGAAATCGATCGTCGAACGCCACAACGGCAACATCTGGTTCGAGGAGGTCGAGCCGCACGGCGCGCGCTTCGTCGTGCAATTGCCGGCGATCGCGGGCAACGGCACCGCGCCCGGCGAAGGTCCGGCGCGTTCGAGCGGGCTGCGCCATGCGCTGGTGATCGACGACGAGCCGGACGTCGCCGCCTCGTTGTCCGACATACTCGAGCTGATGGGCGTGAAGTCGCGCGTCGTGGCAAGCTGGACATCGGCGGCCGACGTGTTGAACGGTCACATGCTGCCTGACATCGTCTTTTCCGATCTGCGCATGCCGGGTACCAGCGGCATGGCGATCTACCGCGAACTGCTTTCCCAGCGGCCCGCTCTGGCCAAGCGCTTCGTGCTGGTGACCGGCGACATGATCGGCGCCAAGGCGGAGATCGAAGCGCTGCCGCCGCAGCAGCGCCCGCAGATTCTGGAGAAGCCTTTCTCGACGCTCGACGTCCGCGGCATCCTCTCGACCGTCGCCGACGAGGTCGCCGCCGCCGCCGACAACGGCGCCCACATCTGAGTTGACTAGCGCGGAGCCGACAGGGAAACGTGAGGAAGGTGCGGCGAAACCTTGTTCTGGCGCCGCCGCGGGGTCTGTTGAGATTCAGGTCAGGCCGGCCTCACCTGAATATCGGCAGGCCCCAAAAAAGAGGCTCCCGACCGACTTTCGGCGGGAGCCTGACTCGAGCGCAGGAGGGTGCGCTCAGGGGAGGTCTTAAAAAACGTTCGGCGTGCTGGTGAGCGGCGCGGCGCTGGCGATCATGCGAACCGCGCGCTCCCGGTGCTGGCCAGACTGCTCGGCGATGGCGCGCAGGCAGTCGACGCTCTCGGCGCCCCAATTCTGGCCCTTGCAGGCAAAGTCGATCGAGGGTTCCGGCAGGCGGGCGGTCTTGAGCGTGGTCTGGGCGCCCTCGATGACATTGGCCGGCGGATTGATCGAGGCGAAAGCCGGGCCTGAGGCAGGTGCCGCCAGCATGGCGACAAGGGCGCACGCGCCGATCAGCATGAACATCGCCATCGGATGGTCGCTGGCGCGCTGGCGCAGCGCAAGCTTCGGCCGGCGGTCATTGCGTTCCGGCACATCAAGGCGGCGATTGGCGTCGGCGGCGCGAGCTTTCGCGAACATCGTTGTTCCCTTCGTTATCTTTCTTTTTTCTATGAAACGAACATAATCGCACCAGGTAACAGCCGGATGATCGGCGGCGGCTGCCTGTGTAACAGGATTGAAACAGGCCGCTCGACGCGGCAGCATCCAATCCGCGGCAACCATTCGGCCGGTCATTGAAGCGGTCGGCGCAGATGTGCGCCTGTCGCGCCCGGCCGACTGTAAACAGCCTCACACTGCAGTGCCTGAAAATCGAATGCACCGTGGCTGCCTGCCGCACGCTCGATATCAATCGAAACATGCCCATTCCGAGGCAGGTGGCGGCGGCCGCAATCGCTGTTCTGCTTCCTCGATTAAGACCCGGATTTTCCGGGATTTTTCCGGCTCGGGCGAGGCCAGACTTGCCGCCACGGAATTTCCACATTTCCGCAAGCCATTGCATTTCAAAGAAAAATATGTTTATATTGAATGAGTATTCAACAAAAAGAAGAGCATGCCCATGAACCCGCACCTCCGTGACGTGGCGATCCCCAACGATTGGGACCGGCGGGGTTTGCCGGGGTGGAGTTACCATTCCAACGCCCTTCTCGAGCTCGAGAAGGAATATGTCTTCCGCAATCACTGGCAGATCGCCGGCCATGTCTCCGACGTGCCCAACGCTGGTGACTATCTGACCATGGACGTCATCGGCGAGCGGGCGCTGATCGTGCGCGGCAAGGACGGCGTCGTGCGCGCCTTCAACAACATGTGCCGCCACCGCGGCAGCCGCGTCGTCGCCGACAGCCAGGGCACCTGCAAGAACGCGCTGGTGTGCCCGTTCCATGGCTGGGTCTACAATCTCGACGGCACGCTGCGGGGCGCCGCCCGTCCGCGCTCCTTCCCCGAGCTCGACAAGACCGAGTTCGGCCTGATGCCGCTCGACCTCGAAATCTGGATGGGCTTCATCTTCATCCGCTTCCGCAAAGGCGGTCCGCAGCCTTCGGTGGCCGAGCTCTTGAAGCCGATCGAAGCCGAGATGGCGCATTACAAGGTCGCCGACATGGTCCCGTCCTGGGGCATCTGGACGCAGAAGTCGCCTGTGAACTGGAAGTCGGTGCGCGACGTCGACAATGAAGGTTATCACGTCGCCATGGCGCATCCGGCGCTGCAGGACCTCTATGGCGCGACCTATTTCGACGAACCCTTCATCAACGGCGTGTCGCGGTCCTTCGCCACCTACAATCCGCATGCCGGACGGCGCTGGAGCGTCAACCAGTACATCAAGCTCTCGCCCGAGCCGACGCACCTGCCGGAGCATCTGCGCAAGGCCTGGATCTATTACGGCATCTTCCCCAACAACGCGTTGTCGATCATGCCGGAATCCGTCCAGTTCTATCAGGAGTTCCCGCTGTCGACCGGCGAGACGCTGCTGCGCGGCGCCATCTACCGCTACAAGGACGAGACGCGCGAGCAGGCCGCGGCGCGCTACCTCGCCTACCGCATCGACCGCGACACGATGAGCGAGGACGTCCAGCTTTCCGTGTGGTCGAACGAATCCATGCTGTCGGAAGCCTTCGAGGGCTTCTATCTCTCCGACCTCGAATATGGCGTGCGCACCCACCATGACCATCTGCGCAAGCAGGTCCCGGTGCTCAATCTGGAGACGGCGCCCGAGGAGAAGGACATGTGGGGGCTGAACGACGCGCTGCGGTCGAGGGGGTAGAGCGAGGCGCCGGAGCTGCTGATCTCCCCCCTGTATGGACTGGGGACATCGCGAACAGGTGTGCGAAGACATCGCGAACAGTTTCGTGCGTTTTGCG
>NZ_VFVL01000043.1 GCF_006442815.1 Mesorhizobium sp. B2-4-3
ATCCCCGTTTGCTTTACAGCTGCAAAGACTTAGGACGGGCCGCCGCTCAGACCACGGTCATAACGTCTAGAATCCATTCCGTGACTTCCGAGCGCTGCCGCAGTGCAGAATTCTGCTCCGCCGCATTCTTTGATCAGAGTCACGGCATGGATTCCAGGGTCTCCGCGACGCCGCTTCGCGGCTGCTCCGCCCTGGAATGACGAGGATGAGGGGTTTCGGCCAATCGCGAACGTTGCGATCGCCTTCTGGACGAAGCGGAGGGCTTGGACAGCCCGGGCCTGCCTACCTCAACCGACGGCGAGCGGCTCGGCGACGAAAGCGGTCTCGGGCCTCTCGTAGGACAGGCGCACACTGTCGCGGCCGTTCTTCTTGGCCTTGTAGAGCGCTTCGTCGGCGCGCCGCATCAGCGGCGCCAGGCCTTCCCTGCCGGTGCGGGCGGCAACGCCGAAGCTGGCGGTCACCCTGGTGCCGGGCGGCAGCCCGTCGATCGCGCCGGTCGAATAGAAGGAGCGGATCGCTTCGGCGAAGAGCCTTGCCGACCCCAGGTCGCTGAGCGGCAAAAGCACGGCGAACTCTTCGCCGCCGATGCGCCCGGCGGCCCCGCGCGCGCCGGTGGCGGAGCGCAGCTTGGCCGCGAAGTCGGCGATGACCCGGTCGCCCGCCTCATGGCCGTGCCGGTCGTTCAGCGCCTTGAAGTGGTCGAGATCGGCCAGCACCAGGGCGACGGGAAAGCCGGCCTTGCCGCACTGATCGAGCAGCACGGTTGCCCGCTGCTCGAAACCGCGGCGGTTGAGGATGCCCGAGAGCGGATCGGTATGGGTCTCGGCCTTCAGCGCCCTCATCACGTCGAGCGCCGCGGCCGTGAACAGGCAGAGCGCGATCAGCAGCGACAACAGCGCGTGCGAAAGCAGCGCCGTCGTCCAGTAGGACGATCCGTAGAAGCCGTCATAGCCGGGGAACGGTCCATGCGCGATGACGACGATCAGCGTGCGGGCGATGAAGTTCAGCCCGGAAAGCAGCGACAGCGCGAACAGGATCTTTTCGGTCGGACCGTTGTTGCGCACCGTTCTCAGTTCCGCGGCGACGAGCAGGCTGAGCGCGCCGAAGCCGAAATTCATGACCAGCACCCGCCAGGTGAGATCCGGCTGGACGAACATGAACCAGATGAAAGCGGCAAGCCCGCCTCCGGTCATGATGACGATGCCGACATAGGGCACGCGCCGTCCATAGCGCGCGATGATCGCGCTGGAGAGGCAGCAGGCCGCGATCGTGAAGCAGATGTTCGAAACGAGCTTGGTCAGCGCCACGCCGACGGGAAGCGTGAAATACTGCAGCAGGAAACCCGGCGCCGACAGGCAGTAGCTCGCGCCGAGCGCGGCCAGATAGGGTCGATGGCGCTGATAAGACCACAGCACGAGGAACGCAGCGCCAAGCGCCAGCGCTATCGTCGGATTGAGCAGCGCTATGAGCAGACCGGTGTCCAAAGGACTGCGACTTTCCCCAACTTACCCAGGGGGAGATACTAGGACGCAAGCCCAAACAAGCGGTTAAGCCCGGACAAACACATCGCATGCCGCGGAACCGGCCTGCCGGAGCGGCGTTGTCCGGCCAGGCAGGAGACGCCAGACGGGAGACGATCGAGATGGCTGGCACGATCACTTTGACGAACCACGATGAAATCCGCTCCTGGGCGGCGGCGCGCGCCGGCTTTCCGGCCATCGTCGACGTCTCGCCAGAGGCGGGAACGCAGGCCATGCTGCGGCTGGTTTTCGGCCAGCAGGCCTATGAAGACACCGACCGCCCGGAGCGTCCGATCAACACTGGCGGCTATGAGCTTGTCGAATGGGACGAGTGGTTCAGGATCTTCGACGAGCGGCAGCTGGCCTTGGTCGTCGCCGCCGACGAGCCCGGCCGGCGCGAGGAGTTCCACGAGATCATTCGCAGATAGATCGCTGAAAGCAAAAAGGCCCGAACGTCCTGTCCGGGCCTCCGTTGAGCGCTGCAGCTGTGCGGTTACTTCCAGTCGCGGATGTCGACGAAATGACCGGCGATCGCGGCGGCCGCGGCCATGGCCGGCGACACCAGATGGGTGCGGCCCTTGAAACCCTGCCGGCCCTCGAAATTGCGGTTCGAGGTCGAGGCGCAGCGCTCATGCGGCTTCAGCCGGTCGTCGTTCATGGCCAGGCACATCGAGCAGCCGGGCTCGCGCCAATCGAAGCCGGCGGCGACGAAGATCTTGTCGAGGCCTTCGGCTTCCGCCTGTTCCTTGACCAGGCCGGAGCCGGGCACGATCATGGCGTTGACGCGCGGATTGACCTTCTTGCCCTCGACCACCTTGGCGGCGGCGCGCAGGTCCTCGATGCGGCCATTGGTGCAGGAGCCGATGAAGACGCGGTCGAGCGCGATGTCGGTGATCTTGGTCCCCGGCGTCAGCCCCATATAGTCGAGCGCGCGGATCTTCGACGTGCGCTTGTTCTCGTCCGCGATCTCTTGCGGATTGGGCACGATGCCCTGCACCGAGACGACATCCTCGGGCGAGGAGCCCCAGGAGACGATCGGCGGCAGCTTCGCCGCGTCGAGCACGACCACCTTGTCGAAATGCGCGCCCTCGTCGGAATGCAGCGTCTTCCAATAGGCGAGCGCGGCATCCCAGGCAGCGCCCTTCGGGGCGCGCGGCTTGTCCTTGACATAGGCGAAGGTCGTCTCGTCCGGCGCGATCAGGCCGGCCCGCGCCCCACCCTCGATCGACATGTTGCAGATCGTCATGCGGCCTTCCATCGACAGCGAGCGGATCGCTTCGCCGGCATATTCGATGACGTAGCCGGTGCCGCCGGCGGTGCCGATCTCGCCGATGATGGCGAGGATGATGTCCTTGGCGGTGACGCCTTCCGGCAACTGGCCATCGACGCGCACCAGCATATTCTTGGCCTTGCGCTGGATCAGCGTCTGGGTGGCCAGCACATGCTCGACTTCCGACGTGCCGATACCATGCGCCAGCGCGCCGAAAGCGCCATGCGTGGAGGTGTGGCTATCGCCGCAGACGATGGTCATGCCGGGCAGCGTAAAACCCTGCTCCGGCCCGATGATGTGGACGATGCCCTGGCGGATATCGTTCTCGGAATAATATTCGATGCCGAAATCCTTGGCGTTCTTGGCCAGCGCCTCGACCTGGATGCGGCTTTCCTCGTTCTTGATGCCGAACTTGCGCTCGGGCGAGGTCGGCACATTATGATCGACCACGGCTAGCGTCTTTTCCGGATGCCGGACTTTTCTGCCGCTCATGCGCAGGCCCTCGAAGGCCTGCGGGCTGGTGACCTCATGCACGAGGTGGCGGTCGATATAGAGCAGGCAGGTGCCGTCGTCCTGGCGGTCGACCGTATGGTCGTCGAAGATCTTGTCGTAGAGGGTGCGCGGTGCGCTCATGTGCGTAAATCCGTCGATATGAGAATGGGAAAAGGACGCCGGCAACCCGGCGCGACGACTGCGATCGGTCGGCTCAGCGAAGTCGGCTGGTGAGCGCGCCGCAGACGCGCGCGGAGAAACGCGACGGCAGGCGCTTCCTGTCCTGCAGCACGAAACCCTTGTAGGCCGGATCGCTGAAAAGCTTTTCCATGGCGGGGTAGATAGCAATGTTTTGGCTTTTCGGCAATTGGCGCGACTTTCCCTTCTCCCCTTGTGGGAGAAGGTGGATCGGCGCGCAGCGCCGAGACGGATGAGGGGTGTTCCAGCGAAGTGAGGCGTCGGCGTTCCCTGGAGCACCCCTCATCCGGCCGCTTCGCGGCCACCTTCTCCCGCAAGGGGAGAAGGGAAACTCGCAGCTCACATCACCTCGAACACAAACGTCTTCACCAGCGCCTCCGGGTCGCCGATGGCATAGCAGCGGAACCACGGACTTTCCTCGACCAGCCGCCATTTGCCCGCCTGCGTCAGCTCATCGAACACCGCCTGGAAGCAGCCGCTCTCGAAAACCTGGTCGCGCACGGTGAAGATGGCGTGACCGCCGGCCTTGGTGATGCGCACCAGTTCATGCAGTCCCGAAGCCGGCGCGTGGCCGATGGTGAAGACGCCGGTCGAGAAGAAGGCGCGGAAATGCCGGTCGGGCCACGGCAGCGGACCGCCGAGCATCGCCTTCTTCAGCTCGCCATAGGCCGGCTTGTTGTTGGCCTGGCGGCTGCCGGCGATCTTCAGCATGTCGTCGGAGAGGTCGAGCCCGGCGATGTCGCCATAGCCCAGAGCCTTCAGCGACGGCCCCGACAGGCCGGTGCCGCAGCCGGCGTCGAGCAGCGGACCTTCGCCCGCCGGCACGTGCCGCGCCACCCAGGCGGTGATGAGGAAAGGCAGAAGGTAGCCGAGCGAGGCGGTCTCGCTGTCATAGGTCGCGGCCCAGTCGGCATAGGCCTTGGCGAGCGCCTCCGGCGAATCGGCCGAATAGACGGAGTCCAGCGCCGCATTGGCCTTGTCGAAATCCATGGGCGTGTCCTCCGCGATGATGTGCTGAAGGATCGTAGCGCGCTCGGAGGCCGCCGGCTATTCCCGATGCTGGCGGCGCAGCCGCTGTTCCAGCGTCCGCAGCGCCAGCGACAGGCCGACGGTCAGGATGAGGTAGATATAGGCGACGATCGAATAGGTCTCGAAGAAGCGGAAGGAGCCCGCGGCATAGACCTTGCCCATCTGGGTGATGTCGGCGACGCCGAGCACCGAGACCAGCGAGGAATCCTTGACCATGGCGACGAAGTCGTTGCCGAGCGGCGGCAGGATGGTGCGGATCGCCTGCGGAAAGACGATCAGCCCGAAGCGCTGCGCTCGGCTGAGCCCAAGCGCCTTCGCGGCTTCGATCTGTCCCTTCTCGACCGACTGGATGCCGGCGCGGAACACTTCCGAGATGAAGGCCGAGTAGCCGATGGTCAAAGCCATGATGGCGCGCCAGAGCAGCGACACGTCGCGCACCAGCAGTTCGCCGATCAGGCCGGCGCTCTGCAGCGGCGCGGTCAGCGCGTTCCAGGCGGCGACGAAGGCCGGCGCGCCGGCAAAGGCGATCCAGAACAACAGCACCAGGATCGGCACGCCGCGGATGATCTCGACATAGAAGCGCGCGATCTGCCGCAGCCATTGCGACCCCGAGAGCGCCATCAGGGCGATGCCGAGCCCGAGCGCGGAGGCCAAGGCGAAAGCGACCGCGGTGACGAAGATGGTGACGCCGATGCCCTTGGCGACGGTGGCAAAGACTTGCGCATAGAGGTCGCTGGACGCAATGGCGACGGCAGCGGCCAAAGCAAGGACGAGGGCGGCGGCCAGCCACCAGGGGAATTCGGATTTGGATGTGGATGGGGTGGCGGGCATCAGTTCCCAACGCTGGTGAATAGATGCCTTCGCAAGAGCTGCTGATCTCCCTCCTTGCGGGGGAGATGGCCGGCAGGCCAGAGGGGGGTGCTGTCCCGCCGGCCTATCAACTGATTACGATCACAGCCCTCGATCGGATTCTCTTCGAAGAAGCTTGGAACGGAAATATCGCGATCCTGCACACCCCCCTCTGCCCTGCCGGGCATCTCCCCCGCAAGGGGGGAGATTGGCAGCTTTGCCGGCCATCGCGACAACAGGGCCTACTGCCCCATCTTGTAATCGAGGAACCACTTCTTGTTGAGCTTGTCGAAGGTGCCGTCGGCCTTCAGCGAAGCGATCGCGGCATTGACCGGTTTCACCAGGTCCGAGCCCTTCGGGAAGATGAAGCCGAAATCCTCGGTGCCGAGCGGCCCGCCGATCAGCTTGAGCTTGCCTTCGGAGGCATCGACATAGCCCTGGCCGGCGGTGCCGTCGGTGAGCACAACGTCGACGTCGCCCGATTTCAGCGCCTGCACGGTCGCGCCGAACGTCTCGAACAGCTTTATCCGCGGGTTCTGCTCGTTGCCGTCGAGCACGCTGTAGACGGCGGTGTAGAAAGGCGTGGTGCCGGGCTGTGCACCGATCAGCCCGTCCTTGAAGGCGCCGAAGGTCTTGGCGTCGGTGAAGCGGCTTTCATCGCCGCGCACCAGCATGAATTGCTCCGAGCGCATATAGGGATCGGAAAAGTCGACCTTCTCCTTGCGGTCGTCCTTGATGGTGATGCCGGTCATGCCGATGTTGTACTGGTTGTCGGAAACCGCCTGGATCATCGCGTCCCAGGAGGTGTTCTGGTATTCGACCTTGAAGTTCAGCCGCTTGGCGATCTCGTCCATCGCGTCATATTCCCAGCCGATCTGCTTGCCGGTCTTCTTGTCGATGAACTGCAGCGGCGGATAGGCGTTTTCCGTCACCACCACGACCTTCTTGCCGCCGAGATCGGGCAGCGTATCGGCGAGCGCCGCGACAGGCGCGAGAAGCCAGGCCACCATGGCGGCCAGCAGCAGTTTCGACTTGGTCATGACAAATCTCCGAAGGTGCGGGCCGCGCTGCAATCTCGCGGCCAGGAAAAATCCGGTGCCGACTTTAGAGCAATTCCAGGAAAAGTGTGAAGCGGTTTTCCGTTCGGAATTGCGTAAAAACAAAGAGATAGAGCCGCATGCGCCTTGCAAGCCGGTCCGCGCTGACACAAGGCCGGCCAACACGCAATCCGATGCTCTTCGGGGATGGTTTCGAGGACAGCCTTTGCGGCGTTCAGTCCTGATTGGCCGTGGCTTCGCGCAATCCGGCGACCAGTCGTGTCAGCGTGCCGTGCAGGGCTTTGAGCTCGGCTCGCTCCAGCGGCATGCCGCAGCTCAGTCCCTCCTGCACGTCTTTCATCTTCGCCCGCAGCGCCTGACCCTTGGCTGTCGGCTCGACCAGAACCCGGCGTTCGTCGGCGCTATCGCGCCGGCGCGTCACGAGGCCGCCGCCTTCCATCCGCTTGATCAGTGGCGTCAGCGTCGCCGAATCGAGCCCAAGCGCTGCGCCGAGCTCGCCGATCGTGCTCGGCGAATGCTGCCACAACGCCAGCATCGCCAGATATTGCGGATAGGTGAGGCCGAGCGGATCGAGCAACGGCCGGTAAAGCTTTGTCATCAGCCCGCTTGCCGAATAGAGCGCGAAGCAAAGCTGCTGGTCGAGGCGCGGCACCTCGAGCGCCCCGGCGCCCTGCGCCGGAGCTTGCTTGGTCATGGTTTCGGTTTTCGTCGTCATGCAGCCTTTGCCGAGAGCGCCACATCGATATTGCCCCGGATGGCGTTGGAATAGGGGCAGATCTTGTGCGCTTCCGATACAAGCGCCTCTGCGCCCGCCTGATCAAGACCCTTGATCTCCGCCGCCAGCGAAACCCCGAGCCTGAAGCCGCCCTGGTCGTTCGGATAGAGGCTCACCGTGGAGGTGACCGAAGCGTCCTCAAGCGGCAGCTTCTGCTGGCGGGCGACGAAGCGCACCGCGCTCTCGAAGCAGGCGGCATAGCCGACGGCGAAAAGCTGTTCGGGATTGGTGGCGCCACCCTTGCCGCCGAGTTCCTTCGGCATCGCCAGGTCGACCTTGAGCAGGCCGTCACTGGTCTCGCCGTGACCGTTGCGGCCGCCGCTGACGTGAGCCTGGGTGCTGTAAAGTGCCGACATTTTTGTCTCCATTTGATTTGTGCACGATTATTTAGTGTACAAGGTAATTGGATGTCAACCCCGATGTCTTCATGCACGGGCGGAGCGACGCGAAGCGGTGCGCGAGGATCAAAGCGCTGCTGCGGCGTAGAAATCCAAAACGTTCGCGGGCAGAAGGAAGGGAACGCTGACCTATCACCTTCGTCATTCTAGGGCGGAGCAAGGAGCGAAGCGACGCGCGTAGACCCTGGAATCCATTCCGTGAGATAAGAGCGATACTGCGGTCCAGACCTATCTTTTCAGGAAGGTTCGACGGAGTTCCATTCTCTACCGCCGCATCGCTCGCGAAGGTAACGGAATGGATTCTAGGGTCTCCGCTCCGCTTCGCGTCGCTCCGCCCTAGAATGACGAAACCGCGAAGGCTTCGATCAATTCCGAACGCTTGCGATAGCCGCAATACGAAAAAGGCGGCCGAAGCCGCCTTTCCAAAACCTGTTTCGCGAAAGCCTTATTCGGCCGAAGCGGCCTCGGCGGCGGCCTTCTTCTCGGCGGCTTCCTTGGCGGCCGTCTCGGCGGCCAGCGCCTGAGCGGCAGCGACCTTCTCGGCCTCGATGCGGGCGCGCTCGGCGTTCAGCGCATCGCGCTCTTCGTCGTTCAGCTTGCGGGCGCGCACGCCGGTGTTTTCCGAAATGCGGGCCGACTTGCCGCGACGGTCGCGCAGGTAATAGAGCTTGGCGCGACGAACCTTGCCGCGACGCACGATCTCGACGCCCTCGACCATCGGCGAGTAGACCGGGAAAACGCGCTCCACGCCTTCGCCGTAGGAAATCTTGCGTACAGTGAAATTCTCCTGGAAGCCCGAGCCGGCGCGGGCGATGACGACGCCCTCATAGGCCTGGACGCGGGTGCGGGTGCCCTCGGTGACGCGCACCTGGACGCGCACGGTGTCGCCCGGCTGGAATTCGGGCAGCTTGCGCTTGGCTTCGATCTTGGCGGCCTGTTCGGCCTCGAGCTGACGGATGAGATCCATCTCAAATATCCACTTCTTGTTCTTCCGACAGTCAGAGCGTCCAACGCTCGCCTTGCAGTTCCAATGACCGCTCGGCTATGCCCTTTGTCGAAACATCGGGCAGGGACGGCTACACCGCACTTGTTGACGGGTCCAGAAGATCGTTCTTCCGGTTCGGGCGGGCACATACAGCCATTTTGCCGCTTTGTCACGCCCTAATGCATGTCGCCCGGAAGTGTGAGCGGTTCTGGGACGGCGACATGCATCAAAAAAGATCTTGAGACATATTTTGCCCCCATGGCCCCACATTACCGCGGCCGTGCCGGGTTGCGCGCGGCTTGCAAGCTTCCTAAGCGGGGAAATGACTTTTTTCGATGCCGCCTTGCTGTTTCTTTCGGGTTTTGTCTCCGGTGCCGTCAATGCCGTCGCCGGCGGCGGCACCTTCGTCACCTTCGGCGCCATGACGCTGGTCGGCGTGCCGCCGATCGTCGCCAACGCCACCTCCTCGGTGACGCAGTTTCCCGGCTATATCACCTCCACGCTCGCCTATCTCGACGACATCAGGCATTTCTGGCGTCAGGCGCTGCTGCTCTGCGTGATCTCGGCCTTCGGCGCGCTGGCCGGTTCGCTCATCCTGCTTGCGCTTTCCAACCCGTCCTTCCGCGCGCTGGTGCCATGGCTGCTGATCGCCGCGACCGCGCTCTTCGCCGCCGGGCCATGGCTGAAGCCGGCGCCCAAGCCCGGCGCCCAAGCCAGGGTCGGCTCGTTCGCCGGATCGCTCGCCCAGTTCGTAACCTCGATCTATGGCGGCTTCTTCGGCGCCGGCATGGGCGTCATGATGCTGGCGACGCTCGGCCTGACGCAGGCCGGCGACTACCACCGGCTCAACGCGCTGAAGAACATGCTGGCCGTGGTCATCGCGGCCATCGCCATCCTGGTCTTCGTCTCCGGCGGTGTCGTCGCCTGGCCGCAGGCGATCGTCATGATCCCGGGCGGCGCGCTCGGCGGCTATGCCGGCGTCTGGATCGCCAAGCGCGTGCCGCAGGGCCTCGTGCGCGGCTTCGTCGTCGCCGTCGGCCTGTTTCTGGCCTTTTATTACTTCACCAAGGGGTGAGAACCATGATCCCGAAAAGTGGGAACCGGTTTTCGGAAAAGATCATGGTCAGATAAAAGGACGATCGCCCCCGGGCTACCGGGGCGGATCGGACCCCAGCAAATCCGGCCGCCGCTCCCTGGTCAGCTTCTCGGCCTCGGCGCGTCGCCAGGCGGCGATCTTCTTGTGGTTGCCGGAGATCAGCACCTCCGGTATCGGCTTGCCCTCGAATTCCTGCGGCCGCGTGTAGTGCGGATGCTCGAGGAGGCCGTTCTCGAAACTCTCTTCCTCGCCCGACACCGCATTGCCCATCACGCCGGGCAAAAGCCGCACCACGGCGTCGAGCAGCACGAGCGCCGCCGGCTCGCCGCCCGACAGGATGAAATCGCCGACCGAGACTTCCTCCAGCCCCCGCGCCTCGATCAGCCGCTGGTCGACGCCTTCGAAGCGCCCGCACAGGATGACCGCGCCCGGACCGGCGGCCAATTCGCGCACGCGCGCCTGCGTCAGCGGTTTTCCGCGCGGGCTCATCAGCAGCCTTGGACGCTCATCGCCCGGCGGCGAGGCGTGGTCGATCGCCTTGGCCAGCACGTCGGCGCGCATCACCATGCCGGCGCCGCCGCCGGCCGGGGTGTCGTCGACGGTGCGGTGCCTGTCGGTGGCGAAATCGCGGATCTGGATCGCCTCGAGCGACCAGGTGCCGGCCTCCAGCGCGCGGCCGGCCAGCGACAGGCCGAGCGGGCCCGGGAACATCTCCGGATAGAGCGTCAGCACCGAAGCGGCAAAGCTCAACGGTTGCCCCCGGCATCCTTCGGTCCGCGCGGCCGGCCTTTCGGGTCGAAGCCGGCATCTCTGGGCGCTTCGCCGTCTTCTTCGTCTTCAACCAGCCCCGCTGCCTGAGGGTTGACCTCCACGAATCCGTCGGCGATCGAAACATGCGGCACCGCGGCCTGCGTGAACGGGATCAGCACGCCCTTGCGGCCGGCAAGCGTGACGTCGAGGATGTCGCCGCCGCCGAAATTGTGCACGGCGACGACCTTGCCGATGACGCCCGTATCGTCCCTGACGTCGAGCCCGATGAGATCGGCGTGATAGAACTCGTCCTCCTCGCCGTCGTCGGGCAGCACCGAGCGGTCGACGAACAGCTCCGTACCGGCCAGCGCCTCGGCGGCGTTGCGGTCACCGACGCCCTTGAAGCGCACCACCACCACGGTGCCGGCCGGCCTGATATCGTTGATCTGGAAGGCGCGGCCGTCCCTGGCATAAAGCGGACCGTAATCGGCCAGCGCCAGCGGATCGCCGGTGAAGGTTTTCACCCGCAATTCGCCCTTGATGCCGTGCGCGGCGCCGATAACGGCCATCTGTACAGGGTTTTCGAGCTTCGACATCGGCGGCGCTTCCTTTGCCCTGCTCTAACGCCGTCAAGCTGTCATTTCAATGATCGCCTCTTCACCGCTTCCTAACTTGCATGCCCGAAACTGCCGCCATGCAGGAATTCCTCATCCCGGCCAAACCCGACCTCCAGGCGGCGCGTGAGACCTGGCTGAAGACGCTGGCGCATGAACGCCGGCTGTCGCCGCAGACCGTCGAGGCCTATGAGCGCGACACCCGGCAGTTCCTGCATTTCTTGACCGGGCATCGCGGCGGTTCTCCAGGCATCTCGGACATCGCCGACCTGCGCCCCGCCGATTTGCGCGGCTTCCTCGCCAAGCGCCGCAATGAAGGCGCTGGCGCGCGCACGCTCGGCCGCGGCCTTGCCGGCATCCGCTCACTGCTGCGCTTTCTCGAACGGCGCGGCCTGGTCAACGCCGCCGGCGCGGCGGCTCTGCGCGCGCCGCGGCAGCCGAAATCGCTGCCCAAGCCGCTGACGGCAAGCGACGCCAAACAAGTGGTGGCCGTGGAAGGCCAGCTCGCTGACGAGCCATGGATCGCCGCCCGCAATGCCGCCGTGCTGACGCTGCTCTATGGCTCAGGCCTGCGCATCTCCGAAGCGCTCGGCCTGACCGCCGGCGACCTCGCCTCCGAGACCGACACCGTGCTGCGCGTCATCGGCAAGGGCGGCAAGACGCGGCTGGTGCCAGTGCTTCCGGTGGCTAGCAAAGCCGTCGCCGAATACCGCCGGCTCTGCCCCTTCAATATCGATCCCAAGGGTCTTTTGTTCCGCGGCGCCCGCGGCGGCCCGCTCAACCCGGCCATCGTCCAGCGCGAGATGGCCAAGCTGCGCTCGGCGCTCAACCTGCCCGACACCGCGACGCCGCATGCCTTGCGCCATTCCTTCGCCACCCATCTGCTCGGCCGCGGCGGCGACCTGCGCACCATCCAGGAACTGCTTGGTCACGCCAGCCTGTCGACCACCCAGATCTATACTGGCGTCGACACGGCAAGGCTGCTGGATATCTACGAGAAGGCCCATCCAAGGGCGTGACCGCCTCTGAGGTCATCCGGAGCCCTCCGAACTCGTCATTCTAGGGCGGAGCAAGGAGCGAAGCGACGCGCGCAGACCCTAGAATCCATGCCGTGACCTCGGCCGTGGAGTGCAACGGTGCAGAATTCTGGACCGCAGCGGCGCTTTGAAGGCACGGAATGGATCTTTGGGTCTGCGCGCGTCGCTCCGCTCCTTGCTCCGCCCGTGGATGACGACCGCGATGGGAGTTTCCGCTAACCACCAACGGCATTCCGTCCGACAGCTCACCGCACCTGAAACAATTTCACCCTGCCAATTAACCGTTTTGCCGCTTTTCGACGCTAAGACGCTTTCCATGAAACGCGTCATCGCCATCGCCGACCGCGCGGCCCTTGTCTCGTTGAAGCTGCTTGCGGCGCTCAACCTGCTGTTTTTCCTGTCTTTCCTCGTCGTTCTGCTGATCGCCGGCCGGGCGCATGCTGGCGCGCCCAGTTGCGCCGGCACCGATCTTTTGACGGCGCTGGAAAAGAACGATCCCGCCGCCTTCAAGAAGGTCGAGACCGAGGCGGGGGCCGTCCCGAACGGCAAGGGCCTGCTTTGGAAGCTGGAGAAACCGGGCGAAAAGCCGTCCTATCTGTTCGGCACCATGCACATGACCGATACGCGCGTCACCACGCTGCCGGCCGCCGCGCAGCAAGCCTATGACGGCGCCGGCACGATCGTCATCGAGACCACCGACGCGCTCGACAAGGCCAAGATGATGGCCGCGATGGCCAGCGAACCCGGCCTGATGATGTTCACCGACAACACCACGCTGTCGTCGCTCCTGTCGCCGGACGATGCGGCGGCGCTGGACAAGGGGCTCGACGCGCGCGGCATTCCGCCGGCGACGGTCGCCAAGATGAAGCCGTGGATCCTGTCGGCGATGATGGCGTTGCCGGCCTGTGAGGTGGCGCGCCAGAGCGCCGGCGAACCCGTGCTGGACGTCAAGCTCGCCTCGGACGCCAAGGCATCGGGCAAGGACGTCGAAGGGCTCGAGACCGCCGTCGATCAGTTGCGCGCCATGGCCTCGCTGCCGCTCGAATTCCATATGAAGAGCCTGGTCGAGACGATGAAGCTTGGCGACAAGGTGAACGACGTCAACGAGACGATGATCGTGCTCTACCAGCGTGGCGAGGTCGGCATGTTCTGGCCGCTCTTCCGGGCCGTGTTGCCGGAGACGGCGGACGACAAGGCCGGCTATGCCGCCTTCGAGCAGACCATGATCACGAGCCGCAACAAGGTGATGGCGGCGCATGCCGGGCCGATATTGGCCAAGGGCAACGTTTTCATGGCCGTCGGCGCCATGCATCTGCCCGGTCCGGAAGGACTGGTCGAGGATTTTCGCAAGGCAGGGTATAGTGTTACCGCCGTCAACTGAGTCGTCTGACGGCTGGCGGACCTGAAAACGCCGGTTTTTCAGCGCTTTCCGTCCGTCCGCGTGAAACCCGATGCGGGGTCAGCGCGTTGATGGCTGTTATTTTGATGACTTTCATCCAAGGAGGACACGTTTCATGGCGAACCCTAACGACCCCTTCACCCCTTCGAGCACGCCTCCCAAGTCGGGTGGTGGCGGCAGCGGGTGGCTGATCGCCCTAGTTGTTATTATCCTGGCCATTGTTGCGTATTATGTCTTTGGCAGAAGCGGCGGCGAGCATGCGCCGGCCCCGGCTGAGCCGCCGGCCGCCAGCACGCCGGCTCCCGCGCCTGCAACGCCGGCTCCAGCCCCTGAGCCAGCTCCGGCGCCTGCCCCGGCACCCGCGCCAGCTCCGGCACCCGCGCCGGCCCCTGCGCCAGCTCCGGCACCTGCGCCGGCTCAGTAATCGGGCTACAGCTTGACGACAAACGGCCCGCCGAAAGGCGGGCCGTTTTGGTTGGGGGGCAACTACGGCGCCTTCGTCATACCCGGGCTTGACCCGGGTATCCATGCCGTGACCGTTGCCGTAGAGCGCGACAGCGCAAAATTCTGTAACCGTTGCAACGCTTTAGCGTCACGGCATGGATCCTAGGGTCTGCGCGCGTCGCTTCGCTCCTTGCTTCGCCCTAGGATGACGAAACGATGGGTTCTGCGCTGGCGCGCAGCTAAATATGAATCGGCTTGAAGAATGTCGCCAGCGCCGCTTCCTTCACCGCTTCCGACATCGTCGGATGCGCGTGACAGGTGCGGGCGAGGTCTTCGGACGAACCGCCGAATTCCATCAGCACCGCCGCTTCGTGAATCATCTCGCCGGCGCCGAAGCCGACGATATGGACGCCGAGCACGCGGTCGCTGGCCTTGTCGGCCAGGATCTTCACGAAACCGTCGGTGTGCAGCATGGCGCGCGCGCGGCCATTGGCGCTGAACGGGAATTTGCCGGCCTTGTAGTCGATGCCGGCCTTCTTCAGCTCTTCCTCGGTCTTGCCGACCGAAGCGATCTCCGGGCTGGTGTAGACGACGCTCGGGATGACGTCGTAGTTCACATGGCCGGCCTGGCCGGCGATGATCTCGGCGACTGCCACGCCTTCGTCCTCGGCCTTGTGCGCCAGCATCGGCCCGGCGATGACGTCGCCGATGGCATAGATGCCGGGCACATTGGTTCTGAGATGCCCATCGGTCTTGACCCGGCCGCGCTCGTCGAGCTCGACGCCGGCTTCCTTCAATCCGAGACTGTCGGCATAGGGGCGCCGCCCGGTGGCGACCAGCACCACATCGGCCTCGATGGTTTCCGCCGCGCCGCCCTTGACCGGCTCGAAGGTGACGCTGGCGCCCTTCTTGGCCTTGGCGACGCCCGTGACCTTGGCGCCGAGCTTGAACTCGAAGCCTTGCTTGGAGAGCAGCCGCTGGAACTGTTTCGACACCTCGCCGTCCATGCCGCCCAGGATCGTGTCGAGGAACTCGACGACCGTGACCTTGGCGCCGAGCCTTGCCCAGACCGAGCCGAGCTCCAGCCCGATGACGCCGCCGCCGACCACCACCAGGGTGGCTGGCACCTTGGCCAGCGACAGCGCGCCAGTGGAGGAGACGATCGCCTTCTCGTCGAAATCGACTTTGACCCCCGGAATGCCGGCGACGTCCGAACCGGTGGCGATCACGATGTTCTTGGTCTCGATCTCCTCGACCTTGCCATCCTCACCGGTCACCGACACCTTGCCGGCGGAAATCACCTTGCCGGTGCCGCGGAAGGAATCGATCTTGTTCTTCTTGAACAGGAAGGCGACGCCGTTGACGTTGGACGTAACCGTCGCGTCCTTGTGCGCCATCATCTTCTTCAGATTGAGCTTCGGCGCCGGTATCTCGACGCCCAGCGTATCGAAGGCGTGGCCGGCTTCGGCGAACATCTCGGAGGCGTGGAGCAGCGCCTTCGACGGAATGCAGCCGATGTTGAGGCAGGTGCCGCCGAACGTGGCGTTCTTCTCGACCACCGCCGTCTTCAGGCCGAGCTGCGCCGCCTTGATGGCGCAGACATAGCCGCCAGGCCCAGATCCGATGATTACGACGTCATAAGCCATGGTCTTGTCCTTTTATCCGGCCTCAGCGGCCGCCGCTCACAGTGAGGATCGCGCCCGTTATATAGGAGGCCGCGTCCGACAGAAGATAGAGAACCGCGCCAGCAACTTCGTCCGCCGTTCCGGCGCGTTTCATCGGCAGCAGATCCTGCATCCGCGCCACCCGGTCGGGCTGGCCGCCCGAGGCGTGGATTTCGGTGTCGGTGATGCCGGGACTGATCGCGTTGACGCGGATGCCTTCGAGCGCCACCTCGCGTGCCAGCCCGACGGTCATGGTGTCGATCGCGCCTTTCGAGGCGGCGTAGTCGACATATTCGCCCGGCGAGCCGAGCCGGGCCGCCGCCGAGGAGATGTTGACGATGGCGCCACCCTGGCCGCCATGCCGCGTCGACATGCGCTTCACCGCTTCGCGTGCGCAGAGGAACGAGCCGACGACGTTGATGCGCATCATGCGCTCGAGCCGCGCCACGCTCATCTCGTCGACGCGCGCCTTGGCGTCGACGATGCCGGCATTGTTGACGAAAGCGTCGAGCCGGCCAAAGGCCTGGTCCACGGCTTCGAAGATTGCGATGACGCCAGCCTCGTGGCCGACATCGCCCTTGACCGCGAACGCGTCGCCGCCAGCGCCTTTGAGTTCGGCGACAAGAGCATCGGCAGCCGACTGGTTGGAGACGTAATTCACCGCCACGCGATAACCAGCCTCACTCGCCTGCCGGCAGATGGCCGCGCCGATGCCGCGGCTGCCGCCGGTGACCAGCAGCGTCTTCCTATCCGCGCTCATTCCTGGTAGCCTTTCAGCACGAAGATATCCCACGGCACTTTCGAAAAGCCGCCGGGGCCATAAGCCGCCGACATTTCGAGCGACGGCCCGAGATCGGGAAAGATCAGGCTTTTCGGCGCGTCGGCGCCTTCGGCCGGCAGCAGGCCGATCGTGCCCTCCTCGTCGGCGCTGTAGATGACGCCTTCCCAGACCGTGCAGGCGGCAAGCTCCTCGCCGGTGACGTCGCCCGTCGGGCATTTGTACATCAGCGAGCCATGCGGCCGCGCGGCGCTGCCTTCGGTCCACATCGCGATGCCGTCGAGCACGACATTGTTGTCGAGGATCATGCGGAATGCGTTGGTGATCGTCGCCGAGGTGCCGGTCGGGGTGAAGTCGATCTCGGCGCCGCTCTGCGCCTCGCCATAGACGGCGAGCTGGATCAGGCAGGCGGCCTGGGCGCTAGAAGTCGCAGCCGTAAGCGCCAGCGACCCGGCCATCAATCCGATCATGGGCGAGGCGGCATTCGTCATCACTTGGCCTGGTCGCCTTCTCGGCCGTCGGCGTTTTCGAGCACGCCGAAATCGGTCATCAGGACCACCGGCTCGCCGGCCGCGTCCAGTCCCCAGAAAGACGGATAGAAGCCATCGCCCCAGCCGCTCCAGAACATCGCGACGTTGACCGGATTGCCGGCGTCCGGATGGTGCATGACGAACCGGTCCTGGTTGGGCGCGAACTCGGCCGCCAGCACATCGTCATAATAGTTCTGATCCGGCTTGAGCTTGTCCTGCGCCGCCGACATCAGGGCCATCGCGGCCTTGTCCATGAACGAGCCGAGGCCGGCATCAACGGGATAGCCGAAGATCTCGTCGCCGTTCAGCGTCGAAACGTCCTGTCCCGGCAGAAGGGCAAGCTCCCATCGCACGGGCAAGCCGGAACGGAAGCGAAGGAACGCGGCGGCGACGCGGCCCTGCGCCTCGAACAGCGCGACCGGATAGCGCCCCGGCTTCACCTTGCGGGCCAGCGCCGGCCAGTCGTCGGTCGTGATCAGGGGATCGCAGGCGATGATCTCGCCTGTCGGCAACTCGAGCTCGCCGATCGGCGTGACGGTGATCTTGCGCTCCGCCAATTGCGCATCGGAGAGCGCAAAGATGCCGAAATTGCTGCTCGCCGTCGCCGGATCCCAGTCGGCGGCCATGGCGAGCGACGGGATAGCGGCGGAGAGGCCAAGCAGGAAGATGGTGCGCCGCAAGCCGCGTGCCGTCCGGCCGAGTTTGAGCCGTTGCAGCCGACCGCTCGTGATCGAGGCTGGCGACCCGGCCACAAATCCGGTCATGGGCGAGATTTCGTTAGCCATCGGCGGCCTGGTTGTTTTCGCGACCATCTGCGTTTTCGAGCACTTCGAAGTCGGTCATCAGGAGAAGTGGTTCGCCGACCGCGTCCAGGCCCCAGAAGGACCGATACGCGCCGTCGCCATAGCCAGTGTCGCACATGGCGATATTGAGCGGGTTTCCATCAATCGGACTATCCATGCCAAACCTGTCGAGAGAACACGCAACGTCGGCAAGGTAATCGTCGAGTTCCTCCGGGTCAGTCATCAGTGTCAGAACCGACTTGTCCATGAATGACGCAACCGCGTCATCGACGATAAATTCAAGAAATTCGGACTTATAGACTGGTGGGCGGTCGGGAACGAAAGTTGCCAATTCCCAGCGTGTTGGCAAGCCAGGGCCGAATCGCAAGACCGCTGCCGCAATGTGGCCCTGCGCCTGAAGCAGCGTGACCGGGTAGCGTCGTCCCGGCCTCACTTTACGGCTGAAAGCAGGCCGGCTTAGTCCGGTGATGAGCGGATCGCAGGCGACAATTTCGCCGGTCGGCAGTTCAAGCTCACCGATCGTGATGGCGGTGATCTTCCGTTCCGCCATCTCGGCGTCGCTGAGAGCGAAGACGCCCAGATTGCTTTCCGGCGGCGGATCCGATTCAATCGACTTCACCGGTGAAGCGGCAGCAACCGCAGAGGTTGGCCGAAAAGTCCGAAGCGCGCGACCCAGCGCAAACCCGAACCGCTCCACCCAGCCGCTCATTGCGGATCGGCTCCGATCACAGATCGAGCACCAGCCGCTCGGGATCTTCCAGGCTTTCCTTGACGCGCACCAGGAAGGTCACGGCTTCCTTGCCGTCGACGATGCGGTGATCGTAGGAGAGCGCCAGATACATCATCGGGCGGATGACGATCTGGCCGCCGACCACCACCGGCCGGTCCTGGATCTTGTGCATGCCGAGGATGCCGGACTGCGGTGCATTGAGGATCGGCGTCGACATCAGCGAGCCATAGACACCGCCATTGGAAATCGTAAACGTTCCGCCTTGCATGTCGGCGACCGACAGCTTGCCGTCGCGCGCGGCCACGCCCAGCCGGCCGATCTCCTTTTCGATCTCGGCGATCGACATCTGGTCGGCGTCGCGCACCACCGGCACCACCAGCCCCTTGTCGGTGCCGACGGCGACGCCGACATGAGCAAAATTCTTGTAGATGATGTCGGTGCCGTCGATCTCGGCATTGACCGCCGGGATCTCCTTCAGCGCATGCGTCACCGCCTTGGTGAAGAAGCCCATGAAGCCGAGCTTCACGCCATGCTTCTTCTCGAACACGTCCTTGTATCTGGCCCTGAGCGCCATCACCGCGCTCATATCCACCTCGTTGAAGGTGGTAAGCATGGCAGCGGTCGACTGCGCCTCCTTCAGGCGGCGCGCGATGGTCTGGCGCAGCTTGGTCATGCGCACGCGTTCCTCGCGCGGCGCATCCTCGGTCGAGGACGGCGCCCGGGCAACGACCGGCGCCGGAGCAGCCTTCGGCGTCTCGGCCGGCTGCGACGGCGCGCCCCTGGCGATGGCGTCGAGCACGTCGCCCTTCAGTACCTGGCCGCGCTTGCCGGAGCCGGAAAGCTGGTCGACGGCGAGATTGGCCTCCGCGATCAGCTTTGCCGCGGCGGGCGCCGGCGGCATGGCGCGCGGCTCGATGGCGCCGCCGTCGCCGGCGACCTTGGCGGTCTCGGCCGCCGCCTGCTTGACCGTGGACGCGGCATCCGGGCTGGAGGCCTGCGCCACCGCCTGCGGCTTCGTGGCCGGAGCGGCGGCCGCGCCGCCCGCTGAAATCGAGCCGAGCAGCGCCCCGACATTGACCGTCTCGCCTTCCTTGACGGCGATCTCGGCCAGCGTTCCGGCGCCCGCGGCGGGCACTTCCACCGTCACCTTGTCGGTTTCGAGCTCGACCAGGGGCTCGTCGGCGGCGATCGCGTCGCCGACCTTCTTGAACCACTTGCCGACAGTCGCCTCGGTGACGGATTCGCCGAGAGTGGGGACGCGGATTTCGGTAGCCATTGTGCCTGTCCGTTGTCTTCTTGAGGTCTGTTTCGTCAGGTCTGCTTATTCACCAAGCGCCCTATTCGCCGAGAGCGTCGTCGAGCAACGCGGCGAGCTGGCTGAGATGCTTCGACATCAACCCGGTCGCCGGCGAGGCCGAGGCCGGCCGTCCGGTGTAGCGCACCCGCTGATGCTTGGCGTCGATATGCGCCAGCACCCATTCGAGATAGGGATCGATGAACGACCAGGCGCCCATGTTCTTGGGCTCCTCCTGGCACCACACCATCTCGGCGTTGCGGAAGCGTGACAGCTCGGTGATCAGCGCCTTGGCGGGGAACGGATAGAGCTGTTCGACGCGCAAAAGGTAGATGTCGTTGGTGCCGCGCTTCTCGCGCTCCTCGTAGAGGTCGTAATAAACCTTGCCCGAGCACAGCACGACGCGGCGGATCTTGGAGTCCTTCACCAGCTTGATCGGCTGGTTGGCCAAGAGCTGCGCATCGTCCCACAACAGGCGGTGGAACGAGCTTTCGCCCGACATTTCCGGCAGTGTCGACACCGCCCGCTTGTGGCGCAGCAGCGACTTCGGCGTCATCAGGATCAGCGGCTTGCGGAAGTCGCGCTTCAACTGCCGGCGCAGGATATGGAAATAATTGGCCGGCGTGGTGACGTTGGCGACCTGCATGTTGTCTTCGGCGCAGAGCTGCAGGAAGCGCTCCAGCCGCGCCGACGAATGCTCCGGCCCCTGGCCCTCATAGCCATGCGGCAAGAGGCAGACGAGACCCGACATTCTGAGCCACTTGCGCTCGCCCGACGAGATGAACTGGTCGAACACGACCTGGGCGCCGTTGGCGAAGTCGCCGAACTGCGCCTCCCAGAGCGTCAGCGCCTTGGGCTCGGCCAGGCTGTAGCCATATTCGAAGCCGAGCACCGCCTCTTCCGACAGCATCGAGTTGATGACCTCGTAGCCGGCCTGCGCCGCCGACAGGTTGTTGAGCGGGATGTAGCGGTTCTCGTCGCGCTGGTCGTAAAGCACCGAGTGGCGCTGCGAGAAGGTGCCGCGCTCCGAATCCTGGCCGGAAAGCCGAATCGGATTGCCGTCGAGCAGGATGGCGCCGAAGGCCAGCGCCTCGGCCGTCGACCAGTCGATGCCTTCGCCGGATTCGATCGCCTGGCGGCGGTTTTCGAGGAAGCGCAGGATGGTCTTGTGCGCCTCGAAATCCTTCGGCACCTCGGTCAGCTTCTTGCCGATCTCCTTCAGCGTGCGCACCGGCACGGCGGTCTTGCCGCGCCGCTGTTCGTCCTGGTTGTCGGCGGTGCGCAGGCCCGACCAGGCGCCGTCCAGCCAGTCGGCCTTGTTGGGCTTGTAGTGCTGGCCGACTTCCCATTCGGCTTCCAGATGCGCGCGCCAGTCGGCCCGCATCTTGTCGACCTCGGCCTGGGTGACGTGGCCTTCGGCGATCAGCCTGTCGGCATAGACCTGCACGACGGTCTTATGGGTGCGGATGTTGCGATACATGATCGGTTGCGTGAAGGACGGCTCGTCGCCCTCATTGTGGCCGAAGCGGCGGTAGCAGAACATGTCCACCACCACCGGCTTGTGGAACTTCATGCGGAATTCGATCGCCACCTTGGTGGCGTGGACCACGGCTTCCGGATCGTCGCCGTTGACGTGGAAAATCGGCGCCTCGATCATCTTGGCCACATCCGACGGATAGGGCGAGGAGCGCGAGAAGCGCGGATTGGTGGTGAAACCGATCTGGTTGTTGATGATGAAATGCAGCGTGCCGGCGACGCGATGGCCGCGCAGGCCGGACAGGCCGAGAATCTCGGCGATCACGCCCTGGCCGGCAAAGGCGGCGTCGCCATGCAGCAAGAGCGGCAGCACCTTGGCGCGCTCCGACAGCGGCACGACCTCGCCGCGTTCGCGGCCGGCGAACTGGTCCTGCTTGGCGCGCGCCTTGCCCATCACGACAGGGTCGACGATTTCCAGATGCGAGGGATTGGCCGTCAGCGACAAATGCACCTTGTTGCCGTCGAACTCGCGGTCCGACGAGGCGCCGAGGTGATACTTGACGTCGCCCGAGCCTTCGACTTCGTCGGGAGCCGCCGAGCCGCCCTTGAACTCGTGGAAGATGGCGCGGTGCGGCTTCGCCATCACCTGGGAAAGCACGTTGAGGCGGCCGCGATGCGCCATGCCGAGCACGATTTCCTTCAGGCCGAGCTGGCCGCCGCGTTTGACGATCTGCTCCAGCGCCGGGATCAGCGACTCGCTGCCATCGAGGCCGAAACGCTTGGTGCCCTTGTACTTGACGTCGATATACTGCTCGAAGCCCTCGGCCTCGACCAGCTTCGACAGGATCGCCTTCTTGCCGGTGGCGGTGAAGGTGATCTCCTTGTCGGCGCCTTCGATGCGCGCCTGGATCCATGCCTTCTCTTCCGGGTCGGAGATGTGCATGAACTCGACGCCGAGCGTCGAGCAATAGGTGCGGGTCAGGATATCCAGCATCTGCCGCACGGTGCCGAATTCGAGGCCGAGCACATTGTCGAGGAAGATCGGCCGGTCGTAATCGGCTTCGGTGAAGCCGTAATTCTCCGGCGACAGCTCGTTATAATCCTCGAGCGGCTTGGCGATGCCGAGCGGGTCGAGATTGGCGTGCAGGTGGCCGCGCATGCGGTAGGCGCGGATCATCATGATGGCGCGCACGGAATCGCGCGTTGCCTGGTGCACATCGGCGTCGGAAAGCACGGCGCCGTTGACGACCGCCTTTCCTTTCACCTTCTTTTCGATCGCCTTCTCGACCAGCCCCCAATTGCCGTCGAGCGCCGAGACCAGCTCGCCATTGGCCGTCATCGGCCAGGAGGGCTTCGCCCAAGACGCGCCCTTGGCGTTCTTGCGGACATCGCCCGCGTCGTCCTTCAGCGCCGCGAAAAAATCCTGCCACTCGGCATCGACGGAGGCGGGATCGTCCTCATAAGCCGCGTAGAGCGCGTCGATATAGTCGGCGTTGCCGCCATAGAGGAATGAGGTGAGCGAGAATTGGTCGTTGGCCTGATCTTGTCTTGCCATTTTCGTCTGCGGAGTCTGGCTCCGTCTCCTTTCGAGGGGAATAGTGAGTAGTCAGTAGTGAGTAGAACGATGGAAATTTCCGCTCAGCTGCTGCTCGCCCGTTCTTCCCTGTTGACTACTGACCACTGCCTACTCACTACTGCCTTAACCCTTGATCGCCTCGACCAGCGTCGTGCCGAGCCGCGCCGGCGACGGCGAAACCTTGATGCCGGCCGATTCCATCGCCGCGATCTTGTCTTCCGCACCGCCCTTGCCGCCCGAGATCACCGCGCCCGCATGGCCCATGGTTCGGCCGGCCGGCGCCGTGCGCCCGGCGATGAAGCCCGCCATCGGTTTCTTGCGGCCGCGCTTGGCTTCGTCTTTGAGGAACTGCGCGGCGTCTTCCTCGGCCGAGCCGCCGATCTCGCCGATCATGATGATCGACTTGGTCTCGTCGTCGGCGAGGAACATCTCCAGCACGTCGATGAACTCGGTACCCTTGACCGGATCGCCGCCGATGCCGACCGCCGTGGTCTGGCCGAGGCCGACATTGGTGGTCTGGAAGACTGCCTCATAGGTAAGTGTTCCCGAGCGGGAAACAACGCCGACCGAGCCCTTGCGGAAGATGTTGCCGGGCATGATGCCGATCTTGCATTCGTCGGGGGTGAGCACGCCCGGGCAGTTCGGGCCGATCAGCCGCGAGGTGGAGCGGTCGAGCCGCGCCTTGACCTTGACCATGTCCATCACCGGGATGCCTTCGGTGATGCAGACGATCAGCGGGATCTCGGCCTCGATCGCCTCGATGATGGCCTCGCCCGCGCCCGCCGGCGGCACGTAGATGACCGAGGCGTTGGCGCCGGTCCTTGCCTTGCCCTCGGCCACCGTGGCGAAGATCGGCAGGCTCTCGCCCTTGGAACCGGTCCAGGTCTCGCCGCCCTTCTTGGGATGGATGCCGCCCACCATCTTGGTGCCGTGATAGGCCAGCGCCTGCTCGGTATGGAACGTGCCGGTCTTGCCGGTCAGACCCTGGACCAGCACCTTGGTATTCTTGTCGATGAGAATGGACATCGCGGCCCTTTTCTAAAAACCGTTGATCGTGGAAGGCGAGACGCGCCGGTAGAGGCCGCTCACCATGTCTTGCCATGCATCGCTGCCGGCGGGCTTGAACTGAAGTTTCATGCGGTAGGATTCTGTGCCGTCAAAACCATAGGTCACGCGGGCGGCGCCGCGCGGCGACGACCGCTCCAGCACCAGCTCATTGCCGTTCCACGTGCCCATGGCCGGCGATATCGGCACGAACCCCATCGAATCGAACTGATGCATGGTGAGGACTTTGTTCTGCTGGTCGAAGCCGAACACATTATGCGCGCCGAACGAGACCGTGCCGTCGCGGCGCTGGCGATAGCGCTGCACCACGAACAGGCCGCCGAACTCAGCCTCGGCCTGGACGTCCGAAGTCGCCGCACCGGCATCGGTCCATTGCGTCGCCGCGACCTCTTCCTCGCCGCGCCAAGCGCCGACCAGCGCCTGCAGGCGCTGGTGACCGTCCGAGAGGGAGGAGAAGGGCGACGCGTTCATGGCTCAGAGCCGCTTCAGGTCGGGGACAGTGAGGTCGCTCTTGGCATTGCCGGTGTTCAAGGTCGTCGCCGGCTCGAACATCAGCACCACCGGCTCGGCGGTCAGCGAGCGCGGCCGGTGCTCGACGCCGCGCGGCACGACGATGAAATCGCCCTCGCCGAGCTCGACCGGCCCGTCACGGAAATCGATGGCGATCCTGCCGCGCAGCACGAGGAAGGCCTCGTCCTCATTGTCATGCGCATGCCAGTCGAACACCTCGCCGAACTTGGCGACCTTGGCCTGGCTGTCATTGACGTCGCCGGCGATATGCGGATCGAAGACCTTGGCGATCTTTTGATCCGCCGCCTCGACCAGGTTTATCTTGCGCGGGGGCATCCGTTCAGCCCTTCACCGCCTTGACGATCTTCTTGGCCGCGTCGTCGAGATCGTCGGCCGACACGACATTGAGGCCGCTGTCGTTGATGATCTTCTTGCCGAGTTCGGCATTGGTGCCTTCGAGACGCACCACCAGCGGCACCTTCAGGCCGACTTCCTTGACCGCGGCAATCACGCCCTCGGCGATGACGTCGCACTTCATGATGCCGCCGAAGATGTTGATCAGGATGCCTTCGACGGCCGGATCCTTGGTGATGATCTTGAACGCCGCCGTGACCTTTTCCTTGGAGGCGCCGCCGCCGACATCGAGGAAGTTAGCCGGCTCAGCACCATAGAGCTTGATGATGTCCATCGTCGCCATGGCGAGGCCGGCGCCATTGACCATGCAGCCAATATTGCCGTCGAGCGCGACATAGGCGAGGTCGTATTTCGACGCCTCGATCTCCTTCTCGTCCTCTTCGGTGGTGTCGCGCAGTTCCATCACGTCCGGGTGGCGGAACAGCGCGTTGTTGTCGAACGACACTTTTGCGTCGAGCACGCGCAGATGGCCGTCCTTCATGACGATCAGCGGATTGACCTCGAGCAGGCTCATATCCTTCTCGACGAAGGCCTTGTAGAGGATCGGGAACAGCGTGCCGCCGTCCTTCGCCGCGTCGCCGTCCAGCTTCAGCGCGGTGTTGAGCTTCTTCACGTCCTCGGCGCTCACGCCCTTTTTTGGATCGATGGCGACGGTGACGATCTTTTCCGGCGTGTCATGCGCGACCGTCTCGATGTCCATGCCGCCCTCGGTCGAGACGACGAAGGCGATGCGGCCGACCGAACGGTCGACCAGGATCGACAGATAGAGCTCGCGGGCGATGTCGGCGCCGTCCTCGATATAGAGGCGGTTGACCTGCTTGCCGGCAGGCCCCGTCTGCTTGGTGACCAGCGTATGGCCGAGCATCTCGTTGGCGTTGGCGACGACTTCGGCCGCCGACTTCGCCAGCCGCACGCCGCCCTTGGCGTCGGGGCCGAGTTCCCTGAACTTGCCCTTGCCGCGGCCGCCGGCATGGATCTGGCTCTTCACGACATAGAGCGGGCCGGGCAGCGCCTTGGCGGCGGCTTCCGCCTCGCCGGCCTTGAACACCGGAATGCCGCTTGCGACCGGCGCGCCGAAGGTCTTCAGCAGCGCCTTGGCCTGATACTCATGGATATTCATGCGCGTGGTTCTCCGGGGAGGACTGTTATTTGCCGGCGAGATGCGGGGCGATCTTGGTGCAGGCCTCCGTCAGGCCCTGGACCGCCGCGACCGAGGAATCGAACATCTTCTGCTCGGCCTTGGACAGGTCGATCTCGATGACGCGCTCGACACCGCCGGCGCCGATCACCACCGGAACGCCCACATAGGTGTTCTTCACGCCATACTGGCCGGAGAGATGCGCCGCGCAGGGCAGCACACGCTTCTTGTCCTTGAGGTAGGATTCGGCCATGGCGATCGCGGAGGCCGCCGGCGCGTAGTAGGCCGAGCCGGTCTTGAGCAGGCCGACGATCTCGGCGCCGCCGTCGCGGGTGCGCTGCACGATCTGGTCGAGCTTTTCCTTGGAGGTCCAGCCCATCTTGACGAGGTCGGGCAGCGGGATGCCGGCGACCGTCGAATAGCGGATCATCGGCACCATGGAATCGCCGTGGCCGCCGAGCACGAAGGCGGTGACATCCTCGACCGAGACCTTGAACTCTTCGGCCAGGAAATAACGGAAACGCGACGAGTCCAGCACGCCGGCCATGCCGACGACATGGCTGGTAGGCAGGCCGGAGAACTTCTGCAGCGCCCAGACCATGGCGTCGAGCGGGTTGGTGATGCAGATGACGAAAGCCTTCGGCGCGTACTTCTTCAAGCCGGCGCCGACCTGTTCCATCACCTTGAGGTTGATGCCGAGAAGGTCGTCGCGGCTCATGCCGGGCTTGCGCGGCACGCCGGCGGTGACGACACACACATCCGCGCCCTCGATGCCGGCATAGTCGTTGACGCCGGTCAGCCTGGAATCGAACCCGTCGACCGGCGAAGACTGGGCGATGTCGAGGCCCTTGCCCTGCGGAATGCCCTCGGCGATATCGAATAGCACCACGTCGCCGAGGTCCTTGAGGCCGATCATATGGGCGAGCGTGCCGCCGATCATGCCCGAGCCGATGAGCGCTATCTTGTTGCGTGCCATGTGAGGATGTTTTCCTTTGTCTGTGACGAGGTCGTGACGGGCTGGGGAGGCCGAAAAGGATGCGGGAAACCGCGAGATTTGGCCGCACCGAATAACTCCGGCACGGAAGAAATTCAAACGATTATTTTGAGCCTAACATTTTCAATCGGTTAGATGCATCGGGAATTACGTAAACGTCAAAGTTTGTGAGCCGACTGAGGAGAATTTACACAATGAACGTCGAAATCAGAAGGCTTCATCCCGGCGATGACGCCCTTGTGATGCGAGTGGCCGACGAGGTGTTCGACGAGCCGGTGCGGCCATATCGCCTCGCCGCCTATCTTAACGCGCCCGGCCACTTCATCGTCGTGGCGATAGTTGACGAAATCGTGGTGGGCCAATGCGCCGCCGTCATTCATCGCCATCCCGACAAGGTGGGCGAGCTTTACATCGACGAGGTCGGCGTGGCGCCGCCTTTCCAGCGGCAAGGTATCGCCCGAAAGATGCTCGATGCCATGTTCGAGATCGGCCGCGAGCATGGCTGCGAGGAAGCCTGGGTCGGCACCGAGCCCGACAACGGACCGGCGCGGGCGCTTTATGAAGCGAGGAAGGAGCCGCATGGGAAGGCGGAGGATTTCGTGATGTATGTGTACAGGCTTTCGAAGTTGGCCGAAACGCCCCCGCCCTCGTCATTCTAGGGCGGAGCAAGGAGCGAAGCGACGCGCGCAGACCCTGGAATCCATGCCGTGACGCTAAAGCTTTGGAACGGTTCAGAATTCTGCTCCGCCGTGTTCCATGTTCGGACGTCACGGAATGGATCCTCGGGTCAAGCCCGAGGATGACGAAGGTGAGGAGGCTAGCCCTTAGCCTGCCTTGCCTCAGCCGGCGCCTCGTCCTTCCGCCGCTCAGCCCACCCGTCGAGCCAGTCGCGGCTCTGCATCTCGACCAGGCGCGAGGCGGTGCGCTCGAATTCGAACACCTCCGTGCCGCGCTTGGCGGTGTAGAGCCGTTCGGGCGCCGCCGCGGCGCTCATCACCAGCCGCATATGATGGTCGTAGAGCGTGTCGATCAAAAGGATGAAGCGCTTGGCCTCGTTGCGCTTGCCTTCGCCAAGCACCGGCACATGGTCGATGAACACGGTCGAGAAGCGGCCGGCGATCGCCAGATAATCGCGCGCGCCGAGCGGCTTTTCGCAGAGGTCAGCGAAGGAAAAGCGCGCGGCGTCGCCGGCGGCGCGCGGCACGACGAGGTGGCGGCCTTTGAGCGTCAACGTGACTTCGCCGGCCGGCTGGCCATACGTCATCGCCTTCCAGGCTTCGTCCAGCGCGCGCTCGGCCGCGGCATCGTCCGGCGTGACATAAACCGGCTGCCGGTCGAGCTTTTCCTGCCGGTAGTCCTTCTCGGCATCGAGCGTCATCACATGGGCGTTGCGCTCGAGCAGCGAGATGAACGGCAAAAAGAGCTGGCGGTTCAGCCCGTCGCGATAGAGGTTCTCCGGCGCCACGTTGGAGGTGGCGACCAGCACCACGCCGCTGGCGAACAGCGCCGAGAACAGCCGCAACAGGATCATCGCGTCGGCGATGTCGGTGACGGAGAACTCGTCGAAGCACAGCACCCAGGCTTCATCGGCGAGCGCCCGGGCCACCGGCGGGATCGGGTCGTCTTCCTTGACCGTGCCGTCCTTGCGCGCCTGCCGGTGCTTCTGGATACGGTCCTGCACATCGGCCATGAAGTCGTTGAAATGCACGCGGCGCTTGCGCCGGACCGGCAACAGCTCGAAGAACATGTCCATCAGCATGGTCTTGCCGCGCCCGACGCCGCCATGGATGTAGAGGCCCTTGACCGGCTCGCGCGGCTGCCGCTTGGCCGCGAACAGCCAGCCCAGCGCGCTCGATTTATGCGCCAGCCTTTTTGCTGAGATCTCGTCGGTCAGCCGGTCGAGCGCGGCGACGACGCGCTCCTGCGCCGGGTCGCGCCCGACCGCCCCGCTCTGGACGAGATGCTCGTAGCGCTGCCTGACGGTCGCGTGGGTCTGGATACCGTCGCGCAGATGCATGGGTCCGGTCATTTGCTTTTTGCGCGGAACGCTCAAGGAAGGGCCAGGGTGTGTTGAGATTCAGGTCAGGCCGAGTCGAAAATGGCGGTTTCCGAGAACCGGAGCGGAGCGTACTTAACGTACGTGAGCACCGGAAGCGCAGGAAGCCGGCATTTGCAGGCCGGCCTCACCCGAATATCAGCACACCCTCGCGCTATCTTGTAAGCGAGATGGGTTGCCCGTTGGAAGTCTGGCCGTCGAACTTTTCGCCGCCGGACGAATAGAGCCTGGCCAGCGTGCCGCCATTTTCATCGTAAAGTGTCAGCTGCTTGCCGGCGACATTCCACGACTTGATGCCGTCGATCGGAGCCGGGCAGTGCAACGGACCGGCGCGGTAGCCCGCGCCGAACTTGGTCTGCGGCGTCGCCACCTTGCAGCTCTGCCCGGAGACGTTGACGCTCCACACGCCGGCGACGCTGGCCGCGGTGAGATCGGTGGCGCCGGCGGGCGCCGTGCCGTCCGGCGGCAGCGAGGCGACCTGAGTATTCTTCGGAGCGGTCGGGAATTGCGACGAATCGGCGGCGCCGGGGGAAGCCGGCGGCGGCAGCTGATTCTGCGTCACCGTGCCGGAGGGCGCCGGGGTCAGCGGCGCCGGCTGCTGGTCGTCCATCGACGAGAAGCGCGAGGTCGAGCAGCCGCTCGCAACGAGCGCGGCCAGCGATACGGCCAGAAGGCCAGTCCTTGAAAAATGCATTTACAACCTCCGTCGGATCTGGCCGGGGGGAGCCATCCGCGTAATCTCCGCTTCACCAAGACGGCGAAGGTGGCAGAATTTCAACCCGATATGGTTAAAATAGGGTTTTCGAAGCGGCTGTTGCAAATTTATCGCAACGGAGGGCCCCAGTCGGGAAGATGCCGCTGAAACCTCGTAATCTATTGAAATACCAATATTAAATCCTGGCGCTCGGCACGAACATATAACCATCCGGGCCGACGATGTAGCATTCGCGCAGGCCATGCGGCTTGTCGATCGAGCCGGCCAGCACGATGTGGCCGAGCGCCGCCGCCTTTTTCCCGACCGAGTCCGGATCGGCGCCGTAAAGGCGCAGCTCTATGCCGGTCCCGCGTGTCTCGGCGCCCGCCGTGATACCGGTCATCGGATTGTCGAGATAGGAATGGTCGGCATGCAGCATGAAGATTGAGCCCAGAAGCTCGATCGCCGCAAAGTCCTCGTCCGCATAGATGATCCGGGCGCCAGGCACGTCGCGGCAGAAAGCCTCCATCGCCGTCATGTCGGTGACCAATAAGTTGACGCCGACCCCAAGCGGCAGCGAGCGGCCGAAATCCTCAGCCTTCATCCACGGTGTCTTGGTTCGCTTCATTGCCATGGCGATCACCCCTGTCTGCCGATCCTAGACGAGCCGGGCTTCGGCCATTGGCATTCGGGGGCAAAATGCTTGCGCCAGGCCGGCGCGTCCTTATCTCAGGAAACGACGCAAGCGGGCGGGAGACAGAATGGCCGCGAGAACAGGAACCGCCAACCGCTACTACAGCGGGCCGCCCAGCGATCATTTCGACGGCGCCTTGTTCTTCAATCCCGGCGGCAAGCCGCCCGGGCGCTTCACCGATCTCCTCAAATGGCAGTTCGGCGGCGGGCGGGCGAAATGGCCGGCTGCGGTTCCGAGCCCCTATCCCCCGGCGAAGCCGGACGTACGGGTGGAAGGCAGCGCGCTGAGGCTTACCATGGTCGGCCATGCCTCGCTTCTCATCCAGACGGCGGGCCTGAACATCCTGACCGATCCGGTCTGGTCGGAGCGCGCCTCGCCTTTCGCCTTCGCCGGGCCGAGAAGGGTCAATGCGCCGGGAATTATCTTTGCCGACCTGCCGCCGATCGACCTGGTCCTGATCAGCCACAATCACTACGACCATCTCGACATCGCCACGCTGAAGCGGCTGAGGGAGAGACACGACCCGCTGGTGATCGCGCCGCTCGGCAACGACGCCATCATCGGACGCGGAGCGCCCGGCATGCGGCTCAGCGTGCATGATTGGGGCGACAGGGTCGACGCCGGCGCGGCCGCCATCCATGTCGAGCCGGCGCATCACTGGTCGGCGCGCGGCGGGCGCGACCGCCGCATGGCGCTGTGGGCGGGCTTCGTCATCGAGACGATGGCCGGCAATATCTATTTCGCCGGCGACACCGGATTTCATGACGGCATCAACTACCGGCTGATGGCGCAAAAGCATGGCGGCTTCCGCCTCGCCATCCTGCCGATCGGCGCCTATGAACCGCGCTGGTTCATGGCGCCGCAGCACCAGAACCCTGAGGAGGCCGTTCAGGGCATGAAGCTGTGCAATGCGGCTCACGCCGCAGGCTGCCATTGGGGCACATTCCATCTCACCGACGAGCCGGTCGAGGAACCGGCGCAGAAGCTGGCCGAGGCGCTGGCGGCCGAAGACCTTGCGCCGGAGCATTTCCGCGCGATGCGTCCGGGCGAGGTGTGGGACATTCCGCTGACCGGCTAAGGAACCCAAGCCGACGAAACGCGTTGGTTTCGCGACGCAATTCGGCTTGGAGCCCCGTCCATGATCAAGTGGATCATCATCCTTCTCATCATTGCCGCCGCCGCGAGCCTGCTCGGCATGCCGGCGCTGGCGGGCGCCGCCGCCACCGGCGCACGCATCCTGATCGGCGTCGTGCTGATCATCTTCCTGCTGATCGTGCTCGGGGTATTCGCCGTCACATAAGACGCGGCCGGACTGGTAATTCTGGGCCATTTCCGCCATATAGCGGCCAAACGGAATTGGAACGACCGGTTAGATGGCAGGCAGCGCCCCCTTCGCCAAGATGAACGGCATCGGCAACGAGATCATCGTTGCCGATATGCGCGGCCGCGCCGACAAGGTGACAGCCGCGGCGGCGATCGCTCTCAATGCCGGCGAGGCGACGAAGTTCGACCAGATCATGGCGATCCACGACGCGAAGACGCCGGGCACCGCCTATTATATCGACATCCTGAATTCCGATGGCACCAGTGCGCAGGCCTGCGGCAACGGCATGCGCTGCGTGGTGCAGGCTTTGGCTGCCGAGACGGGCAACAAGAGCTTCGCCTTCGAGACCCGCGCCGGCATCCTGAATGCGCAGGAGCATGCCGACGGGACGATCTCGGTCGACATGGGCAAGCCCCGCTTCGGCTGGCAGGAGATCCCGCTGGCGGAAGAATTCCGCGATACCCGCATGATCGAGCTGCAGATCGGTCCGATCGACGCCCCGGTGCTGCATTCGCCCTCGGCGGTTTCGATGGGCAACCCGCATGCCATCTTCTGGGTCGACAACGACGTCTGGTCCTACGAGCTGGACCGCTTCGGCCCGCTGCTCGAGAACCATCCGATCTTCCCCGAGCGCGCCAACATCACCATCGCCCGGGTGACGTCGCCAGAGACGATGATTATCCGCACCTGGGAGCGCGGCGCCGGCCTCACCAAGGCCTGCGGCTCGGCCGCGTGCGCCGCCGTGGTCGCGGCCGCCCGCACCAGGCGCACCGGCCGCAGCGTCTCGCTGCTGACTCCCGGCGGCGGCGAGCTCAATGTCGAGTGGCGCGACGACGATCACGTCATCCTGACCGGTGCTGCCGAATGGGAGTTTTCCGGCAGCTTCGATCCCTCGACCGGCGCCTGGGTTCGCGACACCGAAAGCGCCGCCTGATGCCCGCCCTTCAAAAAGGCGTGGCGACCCAAGCCTCCACCACGACAGGTATCGACGTCGTCACCTTCGGGTGCCGCCTCAACACCTATGAATCGGAAGTGATGCGCCGCGAGGCCGAAAGCGCCGGCCTTGGCGCGCTTCAGGGCGGCGCCGTCATCTTCAACACCTGCGCCGTCACCGCCGAGGCGGTGCGCCAGGCCAAGCAGGCGATCCGCAAGGCGCGCCGCGAGAACCCTGAGGCGCGCATCATCGTCACCGGCTGCGCGGCGCAGACCGAGCCGCAGAATTTCGCCGCCATGGACGAGGTCGACCTGGTGCTCGGCAATGAGGAGAAGCTCAAGGCCAACTCCTACCGCGCGCTGCCCGATTTCGGCGTCAACGACACCGAGAAGGCGCGCGTCAACGACATCTTTTCCGTGCGCGAGACGGCAAGCCACATGGTCGACGCCATCGAGGGCCGGGCGCGCGCCTTCGTGCAGGTTCAGAACGGCTGCGACCATCGCTGCACCTTTTGCATCATTCCTTACGGCCGTGGCAACTCGCGCTCCGTGCCGATGGGCGCGGTCGTCGAGCAGGTCAAGCGGTTGGCCGGCAACGGCTATGCCGAGATCGTTTTGACCGGCGTCGACATGACCAGCTTCGGCGCCGACCTGCCCGGCAGCCCGAAGCTCGGAAAGCTGGTGAAGACGATCCTGCGCCAGGTGCCCGACGTGAGGCGGCTGAGATTGTCCTCGATCGATTCCATCGAGGCCGACGACGACCTGCTGGACGCCATCGCCACTGAGCACAGGCTGATGCCGCATCTGCACCTCTCGCTGCAGTCGGGCGACGACATGATCCTGAAGCGCATGAAGCGCCGGCATCTGCGCGACCAGTCGATCCGCTTCTGCGAGGATGTGCGCAAGCTTCGCCCCGGCATCGTCTTCGGCGCCGACATCATCGCTGGCTTCCCGACCGAGACCGAGGCGATGTTCGAGAATTCGGAGAAAATCGTCGAGGAATGCGGGCTGACGCATCTCCACGTCTTTCCGTTCAGCCCACGCGAAGGCACGCCCGCCGCGCGCATGCCGCAGGTCCGCCGCGAGGTGGTGAAGGCGCGCGCCGCCAGGCTGCGCGCCGCCGGCGAGGCCGCCTATCGTCGTCATTTGTCGTCGCTTGCCGGCACGCGACAGTCGATCCTGGTCGAGCGCGATGGGCTTGGCCGCACCGAGGGTTTCACGCTGGCCGCGATCGACACCGGCGCGCCCGGCGAGATCGTCGAGGCCGTGATCGCCGGCCATGACGGCGCCCGACTGATTGCGGCTCCGCTTGCCGCGCAAGCCGCCTGAGAAACTGCGAGACGCATGGCTGGTTTTTTCAAGAAGATATTTTCGTTCGGCAAGAAAGAGGTCGTCGAGGAGCGCGCCGACGAGACGGCCCCGCTGCCGCCGATCAAATGGGACGCGCTCGAAGCACTGAAGCCCGAGGCCGAGCAGGCTGCGCCGGAACTTTTGGCGCGCGACGAGCAGCAGTCCGTGGCGGAGGCCGCGCCGGCGAGCGAACCCGCTGTTGAGCTTGCTCCCGCTCTGCCTGAAGAGCCGAAGCCCGAGCCCGCTCCGACTGTCCCACCGACGCCCGAGCCGATCGTTCCCGACGAGCCGGAACCGCTGCCGCAATCTGAACCGGAAGAAGAGCCGCAACCGGCGCCTGAGAAGCCCGAGCCGCCGGCGCCCGAAGAAGTGCCGCCCGCGCGACCTGAGCCTTTACCCGCGCCGACGCCGGCGCCTGAACCTGCTCCGCAGGAAGTGCCCGCACCCGCGCCGGCTCAGCCGGAGATCGAGCCCTCGCGTCCGGAACCGCTGCCTGAGCCGGCACCGGCCGAAGTACCGACGCCGCCCAGCGAGATTCCCGCCGATACGCCGGTGCCGATCGAGGTGCCGCCAGCGGAGGCGCCTTCTGCAGAACCATCCGCCGGAGCTGCCGCGGAAATCTCGCCTCCTATTCGACAGCCGGCGCCTGTCGAGCCGCAGCCGATCCTGGCCGAGATCGCGCCGGAACCGGAGGCTGTGCCGCCGCCGCCAAAGCCCGTCCCCGCCGCCGGCAAGGTGACGGTTTCAAAAAAGGTCGAGCAGAAGGCCGAGCCGGTAAAGGCGCCGGAGCCGGAGCCGCGGCCATCCTGGTTCCAGCGCATGCGCGAAGGGCTCGCGCGCTCCTCGCGCGAGCTCACCGGCAACATCGCCGGCGTCTTCACCAAGCGAAAGCTGGACGAGGACACGCTGCAGGACCTGGAAGACGTGCTGATCCGCGCCGATCTCGGCGTGGAAACCGCGCTGCGCGTCACCGATTCTCTCGCCTCCAGCCGCTACGGCAAGGATGTCTCCGACGCGGAAGTCCGCGCCGTGATGGCCGCGGAGGTGGAGAAGGTGCTGACGCCGGTCGCCAGGCCGCTCGAGCTCGACCTCAGCCATAAGCCGCATGTCATCCTGGTCGTCGGCGTCAACGGCACCGGCAAGACCACCACCATCGGCAAGCTTGCCGCCAAGCTCACCGATGGCGGCCTCAAGGTGATGCTGGCCGCCGGCGACACATTCCGCGCCGCCGCGATCGAGCAGTTGAAGATCTGGGGCGAGCGGACGAAATCGCCGGTCGTCGCCTCGAAACTCGGCGCCGATGCGGCGGGTCTCGCCTATGACGCCTTCGAGAAGGCGAAGGAGGCCGGCTCCGACGTGCTGATCATCGATACCGCCGGCCGCCTGCAGAACAAGACCGAGCTGATGGCGGAGCTGGAGAAGATCGTGCGCGTGCTGGGCAAGCTCGATCCCGAAGCGCCGCACACGGTGCTGCAGACGGTCGACGCGACCACCGGCCAGAACGCGCTGAACCAGGTCGAGATCTTCCGCAACGTCGCCGGCGTCAACGGGCTGGTGATGACCAAGCTGGACGGCACGGCGCGCGGCGGTATTCTGGTGGCGATCGCCGCCAAGCATCGGCTGCCGGTCTATTTCATCGGCGTCGGCGAGCAGGTCGACGACCTCGAACCGTTTTCCGCCAGCGAATTCGCGAGAGCAATCGCCGGCGTGGCTTGAACAAAGGCGCGATCTTGGAAGGGCCGCCTGCTTTTCGGCCAGATCATGCGCAAGAAGGACTTTTATGAACATCCTCGAACGCGACCCGTCCGATCCACGCCGCAAGCCGATGAACCCCGGCTTGAAGTTCCTGCTCGAGCTCGGGCCAGGGCTCGTGTTCTTCTTCACCACCATCCGCGGCGAGTGGCTGGCCGAGAAATTTCCGATACTTACGCATCTCGGCGAGCCGATCCTGATCGCCACCGCCTTCTTCATGGTCGCGACGGCGCTTTCGCTGAGCGCCTCCTGGCTGCTGACGCGCAGCCTGCCGCTGATGCCGCTGGTCTCGGCGATCGTCGTCTTCGTCTTCGGCGCGCTGGCGCTTTACCTGCAGGACAAGACCTTCGCCTTCATGAAGCCGACGATCATCAATTCGCTGTTCGGCGTAACCCTGCTCGGCGGGCTTCTATTCGGCCGGTCGCTGCTTGGTTACGTCTTCGATTCCGCCTTCCAGCTCGATGCCGAGGGCTGGCGCAAGCTGACCTTCCGCTGGGGGCTGTTCTTCCTGTTCCTCGCCGTGCTCAACGAGGTCGTGTGGCGCAACTTTTCCGAGGCGACCTGGCTTTATTTCAAGGTCTGGGGCACGATCCCGATCACCTTGCTGTTCACCTTCAGCCAGATGCCGTTGATCATGCGCCACTCGCTGGAGGAAAAAGCCAAGGAAGAGAAGGCCGGAAATTAAGAGCAGAACTTTAGGCGAGACTTGGGGGACAGCATGGAATTCCTCACCACGCACGACGAGCTGAGGACGATCTACAAGACGCCCCGGCCGACCGACGGCTCGATCCGCAAGGAACTGAAAAGCCTCGACGGCCATTGCCGCTCCTTCATCGGCAAGAGCCCCTTCGTGCTGATCGGCTCCTCCGACGGCGCCGGCAATGCCGACGTGACGCCCAAGGGCGACAAGCCCGGCTTCACCGCCATCCTCGACAACTCCACCATCGCCATCCCCGACCGTCCCGGCAACAACCGGCTGGACACGCTGGAAAACATCATCCGCAACCCATCGGTCGGGCTGCTCTTCCTCATCCCCGGCATGAACGAGACGCTGCGCGTCAATGGCGATGCCCGCATCACCGTCGACCCGACCTTGCGCGAGCGGTTGGCCGTCGACGGCAAGGAGCCGCAGAGCGTGATCGTGGTGACGGTCAAGGCTGCCTATATGCACTGCGCCAAGGCCTTCATGCGTTCCGATCTGTGGAAGCCGGAGACCTGGTACGACCGCGCGACCCTGCCGACGCTCGGCCAGATCATACGCGACCAGCTGGCCCTTGGCGAAAGCGCCGGCGAGATCGACCGCGAGCTGGACGACGATTACCGCCAGACCATGTGGTAGGCTTCGCGGACGACTCAACCCTTCGTCCGGCTCCCTCCCTTGATCGAGATCATCGCCATATCGGGCAGCCTGCGCGCCGCCTCGACCAACTCGGCCCTCGTTGCCGCATTGACCGCCAACGCGCCCGCGGACTGCCGCGTCGAGGTTTACGACGGCCTTGGCCGGCTGCCGATCTTCAACCCCGACGACGAGGGCGAGCGCACGCCGCCCGAAGCGGCTCGGCTGATCGAGATGGTCACCCAGGCTGACGGCGTCATCGTCTCCTGCCCGGAATACGCGCATGGCGTGCCCGGCGGCATGAAGAACGCGCTGGACTGGCTGGTCTCGCGCGATGCCGCGGTCGGCAAGCCGGCGATGCTGGTCCACGCCTCGCCGCGTTCGCTCTACGCGCGGGCGGCACTGGCTGAGATCATGCGGACGATGTCGTTCGCGATGTATGAGGAGACGGCGCTGGAGATCGCGCTGCTGGGCAAGAAGCCGGTGGAGGCGGAGGCGGTCCTTGGCGAAGATGCGAACCGGCGGGCGATGCAGGAGGCGGTGCGGGGTTTTGTGGGGTTTATCGGCGCCAGCATAGCCTCGTCATCCTAGGGCGGAGCAAGGAGCGAAGCGACGCGGCGCAGACCCTAGGATCCATGCCGTGACGCTAAGGCGTTGCGACGATTACAGAATTCTGCACCGTTGCGCTCGACGTCGAAGGTCACGGAATGGATCCTCGGGTCAAGCCCGAGGATGACGAACGCGAAGGGGAGCGCCCATACCTCGCCGTCGCCGAAAGAACCTCGCAGGCACCCGAACCTGCTGCGCCCTACCCCTTCCGCCGCGTCTCGACGTCGGTCTTGCCGACATACCAGTCGCGCGCGTTGACCTCCTCGAACACCACCCAGACATCGTCATTGCCGAGCCCGGTGGCGTCCATGATGGCCGCGGTCACCTTCTTCGCGATGTCAGCCTTCTTGCCGGCCGGATCGGCGGCGATCACTTCCTTGACGATGCGGATGTTGACGAATGGCATGATGTTCTCCCCGTGGGTTCTTCCGTTTGGTGTCAGGCGACGGTTTGGCAATTCGCTCCGGCAAAGCGGATGGCGGCGGTTGCGGGAGCCGCAGCGCCGCAGGCGCTGCTGGGATGCGCAGAAAGGCCAGGAATGGCCGAAGAAGCGCCTGCAGGACCTTCAATAGGTTTTCGCCCCATTCACCATCAGCCGCACCATGTAGAGCGAGGTGGTGCCGGCGATGTAGAGGCAGTTGAGCTTGTTGCCGCCGAACACGCAGTTGGCGGTCACTTCCGGCACCTTGACCTTGCCGATCAGCGTGCCGTCCGGATCGTAGCAATGGATGCCGTCGGCGGCACTCGTCCAGATGCGCCCGTCCGAATCGAGCCGAAAACCGTCGAACAGGCCGGCGCTGCAGTCGGCGAACACCTTGCCGCCGGAAATCTTCTTGCCGTGCTTGCCGACGTTGAAGACCCGCATATGCGCCGGGTTCTTCTCGCCATGCGTGCGGCCGGTGTCGACGACATAGAGCAGGCTCTCGTCGAGCGAGAAGGCAAGTCCGTTCGGCCGCACCATGTCGGTGATGACGGCCTCGATATCGCCCGTATCGGGATCGACGCGATAGACATTGCAAGCGCCGATCTCGCTTTCGGCCTTGTCGCCCTCATAGTCGGTGTCGATGCCGTAGCTCGGATCGGTGAACCAGATCGAGCCGTCGGAGCGCACCACGACATCATTGGGCGAGTTTAGCCGCTTGCCTTTCCACGTCTCGGCGATGGTGGTGATCGAGCCGTCGAACTCCGTCCGGCTGACGCGGCGGCCGGAATGCTCGCAGGTCACCAGCCGGCCCTGCCGGTCGACCGTGTTGCCGTTGGAATTGCCGGACGGCTGGCGGAACACGCTGACGCTGCCGTCGGTCTCGTCATAGCGCAGCATGCGGTTGTTCGGGATGTCGGACCAGACGACATAGCGGCCGGCGGCGAACCAGGCCGGCCCTTCCGCCCACCGGCATCCGGTGAACAGCTTCTCCACCTGGGCGCTGCCGTTGAACAGGCGCGCGAAGCGCGGATCGAGAACTTCGTAATAGTCTGCGGCCGCCATCAATTTCCTCCCGGCATCACGTGACGGTGGATCAAGCCAGCCCGCGCCCGATCTGGCAAGACGGCAGCCCAGCAATTTGTATGACAAAACAGATGCAAGCTGCATGAAGCCGGGCGCGCTTGCATGCCGCGCCGGACGCAGGGCCTGTTAGCTCGCAATTAACCGGCTATGCGCTGGCTGCAATGGTGCATTGCAACATCTTTCTTTTGCAACGCACCATTCCTATGTCATGCTGGCAATCGTCAGGGAGGAACAACCGGCCGCACCACTGCGGCATGAAAGGAACCCTGTCATGTTCGACAATCTTGTCTCCCGCGCCCGCGCCAGCATGGCCAAGCGCCGTCATTACAACCGCCTCATCGCCGAAATCGAGAACCTGTCCAGCCGCGATCTCGCCGATCTGCGCGCCGACCGTTCCGAAATGCTCTACCAGATCCACAAGCAGATCTACGGTTGAGCGACAGGCCGATCGTCCGGCCACTTCGTCATTCTCGGGCTTGACCCGAGAATCCATTCCGTGACTTCCAAGCGTCGCAGCGATGCAGAACGCGCGCCCACAAGCGCCAATTCTGGAGCGCCGCATTCCTCGATCGACGTCACGGAATGGATTCTAGGGTCTGCGCCGCGTCGCTTCGCTCCTTGCTTCGCCCTAGAATGACGACATAAGGGGGGCGTCTTGACCCAGCGCCGCGTCAGCCCGGCGCCGCCAGCGCTTTCTCGATCTGCGGCAGCAGCAACGCCCTCACGGAGTCGGGCGTCAGCGGCCCGACATGCTTGTAGGCGATCCTGCCGTCCTTGCCGATGACGAAGGTCTCCGGCACGCCATAGACGCCCCAGTCGATCGCCGCGCGCCCGGCCGGATCGACGCCGATCGCCTGGTAGGGATTGCCGAGCTCGCCAAGGAAGCGACGGGCGTTTTCCGGCTGGTCCTTGTAGTTCAGCGCGGCGAGCGTGAAGCGCTTGTCCTGCGACAATCCGAGCAGTACCGGATGCTCCTCCCGGCACGGCGCGCACCAGGACGCGAACACGTTGACCAGCGTCACCTTGCCGGCAAAGTCTTTTGACGCGAGCCCCGGCAGGCTGGTCTCTTCGAGCGGCGGCAAGTCGGTCTGCGGCGCCGGCAGCCCGATCAGCGCCGAGGGGATTTCCGAGGTGTCGCGGCCCGAGAGAAGCTGCGACAGGAACAGCCCGGCCAGCCCCAGGAACACCAGCAGCGGCAAAAGCACGAACAGGCGGCGCCGCGGCGCCGGAGCTCCGCTTTCGATGCTCATGATTTGACTGCCTTGTCGGAACGACGCCGCACACCGGTCGCTTCCAGCGCCGCAAGCTCGCGCTTGCGCGCCCGTTGGTCGAGCAGGATCCAGCCGATCAACCCGGCGAGCACGACGACCGTGATGGCGTATGCGGCGGTGACGAACAGGGCATGCGCGCTCATATCAGCCGCTCCCCGCTCTGCGCCGTGCCAATCGTTGCGATCATGTCTTCCCTTAACCTCGCGCCGGCAGTTCCGCAATTTGTCGCGGTGCCGCAGTGAAGGAACGTCCTCGTCGTCTCAGGGTCTGTTGAGATTCAGGTCAGGCCGAGCCAAAAATGGTGGGTTCCGAGAACCGGAGCGGAGCGTACTTCCATGTACGTGAGCACCGGAAGCGCAGGAAGCCGCCATTTGCAGGCCGACATCACCTGAATCCCAACAGACCCTAATCCGTCCCGTGCCGCAACGCCAGCGCCGCCGCCAGCGGCCCGAGCACGGCAAGAAACAGCGTCAGCGCGGCAAGAATGAGGAAAGGCTGCAGGAATGGCGCCGGATCGGCGACGGCGCCATAGCTTGCCGAAACGCCGAAGATCAGCACCGGAATGGTCAAAGGCAGCACCAGCACCGAAATCAGCAATCCGCCGCGCGGCAGCGCCACCGCCACCGCGGCACCCGCGGCGCCGATGAAGGTGATGGCCGGCGTGCCGATGAGAAGCGTGAGCGCGGTGGCGCCGATGCCGAGCGGCTCCATGTTCATGAACAGACCGAGCAGGGGTGCCGCGACCACCAGCGGCAGCACGCTGCCGGTCCAATGCGCAAGGCATTTGGTCAGCACCGTCAGCGCCAGCATGTGGCGGTCGTTGTTCAGGACAAGGAGGTCGAGCGAGCCGTCCTCGCGATCGGCCTGGAACAGGCGATCGAGCCCGAGCAGGCAGGCAAGCAGGGCGGCGATCCACAGGATCGCCGGGCCGATGCGCGACAGAAGGTTGAGGTCGGGCCCGACGCCGAACGGGATGGTGACGATGACGGCGAGGAAGAAGATGACGCCGATGAGCGCCCCGCCGCCGGCGCGGATGGAAAGGCGGATATCGCGCAGGAAGAGGGACCACATCAGGAAGGGATCCCTTGGCGAGGCTGGCGCTCCGGCACACCCCCCTCTGGCCTGCCGGCCATCTCCCCCGCAGGGGGGGAGATCGAATGTCGCGCAGGCTTTCGCCAATCTCCCAGGTCGAAAGGGAGAGGCCGGCGACAGAACAGCCAATCTCCCCCCTTGAGGGGGAGATGCCCGGCAGGGCAGAGGGGGGTGCCTCGCGCCAACATCAATCGCCCATCCCCAACACCTTCCCCCCCTCCAGCCCCAGCGGTAGATGCGTTGCCGCCACCACAATCCCCCCATCCGCCAGATG
>NZ_VFVL01000044.1 GCF_006442815.1 Mesorhizobium sp. B2-4-3
CTTGCTCTCCTTGCAAAGGGCCAAAAGTGTAACCCATCTATCCGGAATGAACTGTCACCCATCTCTCGGGAAGGGCAGATCGGCCAACGCCTTTGAAGCATCGCGTGGTCTGACCGGAAAGCCGATCGGATATCAGGCGCCTTGAATGGCAATCGCGGTGGTGAGCAGGATCAGGCTCAGCATCGCCAGTGCCGCGCGGATGACGTGCGACAGTTCCCAGCGGTTGCGCAGTGCCTTCCACTCCTGCGCTGGTGGGAGCGGAACTCCGTCACTGCCCTCAGCCGCGAAGAAGCGCTTTGCCGGCGCGGTCAATTCCACTTCCTGCAGCCAGTGCTTGTTGACCGGCTGGGTCATGAACCAGAAGACAAGCTGCATGACGAGAAGCGCAACCAAGGCGCCGGCGATCAGCCAGAATCGGCTAGGGCTGCCCGACGTCAGCATAAGCGCCAATGTCGCCGCGATCCCGCCAACCTCGGCAATGCCGCCTCCGATCGTGAAACCCGGATAGTAGATCCGTTGGACTACGAAATAGTCTTGCCGGCCGAGACGCAATTTGCCCGGCAATTCCAGCGCGTGGGCGAGAGCCATGGCCATCGCGCCCGCCACGAGGATGACGGTCAGGACCTCAAGGGAAAAATAGATCGGATGGGGCATCTCACTCCGGATGGCTTCGCGCGCCGCTTGAGGTGGAACGTGACGTTCCGGCCAGGGTTCCAAATCGGCTGCGCGACGCATCGGCATCGGGCGGCGACGGAAATCGGATCTGCGCCCAACCTTTTCCGCCGACAGGCGTTGTTGTTCGCCGGGCCGGTTCCTGCCGGCTCGATCGCGCGAGAGGCAGTGGAGAGGCTCAACCGATGTATTTCATGGCATTGGCCACCGACTATGACGGCACGCTGGCGCATGATGGCCTGGTCACGGCCAGCACCATCTCGGCGCTGGAAAAGCTGAAGAAATCGGGGCGCAAGCTCATCCTGGTCACAGGGCGCGAACTGCCTGATCTCAAGGAGGTTTTTCCCGAACTTTCCCTGTTCGACAAGGTCGTCGCCGAAAACGGCGCGCTGATCTACACGCCGGCCAGCGAGGAAGAGCGCACGATCTCGCCCTCGCCTTCCTCCGACCTCGTCGACAGGCTCAAGAAGCGCGGCGTGAAGCCGCTGTCGGTTGGGCGCTCGATCGTCGCCACCTGGGAGCCGCACCAGGTGACGGTGCTCGATGTCATCAAGAAGCTCGGGTTGGAGCTGGAGATCATCTTCAACAAGGGCGCGGTGATGATCCTGCCCTCGGGCATCAACAAGGCAACCGGACTGGCGGCTGCGCTTGAGGACCTGAAGCTGTCGCACCATAATGTCGTGGCCGTCGGCGACGCCGAGAACGACCACGCCTTCCTCAGGGCCTCGGGCTGCAGCGTCGCGGTCGCCAACGCGCTGCCCGCGGTCAAGGAAACCGCCGACCTCGTCACCAAGGCGCCGCGCGGCAAAGGCGTCGAGGAACTGATCCGCAAGCTGACCAAGCGCGATTATCCGCTGGCCAAGAAGCGCTCGCGCGGCGTGCTGCTCGGGGCCGCGCGAGGGAAAGAGATTTATCTGTCGCCGACGGAGACGGTCCTGATCGCCGGAAGCTCGGGCATCGGCAAATCGACTTTGGCCACGGCGCTCACCGAGCGGCTCGTCGAGAAGGGCCTGCAGTTCTGCATTTTCGATCCCGAAGGCGACTATGACGGGCTGAAGGGCGCAGTGCCGCTCGGCAACGGCTCGACCGCACCGAACAAGGAGCAACTGCTGGAATTGATTGAGAAGCCCGGGACCAATGTCGTGGTCAACGGGCTGGCGCTGAAGGTCGATGAGCGTCCCGATTTCTTCGCCGAATTGCTGCCTGGCCTCGGCAATGTCCGTTACCGAACCGCAAGGCCGCACTGGCTGATCATCGACGAGGCGCATCATTTGATGCCAAAGCGGCGCGGAGACACGCGGGCGGTGCTTTCGATCGAGCTACCCGGCACGGTTCTGATCACCGTGCATCCGGAAGCAATTTCCACCGATGCGTTGCGCCTGGTGACGGCGGTGATCGCGCTCGGGCCGAAGGCAAAGGGCGTGATCAAGACCTTCTGCAAGGAAACGGGGCTCAAGGCGCCAAAGGACATTCCGCTGCCCAAGGGCGACCGCGTCCTGTTCTGGCGGCCGCATGAGGACAAGAAGCCGTTCACGGTGAAAGCGATCGAGCCTGACCAGTCGCTGAAGCGGCACAGCCGCAAATATGCCGAGGGCGAGCTCGACGAGGCCGGCAGCTTCTATTTCACCGGGCCGAAGAAGACGATGAATCTAAGGGCCCACAATCTCATCATCTTCGCCCGGATGGCCGAAGGCATCGACGACAAGACGTGGGAATATCACCTGCGCGCCGGCGACTATTCCAAATGGTTCCGCCAGCAGATCAGGGACAAGGACCTCGCCCGCGAAACAGCGGAGGCGGAGAAGGACAAGACATTGTCGGCCGACGAGAGCCGCAAGCTGGTGATCGACGCCGTGCGCCGCCGCTACACGGCGCCTGCCTCCGCTGCGGAGAAGTAGATCGGTTCGCCAGCCTGAATCGGCCGAGCTCTCAGCTCGCCTCGCGCATCGCCTCGGCCGCCTGCAGGTCGACCGAGACCAGTTGGCTGACGCCCTGCTCGGCCATGGTGACACCGAACAGCCGGTCCATGCGCGCCATGGTGATGGGGTTGTGGGTGATGATGACGAAGCGCGTCTCGGTGGTCTTCGACATCTCGTCCATCAAATTGCAGAAGCGCTCGACATTGTGGTCGTCGAGCGGCGCGTCGACCTCGTCGAGCACGCAGATCGGCGCGGGGTTGGTGAGGAACACGGCGAAGATCAGCGACATCGCCGTCAGCGCCTGCTCGCCGCCGGAAAGCAGCGTCATCGTCTGCGGCTTCTTGCCGGGCGGACGGGCGAGGATTTCCAGCCCCGCCTCCAGCGGATCCTCGGACTCGATCAACTGCAGCTCGGCCGTGCCGCCGCCGAACAGATGCGAGAACAGCCGCTGGAAATGGCCGTTGACCACCTCGAAGGCCGACAGCAGCCGCTCGCGGCCCTCGCGGTTGAGGCTCTGGATCGCCTGGCGCAGCTTTCTGATCGCCTCGATGATGTCCTCGCGCTCGGAAACGATGGTCTCCAGACGCTCCGACAATTCCTTCTGCTCTTCCTCGGCGCGCAGGTTGACGGCGCCGAGCCGCTCACGCTCGATCTTCAGCCGGTCGAGCTGGCGTTCGATCTCGGCCATGTCGGGCATCGGGTCGTCGGCTTCGAGGCCGGTATGCTTGATGACCAGATGCGGCGGCGTGTTGAGCGCTTCCTGGATGCGTGCCTCGACCTCAGCGCGGCGCTCATCCGCCGCGGTGAGCCGCTCCTCGGCGCGGACGCGGGTCTCGCGCGATTCGGCGAGCGACTGGATGGCGGCGGTGGCCGCCTTGTCGAGCTCCGCCTGCTTGTTTTCCGCCTCCTGCAGGCGGTCGCTCGCCGTCTGGCGCAGCGCCTCGGCCTCGGAAAGCTGCGTCAGCAAGGCACGACGCTTGGCGTCGATCTCGTCCGGCGCGTCGGCCAGCCTCTCGCGCTCAGCCTCGGCCTCGGCCTTGCGCTCGCCAAGGGCGGTGATTTGCGTCGAGGCATTTTCGGCACGCTCCAGCCAGTTCCTGCGCTCGGCGCCGATGGCATCCAACCGGCGCATGCGCGCCTCGGCCTCGCGCCGCAGCCCTTCATGCACGGCGCGCGCATCGGCGAGCGTGGCGCGGTCGCGCGAGACGTTGGCGGAGGCCTGCTCGAGCTGCAATTGCAGGTCGCCGAGATCGGGCGCGTCCTGCAACATCGCCTCGGCTTCGAGGAAAGCGGCCTGCGTCTCCTCATGGCTGTCGACGATGCGAGCGCGTGCCTCTTCAAGCGCGGCGCGCCGGCTCAACAGCTCGCCGCCGGCCTTCTCGGCCTCGGCCAGCGCGTTGCGGGCGGCATCCAGCGCATGCTGGGCATCGCGGCCGGCTTGGCGCGCATTGCGCTCGGCATCGCTTGCCTGGCGCATCGCCTGCTCGGCATGCGCCAACGCCTCCTCGGCCTCGCGCACCACGCGCGTCGCCTGCACGGCTTCGGCATCTAGCTCTGCCAGGCGGTTCTTCTGCGCCAGCCGCAGCGCGGCGGCGGTCGGAGCGTCGGCGCTCGCGGTCAGGCCGTCCCAGCGCCAGAGCGCGCCATCGCGGCTGACCAGCCGCTGGCCGGGGGCCAGAAGCGCCTGCAACCGGCGGCCGTCGGCGGCGTCGACGATGCCGATCTGCGCGAGGCGGCGGGCAAGCTGCGCCGGCGCGCGCACGACGCTGGCCAGGCTCTTCACGCCTTCGGGCAGCGACGCATCGCCGGGCTGGACCGCGCTTTCGCCCCAATGCACCGGAGCGCTGCGGTCGAGCGGAACGTCAAGGTCCTCGCCAAGGGCCGCGCCCAGCGCGGTTTCGTAGCCGCGCTCGACACTGATCTGCTCCAGCACCGAAGGGAAAAGATCGCCCCCGCTGGTGGCGTTGAGGATCTTCGCCAGCGTACGCGCTTCCGTCTCGATGCGCGCCAGTTCCGCCCTTGCATCCTGCAGCGGAGGCCTTGCGGCGCTTTCGGCCGCGCGAGCCTCGGCGACGGCCTGCTCGGCGGCAACAGTGCTGGCCTCGCTCTCTTCCAGCCGGGCCAGCGCATCCTCGACCAGAAGCCGCTTCTCGGCAGGATCAGGCAGGCCGGAAATGCGCGCGACGATGTCGGAAAGCTCGCGGTCGACCTCGGCGAGCTGGCGGGCGAAGCGATCGCGGCGCTCGGCGGTCTCGCGCAGCGAGCGCTCGATCTGGTGGCGCGAGGCGGCCGCCTCGGCGCGCTCGGCGGTCAGCGCGGCAAGTTTTCCCTCGCTTTGCGAAAGCGTTACGCCGGCCTGCTCGAAGGCGGCGCGCGTGGTCGCCTCGCGCTCGGCGGCACCGGCGTTTTCCGAATTGAGCCCGGCTTCCTCGGTGCGCAGGCGCTCCAGGATGTCGGCATTGTCGCGCACCATCCGCTCCTCGCGGGCGATGTCGGCGTCGAGTTGCTGCAGGCGGCGTTCGAGCTCGGCCTGGCGCGCGCGGATGCGGCCAGCCTCTTCCTCGATCTGGGTCTTGGCGATCGACAGGCGCTGAAAGGCGGCAGCGGCGGCGGCTTCGGCGTCGCGCAGGTCCGGCAGCCGGTGCGCGGCGATGCCCTGCTCCCTGGCCGCTGCCATCTGGGCCGCAGCGCGGTCGCCGACCAGCGTGGTGGCGACGGCAAGCGCGGAACGCGCCTCGCCTTCCTGCGTCTTGGCCAGCGTCCAGCGCAGATGCAGCAGCGTCGCTTCGGCCTTGCGGATATCGGCCGACAGGTTCTTGAAGCGCGAGGCCTGGCGCGCCTGGCGCTTCAGGCTCTCGATCTGGCCTTCCAGCTCGCCGACAACGTCGTCCAGCCGCTCGAGGTTCTGCTCGGCCGCCTTGAGCCTCAGCTCGGCCTCATGCCGGCGCGTGTGCAGGCCGGAGATGCCGGCGGCTTCTTCAAGCAGGGCGCGGCGGGCCTGCGGCTTTGCCTGGATCAGCTCGCCGATCCGGCCCTGGCCGACCATGGAGGGCGAGCGCGCGCCGGTCGACTGGTCGGCGAACAGAAGCTGCACGTCCTTGGCGCGCGCTTCCTTGCCGTTGATGCGGTAGAGCGAGCCCGCCTCGCGCTCGATGCGGCGCGACACCTGCAACTCATCGGCATCGTTGAAGGCAGCGGGCGCCGTGCGATCGGCGTTGTCGAGGAAAAGCGTGACTTCGGCGGTGTTGCGCGCAGGGCGCGCACCCGAGCCCGAGAAGATCACGTCGTCCATGCCGGACGCGCGCATGTTCTTGTAGGAGCTTTCGCCCATCACCCAGCGCAAAGCTTCGACGAGGTTCGACTTGCCGCAGCCGTTCGGCCCGACAATGCCGGTCAGCCCGCGTTCGATGACGAACTCGCCGGGCTCGACGAAGGATTTGAAACCGAGGAGGCGAAGGCGCGAAAATTTCATTCGCGCCGCCCAACACTACAGGCGTGCGCGCCGAAGCCGGACCGCCTCGGCGCGGCCTGGATGTCAGAGCAGAGGGTCGATGATGGCCGACATTTCCTCAATCGACATCGCCCCTTTGTAGGTCTTTCCGTTGATGAAGAAGGTCGGCGTCGAGTCGACCTTGAACTCGTCCGCTCCGCGTTTCTGGACTGCTCTCACATCGTCCAGAAGTTTCTGGTCCGTCAAGCAGGACTCAAAGGACTCCTGTGTAAAACCGGCCAGCTTGGAGATCTGCAACAGCGCTTCCTTGGTGTTGTTGACGCCAACCCAGCTCGGCTGCTGCTTGAACAGCACGTCGACCATGGCGAAGTAGTTGTCCTTGGAGCAGCGCGCCAGCATGAAGCCGGCCTCGGCGCTCGGGTCGAACGGGAATTCGCGCAGGATGTAACGCGCCTTGCCGGTGTCGATATATTTTGTCTTCAACTCAGGGAAGGTGGTCATGGCGAAATGCGCGCAATGCGGGCAGGTCATCGACGCGTATTCGACGATGGTGACCTTGGCGTCGTCCTTGCCGAGCTGCTTGTCGGGCAGCGCGCCGGGCTTCAGCAACTCCGCCATGTCGACGTCGCCGCTCGATTGCGGAACCTGAACCGCGGCCGGCGTGGCGGCCGGCTTGGCAGGCGTCGACGGATCGGCAGGCTTCACATCGGCTGCCTTCGCCTCCTCGCCGGAGTCGCTGCATGCGGCGAGCAGCGCCACCGCGGGCACAGCGGCCAGCGTGCTCAGAACGTTTCTGCGGGACAAGCTTTTGCCAAACGGGCTTTTGCCAAACGGGGCACGGTTCATGCGAATCACCTGATACGGTTGGATTTTGCAATGCAAGGGCTAGAAAAGGCGAGAGTTGGCGCGAATTAAGGCATCGCGATCCCCAATCCAACCGCGAAACTTGATCACAAGCATCACGAATGCGCGAGATCGGTGACGCATTCATGACGCTTCTTACGACCCTTTGGGCTTCCTTTCACCCATAATTGTCGCGCCGAGCCGCTCCAGCGAAGCGCGCAGGCCGTCATCCTCGATCTGGCCGACCAGATGCGAAAGCTTCGACTTCTCCGCCTCGCTCAGAGGGCGCGGCGCCGGCTTCGGCCGCGCCTTTTGCGAAAGCACCGGTTTTTGCAAAATCTTGATGCGGCCGACCGCGTTGAAACCCAGGAAGGCATTGACGCGGTTGATCACCTCGCCGGCCTCGTGCTGCAGATGCAACGCCGCCATGCCTTCGCAGGCGATGATCAAGGTCGCCGGCTCGAACGGATCGTCCTCATGCAGCCGGCGCGGCCACTGGATCTTTTCCGGCCGCGAGTGGGCGGACAGGCGCGGTCCGGCGATCTCTTCCCAGGACTGCACCAGCCCGATCGAGATACCGGCGCGCTTCTTCAGCACCGGATCGAGGATCTCGGTGGCGAGATCGCTCACCGGAACGGGATTGCCGAAGCGCCTTTTCCCTGCCATGTGCGTTCTCCAGTTCCCCAGCTCATCCGATCAATGGCACCGCTCGATCAGACCCGCAAGGCATCACAGAAGCCCGCATCCGGCGATATCGGATCCGGAGATACCAGCAAAGCTGGATCGGATACCAGCAGGGCTGGATCCTTGGATATCGCCTCCCGCCTGCTTGCCTGGTATGAAGCGCATCATCGCGACCTGCCCTGGCGCGTCACGCCCGCTGCGTTTGCGCGCGGCGTAAGGGCCGATCCCTATCGCGTCTGGATGTCCGAGGTGATGCTGCAGCAGACCACGGTCGAGGCGGTGAAAGCCTATTTCCGCAATTTCGTCGAGAAATGGCCGACGGTCGAGGCGCTGGCGGCGGCACCCGCCGGGGATGTGATGAAGGCGTGGGCCGGTCTCGGCTATTATTCCAGGGCGCGCAACCTCAAAGCCTGCGCCGACCTCGTGGCGCTGCGGGGCGGCCGCTTTCCGGACACCGAGGCGGGCCTGCGCGAATTGCCGGGAATCGGCGCCTATACGGCGGCGGCGATAGCGGCAATCGCCTTCGACCGGCCGGCGGCGGTCGTCGACGGCAATGTCGAGCGGGTCGTGACCCGGCTCCATTCGATCGAAACGCTGCTCAGCGAGGCCAAACCGCAAATCCGGGCGCTGGTCGAAAAACTGGTGCCGCAGACGCGGCCTGGCGATTTTGCCCAGGCGATGATGGATCTCGGCGCGACGATCTGCACGCCGAAGCGGCCGCGCTGCATGCTCTGCCCTATCCGCGAGGCTTGCAGCGCCATTCTCACCGGCGATCCGGAACGCTTTCCGGTCCGGCTGCCGAAAGACGACAAGCCGCTGCGCAAGGGTGCCGCCTTCGTCGCCGAGCGCGACGACGGCGCCATCCTCTTGCGCAAGCGGCCCGACAAAGGCCTGCTCGGCGGCATGACCGAAGTGCCGACCACCGCCTGGACCGCTAGGGTGGACGGCGCGACGACGGCGGACGCCGCGCCTTTTCCCGCCGATTGGCAGCGCGCCGGGCAGATCGGGCACGTCTTCACCCATTTCGCGCTCGAACTCGACATCTTTTATGCCCGGATCGCCGGCGATGCGCCCGCGGGGCATTTCTGGTCGCTGGCCCACGAGATTTCCGGGGAGGCGCTGCCGACTGTCATGAAAAAGGCAATCGAGGCGGCGATACCGGGCGCGACGAAGAAACCGTCGCCGCACAGTGCAAAGAGGCCTGCATGACCGAAATCCGCCATATCGTGTTCGACATCGGCAAGGTGCTGATCCATTACGACCCGGACCTTGCGTTTAGCCGCCTGATACCGGATGCCGAAGAGCGCAAATGGTTCTTCGACAATGTCTGCACGAGCGCCTGGAACATCGAGCAGGATCGCGGGCGGACATGGGAAGAGGCCGAGGCGGCGCTAATCGCCGAACATCCCGATCACGCCGAGAACATCCGCAATTTCCGCCGTCACTGGCACGACATGGTGCCGCACGCCTATGACGACAGCGTCGCCATCATGGTCGACTTGATCGAGAGCGGCCGCGATGTGACCATGCTGACCAATTTCGCCGCCGACACTTTCACGGAGGCCCGGCAGCGCTTCGACTTCCTCGACCGTCCGCGCGGCGTCACCGTCTCGGGCGAGGTCGGCCTGATCAAGCCGGATCAGGCGATCTACGATCATCACGTCGCCGCATTCGGGCTCGAACCGCTGGCGACGTTGTTCATCGACGACAGCCAGAAAAATGTCGACGGCGCCAAGGCGGCGGGCTGGCAGGCCGTGCTGTTCACCGACGCCAAGGCGCTTAAAGCAGACCTTGAGCGGCTGGGGATTGCAGCCTGATCTGAATCGCTTGCGGCGATCCGTTGACGTTTTGATTCAGGTTCGGGCGGTTCAGGCCCCTGCCCGCTCCATGCCGAGACGGGCGATGCGGCGCAATTCGTCGATCGGGGTCAGGCCGCCGCTGCGCTCATAGTGCCAGAAGGTCCAGCCGTTGCAGGCGTCCAGCCCCTGCACTTCGGCGCCGATCTTGTGGATCGAGCCGGCGCTGTCGCCGATGGCCAGCGTGCCGTCGGCGCGCACCTTGGCAGCCCAGCGCTTCTTGGCGTCGTAAAGCGTGGCGCCCGGCGTCACCAGGCCGTTGTCGATCAGGCTGATGAAGGCGACGCGCGGCTCGGCACGCTTGCCCGAAAGCACGGTGAGATCGGCGTTTTCCAGCGGACGCACCGCGCCAATGCGCTCATTGGCGGCGTCGATATAGGCCTGCTCGCGCTCGATGCCGACAAAGTGGCGGCCAAGGCGCTTGGCGACGGCGCCGGTCGTGCCGGAACCGAAGAAGGGATCGAGCACGACGTCGCCCGGCTTGGTCGAGGCCATCATGATGCGGGCAAGCAGCGCTTCCGGCTTCTGCGTCGGATGCAGCTTGTTGCCGTTCTCGTCCTTCAGCCGCTCGCCGCCGGTGCAGATCGGGAACAGCCAGTCGGAGCGCATCTGCAAATCGTCGTTCGAGGCCTTCAGCGCTTCGTAATTGAAGGTGTAGCCCTTGGCCTTCTGGTCGCGCGAGGCCCAGATCATCGTCTCATGCGCGTTTTGGAAGCGGCGGCCGCGGAAATTCGGCATCGGATTGGTCTTGCGCCAGACGATGTCGTTGAGGATCCAGAAGCCGAGATCCTGCATGCGGGTGCCGACGCGGAAGATGTTGTGATAGGAGCCGATGACCCAGATGGTGCCGCTGGGCTTCAGCACGCGGCGCGCCGCGAGCAGCCAGGCGCGGGTGAAGGCATCATAGGCCTCGAAACTCTCGAACTGGTCCCAGTCGTCGTCGACGGCGTCGACCTTGGACTGGTCGGGCCGGTGCAGGTCGCCGTCGAGCTGCAGATTATAGGGCGGGTCGGCGAAGATGATGTCGATCGACTTTTCCGGCAGCCGGTCGAGCGCGGCGACGCAATCGCCTTTCAGGATCGTATCCAGCCATTCGGACCGCTGGGGAGCGTGGGAAAGCTCGTCGAGAAGACGCATGGCAGACATCAAAACACCCAAAGCACGCGTTACGGTTTACTGACTGTTATGGTTACCGATCAGCGTAAACATTCGGTGAAGGCTGCAGACGCTTGCGCGGTTTGCGAAGACCGGCCGGTTGGTGTATGCCGCACCGCTTGGGCCGCTAGGCCATGCTCCCCTTTCCCAATTTCCGGATTGCCATGCCTCAGCCAGACCTTGTCATCTTCGATTGCGACGGCGTGCTCGTCGACTCCGAAATCATCGCCGCGCGCGTCGATGCCGAGCTTCTGACTTCGGCCGGATTCGAGATTTCGGCCGAGGAGCTTGCCGAGACCTATGCCGGTCTCACCTTCAAGGACATCATGCTGCGGGTCGAGGAGAAGTCGCGGATCCCGTTCCAGGCCTCGCTGATCGACCGCGAGGAAGAACTCGTCGACCGCAAGCTGCGCGCAGACGTGCGCGTCATCGACGGCGCCCGCGAGGCGGTCGCCGCCGTCACCGCGCCGCGCGCCGTCTGCTCCAATTCGCGCACCGAACGGGTCGAATTCATGCTGGAGAAGGTGCGGCTGCTGCCGTTCTTCGCCGGCCGCATCTTTTCGGGCCTCGATATTCCCAGCAAGAAGACCAAGCCGGCGCCGGACGTGTTCCTCTACGCCGCCGAACAACTCGGCGCCAACCCGAAGAACACCTTCGTCATCGAGGATTCCGTGCATGGCATCGCCGGCGCCAGGGCTGCCGGGATGCGCGTCATCGGCTTTACCGGCGCCGGCCACAGCTATCCGGGCCACGCCGATGCGCTGACCGAGGCCGGTGCCGAGACAGTTATCCGGCGCTGGGCGGAGCTCAACAGCACGATCGCGGCGCTGTCGGAGTGGTCGGAAGACGCCTAGGCTAGTTCGTGGCCGGAGCGCGCTTCTTCCTCTTGCCTTTGGACTTTTCGGTGGCCGGAGCCGGCGTGTTCTCGTCATAGCCGGCATAGGCCTGGTAATCACGCGCGGATGGCTCCGGCACCACGACATTGCTGTCGACGAAGACGAATTGGGTAGCAGCCGACGGATCGGTGACCTGCACCTGGTAGGGATGCAACTGCGAATAAAGCACCTCGTCGCCATGCTGAACCGCGATGCGGATCGGCATGGTGACCGTGCCGGGCGCGAACATCGGCCCAGGCACGACCTTGCCGGCGACGGCGATCTTCATCGACATCTGACCATTGGCATGGGTGCAATCACGCGTCACGTCGGTGATCGAGGCCTGGTAGATGATCTTCGACGGATCGTGATTGGGGTCGACGGGCTGGCCGTTGGGTCCGGCCTGCGCAGCCGCGGCGGCTGCGTCGGCCTCGGCTTCCGCCGCGGGATCAGCCTTCTTTTTCTTGGGCTTCGCCGTCGTGCCCTTGGCATAGGTGTTGAAATAGGCGGTGCCGTCGCGCAGCGTCACTTTCGGGCAATAGGCGCGCAGCTGGCTGGCGAGGATCTTGGGATCCGGCGGCGGAGGCGGCGCGGTGGGATCCTTCTTGGTGAGGCCGAAGTCAAGAATACCATTGTCGCTCGATTGGCAGCCGGCGGCGGCAAGCATAAAGCCGGTGAGCGCCAGACCCGCGACAAAACGACGGTTGACCGAATAAAACGCCATGAAACTGTACTTCCCTCTCACAAAGCCGGTGACGTATAGCAACCGCGCGGCAAAAATGCGACTGAGCTGGCTCGGAAAATTAACCAATTGCCGTGGATGACGCGACCGGCAGCAATGGGCCTTTGACGATGCAATATGTGAGTACCCGCGGGGATGCGCCCGCGCTTGGATTTTCCGACGCGGTGCTGGCCGGCCTGGCGCGCGACGGCGGGCTCTACGTGCCGCGCGAGTGGCCACAATTTTCGGCCGCCGACATCCGCGCCATGCGCGGGCTTGCCTATCCCGACCTTGCCATCCGCGTGCTGACGCCGTTCCTCGGCGGCGAGATCGCGACGCCCGTCTTCGAGCGGCTGGCGCGCGAGGCCTATGCGACTTTCCGGCATGAGGCCGTCTGCCCGTTGGTGCAGACCGGGAAAAACACCTTCATTCTCGAGCTGTTCCACGGCCCGACGCTGGCCTTCAAGGACGTGGCGATGCAGTTGCTGGCGCGACTGATGGACCATGTGCTTGCCGAACGCGGCCAGCGCGCCACCATCGTCGGCGCGACCTCTGGCGACACCGGCGGTGCCGCGATCGACGCCTTCGCCAGCCGCGACCGCACCGACATCTTCATCCTTTTCCCGCACGGCAAGGTCTCGCCGGTGCAGCAGCGGCAGATGACGACGTCGAGCGCGGCAAACGTCCATGCGCTGTCGGTCAAAGGCAATTTCGACGATTGCCAAGGCCTGGTGAAGGACATGTTCAACGACCACGCCTTTCGCGACCGGGTGTCGCTGTCGGGCGTCAATTCGATCAACTGGGCCCGCATCATGGCCCAGATCGTCTATTATTTCTCGTCGGCCCTGTCGCTTGGCGCGCCGGACCGGCCGGTTTCCTTCACCGTGCCGACCGGCAATTTCGGCGATATTTTCGCCGGTTACGCCGCCAAGCGCATGGGCTTGCCGATCGACCGGCTGATCATCGCCACCAACGACAACGACATCCTGGCGCGCACATTGGCGAGCGGCGAATACCGCACCAAGGGCGTGTTCGCCACGACCTCGCCGTCGATGGACATCCAGGTGTCGTCGAATTTCGAGCGGCTGCTGTTCGAGGCGGCCGGTCGCGATGCCGAGACGGTCAGGCGCTATATGAACGGCCTGAAGCAGTCGGGCGCCTTCACCATCGAGGAAGGCCAACTCAAGCGCATCCGCGCCGAATTCGACGCCGGCCGCGCCAGCGTCGACGAGGTCGCTGCCACCATCCGCGCGACGCTGGAGGCGAGCAACTACCTGCTCGATCCGCACACGGCCGCCGCCGTTCACGTCGCGGCCGCCCAGAACTCCGGCGCAGTGCCCATGGTGGTGCTCGGCACCGCGCACCCGGCGAAATTCCCGGCAGCGGTCGAGGCAGCGAGCGGCGTCACCCCCGCCCTGCCCGCATGGCTAGGCGGCTTGATGACAGCCGACGAAAAATACACGATACTTCCATCCGACTTGAAAATGGTGGAAGATTATGTGAACCGCCACTCGCGGGCGGCGCGTTAGGGAGTACTTGCCATATGGGTGTTGAGGTAAGCCGTCTGTCGAACGGCCTGACAGTCGCCACCGAAACCCTTCCAAGCATCGAATCGGTTGCCCTTGGCGTCTGGGTGAAGTCAGGCGCCCGCAACGAGCGCGACGAAGAGCATGGCATGGCCCATCTGCTCGAGCACATGGCGTTCAAGGGCACCAAGCGCCGCAGCGCCTTCGAGATCGCCTCGGAAATCGAGAATGTCGGCGGCGAGATCAACGCCGCCACCAGCGTCGAGACGACCTCCTACTACGCCAGGGTGCTTTCCGACGACGTGCCGCTGGCGGTCGATATCCTGGCCGACATCCTGCAGGAATCCGAATTCGACCCGGAGGAACTCGAGCGCGAGCAGCATGTGATCCTGCAGGAGATCGGCGCCGCGCACGACACGCCCGACGACATCGTCTTCGACCGCTTCACCGAAACGGCCTTCCGCCACCAGACCATCGGCCGCTCGATCCTTGGCACGCCGGAGACGGTCAAATCCTTCACTTCCAAGCAGCTGCACAGCTTCATCGAGCGGCAATATGACGCCGAACGGATGGTCGTCGTGGCCGCCGGCGACGTCAAGCACGACAATTTCGTGCGCGAGGTCGAGAAGCGGCTCGGCGGCTTCCGCGCCAAGGCGGCGGGCAATATCCCGCAATATGCGCAATATGTCGGCGGCGACTTCCGCGAGGACCGCGACCTGATGGATGCGCAGATCGTGCTCGGCTTCGAGGGCCGCGCCTACCATGTGCGCGATTTCTACGCCTCGCAGGTGCTGTCGATGATCCTGGGCGGCGGCATGTCGTCGCGGCTGTTCCAGGAGGTGCGCGAGAAGCGCGGCCTCTGCTACTCGGTCTATGCCTTCCACTGGGGTTTTTCCGACACCGGCATCTTCGGCGTGCATGCAGCCACCGGGCAGAGCGACATCGCCAAGCTGGTGCCGGTGATCATCGGCGAATTGCAGAAGGCAGGCGAGAGCATCCAGCAGGACGAGCTCGACCGGGCGCGGGCGCAATATCGCGCCGGCCTCATCATGTCGGCCGAAAGCCCGGCCAGCCGGGCCTCGCAGATCGCAAGGCAATTGCTGTTGTTCGGACGGCCGATCGCCAAGGAGGAATTGATGGAGCGGCTTTCGGCGCTGACCGTCGAGCGGCTGACCGACCTCTCCTCGCGGCTGTTCTCGACCAAGCCGACGCTTACCGCGGTCGGCCCTGTGGGCACGCTTGCGCCCTACGAGGCGATCCTCGAATCGCTTGCGGGCCCGCAGACGACGGCCCGCCGGCTCGCCGTCTGACCCTAAGCAGGTTCCGCAAAAGTGTCCCACGGTTTTGCGATCAGAGCCTGCGAAAAACCAGGGATTCTAAGCGGATATTCGTGGGGCATCCCACGAATATCCGCTTAGAACAAGCACCGTGTTCGCGCTCCCTTTCTTTCGCCGCGACCTGCCGGCACTGAAGGGCGACAAGGTCACGCTGCGTGTGCCCTTGACCAACGACTACCGCGAATGGGCGGCGGTGCGCGGCGAAAGCCGCGCCTTCCTCGAACCCTGGGAGCCGCGCTGGCAGCCGGACGAGCTCGACCGCAATGCCTGGCGCCTGCGCATCAGCCGCTACCGTGAGGATTACGCGCAAGGCACGGCGATCGCCTTCTTCATCTTCGAGAAATCGAGCGGCAAGCTTGCCGGCGGCATCACGCTCGGCAACATCCGCCATGGCGTCGCCCAGAGCGGCCATATCGGCTACTGGATCGGCGAACGATACGGCGGCCGCGGCCTGATGACCGAGGCGGTCAAGCTGGTGTCGCGCTTCGCCTTCGATACGCTGCGGTTGCACCGGATCGAAGCTGCCTGTATTCCCGAAAACGCCCGGTCGATCCGCGTGCTTGAAAAAGCCGGATTCCGGCGCGAAGGACTTCTGCGATCCTATCTCAGGATCAACGGCATCTGGCAGGATCACTACCTCTACGCCCGGATCGCGGACGATCCGCCGGGCGATGGAACGAAGGGCTGACTGTGACGAATTTTCCGCGATTAGCGTCGCTGTTCGCCCTCATCATGACGGTCGTCGTCACGCTTTTTTCGGCCATGCCGGCTTTCGCCGTCGAGCCGATCAAGATCGCGCGCGACGACAAGGCGCTGGACCTGTCCGGCGCCGTCCAGATCTACCGGAACCAGGGCGAGAATTTCCAGGTCTCGACCGCGCCCGGGCCCGACGGCATCGTGCGGCGCATCGAGGTGGAAGCCAATGATGCGCGCTCGAGCGGCGACTGGGCCGTCTTCGCGCTCGCCAACACCACGGACCAGCAGCTCGACCGGCTGATCGTCGCGCCGCATTTCCGCCTGGTGAATTCCGGCATCTTCTGGCCCGACCTCGGCTCGACGCGCATCGCCGCGATCACGCCCAGCGAGGGTTTCGCGCTCGACCGCCAGACAAGCCCGGACGCCGACGTGTTCCGGGTGACGCTGAACCCCGGAACGGTGGTGACCTTCATCGCCGAGCTCGCCTCGCCGAAGCTGCCGCAGGTCTATCTCTGGGAGCCGGACTCCTACAAGGACTCGGTCAATTCCTACACGCTGTTCCGCGGCATCGTGATCGGCATTTCGGGGCTTCTGGCGCTGTTCCTGACGATCCTGTTCGTGGTCAAGGGAACCTCGATGTTCCCGGCGACGGCGGCGCTCGCCTGGGCGGTGCTGGCCTATATCTGCGTCGACTTCGGCTTCCTCAACAAGATCATCGAGATATCGCCCGGCAACGAGCAGATATGGCGGGCCGGCACGGAGGTGGCGCTGGCCGCAACCTTCGTGGTGTTCCTGTTCGCTTATCTCAACCTCAACCGCTGGCACGGCCATTTCAGCTATGGCGCGCTGGTCTGGATCCTGGGACTGCTGTTGATCGCGGGCGTGGCCATCGTCGATCCGGCGGTCGCCGCCGGCATTGCCCGCATCTCGTTCGCCGCCACCGCGCTCACGGGGCTCGGCCTCATCATCTTCCTCGGCATTCGCGGCTATGACCGCGCGATCATGCTGGTGCCGAGCTGGGTGATGGTGCTGCTCTGGCTATGCGGGTCGTGGATGGCGATCACCGGCATGCTGGACAACGACATCGCCCAGCCGGCGCTGGGCGGCGGGCTGATCCTGATCATCCTCTTGATCGGCTTCACCGTCATGCAGCACGCCTTCGCCGGCGGCGGGGCGCACCAGGGCCTGTTCTCCGACCTCGAGCGCCAGGCGCTCGCCGTTGCCGGCTCGGGCGACATCGTCTGGGACTGGGATGTGCTGCGCGACCGGGTGGTGACCAAGCCGGACATCAGCCTGCAACTCGGCCTTGCGCCCAACAGCCTCGGGGGTGCGGCACGCAACTGGTTGCCCGTGCTGCATGCCGACGACCGCGACACGTTCCGCACCACGCTCGACGTGGTGCTGGAGCATCGCCGCGGCAAGGTGGCGCAGAACTTCCGCCTGCGCGGCGCCGACGGCCACTACCACTGGTTCTCGCTGCGCGCCCGCCCGGTTATCGGCTCCGACGGCGAGGTGATCCGCTGCGTCGGCACCATGGTCGACGTCACCGAACAGAAGAAATCCGAGGAAAGGCTGCTGCACGATGCCGTGCACGACAATTTGACCGGCCTGCCGAACCGCGAATTGTTCATGAACCGGCTGGAGGCGATCATCTCGATCGCCCGCACCGAGGAGAAGGTGCGCCCCACGGTCTTCATCATCGACATCGACCGCTTCAAACAGGTCAATGACGGTCTCGGAATTTCGGCCGGCGACACCATTCTGCTCACCGTCGCGCGCCGGCTGCACCGGCTCTTGAAGCCGAAGGATTCGCTGTCGCGCTTTGCCGGCGACCAGTTCGCGCTGATGCTGCTTTCGGAGCAGGACCCTGCCCGCATCGCGGCAATCGCCGACGCCATCAAGCACGCGATCAACAACCCGATCACCTTCGCCAAGCGCGAGATCGTGCTGACCGCCTCGATCGGCCTGATCACCTGGACGACGGCGCAGACCTCGGCCGAGGACATGGTCAAGGACGCCGAGCTTGCAATGCACCAGGCCAAGCGTTTTGGCGGCGACCGGATCGAACCGTTCCGGCCCGCCTTCCGCACCGTCGGCACCGACCGGCTGCAATTCGAATCCGACCTTCGCCGCGCCATCGAGCGGCGCGAGTTCACGCTTGCCTACCAGCCGATCGTGCGGCTGGAGGACGGCAGCGTCGCCGGCTTCGAGGCGCTGCTGAGATGGGACCACCCGCGCCGCGGCATGATCCCGCCGGGGGACTTCATCCCGGTGGCCGAGAATTGCGGGCTGATCGTGCAGCTTGGCCTCTTCGCCATGCAGCAGGCGGCCGAGGACCTCGCGGGCTGGCAGAAGCAGATCGGCGACGCGCCGCTCTCGGTCTCGGTCAATTTGTCGAGCCGCCAGCTCATCCGCCGCGACCTCGTCAGCGACGTCCGCTCGGTCATCGCGCGCGCCAATCTGAAGCCGCGCTGCTTCCGGCTCGAGCTCACCGAATCCCTGGTGATGGATAATCCCGAACAGACCGCGCATGTGCTGAGCAAGCTGAAGCAGCTCGGCATCGGGCTGTCGCTCGACGATTTCGGCACCGGCTATTCCTCGCTTTCCTATCTGACGCGCTTCCCCTTCGACACCATCAAGATCGACAAGAGCTTCGTCGACGACGCCACGCCGAAGCGCGCGGTGCTGCTCAAATCCATGGTCAACATGGCGCATGAGCTCGGGCTTTCGGTCGTGGCGGAAGGCATTTCGGACGAAAGCGACGCGCTGGAGCTGCGCCAGATGGGCTGCGAATATGTCCAGAGCTTCATGTTCGGCGCGCCGATGCCCGGCGACCAGGTGCTGAAGACGCTGAAGGAGCAGTATCCGCTGACCCAGGCTTAGAGGCACACCCTCGTCATCCTCGGGCTTGACCCGAGGATCCATGCCGTAACGTTAAAGCATTTGAAAATAGTGCAGAATTCTGCACCGTTGCTCTCCATGGTCGGTGTAACGGCATGGATCCTAGGGTCTGCGCGCGTCGCTTCGCTCCTTGCTCCGCCCTAGGATGACGAAAGTGCTATGCGTGCCCCGCTGCTGCGCTCAAATGAGCAAGGTCGATGCCGATCGAGGCGAGGATACGGCCGTATTTGCGCTCGATGTCGGTGTCGAAGAGAAGCTCGGGCGTCGCCGGACAGGTGAGCCAGCCGTTCTCGGCGATCTCCGTTTCGAGCTGGCCGGCGCCCCAGCCGGAATAGCCGAGCGCCATCAGCGCATGGCGCGGGCCACGGCCGGTGGAGATGGCGCGCAGGATGTCGACGGTTGCCGTCAGGCAGACGTCGTCGGAGACGTTGAGCGAGGATTCCACGCGATAGTCGCCCGAATGCAGCACGAAGCCGCGGCTGCGGTCGACGGGCCCGCCGTTGCGCACGACGAAATCGCGCGTATGCGCCGGCAGGCGGATCGCTTCCTGCTCGTTCATGATGCCGAGCTGCACAAGCAGGTCCGGAAACAGCATCTGCTGCGTCTGGTTGATGATCAGGCCCATTGCGCCCTCGTCGCTGTGGGCGCAGATGTAGATGACGGAGCGCGCGAAACGGTCGTCCTTCATGCCGGGCATGGCAATCAGGAACTGGTCGTCGAGGAAGCCGCGTCCGGCGGCCGACTTCTTGTGGCGCAGCAAGTCCATGGCTTGAGCGTAACGCGTTTCGGCGGCGCCGAAAAGATGGTGCCAGTCCCCGATGTAACGCAAATATGATACCGGGAGAGCGATGAAGTCATTGCGCGGCCAAGAACGGACGGTCAAATCACCGCCATGCGATACATGAAAATACTGGTTCTCGGCGTCGTTTTCGGGTGGGCTGCGAGCCTCCCGGCCGAGGCCTCCTCCTCGATCTGGTACAACAGTGAAGGCGGCAAGGTTCGGCTGGTGACCACCGGCAAGCCCGACGAGGCCGGCAGGATCCACGGCGTGCTCGATATCGCGTTGAAGCCAGGCTGGAAGACCTATTGGCGCGATCCGGGCGACGCCGGCGTGCCGCCGCAGCTCGACATATCCGGCAGCACCAACATCGCCGACGCCCAATTGTCGTTCCCGCCGCCGCAGCGACATGACGACGGCTACGGCAAGTGGGCCGGCTACGACCGTCCGGTATCGCTGCCGGTGACCTTCACGCTGTCCTCGCCAGACCAGCCGGCGACCATCGACGCCCATGTCTTCCTCGGCATCTGCGAGACGATCTGCATTCCGGTGCAGACCCGGCTCAGCGTCGATCCGGGGGCCGATCCCGACAACGCCACCGACGCCGCATTGGTGAAAACCGCGCTCGCGACGTTGCCGTCCCCGGCCCGGTCCGATTTCGGCATCAGCGTGCTGCCCGGCGACCACGAGACCCTTGTCGTCCAGGCGCAGTCGCCAGGCGATCCGGAATCCGTCGACTTCTTCATCGCCGGCGAGCGGGACTACATGTTCGGCGCGCCGGTGCGCAGCGAGAAGGACGGCAAGCTGGTCTTCACCGTGCCGATCCTGGACCGGCCGTCGGCGACGCCGACCGATGGTGGGCTCTATTACACGCTGACCAGCGCCGAGGGTTCGGTGGACGGGCTGCTGCCTTTCCCTTGATCCAGCATTTGGTCAACGGTTGCGGGAAATCGCCCGGTCCGATATCGAAGGCATCGACCCTTCCACATCCCCCAAGCGAGGCTCCCCATGACCATTGCGGTTGGCGAAAAACTGCCCGACGTGACCTTCAAGACGATGACCGCCGATGGCGCGAAGGATATTAAGGGCGCCGAGATCTTCGCCGGCAAGAAGGTGGTGCTGTTCGGTGTTCCCGGCGCCTTCACGCCGACCTGCAGCAACAACCATTTGCCCGGCTATCTCGAGAACCATGACGCCATTCTTGCGCGCGGCGTCGACACGATCGCCGTCGTTTCGGTCAACGACGTGCATGTCATGGGCGCCTGGGCGCGCTTCTCCGGCGGCGAAGGCAAGATCCTCTATCTCGCCGACGGCAGCGGTGATTTCGCCAAGGCCGTAGGGCTCGACAACGATCTTTCCGCAGCCGGCATGGGCCTGCGCTCCAAGCGGTTTTCGATGATCGTCGGCGACGGCAAGGTCACCGCGCTCAATGTCGAGACAAAGCCTGGCGTCAACGAGAGCGGCGCCGCCAAGATCCTCGAGCAGCTCTAGATCAGGACAATTTTTCGTTGACCCGCCATCCTGATCTCACTCTTTGTTGGAGCATGATCTTGTCCGAAAACCGGTTCCCACTTTTCGGGATCATGCTGTGATGCTCGACACAATCTGGCGCGCTGTGGCGATCGGCATCGGCGCCACCGTGTTCATGGATATCTGGGCGATCATCCTCAACAAGGCGATCGGTCAGCCTTTGCCCAATTGGGGCATGGTCGGACGCTGGGTTTGGCACCTGTCCGAGAAGGTTTTCCACGACGATATCGGCAAGGCCGCGCCCTATGCGCATGAAAAGGCGCTGGGCTGGGTTTTTCACTACCTGGTCGGCATCCTTTACGGCGTGATCCTGGTGGTGCTCGCGGGCGCCGGCTGGCTGGCGGCGCCGACCTTCCTGCCTGCCTTCATCCTCGGGATCGTCACCGTCGGAGCCGGCTGGTTCCTGTTGGCGCCGGGCATGGGCGCGGGCTGGGCAGCATCCAAGCTCCCCAATCCGACGAAGGTGCGCGCGCTCAACCTCGTGGCGCACACGGTGTTCGCGCTCGGCATGTTCTCGACGGCGCTGTTGATCCGGTGAAGCGGCAAAACGGGAGGCTCCCATTCACGAGCTATCAGCCGTTCGGCGCCGCTTCCGCCAACTTCCTCCGAGCCTCCTTTCGGAGGGCGTGAAAATCCAAAGGCTCTGGTTTTCCGCTCGCCTTGCCCTCATCCCAGAGTCGCTGCAGCCGGCGCACGTCTTCTTGCTTTAGTTCAGTTCGCGCTTACCTGGCCAACCTGCCGACGGTATGCGCATCCTCAGTAGCTCTGCGTAGAGCGCCGGGGTGCGCGTTTGCCGGTTGAAGTGGCTTCCTGCGGCGCGGCCGCAACCGGCCTAGGCCGTACCAGCTTCGGCTTGAACGGCGCCATGCCTTCGCGAGCCAGTTCGTCGGCGCGCTCGTTCTCGGGATGACCGGCATGGCCCTTGACCCAGTTCCAGGTCACCTTGTGGCGTCGGTTGGCTGCGTCGAGCGCCTGCCATAGTTCGCCGTTCTTCACCGGCTTCTTGTCGGCGGTCTTCCAGCCGTTCTTCTTCCAGCCATGGATCCATTTGGAAATACCATCCATGACGTATTTGCTGTCGGTGTAGAGATCGACCGTGCAAGGTTCCTTCAGCGCATCGAGCGCGGTGATGGCGGCCAGCAGCTCCATGCGGTTGTTGGTGGTCTCGGCCTCGCCGCCGGATAGTTCCTTGGTGACGCCGTTGTAGCGCAGCACCGCGCCCCAGCCGCCTGGTCCGGGATTGCCCGAGCAGGCGCCGTCGGTGAAGATTTCGACCTGCTTGCTCATATCAGTCCGTATTCGGAAGGAGATCGGATCGCGCGGTGGAAGCGCATGCGGCGGATATATTCGGTCGGATCGCGCTTCATCACCAGCCCGCCATCCGGAACGGTCAGCCAGTCATAGAGGCGGGTCAGCATGAAGCGCAGCGCAGAGCCGCGCGCCAGCATCGGCAGCGCCGCCTTCTCGTCACCCTGAAGCGGCCGCACCGACTGGTAGCCAGCCAGCAGCGCCGTCCCCTTGGTCAGGTTGAAGGAAAAATCCTTCTCGAAGCACCAGGCGTTGAGGCAGGTGGCGACATCATAGGCGTAGAGGTCGTCACAGGCGAAATAGAAGTCGATCAGCCCGGACAGCTTCTCGCCGAGGAAGAAGACATTGTCCGGGAACAGATCGGCATGGATGATGCCGCACGGCAGGCCGGTCGGCCAGTTGCGCTCGAAATCGCTAAAGTCGGCATCGACCTCGGCCGCCAGGCCCGGCTCGACCTCGTCGGCGCGGTCGCGCGAGGCCGTCCAGAGCTTGCGCCAGCCGTCGATGGCCAGCGCGTTCGGCCGTCTCATCTGAAAATCCTGGCCGGCAAGATGGAGGCTGGCGAGCGCCTTGCCGACTTCCGCGCAATGCGCGGCCGTCGGCCGCCGTAACGACAGGCCTTCGAGGAAGGTTATGATGACGGCGGGCCGGCCGGCGAGCGTGCCGATGACGGTGCCGTCATGCGCGGTGACCGGCAGCGGACAGGAAATGCCCTTCCTGGCGAGATGGCCCATCAGGCCGAGAAAGAACGGCAGGTCGGCCTTGTCCACGCGCTTCTCGTAGAGCGTCAGGATGTAGGAGCCGGTCGAGGCGTGGACCAGAAAATTGGAATTCTCGGTGCCTTCGGCGATGCCTTTGTAGGAGAGCAACTCGCCGACCGGATAGGCTTTCAGGAACGCGCTGAGTTCGTTCTCGTTGACGTCGGTGTAGACGGCCATCCGGTTTCACGCCGCTCCATTGACGAAGGCCATGTCGGCCGCCGTCAGTTCGACATCGCGCAAAACCCGCATCACCGGAAAATCCTCCGTTTCCGTGGCCGTGATGGCCAGATCGATGGTGACGTCGAAACGCTGGCGGAACGCATCGATGATCTCATCGACGATGATCTCCGGCGCCGAGGCACCGGCCGACAGGCCGAGCGTCCTGATCCCGGCGATCTCATCCCACGGAATTTCGGCGGCGCGCTGCACGAGAAGCGACATGGTGGCACCCGCGCGCTCCGCCACTTCGACAAGGCGACGCGAGTTGGACGAATTGGGCGCGCCGACGATAAGGAAAAGATCGGCGCCCGCCGCCGTCTCCTTCACCGCTTCCTGGCGGTTGGTGGTGGCGTAGCAGATCGATTCGGCCGCGGCCGCGTGCAGTTCGGGAAACCGCTCCTGGAGCGCCCGGATGATGCCGGCGGTATCCTCGACCGACAAGGTCGTCTGGGTGACGAAGCCAAGGGCCGAAGCGTCGACCGGCACGAAACGCGCCGCATCGGCCTCGGTCTCGATCAGCGTCACGGCGCCTTCCGGCAACTGGCCCATCGTGCCGATCACTTCGGGGTGGCCGGCGTGGCCGATCAAAAGCACATGGCGACCGAGCCGCTGGTGGCGCATCGCCTGCTTGTGCACCTTGGAGACGAGCGGGCACGTGGCATCGAGGTAGAAGAGATTGCGCGCCTCGGCATCCGCCGGCACCGACTTCGGCACGCCATGCGCGGAAAAGACCACCGGCGACCGGCGATGCTCCGGCGGAATCTCGGACAGTTCCTCGATGAAGACCGCGCCCAGACTCTGCAGCCCTTCGACGACGTAACGGTTGTGCACGATCTCGTGGCGGACATAGACCGGCGCGCCGTATTTCTTCAGCGCCAGCACGACGATCTGGATGGCACGGTCGACGCCGGCGCAAAAGCCGCGTGGCTGGCAGAGCCTGATCGTCAGCGGGGGCTTTTTCTCAGTCATTAAAACGGGCCGGTCCAGTCGGAATCGATCTCTTTGTTTTGACGCAATTCCGCACGGAAAGCTGCTCACACTTTTCCTGGAATTGCCCAAGGCGAAATGAGGTGCACACCCCTGCCCTGTCAAGAGCAGGAGGCTTCACGCTTCTTTCGCTGGGCGGCGAAGCCTGAGGATCAGCACCGCCGCAAGGGCGGCGGCCAAGCCATACCAGGTGACCGCATATTGCAGGTGGTTGTTCGGCAGGTCGATGATGGTCACGCCTCCGACCGGCAGACCGCCGGGGTTCGGCGATTTGTCGGCATCGATGAAGAACGGCACCAGCACGAAGCCGGCGGGCAGGCCGGCGGTCGCCGCCATGGCATCGCGGTCCTTCCAGTAGAAGATGTTCTTGGCGACGTCATTGTCGGGAAGCATCATCGACGGCTTTGCCGGCAGCGGATTGCGGGCAAGCCCGGTCAGGGTCACCTTGCCGGCAACCTCGCCCTGCCGGCGCTTGGAAGGATCCTTGAGGTCGTAGGGAACGAAGCCGCGGTTGACGAGCACGAAGCGGCCATCCTCGAGCTGCAGGGGCGTGTAGACGTTGAAGCCGCTGTCGCCTTGCCAGGTGGAAAAGAAGTGCCGCTCGCCCTGGTGCAGGAAAGTGCCGGTCACCGTCACCGGCGTGTAGTCGACATCGTGGGAAGCGGCGAATTCCTTCTCGACGTCAGCCAGCGGCAACGGCGCGGAGTGGGTGCGCTTGTCGATTGTCGCGAGCAGGCCTTCCTTCCAGTGCAGGCGCTGCACCTGCCAGGTGCCGAGCCCGATCAGGACGGCGAACAGGACAAGGCCGAGGCCGATGAGCAACGCCGTGCGCGGCCGTGAACGGCCGGCAACCAAACCGGTCGTCTCGGTCATTCGCTGGAATCCAGCCTGCCCTCGGAAGCCTTCTTCGAATACTGCAAGGTGATCAGCACGCCCTTGATCAGGCGCAGCGCCGTCAGGCAGAGCACCAGCGCCAGCGGTATCCACAACATGAAGTGCAGCCAGAGCGGCGGGCTGAGCGTCACTTCCATCCACAATGCGAGGCCGACGACGACGAAGCCGATGATCAGGATGACGAACACTGCCGGTCCGTCGCCCGCATCGGCGAAGGAATAGTCGAGCCCGCAATTGTAGCAGCGCTTGCCGACGGTGAGGAAGCTGGAGAACAGCTTGCCTTCGCCGCAGCGCGGGCAGCGGCCATGCAGGCCGGCCGAGATCGGATCTATGGGTGGCCAGATCGCCTTGTCTTCACTCATGTTCTCACCGTAGACCTTTTCGCCCAAAAAAATAAGGCGGCCACGTCGCCGCAGCCGCCCTTTGGGATTCCGAAACCCGTCGGTTTTAATGGCCTTCGATCAGCGCGCCGTTCGAGGCCCAGACATAGATCGCGCTGAACAGGAACAGCCAGACCACGTCGACGAAGTGCCAGTACCAGGCGGCCGCCTCGAAGCCGAAATGCTGCTTCGGCGTGAAGTCGCCGCGCATCGCGCGCACCAGGCAGACGAGCAGGAAGATGGTGCCGATGATGACATGGAAGCCGTGGAAGCCGGTCGCCATGAAGAAGGTGGCGCCGTAGATCGAATCCTTGAACGCGAAGGGGGCGTGCATGTACTCGTAGGCCTGCACCATGGTGAACAGCATGCCGAGGCCGACGGTCAGCACCAAGCCGTTGATCAGGCCCTTGCGGTCGCCATGCAGCAGCGCGTGATGCGCCCAGGTCACCGTCGTGCCCGACAGAAGCAGGATGATGGTGTTGTAGAGCGGCAGGTGGAAGGGATCGAGAACTTCCAACCCCTTCGGCGGCCAGACGCCGCCGGTGAAGGCGGCGCGAGCATATTGCGAGGCTTCGCCCGGGAACAGGCTGGCGTCGAAAAAGGCCCAGAACCAGGCGACGAAGAACATCACCTCCGAGGCGATGAACATGATCATGCCGTAGCGCAGGTGCAGCGACACGACGCGCGTATGGTGACCCTCATGCGCTTCCTTGATGGTGTCCGACCACCAGGCGAACATGGTGTAGAGCACGATGATCAGGCCGATGAAGAACAGCCATGGATTGGCGATGTTGTGGCCGAAGACCGGGAAGTTGCCGGCCTTCAGATACTGCATCAGGCAGACGCCGCCGATGGCGGTGACCAGCGCGCCGATCGAACCCAGGAAAGGCCAGGGGCTCGGGTTGACGAGATGGTAGTCGTGTTGTGGTTTTGCATGCGCGTCTGCCATATCAACCCCCGAGGCTTGCTTCGGAATCTGGAACTTTGTTGCTGCTGCCAGCGGCCGGCGCCGACGAGGCGACCGGCTGTTTCTTTTCGACCGGGAACATCGTGTAGGACAGGGTGATCGTCTTCAAGTCCTTGAGTTCCGGCACGTTGACGATGTCTGGATCGACATAGAACACGACCGGCATGTCCAGCGTCTCGCCGGGCTTCAGTGTCGTGTCGGTGAAGCAGAAGCACTCCACCTTGTTGAAATAGGCACCGGCCATTTCCGGCTGCACGTTGAACGAGGCGCGGCCGGTGATGGTGCGGTCGAATTTGTTGGTGGCGCTGTAATGCGCCTGCGCCGTCGCACCGATCTTGATCGTCACCGAGCGGGCGACAGGCTCGAACTGCCACGGAATGCCGTTGGTGTTGGCATCGAAGCGGATGGTGATATCGCGGTCGAGCACGCGGCCGGCATATTGCTTTTCGGCGCGCTGCGTGGTGCCGCCATAGCCGGTGACCTGGCAGAACATCTTGTAGAGCGGCACCGCCGCATAAGCCATGCCGACCATGCCGGTGAAAAAGGCGAGGCAGACGGCTGCGACGATGCCGTTGTTCACCTTGCGGGGCTTGCTGCTGGCCTCGCCGCCCATCAGCCGCCTCCCAACAGGCCGGAGCCGGTGATGCTGGCCCCGGAGTGGCCGAAGCGCACGATGGTGGCGGCATAGAAGATGGCGACCAATGCCGCCAGCGCGACGCCGATGGCGATGGAGCGGTTGCGGCGCGCCTTCTGCTGGCGTTCGGTCAGCGTGACCAGCTCGAGCTTCTTGTCGGCCACGATCATATTCCCCCCATCATGAGGGCGCGCCCGACCACGCAGTCGACGAGGTAGGCTGCAAAGATAGCGAAGAGATAGAGCAGTGAGTAGCCGAACAGGGCCTTGGCCGGCTTCATCGCGCGATCGTCGTCGGCCATGGCAAGCACTTTCCAGGCATACCAGACGAAGCCCGCGCCGAGGACCGCCGAGACGACGCCGTAGCCGGCCGTGGTGTAGCCGAGCGCCCAGGGCAGCACGCCGACCGGCGCCAGGATGAGCGCATAGGCAAAGATCTGCCGACGGGTCGAGGCCTGGCCGGCGACATTCGGCATCATCGGGATGCCGGCGCGGGCATAGTCGTCGGACTTGAACAGCGCCAGCGCCCAGAAATGCGGCGGCGTCCACAGGAAGATGATCAGGAACAGGATCACGCTTTCGAGGCTGACCGAGCCGGTCACGGCGGCCCAGCCGATCACCGGCGGGATGGCGCCGGCGGCACCGCCGATGACGATGTTCTGCGGCGTCCAGCGCTTCAGCCACATGGTGTAGACGACGGCGTAGAAGAAGATGGTGAAGGCGAGAAGCGATGCCGACAGCCAGTTGACCAGCACGCCCAGCGTCATCACCGACAGCACCGACAGCACCAGGCCGAAGCTCAACGCCTCGCCCGGCGTGACGCGGCCGGCCGGCACCGGGCGGCCGGCGGTTCTCGTCATAACCGCGTCGATGTCGGCGTCGTACCACATATTGAGCGCGCCGGAGGCGCCGGCGCCGATGGCGATGGCCAGGATGGCGATCATCGCCAGCAGCGGGTTGATGGCGACGGGCGCCGCGACTAGGCCGACAAAGGCCGTGAAGACGACCAGCGACATGACGCGCGGCTTCAACAGGGCGAAGAAATCGCCCGCGGTCGCTTCCGACATGCGAAAGCCCGCTTCCTCCATCAATCTGTTTTTGGCAAGGGCCATGCGTGCTTAAAGTCCATCATTCCGTTGGCCAAGACCGCCGGACAAGCCGGCGGCCTCGTATGCGTCGGGACGCTGCCTACTTGATCTTCGGCAGCTGTTCCCACTGGTGGAACGGCGGCGGCGAAGGCAGCTGCCATTCGAGCGTGGTGGCACCCTCGCCCCACGGATTGGCGCCAGCGACGCGCTTCTTCTGGAAGGCCTCGAACACGCCGTAGAGGAAGATCGCGACACCGACGGCCGAGATGTAGGAGCCGTAGGACGAGACCATGTTCCAGCCGGCGAAGGCATCCGGATAGTCGACGGTACGGCGCGGCATGCCGGCGAGACCGAGGAAGTGCTGCGGGAAGAAGATCAGGTTGACGCCGACGAAGGTGACCCAGAAGTGGGTGTTGGCGATCACCGGCGAGTACATGTAGCCGGTCATCTTCGGGAACCAGTAGTACCAGCCGGCGAAGATGGCGAATACCGCGCCCAGCGACAGCACGTAGTGGAAGTGCGCGATCACGAAATAGGTGTCGTGCAGCGAGCGGTCGAGGCCGGCATTGGCCAGCTGAACGCCGGTGACGCCACCGATGGTGAACAGGAAGATGAAGCCCAACGCCCACAGCATCGGCGGCTTGAAGGAGATCGAGCCGCCCCACATGGTGGCGATCCAGGAGAATATCTTCACGCCGGTCGGCACCGCGATGACCATGGTGGCGAACACGAAGTAACGCTGCGTGTCGAGCGACAGGCCGGTCGTGTACATGTGGTGCGCCCAGACGATGAAGCCGACGGCGCCGATCGCGACCATGGCGTAGGCCATGCCGAGATAACCGAACACCGGCTTCTTCGAGAAGGTCGAGACGATATGGCTGACGATGCCGAAGCCCGGCAGGATCAGGATGTAAACCTCGGGGTGGCCGAAGAACCAGAACAGGTGCTGGAAGAGGATCGGGTCGCCGCCATTGTCCGGCACGAAGAAGGAGGTGCCGAAATTACGGTCGGTGAGCAGCATGGTGATGGCGCCCGCCAGGACCGGCAGCGACAACAGCAGCAGGAAGGCGGTGATCAGCACCGCCCAGGCAAACAGCGGCATCTTGTGCAGCGTCATGCCGGGAGCGCGCATGTTGAAGATGGTGGTGATGAAGTTGATGGCGCCGAGGATCGACGACGCGCCGGCGATGTGGATCGACAGGATCGCGAGGTCCATGGCGGGGCCGGGCTGGCCGGACGTCGAGAGCGGCGGATAGATCGTCCAGCCGCCGCCGACGCCGAAGGCGCCCGGCGCGCTCGGCACGAACATCGAGGAGAGCAGCAGGATGAATGCAGGCGGCAGCAGCCAGAACGAGATGTTGTTCATGCGCGGGAAGGCCATGTCCGGCGCGCCGATCATGATCGGCACCATCCAGTTGGCGAAGCCGCCGATCAGCGCCGGCATGAGCACGAAGAAGATCATGATGAGGCCGTGGGAACTGACCACGACATTGTAGGTCATCGGATCGCTGAATATCTGCAACCCGGGCTCCTGGAGCTCCATCCGGACCAAGACCGAAAGCGCGGTGCCGAGAATCCCCGCGAAGATGGAGAAGATCAGATAGAGCGTCCCGATATCCTTGTGATTGGTCGAGTACAGCCATCTGACGAAAAACCGGGGCTTGTGGTCTTCGGTGGATACCGCTGAGGTCGACATGGTGTTCTACCTGCCTTTCATTCGCAGGCAGGCCTGATGGTTCGCGATGGAGGCCGTAGCCGCCGCGACCGGGAAACCAGGCGCTGTCTGCTTCGTGTTTTCAGTCCGTAACGATTGCATCCATCGCAATGTCGTGGGGCTGCGGACGGATGGTTTCGAGCCGGCTTCCGGCGTAACCCACTCCGATGGCCAGCGGCCGCCTGTGCATCGCCGCGAGCGTTCTGTCAAAGAAGCCGCCGCCATATCCCAAGCGGTAATTCGCACTGTCGAAACCGACCACCGGTGCGATCACGACATCCGGCACGACCGATGGTCCGCGTGAGGGGACCAGGATGTTCCACACGCCACGCTCGAGCGGGTCGCCCGGGCTCCAGATGCGGAATTCCAGGGGCCAGCCCTTCCTGATGACGACTGGAAGCGCGATCCTGCCGCCGCGCTCGATGACCGTGATCGCCCAGTTGCGAAGGTCGGGTTCACCGCGGAACGGCCAATAGCCGCTGACGATGCGTCCGCTGACCTTGCCGATGGCAAGATCGAGACGCGAAGCGATGCGGTTTGACCTGGCGCCCCTCTCTTCGGCATCGATGGCGAGGCGCTCCTCGATCAGCCTCTGCCGTTCCGCCTTGCGCCAGCGCAGGACGTCGCTCCAGGAATCTCCCGGCTCTGCTTGTCCGCCATATTCGGATGAAAGCTCGTGCGCGTAGCAGGGCGGCGATGTGTATTCATTGATTTCAAGGTCGGGGTCTCTCTCTTCGGCCATCGCCAGCTCCGTTTCCGTGCGCCCCACACGTTTGCTGAAACGTGCTCCGCAGGAAACAGGAAGGCAAACGGAATTAAATGTTGTATGGATGCAAAATTATTGCACTCATCGAAGGTGTCCAATGGACATAGATCGCGCGCGCACGTTCCTTGAAATCGTGCACTCGGGCAGTTTCCTGAAGGCTGCGGATCGCCTTCACGTCACGCAGACCACTGTGAGCGCGCGCATACGCACGCTGGAGGAGGAGCTCGGACGTCAGCTCTTCATCCGAAACCGCAACGGCGCGCAATTGACGCCGTCCGGGCGCGAGTTCGAGCGCTTTGCCCAGTCTTTCGTTCAAATCTGGGAGCGTGCCCGCCATCAGCTCGCCATCCCGTCAGGACGGACCAGCGTCGTTGCCTTGGGCGGCGAACTCAGCCTGTGGAATCCGCTGCTGCTCGACTGGCTGGTGTGGATGAAGAAGGCCAAGCCCCAGATCGCCATCCATGCCCAGGTCGGCGTGCCCGACCAACTTCTCGATCAGCTCAGAACGGGTGTTCTGGACATCGCCGTGCTTTATGCGCCGAAGCTCTTGCCAGGCTTCAAGGTGGAGTTGCTAGTCGAAGAGCAGCTTGTTCTCGTCAGGACCACGAACGAAGAGCCGGCTGGCGCGCAAGACTATGTCTATGTGGATTGGGGACCGCTGTTCGCGGCGCAGCACGACGCAAGCTCGACCGCTTTCGGAGAACCTGGATTGCTGGTTGGTCTGGGGCCGTTGGGTCTCAGCTATATCCTGCGCGCAGGCGGCATGGGCTATTTCCGCAGGGGCGCCGCAGCTCCCCATATCGAGGCGGGGCAGTTGGAGATCGTGGAAGGCGCTCCGGAGTTCACCTATCCGGCCTATGCGGTCTACCCGGAAGCAAGCGAGACGCGAACCGACGTTCAGGAGGCGCTACGTGGCCTGAAGCATGTCGTGAAATGATCGTCTCGCCAGGAGCTAAGGTTGAGCCAGGATGACCGCTGCGGATTGACCGAACATGCCTCATCCATTCTACACCATCGGTCACTCGAACCGGTCGACCGCCGAATTCGTCGCCCTGCTGCGAGTCGGAGAAGTCTCCCTGGTGGTCGACATAAGAACCGTCAGACGCTCGCGGGCGAACCCGCAATTCAACAGCGAGGTGCTTCCGGAAGGCCTGGCGGCGTTCGGCATCGGATATGAGCACATTGCCGAACTTGGCGGCATGCGCGGCAAGGCACACGACGTTCCACCGACGCTCAACGCATTTTGGATCAACCAGAGCTTCCACAACTACGCCGACTATGCTTTGTCCGCGGAATTTGCCAGCGGCTTGAACAGGCTTTTGTCCCTCGGCAGACAGCGGCGGTGCGCCGTCATGTGCTCGGAAACGCTCTGGTGGCGCTGTCACCGCAGAATCGTGGCCGACTATCTGATCGGCCACGGCGAAACCGTTTTTCATCTGATGGGCCATGACAAGGCCGAGCCCGCGAAGCTGACCGACGGCGCGAGGGCGAGGGTCGACGGAACGCTCGTCTACCCGTCTTCGCGCCCTTCGGGATAGCTCAGTCCTCAGGCGGCCGGCGGACCCGGGTCGTCGAACCCGGCGTCGAAGGCCGCCGCAACCTTGTTGCGAGGCTCGTCACGCGGTTCATCGGAACGATGGACGACGCGCAGGCCCGGTTCGCCCGGCCGTCGCGATTCCGAGGCCGCAATTCCCGCCAGCTTCAGCCTCTCGCGCCTTGCGGCTTCCGGTTGATAGACAACCTCTTGCACGGTCAGCGTTTCCAGGCGGCCGTCCGCTGTAGGAATCGATATCGACTGGCCCTCGGCCAGACCGAGCAACGCCAGGCCGCGCGCATTGGTGATCGGCAACAGCATGCCAACCAGGCCGCGCATCTGGTCATGTGCGACGATGCGGGTTTCGGCAGGGCCGTCGTTTATCCGATAGGCCACGCGGCTGCTGAGCGTCACGACGTTTGCCGGGATGTCATCCCGAAACATTACGACAGCGCTCGAAATCTTTCGTTGGAGAACAGCCCAGAAGGTGTCGTCGCGCACTGGATGGCGCTCCCGTATGACCTCGAGAATTGTGTAGTCCTTGGTGGTCAGTTGGCAGCTATCGGTAATGGACATGAAATGTCTCCAGCCGGGCCAGTGAAGGGCGATCCGGCAACAAGCAATTGATCGGGTGATGTGGAAAGATACCCCTGCGCCGGACCAGGCCGGCCCAGGGGTCAGACTCCCGCGATCAGACTGCCTGCGTGATTGAGGAGACGGAAGGAGACGCCCATGTCTAGAGGCTCGCCGCGACCGCTGGAGACGCAGGTGCGAGGCGTTCGGCGCCATCGACGTCCTTCGCGCTGGGTTTGCTCACACCAAGCACCAGCAGTTCATGCCTGCGTCCGTCTCGTGCGGTCCAAATGATAGACTGTCCGGCCGATAGGCCGATTAGGGCCGTGCCGATCGGCGTCAGGATTGAAACCTTGCCTGCCGAAATGTCCGCTTCGCCCGGATAAACCAGCGTGACCGTTTTTCGATCGCCGGAGTCGGGCTTGAACGTCACGGTCGAGCCCATCCGGACAGTGCCAGAGGAGACCCAGCCATCGCCGACGACGCGCGCACGCTCGAGTTCGGCAAGGAGTTCGTCAGACGCTTCCGGGCTTCGTGCGGCAAACGTGCTCGCAAGCGCTGATAAACGCGCATGGTCGGACTGCGAGATCCGGATGGCCGGCTTACGCCGGGTTTTTGTGTTGTGCAGCATTTGAATTCTCATAATTTTCTAGTGAGCCAGCCGCCATCAAGGTGGCGGTAACTGGCCAAATCGGGGAAGTTATTTTGCTTGAAGCGGCGATGCGCGAGCGCGTGCCAGCCCTGCCGATCACCCCATGTCAATGGAAGTCATGCCCCTCGGCTCGGGGCACATGGCGGCCGAGCCGGGGGTTAAGATCCCGCGATGGGGCAAACCCGGAAAAGAAAATCGCAAAGAATTTTAGCAGCGGCGTTCATAAGCACATAGTTGGGGAAGTAATCCTGGAAGTCAAGGCAACCACCTCAGCGGAGCGAGCGTTGAGCTATTCGAAGCGAGCGCCGAGCAACGTGTTTATCACCAGTTCTCTTCCAGTCCTGTTTATGCCGGTCCCGTGAGGTCTCTCTTCCGCCAGCCCGAGGAAGATTAGGCGTTCGGCCAATGCATTCGATAGAGCCGGGTAGGGTCCGCGATTCATGCGCTTAAGCGCTGTCTGCTCTTCCTCAGTGAGATCAGCCCACGCAACCTTCATGACCCTCTCCTAGCTTGCACCTGGTCAGCAACCGCGGGATTCTGAAATTGTCCGTCGAGGGGCTGGGATCGTGAATTGATCGGTCCTCCGAGGCCTGAGCTTATGGAACGGCATCCGTTCCAACGATACCGCCCTCATTCTCCAGGACGCCGATCCGCCTGACCTCCGAGCGGTTGAGTTTCAGGCGAACGCCGATACCGCCGCCGTTCTCGGCAATGAAAACAGCGCCGGCCTTTTCGAGCGTGGTTTGGAGCGTGTTGCAGATTTCCCGGTCGGGGAGGGTGATCCGCCGCTCGAATTCTTCGATGACCAGCGTGTCCACACCTGAATTGCTGGCGAGCTTTTCACGGGTCCATTCGACCAGCGCGCGAGCGGCGCGGCATTGGGCACCAGTGATCATTGTAAGATCCCCCGTTTCAAACGCTTTCCGGAGCCGTCGGCAGAAAACCATTACACTCTCGCGCTGCGGCTCAACCTCCAAGAATGGATATCGAGTACGAAAAAGGGAAGGGCCGATGCCACTCCTCAGGTATGAAATTATGATGCAAGGAAGTTGCGTTAAAGCCGCAATAAATTTCGTTTGTGTTGCATAAACGAAAAGGGGAAGCTTTCGCCACGGCTTGGCGGTCAGCGCCGACGGTTCAAATCGGGAAAGTGCGAAGTCTTGGCAAAGGCGCGATGAGGCGCGCAGACCATGGATAGGTCCAAAAGCAATAGCCACCAGGTACTTTCGTGGCCTGGCGTTCGGCCTCCCGACAGAGCACGGATGCTGGTTGCAATGGATATCATGAGGTCACCGGTCGTGGCGGTCGGGCCAGACAGCACACTGGACGAAGCGTGCGACCTTCTTGTCACGCGCGGTTTGAGCGCGGTCGCGGTGATCGACCGGGGCGTGATGCTCGGCACCGTAGGCGAGGAGGACTTGGTCCACAGGGCGGAAATAGGGACGGCCGCGCCGCGGCGTTCCTGGTGGTTCCATCTCTTCGGCCGTAACACGGCGCTCGCGGCGGACTATTTGAAGTCGCACTCCGCCCATGTGACCGACGTCATGACCAGGCAGGTGATCACCGTTTCACCGTGCACCCCGATCGACGAAATCGCGGCGCTGCTTGAAGTCAATCGCACTCGGCGCGTCTTCGTCGTCAGCGGCGAACGCGCCGTGGGGGTTGTCGCCCGGGCAGACTTGGTGCGCGCGCTGGCGTCCGCCAGGCAAAACCTGCCTCGCCCGGTCTCGTTCCACGACGATGCCAGCATCAGGCGCGAAATTGTCGGCGCCCTGCGGTCCGAGGCGTGGCCGTCGATCGGAGCAGCTGACGTGAGCGTGACAAACGGGGTGGTCACCTTATGGGGTGGCTATCTATCGGAACAGGAACGGAAGGCATCGCTGGTTCTAGCCGAAAACACGGCCGGAGTTCGGGCTGTGGATGATCACCGCGTCCCCCTCGACATTGCCTATGCGATGGTTTGAGGCGGGACCGGGGCCGAACCAATGAGCATCGACGTGAAGGACACTTCCCCGGTTTCCGAACAGCAAATCCGTCAGCGCGTGGACCTGTTCTACGACAAGGCGCGCGCCGATCCTGATCTCGGTCCGAGTTTCGAGCGCGTTATCCGGGACGAATGGGGGCCGCATTTGCAGAAGATGTACGACTTCTGGTCCTCGGTGAGGCTGGCCACGGGGCGGTACAAGGGTCAACCTGTCGTGATCCACAAACGCATCGAAGGCTTGGAGGTCGAGCTTTTCGATCGCTGGCTCGCTTTGTTCGGCGAAAGTTGCGCCGACGTGCTGGACGCCGAGACAGCGGGCCTGTTCTGGCGCAAGGCCGTTCGTATCGCTGAAAGCCTCAAGCTTGCTTTGTTTTACCGTCCAGACCAGCCATGGCCGACAGGCGCCGCATGACGTTCGTGGTCACCGACAACTGCATCAAATGCAAATACATGGACTGCGTAGAGGTCTGCCCCGTCGACTGTTTCTACGAGGGCGAGAACATGCTCGTCATACATCCCGACGAATGCATCGATTGCGGCGTCTGCGAACCCGAGTGTCCCGCCAAAGCGATCTTTCCCGACACCGCGCCCGACCTTCAGGATTGGCTGCTGCTGAACGCCGAATACGCGTCGTTGTGGCCGAACATCACGACGAAGCGCGATCCTCCCGCGGATGCGAAAACCTTCGACGGCGAAACGGACAAGTTTCCCCGATACTTCTCCTCCAATCCAGGGCAGGGGGACGGATGAACGCGACCATCGGACACGCCTTTCCGCTTTATCTCGGTATCGATACAGGTGGCACCTACACGGACGCCGTCCTGTGGTCCGAAGCCGCTGGCATCGTTGCAAAGGCCAAGTCGCTGACGACCCGGCACGATCTCGCCCAAGGCATCGCCGGTGCTGTCGACACTGTCCTTGACAAGGCGGCCATCTCTCCCGCCGCGGTCAAGCTGGTGTCGATGTCGACGACGCTCGCCACCAACGCACTTATCGAAGGGCAGGGCGGGCGAGTCGCCCTGGTGATGGTCGGCTTCGCCGAGGCCGACCTCGCCCGCAGCGGTTTGTCGGAGGCGCTGGGCTTCGATCCCGTTGTCTTTTGCCCAGGCGGGCATGACGTCCATGGCGAACCGCGTACCCTTGCGTTGGACGCCCTGGCGGAAGCGTTGCCCAGGCTTGCCGACACCGTTTCCGGGGTCGCCGTGGCGTCCTATTTCGCGGTTCGTAATCCCGAACACGAGATCGCGGCGCGCGAACTCATCCGGGAGCGCACCGGGCTTCCTGTAACCTGTTCGCATGAACTGTCGTCCAAACTTGGCGGTCCTCGACGCGCGCTGACGACGCTTCTCAACGCCCGCCTCATCTCGATGATCGACCGCCTTATCGATGCCACCGAAGGCTTCCTCCAAAAGCGCGGCATAGCGGCGCCGCTGATGATGGTGCGCGGCGACGGCACGTTGGTCACAACCAAGTTTGCCCGTGCCCGGCCGATCGAGACCATTCTTTCCGGCCCGGCGGCCAGCCTGGTCGGCGCCCGCTATCTGACGGAGCTCGACGATGCGGTGATTTCCGACATCGGCGGTACGACCACCGATATCGCCGTACTGGAAGGCGGCCGCCTGCGGCTCGATCCCGAAGGCGCGACCGTCGGCGGTCAGCGCACCATGGTCGAGGCTGTCGCCATGCGCACCTTCGGCCTCGGCGGAGACTCGGAAGTTTCGCTTCAGGAGAGGTCGTTGACTTCGGCGATCGTGCTTGGGCCACGCCGGCTCGTGCCGCTGGCGCTGGCCGCCATGGAGCATGGCGATGCCGCGCGCAAGGATCTGCAGCGCCAATTGCTCAAGCCCAACACCAGTCGGCTGGATGGCCGTTTTGCCTTCCGCACGGGGGTTCCCGACCGTCTCGCTGTTGGCCTGACGATCACGGAGGCACGGCTCTACGCCAGCATTTCGGCAATTCCCGCCGCGCTCGATGACTTGCTCATGTCGACCTCACAGGTGGCGACGCTCAATCGCCTGGTCGCGCGAGGGCTGGTGCAAATCGTCGGCTTCACACCGTCCGATGCGGCCCATGTGCTCGGCCGACAAGCCAACTGGGATCCTGTCGCGGCCCGGTTGGGCGCAGAGCTATTTGCGCGCAGGCGCGATGGCCAGGGGCATCATATCGCGAAAGACGCGGACACTTTTTCCGAGATGGTTCTTGGCTGCGTTACCCGACGTTCGGCCGAAGCCGTACTGGAAACCGTCTTTGCCGAGGACGGGCTGGACGGCGGCGTTTCCGTTGCCAATCCGCTAGTCCAGAGGGCGGTTCGCCGGCGCGGCGGGATGGCGCGGCTGTCGATCGAGCTCGACCGGCCGGTGATTGGCCTCGGGGCGTCCGCGTCGCTCCACTATGCTGGCCTGCCGCCCCTGATCGGCAATGACTGCCATATCGCCGAACACGCCGACGTGGCAAATGCGCTGGGCGCGGTCGTCGGGCAGGTCCGCATGTCCGCGGAGGCTCGCGTCAGCCAGCCGGAGATCGGGCTCTTCCGTCTGAATTCCGGCGAGCGGCTTGACGACTTCGATACCGAGGACGAAGCGATGGCCGCCGCCGAAGCCCATGTTCGCTTCCTGGCGACAAGCCTTGCCGAGCGTGCTGGGACCGATCAGGCCCGGATCGAGACCGCACGGCAGATCAAGGTGGCGACGATCGAGGGCGAACGCAGTTTCGTCGAAGCCATAGTCGTTGCGACTGCCACGGGACGGCCGCGCATCGCTTCGTGATGCCCTCTTAAGAGCTGGACCGCTCTGGACGGTTAGCGAGCAGCATGGTGCAAGGCGCCCAGGATGGTTCCTGTGCCGTAGGGCGATTCCTACAACAGGAACGGCGCAAACACGATGATTCTGACGATAGTTGACCGCTGCTGGACCCGGTCCAAGAAAGGTTGTGTGCGTCAAGTTCTGCAAAAAGGGGCGGCCATGAGGCTGATCATGCGGCTTGGCGCAGAGCGAGCTTCTTGTGCTCGCGCAGGTCGTCCATGTTGATGTAGCGGTTGGCCTCCATCCAGTTTTCGTTGGTTTCGACGGCCAGCGCCCTGACCAGGCGCAGGCAGCTTTCGGCGTTGGGAAAGATGCGCACGACATAGGTGCGGCGCCTGCTCTCTTCGTTGAGGCGTTCCAGCATGTTGGTCGACTTCAGGTGCTTGTGGTGCTGACGCGGCAGGCGAAAGAAGGTCAGCGTGCGCTCGATGGTCTCCTCCACCCACGTCGTCAGTCGCGGATAGCGGCCCGACCATTTGGCCAGCCATGCGGCGAGATCGGCCTTGGCCTCGGCGAGATCGCGCCGGTCGTAGAGCCATCTGAGCTCCTGCAGGCAATCGTCGCCATGCTTCCTAGGCAGGTGATCGAGCGCATTCCTGAGGAAGTGCACGTAGCAGCGCTGCCAGGCGGCTTCCGGGATCACCTCGCCGATCGCCGCGACCAGGCCGGCATGGTCGTCGGACACGACCAGTTCGACGCCCCTGAGGCCGCGCGCCTTCAGCGCGACGAGGAAGTCCTTCCAGGCCGAGCGGCTCTCGCGATTGGCCATCTCCACGGCCAGGATCTGGCGCCGCCCGTCCCAGTCGATGCCGACCGCGATCAGCACCGCCTGGCTCATGACGATGCCGGCCTCGCGCACCTTCTCGTAGCGGGCATCGAGGATGAGGTAGGCAAAGGGCTCTTGAAGCGGGCGCTCGGCAAAGGCCTTCAGGCTCTCGTCCAGGCGCTTGTTGATGGCCGAGATCGACGAGGCCGAGAAGGCATGCCCGCACAGCTCCTCGGTGATTGCCTTGACCTTGCGGGTCGACACGCCCTGCACATACATCTCCGCAAGCGTCGCCACCAAGGCCCGCTCGGAACGCTGGTAGCGCTCGAACAGCTCGGTGGAGAAGCGCCCCTGCCGGTCCTGCGGAACCCGCAGTTCCAGCTTGCCGACACGGGTGACAAGCGTGCGGCCGTAGTAACCCGAGCGATAGCCGAGACGCTCCGGCGTGCGCTCGCTCTTCGAAGCACCCAGCGCCTCGTCCATCTCGGCCTCGAGGACCTCCTGCATCACCGCGCGGATCACTTCGTGCAGCCCAGCCGGGTTCGAAAGCAGAATGTCTTTGACGGCAGCTATGGCGGATTTATCTTCAGTCTTGGTCATGGCGGCGTTCCTTCGCGGGAATCAGGTGACGTTGAACATCACCAGCCTGCCATGACCGCCCTCTCTCAGCGAATTTGCAGAACTCTCAGCACACTACCCCAGCGACTGACGTGCGCAATCAGTACTCATCCGGTGAAGACCGCAGGCGTGCGTATTCGGCGACCATGAGCACCGCGGTGCTGGGGTCAAGCTTT
>NZ_VFVL01000045.1 GCF_006442815.1 Mesorhizobium sp. B2-4-3
GTTGAACGTGTAGGGGAGTAGGGGAGTAGGGGAGTAGGGGAGTAGGGGAGCCTAGTCGGCTGCCAACTTTCGGATCAGAAGTCGAAGGAGCTTCCCGACGCTTTCAGTGCCGGCTAATAATTGGGCTGTTGCTTGCGACGCAATGCCTATACGTTCAGCGATCAGAAGCTGCGTTTCCAATTCCTTCAGCGACCCTTGAGCGATGCGGAGAAACTGCTGATAGGAGCCTCGAATCTCTCTGCCGTAACCCTCCGCTATATTCGAGGGCGCTGAAGTTGCGGAGCGGCGCACTTGGCTGGTAAGTCCATAGAGTTCGTCCTTCGGCCAGGATTTCGTCGCGCTGTAGACCGAGACAGCCAAATCCATTGCCTGCTGCCAGACCACTAAATCCTTGTAGGAGCCTGTTTTTTCAGCCACTGCCCCTACTCCCCTACTCCCCTACTCCCCTACTGCAGAGCATCATGCCCTACCAATCCCCCATCTCTCCCGGCCGTTCATGGTACGAGGACACAGCTGGACCGCGTCCTGAATACTCGCCTCTCGATGGCGACCGAACCTGCGATGTCGTGATCATGGGCGGCGGCTTCACTGGTCTTTCAGCCGCTGCGCATCTGGCCAAGGCAGGCGCGAATGTCGTGCTGATCGATGCCTATCGCTTCGGCGATGGCGCATCGGGGCGCAATGGCGGCCAGCTCGGCACCGGCCAGCGCGCCTGGGCAGAGGAGTTGGAGGCCGAATACGGTCTCTCCCGCGCCAGGGCGCTGTTCGACATGGCGGAAGAAGCCAAAGCGCATCTTCTGGACTTCGCCGCCGCCAACGCAATCGAGATCGACTATATGCCGGGCCAGCTTTCGGTGGCGCACAAGCGGCGCTATGTCGACGACTACAAGCGCCACGCCGAGATCATGGCGAACCGCTTCGGCTACCCGCATGTCAGCTTCATGGACGCGGCGGAGACAGCGGAGCGGCTCGGATCGACGCGCTACTTCGGCGGGGCCCGCGACACCGGCACGGGGCACATCCACCCGCTGAAGCTGGTGATCGGCACGGCGAGAGTGGCCACGGCCGCCGGCGCGCATCTGTTCGAGCGGACGCCGTCCACCGGTATCGCTTCCAACGGTGGCAAGGTGACGGTCACGACGCCCAGGGGCACGATCGCAGCCGACAGATGCCTGATCGGGGTCAATGCCTATGGCGGCAACCTGGAGCCGGTGAGCGCGGCTCACATCATGCCGATCGGTTCCTTCATCGGCGCGACCGTGCCGCTCGGCGCCGCCTCCAAGGTGCTGCCTGGCGGCGAGTCGGTCGACGATTCCCGCTTCGTGGTGCGCTATTTCCGCAAGTCGAAAGACGGCCGGCTGTTGTTCGGCGGCCGCGAGGTCTATGCCGTCAACGATCCGAAGGACATCCATATCCACATCCGCAGGCAGATCGCCGAACTCTACCCGGACCTTAAGGATGTCGAGATCACGCATGGCTGGGGCGGCTATGTCGGCATCACAATGCCGAGGAAGCCGTTCGTGCGCGAAGTGATGCCGAAGGTGATTTCGATCGGCGGTTATTCCGGCCACGGCGTCATGCTGTCGAACTTCTTCGGCAAGCTCTATGCCGAGACCGTTGCCGGCAATCGCGACCGCTTGAAACTGATCGAGGATCTGAAAATCCCCGCCTTCCCGGGCGGTCGGCGCTGGCGCGCGCCGCTTTTGTTCCTGGCGCTCAATTGGTTCGCGCTGCGCGACAGGATTTGAAGCCGGCCGGCCAGCCGAAGCCACCGATTCGACGCTGGCGACTTCCATGCGGCAGGTTGTGGAAGCGTTAACAAGCGCGCGGAATTTCGCAAATTGGCTCACTCATGCCATAATCAATAGTAAAAGATGCGATTATGGGCGAAAATCCGGGGATTTCGCGGGCCTGCCCGCAAAGATTTCGGGACCGATGCCGATCGAAGCCAATCGTTACGGCAATGATCGAAAGAACGTCGGCCCGTTTGTTGGAGGTGGTTTGAGTGAACGAGCCCTTCAGTTTCGGCACGCCGGAACGGCAGCGCTTCACAATGCAGTTCGGCTATAGCGTGCGGCCATCCTTCTGGCAGAGGATGCAGTCGAACGCGCATCTGGTCATTGCTGCGGTCGGCACCGCCGCGCTGCTCGGCGTGGCCGCGGTGGCGCTGTGGCTGTGCGTTCCAGGCAATGACCGTCAAGTGGCCGCGGCCAATGCCGCGCAAACCGTTCCGACAATCCCGGTGAAGACCACGAAAATCGCTCCGGCGGCAGCCGCGGTCACAGTGGCTGCAGCGGCGCCGCAGACCGCGCGCAAGGCGGACGCGGTTTCGCCGGCGACAGCGGCTCGCGAAGCCGGCATTCCGGCGCTGGCGTCGAACAGCCCCCGTTGGACGGCTTCGGACCCGAAAACCCCGCAGGACCAGGCCGAGGATCAACCTGCCCCGTCCAAGCAGGCCGCCGACCTGAACGCCGCGCAATCAACCGATACGGCCTTCGCCGAGCCCGCCGTCGAGAACGACGCTTCGGACGCGCTGTCGCAGGTCGCCGCCCCCGCGAGCGAGACGCCGGCGGCCGCGAAGAAGCCGGGCGACAAGATGGACGGTGCCCAAACCGCCGCCATTCCCGAAGCCAAGCCGCAGGTTCCAGATCCGCAGCCGGCAGCGACGGACGGTGCGGCCCAGCCCAAGCCGAAATCTCAAAAAGTCAGCGCGGCCGCAAACGGGCGCATTTTGAGGGCCGTGACCATGCGCTCGGGCCCGAAGAAGGGTGCATCCGCAATCACGACGGTACCGGCCAAGGCATCGGTGCAGGTGATGAATTGCAAGCAATGGTGCGAGATCGTCTATAACGGCAAGCACGGCTGGGTCTACAAAAGCTACGTCAAGACCGGCGCCTAAAGCTTGACCCGCCAAGCAGCCGTCCGAAGCGACGTTTTCTGCGCTCGAGCCTGCGATTTGCGAGGAAGGACTTGTGTTCCTCGAACGGCACTTCGTAGAGGCCGCAAGTCTGGCAACTTTCCCGTTTGCCGCACTCCGGAATCCAACATCTGACGTCGTGCGCCCAGGCGAGCGCGACGCGTTCCAGATGAAGGTTGGAGGAGCCTTTCAGTAGGATCAACTCGCCCGCCACGGCCGTGCGCCTGATATGGTCCGAGACATCTTTCGGTGCCCGTAATTCGACGAAGCGGCCGATGCCGCGATCAGCCTGATTGGCTTTCGAGCGATGGGCATGTTCTCCAACGTAGATCACCTGCTCCGCAATCTCGCGCGCGCTTTTGTAAGCGCGGGCGTATTTTGCATCCGAATCTGAAAAATCCGAGAGCTGGCCAAGAACGATCCGCTTTTTTCCCAGAGTCGATTTTGCCACCATGTCGAAGGCAAGAGCCAGCGAGTGCCAAGGCGCTTTGACAGAGTCGACGATGAAATGCGGACCACCTTCAGGAATGAGCACCTGGCAGCGATTGTCCAGCGGCTGAAATGTCCTCACCCTTTCCTCCACAACCTGGGGAGGAATTCCAATTTCAAGCGCAGTAGCCGCCGCTGCTGCCGTTGGCAGCCAGAAATGCTCGCCTGGAAACGGCGTTTCAAGGTTAAGCACGCCTGTGCGCCAGTGCAGACGGAAGCTGAGGGTGCGCGGATACGCGGCGCTGATGCCCGAGACACGATAGTCGGCAGCCTCGGACTCCCCGAACGTCACGAAGCGGTGGCCGGATGCCATGCCAACCACGTTGGGGTCGTCAGCATTGAGCACGGCAAAGCCGCCCGGCTCCAACGCATCGACGAGCGCCCCCTTTTCGCAGGCGACATTCTCCAGGGTCCTGAACCGGGAGGCGTGTTCGAGCCGAACCATCGTGATGACGGCAATATGAGGCCGCAGCAATTCCGCCATCGGCCTGATCGTATCGGGGCCGGAGGCGGCAGCCTCGAAGATGGCGTAGTCGGCTTTGCCGCCCTTCGCCATGCGCCTGTAGAGCATGCTGACCAGCGGTCTGATGGTGTTGTCCAGGACTTGTGCATGAACCGCACCGCGACCGGCCAGGATATGTCCGAGCAGACTCGCTGTCGTCGATTTGCCCGAACTTCCGGTAACGCCAATGAAAGTCGTCTTGCTTCGCGCCCGGGCGTGCCTGGCCCGCAACAGACGCAGCTGCCACGCCAAATTCTTGCGAATTTCCTGTAGACCCGCCTTCATCGCGACCCAGCCCCTGTTCGTTATGCCTATCGCCGTGACGTCGAGTCAATCTCCGCCGCGCGTGGCGCGGCTCAGCCTTCACCAGGTCGCAGGCCCGCTTCTGGCATTGGGGGCGGCGCAATAATCAATTGAAACCGCCATGCGCTTCCTGAAGCGACTCAGATACAACGCCCGCCATCGACCTCGAGCGCCACGCCGGTGATGAAGGCGGCTTCATCCGAGGCGAGCCACAGCGCCGTGTTGGCGATATCGAGGGGTGTCGAAAGCCGGCCGAGCGGGATCGAGGCGCGGAATTTCTCGCGGATCTCCGGCGTGTCGGCGCCCATGAACTTCTCCAGCATGCCGGTCTCGCCGGCGACCGGGCAGAGGCAGTTGACGCGGATGTTCTTCGGCGCCAGCTCGACCGCCATCGACTTGGTGGCGGTGATCGCCCAGCCCTTGGAGGCGTTGTACCAGGTCAGGCCTGGCCGCGGCCGAAGCCCTGCCGTCGAGGCCGTGGTCAGGATGACGCCGCCTCCCTGCCGGTCCATGATCGGCACGACGGCAAGCGCCGCGTGATAGATCGCCTTCATGTTGACCGCGGTGATCAGGTCGAAGGTTTCCTCATCGACGCCGAGCATGTCGCCGTTGCGATGGGTGAAGCCCGCATTGTTGACCATGATGTCGATGCGGCCGAAAGCGCTCTTGGCGGCATAGATCATCTCGTCGAATTCGGAGCGCAGGGCAACGTCGGTCTGAGTCCAGATCGCGCTCTCGCCGATCTCTTCGGCCACCCGCTCGGCGCCCTTGGCGTTGAGGTCGGCGACGACGACGCGCGCGCCCTCTTCGGCGAAGCGCTTGGCCATGCCTTCGCCGAAGCCCGACGCGGCACCGGTGATGATGGCGACCTTGTTTTCCAGACGCATGGCTTTCCCGCTCATTGGATTTCCACAATTCTTGAATTTCCGGCTGCTGCCCCGGACGGCGATATCTCCCTTAGCTTTCGTCACATTCGCGTTCTATGCTGCAGTCGCGAACACATCCGGAAGCCATGGCTTGCCGACAAGCCTGCCGGCAGCGTGAGTGTCGGGAAACATGTGGACCGATGCAAGTGCAAGCGATTGGCCCTCACATGTGACACCATGGCACTGGAAAATTTAAATCGATTAGAATATAGCAACCACGCTGCCCGCACCAGGCATCAAATCGGACTGACCATGACCAGCCAGATCATTCCTGTCGATCCCTTCGACTTCATCATCTTCGGCGGCACCGGCGACCTGTCGGAACGCAAGCTCCTGCCATCGCTCTATTATCGCCAGTGCGGCCACCAGTTCTCCGAGCCGACGCGCATCATCGGCACCTCGCGCGCGAAGATGACCGATGCCGAATTCCAAGCCTTCGCCAAGAAGGCGATATCGCAGCATGTGAAGCCGGCCGATATCGACGCCAAGGAGCTGGAGAGCTTCCTGGCCAGGCTTTCCTATGTCTCGGCGGACGCGACTACCGGCGCCGGCTTCGACAAACTCAAGAAGGCAATCGGCGACAGCGACCGCATCCGCGCCTTCTACCTCGCGGTGGCGCCGGCGCTGTTCGGCGACATCTCGCACCAGCTCAAAGAGCACAAGCTGATCACGCCGAGCTCGCGCATCGTGCTGGAGAAGCCGATCGGCCGCGACCTCACCTCGGCGCGGGCGCTCAATGACGCTGTCGGTGACGATTTCCACGAAAGCCAGATCTTCCGCATCGACCACTATCTCGGCAAGGAAACGGTCCAGAACCTGATGGCGCTGCGCTTTGCCAACGCGCTTTACGAGCCGTTGTGGAACTCGGCTCAGATCGACCATGTCCAGATCACGGTCGCCGAAACAGTGGGTCTCGAGGATCGCGTAACCTACTACGACAAGGCGGGTGCGCTGCGCGACATGGTGCAGAACCATATGCTTCAGTTGCTCTGCCTGGTCGCCATGGAGACGCCGTCGTCGATGGACGCCGACGCCGTCCGCGACGAGAAGCTGAAGGTGCTGAGGGCGCTGAAGCGCATCAACGGCAATGAGGCGCCCAAGCACACGGTGCGCGGCCAGTATCGCGCCGGCGCCTCGGCGGGCGGTCCGGTCAAGGGCTACATCGAGGAGCTGGGCAAGGACAGCAACACCGAGACCTTTGTCGCCATCAAGGCCGAGATCGGCAACTGGCGCTGGGCCGGAGTTCCGTTCTACCTGAGGACTGGCAAGCGGCTCGCCACCCGCGTCTCGGAAATCGTCATCGAGTTCAAGCCGATCCCCTATTCGATCTTCGGCGAGAGCGCCGGGCCGATCTTCGCCAACCAGCTGGTGATCCGGCTGCAGCCGGACGAAGGCGTCAAGCAGTACATCATGATCAAGGACCCGGGACCGGGCGGCATGCGGCTGCGCCAAATCTCGCTCGACATGAGCTTCGCGCAGTCCTTCCAGGGACGCGCGCCGGACGCGTATGAGCGACTGATCATGGATGTGGTGCGCGGCAACCAGACCCTGTTCATGCGCCGCGACGAGGTCGAAGCGGCCTGGAAGTGGATCGACCCGATCCAGAACGCCTGGGAAAGCGCCAGGCAGGAAGCGCAGGGCTATACGGCTGGAACCTGGGGGCCGTCGGCCTCGATTGCCTTGATCGAACGTGACGGACGGACATGGCACGAGAGCAATTGAGCGAAGTCCGTTACGGCTGGAACGGCTTTGCCGATCGCCAGGATCTGGCGACGGCGCTGGCCGGGCAGATTGCCGAGCGGCTGAGCGGCGCCATCGCGGAACGCGGCACCGCGCTGCTCGCCGTGTCCGGCGGCACCACGCCGGCGAAGCTCTTCGCCGTGCTGTCCACCACGCCGATCGCCTGGAACAAGGTCATCGTGACGCTGGTCGACGAGCGCTTCGTGCCGCCGTCCTCGCCGCGCTCGAATGCCGGGCTGGTGGCGGCGAACCTGCTCCAGAACAAGGCAGCCGCGGCGCGCTTCGTGCCGCTCTACCATGAGGCGGCAAGCATCGAGGACGCAGCCGCGGCGGACAGCGAAGCACTGCGGGCACTGCCCTGGCCGCTCGACGTGGTGATCCTCGGCATGGGCGGCGACGGCCATACGGCCTCGTTCTTTCCCGATGCCGGCAACCTCGAGGAATTGCTCGACCCTGCCTCGCGGCGGATCGTGCTGCCGGTGCACGCGGCGAGCGGCGGCGAGCCGCGGCTGACGCTGTCAATGGCGCGCATCGTTGCCGCCGGCTTCGTCGCGCTCCATATCGAAGGCGAGGACAAGCGCGCCGCGTTCAACGGCGCGATGGGTCCTGGCGCGAAGAAGCCCATCCGCAGGGTGCTCGAGGCGGCGCCGAGACCGGTAGAAGTGTTCTGGGCACCCTGATTGCAACATGACGTCCCGACGGCGCTGGGAGGACGCTGCCGGGCTCGAAAGGACGGACCATGACAGCCAGACGCGATATCGAAGCCATCACGGAACGCATCCGCCAACGTTCGAAAGCCGGCCGCGAAACCTATCTCGGCCGCATCGCGGAGGCTTCCAGCCGTACCGCCAATCGCGCGGTGCTGGGCTGCGGCAACCTCGCCCACGGCTTTGCCGTGTGCAGCCCGTCCGAAAAGATCGCGCTCGGCGGCGACCGCGTGCCGAATCTCGGCATCATCACCTCCTACAACGACATGCTGTCGGCGCATCAGCCCTTCGAGACGTTCCCGGCACTGATCAAGGAAGCCGCGCGCGAGGCCGGCGGCATTGCTCAGGTCGCCGGCGGCGTGCCGGCGATGTGCGACGGCGTCACCCAAGGGCAGCCCGGCATGGAGCTGTCGCTGTTTTCGCGCGACGTGATCGCGATGGCAACCGCGATCGGCCTGTCGCACAACATGTTCGACGCGGCCGTGTTCCTCGGCGTCTGCGACAAGATCGTGCCCGGGCTGGTGATCGGGGCGCTCACCTTCGGGCATCTGCCGGCGGTGTTCATACCGGCCGGGCCGATGACGACCGGCCTCGCGAATGACGAGAAGGCCCAGGTCCGCCAGCTCTATGCCGAGGGCAAGGTCGGCCGTGCGGAATTGCTCGAGGCGGAGTCCAAATCCTATCACGGCCCTGGCACCTGCACCTTCTACGGCACCGCCAATTCCAACCAGATGCTGATGGAGATCATGGGCCTGCACACACCCGGCGCCTCCTTCGTCAATCCGGGCACGCCGTTGCGCGACGCGCTGACCAGGGAAGCGGCCAAGCGGGCGCTGGCGATCACCGCGCTCGGCAATGCCTACACCCCGGTCGGACGCATGATCGACGAGCGTTCGATCGTCAATGGCGTCGTCGGCCTGCACGCCACCGGCGGCTCGACCAACCACACCATCCACCTGATCGCGATGGCCGCCGCGGCGGGCATCGCGCTGACCTGGCAGGATATCTCCGACCTGTCGGAGGCGGTGCCGCTCTTGGCGCGCATCTATCCGAACGGGCTTGCCGACGTGAACCATTTCCATGCCGCTGGCGGTCTCGGCTTCCTGATCCGCGAATTGCTCGACGAAGGCCTGCTCCACGAAGACGTGCAGACGGTGTGGGGCGAAGGCCTGCGGCCCTATGCAGTCGAAGCGCGGCTCGGCGACGACGGCGGCGTGGTGCGTGAGGCGGCGCCGTTGAAGAGCGGCGACGAGAAGGTGCTGGCGCCGGTGAAGCAGGCATTCCAGTCGACTGGCGGCCTGAAGGTGCTGGGCGGCAATCTCGGCCATGCAGTGATCAAGACCTCCGCGGTCAAGCCCGAGCGGCGCATCATCGAGGCGCCGGCGAAGGTGTTCGACAGCCAGCAGGGGCTGAACGACGCCTTCAAGGCCGGCCAGCTCACCGGCGACTTCGTCGCCGTCATCCGTTTCCAGGGCCCGAAGGCCAACGGCATGCCGGAGCTGCACAAGCTGACCACGGTGCTCGGCATCCTGCAGGATCGCGGCCAGCGCGTGGCGCTGGTGACCGACGGGCGCATGTCGGGCGCTTCCGGCAAGGTGCCGGCGGCAATCCATGTGACGCCGGAAGCGGTCGAGGACGGACCGATCGCCAGGATCCATGACGGCGACGTCATTCGGCTCGACGCCGACGCCGGCACGCTGGAAGTGCTGGTGCCGGGAACGGAATTCGCGCTGCGCCGCACGGCGGAGGCCGACCTCATCGGCAACGAGTTCGGCTTCGGTCGTGAGCTGTTCGCGGGCTTCCGGCAGTTGGTCGGGCGGGCCGATCACGGCGCCGCCGCGTTTGGAAATGCCTGATCTCTTCCCCAATGTGCCTTACGAAAAAGGGCGGCTCGGAGCCGCCCTTTTTCGTTCGTTCGCTAACCGCAACGTCTACTGAACGGTGATCTCGGCCCGCTCGCCGGCCTTGATCGTCACCGGCATTTCCTTCTCCTGGCCTTCAGCGGACATGTGGCGCACGACAACATAGTCGCCGGCGGGGACCGTCTGTTGCCAATTATCACCATAGGTCAGGCCGAGCGACTTGCGCTTGCCCTCGATATCCTTCTTCGACGAGAGCACCTCGATCGAATAGGCGCCGGGCGCCGACATCGCCAGCACGCCGGCGCCGAGAGCCACCTTCACGTCCTGATTGTCGCCGGCCTTGATGCTGAAGGGCTGCTCGACGACGGCGAGATCGAGCGTGGTGAGCGCGACATAATCATCCGGTGGCAGCCAGAACTTGCTGTCAGGTCCGTAGGAATGCTCCACGCTTTCACGTGAGCCGTCGATCTTCTTCTTCGCCTTGACGATCTCGAAGCCGATGCCGGAATTGTCGGCTTTGTCGCCGCCGGCGGTGTAGTAGGCGTTGAGCACGGCATGACCGACGCCGACGACGATGTCCTTCTCGACGGTCTGCCCGGCAGCAAGCTGGACGGTCTCGGTCGCAGTGCCAGCGCCGATCTGCACCGTCACCTTCTGCTCGCCGGCAGGGACGGTCGCCTTGGCGTCGCCATAGTGCGTGGTGCTGCCGCCAGGGTAGGCGAAGTCGACACGCGCTTCGCCGCTGATCTCCGAGCCCTGGCTAGCATGCGGATGAATGACCAAAGCGCCGGCGTTCAGCGTGAACAACGGGCTGTAGGTCTTGCCAGCCTCTATCTTGATCTTCTGCTCGCTCCTTGCCTCGTCATCGCGGCCGACGACGATGTAGTCGCCCGGCTCGATATTGGTCTTGAGCACGCCATATTCGGTCATGACTTGGTCGCCGCGCGTGCCGTCGGACTCTGCCTTGTAGATCTCCCAGGCATTGCCGTCGGTAATCGGATCGCCGCCCTCGGCCAAGACCACGCTCGGCATGAAATTGAACTCCGGCTTGGCCGATTCGGGCGCGGGAGCCGGCGCCGGTTCGGGCGCCGGCGCGGGGGCTGGAGTGGGAGCCGCGACGGTCTCGACCAGGGCTTCCTGCAGCGCCTTCTCGTCGGAGGCCTGGATGTATTTGCCGCCGGTGTTTTCGGCGAGGCAGGCGATCTGCTTGCCTTCGTCGGCGGTCAGGCCGAAGCCGACGACATCGGCGGTGAAGTCGACGCCGCTTTCCTTCAGCTCCTTGCCGAGCGCGCAAGGATCGCCGCCGCAGGTCTCCAGACCGTCGGTGATCAGGACCACCGTCGCCTTGTCCTCGGTGTATTTCAGCGCCTCGGCGGCCTGCTTGACAGCGGCCGTGAGCGGCGTCTTGCCGAGGAATTTCATGCTGTCGGCCGCCGACGAGATGGCGCTGGCGGAACCAGCTTGCGGCGGCACGATCAGCTCGATGTCGTCGCAGCTGCCTTTGGTGCGGTGGCCGTAGGCCATGAAGCCGATCTCGTCGTCGGCCGGAACCGACTGCAGCACCGTGCGCAGCGATTCACGCGCGATCTCCAGCTTCGGCTTGCCGTCGATCTGGGCCCACATCGAGCCTGATGCATCAAGGATGATGATGACCTTGTTGGCGGCAAAGCCGAAACTGGTCATCGACAAAAGCAGGAGCGCCGCAGCGACGCTCCGTATCAGTCCCGCCATGGAAATCTCCTGAGAGCAACCCTCGTCCGCGTTGCGAAAGCTATTTGAGGCGGCATTCGGAGACAAGTCCGAAGGCCGGCGAGTCACTCAATAAGTGGTGCGCCGCTCTTCCGATGGCGGACGGCCGAACTGCAGCCGGTAGCTCTGCGCGAAATAGGAATGCGAGGTGAAACCGGTGGCGATCGCCACATCGAGGATCGGCATGTTGGTCTGGCGCAGCAATTCCCGCGCGCGTTCGAGCCGCAGCCGCATATAGTAGCGGCCAGGCGTCACGCTCAAATGGCGCAGGAACAGGCGCTCGACCTGACGCACCGACAGGCCCGCCGACTTGGCAAGCTGCACCGCCGACAGCGGTTCGTCGAGATGGTCGGCCATCAATTCGACGATGCGCCTGAGCTTTTCCGACTTTCCGGTGAGGTCGCGCTCCGGTCCGACGCGCTGGCGGTCGCCGGCCGAGCGGATGCGCTCGTGCTGGAACTGGTTGGCGACGCCGTTGGCGAGATTGGAGCCGAAATCGCCGCGCACGATCTCCAGCATCAGGTCGATCGAGGTGGTGCCGCCAGCGCAGGTGTAGCGCTTGCGGTCGATCTCGAAGACATTGCCGGTGCAGTTGATGTCGGGGAAACGCTCCATGAAGCCGGCGCGGTTCTCCCAATGGATCGTGCAGCGATAGCCATCGAGCTGTCCGGCCTCGGCCAAGAGATAGGAGCCGACCGAAAGCGCGCCGAGCGCATTGCCGCGCCGGCCCCAGTTGCGCAGCGCCGCCAGCACCTTGCTTTTGCCGGGGAATTCGGTGGTGAGCCCGACCGAGACGAACAGGATGTCGACCGGCGGCATGTCGGCGACCGAATAGTCGATCTTCAGCGGCAGGCCGTTCGAGGCCATCACCGCGTCGCCATCGGCCGAAATCGTCGTCCAGCCATAGAAATCGCGGCCGAGCAGGCGGTTCGCTGAGCGGAAGCAGTCGATGGCCGCGGCAAGCGAGAACATCGAGAATTTGTCGACCAAGAGAAAACCGAACTGACGGCCGCCCTGAACGGGATCGTTCGCGATCGGCCGTTCAACGGGAGCAATCAGGTTCGGCAATGCAAAGGCTTTCTCAAAATCAGAAGGACGGCCGCTTCAATCCGGCCGCGAGGTAGGCGGAAGCTACAGTGTTCGCCATCAGCATGGCAATGGTCATCGGCCCGACGCCGCCGGGGACCGGCGTGATGGCGCCCGCGAGCTTGGCCGCTTCGGCATAGGCGACGTCGCCGACCAGGCGGCTCTTGCCCTCGCCCTTTTCGGGCGCCGGGATGCGGTTGATCCCAACGTCGATCACGGTGGCGCCGGGCTTGACCCAATCGCCCTTGACCATCTCCGGACGGCCGACGGCGGCGACCAGGATGTCGGCGGTGCGGGCCAGGGCTGGCAGGTCTTTGGTCCGGCTGTGGGCAATGGTGACCGTGCAGTTGGCGGCGAGCAGCAGGTTGGCCATCGGCTTGCCGACGATGTTGGAGCGGCCGACGACGACGGCGTTGAGGCCAGAAAGGTCCTTGCCGCGCACCCGCTCGATCAGAAGCATGGAGCCCGCTGGCGTGCAGGGCACGAAGGCCGTGTCGAGCTCGCCGGTGCCGAGCTTGCCGACGTTGATGAAGTGGAAGCCGTCGACATCCTTTTCCGGGGCGATGGTCTGGATGACCTTGCCGGCGTCGATATGGCCGGGAAGCGGCAGTTGCACCAGGATGCCGTGGATCGACTTGTCGGCGTTGAGATCGCTGATGATCTTCAGCAATTGTTCCTCGGTGGTGTCGGCCGGCAGCGTATGCTGGAGCGAATGGAAGCCGCATTCCTTGGCGGTGCGCGATTTCGACGCGACATAGACCTGGCTTGCCGGGTCTTCACCGACGATCACCACCGCAAGGCCAGGCTTGGTGGCTCCTTTGGCCGACAGCTCCGCGGTCAGAGCCTTGACCTTCGAAACCACGTCCTCGGCGACACTCTTTCCATCAATCACTTCGGCCATCACCAACCCTCAGCTTCGCTTCGGGGCCTGCATCTATGCATGGCCCCATTCCTCGATCGGCATTGTCGATCCACCAAAGCGAGACGCTTGCGGCCGAAATGCAGCGCGGCATTTTCACCAAAATTCGACAAGGCAATCCCGTCAAAGCGTCGTCGGATGCCGTAAACCCGAAACCGGCCGCTTTTATCGAACCGCGAGTGGTTTAGAAATACGGGCGGTTTAGAAATAGCGGCGGCGCGTGCGGCTTTCGGTCAGCTCGCGCACCGCCTCGCGAAATTCGCGCAGGCTGGCGCGGATATCGTCGATCTCGCCCTGCTGATCGGCGGGGGGCTGGCCGGCGGGGGGCTGGCCGGCGGAGGGCTGGCCTGCCTCGCCGGCGGCCGGCGACCGCGGATGATAGGGTGCCGCCGATGCCGAATAACGATCCTCGTAGGGATCGGTCCGGCCATGGTCCGGCTGGTACGAATAGGAATAGCCCTGCTCGTATGGCGGCCGGAAATTCTCCCGCGCCGATGGTTGAGCCCCAGAATAGCGCTCTTCCCGGCTGGGCGCGCGCCAGGCGCTTTCGGGCGGAACAGAGTCCATATCCACCGTTTCGGCCGGCTCGCGCCGCACGAAATAGCGAACCGCCGAGGCAAGCGAGCCGAAAAGCCCCGGACGACCGGCATCGTTGGCCGGTTCCGGCGGTGGCGCGACAGGTTGGACTGGAGCCGGCGCGGCTGCCGTCATCGGAGGCGGCGCTGGAGGTGAGGCAGGCGGCGGTGTGTAGGCCGCAGCCGGCGATGGCGTGAATGACGCGGCGGGCGGCGGCGTGAAAGCCGGAGGCGGTGGCGGAGCGACGGGCGAGGCAGGCGGCGTAACGAGCGGCGGCGCGGCGCGATTGGAATTGCTCTCGAGCGCAGAAGGACGGTCTTCGATCCTGCGGCGCGAGCGGTTATCGGCCGTCTCGCGCAGGCTCGCATAGACGCCGCGCAGCCCGCCGAGGCCGATGCCGGCGAACAGGCCGGCGATCAGGCCGGCCAAGGCCATCACCGCGCGCGACGGTCCCTTGGCTTGCAGCGGCGCATAGGCGTCCGAGATGACGCTTATGTTGGCGGTGTTGATGTCCTTCTGCTCGCCGGTTTCCTTGGCGCGCAGCAGGAACTGCTCGTAGACGGAGCGCTTGGCGGCGGCCTCGCGCTCCAGCTCGCGCAGCGAGACCAGATTGTTGTTGACGTCACCGCTCTGCACCTTGGCCTGCGCCAGGCGCGACGACAGATCCTGCTCGAGCTGGACGGAGCGCTTCAGGTCGACCTGCAGGGAGGACGCGATGCGTTGCAGCTCGGCGCCGATGCGCTCGCGCGCGCCGGCGAGCTGGGCGTTGAGCGCCTCGATCTCCGGATGGCGGGGCCCGAGCCTGACCTCGGCGCGATCGGCTTCCTGCTTCAGCGCCGCATATTGCGAGCGTAGCTCGCTCATCATGTTGGAGTTGATTTCCTCGGGCAAGGTGCCGCTAAGGACCGAATTGACGTTCAGCGAGCGGGCCGAGGCGGCGCGGGCATTGAGCTCGAGCGTGCGGGCGCGGGCGACGGAAAGCTGCTCGTTGAGCTTGAGCATCTGGTCGTCGCTGATCAGGTGGCCCTGCGCGTCGACGAGGTCGTGCGTCGCCCTGAAATCCTCGACCTGGCGTTCGGCCGTCTCGACGCCCTTGCGCAATTCGCCGAGCCTGCCGGTGAGCTCGTCGTTGGCGCGGCCCGCCGTGCTGGACTGGATCTCGCTGGAGATCTGCCTGAAGGCCTTGACCATGGTGTTGGCGATCAAGGCGGATTTCTCGGCGTTCTGCGTGGTGGCGCTGACCGAGACCACGAAGGTCTTGCCGCCGCGCTCGACGTCGAGGCTGTCATACAGATTGCTGACCGCCAGCGCGCGCTTGCGCGCTTCGTCCGCGGCGCCGGCATCCTGGCGCGACAGGATCGAGCGCAGCGTCGACATCAGGCCGAAGCCACCCTTGCCCTGACCATTGAACTCAGGGTCATTGGTGAGGTTGAGATCGGTGACGACCTTGTTGAGCACGGTGCCCGAGGTGAGGATGCGCACCTGGTTCTCGACGATGGCGAGGGTCGCGTCCGAGGCGACCACGTTCTGCGTCAGGTCGCGATCGGTGAGCTTGAGGTCGCGCGGGTCGACAATGACGTCGGTGGTGGCCTCATACTTCTTCGGCGTCGACAAGGCGATGGCGACGCCGAGCGCCGCGCCCAGGATGGTTGTCGACAGGATCAACGCCTTGGATCGCGTGATGCCGTGAACGACCTGCATCGGGTCGATCAGCGGTTTCCACTCCTCGGAATCGCCGACGGCAGGCGGCCGGCCTGCATGGCGAGGTTCGGGAGCGGCCTGTGGCTGGCGGCCTTCCGCAGTGGCCCCGTAGCCCTGCTCGAACAAAGCGGGCCGATTTCTTCCCGCCCGGTCGTCCCCGGTTTCGGCCGGATCCGAATCCGGTTCCGCCTGATCATGGTCAAATCCGCTGGTCTCGGCGGGACGCGGGTTCAACTTTTCTTCGCGCTCGGAACGCGCGGCGCGATGGCGCGCGGCTGCGTCCTCGCGCCAGGAAGAATTGGCCCGGTCGCCGATCGAGACCGTCTTGTCGTCGCCACGCATGGCTTGGCCGAGCGCGAGCAGAGAACGCTCGCGCCTCCAGTCATCACGGTTATCCCTGTCGACCATTGTGCTGGAACTTACCCTCTGGCGGCTTGGGCGCGCGGATCGGCCAATCGTTAAGCCACGCTAAACAGGCATAGGAAACAAACGGTTAATTTTGCGCCTCGACGGGAATAGTTTTTCGCCTTGCTCACGGCATTTCAGCGCCGTCGAGACGGACGCCAGAACGCCGCGTTAAACTTTCCAGCCTATGTATCGCCCCGGATATGACCCAGGCCAGCGACATACCGCAAAGGCGGACTTTCGCGCGGATCGGCCGCTTCGTGGCCACCCGCCGGAAACTGGTGTCCGACTATTTTTCGGCGATCAGCGGCGCCGGCGGCCGGCTGGTGTTCTCGCTGGCCTATTTCGTGGCTTTGGCCAACACGCTTTCGATCGCCGAGTTCGGCATGTTCGCGACCGCCTCGGCCGCCGGCATCATGCTGTCGCGCATCCTCGCCTTCGGATTCATTTCGGCGCTATACCGCACCGCCACCATCCGCCCCAACCTGATCGGCACGTTCACCGCCGGTTTCCTGCTTCTCGGCGTCTTGTCGCTGCCGTTCCTCGCCGCTGCCTCCTACGGCGTCTATCTGATCTTCTTTTCCGGCACCGTGCCGCTATCGGTTTTCGCAGCGGTCGTCTTCGCCGAAGCGCTTCTGTGGCGGCCGGTCGAAGTGGCGCTGATCGTCAACAACGGGCTCGGCAAGTTCGGGCGGGCGGCCGTGCTCGCCATCCTGGCGACGGCGCTCAGGGCAGTCGGCGCGATCCTGTTCATGCTTGGCGCGCAGCACAGCATCGGCGCCTGGTCGCTGTTCTACATCGGCGCCAACGCCGCCTCGCTCATCGTCGCCTTCGTCTTCTTCTATCCGCGCCAGCGGCTGAGGCTGCGCGCCGAGCTTTATTTCAGACGGCTCGCCGATTCCATCTATGTCGCCGGATCCGAAGTGCTGTTCTATCTGCAGATGGAGTTCGACAAGCTCCTGGTGCTGTCGATCGGCGGACCGCATCTGGCCGGCATCTACGCCATCATCATGCGGCTGGTCGACCTCACCGCAATCCCGATCCGCACCTTCTCGATGATGCTGGTGCAGCGCATGATGCGGGCGCCGGAACTGCTGTCGCGACTGGCGGTCAAGAGCGGCATCGAAGGCGGCGTGTTCCTGGTCTCGACGCTCGCGCTCGTGTCGCTCGGCGTCGTGCTGCACTTCTTCCCGACCGCGCTCGGCAAGAATGTCGCCGAGGCGGCACCGCTGGTGGCGCTCGCGGTCTCAGTGCCCGGCCTGCGCAACCTCGTCGAATACCAGGCCGAGCTTCTCTTCGCGCGCGGCCAGACGGCGGTGCGGGCGATCAATCTCGGCCTGCTCGCCGGATTGAAGGCCGTTCTGCTCACCTATGTGCTGACGACCATCCCCGACACGGCCAATCTGGTCCTGTCGCTCAACATCGTCTTTTTGCTGCTCTATCTCGCCTCGATGCTGCTGACCTATTCGGCCATGCGCCGGCCGGCCAAGGCGATCTGATTCAGGTGAGGCCGGCCTGCAAACAGCGGTTTCCTGCGCTTCCGGTGCTCACGTACTTTAGTACGCTCCGCTCCGGTTCTCGGAAGCCGCTGTTTTCGACTCGGCCTGACCTGAATCCTTCGCAGGCTAATCAAGACCGATCAGGCGGCGGATGCGGCCGATATCGGTGCCGATGAAGGACTGCATGCCGATCGCCACCTGTTCCGGCGCCATGGTGTCGATGAAGCGACGGAATTCCTCATCCGACAGCGGCTCGCCGTTCCAATGGACGCGGCAGAATTCCTCCGAACCATGGAAATGGCCGGCGCCTTCAAGCACGTCGTCGACATAGCGGCCATAGATCATGCATTCGGAGAACCGGCGCGCCGAACCGACGACGCCGACCCAGTCGCGGCCATGCACCTTCTCGACGCGCTCGCACATCGCGTTGACCGTCTCGCGGCGCCAGGCGATCAGCGTCGAGATGTAGTCGTGGCTCGATTGATTGGCAGCATCGATGCCGAGCGCGGCGCCGGCATTGCGCGACCAGATGCGATGCTCGTCGTGTCCATCGCCCGCCAGCACGCCGTCGCGCCGGAACAGCCGCACCTTGCCGTCGCGCCAGAAGGCGTTCGCGTCGCAGGGTTTCAGGAAGGCGACGTCGGAATCGCAGAAGACCAGCACGTCCTCCTTTGCCTGCCCGGCAATGGCAATCCGGCGTAGCTGCTGCACATGCCAGCCGCGCAGGGGCTGCGTTTTCAGGCTCAGCCAGACACGGCGGCGGAAGCCGCTCAGCGGATCGTCGAACACGCGCAGCCAACGCGGCAACAGGTCCCGCTCGTCGACGACGCTGCGACGGCTGCCTTCCAGCTGGCGAAACAGCGCGACATCACGATGCTCGGTGAGGATGTAATGATGCGCCACGCCGGTGACATGGCGGTCGATGGTTTCGCACAGAAGCCGGCAGCGCTCGAAATCGGGAGCGTAGCTTGCCGTGACGATCGCAGCCGAGGGCATTCGCGGCAGCTGTTCGATGGCGGTGGAGGTACCCGGCACGAAGCGGCTGTTCACCGGCGCGCCTCCGCTGGCCGCGGCCCGAGCGACAGCTTCTGCCTGACGACGCGCCACAGGAAGACCGGATTGCCGACGATGTAGCGACGCCACAGGCGGCCGGGTTCGATCCATAGGCGGAACAGCCATTCGAGCCGCAGCCGGCGCAGCCATAGCGGGGCGCGCGGCACCGAGCCGCTCATGAAATCGAGCAGCGCGCCGACGGCGACCGGCAGCGTGCAATGGCGGCTGTCGATGTGGCGTTCGATCCACAATTCCTGGCGGGGCACGCCCATCGCGACGAGCAGCACGTCCGGCCGCAGCCTGGCGATACGCTCGAGGATCGCCGGCTCCTCGGCGGCCGAGAAGAAGCCGTCATGGATGACGACGAATTCGTGCTGCATGGCGAGCGTCGAAAGCTTCGTGGACGCGGCCTCGGCATTGGCGCGCGTCGTGCCGAGCAGCGCCACGGTCAGCGGGTGCGACGAGGCCTGCAGGAAGGCCGGAATGAAATCGGTGCCGTTGAGGTTGCTGGGGAAAGGCGCGCCGTAAAGCAGCTTTGCCGCCATGTCGACGCCGACGCCGTCGGGGAGGATAAGGAAGTCTTCCAGCGCCTCGGCAAAGACCGGATCGGTGCAGGCAAGGTTGGCATTGTGAGCGTTGAGGAAGCTCACCTTGGTGAAGCGACGCTCGTCGATCAGCCTGGTGAGCAGGGCGATGGCCTCGTCCCAGCGTATGGCAAGCACCGGAATGCCCAAAATGGTCTTGAGCGTATCGAAGCCGAAGGCGGCGCGCGCGCTGTGCATGTTCATGCGGCGGCCTCCTGCCTGACGGCGCCGAGCTTCTCCAGGCCAAGCCCGATCGCGGCGTCGAGCGCCTTGAGCTGGCGGCGATGGAAGGCGCTGCCGTCGACGTCGCGGACATTGGCCGCGGCCGCCTGGAGAGCGGCGGCGAAGGCAATCGGATCGTCGGTCACCACGCAATTGTCGGGACGATAGCCGATGCCGCGCAGCGAGCGGCTGGTGGCGACGGACGGCAGGCCGAGCTCGAAGGTCTCGATGGTCTTCAGTTGCACGCCACTGCCGGCGGTGCTGATCAAGGGGATGACGGCGGCGCCGCGCACGAAGGCTTGCGCATCCGGAACCCTGCCGGCGAAGGAGACGCCGGGATGCGGCGAGCTGACGCCGGAGGGCATGTGGCCCGCGATCCTGATGCGGAAATCCGGCTTCAGATGCGGCACCACCTTGCTCAGGAACCAGTCGAGGCCGATGCGGTTGGGCTGCCAGGTCCAGGTGCCGATCAGCGCGGCGTCGCAATCGATATGGCGCTTTGCCTTGCTTGCGGGCGCCTGCGCGCGGGTCACCAGCGGCAGCACCGCAGAGCGCCGGTCGGAGGCGACGCCAAGTGCGGCGCGGTCTTCCTCGGCCAGCGTGAAGACAAAACGCGCGGCGCCGCAGAGCCGCTCCTCCATGACCTTGAGGAGCCTGGCCTCGCGGCGGAACATCCAGCGCTGAAGCGCGCTGCCGGCCTCGGCCGCATTTTCCTCGGCCGAGCGATGCTCGACATTGTGCGCGACGAAGACGAATGGACGGTCGGCGAGCGCCTTTTCGAAAGCGCCGGCGAACTGCACCGAGTTCAGGACATAGCCATCGAACGGACCGGCGCGCTCGATGGCGGCGCGAACCTCGGCATCAGGAACGACGCGCAGCTTGACCGAGGAAAAGGTGAGGCCGGAGAGAACCGCCTTGCCCAGCCAGGCAAGCTTGCGCAGCGGCGAAGCGCTTTCGGTGCGAACCTCGACGGCGTCGAGCACGATGGTGTTTTGCGGATCGGACGGGGCCTTTCCCGGCCAGATGAAGCCGATCACCGTCACGCGCACGCCGGCCCGCCGCAGCGCGTCGATGATCGCGGCGTTGGCAATCTCGTAGCCCGAGGCGAGAGCGCCATCAGGCACGATCGATGTGGCGAACAGCAGATGCATTTCACCTATCCTTGGCTGCAGCCGGTAGCAAAACGCGGTGAAGCCTTGATTAAATGGCACTGTCAAAGGCCAAAGACCCGCCATTTCCGACAGGCGGACGAGAAGGTGATTAACGAAGCGTTATCACCACGATGCTATCGAGGGCCCGGAACCCACGCTGCTGGAAACGGATGATCCCTTTGCCGTCCGACGCTTCTGTATCGATCGCGGGGCGGTCGCCAGGGCTTGCCGCCGAGACCGTCGAGGCGGTCGTGACGCTGCCGACCTTCAAGCGGCCGAAGCAGGTGCTCGAAACCCTGGCTTCGCTCAAAGCGCAGCGGACCGACCGACGCTTCGCCGTTATCGTCATGGAAAACGACGCCGAGGCGCGCGAGGGCGCGGGCGCGGTGCTGCCGCTGTTCGAAATAGGCGAGATGCCAGGCATGGCGATCATCGCGCATGAGCGCGGCAATTGCAGCGCCTACAATGCCGGCTGGCAGACGGCGATCCTGCAGTTTCCCAACTTCAAGCACCTTTTGGTCATCGATGATGACGAGATCGCCGAGCCGGACTGGCTGGAGCGCATGTGCGAGGCGGCCGAGAGCCTTCAAGCCGACATTGTCGGCGGACCGCAAGTGCCGGTCTTTGCCGATCCGAGCCACGCCAGATGGGCCGAACATCCGGTCTTTGCACCACCCTATCGTGAAACGGGCCGCGTGCCGGCGCTTTATTCATCCGGCAACCTTTTGGTCGGGCGCAACGTGCTCAAGGCCATGGGACCGCCCTTCCTCGATCTTAGGTTCAATTTCATGGGCGGCGGCGATTCCGACTTCCTCAGCCGTTCCGCGCAGAAAGGCTTCGTGCTCGGCTGGTGCGCCGAGGCAAAAGTCAACGAGACAGTGCCGGCCCGGCGCGTCGAGGCCGACTGGATCCGCGCCCGCAGCCTGCGCAATGGCGTGATCTCGACGCTTGTCGAAAAGAAGAAGCGGGCCGGCACACCGTTTGCCGATCTTAAGGTATTCCTGAAGAGCCTGGCGCTGCTTGCGGCCTCGCCGTTGCGCGGCGCCATCCGGCTGGCGCGCACCGGCTCGCTGACGAGCGGCCTCTACCCAATCTATGTCGCGCTCGGCCGGGTGCTTGCCGAATTCGGATATGCCAATGAGCAATACCGACAGCCTGAGAAGAACTGAGCGCGCCCCGCTCAGCGCCGCCTTCACCAAGGAAGGTCTGGCGACGGCTATCGCCGCGCTCTTGTTCACCGTCATCATCGTCTCGTTCCGGCCCTTCCAGCCGGCGGGCGCGGAACTGACCGGCGACGGCGGCGACATCGTCAACCAGCTCGGCTTCGGCTCGCTCGGCGCGGCCTCCATCTTCTCGCTGCTGGCCTTCGCCGACCCGCGCGTGGCGCGCTCGCTGGTGAGCCCGTCCTGGGCGCTGATGCTGGGCTTCTTCTTCCTGTCGGTGGTGCTCGCCACCGATCCGCCGGCGGCAATGCGCGCCGCCTCCTTCACCATGATCGGCATCATCACCATGGCGACGATCCTGGTACTGCCGCGCGAAGCCGATTCCTTCGCCAGGGTGGTGATCTTCACCGCCGTCGTGGTGATCGGCCTTTCCTATATCGGACTGATCGTCTTCCCGCATGAGGCGCTGCATACCGCCGACTCGCAGGAGCCCGAGCATGCCGGCCTGTGGCGCGGCGTCTTCACCCACAAGAACATCGCCGGTCCGGTGATGGCCTGTTTCAGCTTCGCCGGGCTCTACCTGTTCCGGCGCGGCCAACGCTGGTGGGGCGCGGGCATCTTCTGCGCGGCGATGATCTTCATGCTGCACACCGGCTCCAAGACGACCGCCGGGCTGATCCCGTTCTCGATCATGATCGTCGTGCTCCCCAGCCTCATCGGCATGCGGCTCGGGACGCCGATCCTGTTCGCGCTGGCGATCATCGCGACGGCCGTCGGCACGCTTGGCATCGTCTTCATCCCACCGGTGAAGCATCTGGCGGCGATCTATTTCCCGAACCTGACCTATACGGGGCGCACGACGCTTTGGGAGTTCGCCGGCGAGATGCTGGCGAAGAGACCATGGACCGGCTACGGCTATGAAAGCTTCTGGGGCACGCCGCTGCTGCTCAACCAGGACCAGCCCTTCGACCGGCCCTGGGATATTCGCACCATCGTGCATGGCCATGACGGCTATCTCGACATCGCCGTGCTGATGGGCATCCCGGCGCTCTGCGTCGCGGTCTACACCTTCCTGATCGCCCCCTTGCGCGACTACATGCGCATCCCGGCGCGCAAGGAAAACATCTTCCTCGGCGACTTCTTCATGATGGTGGTGCTGTTCACGGCGCTGAACGGTTTCCTGGAAAGCTTCTTCTTCCACCGCGGCGATCCCGTCTGGCTATTCTTCGTGCTGGGCGTGCTTGGCTTGAGACAAGTCTCGCTGCGGCCGATCCCGGTTCGCCTTTCAAACTAGTTGGTTTGCGCAATTCCGGACGGAAAACCGCTTCACACTTTTCCTGGAATTGCTTCGACCCTGGCCGATCGATCTCCTGCCGACTGCCCTTTTCCGTTGCGGCGCAACCGTCTAAGGAGGGCTTTCTTACGGAGGTTTTCATGACGATCAGGCTGGTTCTCGCCGGTTGCGGCAATATGGGTTACGCCATGCTCTCGGGCTGGCTAAAATCCGCCAAGCTCGAGCCGCGAGCGGTGTTCGTGGTCGAGCCCAACGCGGAACTGCGCCGGCGCGCCGAACATCTCGGCTGCCACGCCGCAGCCGACGCTGCAGGCATTCCGGCCGACGCCGTTCCCGATCTTGTCGTCATCGCTGTAAAGCCGCAGGTGATCCGCGAGGTGACGGCGCACTACAAGCGCTTCGGCGACGGCAGGACCAGCTTTCTCTCCATAGCCGCCGGCACGCCGGTCGCCACCTTCGAGGAAATTCTGGGCGAGCTCGCGCCGGTCATCCGCTGCATGCCGAACACGCCGGCGGCGATCGGCAAGGGTATGATGGTGGTGTTTTCCAATCCGCTGGTTTCCGACGACGTCCGCCGTTTCGTGACCGAACTGCTCTCCGCTAGCGGCGTCGTGACGACGATCGACGACGAAGGCCTCATGGACGCCGTAACCGCCGTCTCCGGCTCCGGCCCGGCCTATATCTTCCACTTCATCGAGGCGCTGACGATCGCCGCCGAGAAGGCCGGCCTTCCCGCCGCGACCGCCAAGTTGCTTGCCATGCAGACCGTCTTCGGCGCCGCCTCGCTCGCCGCCCAAAGCGACGAGGAGCCGGGCGTGCTGCGCCAGCAGGTGACCAGCCCCAACGGCACGACCGCCGCGGCGCTTGCCGTGCTGATGGGCGGCGATCGGCTGACCAAGCTCGTCACCGAAGCCGTGGAAGCGGCACGGCTCAGGTCGATAGAGCTGGGGAAATAAGGCCCGTCCGCATCACGCAAGGTCGGTGTGGGAAAAATCATTGCCCTTATAGAGCAAAGGCATGCCCCGACTTTTTGCCGAGGCATACGACAGGCAATCGGCGAGGTTGAGCTGGGCCGGATGACCCCGACCCTTGCCATATTCGGAGAAAGCCTGAATCGCGAGCTTTGCATCGCCGCTTTCGATCGGAACGACTTCCACCTCAGCCTCCCGCAGAAACTCTTCTATCGCCGCTTCGGCAACGACCGGCTGGACGGCAAGCATCGATGAAAGCCGCATCGCCGCTTCGAGCATGACCAGCGGAGATGTTATGCGCCGGGACGCCAGCTCTATCCGGCCGCTCCATTCGGCTGCGTCTTCCTCGTCCGCCAGGATGGCGACGACGACCGAGGTGTCGATGAACATTCAGGAATGTCCCCACATCTCGTCGACCTCATCCTTGCTCAACGTCTTTCCGCCTCCGCCGGCCTTGGATTTGAAATCTCGGGAAATGATGGCAAGCCGTTCGGCCAACGGCGTCTGTTTGCGGTGGCGCTGAAGTTCGGATTCCAAGGCCCCGATTACCGCGTCGGTCATCGAGATGTTTCGTTTTTCAGCAAGCTGGCGCGCGAGCTCTCTTGCCCGCGGATCCCTGATTTGAAGATTCATCGCTGTGCTCCATATCCGCCATGACAATATAGCGCGACTGTCATGACAATGCCAACCGCCGCTGTCTTGCTACCCGGCCGCCAGGCGGAGCTGCGCACAAAGAAGCGGCTCAGCCCGACAGGGCAGGCGAACCGATCTTGGTTCCATAGAGCATATCGTCCTGCAGCCGGCGCAGGGCGTAAAGTCTCGTCGTCCGGTCCGGCGCGGCATTGTCCTCAGTCAACAACTCGCCCTTCTTCACCGGCTTCAGTACCTTGCCGCCTTCGAGCAAGCCGACCGGCACGGCGCGGATCGCGCGGGCATCGGCAACGGTCATGGTCCAGGAGCGGTAACAGGTCTCGCCGATGGCATCGAAGATCTCCCCCGCGGCAAGGTCGCGCTTGGCGACCGCGCAGACTTCCGCCACCGGTCTCGGCAGAGGCACCATGTCGGATTTGCCGTGGAGCATGATGCGGGCGGCGGTGAGCGGCACCTCCAGCGAAGTCAGGTGATAGGGCCGGAACAGGCCGTAATAAGGGCCCTTGCCGACATGGAGATCGTCCATGCGTTCGACGACGCGCGGGTGCATCGCCTCGACGATGACGAAGACGCCGGGCGCCACGCCCTTGCCGATCGTGTAGTCGACGACGCCTTTCCTCGACAGGAGGCCGCCATCCGCTCGCGGGATCAGCACCTTGGCCAGTTGATCGCGATCGGCCTTGGGGCCGTGCATGCCTGGAACATCCGGGACCAGGCCGGTGGCGTTGGCGATGGCGCACATCTCGACCATGGTTTTCGAGCCGTCGACGAACTCGACCAGCATGCGCGGGTTCATGTTGCGGCGCGTCGCCTCTTCCCGATAATCGTCCGGAACGGCGTCATGGTTGAGAGGATTGTTCTTGCCCTTGCCGGCCGCGACGATGCCTAGCCCAAGCGCCGAGGCGAATTCGATCAGCTCCATGCAGCTTGACGGCTCGTCGCCCGCGCCGACCGAATACACGACGCCCAACCGGTCGGCCTGCTGCTTCAGGTAGCAGCCGATGGTCACGTCGGCCTCGACATTCATCATCACCAGATGCTTGCCATGCTGCATGGCCATCAGGTCGAAATCGGCGGCAACGCCGGGTTTTCCGGTGGCGTCGATGACGACGTCGATCAGCGGGTTGGTGACCAGCATCTCGTTCGAGGTGATGGCGATCCTGCCGCCCTCGATCGCCCGGGTGACCCCGGAGCCGGTCTCGGCCTCGGCGGCAATCGCCTCGTCGCCATAGGCGATGCGGATCGCCTCGCGGGCGGTGTGCGGGCGCCGCGTGGAAATGGCCGCGATCGAAATGCCCGGCATCAGCATGCCCTGCGTCACCAGATCGGTACCCATCTCGCCGGAGCCGATGACGCCGATGCGCACCGGCCTGCCCTCGGCGGCGCGTCTGGCGAGATCGCGGGCAAGCCCCGTCAGGGCGAGATTGGTCATGCAAGAAGATCCACGGCTTTTGCCTCCGGCCCGCAATACAGGGAACGATCCCCGTTTGCCAACCAAACCAGACTGGTATGGCGATTTCTTGCGCATGCTTTGCAAGGCCGCAGCAGATTTTCCCAAGGGATCCGCGGGGCGGCAACCAGCTAGGTTTCGAAAGAACTATTGCTGTGAAGCCTGTGCGCGGCGACCCGTGCGATTCGCCATTTGTTTCAGACCATTAACCATTGCGGGCCGCTTCAAGAACCGTTGCGGCCTGCTCCGAACCGAAAGGCCGTGGCCCGCCGTGCCCGGTTTCTGTGCCATTTTTGCTACAGGTTTGGCCCTAATGGCCGGAATCGTACTTTTGAGAGGTGTCTAATCCATTATATGCTCACAACCTCGAAAAATCTGATAGATACTGGCCGAAAGCTCCGGTGGCAGGCTTGGGCAAATAAGCGCCAATAAAAAAATAAATGGCGCGGGGATAGTCACGGGGTAGAAATGACCAGGACGGGTAAAATTACCGTCGGCTGGCGCGTTGCGCTTGCCATTACGGTGTCGATGCTGGCTTGTGGTAGCGCCAGCGCACTCACACTCAAAGAAGCCGTTGCCGTCGCAGTGGAATCCAATCCGGAGATTGGACAGGCGATCGAAAACCGCGAAGCGATCGAATTCGAGCTGCGACAGGCCAAAGGCCTTTATCTTCCCAGCGTCGACCTGGAAGCATCGACCGGCGTTCGCCGCCTGGACAACGATACACGGCGAGCGCTCGACGAGGATCACAAAGCCCTCTATCCGAACGAGGCTGACCTTACCGTCTCGCAGACGCTTTATGACAGCGGCGCAAGGCGGGCGGAACTCAACCGCCAGGCCTCGCGGGTCGATGGGGCTTCCTTCAGGGTTCTGGAACGGTCCGAGTTCATCGGGCTTGCGGTCGTCCAGGACTATCTGGAATACATGCTGCAGGCTTCGATCGTGGCCGAGGCCAAGAAGAACCTTGGCTTCCATCAGTCCATCCTCAGCGACATCAAGCAAGGCATCGCGGGCGGCGCGCTCAACGACGCCGACCGGCAGCAGGCCGAGGAGCGCCTTTATGCCGCCAAGGCGCGGATGCAGGAAGCGACTGAAGAACTCGAGGCGGCCAAGATCCGCTTCTTCAAGAATGTCGGCAAGCCGCTGACCAACGCGTCGCGGCCGGCCGATGTCGCAGCCGCCCTGCCGCGGTCGCTCGACGATGCGATCGGGCTCGCCAGGCAGAACAATCCACGCGTCCATATGGCCAACAGCGACATCGATGCTGCCGCCTCGCTGGTCGACGCGGCGCGGGCGAAATACGGCCCGACGATCACCGCCGAGGGTGTTGCCCGGGGCGGGTATGACATCGACGGCGACAATGGCGACGCGAGCGACCTGCAGGCCCGGGTGGTGCTGCGCTGGAACCTCTATCGCGGCGGCATCGACAAGGCCAACGAGCAGGAACAGATCCGCCGCACCAGCGAGCAGCGGCTTGGGCTTCACCAGGTGCTGCGCGAGATCGAGGAAGCCGTGCGCACCTCGTGGGACCGCCGCTTCCGCCAGGCGGAACTGGCAAAGACGCTGCGGCAGCAGGCAGCCACCAATGAAAAGCTGGTCGCCTCCTATCGCGAGCAGTTCAAGGTCGGGCAGCGCTCGCTGCTCGATGTGCTCGATGCCCAGAACACGCGCTTCAACACCGCGACGCTGGCCGACACGTCGTCCTACGCGTCGCTGTTCGCGGAATACCGGCTGCTGGCCGCAACCGGGGAGTTGCTGAAGACACTCAACATCCAGCCGGCCAAGCAGGCCGCGGCCTACGCCCGTGAGGAATTCGGTGTGCCGGCCACGGCCGATACCGAGACCTATGCGCGGACGCCGTCGGAGCAGAAGAACGATCTGCCGTTCGACATTCTCGCGCCGGTCAGGAAAAAGTAGCCAATGTAGCGTCGATCTTCGGTCCTTCGGGGCGGATCGTGAACCAGCAACCTAATATCCTATCGCCCAAGGAGGCTTTCAAAGCCTGTTTCTGCGCTGTCGCGGCCTATCTCGGCAGGCCGAGCGCGGAAACCGTGCTGTTCGCCGGCGTGCCGATTTCGGAGACGCGCATCGAGCCCGACGAAATCCGTCATCTGGCCGAGCGCATCGGCCTGGAGGTCCAGGATTTCAGCCATCGCGATTTCCTGCGTGGCCGCTTCGATCTTCCGGCGATCGTCTTTCGCGTCAGCCAATTGCCGGTCGCCCTCCTGGCGGAAATGGAGGGCGGGCAATATCTGACGGCGCCGCAGGAAAACGGCCGCACCACGATCGCCAGGTCGGAACTCGCCGAAAGCTATATCAGCGGCGGCACGTCCTTCTCGATCACCTATGCCAACCAGGCCGAGGAGATGACGGTCGGCACCGCCGCGCGGATCGAAAGGCGCCACTGGCTGACCGGCACCATGGGGTCGTTCTGGCGCACCTATTCGAAAGTGGTGCTGTCGGCGGTGTTCATCAATCTCTTGGCGATCGCCTCGCCGATCTTCACCATGAACGTCTACGACCGCATCCTGCCCAACAAGGCGATCTCGACGCTGTGGGTGTTGGCGCTCGGCATCGGCGCGGCGATCCTGTTCGACCTGCTTCTGAAGACGGCCAGGGCGTCGCTGATCGACTATGCCGGCCGCAAGGCGGATTTGCGGATTTCCTACCTGCTGTTCGAGAAAGTGCTGAATTCCTCGCTTTCGGCGCGGCCAGGGTCGACGGGCGAATATGCAAACCGCGTCACGCAATACGAATTCGTGCGCGAGTTCTTCACCTCCAACACCATCAGCGTCTTCATCGATACGATCTTCGTCTTCGTCTTCTTGGCTGTCATCTACGCCATCGGCGGCTGGCTGGTGGTCATACCGGCGCTGGCCTTCGTCATCTCCGTCATTGTCGGGCTGATCACGCAGCGGCGGATCGGCAAGCGGGTGGCGGCCTCGATGAACGAGGCGTCGCAGCGCCAGGCCCTGCTGGTCGAATCCATTTCGACGCTGGAAACGATCAAGTCGCTGCGCGCCGAAGCCTATCTCCTGCGCAAATGGGGCGAGCACTCGAAGAACGCAGCCAACACGTCGGAAAAGATCAAGGAGCTCTCGGCGGCGGCGGGCAACATCACCGGCGCCATCCAGCAATTGGTGACGGTCGCCCTGGTGGTGGCCGGCGCCTATGCCTTCTCGGAAGGCCAGGTGTCGACCGGCGCCATCATCGGCACCGTCATGCTTGCCGGCCGCGCCGTGGCGCCGCTCGGCCAGATCGCCATCACGCTTGCCCGGTTCCGGCAGGCGATGCTGTCGCTCAAGATCATCAACACGATCATGTCGCAACCGGAGGACCGCCCCGACACGGTCGGTTTCGTCAACCGGCCGATCCGCAGCGGGGCGCTGGTCTTCAGGAATGTCGGCTTCGCCTATCCGGGCACGGAAAACGAGGTACTGAGCGGGCTCAACATCGCGGTCAGGCCCGGCGAGCGGGTCGGCATCATCGGCCGCATCGGCTCCGGCAAGACCACGATGGGCCGGCTGATCGGCCGGCTGTTCCTGCCGACGTCGGGGGAGCTGCTGCTCGACGGCATCGACATCCGGCAATACCACCCCTCGGAGGTCCGCGCCGCGGTCGGCATCGTCGCTCAGGCCGGCGACCTGTTTTCGGGAACCATCAAGGAGAACCTCTTGATGGCGGCGCCGGAAGCCACCGACGAGGAGATCATCGATGCGGCGAAAGCCGCCGGCGTCGACGACTTCGTCTCGCGGCATCCGCGCGGCTACGACATGAATGTCGGCGAGCGTGGCACCAATCTCTCGGGCGGACAAAGGCAGGCGGTGGCAATCGCGCGGCTGCTTTTGACCAAGCCGAAGATCGTCTTCCTGGACGAGCCGTCGGGCTCGATGGATCTCGCTTCCGAACGGCAGTTGATCAAGCAGCTCAAGGTGGCGTTCGACCGCAACACGACGCTGATCGTGTCGACCCATCGCTACAGCATGCTGGAACTTGCCGACCGCCTCATCGTCATCGACCAGGGCCGCGTCGTCGCGGACGGGCCGAAGGAACAAGTCATCCAGGCGCTGCAGAAGGCAAATGCCTGACCGGAACGTATGGACATGCTAGCAAGGGAAGACCGGCCACCACTTTTCGCCTCGGCGTCCGTCTACATCGTCGGAGCGCTGTTCGTGTGCTTCACGGCCTGGGCGTCGTTCGCCGAGGTCGACGAGATCGCGCGCGGCGACGGCAAGGTGATACCCGCTTCGAAGACGCAGATCATTCAGGCCAGCGAACCGGGCGTCGTGCAGGAGATCGCCGTCCAGATCGGCCAGACCGTCAAGAAGAACGACCTCATCATTCGTCTCGACAATTCGGGCAACACGTCGAGCCTTGGCGAAGAGAAGGCCAAGGCGCGAGCGCTGCAGGCGCGCATCGCCAGGCTGCAGTACGAGCAGAGCGGCAGTGTCGAAGGGTCGTTTCCCTGCCCTGTGGAAATCCAGAAAGCCGCGCCGGAGATCTGCGACAACGAGCAAAAGCTGCTCGTCGCGCGCCGCGACAATTTCGAGGTCAAGCTGTCGGTTCTCAAATCGCGCCTCGACCAGCGCGAGAAGGAGCTGGACGAGGCCACCGCCAATGCCGACCGCCTGTCCAAGAGCCTTGCCGTCACCGACCAGGAAGCGGCGCTGGTCGAACCCATGGTCAAGAAAGGTCTGATGGCCAGGACCGAACAGATCCGCGTCGAGCGGGAACAGACCGACCTTCATGGGCAGTTGACCCTGGCCGGCGAGACCATCAAGAAGACCAAGTCGGCTATCACCGAGGCGCAGCTTCAGGTGAACGAATTGGGGCTGCAATTGCAGCAGGAAGCGTTGAGCGACCTGACGCAGGCGCTCGCCGATCTTTCCGTGGTCGACGAAACCATCCGCGGCGCCACCGACAAGGTGGCGCGCACCGACATCCGCTCGCCGGTCGACGGCATCGTCAACACGCTCGACGTCAACACGCTCGGCGCCTTCGTGCAGCCGGGCGCCGTCGTGGCCGGCATCGTGCCGACCTCCGAGACGCTGCTGGTCGAGGCCCGGGTTTCGCCGCGCGACGTCGCCTTCATCCAGCCGAACCAGGAGGCGCTGATCAAGGTCACGGCCTATGATTTCTCGATCTTCGGCGGCATCGAGGGCAAGGTCTCCAATATCACCGCCGACAGCCTCGTCGACCAGAAGACGGGCGAGCCCTATTACCAGGTGCGGGTCGCCACCGACAAATCGACGCTGACAAGGAACGGCAAGACCTATTCGATCATCCCCGGCATGATCTGCTCGGTCGACATCAAGACCGGACACAAGACGATCCTCAACTATCTTTTGAAGCCCATCAACAAGGCGCGTCAGGAGGCAATGAGTGAGCGATAGCGCCGTCCATCCGGACACTTCGCGCGAACGGCTGCTGCCGGCGCTCGCGGCCGAGGATTTCGGCCCGGAATTCCGCGTCGTGGCGCGCGGCGGCGTGCGTCGCGGCATCCGGCTGGAGCGCGCCTTCTGGGTGTCGCTGAAGCAGATGGCCGAAAGCCGCAAATGCACGATCGGCATGCTGGTCGAGGAGATCGCCGAACACCATCCCGACCAGGGCAATCTCACCTCGGCGATCCGCGTCGCCTGCATGCGCGGCCTCACCGAGGAAAGCATGGAATTGCGCAAGCTCGCTTCGATCCGCACGATCAATGCAATCCTGGTCGCCTGCCCCTCGCCCGCCTTCGCGCTGTCTTCCTCGAAGAAGATCCTGGCCTTCAACACGCCGTTCCAGCAACTGGTCAGGCGTCAGTTGCCGAGCGCGCCCGGCGAGGATGGGCGCCAGGACCTGAAACTGGCGCTCGACCTCAACGTTCCCGACATCTTCGCCCGGCTCGACGCCAATGGCGAAACGCCGGTCACCAGCGGCTTCGTCATCGGCGCGGGCGAGCGCCGCTATCGCGGCCAGCTCAGCGCCGTGCGCGCGCCCGTCACCGATCCGGAACTGTTGATGGCTTTCGTCTACAACGGGTAGTTCCCCTGCGCAGAAATTTCGATGGCTCGGACGGTGCTCGCATCGGCACGTCGAATGCGTTGGAGATGGGCCGAAGCGCCTGTCAGCTCGCTCTGAGATTGAAGAAGGGATAGGCCGCGATCCTTCGCGCCCCCCTCTGTCCTGCCGGACATCTCCCCCACTTGGGGGGAGATTGGCAGCTTCGCCGAAGGCACCATTCCCGCAACGTCGGCGATTAGCGAAAGCCGGCGCGACATCTGATCTCCACCCTTGTGGGGGAGATGCCCGGCAGGGCAGAGGGGGCGCTGTCCCGCCGGCATTCCGAATTGCCTGCACGGCAGCGGCGCTCGGAAGTCACGGCATGGACGTACAGGCAGCCTATTTCGGACCGAAACCGAACGTTGCAGGCGCAACTGCCGTGTCAGGCGAAGTGCCTTCGCCGGGCGCCACCGTCGTGAAGCCGCCGGCGATGTCGGCGACCTGTGCGCCGGACTTCGACCCATGGATCCAGGCGCGATCCGTGCTGAAGGAATAGAGCGGAACGTAGTCGGGCAACTCGCTGTCACGCAGGACGGCGTTGCCGAGGCTGTCGAGGATGAAGGCGCCGCTTCCCGTGCTTACCGACAGGACGGCGTGGAAGAACTTGCGGCGGCGATCCTGGAGCACCACGAGCGACATGCTCTGCGCCGGGATTCCGGCCCTGAGCAGCGCCGCCATCTTCAGTATGGCGAAATCCTCGCAATCGCCGGCGCGATGCTCGAGGATTTCCGAAGGCTTCGCCCAATAGTCGAGCTTGCCATAGACGACGCTGTCCTTGCGATAGGCAATCAGGCGGTTGATGCTGCTGTTGACGAAAGCGAGCTTGTCGCGAAAGCCCTTGTCGCCGGCAATCTTGACGATCTCGGCGAAAGCCGGGCTCTCGCGGTCGCAGACGCTGCCGGCGGTGCAATCGACGATGGCCCTGTAGACGGGAGCCCAGCGCGCCGCGACCGGGAAGTTGTGCATCGACAAAGCGACGGAGCCGAAGACGCCGGGAATGATCGCGGCGGTCTGGATCGGGTCGATGCCGGGATCGGCCGTGGCGTGCGCTTCAGCCTCGTAAGGCACTGCCGGCGTGTAGCCCACAGAAACGTCCGCGATCCGGTACGCGGAGGCCGACTGCCAGGGCAGCGGCCGGGCCAGCGAAACGCCGCCGAGGCTCGCCGGAGCAGGCACCTTCTGCAAGGCTTGAACCGCACCCGAATTCGCGCTTGCCGACGATGGATCTGCCTGAGCGGCAAGGCCGATCGCCAGCAAGAGAACCTTGATCCCTGTCGGGGCTGCTTTTTGTATTTTCATGACGCCCACCTTTGACTGTGGACGGTACCAATCTTGTCTCAAATTATCGGAAAGGAAGGTGGGTAAGTTTCCGCGAATCACGCTATTCTGTTTTGCATCAAATTTTATTCAAAATTATACTTCCATTTACCAAGGCGGGAGGCGTGCGGCGCGGTCAATCCCGCGGTCCTTAAGATCATACATATCCAGATATATCATCGCAATTTACCAAGTGTAAAAAATGCGATTCTCTACATATTCGAATATATGAATTAGATTGAAGGTCTGTTGCAAAGCGCGGGCCTGACATGTCTCTTTCCGGGAAATGCCGGAGGGGTTTTAGCTATGACGACCAATATCGAATTCGACGCCGTTTCAAATTCCTGGGACGAGCACACGAGCGCTGGGGAAAATCCCATCTCGACGGGTGTCCAGGTCGCGCAGGCGACCACCGGCCAGGCGGCGAGCGAGCCAGTGCCGGTCGATGTCGGCAGCGGCGCGCCGGCCCAAGGCGCGGCCAATGCGCCGGCAGCCAACCAGCCGGCGGCCGACGCCAAGGCTCCTGCTCCCGCACCGGCGGCAAATGCAGCGGCAGGCAATACCCCGCATGAATATCATGTCGAGGCCGGCAACGTCGTAAAGCTTCCGGCCAGCGTGTCGATCGACAACATCAAGGTCGACGGACACGATCTCGTCCTCACGCAGCCCGACGGATCCCAGATCGTCATCAAGGACGCCGCGCTGAACGTGCCGACCTTCATCCTCGGCGATGTCGAGGTGCCGCGCGTGGCCCTGATCGCCGCGCTCGAGGCAAGCCATGTCGATGTCGCCTTCGGCGCCGACGGCTCGATCTCGGCCGGCGGCAACGGCTCGCCGGGCAGCGCGGGCGGAAATTTCGAACATCCCGCAGGTGGGATCGGCGACGGCTTCGGCCTGACGTCGCTGCTGCCGCCGACGGACCTGGCGTTCGGCCAGCCTGACCATCGCGAGCTGTTCCCGGGATTGCTGCCGGACTCCACGCCGACGATCCTCGACCTGACGCCGTCGACCAGCGGCGGCGACACCACCGTCAACGAGAAGGGTCTGCCGGAAAGCTCAGGGTCGGAAGGCGCGGGCGAGGTGGCGGCGCCCGGCTCCGACGGCGATCCCTCCGAGCACAACACCGGCACCTTCACCATCAACTCGCCCGACGGCATCGGCTCGGTGACCATTAACAATCAGGTGATTTCGGCCGCCGCGCTTGCCAACAGCGCGTCGACACCGATCCCCATCACGACGCCGTTCGGCAACACGCTGACCATCAACGGCTACGACGCCGCCACCGGCCAGGTGAGCTATACCTACACGCTCCTGCATAGCGAGCAGCACCCGGCCGGCGACGCCTCGATCTTTGACAACATGACGGTGACCGTCACCGACGGCGATGGCGACGTCTCGCTTCCGGGTACACTGTCGGTCGAGATTATTGACGATGTGCCGACGGCGCATGACGACGTTGCCGCGCAGGCAGCCGAGAACGCACCGGTGACGGTGAACGTGTTCGCCAACGACGTGCCCGGCGCGGACGGCGTCAATATCGCCGACCCG
>NZ_VFVL01000046.1 GCF_006442815.1 Mesorhizobium sp. B2-4-3
CCAAAGTGGCCCGAGCGCCTTTCAAAAAACGCCCATCTGCCTCATGCGCTAAATATCGGCTCCCGTGCAAAACCCTCACAAGGGGAGAGATCAGTAGCTTCGGCGCCCCGCTCATTCTGCAACGTTGGCGATTGGCGAAAGCCGCGATGATGGCTGATCTCCCCCCTTGTGGGGGAGATGCCCGGCAGGGCAGAGGGGGGCGCGAAGGATCACGGCATTGCCCGTTCGCCTGCGGCACTCAGCACAACATCTGCGGAATGCCGCACAAGCCGAAAACCTCATCAGGCTATGTTCTCCACATCAGGAGGCCCCGCATGAGCATCGTCGTTTTCGATCCCGACAGCACCGAGGATGTGGACTTCAAGGACCGCATGCGCCACCCGGCCGCGGCCGATCCGGCCGGCGGCATGTGGCTGTCCGACACCGAGCCGTCCTTCATCGATGCCGACGCGCTGCGCAAGGGGCGGCTCGCCAAGCTGCGCGCCTGGATGCGCGAGGCGGGTTATGGCGGCATCGTGCTGTTCGACCCCTATAACCAGCGCTACGCCACCGGCTCGCGCAACATGTTCGGCTATTTCCTGCGCAATTCGACGCGGTACTTCTTCATCCCGAACGAAGGGCCGATCGTGCTGTTCGAATATCCGCAGAGCTACCATGTCTCGATGGTGCTCGACACGATCGACGAGGCGCGGCCGTCCAAGCTCGTCTGGTCCTCCGTCTCTGGTCGCGATGACGAGACCGCCGGGCCGTTCGCCGATGAGATCACAGAGCTTCTGAAGAAGCATGGCGGCGGCTCGATGAAGCTCGGGCTCGACCGCTGCAGCCACCTCCAGGCGCTGGCCCTGGAAAAGCGCGGCTGCGAGGTCCGGGACTGCCAGGGCGAGATCCTGGCGGTGCGCGCGGTGAAAACGCCAGAGGAAGTGAAGTGCCTGCTGGCCTCCATGGCCGGCGCCGAGGCCGCGGTGGCGGCGGTGCGCGAGGCGATCAAGCCCGGCGTGTCCGAAAACGACCTGTTCGCCATCATGTATGGCGAGGTCATCCGGCAAGGCGGCGAGTTCATCGAGACCCGGTTGCTCACGTCGGGCCAGCGCACCAACCCGTGGTTCAACGAGGCGAGCGGTCGCAAGATCAGGCCCGGCGAATTGCTGGCGCTCGATACCGACACGATCGGCTGCTACGGCTATTATTCCGACTTCTCGCGCACCTTCCGCTGCGGCCCGGGCAAGCCTACGCCTTATCAGAAATCGCTCTACCGCATGGCGCACGACCAGGTGCAGCACAACATCTCGATCGTGAAGCCCGGCATGGCGTTCCGCGAGATTGCCGAGAAGGCCTGGAAAATCCCCGACCGCTTCGTCGACCAGCGCTACACCTCGGTTATGCACGGCGTCGGCATGCATGGCGAAACGCCTTTCATCGCGCACTCGATGGACTACGAGACCTACGGCCGCGACGGCATCATCGTGCCTGGCATGGTGGTGAGCGTGGAAAGCTATATCGGCGAGAAAGGCGGCCGCGAAGGCGTCAAGCTCGAGGACGAGATCCTGATCACCGAGACCGGCACCGAACTGCTCTCGCGGTTTCCTTATGAGGATGAGTTTTTGGAGCCGCAGGTTTGATGCAGGCAAGCACGATGAGCACCGGTCCGGCATCGCGGGCCTTGGCGATTGGCCGCAACACCTGTGCCGTCGTCATTCTAGGGCGAAGCAAGGAGCGAAGCGACGCGGCGCAGACCCTAGAATCCATGCCGTTCCGTATCCGCTTCGCCACGGTCCGGAATTCTGATAGCCAGCGATCGACGATCAATGTAACGGCATGGATTCCAGGGTCTTCGCGACGCCGCTTCGCGGCTGCTTCGCCCTGGAATGACGAAGTTTGAGCATCCGCATGAAAACGCCCATTTCCATTCGACGCGGCACGGTGGCCGCGGTGTTCGTCGATCTCCAGGAGGAGCATCGCAAGGACAGACGCTATCTGGTCGAGGGCTTTGCCGACATCCTCGCCAACGTCCAGTGCCTGCAGGAAGCGGCGCGGCGCAATTTCGTGCCGCTCCACCATTGGGCCTATATCGTCGATCTCGCCGAGGCGCGGCCGTTCCATCCCGTCGACGAGAGCGGCAAGTCGGCCTTCTCCGACAAGGACGATCCGCTGACGGCGATCTGCCATGAGGTAGCGCCGCAAAACGGCGAAGCCACCCTGGTCAAGCAGGAAGCCAGCGCCTTCGGCAAGAACGATTTCGGCGACAAGCTCAAGGCAGCCGGCATCGAATGGCTGGTGATTGCCGGCGTCTGGACCGAAGCCTGCATCGACGCCACGGTGAAGGACGCGGTGGCACGCGGTTTTCGCGTGCTGCTGGTCAAGGATGCCTGCGGCAGCGCAAGTGCGGCCATGCACCAGACCGGCATCCTCAACCTCGCCAACCGGCTCTATGGCGGCGCCGTCGCCAACACGCTCGACGCCTGCCGGCTGATGGCAGGCGACACGGTGAGCGTCTGGCAGGTCGAGGGCTCGGTGCCGCTGCGCTTCACCTTCGAGAACGCGGCGCGGCTCTACGCCGAGCTTTGACGACAGTGGCCAGCAACCCACACAATTCGGCGAGGCGCGGCGACTATGCCGATCGGCTCGACCCGGAGCTGTGGGACTATATCGACCAGGTCGACAGCTGGTACCCGCCGCAGATCGTGGCCGCGCCGATCGCCGAGCAGCGCGCCGTGTACGACAAAATGTGCGTGGCTTTCCATCAAGGACATCCCGAAGGCGTGACGACCAGCGACGGTCTTGTCGCCACGGCGGCGCATGCCATCCCAGTCCGGCGCTACCGCATGGCGGGCAAGGCGGCAGCGGCGATCGTCGTCTATTATCATGGCGGCGGCTTCGTGCTCGGCGATCTCGACAGCCATGACGACATCTGTGCCGAAATCTGCGCCGGCACCGGTTTCGAGGTGGTCTCGGCCGACTATCGGCTGGCGCCGGAGCATCTGCATCCAGCCTCCTTCGACGATGCTTTTGCCGTGTTCGAATGGGTCGCCGCGACCAGCACGCTGCCGATCTTGCTTTGCGGCGAAAGCGCCGGCGGCAACCTCGCCGCCGCGGTGGCGCAAGCGACGCGACATCATGCGCGGCACGCCATCGGCCAGATGTTGATCTATCCCGGCCTGGGCGGCGACGAGAGCGGGCGTTCCTATGTCGAGCACGCCGAGGCGCCGCTGCTGACGCTCGCCGACATCGAGTTCTACCGCAGCATTCGGTCCGCGCCCGGACAGTCGACGGACGACCCAACCTTCTCGCCGCTCAAGGACCGAGATTTCTCCGGCCTGCCGCCGACCGTCATCGTCACCGCCGAATGCGACCCGCTGTCATCCGATGGCGAGGCCTATCGCGACCGCATCCTTGCCGCCGGCGGACAAGCGTGGTGGCGCGAGGAGCCGCGGCTGGTGCACAGTTTTTTGCGGGCGCGCCCTACGGTGCCGCGCGCAGCGGAGGCGTTCGTGAGGACTATTGGCGACATCGTCAGGCTGGGCGCCGGTGGCGGAGCGCCGATCTCCCCCCTCGTGGGGGAGATGGCCGGCAGGCCAGAGGGGGGCGCGAAGGATCGCGACCCTTCGGTTTCCTAACGTCCGACATCTGCCTGAGAAGACATCTCCAATCCGCTGAGACGTATGGCGGGACACCGCCCCCCTCTGTCCTACCGGACATCTCCCCCACAAGGGGGGAGATCAGCTGTCCCCCTGCGGAACAGCGCACAAGAACTGCGGAAAACCAAACATTTCGCCATCGAAAGCGGACCTATCATCGCCCAGCAGGCAACGGCGCTCCGGCGGTCGCGTCCGCCCTCGCATGGCGGCCCCGAGCGCCCAACAACAGAGGGAACGACGATGAAATTCATGCTGACCGACAGAAAACTGCACCCGCGTGCCAAGCCGATCGCCGACGATTTCAGGAAGGGCGCGATCAGCCGGCGCGAATATCTGGCTTTGATGGCCGGCTTTGGCGTCAGCGCCGCCGGCGCGATGGCGCTGGGCGGTATCGCTCCCTCGCCTGCCCGTGCCGCCGAGCCGAAAAAGGGCGGCGTGCTCCGTGTGGCGATGAACGTCAAGGGCTTCAAGGATCCGCGCACCTTCGACGGCGTCGAGATGTCGAATGTCGCGCGCCAGTGCAACGAATATCTGGTACGCTGGAAGACCGACTTTTCCTTCGAGCCGTGGCTGCTGGAAAGCTGGGAAACCAGCGACGACGCCAAGACGATCACGCTTCACGTGCGCAAGGGCATCACCTGGTCGAACGGCGACACTTTCAACGCCGACGACGTGATCCACAACCTCAACCGCTGGTGCGATGCCTCGGTCGCCGGCAATTCGGTCGCCGCGCGCATGGGCGCGCTGGTCAATGCCGACACCAAGAAGCCGGTCGACGGCGGTATCCAGAAGATCGACGACCATACCGTCAAGATCAACCTGCCGAAGCCCGACATCTCGCTGATCGCCGGCATGGCCGACTATCCGGCGCTGATCATGCACCGCTCCTATGAGGGCGATGCCGACCCGAAGAAGGCTTTGGCCATCACCACCGGCCCCTGCGAGCTGGTGAGCTGGGACGCCGAGACGGGCGCGGAGGTGAAGCGCAAGGACAAGCCCTGGTGGAAGGGCGAATTCCATCTCGACGGCATCAAATGGGTCGACTACGGCTCGGACCCCAACGCGACGCTGTCGGCCTTCGAATCCGGCGAGATCGACACCGACCACGAAACCGCCTCGGACGCGGTGTCGCAGACCGACCAGATGGGCCTGCAGAACTCCGAGATCGCCACCGGCTCGACCATCGTCGCGCGCTTCAATGTCTCCAACGCGCCCTATGACGACGTCAGGGTGCGCCGCGCCGCCCAGCTCGCCGTCGACAATGCGGCCGTGCTGAAGCTCGGCCTCGACGGCCGCGGAAAGCCCGCCGACAACCACCATGTCGGCCCCATGCATCCGGAATTCGCCGATATCGGCCCGGCCAAGCAGGACGTCGATCAGGCCAAGAAGCTGATCGCGGAAGCCGGCAAGGCCGACCACGAATATGAGCTGATCTCGGTCGACCTCGAATGGCAAAAGAGCACCGCCGACGCGATCGCGGCGCAAATCCGCGAGGCGGGCCTCAAAGTCAAGCGCACGGTGTTGCCGGCCGCGACCTTCTGGAACGACTGGGCGAAGTTTCCCTATTCCTGCACCGAATGGCTCGGCCGGCCGCTCGGCGTCCAGGTGCTGGCTTTAGCCTACAAGTCCGGCGCGGCCTGGAATGAAAGCGCCTATGCCAACAAGGAGTTCGACGAGTTGCTCGACAAGGCGCTTGCGACGCCGGACGCTGCGGCGCGCAAGGAGATCATGGCCAAGATCGAGACCAATCTGCGCGACTCCGGCATCATCATCCAGCCCTATTGGCGCTCGGTCTACCGCACCTACCGCAAGGGCGTGCAGGGTTGCGAACAGCACCAGGCGCTCGAGCAGCATTTCGAGAAGGTGTGGCTGGAGTCCTGATCCTCCCAGGACGCGGTCGGCCGGTGCGGCTCTCCAAGCCGCGCCGGCCGTTTGCTGTTTGCCAAGCCAACGCATTTCAGCTCAGAGTGCGCCGACCGGCCGTACGCCGGCGGAATGCGAGAAGCTGCAAGGCATGGACCACTTCGATCTCGGCACCTATCGCCGACCCATCTCCACATCCTCGACCGAGACGCAGCGCTGGTTCGATATCGGGCTGAACTGGTGCTACGGCTTCAACCACGAGGAAGGGATAAAATGCTTCGAGAGGGCGCTGGAGACCGATCCCGGCTGCGCCTTCGTGCATTGGGGCATCGCCTATGCCGCCGGGCCTTTCTACAATTTGACGTGGAAGGAACATGGCAAGGCCGAGGCCGACCATGCCGCCAGGCGCTGCTTCGAGCATGCGCGGCTTGCGCAAGCCAACGCCGCAAGCGCGAGCCCTGTCGAACGGCGGCTGATCGAGGCGCTGGCCGTCCGCTTCCAGCAGCCGCATGGCGTGGATGCCGCGGAATTCGAAAAATGGGACGATGCCTATGCGGCCGCCATGCGGCAGGTTTATCGCACGTTCCCCGACGACCATGACGTGATGGCGCTGACGGTCGAGGCGCTGATGATGCGCACGGTGCGGCGCCTGTGGCACCTCAAGACCGGAGCGCCGGCACCGAATTCCGACGTCCTCGAAGCGCTGGATATCTGCGAACGCTCGATCCGGCTCTCGGACGAGGCAGGTGCTGCGCCGCATCCGGCGGCGCTCCATCTCCATATCCATCTGCTCGAAATGTCGACGCAGCCTGAGCGCGGCATGCGCTCGGCGGAGCGGCTGGGCACGATGTGCCCGGATGCCGGCCACATGAACCATATGCCGGGGCACATCCATGTGCTCTGTGGCGAGTATGAGAAGGCGAAGCTCGCCAGCGAGAAAGCGGTGCGCGCCAACGATCTCTACCTCGCCTATGCCGGCGAGCCGACCTATTACCTGCTCGGCTGCTGCCACGACCTGCATCTGATGATGTTCACCTGCATGTTGCTTGGCCAGTACCGCCCAGCGCTCTGGGCGGGCGACAAGGTGCGCAGCCTGGTGACGCGCGACGTCGTCAGCATTGCCGGGCGGCCGAAGCTGACGCAGACGGTCGAGGGCTATCATGCGATGAAATCGCATGTGCAGGTCCGCTTCGGGCGCTGGCGCGAGATCATCGACGAGCCGATGAACGGCGAGCCCAACCTCTACGTTGTGACCACCGCGCTGCAGCACTACGCCAAGGGCGTGGCGCATGCGACGCTGCGCGACTTCGCGGCAGCCGAGCGCGAGCGCGATTTACTTAGCCGGCAAATCGACAGCATTCCGCCGGAACGCCGCTTCCTCAGCAACCCGACAAAAGCCTCGCTCGCGGTGGGCGCAGCACTGCTCGACGGCGAGCTCGCCTACCACCAGGGGCGGCATGACGAGGCCTACGAGCATCTGCGGCGCGCAATCGAGCTCGACGACAATCTCTCCTACACCGAGCCGTGGGCCTGGATGCACCCGCCGCGCCATGCGCTGGCCGCACTCCTTCTCGACCAGGGCCACACGGCCGAGGCCGAGCAGGTCTATCGCGACGATCTGGGCCTGAGCGGCGCCGTGCAGCGCTGCGCCCAGCATCCAGACAATGTCTGGGCGCTGCACGGGCTGGTCGAATGCCTGAAGCGACGCGGCGAGAAGGAGGAACTGCCGGGATTGCAGGCGAAGCTGGCGGCGGCGCTTGCCAAGGCGGACGTAGCGATCACCTCGTCATGCCTGTGCCGGACAAGCGTGCAGGCAGACCATTGCTGTTGTCATTAAGCCATCTCGCGTTAGCGACAGTGGGCACTTATGAAAAGACTTCCGACAGGTCATACACCTGCTACGAGAAGATCTCCGCCAGTTCGCCGATACTCGCGCCCTCCTTGACCTGGCGCAGCTCGACATAGATGACCGCGATCGCCACCGAAATCACCGCCGAGAAGACGGTCGACAGCAGACTGCTCCCGACCGACCCGACAATGATTCCGCTACCGGAGAGCCCGCTGGCCGAGGCCAAGGCAAACCGGAACAGCAGCGAGAACGCCGCCTGAAGCAGCCCGGCAGCGATGCCAATGATCAGAAGCAACCCGAAGATCGGCCAACGGCTGCCTTTGGTCAGCGCCCGGCTGCGCGATATCGAGCCGAGCACGCCAAGCCTTTCCTGAACCGCCACGGGGATCGCAACCGAAATGCTGATCAGCCACATCGCCGCGGGAATGAAGGCCACGGCTACTCCGATGGGCCATCCGATGAAGAGCCCGCCAAAGGCCAGGATCGAAGCGACCACCCCCATCGCGACGGCGGCCAATACAAGGGCGACAAAGACGATGAAGCCTATCCCCAGCATGGGAAAGAACCTGCGCAGCGCAACCTGTATACAGTCGCCGACCGCCGGGCGTCTGCCGTTAAGGTTGTCGACGGTCAACCGCACCAAGGCTGCCTGCGCGAGAAAGCTGAGCACCAGAAACACCAGGCCGGCAATTACCGATGCCGCCGCGAACCTTGCCATGTCCTCGCTTTCGAAAGTAGAGGCGCTCTCTAGCTGGCGGATTCTGGCAAGCTGGGTGAGGTTCCAAAGATTGTAGATAAAGGTGGGCAATGCGGAAAACAGGCCGACGATCACGGCAAGCGGACCGAAGCTGCGGCCGATCACCGCGAATGTGTTGCTGAACACCCGGCCGATGCTGAACTTCTCTGGCCTGCCGCTTGTGATCGACGCCATCTATATTTCCCCCGTCTAGTGAAGGCGCAAAATCGAACAATATAAATCTTCAAGATTGATACTTGCGGATTGGGGAGTTGCAATCCCTCCGGCATGTTGCACCATCGCCAGAAGGCGGGCGGCAGCCGAAGCCGCCAGTTGGCAATGGATCAGTTGCTCTCTTGCGGGCCGAATGGGCGCGCTCGGCTACGAGAAGATCTCCGCCAGTTCGTCGATGCTTGCACCTTCCTTCGCCTGGCGCAGTTCCACGTAGCTCACCGCTGTTGCGATCGACAGCACCATCGACACCACGGTCTGCACCAGCGCGGCTCCGATCTCGGCTATTATGCCGCCGAACAGCACGAGAACGAGCAATATTCCCCACTGGATGATCATCGCGATGATGATGAGAATGAGGAACAGACCGAAAAGCGCCCAGCGGCTGCCCTTGGTCAGGACCCGGCTGCGCGACATCGAGCCGAACACGCCCCGCCGCTCTTGGATGAGGACCGGAACCGCCATCGACCAGCCGAGCCACAGGATGATGCCCGGCACGATCAACAGCATCAGGCCGATGCCCGCGCCGAGACCGACGAGAAGGCCGATCGCCAGCGTCGGCAGCAGAAAGCGGATCGCAATCTGGATGCAGTCGCCAAAGGACGGACGCTTGCCATTGAGGTCCTCAATGGTCGCCCGTACCAGCGCCGACTGCAGCAGCAGCGCGCACACGAACGAAATCAACCCGGCGATGATGGTGATGTAGGAATTGCGAAACATGGCGCCTGGGTCGGCCATGGCGGCAGGGTCGCGCTGCATCATTGCGTCGATCTGCGGCTGGGTCCACAGCCTGACGAGCAATGCCGGCAGGCCCGCAAACAAAGCCGCCAACCCCACGCAAAGTCCGATGTTTCGGCCAATCACGCCGAAGGTGTTGCTGAATACCCTGCCGATCTCGAATCTGCCGGGTTGTCCCAATGTCGCAGTCGTCATGATAATTTCCCCCGAGTCACCACCGTATCCAACCGATGACTTCAAAGTAAATTTGCCAAGATTGAAGGGCTACGTCCAGTGCGCTTGCAATTGTCATGGCGTATTGCCAGTGTCGGCCCCGAACCGCAGGTTGCAGGGGGAACGAGCGGGTGACAGCCGCAGCGACGGAAGAGGCCGGACGGCTGGCGCAGTTGCACAGGCAACTGCTGGCGGACGATTCGATCCAGTTCGGGCTGCCGACCTATGTACGGCCCGAGCCGCCGGCGTGGCTGAAGCCCGTGCTGGAGAGCCTGGCCAAGCTCGGTCCCTACATGATCTATCTGTTCTGGGGCGCGGTGATCATCGGCGTCGCGATCATTGCCTTTCTGCTTTTCCTCGAGGCAAAAGGCGTTGCCTGGCGCCTGCCATGGCGGCGGAAACGCGAAGAGACCGAAGCCAAGGAAGAATGGCGCCCTGACGCGGGGGCTGCCCAGGTTCTGCTCTCCGAGGCCGATGCGCTTGCCGCGCGCGGCGAGTTTGACGAGGCGGTGCATCTACTGTTGCGCCGCAGCGTCGCCGACATCGCCACCCGGCTGCCCAACTTCCTGCGCCCGTCGCTGACCGCGCGCGATATCGCGGCGGCGGGCTCCATCCCCACTCGGCCCCGCGCCGCGTTCAGCGAGATCGCCCGCATCGTCGAGGCAGCCTTGTTTGCCCGCCGTCCCGTCGGCGCGGAGGGCTGGCGGCAGGCGCGCGGCGCCTATGAGCGTTTCGCCTTCCGGGATGCCTGGGCATGAGCGCGCAGCCCGCCGAGACGACCGAGGCGCCGTTCAGCCGCAGAACCTTGTTCTGGGGCATTTTCGCCAGCCTGCTGGCGGCGGCCGGTTTTTTCCTTTTGTCCACCTATGCGCCGGATTTCCGCCAGCCCGAGGGCGGCGCCACGCCGTTTTCGAAGGGCGGCACCGGCTATGCAGGGCTCGTCGAATGGCTGAAGCTCACCAATGGACAGGCGCCGCCTATGGAACGCGGCAAGAAGGACCTCGCGTCGCCGCTGGCATCAACCTTCCTGCTGGTCGTCACCATCGCGCCGGACAACGACCCGGCCGCGCTCGACCGCCTCATCAAGCTGCGCTCCGGCAAGGATACGCTTTTCGTCCTGCCGAAATGGCAGACCTTTCCCTTGTTCAGCCATGACGGCTGGGAGCAAAAGGTCGAGCGGCTGCCCAATACGGTCGTCAACGACTGGCTCGGCCGCATCGCCAAGGCGAAGCTCGGCGAGGCGAAGAACACGCTCTCGCAGATCAATATCGCCGGCCGAACGGTGCCCGCGCCGGCCGAGCTGCAATGGGTAGCGGACGATCACCCTCTGATCGCGGCGGGCGACGGCAGGGCTATCCTGACCGAGCTGGACAATGAACCCTTCTACATCCTCACCGATCCCGATTTCATCAACAATGCCGGGCTCAAGGACGAGCAGACGGCAGCCGCCGCGCTCGACATAATCGCCATGATCGAGCCCGCCAAGGGCGCCGTCATGTTCGACCTGATGCTGCACGGCATCGGCCAGAAATACGATCTCGCCAAGCTTTTGGTCGAACCGCCCTTCCTGGCTTTGACGCTCTCGGTGCTGGTGGCGGCCGCGCTTGCCTTCCTGCACGGGCTCGGCCGCTTCGGCCCGCCGCGCGCGGAAGGCCGCGCCATCGCCTTCGGCAAGCAGGCACTGGTCGACACGACGGCGATGCTGCTCAGGCGCGCCGGGCGACTGCAAGAACTTGGCGACCGCTATGCAACGCTGGTGCGGCAGCGCGCCGGCGCCTTGCTCGGCGCGCCGCACGGGCTGCAGGGCGAAGCGCTCGACCACTGGCTCGATTCCCGCGACAAGGGCGAGACGCATGGCTTCAGCCGGCGCTTCAAGGCCGCGAATGAATCCAACAATTTGGCCGCAATGCATGAAGCAGCCGAACAGCTGCATGACTGGACGGCAAGGAGGCTCGGTGAACGTCGATGAAGTGAAAGCCCTGGCGGGCGCGATCAGGGAAGAAGTCGCGAAAGCGATCACCGGACAGCGCGATACGGTCGACCTGATGCTGACGGCGTTGTTTGCCGGCGGGCATATCCTGCTCGAAGGACCGCCGGGCACCGCCAAGACCATGACGGCGCGTTGCTTCGCGCAGGCGCTCGGCGTCGCCTATGGCCGCATCCAGTTCACGCCCGACCTGATGCCCGGCGATATCGTCGGCTCCAACATCTACAATTTCCAGACCGGGCAGTTCACGCTGACTCGCGGCCCGATCTTCTGCGACCTTCTGCTTGCCGACGAGATCAACCGCACGCCGCCGAAGACGCAAGCAGCACTCCTCGAAGCCATGCAGGAGCACGCCGTCACCTTCGACGGCACCACGCATTCGCTGGGCGGGAACTTCATGGTGGTGGCGACGCAGAATCCGATCGAGCATCAGGGCGTCTATCCGCTGCCCGAAGCGCAACTCGACCGCTTCCTGTTCAAGCATCGGGTGAGCTATCCGGATCTCACGGAAGAGCGCGCCATCATCGTCCATCACGGCGGCGGCTCGGCCTCGCACGATATCGAGCAATACGGCATCAAGGCGCGGACCGACCGCAAGACGCTGGAAGCGGCACTTGCCACGGTCGGCGACGTCACGCTGGTCAACGATGTCGTCGGCTATATCGCGGCGCTTGTGCGCGGCACGCGCGAAAGCCCCGACCTGGAAGTGGGAGCGAGTCCACGCGCGGGCGCCATGCTGGCGCGAGCCGCGCGCGCCAGGGCGGCGCTCGACGGCCGCAACTATGTCATCCCGGACGACGTCAAGGCGCTGGCCGTGCCGGCGCTGCGCCACCGTGTCGTTCTCTCGCCGGCGGCGCAGATCGACGGGCGGCTGGTCGAGCAGATCGTCTCCGACCTCGTCGACCATACGGAAGCGCCGCGTTGATCTATCCGAGCGGCCGAGCGGTCTGGGCAGCGGCGGCGGGGGCAATCCCCGCCTTCCTGATCGCGCTTGCGCTGCCGCATGTCTGGTATCTCGGCCTGTTGTGGATCTGCCTGCTGCTTGCATTCCTGGCGGTGGACGCCGCCGCGGGCAGAGGCCGCGCGTCGCTCAATTCCACACTGACGGCGCCGCCGCAGGTTGGCGTCGGCGGGCGCTTCACGCTGCATATCGCGGCGGGTTTCGGCGCCAAGCTGCGGCGCCTGCAGGCGCGTGTCGGACACGACACGCGGCTCCAGCCGGTCGCCGGCACCGGCGGCTCGCTGCCGGCCAATGGCGGCACGCTAGACCTCGAATTCGAGGCCATCCGCCGCGGCATCGCCAGTTTCGACCGCCTGTGGCTGCGCTGGCAGGGCCCATTCGGGTTGATCTGGAACCAGGTCGTGCTGCCTGTCGACCGCAAGGTCGCGGTGCTGCCCGATGTCAGCAGCGCGCGCGACGAGGCGATCACACTTCTGCAGCGCTCCGCTCTTGCCGATGGTCATGCGCAGAAGCGCGCCGGCCAGGGCCGCGAGTTCGAGTCGCTGAAGGATTACCAGCCCGGCATGGGCCGCCGCATGATCGACTGGAAACGCAGCGCCCGCCACGGCAAGCTTCTGGCGCGCGAATTCCGGATCGAGGAGAACAACAACATCGTTCTGGCCATCGACAGCGGCCGGCTGATGTGCGAGCCGGTCGACGGCGTGCCGAAGGTCGACCGGGCGGTGACGGCGGCGCTCCTGTCGGCCTTCATCGCGCTCAAGGGCGGTGATCTCGTCAGCCTGTTTTCCTTCGATGCCAGGCCGCGCGTTTCGAGCGGCGCGGTGCGCGGCTCGCCGAGCTTCACCATGATCCAGAAGCGCGCCGCCGAGATCGACTATTCGACCGAGGAGACCAACTTCACCCTGGCGCTGACGACGCTTTCGGCCAAGCTCGACCGGCGCTCGCTGGTCATCGTCTTCACCGACTTCGTCGATCCGATCAGCGCCGAGCTGATGCTGCGCACCGTCGGCCGGCTGACCGAGCGGCATCTGGTGCTGTTCATGCTGATGAAAGACGTGGAGCTGGAGACTCTGGCCGACATGGCGCCGGCGGCGCCGGAGGACGTCGCCCGTTCCGTCACCGCCGGCGATCTGTTGCGGCAGCGGCAGGTGGTGATCGGCAGGCTCAGGCTGCTCGGCGCACATGTCATCGAGGCCGACCATCAACGGCTCGGCCCGGCGCTGGTCGAGCGCTATATCCAGCTCAAGGAGGAGAACCTCTTATGACGCTGTCCGCCGGCACCGACGCGGTGCGCCAGTCGCTGGCAAGCTTCCGCCAGGAGCGCGAGGCCGACTGGAAAGCCTTCGAGGCGCTGCTCGCGCGCGTCGAGAAGCGCGCGCCGCGCGCGCTATCGGAAGACGAATTGTTGTCGCTGCCGCTGCTCTACCGTTCGGCGCTGTCGTCGCTATCGGTGGCGCGCGCGACCTCGCTCGACAGTGCGCTGATCGCCTATCTCGAGGCGCTCTGCCTGCGCGGCTATTTCTATCTCTATGGCGCCAGGCGGAGCCTGCGGACGCGCATCGGCGATTTCTTCCTGCACGATTGGCCGGCTGCGATCCGCGATCTGTGGCGCGAGGTGTGGACATCGGTCGGGCTGACGGTGATCGGCGCCATTGCCGGCTATTGGCTGGTCGCTTCCGACAAGCGCTGGTACGACGCCATCATCGCGCCGAGCCTGGCCGGCGGGCGCAATCCGGATTCGTCGGCCGAGACGCTGCGCGGCGTGCTTTACGGCGGCGGCGACCATTTTCTATCGGGCTTTGCCGCCTATCTCTTCACGCACAACACGCAGGTCTCGATCCTGGCCTTCGCGCTGGGCTTCGCCTTCGCCGTGCCGAGCGTGCTGATCATCCTGATGAATGGCTGCATGCTCGGCGCCATTTTCCAGATCTATGCCGCCAAGGGGCTCGGCTTCGAGCTCGGCGGCTGGCTGTCGATCCACGGCACGACGGAGCTGTTCGCCATCGCCATCGCGGGCGCGGCCGGCATGCGCATCGGCACCAGCATCGCCTTTCCCGGCGAGCTGACCCGCATGGCGGCCGCCGCCCAGGCCGGTCGCGTGGCGGCCACCGCCATGATCGGCGTCACGGTGATGCTGCTTTTTGCCGGACTGCTCGAAGGCATCGGCCGGCAGACGATCGCCAGCGACATCGCCCGCTATTCGATCGGCGGCGGCATGCTGGCGCTCTGGATCTGCTATTTCTACCTGTTCCGGATGGTGCGGCATGGCGACCGCTAGGACAGCAAAGGTCAAGAACCCGGCAGCACTGATCCGTCCGCTGGTGACACCCGAAGGCGTCGACCTGCGGGTCAAGCTGGCGGATGCCGGCACCCGCGCTTCCGGATTCCTGCTTGACGTGGTGATCATCATCGTGGCGGCCGTGGTCGTCTCCCTGGTGATAATCTTCGGCCTTGCCGGCCTCGGCTTCCAGGACGCGCAGCCGCTGTTCATCGTCTGGATCATCTTCATCTTCTTCCTGCGCAACGTCTATTTCATCGCCTTCGAAGCGGGACGGCGGGCAGCCACGCCGGGCAAGCGCATGGTTGGCGTGAGGGTCGCGTCGCGCAGCGGCGCCGGCCTCACCCTCGACCAGGTCATCGCGCGCAATCTGATGCGCGAGATCGAGGTGTTCCTGCCGCTGTCGATCCTCGCCGCGCGCGCCAGCGCCGATGTCGCCGACACGCTGACGACCATCTTCGGCCTGGTCTGGGCGCTGCTGTTCTCGCTGTTCCCGCTGTTCAACCGCGACCGGCTCAGAATCGGCGACCTGCTCGCCGGCACCTGGGTGGTCGAGGCGCCGAAAGTGGCGCTGCTCGAGGACCTTTCGCGGCGCAAGGACCCGATCGCGGCACGCTTCCAGTTCAGCCCCGCGCAGCTCGACGCCTATGGTATTGCCGAGTTGCAGAAGCTGGAGGAAGTGCTGCGCCGCGACGATTATTCGGCGCTGAAGGCGGTGGCCGAGACCATCGCCCGCAAGATCGGCGCCTGGGTCGAGCCGATCGATTCAAAGGCTTTTCTCACCGCTTACTACGGCGAGCTGCGCGCGCATCTGGAGCGCAAGCTGCTGCTCGGGAACCGTAAGGCGGATAAGTATGCGAGGTAGGGAAGCGCCCCTCGCCTACCCCACCCACTTTTCATAATCCGACACCAGCAGGTGCAGCGGCGCGACGTCCTCGTCGATGTTGGAGAAGCGGCCGATCGGATCGCGGAAGACGTTGTCGGTGAGGTCGTCGTTGACCGTCGAGACCTCGCCGATCAGCACGTCCTTGCCCTCGGCCCAGAAGGCGTGCCAGACGCCGGGCAGAAGCGTGACGCTCTGGCCCGGATCGAGCTTCAAGAGGCCGCCGGCCGGCAATCTGGTGATGGTGCCGTCGACCGGCACCGATACTTCGGCCTTCGGGTCGATGCCGCCGTCGCGGTCGTGCATGAAAAGTTCCAGCACCAGCTTGCCGCCGCCGCGGTTGATGATGTCCTCGGCCTTGATGTTGTGGCGGTGCATCGGCGAGAGCTGGTCCTTGCGCGAGATCATGATCTTTTCGGCATAGAGCATGCCCATGCCGAGCTTCATGTCCTCGTAGCGGCCGTTGCGCACGGTGAACAGGAACAGGCCGAGTTCGTCGAACTTCTCCTGGCCATAGTCGGTGATGTCCCAGCCGAGGCGCGAGGTGAAGATGGCCGCGGAGTCGGCCTTGTGCGCCTTCATCTCTTCCGGCGACCAATAGGCAAAGGGCGGCATGATGTAGCCGAAGGAGCGGATGAAGGCGTCGGCCTCGCGGATGATGTCGTTGATCTTGGAGCGCTTCATGGTCGTGTTTCCTCCCGGCCGTTGCCTGCTGAAATCTGTCCATCCGAATAGCCCAATGCCCGCCCGCTGTCGACGCAAACTGACGGGTCTGGCCCCGTGACATGGGCGGCGTTCGGGGCCATAAACCCAACTGATTTGTTTTAACGCAATGTCTTGTCTCGCAGCGGTTGCCGCTCGGAAGACATGCTTTGGACGGTGATCCCATGCCAAGCATAGACGACCTCGACACACCGGCGATTCTGATCGACGCAGCCCGAGCCGAAGCCAACATCACCAAGGCGCAGGCGCATGCCGACCGCCACGGATTGAAGCTCAGGCCGCATATCAAGACGCACAAGCTGCCTTATTGGGCCAAGAAGCAGGTGGCGGCGGGCGCCGTCGGCATCACTTGCCAGAAGATCGGCGAGGCCGAGGTGATGGCCGATGCCGGGCTCGATGACATTTTTCTCCCCTACAATATCCTCGGCCGCGCCAAGCTGGAGCGGCTCAAGGCGCTGCACGGCCGCGTCACACTCTCGGTGACGGCCGACAGCCATGAGACACTAGAGGGGCTGGCCGCCACCTTCACCGATGCGGGCCATCCGCTTTCGGTGCTGGTCGAGTGCGACACCGGCATGGGCCGCTGCGGCGTGCAGAGCGCCGACGACGCGCTGACGCTGGCGAAAGTGATCGACCAGGCCAAGGGCCTCAGCTTCGGCGGGTTGATGACCTATCCGGCCGCGGGGCGCGCCGCCGAGGCGGAGGCATGGCTGAAAGGCGCGCACGATGCGCTTGCCGCGGCGGGGCTTGATTGCGAGCGCATCTCCAGCGGCGGCACGCCGGACATGTGGCGCTCCGGTGAAGACAGCGTCGTCACCGAGTACCGGCCCGGCACCTACATCTATCTCGACCGCTACCAGGTCGCCAAAGGCGTCGGCACGCTGGACGATTGCGCGCTGACGGTGCTGGCCACGGTGGTCAGCCATCCGACTGCGACCCGCGCCATCCTCGACAGCGGCAGCAAGGCGCTGTCGTCCGACACGCTCGGGCTGCCGGAGTTCGGCGAGCTGCTCGGCGTGCCGGGTGCCCGCGTCACGGGCCTCAGCGAAGAGCACGGCACCGTCACGCTTGCGGACGGTGCCGCCTTGCGCATCGGCCAGCGCGTGCGCGTCGTGCCCGATCATTGCTGCGTGGTGACGAATTTGTTCGACCAGGTGCACCTGATCGACGGCGACAAGGTGCTGGAAACGCTGCCGGTGGCGGCAAGGGGACGGATGGGGTAGCGGCCTTTCCTTCTCCCCTTGTGGGAGAAGGTGGATCGGCGCGTTAGCGCCGAGACGGATGAGGGGTGCTCCAGAGAAAGCCAGCGTCTCACTCCGCTGGAACACCCCTCATCCGGCCGCTTCGCGGCCACCTTCTCCCACAAGGGGAGAAGGGGGAGCCCGCTCGGCCTGCCGGGCCGCAACTCTACGCATCGCGGTCACCCGGCGCCTGAAAATCTCCGTGCGCATCGCCATCAGATGCAATGCGAAGAACAGCACGGTGAAGCCGAGCGCCATGACGCCGAGGGGCCACAGCATCGAGGGATCGATGGTCGGGCCGCCGAGACGGAAGACGGATGCCGGCTGGTGCAGCGTGTTCCACCAGTCGACCGAGAATTTGATGATCGGGATGTTGATGAAGCCGACCAGCGTGATGATGGCGGCGGCCCAGGCGGCGCGGCCGGCATCGTCCAGCGCGCGGGTCAGCGCGATGATGCCGAGATACATCAGGAAAAGCACGAAGACCGAGGTCAGCCGCGCGTCCCAAACCCACCAGGTGCCCCACATCGGCTTGCCCCAGATGGAGCCGGTGATCAGCGCGAGCGCTGTAAAGGTGGCGCCGATCGGGGCCGCCGATTTCAGCGCGACATCGGCCAGCGGGTGGCGCCAGACCAGCGTGCCCAGCGCCGAGATCGCCATGATCGTGTAGCACATCATGGCGAGCCACGCGAAAGGCACGTGGATATACATGATGCGCACCGTGATGCCCTGTTGGAAATCCTCCGGCGCGGTGAAGCTCATATAGAGGCCGACGGCGAGCAGGATCGCCGCGACCGCCGCCAGCCACGGAATGATCTTGTCGGCCAGCCCGACGAAGCGCGTCGGATTGGCGAGATCGGCCCAGGCGCTGAAGCGTGAGGTGGTATCGCTCATGCCGACCTAAATAGACCGGCAATGGGTCAGGGGCAATTCCCCTTCTCCCCTTGTGGGAGAAGGTGTCGCCGAAGGCGACGGATGAGGGGTGTTCCAGGGAACACCCACGTCTCACTCCGCTGGAACACCCCTCATCCGTCTCGGCGCTATGCGCCGATCCACCTTCTCCCACAAGGGGAGAAGGTGGATCGCGCCTTACGCCGCTTCCGTGACCGGACGGCTGAGGCGGCGGACCTCTTCGTCGTTGAGCAGGCCGCCGGCGCGCAGCAAGGAGGCGAAGCGGCCGTTGCGCAGCGACAGCTCGGTGAAGCCGCCGGACTCGACCACCTTGCCCTTGTCCATGAAGACGACGAGGTCGGCGTCGCGCACCGTGGTCAGGCGGTGAGCGATGATGAAGGTCGTGCGGTTGCGGCGCAGCTCGTCGATCGCTTCCTTGACGCGGTCCTCGGTTTCCACGTCGAGCGCGCTGGTCGCCTCGTCGAGCACCAGGATCGGAGCATCCTTCAGCACGGCGCGGGCAATGGCGATACGCTGGCGCTCGCCGCCCGAGAGCTGGCCGCCGCGCTCGCCGACGACGGTGTCGTAGCCGCAGCTCTTGGAAAGGATGAAGTCCTGCGCGGCGGCGGCATTGGCGGCAGCGTGCACCTCGTCATTGCTCGCATCGGCACGGCCGACGCGGATGTTGTCCTCGATCGAGCGGTTGAGCAGGCCGGCGTCCTGGAAGACGGTGGCGATCGAATGGCGCAGCGACTTGCGGGTCACCGTGCGGGTATCGATGCCGTCGATCAGGATGCGGCCGCTGGACGGCGTGAAGACGCGCTGCAACAGATTGATGAGCGTCGTCTTGCCGGCGCCGGTCGGGCCGACGATGGCGACCGTCTGGCCGGCCTGGACCTCGAACGAGACCTCCTCGATGCCGTGGCCGGAATTGGCGAACTCGAAGCTGACGTCCTCGAAGCGCACATGGCCGGTGACGTTGGTGAGCTCGCGCAGGCCATCGGGCTCGACGGTATCGGCGGCCGAGTCTTCAAGATGATAGAAGTCCTCGAGCTTGGCGCGCGCCTCGGAAATCTGCGTGGTGAAGGCCGACATCTGGTCGAGACGAGCGATCAGCATTCCGGCAAAGCCGGTGAAGGCGACGACGTCGCCGACGCGGAGCTGGCCCTTGGTAACGAGATAGGCGCCGATCGACAGCACGATCATCATCGAGATGGTCGAAGACAGGCGGTTCAGCGCATTGGCGATCGCCCACCAGTCGAGCACGGGGTTCTGCGCGTCGAGCAGGTCCTTGACGTAGCGCTTCAACGTCGCGGTCTCGTGGCCGATGCGGTTGTAGCTCTGCAGCACGGCGACATTGCTGACGCTGTCGGAGACATGGGCAAAGACGGTGTGGTAGTGGCGCTCGACGGCGGTCTGTCCCGACTTGGTGCGGCGCATAACGATGCGGCCGATGCCAACGTAGAGCACGCCGAGGCCGAGCAATACGACGGACATGCGGATATCCATGGCAAGCGCGGTCGGCACCAGCAGCACCAGCGCGATGGCCGTCGAGAGATGCACGCGCATGAATTCGAGCCACAGGCTGAACAGGGTCTCGACAGCGCGCAGCAGCGTGTGCAGCGAATTGGACGTGCCGCGCTGGTGATGCCAGGCGAGAGGCATGGTGATCACGCGCTCGAAGGACTGGCACAGCACTTCGGAGCGGCGGGCATGGGCGAAGCGATCGGCACCGCGCGCCACCAGCACGAAGGCGATGACGTTGAAGACCCCGATAGCGGCCCAGACGGCGAGCGTCGAAAACACCGGGCCTTTTTCGGAAATGGCACCGATCACCCGACCCAGAAGGATCGGCTCGAGGATCGCGATCGCCGCGAGCGCGACGTTGGCCCCACAAATCAGCGCAACGCGCTTCTTGTCGGACGCCAGATAACCCAGCGCTCTAAAGTAGATCTGCAGAAGTGACACTTCAGCTACTCCGCCAAACTCTTGTAAGTGCTCAATGCCGGTTTTGTGCACCGCACCATTTTCTGACACGTATCGGTTAATGTGTCGCGAAACAATGCGCCGTCTATCCCTTCCGTTCCCATTTAGCGAACAAAAGATGACGACGGTGCGAAATCTGGCGTGATCACCTAACGGTTTGAGATAAAAGGTGAAATGTCAGCCTTGCGGCAAAATAATGGCACTTGCCCCGCGCTGCCACATTTTTAATCACAAGCTTCTTGCTTAGCCTGCCCTAAAGTAAGGCATGCGATCGAGCGCGGGGGCCTCGCCAAGTAAAGAACAGCGACCGGCCGCGTATCCCGAGGGACGCGCGGCCGATAAGCCAAACCTTTGATTTTACGCTGGTATCCTGACGACGACCTCGGCCTTGCCGCCGGCCTTCGGCTCAAAAGACGCCGATTTTTTCTTCGAACCGTCGACTTCTAGCGAGATCGACTTGGCCTTTTTGTCGCGGATGACGCGAAGCTTGATTTCGCCGTCGAACATCTTGAGCGTCGCGGCGTAGCCGTCCCAGTGCGCGGGCAGCTTCGGCCTAAACGTGATCTCCTTGCCGCGCCGCTCGATGCCAAGGATGCCTTCCACCGCCGCGCGGTAAAGCCAGCCGGCCGAGCCCGTATACCAGGTCCAGCCGCCGCGGCCGCCCTTGCCTTCGCCGGCATAGATGTCGGCGGCCACGACATAGGGCTCGACGCGGTAGTGCTCGGCCGCCGCCTCGTCCGAGGCATGGTTGACCGGGTTCAGCATCGAGAAGCAGCGGTAGGCCTCGTCGGTGCGGCCCATCTCGGCCAGCGCGATCACGAACCAGGTGGCTGCATGGGTGTACTGGCCGCCATTCTCGCGCACGCCCGGCGGGTAGCTCTTGATGTAGCCGGGGTCGTGCTCGCTTTTCGAGAAGGGCGGCGTGAACAGCTTTACGATCTTGAGATCGTCGTCGACCAGCATCTCGGTCGCCTGTTCCATGGCCGTCGTCGAGCGCGCGGGATCGCCCTCGCCCGACAGCACGCTCCAGGACTGGGCGATGGAATCGATCTTGCACTCGTGCGAATTGTGCGAGCCGAGCGGCGTGCCGTCGTCGAAGCTGCCGCGCCGGTACCACTGGCCATCCCAGGCGGTGCTTTCCAGGGCCCGCTTCAGCGCGTCCGCGTGCCTCACCCAGGCCTGCGCCCGCTTGGCGTCGCCCTGCCCCTTGGCGACAGGGGCGAAGTCCGTGAGCGTCTTCAGGAGGAACCAGCCCAGCCACACGCTCTCGCCCTTGCCGCCCTCGCCGACACGGTTCATGCCGTCGTTCCAGTCGCCGCCGAGGATGAGCGGCAGGCCGGCAGGACTGCTGCGCTTGATCGCCAGATCGAGCGCCCGCGCGCAATGGTCATAGAGCGGCGCGGTGTTCTTGGTGATCTCGGGCGTGAAGAAGGCGTCATGCTCGTCCTCGCCGAGCTGCTGCCCGTCGATGAAGGGCAACTGCTCCTTGAGGATCGCGGCGTCGCCGGTCACCTCGATGTAGCGGGCCGTCGCATGCGCCAGCCAGACGACGTCGTCGGAGATCAGGGTGCGCACGCCGGCATCGGTGCGCGGCAACCACCAGTGCTGCACGTCGCCTTCCGGGAACTGCCGGCGCGCGGCATTGAGGATCTGGTTGCGCGCCAGCTTCGGGTCGTGCGCCAGAAGGGCGAGCGTGTCCTGCAGCTGGTCACGGAAGCCGAAAGCGCCGCTCGCCTGGTAGAAGGCCGAGCGCGCGCGGATGCGGCAGGCAACTGCCTGATAGGGCAACCAATGGTTGACCATGGCGTTCATCGCCTCGTCGGGCGTCTCGACCTGGATGGTGTCGAGGAAGCTGCGCCAGGCCTTTTCATTGTCGGCCAGGCGCTGGTCGAAATCCTTGCCGCGATGGGTCTGCACCAGGGCGCTCGCCTCGGCGGGCGTGGCTGCGTCGCCAAGCAGCCAGAGAAGCGTCACGTCGCCACCGGCCGGAATGTCGATGTCGCTGGCGACAACCGCGCAAGGGTCGTCGCCCGCTTCGATGCGCCCCGAAAGCGCAAGCCCGCCGAGCACGGCTTGCGGATACTCCGTCGTGCCGTGCCTGCCGACGAATTCGGAGCGGTCCGCGGTCACGGAGTGGACAGGATGGCTTGCCGCCAGGAAAGCCATGCGCTCGCCGAAGTCGAGGCCATAGGGATTCTGCGCCAGAAGCGCGCCTGTCGCCGCGTCGCGCGAAGGCACGATGGTCGCCGCGGTGCGCGAGCGATGGCCACCCAACACCCATTCGGCATAGGCATAGACGCGCAGGCGCGCCGGCACGGAGCCCGAATTCTGGATGCGCAGCCGGGTGATCTTCACCGGATCGACAGGATCGACCACCTGCGTCAAATCCATCGAGAGCGGCCCGCGCTTCGAGCGGAAGGTGGAAAAGCCCTGGCCGTGCCATGTCTCATAGGTCATCGACGGATCGCGGACTGTCGCCGCCATCGGCGAGAACGCCTTGCCGCTGGCGTGGTCGAAGACATAGAAGCCCTCGCCCGGCCGGTTCGACACCGGGTCGTTCGACCACGGCGTCAGCTGGTAGTCGCGGCTGTTGCGGCTCCAAGTGAAGCCGGCGCCTTCGGCCGAGACGTGGAAGCCGAAGGACGCGTTGGAGATGACGTTGATCCAGGGCTGCGGCGTCGAGCGCCGTCCGGTCAGCCGGGTCACATAGTGGCGGCCGTCACCGTCGAAGCCGCCAAAGCCGTTCCACAGGCTGAGACCGCTGCCGTCGGCGGCGATATCGCTTCCACCCTGGCTTGCAGGCACCGGCAAAGGCAGCGGCGGAACAGGTTCGCGCGGCGAGCCGCCCTCGGCCTGCAGCAAGGCATCGCGGGCCTGGAGGGCCGCCGTCTCGGCGCGTTCGAGCTGGTCGAAGATCGTGCCGTTGCGGGTGTGCAGCACGACGCGCGCCACCGACAGCAAGGTCTTGTAGGTCGGCTCATCCATCAGGTCGCGGCGCACCGCGAAGATGTGCTGGCGCGGCCCAAGCTCGCGTCCGCGCAGGCGGCTGTTCTCGCACAACGTCTCCACGGCGCGCTGCAGGTCCTGCACATAGGACGAGGCCTGTTCGTTGACGACGACGAAGTCGATCATCATTCCGCGAGCACGCATATATTCCTGGAAGCGGAGCGCCTGGGCGACGATCTCGAGGTCGGCGACGTCGCCGATGCGTACGAGGAAGATCGGGAAATCGCCGGAAATGCTGGTCGGCCACAGGCTCGACTGGCGGCCGAGGCCCGACGCGATGGATTCCGCCGGCAGGCGCAGGAACGGATCGGGATAGATCAGGTAGCGCGCCAGCTTCTGCACATTGGCGGCGTCGGTGAGGCTGAGCCCCAGATGACGCGTCTGCACCTGGCTCCGCGTCCAGGCCAGCATGGCCTGGCGGGCGAAGCTCTCCTGATGGTCGAGGCGGGCGATCGCCTCGTCGAGCTCGGCGCGATTAGCGCCGACGGCGGTCCAGAAGGTCAGCGAGATCTTCTTGTTGGCCGGCACGCGCACCTGGCGGCGCAACGCCGCCACCGGGTCGAGCGTGAAGCCCTGGCTGCCCGAAAGCCTGACGCCGGGATCGAAGGCGACGGCATCGGCGATGGTGCGGCCACGGCCGATGAAGGCGCGCCGGTCGGTCTCGGCCTCGGCATCGCGCGACGGGCCCGACGGGTCGGTGACGAAATGCACCATGGTGAGGTCGGGGTCGTTCTTGTCGCGCTTGCGCCGCGTGGCGAAGATCGCGCCGTTGTTTGGCGCGATCTCGGTCTCGACGAACATCTTGGAGAACGCCGGATGCGCGTTGTCCGAGGCTTCGTTGCCCAGCACCAGCTCGGCGAAGGAGGTCACCTCGATATGCCTGTCGGCAACGCCGTCATTGTAAAGGGTGATGCGGCGGCCTTCGCCATTGCCCTCGGAAATGACGATGCATTCGACTTCGGAACGCAGCGAGCCCAATGTCTTGGTGAAGCTCGCCTTGTCGTCGCCGAACAGCGTCTGGACGCGTTCGCCCTCGGCGCGCTTCGGTTCCGCCGTGGCCGACCACCAGTCACCCGTCGCGGTGTCGCGCAGGAAGATGTAGGAGCCGAGGCGGTCCTCGCTCGGATCCGGCTGCCAGCGGGTGACGGCAAGCTCGCCGAAGCGGCTGTAGCCGGAGCCGGTCGCGGTGACCATGACCGAATAGCGGCCGTTGGACATGACGTTGGTCGCCCGCAGCGCCTTGATCGGGTCGAGGACGACACGGCTGTCGGGGCTCTCGGTCTCGGTTTCGTCCTTGGAGCGCTCGTCCGCTTCCGTCCTGACGGTTGCGGTCGGAATGTCGCGCGGCGCCTTCTCCTGCAACAGAAGCTCGGCCGACTCGATCACCGGATCGCTGTGGAAACGCTCGCGCAGCCGGCCCTCGAAAATGGCGTCGGCTACGGCGGCGATCGACATGCCGGAATGGTGCGCCATGTAATTCTGCACCACCGCGTGGTCGGTGCCTTCGGGCACGCGCTGCGGCGTGAAATCGACCGCGTCGTAGAAGCCGTGGCGGCCAAGCGCGCCGATCGAGCGCAGCCGCTGCAGGTTCTGCACCGCCTCGCGGGGGCTGAACTGGGCCGCCAGGATCGTCGCATAGGGCGCGATCACGGTGTTCTGGCCAAGGCCGCGCTTCAAGCCGAGGCCGGGCACGCCGAAATTGGTGTATTGGTAGGTGAGCTCGCGGTCGCGGGCATTGTAGGCCGCTTCCGAAATGCCCCAGGGCACGTTCTTCGAACGCGCATACTGGATCTGGCGCTTGATGATGAGCTTGCTGGTCTGGTTGAGGATCGAGCCCTGCGGCTCCTTCATCACCAGCGGCGGCATCAGATACTCGAACATCGAGCCCGACCAGGACATCAGCGCGCCCTGGAAGCCGATCTCGACGATCGGCCGTCCGAGACGGAACCAATGCTCGGTCGGCAGGTCGCCCTTGGCGATGGCGAACAGGCTGGTGAGCCGCGCCTCGGAGGCAAGCAGGTCGTAGCAGCTCTCGTCGAGCTGGCGGTCCTCGACCCGGAAGCCGATCGACAGCAGCTTGCGCTCCTGGCGCATCAGGAAGGAGAAATCCATCTCGAAGGCATAGCGGCGGCAGCGCTCGCGCAAGGCGAGCAGCTTGGCGCGCAGAGCGGCGACCGCGCTCTCGTCATTGTGCGAATCGTGCACATGCGCCTCGCAGGTCGCTTCCAGCCGTTCCGCCCAGTCGGCGATGACATCGCTCTTCGGCGAGGCCGCCTCGGTGTGGATGGCGGTGGCGAGCTTGCGGATCTCGCCAGCCAGCACGGCAAGGTTGATGGTGCGGATCGACGCCATCTCAGGCTGCGCCTTGATGGTCGCCACCGCGCGGCGCATCCCGTCGAGACGGTCGGCCAGGCGCTGGCGCAGCGGCCGCAGTTGCCGGCGGTCGTCCGGCAATTCGTCCAGGCTCTCGTCGAGAATGGTGACGGTGTCGATGATGCCTTCGAAATCGCCCTGCAGGTGCACCGACGGCGCTTCGGCCCATTCGGCGCAAGAGGCGGCCACGGCGACCAGATGTCCAGCGAGATTGCCGCTGTCGACCGCGGAGATGTAGAGCGGATAGAGCGGCTTCAGCGTCGTCGTGTCGTACCAGTTGTAGAGATGGCCGCGATCGCGCGGCATGTTCTCGATGGTCGTCATCGTGGCGTCGATGCGGGTGATGGCGTCCGACAGGCTGATCCAGCCGAAATCGCGCGCCGAAACCACCGAAAGCAGATAGACGCCGATATTGGTCGGCGAGGTGCGCGGCGCCACAACCGGCGCCGGGCTTTCCTGGAAATTGTCCGGCGGCAGATGATGCTGCTCGGCGGTCACGAAGGTCTCGAAATAGTGCCAGGTGCGGCGCGCGAAGGTGCGCAGCGCGTGGATGTCGGCGCTCGATATGCGCAGCCTGTCCTCGGTCTCGGCTGAGCGGCTGATCCAGCAGGCGACGGCGGGCGAAGCGATCCAGAAGATGGCGAAGAAGAAAGCGACGAAGGCGCCGGTGGAATCGGCCAGCACCGGAATCGCCAGGCCGACGACGCCGATGATCACCGCGCCGTACATCATGCCGTAATAGGCGCCGAGATCGTTGCCGCCCTTGGCGGCTTGCGAGGCGGTGCGCCATTCCAGAAGATTTTGCCGGCTGACGAAGAGCCGGTAGATGGTGCGGATGATAGCGTCGCCCATCATCCAGGCGAGATGCGCCATCAGAAGCACTTTCAGCGCCACAAGCGCGGTGCCGAAGACGGTGTCGCGGGCCAAGGCGGAGAAATGGCCGCGCGGCGTCTGGTCGCCGCTCTTCGGCAGGATGCCGTTCACGATGTCGAAGGTCGGCGCCATGAACAGGCTGAGGATCATAAGAGCCTGCCACTGCGCCGCCTGGGTGAAGGGCAGCAGCGTCCAGCCGGCGATACAGGCCATCACCCAGAAGATCGGGGTGACTGAGCGGCGCAGATTATCGACCATCTTCCAGCGCGACAGCGCAGGCACGCCGGAGCGCGGGTCGAAGATGTAGCCGAGCAGCTGCCAGTCGCCGCGCGCCCAGCGATGGTGGCGCGAGGCGTCGACCGAGTAGCGGGTCGGATAGTCCTCGACCAGCTCCACATCCGTCACCAGCGCGGCCCGCGCGAGCGCGCCTTCGAGCAGATCGTGGCTGAGGATGGTGTTTTCGTCGATGCGGCCCTTCAAAGCCGCTTCGAAGGCGTCGACATGGTAGAGGCCCTTGCCGGTGAAGGAGCCGTCGCCGAAGACGTCCTGGTAGAGGTCGGAGACCGCGAAGACATAGGGGTCGAGGCCGCGATTGGCCGAGAAGACGCGCTGGAAGAAGGAAGCGTCGTCGCCGCTGGTGAGCGAGGCGGTGATGCGCGGCTGCAGGATGGTGTAGCCGGCGCTGACGATGCGCTTGACCGGATCGAAATGCGGGCGGTTGAGCGGGTGGGCAAGCTTGCCTACCAGGTCCGAAACCGCGTCGCGCGTGGTGCGCGTGTCGGCGTCGAGCGTCATCACATAGACGACCTTTTCCGGCAGCGGCACGTCGAGCGGCAGGAAGGTGGTGTCGCTGTCGCCGCGCAGCAGGAGGTTCAGCTCATGCAGCTTGCCGCGCTTGCGCTCCCAGCCCATCCAGCAGCCCTGCGCCTGGTTGTAGAGCCGGCGCCGATGCAGGAGATAGAAGCGCGGCGAGCCTTCGGACGGATAGCGGGCGTTGAGCCTGGCGATCTCGTCGCGGGCATATTGCAGGATCTCGATGTCGGCGGCGTCGATCTCGGTCTTGGAATCCGGCCAGTCGGACAACAGGGCGAAGTGGATCTCCTCGGCCGTGTTGGCGAGGTGATGCACCTCGATGTTGCGGATATTTTCCTCGACGTCGTCGCGCGAGCCGATCAGCGAAGGCACCACGACCAGGGTGCGCGATTCAGCCGGGATGCCGTGCTTGTTGTAATCGTAGCCGACAAGCCTGGTCGGTTTCAGGAACAGAGCCACCACGGTGTTGAAGAAAGCTAAAGCGCCTTCGCTTGCCGGCACCGCGAACAGCGCCAGCATCAGCGTGATCGATTCCACCGACAGGCCGAGATTGGCGAGCGCCCTGCCCGACAGCACGAGCAGCAGCGCCGTCAAAAGGAAGACCGGCACGACGATGCCCAGCCAGCCGGCGCTGGCAAAGCCGCGCTTGAAGGTCACATAGAAAGGCGGCCGGTAGCCGATCGCCTTTTCCAGTTCCTGGCGGCGCGGGCCAACCAGGAAGAAGCCGACATCGGTATGCACGTCGGGGTCGGCGGTTTCGGGCACGCCGGACGCGTCGGTGACGCCGGGTGTGTGGCCGGCAAGCTCGATCGCCTTTTCGGCCACCCGGTATTCGGACAGAGCCGAGCGGCGCGCCAGTTGCTCGATCGCTGTGCGGTACTGGTCGCGCGAGAAGAAGTCGAGGTCGGCGAAATCGGTCTTCTCGCGCAGCAGCGTGTCGATACGGCTGACGCCCTCGAACCAGACCGTCCAGTCGACGTCGTTGATGAGGCGCAGGCCGCGGATGATGTTGCCGGTCGTGACGTTGCCGCCGGAGAGCGTCTGATGCTCGGAGATGATGATCTCCTCGGCGTCGGAGCCGGTCTTTTCGAGCTCGCCTTCCAGCCATTCCAGCGCGCGGCCGGCGTTCTGCGACCCGTCGCGCAAGCGGTAGAGCAGCTGGGTGGCGAAGGTGGTGTCCTGCGCATGCGTGCCGTAGTTGGACAGGATCCTCGTGCGGTCGGCATTGTCGTCGGTCGCCAGAACGCGATCGGCGACCTCGTTGGCGATGTGGCGCATCTGCCTGGTGCGATCGACGCGCACGGCGATGCGGCGCAGGTTCTCGATCAGCACGAAGCGCAGCAGCGACGGCAGCGCCCAGAGTTCGCCGATCTTCATCGGCTCGACCGACTGGAAGCCCTCGACGATCGCCTTGAACATATTGGCCGAGACGGAGCTGTCGGAATGCTCGACATAGCTCCAGGCAACGACGAAGGCGCGCGGCAGCACCGTGCCGTCGCCGAGTGTCAGCGTCGGCAACTGGCGATAGAAGCGGCGCGGCAGGTCGCGCTTGACCTGGAAGATTGTCTCCTCGACCAGGTAGTTGTTGTCGAGCAGCCATTGCGCGGCCGGCGTGATGGTCTCGCCCTTGGCCTGGGCGGCGTTGGTCGAGCGGTAGACTTCGAGGATCTTCTTGGCGCTGTCGCGGATGCGGGCCTGGAACTCGAACGGAGCGAGCCCGAACAATTCCTTGACTTCGCCCTTGGCGAGCGCGACGCCCAAGGCGCGCAGCCGGTCCTCAGGCAGGAAATTGGAGCGTATCGGCGCATCCGTCACCGCCGGGAAGCCGGCGCTTGTCTGTTCGATCTTGTTCGGGTTCGTCTGAATGTTCATTGAAAATTCCGTAAGCGGGGGCGCAATGCGGCGTCACCGCCACGGCAATGCCCCTAAAACCGGTTCAATTGCAATTGGTTGCATGACTGGTTAGCCGAAAGTTTGTTTTGCGCACCACAACAGGGGCGTGCCCTTTCGACAGCTCGTGGGCGAACGCCCCTCGCTCTCCGCCCCCGGTTGGATCAGGGCAAGGATTCAGGCTTTTTCGTGATACATGCAAGGGGCCGGGCGATAATTCACCCAAGCCGCGATCATGTTTGGCAACAACCGTTAACGGTTGGCGGCGAGGCGATGGAGCTCGATCACGAAAAGCCGGCCCTGCCCATTGGGCTGAAGCCGCAATTCCGGGCTGTCGCGATCGAGGATCAGCGTGTCGAGCGGTCCCAGGCTCGGCGCATCGTCCGTGAAGAGCATGAAGCCTCCGCCGACGGCCAGAATCAGCGTCGTGTCGGCGCATGGCGCGAAGCGAATCTCGCTGGCAAGCGGCCGACACTCGACCTTATGGGCCATGCGGCCACGGCGGGTCATGACGTTGAGATCGGCGATCGGACCGCCAATCAGCGCCGCCCCGGTCGGCACGTCGCCCGGAAAGGCAAGCGGCACTGAAGCCGTGGTCAGCCGCGCCGGCGGTTGGCCGGCGATGTCGAGGGTAATCCCCTCGCCCTCCAGCACCGACAATGTGCGGTCGATGCCGGCGAAGCTGGAGAACGGCCCGCTGGTCTCGACGCGGGCCATCGAGACGCGCCAGTCGAAATGGTCGAGCCCGGCGCCGTCAGGCGAGACTGCGATTTCAGTCGTCGTGCCGCCGCCATTCTTCCATGGCATAACGCGGTAGCCGGCGGCTCGAAGGATGCGCATCGCTTTAGCCCAGGATGCCCGGCAGGTTGAGCTGGTGCTCCTTGGCGCACTCAATAGCGATGTCGTAGCCGGCATCGGCATGACGCATGACGCCGGTCGCCGGGTCGTTCCACAGCACGCGCTCCAGGCGCTTGGCGGCATCCGCCGTGCCGTCGGCGACAATCACCATGCCGGCATGCTGCGAGAACCCCATGCCGACGCCGCCGCCATGGTGCAGCGACACCCAGATTGCGCCCGACGCGGTGTTGAGCAGCGCGTTGAGCAGCGGCCAGTCGGAAACGGCGTCGGAGCCGTCCTTCATCGCTTCGGTCTCGCGGTTCGGCGAGGCGACGGAGCCGGAATCGAGATGGTCGCGGCCAATGACGACCGGCGCCTTGAGCTCGCCCTTGGCCACCATCTCGTTGAAGGCGAGGCCGAGCCGGTGGCGGTCGCCGAGGCCGACCCAGCAGATGCGCGCTGGCAGGCCCTGGAAGGAGATGCGCTCGCGCGCCATGTCCAGCCAATTGTGCAGATGCGTGTTGCCGGGGGTGAGCTCGCGCACCTTGGCGTCGGTCTTGTAGATGTCTTCCGGATCGCCGGAGAGTGCCGCCCAACGGAACGGCCCGATGCCGCGGCAGAACAGCGGCCGGATATAGGCCGGCACGAAGCCCGGGAAAGCAAATGCGTTCTCGAAGCCCTCGTCCTTGGCGACCTGGCGGATGTTGTTGCCGTAGTCGAGCGTCGGCACGCCGGCATTCCAGAACGCCACCATCGCCTCGACATGCTCGCGCATCGACGCGCGGGCGGCCTTCTCGACGGCCTTCGGATCGCTGACGCGCTTCTCGCGCCATTCGGCCATCGTCCAGCCCTTGGGCAGATAGCCGTTGATGGGGTCATGCGCCGAGGTCTGGTCGGTGACCATATCGGGGCGGATGCCGCGCCTGAACATCTCCGGCACGATCTCGGCGGCGTTGCCGAGCAGGCCGACGGACTTCGCCTCGCCGGCCTTGGTCCAGCGATCGATCATGTCCATGGCTTCGTCGAGCGTCTCGGCCTTCTCGTCCAGATAGCGGGTGCGCAGGCGGAAATCGATCGAGTCGGGGTTGCATTCGATGGCCAGGCATGAGGCGCCCGCCATGACGGCGGCCAGAGGCTGGGCGCCGCCCATGCCGCCGAGGCCGCCGGTCAGGATCCACTTGCCCCTGAGGTTGCCATTGTAGTGCTGGCGGCCGGCCTCGACGAAGGTCTCGTAGGTGCCCTGCACGATGCCTTGCGTGCCGATATAGATCCAGGAGCCGGCCGTCATCTGGCCGTACATCATCAGGCCCTTCCTATCGAGCTCGTTGAACTTCTCCCAGGTTGCCCAGTGCGGCACGATGTTGGAGTTGGCGATGAGCACGCGCGGCGCATTGGAATGGGTCTTGAAGACGCCGACCGGCTTGCCGGACTGCACCAGCAGCGTCTCGTCCTCGCCAAGCGTCTTCAGCGACGCGACGATGCGGTCGAAATCGTTCCAGGTGCGCGCCGCCCGGCCGATGCCGCCATAGACGACCAGCTCGTTGGGATTCTCGGCGACCTCCGGATCGAGGTTGTTCATCAGCATGCGCAGCGGCGCCTCGGTCGTCCAGTAGCGCGCGTTGAGCTTGTCGCCGCGGGGGCTGCGCACTTCACGGATGTTGTGACGGGGATCGTTCATCATTGTCCCTTTCGAGTAAGGCGGCGCCTCAGCGCCCGGCCCATTCAATGGCGGTTTCGAGGATGGTTTTCAGCGTGGCGCGGATCGGCGCGGCATAGCTTGCGTCGTAAGGCGCCGGCCAGTTCTCCGGCGTGCCCTTCCCGTCCGGCTCGCGCATATAGCCGCGGTTGGAGAGCTCCATCTGCAGCGCGTGCACGCCATTTTCAGGCCGGCCGAACCTTCTGGTGATCCAGCCACCCTTGAAACGGCCGTTGACCACCCAGGTCTCGCCGGTCGCGGCCAGGATAGCGGCAACCTTTTGCTGCAGCGCCGGATCGGTGCTCTTGCCGTCATTGGTGCCGAGGTTGAAGACCGGCAGCGTGCCTTCGAACAGCCGCGGCAGCACCGAGCGGATCGAATGGCAGTCGTAGAGCACGATCTTGTCGTGCATGCCGCGCAGCCGGTCGATCTCGGCCTGCAGGGCGGCGTGATACGGCGTGAAATAGGTCTCGCGGCGCTGGTCGATCTCGGCCGGCGTCGGCTCCTCGCCCATGCGGTAGAGCGGATCGCCGTCGAAAGTGTCCGTCGGGCAAAGGGTGGTCGTCGCCTGACCCGGATAGAGCGAGACGCCCGACGGATCGCGGTTGACGTCGATGACGGTGCGCGAGATCGCGGTATGCACGATGGTAGCGCCGAGATCGGTCGCAAAGTCATAGAGCTTGTCGATCCACCAATCGCAGTCGCGCTGGCCGAGCCACGTCGAGACCAGCCGGTTGTCGAGGCCGGCAAGATCGAGGCCGGTGTGCGGGATGGAGACCAGCAGGGGGGCCGTGCCGCGGGTGACGGTGAGCCAGGAGGGGGAAGTCATGAGAAATCTCCCCGCGCTGGCACTCTACGGCGCCCCCCTCTGCCCTGCCGGGCATCTCCCCCACGAGGGGGGAGATTGGCGGCTTCGGCGCCTCGCTCGATCCTGCGACGTCGGAGATTGGCGAAATCGACGGCGACGGCTGATCTCCCCCCTGTATGGACTGGGGACATCGCGAACAGGTGTGCGAAGACATCGCGAACAGTTTCCCATGCTAGC
>NZ_VFVL01000047.1 GCF_006442815.1 Mesorhizobium sp. B2-4-3
TCGCGGTGCAGGTGGTCGACTCCGACGGCGACCCGGCCTCCACCACGCTCACCATCGACATCGTCGACGACGTGCCGACGTTAGGCCCCATCCAAAATCAGCAGACCAACGACGATCCCTCGCAGACGCCCGCGGTCGGCACGCTCCATTTCGTCACCGGCGCCGATGGCGTCGGATCGACTATGACAATCATGGCCGACACGACCGGCCTCACCTCAGGCGGCCACAGCCTGGTTACAGTGCAGAACGGCAACATCCTGACGGCCTATGCCGACAATGACGGCAATCATACCTTCACTTCGGGCGACACCGAGGTTTTCACCCTTACCGTGAATCCCACCGCCGGCACTTCAGGGCAGTATGTGTTCGACTTGAAGGCGCCGCTCGACGGCACGGTGACCAATCTTCCGAACGCATCGGATGGCGCGCTGGGTAGCGGTCCGACGACGAACAAATACGTGGAGAACCCGTCCACCCACCAGTTAGTCACCATGGTGACCGGCTGGGCGCCAACCGACGCAACCGGTCAGTTTACGGCCGCGGAGAAAGCTGCCTGGCTCCTCGGCGGCGATCCGTCCTTGGCTCAACGAAGCGATGTCAATGGATCTGATCAGGGTTGGGGGCTCGGCGGCAATAATTTCCTTCCAGGACAGTTCATGCGCTTCGACTTCGGAACGCTCAACGACTACGACGGTGTCGGCTCCTACACGCCGCCGACACCGGCAAGTGCTCTGGCCAACGCCGGCTACGTCACGTTCACGTACACGAAGACCCTCGGCGCTGGTAATGAGATCGATTATGTCGCTCATTACGTCGACGGAACCTCGGAGTCCTTCATTTCGGGGTCTGGCGATACAGGGAAAACGATCCAATCGTCGACGGGCAAGGACATCGCGTGGGTTGACGTGTATGATGTCTCAACACCTGGCGGCTTTAAGCTGAACCTGAGCGCTATCGGAGTGGTTTCCACCAGTGTCGACCATACGATCCCGTTTACCTTGCAACTCACGGACGGCGATGGGGATACGACAACGACCGCCAATTTCTCCGTCCATGTGAAGGATGGGCTGGTGCCCAATCTCGCTACTCCCGTCGTGCTTGATCTCAACCACGACGGAATCCACACCACCGATCTTACGCATTCGACTGTTTCGTTCGACTACAACGGCGACGGCGTCGCTTCGAAGACGGCCTGGGTCGACACGCATGACGGTATCCTGGCGATCGATCTCAACGGCGATGGAAAGGTGAACAACGGTTCGGAAATTGTGTTCACCCAGCATGCCCCGGGTGCTGCGACCGACCTTGCAGCGCTAGAGCAGCTCTACGATACCAACCATGACGGCAAGCTGACCGCAGCTGATCACGACTTCGCGCAGTTTGGTGTCTGGCAGGATGCCAACGGAAACGGCGTGTCGGACCCAGGCGAGTTCAAGAGCCTTGCCGCCCTGGGAATCGTCGAGATCGGCCTCGAAAGCAACCACCAGCAGTCAGTTTCGGCAGACGGCTCGGTCGTGACCTTCGGCGAAGCCACGTTCACAACCGCCGACGGCCAGACAGGCGCGGTGGGCGACATCGGCTTCGGCAACTATGACGGTGTTGCCTCCGGCACTTCGACCCTTGCCGGCACTTCGGGCACCGATACGTTCAAGCTCGATCACCTCGAACTGAACATCACGGATCTCATCACCGACTACAACAAGGCCGAAGGAGACCAGATCGACCTGACCGCGCTGTTCGACAAGGCGGCCGCCGGCAACATCGCCGACTATGTGCACTACGACACCACCACCAAAACGCTGAGCGTAGACACCGACGGCACGGGCAATGCGGCCGGTTTCGTGGATGTCGCAGTGTTGCAGAACGGGCCGGCCACGGCAAACTCGATCAACATCCTCTACGACGACAGCACGCATACGCAGCAGCATGTCACCATTTAGCACTTATGCGCCACCACGCTTCCATGCTAAGCATTAGCAACGCTTGAATTCGCAATTCGAAGAGGGGCTTACATGAGACATTCCGTAAGATTGCTGGCTTCGGCCGCGGCGCTGCTGGTGGCCGGGTCGACGGGTTTCGCCGCCGACATCATCGGCGAGCCGGCGGTGAATTATTGCCGCACCGTCGGCACCTCGGACCTGGTGCTGACCGACAACATGGTCGAGCTCAAGGACCATGTGGTGAAGCTGATGGACGAATCGGTCGCCGTCGCCAACAGCCCGGAATGGATCAACTCGTCGCGCCCGGCCTTCGTCTGGGCCTCGGAAGCCAAGGTCGCCTGCGGCATGGCCTATGGCTACCTCAAGACGAACTACAAGGACGAAGACACGCTCAACAAATGCGAGTGCTTCCACGACCGCATGGTCGAGTACATGCATTGAGCTGACGGGCAAGCGGACACCGACTGGCTGCGATGGTGGCCGACGGAAAATTGCCGAAGGCGATCGCGCTAGATCGTTTCACCGTTTCACGGAAATGGCGAAACGATCTATCTCCTTGTTTTGACGCAATTCCGAACGGAAGGCTACGGCGAAGTCGCCGAGCCCAACCGCTACGCACTTTTCCTGGAGTTGCTCTGGCGGTCGCCTTGCTCGGTCTGGGTCAGACACCTGTCCACGCCAACTGGCTGGAACGGCCGCAGCCGCCCGAGGCGCGGCCCGCGCGCTGCGCTGCGGCGCCGGAGCGGACCCGCGCGACATTCAAGGCATTCGCCACCTGCCAGGCGTCGCTCTACGGCCTCGAGCCGGTGCTGGCGCATGCGGTGATGGAAATCGAAAGCGGCTTCGATCCCGGCGTGCGCGGCGCCGACGGCGAAGTCGGCCTGATGCAGGTCATGCCGGCAACGGCGCGGATGCTCGGCTTTCGCGGCTCGCTCGACGAGCTTGGCGAGCCCGCCACCAACATCGCGCTCGGCGTCAGATATCTGGCGCAGGCAAACAGGCTCGCCGCGGGCGATCTTTGCACCACCGTGATGAAATACCGGGCCGGGCACGGGGAGACCCGCTTCTCGGTCCGCTCGGTCGACTACTGCCAGCGCGCACGCGCGATCCTGGCACGGGAAGGCCTCGATGTGGCCGGGTCGCTGCCGGTGGCGACGATCGGATTCTCCGACGTCTCGACGATCGGGGTCTCCGACGCTTCCATGGACGGCGCCGTCACCGGCCAGGAGAAACGCGTCTGCGTGCGCCGCGCTTTCGTGCCCGGGCCGCGCTACATGAAATGCGCCGAGTATCGCAGCCCGGCGCAAGCAAGGACGATACAGGCGTTGAGAGCGCGGCTCTTCGATGGATAACATATGGGGATGGAAGCATCATGAAATGTGAGCGGCACGATCCGCGTCTGTTGGCTCTCGCTCTCGGGCTCGTCGCGACGCTGTGCGCATGCCAGTCCAAGAGCGGCGCGTCTGATGTGCTCGATCCATCGGCGATCGCGGCACCCGCGGGCCAGGCCGGCACTCCGGCGGCGCCCGCCCAGCAGGCAAATAATCAGAGCTTGGGCGGTTCGACCCCGGGCAGTCCAGCATTGGTCAGCGCGACGTCGGGCGGCCCGACCTCGGCCGCCGCCGCCAAGGCCCAGCTGACGCTCGGCGCGGGACCGACCAAGGTGGCCATGCTGCTGCCGCTTTCGGCCCCCGGCAGCACGGGCGAGAACGGCCGAAAGATGTATGACGGCGCGCGGCTGGCGATGGCCGACCTCGGCGACAAGCTTTTGACGCTGACCATCGAGGATACGCGCGGCGACAGCGGCTACGCCAAGGACCTCGCGGTGAAGGCGATCACGTCGGGCACGGCGAAGGTCGTCATCGGGCCGTCCGAGCTCGCGGCGGCGCAGCACCTTGCCAAGCTCTCCGGCTCCAGGCGGCCGCCGGTGCTGGCGCTGGCCGACAATTTCGCCGGCGGCCCCGGCGTCTATTCCGTGCGGCTCGGCGAAGCCGACAGCGCCGCGGCGGGCGCGGCGGCGATCGCCGCCAAGGGCGCCAAGAAATTCGTGCTGCTGGTGCCGTCGGGCGCGGATTCGAGCCCCATCGAATCCCGGGTGGCCAACGCGCTCAGCATCTATGGCGCCACGCTTGCGGTGACGCTGCCCTATTCGGCGACGGATGGCGGCGCCAAGGTGGTGTCCGACATGAGCTCGCTGGTCGAGGCGCCCGACGCCGTGGTCGTCGCGTGCGGCGACGGCAGCCCGACAGCGGTGCTCGCCGCGCTGAAGGCAAAAGGCATTCCGGGCAAGGCGGTGACACTGATCGGCACCGACCGCTGGCTCGAGCGGCCGATGGATCCGCTCTACGAAGGCGCCTATATCGCGACGCTCGACGAGGGCGAGACCGGGCCGATCGCCGACCGCTTCAGGGCGACCTACAAGTACCAGCCGGACGTCAACGTGGCCTATGCCTACGACATGGTGGCTCTGAGCGCCGGCATAGCGAGCTCGGCCGGCCCCGACGGCTTCAACAAGCAGGTGCTGGAGAACACAACCGGCTTCCGCGGCTCGACCGGCCTGTTCCGCTTCCGCGCCGACGGCTCGAGCCAAAGGTCGATGCCGTTCTTCAAGGTGGAAAAGGGGCGGTTGAAGCTGGTGGAGAAATCGACGGCGGGGTTTTGAGGGGGCTCTATCAACATCTAGCCTGCCGCATTTGCCGTAGCTGGCAGCCGGCGCAAGCCGGACAGCCATCCCGCGAATATCCAGATGACTGGTGTCGCCAACATGGAAGCGTAGCCATCAACGGCATAGTGCCAGCCTAGATGAACGGAGCCGAGCTGAATTGCGATCAAAAAAGCAACACCCAGCCAGCGCAGCAACGCGCCGAAGCGCCAGAGATAGATCGCGTTCAAGGTAGCCACGGCAACATGCAACGAAGGGAATGCAGAGATGCCGCTACCCAGGCGCGGGCCATGCAATCCGGCATTGGCGAGGAGCAACCGCTGAGCATCAAGGGCCCAGACCGGATAGACTTTGTTTATCGCTTGGAGAGAATTCATCAAGGGCAAAAATGTGGAATCATTGTAGAAGCTCATCACAAAGGCCGGACCCACCGAGGAAAAAAGTACCGCAGCAACGTTGCCCAAGATGATCCAAATGAGGACAAATGCTACGAGATATTGGGAGCGAGTTCTTTCATTTTCAATTGTGAAAGTTACGCAAAATAAAATTGTAAGCATAACTATAAACCAAAGGTTATATAGAAAATTTAAACTAAATATAAAAAATCCAATCCCGACAAATTTGTCCAATATCCTCCACGCATCAATCCCACTATGTATACCTCTATCCAGTTCTATAAGATATTTATCGGCATAAAATGGAACTATGCGACTGATGCCATCCTTCATGCTAGTAAATAGAGAAAAGAAGATCGGAAGAACCAGCATAACGGGCAGGCCAATGATTAGCCGCTCAGGCAGCTTGTGGATCAGCAGGCGATCACGGATGGCGGGATAGAGGCGCGGCGGTCGCTCGAGCATAACGCGAACAGAGATAATCGCGAACAGGATAACGGTTACGCCGAACCCGAAGAGTAAAAAAGCATCGCTGTATATCTGGATGTCAACTGAGATGTGCCAATGGGCAGAGGCGATAACTGCAGCCAACGCGTAAAGCAAAACCACCAAGAGGAAATGCCTGTTGGAATGCCAACTCTTCCAACTATCGTTGAATCCCATCGCGCTCATAGCCGGCTAGTTGAGCTGCTCCAATATCCCTGAGCTGGTTGCCACTATCAGGGAATGATACATCTGCATTCCCAGCGCACAGATCGCGGCCATTGAGATCGGCACGCCGAAGGGCACGACTCCTTTACGGTCCATGTGCTGCACATAATGGCGAAACATCCCCGCCGGCAGCAGGAAGGGATTCTTGATCACAACCGCCGCGGCGACTGCGAAAACCAGCAGCAATATGGAAAAAACGGCGAGATTGCTTCCGCCAATCAGAAACGGCGTGACGCTCATCAGCTTGACGTCGCCGGCGCCGATCTTGCGCAACAGCCAGAATGGAAAAAGGGCAAGGAACAGAGCAACGCTGCCGAACGCGCTCAGGCCCATGTCCAGCCAGGAGTGAGTTTGCAGCGACTGGAATTGCAGAACTCCGAGGCCAAGGCAAAGCAAAAGCAGCACGTCACGGTTGGGTATGCGCTGGGTGGAAAAATCGATCCAGGCAATTCGCCCAAGCAGCAGGATTGCCAGCCCCTGGAAGACGAGCGAAACGGTCGGCAAAAGGCTCATGACCGCTCGATGTTCCGCACGCTGGACGACAGCAGCTTCAGATTGTTGGCGACCGTCGGGTCGTTGGGCGCCAACTCATAAGCCTTGAGGAAGTTGCTGCGCGCATCCTGAAGCTTGCCGCGCAGCAAATAGGAATAGCCGAGATTGTTGTAATATTCCGGCGTCGCGCCGAGTAGCCGGTAGGCCCGGCCATAGGCCATGTCAGCCAAATCGAAGCGACGGATGCGATCACAGGACGCGGCAAGCCCGAGCCAGGCGACGCCGTCATTGGGCGCCAGCCGCGTTGCCTTGTAGAACAGGGCGCCGGCATTACCGTAGTTTTCGGAACGGAACTGGGTCTTGGCTTCGGTGATGGCCTGGTCCGACGCATAGTAGTCGACATCGCTGATCGTTTTCAGCCCATCGAAAGTATCGCCAAAGGCGGTGTAATCGCCTTTGGCGGGCTCGTTGGTGCGCACGACACCGCCCGTGGAGTCGTTCGTCTGACAACCGGCTAGGAAGATCAGCAACAGGCTTGTCGCGACTGCGAGGCGCTTTGTCATTGTGTGTCCCACGAGTCCCCGACTCTATTTTAGAATCTAATCATATGACGGACTAGAAGAAAATGCCCTTCATGCGGATGATCACCGGCAACATGACGACCATCATAACCACCGGGAAAATGCAGAGCCCCAGCGGGATCATCATCTTGACCGGCAAGGCGTTGGCACGCTCTTCCGCATGAAGTATCCGTTGATCACGCATCTCGGCGCTGTAGACGCGCAGGGCGTCGGTGAGGCTGGTACCCAACTCTTCCGACTGCCGGAACAGCACAGCCAACGCCTTTGCTTCGTCCAGTCCGATGCGATCGGCAAGCTCGCGCAATGCCTCGCGCAACGGTTTGCCTGCTCGCAATTGTAGATTCATGATCGTCAACTGGATGCCCAGCCATTTGTGCGTGCCAGCCAGTTCCTGGCTGACCCGCTCGACAGCCGCCTCGAGGCTCATGCCGGCATCGGCGCAGGTGATCATCATGTCCATGAAGTCGGGAAAGGCGCGACGGTAAATCTGCTTCTGGGTATTTTCGAAACGATCGAGCATAATGCTCGGGATGACGATGCAGCCGAGGCCGATCAGGCCCGCGCCCGCGAAAGCCAAGAAGCTCGGCATCCACGCCGGCAAAATTTTCGACAGCAGGGCGTACATGAGCAGAAAGCCCATGGCGACGGCGCCCAGCCTGCACAGCGTGTAGATGACAGGCGCGCTTGCGTGATAGAAGCCGGCGCGAAAGAGCTTGGCCTCGAGGGCGTCCGGCTCGTTGCGCTCTTTCTCCATCGACTTGAAGTAGGCTTCCACAGGCCTTCGCGCCGCAGTCTTGGCGAGAAGATCCTGCGCCAGGATCGAGCGGCGATCTACTGGGCCGTCGCCGACAAGGCTGTCCGCCACCAGCCTGCGCGTCTGCATCGCCGGCAGGAGTACCAGCGCAGCGAACAGGAACATGGCAACCGCTGCCGCGAAGACGGTCAGGGAAATGAGAAAGGTCAAATCGCTCAAGTGCGAAAACAAGTTCACGGTCGCTCCCTAGAAGTCGAAACTGACCATGCGGTACATGATGTAGTCTCCGAGCAACGCCCATGTTCCGAACGAGACGAATACTGGAAAGATCAATGGATTTCCCCAGATAGATCCATAATAGGATGGCGACACTACTGCCAGTATCAGAAACATGACAACAGGAAACAGTGAAATGATCCACGCGGATGCTCGACCCTCGGCCGAGAGCGCTCTGATCTTCAATCTGAGCTTCTGCCGCTCTCGCAAGACAGACGACAGGTTGGAAAGGATCTCCGTGAGGTTGCCGCCTGTTTTTGCCTGGATCGAGAGCGACACCGACAGCAGGTGCAGGCCCTCGAAGCCCACCCGCTCCGACAATTTCCGCACCGCCTGCTCCATGCTTAGCCCGAAGGTGATCTCGTCGGCGACGATGCCGAATTCGGTGCCGAGCGGATCGGGCATCTCGCGCGCGACGAGCCCAATGGCTACCGAGGCCGGATGGCCGGCGCGGAGCGAACGCACGATCATGTCAAGCGCGTCGGGCAACTGCTTGGCAAACTTCTGGATGCGCTTGTTGCATGCCCGACGCAGGAAAAGGAGCGGCAATACAAAGCCCACCAGAAGGAAGACAAGGAGCGCCATCAGCGTGGAAAGACCGATAAGGAACCAAAGCAGCAACGCCAGAGCCAGACCTGCCAGAAGAAACGACGCCGCAAACGTCATTGGGTTTCCAGTTATGCCGGACTGGGTGTAAAGCCGGTTCAACCAGACGAAGCCGGAGACGAAGTCTCCTGAATCTGTGAGGCCGCGTTCGCGCAGCAGACTTTGCAATGTCTGTTCGGCAGGCACGTCGTCCGCGATGCGGCGAAGCCGGTGGTTGACCGCGACCCGTTGTGAGCGCCGGCGCGTAAGGGATAGATAAAAAGCCTCGCCGGCAAGGATGACGGAGGCGGCCGCAACAACATAGATGAAATAGAGTAGCGTCTGTCCCGTCAGCATTACAGCGCCACCTGCGGATTGAAGGCATCCTTGGCGAAATGCAGGCCGAGCGTCGCGGCTTCGGGAGCGAAGCGCGGGCGGACGCCGGTGGCGCGGAAATCGCCGATGATGGTGCCGTCGGCGGCAACATCGCGCCTGACATAATGATAGATTTCCTGCAGTTGCACGACGTTGCCTTCCATGCCGGTGATTTCCGAGATGGAGACGACGCGCCTTCCGCCGTCGGACAGACGCTGCGTCTGCACGATGATGTCGATGGCCGAGGCGATCTGCGCCCGGATCGAGTCGTGCGTCATCGGCAACCCGGCCATACCGATCATCTGTTCCAAGCGCGATATGGCGTCGCGCGGCGTGTTGGCGTGAATGGTGGTCATCGAGCCTTCATGGCCGGTGTTCATGGCCTGCAGCATGTCGAAGGCTTCCTCGCCGCGCACTTCGCCGACGATGATACGATCGGGGCGCATGCGCAGCGCATTCTTGACCAGCTCGCGCTGGCGGATCTCGCCCTTGCCCTCGACATTGGGCGGGCGCGTCTCCAGCCGGCCGACATGCGGCTGCTGCAGCTGCAGCTCCGCCGCGTCCTCGATGGTGACCAGGCGTTCTTTCGACGGGATGTAGCTCGACAGCGCGTTGAGCAGCGTCGTCTTACCACTGCCGGTGCCGCCTGAAACCAGGATCGACTTGCGCGCCTGCACCGCGATCCGCAGCATATCGATCATCGGCTGGCGAATCGAATTCAACGCCATCAGGCGTTCCAGCGAATAAGGGTTCTTGGAGAATTTTCGGATCGAGACCAGCGGGCCGTCGACCGAAACCGGCCGCACTGCAATGTTGACGCGCGAGCCGTCAGCCAGGCGCGCATCCGCCATCGGCGCGGACTCATCGACCCGGCGGCCGATGGCAGAGACGATCTTGTTGATGATGCGCAGCAGATGCGCCTCATCGCGAAAGCGGATGGCGGTTTGCTCGATCATGCCGCGACGCTCGATGAACACGCGCTCATGCGTGTTGATCATGATGTCGGTGATCGAGTCGTCCTTGAGCAGCGGTTCGATCGGACCGAGGCCCAGCATCTCGTCGGCTGTGTCGCTGGTCAGCTGATCGAGCTCACGCGCATTCAAGGGCACATTTCGGCTCCGCACGAACTCGCGCACGATCGGCCGGATCTCGTTCAGTATCTCGTCCTTGGACGCGCTTTCCAGCGCCGTTAGGTTGAAGCGATCGATGAGATGGCGATGCAGCTCGACTTTCAAGGTCAGGAAGTCGAGATCTTGCGGCTCGGCCTCCGCCGCAACGACCGCGACTGTTCCGTTCGCGACCGCAACCATAGGCGCCACCTGCGACGCCCGCTGCTCACTTGGCCCTTTGATGAAGCGACCCAACATGCCGCCCGCCCCCTTGTTAATTTCCCCCAACGGAAACTAAGCGTTAACCACGAGAGGCACAAGCCGCCCGCAAGCCAAAGTCCATGTATTACTTGCGGCATAGTTAAGAATGCGGTCAAACTCCCATGTAACTGCTTTTAGCTCACTCCTTTTATACAGACCAAAGTCCTAAGACCTTTGCCGCAATTGGCACACTTAGGTCTGCTAAGGCATTAGATATACTGAATTATGTCATATTTCTAATACGCCGGCAATGGGACGCTGCCGTGGCGGAATTGTGAATGAATGGTTAAAATGACTTGAAAAATGAGGCGAATCAAGCCTTTGTCGAAATTGAGAGAGCTTCAGATCGAGTATTGAAAGGTTAAGCTTCCGTTAATCCGTTTGACACTGCTTTTTCGCGCGACCTAGGATTGAACGTGACGGGGGATGCTTGGGTATGGGGTTCATTCCTTGGCTCTGTCTCGTCGGGTTCAAACCTCCAAAGGGAGAAATTGGCATGAACAAGCTCATGACGATGACCCGGCAGTTCCGCGACGAAGAAAACGGCGCTGCTATGGTCGAATACTCGATCCTGATCGGGATTATCGCGGTGGCGGCGATCACCGCCATCGCCGGGATCGGCGTCTATGTCACTCATCAGTTCGCCACCCTCTGCACGACGCTGAAGGCTAATAGCGGGACGGTGATCACGAAGTGCTAGCAATTTCGATCCGGGGCCAGGTAGAGCCTGGCCCCGGATTGTCTGTTTCGTTTCTCGGGGGCATTGGGGCTCATGCGTGCCAACACGTTGATCATGATCGTGCTCGCCGGCATATTCGGCGTGCTCGCGGTGGTACTCGTCAATATCTGGCTTGCTGGCCAGCGTAATGCCTTGGCGCAGTCCAATGGCGTGCAGGCAAGCACGGTCGTGGTCGCAGCGGTGCCGCTGAAGTTCGGCGATGCGCTGAGCGCCGACAAATTGCGCGAAATTGCATGGCCGGCGGGAGCCGTGCCGGCGGGAGCCTTCGGAACTGTCAAAGAAGCGATGGCCGGCAACGGCGCGCGCCAGGCGCTGCAATCCATCAGCGCCAACGAACCCATTCTCGCCGCCAAGATCACTGGCCCCGGCCAGCGCGCAACGCTTTCGGCGGTGCTTGGCGAAGGCATGAAAGCGGTGTCGATCCGCGTGAACGACGTGCTCGGTGTCGCGGGCTTTGTTTTCCCGGGCGACAGAGTCGACGTGTTGCTAACCCGTGACGTGCGCGGCGACGACGGCGCCAACAAAAGCTTCGTCGACGTGCTGCTGCAGAGCGTCAAGGTGCTTGCCGTCGACCAGGTCGCCGATGAAAGCAAGGACGCCCCGCAAGTCGTGAAGGCCGTCACGGTCGAGGTCAGCACCAAGGACGCCCAGAAACTGACGCTTGCAGCGGGCGCCGGCCAGTTGTCGCTGGCTTTGCGGCAGGCGGCCGGCAGCAAGGGTGAGACGAATGAGAGGGTCACGCTCGCGGATCTGACCGCCGAGACGCCCGACGACGTCGCCAAGCGCCAGGCAGAGCTTGACAGGCAGGCAGCCGAGGAGGCCGCGCGCAAGCAGGCCGACCAGAGGATCGACGGACTGGCCAAAGCGGTGGAACGGGTCGGCAGCCAGATCGATCAGATGAGCAAGGCAAAGCCGGTTACGGTCGTGACAGCCGCGCCTCAGCAGCCGGCGAAGGAAGTGATCAAATACGTTCAGCCGGAGCCGCCCAAGCTGGCGACGATCGGCGTGTTCCGGGGTGTCAAGCTCGAATCATACGAAGTGCCGCGACAAGACTGACGAGGGTCGGCGCGGCGGAGGCTGCCCTGGGGCAGCGAGTGGGGAGACGGGGAATGAAGGGGTTTTGGGTCAGGATAGCGGCGGCCGCGCTATCCGTGTTGGGCGTATCGGCGATCACCGGCCAGCCGGCTGCGGCGGCCGACCGCTTCATCGACGTGTCGAGCCCGTCGCTGCATCGCGTGTTCGTGCCCGTTTCCCAATCCGCGACGATCCAGGTGAACGCTACCCTGGGCGACATCGTCGTTGGCGACGAAAAGATCGCCGACGCGCAGCCGATGACCGACAAGACGCTCTACATCATCGGCAAGAGCGTCGGCACCACCACGGTCAATCTCTTCTCCGAGGACAAGCGCTCGCTGGGCGCCATCCAGATCGAGGTCGGCCAGGACGTCAGCGACATGGCGGTAGCCATTCGCCAGGTAGCGCCCAAGGCGCGCATCGAGATCGGCTCGATCAATGGCAAGGTTCGCCTGAGCGGTCACGTCAAGGACGCCGCGACGCTGGCATCCATCGTGGAAGTCACGCAGCAATACGGGCCCGACTCCATCATCAATGCCGTGACCATCGACGACAGCGAGCAGGTCAATCTGTCGGTGCGCATCCTGGAGGCCAAACGCAATGCCGGCCGCGATCTTGGTGTCTCGTTCAAGAGCACGAATAGCCGCGGCACCACACGAGTGGGGACAGGCATTGGCACCGTAGATAAAGACGGAGCCGAACTAGGCGCTGGCGATTTGGTCACAGGCCTTCTCTCCAACACCAATCCGTTCGCGGCGCTGATTACCCGCATCATCGACAGCAACATCAAGGTCGACCTGATTATCGAGGCGCTCGAGGCCAAGGGCGTCGTGCGCACGCTGGCCGAACCGAACCTCACCACGGTCTCCGGCGAGACAGCCAGCTTCAATGCTGGCGGCGAAGTGCCGGTGCGCAGCGTCAATGCGCAAGGCGAAGTCGAGATCGTCTTCAAGCAGTTCGGCGTCAATTTGAACTTCACCCCGGTGGTGCTGGACGACGGCAAGATCCACATCAAGCTGGCGCCGGAAGTGAGCGACCTGACTGGCTTCACCAGCGCAGGCGACCCGATCTTCACCAACCGCAAGCTGTCGACGGTGGTCGACCTGCGTGACGGCCAGAGCTTCGCGGTGGGCGGCCTGCTCTCCAGCAAGAGCACCATACAGCAAGATCAGGTGCCCTGGCTCGGCCAGGTGCCGATCGTCGGCGCGCTGTTCAAGAATTCGAGCACGGCGAAGGAAGAGACCGAGTTGGTCGTCATCGTCACGCCGCATCTTGTGCGGCCGGTGAGGCCTGGCGAGCAACTGGCGACGCCTTTCGACAAAACGAGACCCGCCAACGACCCGGAGCTCATGCTGCTCGGCCAGCTCGAAGTCAACAAGGACATGATCCGCATGTACGAGCATGGCGAAGGCGTCACCGGGCCCTATGGCCACATGCTGGATGTGAAATCGAAGGACAAGCTGGTCTATGTCAAGAAATAAGCTCCTGCTCGTCCTTCTCGGCACCAGCCTGCTCACGGGCTGCGCGGCCGACTATCTGAACAATTACGACACGATGACGCTGGCATCGGGCGACTCGCAGAAGGCAAACCAGCTGCTGCAGACGGTCGATCCGTACAACCCGGCTTCCAACAATACCAAGATCGAGGGCAACGGGGCTCGGTCCGTCGGCGTCGTGCAGAAATACAAGCTTCCGCCTTCGGGCGGGTCGGCCGCGCCGGCGACGAACATGACAGTCAATGTCGGACCGTCGGGTGCGCCCACTGAGGCGAACTAAAGAGAAGGATGCAGCGCGTCGGGCGCGCGAGGACACCCGACACGAATGGAGAGTAGGGTTATGTTGGGGACCATTCGTGAATTCTGGCGCGATCAGCGCGGCATAGCGATGATCCTTGTCGCCATCATGCTGCCGGTGCTCGTCGGCTTTGCCGTGCTGGCTCTCGACATGAGCCGCGCCAACGGATTGCACAGCGATCTACAAAAAGGTGTGGATGCGCTGGCGCTTGCCGGCGCGGCCGAGCTGGATGGCAATTCGGATGCCTGGACGCGAGCGGAGAACGCCCTTGCAAATCTGGTTTCCAACGACACCATATTCGCCGATGCAGGTGTCGTGACGTTGCCAAGCACTGGCAGCACCACGGTCAATTCGACCTATTCCGCGTGCCGTTCGAAAGGCCAGATTTCCTGGTGCTTCCTTGCAAGCATCCCTACAAACGACTCCGACCCGATCACTTCCGCCAACTATGCAGCATCGCCAGGTGCAACCAAGCTCATCCAGGTGACGGCTCAACCCGAGAGCTTCACCGCTATGTTCCCGGTTTCTTACCTTTCAGGCAGTTCCGTCAACAGCTTCAATGTCGGCGCGGAAGCTGTGGCCGGCTTCACCAACGCGTTGTGCCAGTTCACGCCGATGTTCATCTGCAATCCTTATACTTCTCTCGGCGCGCTCCAGACGGCTGTTTCGGGAACAAGCAAACCGATGGTCTGGCTCAAGGAGCAGACCGGAGGCAATGGCGCTCAATATGGCCCTGGCAACTATGGCTTTCTGTCTTCCCCGGAAGGTGACAAATCCACGGCAACGCTGACTGAAATGTTCGCGGTGACCAGTCCGCCTGCCTGTTATAGCCAGAATGGGGTGACGACTCGCCCGGGCAACATTCCACCTGTTGACGCCGGTATCAATACACGGTTTGACATTTACAATAACGGCGGGCCTTACAAGACCGATCCGACAATAAATCCGCCATCGCCTAATGTCCGCAAAGGCATGGTTGCCTCAAGCCCCGGTAAGAATTGCGACTATTCTGCACCGAGTACAGGGCAGACGAAGAACTACATGGCACTACCAAGGGACAACTGCTTTTATAACGGAGGCTGCAATCGGGCTGGCGTTCTTGGAGATGGAACCTGGAATTTCTACGGCACTTCGACCAACCCGGGCTATTGGGACACAAATTACCCAAAAGACACATCCAAAGGACAGATCGTAAAAGATGTTTGTGGCAATAGCCCCAGCAGATATTGCGTTTATAAGTATGAGATCCAGCATCAATCCGATGCCGCGCTGAAGACCAACTTCGAGCAGACGGCCCCGGCATGCAACACAACTACACAAGGCGCTGACAGGCGACTCCTCTATGTTGCCATCATCGATTGCGCTGCCAACAATGTGCAAGGCGGCGGGCAAACCTTGCCGGTGCAGGCTTTCGCCAGCATCTTCGTCACCGAGCCAGCCGGCGGCTCGTCCAGTGCCGATATATACGGCGAAATCCAGGACATCAGCACCTCGGTCGGCCAGGGCACACTGAAAAAGCTCCAGCGCAACGAAGCGCAGCTGTACCGGTAAAGCCATGCTGACCGCGCTCAAACAAATCATCCGGCGTTTCAGGCGCAACGACGATGGGGCCGCGCTGGTCGAGATAGCCATCGTGACGCCATTCGTGCTGCTGCTGTCAGCCGGCGTCTTTGAGTTCGGGAACATCCTGAACACACGAATGCTCCTCGACGCTGGTGTCAAGGATGCGGCCCGCTATATGGCGCGCTGCAGCAGCGATTGGGATACTTGCAAACCATTGGCACAAAAGCTTGCGGCCAATGGGGCCATCGATGGCACCGTCGCTCGAGTGAATGGATGGCTTCCAGTACAAGTAGAAATCACCAAGACATCTACTCAGGCGATCGATACCGCTACCGGTACTGAACTCTATCTCAGTCCCACGGCCACCGTCGACGTCGTGCAGGTCAAGACGATATATTCGTACGCCGGTCTCGGCCTCTGGTCGTATCTCGGTTTCGGCCAGCTCAATCTGACCGTAATCCATCGGGAGCGCGTCTTCGGATGGTGATGCTTGGGCGCAGGTTTTGGACTGCTCAGTCTGGCGCGACGATGGTCGAAGCAGCCATCGCCATGCCGCTGCTGCTGACGCTCCTGCTCGGCTTCGTCGACTTCGGCTATGCCTTCTACCAATGGAATGCCGCCAACAAGGCGGTGCAAGCTGGCGCAAGGCTCGCGCAGATCTCCAGCCCGGTCGCCAGCGGACTTTCACTAGAGGCAAAAACACCCAGCGACTCGCTGGACGTGGGCAAGGCGGTTCCAGCCAACACGTACAACTATATCTGCACCGCCAGCGCGGCGGGGACAGCCTCGTGCACCTGCGGATCGGGGGCTACATGCCAGGACCTCACCGCAAACCAGGCGGCCTTCGACTTCATTTTCAACGGCAATAGCAGCCAACCTGGAATGCAGACATTCCTGCCATTGCTGGCCAAATCCGAAGTGCAGATCCAGTACCAGGCTTCCGGTCTCGGATACTGGACCCGACCCAACGGTCCCGTCCCGACCATCACGGTCAGCATCGTCAATCATCAATTCCAGTTCTTCTTCCTTGCCGGGTTGCTCGGATTTTCCAACATCACCATGCCCTCGATGCTGAGCACGGTCACGGGGGAAGACATGAAGAGTACGTTCCCATGAACGCCATCGACACCAGAGTCCTCCCGACCAAGCGAAAGCAGGTGGCGCTGTTTTCCGGCGATGCGAATTTCAAGCGCGACGTCACCACGCGGCTCGATGCGCTGGCGATCTACGACGTCAAGGTCTCGGATGCGGCTGAGTTCCTCAAAGGGCCGCCTGTCGACAGCCGCCCCGGCATCATCATCCTCGATCTGGCCAATGGCGAGCTGCTCGGCAATCCGGGGATCGTCGAGGCGCGCGCGGCCTGGGCGTCGGTGCCGCTGATCGCGATCTCCGACGAGCTCACCTCCGAGCAGACGCGCGTCCTGGTGCGCATGAACGCGTCGGACTGGCTGCACAAGCCGCTCGACGCCAAGGAGCTGCTCAACGCCGTCACCTTCCACGACACCGGCAGCCAGGGCACCAAGAGCCGCATCGTCACCTTCATCGCCGCGAGCGGCGGCGCCGGCGCCACCACGCTGGCGATCTCGGCGGCGGAGCACCTTGCCTCGAAGTCGTCCGAGCGGGCGGCCTCGACTTGCCTCGTCGATCTCGACTTCCAGAGCGCCAATTGCGGCGCCTATCTCAACCAGTTCAACCAGTTCGATCTCTCCGGCATCATCGGCCAGCCGGACCGGCTCGACGTCGAGCTGATGGACGTCATCAAATTGTCGCGGCCCTCGGGCCTCACGCTCTATTCCTTCGAGCGGCCGCAACTGCCGTTCGAGCCGCGCGGTTCCGACTTCGTCTTCCGGCTGCTCGATCTCGTCGCCTACCGCTTCGACGACATCGTCATCGACCTGCCCAACATCGAGACGCCGTGGCACGATTCGGTGCTGCGCACGAGCGACGAGATCTTCATCGTCTTCGAGCTCAACGTCGCCTCGCTGAGACAAGGCAAGCGCCTCTACAAGAAGATCCGCGAATTGCGCGGCAACAAGGTCAGCATCACGCTGGTCGCCAACAAGCACAAGCGCAAATGGTTCGGCAACCACTTCTCGCGCAGCGAGCTGGAGAAGATCTTCAAGGCGCCGCACATCAAGTCGCTGGCGCTGGACAACGCGCTCTTGGCCGACGCGCTGAACCGCGCCATCCTGCCTTCCGAGGTGGACGGACGCGCGCGCTTCAACAAGGACTTAAAACGCATGTTCAAGGAACGGCTGGACAATGCCCAGCGCTAGCTCGAAGCACTGGATGAGGGCGCGCTTCGCGGCTGCCTGCCTGGTCGGGATTGCATCGATGTCGATCTATGGTTTCGCGGAAGCAGGATCGGGGCTGCCGCCGCTGCCCGCCATGGGCCCCAGCCTGCGCAAGGCGGTCGCCTTTGACACCGGCGAGCAGCCGGGCACGATCGTCATCCGCAAAAACGAGAAGGCGCTCTATCTGGTGACGGGCCAGGGCCAGGCGCTGCGCTACCAGATCAGCGTCGGCCGCGACGGCTTCGGCTGGACCGGAACGGTCAAGGTCGGGTCGAAGACCGAATGGCCGGAATGGCGTCCGCCCAAGGAAATGCGCGCGCGCCGGCCGGAACTGCCGGCGATGGTGCCGGCCGGTCCCTACAATCCGCTCGGCGCCAGGGCGCTCTATCTGTCGCGCGACGGACGCGACACGCTCTATCGCATCCATGGCACCAACGATCCCAAGGGCGTCGGTTTCGACGGCACGTCCGGATGCTTCCGGCTGACGAATACCGATGTGATCGATCTCTTCAAGCGCGTCGCGGTGGGCGCAAAGGTGGTGGTTGAATGACGATGATCAGCGAGCCGGACGCTCCGGCAATCGAACTCGGTCACAGGGAAGCCGCTCCGGGAAAGCCCAATCGGGCCAGGCTGATCGGCGTCGTGGCGGTGGGCGCCGCGCTCGTCACCTTCGTCAACGTGACAGCCGCCGTCTATCTCTATCGCGGCGTCAGCGACCTCAAGACGATGGAGGCGCGGCTGGAACAGCTTGGTCAGTTCGAGCAGCGCATCGGCGCCCGCATCGACACCGTCAACAACGGTTTCCAGAGCCGGTTCGAGACGCTGGACCGCCAGTTGCAGGCGAATTTCGGCCAGATCAACGGCAATATCGCCAGACTGGAGCAAGGCCAGCCCGTCGCCGCCAGCGAGCCGGCACCTGGCGCGCCGGAGCCGGCCCTGCTCGACAACACCACGGTGGCGGATGCTTCCGCGGCTGATGAAAGCGGAGGCGATGCCGCCGATGCTCAGCGCTCGTTCAAGCGCAAGGTCGCGCCTCCGGGCCCCAACCCGGCCTACCAGCGCATCCAGCAGCCCGACGGCAAGGTCTATTACAAGAAGATCAACTGAGCAGACGGACTGTCGCCGCCTGGCCAGCCGCTTACAGATCGCGCTGCAGCGCCAGCATGCGGACCGCACGGGTTTCGCTGCGCAACCTCTTCTCGCTCAAGAATGCGGCGTGACAATAGGCGCAGGCCGCGAGGCCAAGGCACAGCACCAGGCAATTCTGGACGCTGAAATCGAGCATAAGCGAGAAATGCAAGCCGTTCGGTATGGTGAAGGCGGCGATGGTGCTCGCCGTTTCCGCATGGCTGCTCAGCGCCATCATCTTGCCGGCAAAGATCAGCGCGGCGTGGTTGGCGAGGAAGAAGCCGGCGGACCTTTTTGCCTGGCAAATCATCCAGCAGGCGCCTGCCGCAAAGACGATAATGGCCGCATCGAGCGCCATCGATCCGCCGAGATAGACGTGCACCTGCTGCCAGAATATGGTCGAGAACGGGCGCAGCTCGAGCCAGGCGTGCCACGCAGCGGGGCTCGCCGGATAGAAGCCGAGAAGCATTACCGCCACCCGCTCCGCCGCCAGCAGAATGAGCACCAGGGCCGGAAAGGCAAAAAGCAGTATCGGCTTGCGCATCGTGTCATCCCCTCGACATTCGATCACCGATTCTAGGCCGCATTGGTTGCGCGAGACTTAACGCAACGCCTTGCTTTTCAAGGAATGTCGCTCGCGTCTAATGTATGATCCGGTTCAACAACGGGGGTGGCGCCATGTCGACAGGAGCTAACGGGTTGGGCTCGGGCAGCACCGCCGGCAATCGGCACGATCCCGCGAGGGCCCGCGCGTGAGTCAGGCGAACCCGCCCGGCCGCCCGCTGCTGGCGTCCGCGCTCGGCGGTCTCGGGCTGCTCGCAGGCATGGCGCTGATCGCCGAGGGCGGGCGCCTGCTGCCGCCCGATCCGCCTTCGATCGCATCGGCTCAGGGCGCCGGTCATCTGAAGGCGGCTTCCCATACCCCAACCCATGACGCGCGGCCGGGCCAGCCGGCGCGCAAGATCGCCGAGGATCTCATTGCACCGCCGCCGCTCGACCCATCCGGGATCGAGCGCATCGAGCCGCGTCCTGCGCTTGGCGAACTCGGGCTTGCGCCGCGGCCGAAGACGCCAATGCCGCAGGATTGGCGCGCGACCCTGCTTTTCGGTCCGGTCGCGACCTCCTCGGCGGTCTTCGAAGCCATGGGACGCACCGTCGCCATCAGCGGGACGGTCGACATAGATCCGGACAGGACCTGCACGTTCGACGACACCGCCTGGCCCTGCGGCCAGCGGGCGCGGGCCGTCTTCAACGCCTGGCTGCGCGGCCGGGCGCTGAAATGCCTGCTGCCGCCGGACGCCGACCGTTTCGCCATCGCGGCGCCCTGCGCGCTGGGCAAGCAGGATGTCGGCGCCTGGCTGGTTTCCAACGGCTGGGCGATGGCCGTTCCGACCGGCATTTACGGCAAGGCGGAGGTGGTGGCGAGAAACGCCCGGATGGGAATTTTCGGCCCACCGCAATGACGAGACTGCGGGAAAGTCGGTGGCCAGTTCCCCTCGCGGACTTGCGTGAAAGCAGAATGGTCAGAGCGGTTCATCAATTCTAAAGCCTGGACTGGGCCTACGACCGGGCCGGTCATCAGCCGCGGGCCGCGGCCGCCGGTGCGCCGGATTCAGCGCTTGCCATGGAGAAGACGCCGACTTGCATCAAATTGTACGCTTTCCTGACACCGAAATCGTAACCGGCCTCCTGTAAACGATGCGTCGAACAGGAGATTGGCCCTTGACCACGAAAACACCGACCGCGCCGGTTCAAACGTGGAGGCACCTCATCTTGCTGGCCGTGCTTGGCACCGCCGCCTGCGTCGCGCTTTCGCTCGGGTTGAACTACCTGCTGCTTTTCAGCGACAGCCTCACGCCATTCGGCCGCGGGGCCGTTACGGCAATCGTCGTGCCGATCGTCATCGGTCTGCCGCTGTTTGCCCTGCTCGGCTGGCAACAGATAGAGATGCGCCGCTACCGGCAGGAACTCACCAGGTCCGGCACCTATGACCAGCTGACCGGCTGCCTGAACGGCAAGGTGTTCACCTCAATGGTCGACAGGAGGGCGGCGAGACCGGTCGGTCCGCGCTCGGGCGCCTTTCTGGTCATCCATCCGCAACATCTGGCATCGATCAACCTGCGTTTCGGCCTCGAATGGGGCGACGAGGCCTTGCGGCTGATCGCGTCGGCCATCCGGTCCGCGGTGCGCAAGGACGATCTGATCGGTCGGATCGGAACCTCGATGTTCGGCGTCTTCCTGCCGGGCGCGAGCGAAGAGGACGCCAAGGACGTTGGCGAGCGTATTCGCGGCACGGTCGGCGAGATCTATTTCGCGCCGAAAGGCGACAAGGACGTGCTTGCGATCAGCGTCGGCGGCGTCATTTTCGAGCGTGAGCTGGATTTCGAGGACATGTTCCGCTTCGCGGAGGAAGGCATGGCCGAGGCCCCGGACGAAGCCGGCCTGCGGCTGTCGCACGTCCCCAACTGAGCCTGCGCAATCGCCCGACATGCCCACTTCGATGTTTCGGAAGGCTGGTGCTGCGAGAGAGGATTGAACTCGCCTACCTCGCGACTAACTATCTGCTTTAACTAGCTAAATTTGCCGCGCTAAGGCAGTCTGTGTACCACCCTTGTGTCCTGAGAACAAGCTCCTCGGCAGCCACTTGGCAACAGGGTTGCGGGTTATGGACCGAGGGTTCTGCTTCCCCGACGTTGCTTCCGCGTTCCGGCTGTCCGCGCGATTAGCCAGTGGGCTTGCGTGTGTGCAGCAATGGATGCTGCCTTGGGATGTCCATAGACATTGCCTCGACCGACCGAGATGATACCGAGGGCGTTACTTGCTGCTGGCGGCGGAACAACACCTTTAAAAAGGGCTCCGTGATGCGTCACCGCCAAGTAGTCAAAGCTGCTGTTTGGAAGGTTGATTGTATCGTAATTCGCGTCGCCAACCAGCAATGCTCTCTTGCCCGACTGAAGCGTCACCATGAGTGCCAACCCGCTGTGATTTACTATGTTGGGCAGGCCACTGCACTTGATCAGTTCGCCCCATGGCAAAGAGATGCTCGTGCCAGACCATCCCATGAGCAGGCCTCGGCCCGCGAGAGCGGCGGCAATCTTTTTGGCTCCAGGTCCTAGGCGCTGCACAGGAGCAATCCACGGCGCCTGTCGCAGTTCAGGGAAACGGAAAAAGCCAGAGATATGATCGAAATCCCAGTGAGAAATGACAACTGGAGTACCCGCCCTGGGTGTCGGAGGGCTCCTGGGAGCGGTTTTTCCATTAAAGACAACGGGCCATCCCGCATCGAAATACACCAGAGGTCTTAGATTGTCGTCCAACAGAGTTGCGAAGCTTGCTTGACCGACGTCGTTGATGCTGATCGCGTGGGGAGAAGGTTGTGACGCAAGAATAGACCAGATGGTTCCGGCTTGCGCCAACGCTCCTTGGGGGAACTCACATTTGTTGGCCAAGGCCTTCGCCGCGTCTAGGTCAACACTTGCGGCAGCACCTAAAGACCTGAGAGCGACGTTGATTCGGTTCTTTTTCTTATTCTTCGCCATGCCTGATCGAGCGGACTCAAACCCGTCGACCGCCACTGCAACGACAGGCACTCCATCTTCGGTTAGCCGCAACGCTTCCTGGAGTAGGCCGCCGCCGCTCCCTCCCCCATCTCCCTCGGGACCTCGCTCAGGGCCGCCGCGGAGGTCGTCGTCGCTAAAGAGGAAGGTTGCTGATTGCAAGGTGCCTCGCGACATTTCGCTATACCCGGTCGCGGTAAGTTGGGCGTGAAAGGCAATTGGACCCCCACCCGTCGGCGCAATATCCAAGGCAAACCAATATCCGGGCTGCGGTACTGTGCCAAAAGTCCGGTCAAATAGCCCTTCGGTTGTGAGTACCCGAACAAGTGCGAAGTGACGTTGGTCGTCAGCATCAAATAGTAGGTCAAAGCCTCCGTCAGACGAGACCTCCACGTCTACAGCATCAAATTCATAGGAGTGACGACTGTAGGGGCCGGACCCTATCTGCTCAGCCCGCGCTACTCGTGCGTAAAGCCTGCGCTGTGGGAAGTCTGCGCCAAACACATAATCGTCTCTGTAGCCCACGAGTATTTTCCCCCAAACCGTTACAATTTTTATTCGTCTCTAACGGCAATTGAGACCGTCCGCAAAGCCCCCCAGGCAGGACCAGCAGTGGTTTAGCAGAGCCTCAGCGTTCGTATCATCTGATCGGATTTTGAGTAGCTCAAACTTCCATCTTATTCAAAACAGGCGAATGGTCGATCAGCAATTCTAGCGCCTCCTCGATTTCGGCGCCGAGATGTCTTAGGACACGCCCGCGAGATCGTGGATAGACGTGCAGTTGCTGCGCCCCACCGGGACCGCTTTCCCATTGCCTGTGGGTTCCCGAGGCCATCTTGTGAACGAGCTTCGCGGCCTGGACGCGCTTGTATTCGGACTTGGTCTCCGCCTGGGGATCGTCGCTGATGATCATCTCGACTGCGAGCCACGCGGCGACCACGCGGCGAGGATCGATATTCGCCTTGCGGAGCCTCGCCCAGGCGGCTTTGGCCCGCGCCTCAGGAGGCAGCCCACGAAGCCGGAATGCCTCTATGTGTGGCCCTGCGGCCCGGTAGAGCGTCTCCACGCGGTCGACGGCATTGCGGACCCACAGGTCCTCGGCGTTCGCCTCCAGCCATGCGATGGCGGCCTTACGATACGGCGCGAGTTCCTTGGCCGTGTAGGAGCGCTTGTAAGGGCTGCCGTGACGGGAATAGTGATCGGAATGCTGACGGCAGAAACTCGTGTCCAGGCCGTCCTCTGTGCCGGCACGTGCGGGCCTGTAGCAGCCGATCACCCGACAGCGCGAGAACATGCTGCTCGGCTCGGCAGCACGTTGCTTGACCTCGTTCTTGCGCTCGCGTTTCTTGGCCCAGTTGATGGTCAATCTCGAGTCCCTCTATGGTGAGCTGTGGGTTGCCCCTGATGGGATAGGCAAGGCTTTACCTGGGCAGATCAGGGAGAGAAGAGACCAGGAGATCATCCCTCATTAGAGTCATTCCCCTTAGCCTTCCATCGTTACAGTACCTTCCACATGGACATGTCGATGGAAGGTATCGAGCATGATTTCCCTGGTCATGGAGACAGCTGAGGCCGGGACCATCACGGCGTCGTGGATTGGAAGAGCAACCGCGCCTGATGCCTTCAATGTCAGCAATACCTCGACCATGATCTCGCTCTCGATGAATTGGGCATCATGCCCGAGGCCACGATGGAAACGATCCTTGATCAGCGAATGCTTGGCCTCGATCGCTGTAACCACATCACCGACTTTGTAGCTCCGAGAGAAGAGTGGGCGCGTGTCCTTCGGGAAGCGGCTCAAGGGGTCCGAGGCGAAGATCATGGCGCTCATGACCTTCTTGATGCCCGGTCGGTTCAAACCGTAGCCCCAGATATCATAGAGGTCCTCGAACGGCGGCTTGTGACCCGCCATGCCGTAGAGGATGCGTGGTCCGACCTGTCCGTAATCCAGCTCCACCGCCCGCTCGCCGCTGATCCACAATCTCTGTCGACGTTCGTGTTTGCGAAGGCTCTGCCAGAAGCCACCGAATAGTCTGCCGCCACTGTCGAACCGGGACTGAGTGAAGACGCGGCGTAGCCTTCGGTCATGGATGCTGATCTGCGTCCTTGGCCACGGCAGCCCGTCAGGGTTGAACCGGAGATCGGCATCAGCGATCCATTGGTTGATCTCTTCGAGTTCAGCCCGGTATCGCTCCGTCTCCGGAGTGTCGTCATACTCTTCCAGACCACCTTCATCCCAGTAGTCGTCACGGTCCTTGCTGCGCTTCAGGATAATCGTCTCGCCATGCGGATGCTCACCGAGATCACCGAGCTGAACGCCATGCTCTTCGATCCGATCGAGGAGTCGGGAACCTGGCCTGATCACCGTCGACCGGGACACACCCTCGACCGGCGCGGCGATGTCCTGTTCGATGTAAGCCATCTCCGGCTTGGCCATCAGGTCGAGGATGTAGGGAAACATCTTGCTGTAGGCCCGTGGCCGATAGCGGCTCTTCGCGCCAAGCACCCGATTGGACCGGGTCACGTAGATGTCCGTCGGATACTCGACGAGGTGATGGTGCATGAGGTCCGACAGGATGGCGTCGACTGTCAGGTCGAACGTCTCCTGATCCTTGGCGCGCCGCTTGTTCTTCTTGAGCTGGAAACGGGCCTCGCAGTTCAGCAACCGTCGGATTGCCTCCTGCACGATGGCCCTGCTGATTTCCGATGCAGCAAATCGGTAGGCGTTGAACGGCCTGTCGCGCTCCTCCGCTTCGTCGTCGGGTTCGATCACAGTCGGCGTAGCTTGGTCCATCTGCAAAACTTCTGGTCGTCAAAATAGCCACCCCGCATACGCGGGCACATGCACGGCTATAAGGAGGCAAGGTGTCGCGGCACGATGCTTCGCTACATCGCTGGGCACCAGATGGCATGACGGCAGCGCCAGTCACGGGAAGCAGGCGGCAAGAGTTCCGGCTTTGCCCGCTCTTCCTTAAATGATAGGATGCCCACTCCTTTGAGGGAGAAGGTCCATGAGATCGTATACGATACCGTGCGCCATGCTTACCTTGGTGTTGGGCGTAGCTTCCGCGGTTGCCTGTGATAACCAGACGACCGCCAGCCAGATGCCACCCACGAAAGACATTACGGTCGCCGGCAAGATCATCGGGAACGGTCGAGCACCTGACAGTTCCGGATGCAAAGATGCCAAGAACTCCACCGGCTGCGAGAACTCCGCGACAAGTGCGACCGCTGCTGCGGCTGCCTTGGTCGAGCCAGCCTCTGCGACGGTCACGATTTCGCAGCCCAAATGAGGGCTAGCGCGCTATGCTGAATACCGGACGGCTCTCCGTGGCGTCGGTGCGCCCTATGGCGTTACTACGTCCTGCGGCGACAGCACGCGATAGACCGACGCCTTGCTGAGCCCCGTCGCCTTCATGATCTCGGGAACAGTCTTGCCTTGATCGTAGCGCATCCTCCTGATCTCCTCGGAGCGCTCCGGAGTTGCCTTGCGCTTCCTACCGAACTTGGTCCCGTCTGCCTTCGCCTTGGCAATACCGTCCATCTGGCGCTCTGCTCGAATGGCTGTCTCGAACTCGGCGAACACCGCAAGCATCTGGAGCATCGCACGACCCGCCGGGCTGCTCGTGTCGATCTGCTGGTCGAGAACTCGCAAGGACACTCCATCCTTCTCCAGGCCTCGGACGATGTTCAGAAGGTCAGTGGCGGACCGAGCCAGGCGATCGATGCGAGTAATGAGAACGGTGTCGCCTCGTCTGAGCGCTCTAAGGCACGCCTTCAACTCCGGCCTTCCCGTATCAAGCCCTGACCGCTTCTCCTCGAAGATGTTCTTGGGCTCTACTCCAGCCGCGAACATCTTGTCGCGCTGCACGTCTAGCGACTGGCCTATGGAAGAAACACGGATGTAAGCGAGGTCGGTCATGGCGGTCTCTTCTAAATGTCTAGAGGTTGTGAGACACCCTTTATGAGACATGAAAAGAGGCGTGTCAACGACTGATCTCAAAAGCTATACATTTTGAGACAAGCCGTTGGACAAGCGAAGGGCGAAGCAATTGGATGTCCAATAGATACGTCCCTGTGGACAAGCGGGTTCCCTTCGTTATGTTCGTCCCACGTTGGGGGACTGAAATGTACAAATCGCGCTCGAAGTCGATGCAGCGTGGCGCCGACTACCACAGCAATCGGAGCGGACCGCACGAGCCCATCCCACCGATCGTTCCCATCATGCGGGAGCAAGAGAAGCTCCATTTTGGTATCGGGGATGACGGGATCGCCGCGTTCGTGGAGAAGTTGCGACCCACCGTGATTGGTCTTGCGCGCGGCGGCTACAGAAAGCCCAGGGACGTGGCCCGCCTGCTGAACCAAGCCAGCATCAAGACGTTCGCCGGCCATAACTGGAACCCGCGCCTGGCATCCTTTCTCCTCTCGTTCATGTTCGATGAGAAATACGCGAAAAAGAAACCTTCAGTCGCCAAAACTTCACCAGCCGCTTCCAGACCGCATCCTAACCGGCATTCGATGCCAAGGGCTCCACTTAGCAAGAGCGAAGTCGAACGGAGAGCTGCTGCTTTGCGTAAGGCTGTCGACACCCCAGCCAAACGGTCATGAGGCAACGAGTGCCACATGGGGATGACTGAGGCTTCGCTTGCATTTTGTGGCTGCCTGAATCATCACAGGATCGACGCAAATGGGCATGGGCAGCCAGAATGACGAACAGTCAACACTTTCTCGACATCGCAAACGAGCTTGCCGGTCGGGCGATGTCACCCGACGTGAGGGATTTGCTAAAGGAGGCGCGGGGCGACTTTGGCGTCCTGCAGGGCAATGTGAATGCGCTGCTGAACAAGAAGAACTGGAGCGTCGAGCGGCCACGCATCCGAGTGCAAGCAGACATAAACCAAGCCGGCAGCCTTTCGGTATGGTGGCTTCCGACCATCGGCGAGTTCGAGGCCAAGCATGAAAGCGATCTTGAGTTTGACGGCCGCTTCTTGTTTCAGGTTGTTCACAGGGTCCAACCTAACTTTGGCGCAAGACCGGCGGGCGAACTTATGTGGTTCCGCAGGCTGCACTGGGGTCTGCGGCTCGCCGGCGATACAGGCGAAAGAGCGGCAACCCTCGCAATCCTTTATGGCATCATGGCCCGGTACGAGGAATTGCTAGCACAAATCCGTAACGAGGTGACCATAACCTGCGCCGACCCAATGCGACTTCAAAAGATCGGCGAGGAGGGCATTCGCTGGTCCTTCGATGACGAGGCGAAGCTGGACGACACCGGGTCCGGCTGACCTGCGCCCCTGCCGCAGCAAGCGAAGGGGTACGGGGGGACTTCGCGGTTGCTGCTTGTCGGATCGCCCGGGCGAATTTTTTTGCCAATATTTGGCCCATGTCTTGATGGTTGCGATTTTTAACTCGATGCGATGTATTGACCCCAGAATCGGGAGGGGTCTCGCGGAATGAATCGGCAGCAGCTTTCGTCTTTCATCTGGTCCGTCGCGGACTTGCTTCGAGGCGACTACAAGCAGGCGGACTACGGCAAGGTTATCCTGCCCTTCACGGTACTGCGACGTCTCGACTGTGTGCTGGAGCTGACCAAGGAAGCCGTGCTGGCCGAACATGCCGCCAAGACCGCGCAAGGCATGAACCCCGAACCCTTCGTGCTGCGCAAGGCCGGGCAGACCTTCTACAACACCTCGAAGCTCGACATGCGCAGGCTGATAGGCGATCAGGACAACATCGCCCAGAACCTGTTCGCCTATATCCAGGCCTTCTCGCCCGACGTGCGCGACATCTTCGAGCGCTTTGAGTTCGCCGCCCAGGTCGAGCGGCTGGCCAAGGCAGGGCTGCTCTATCAAGTCACGGAAAAATTCGCCCGCATCGACCTGCACCCCGGCAAGGTCGACAACCACCAGATGGGCCTCGTCTTCGAGGAACTCATCCGCAAGTTCGCCGAACTTTCCAACGAGACCGCCGGTGAGCATTTCACACCGCGCGAAGTCATCCGGCTCATGGTGAACCTTTTGTTCGTCGAGGACGACGATATCCTGTCGAGGCCCGGCGTGGTGCGGACGATCTATGATCCGGCAGCGGGGACCGGCGGAATGCTGTCGGTGGCGGGCGAGTATCTTGCCGAACATAACGACAAGGCTTCGCTTGTGATGTACGGGCAGGAGCTGAACCCGGAGTCCTACGCGATCTGCAAGGCGGACATGCTGATCAAGGGGCAGAACGTCAGCAACATCATTCGGGACAACACCCTATCCGATGATGGCCATCCGCACGAGAAGTTCGACTACATGCTTTCCAATCCGCCCTTCGGCGTCGAATGGAAGAAGGTGGAGAAGGAGGTCCGCCGAGAGGCCGAGCAGCAGGGCTTCAATGGCCGTTTCGGGCCGGGCCTCCCGAGGGTGTCCGACGGGTCCCTGCTGTTTCTGCTACACCTTCTCTCCAAGATGCGGCCAGCAGTCGACGGCGGCAGCCGCTTCGGCATCGTGCTGAACGGCTCGCCCTTGTTCACGGGCGGGGCTGGCAGCGGCGAGAGCGAGATCAGACGCTATGTACTGGAGAACGATCTGGTCGAGGCCATCGTCGCGCTGCCGACCGACATGTTCTACAACACCGGCATTTCCACCTATGTCTGGGTGCTGTCCAACCGCAAGCCAGTCCACCGCAAGGGCAAGGTGCAGCTAATCGACGCCTCCAGCTTCTGGAACAAGATGCGTAAGAGCCTCGGCTCCAAGCGCAAGGAGATGGGCGACGACGACATTGCCACCGTCACAAAGCTGTTCGGCGGCTTTCACGAGGCGAAGCTGGCCACGGCGTTGGACGCCAGTGGCAAGGAAGTGGCGCGGCTGGTGGTGCTGGCGGGCGAGCGGCCCCCGGCGGCTCCCGAGGGTGGCAAGGTCAGGCTTGCGCCGCTGTCTCTCATCTTCCCGAACGAGGCCTTCGGCTACCGCATGATCACCATCGAGCGCCCCTTGCGCGACGACAGGGGCCGGGTGGTCCTTGGCGAGCGGGGCAAGGCAAAGGGCAAGCCACAGGCCGATAGTGCCCTGAGGGACACCGAGAACGTGCCGCTCTCCGAGGATGTCGACGCGTTCTTCCGCCGAGAGGTTCTGCCCCATGCCGGGGATGCCTGGGTCGACCACGAGAAGACGAAAGTCGGCTATGAGATCCCCTTCAACCGGCACTTCTACGTCTTCGAGCCGCCGCGTTCCCTTGCGGAGATTGACGCCGACCTGAAGCAGGTCACCGACCGCATCCTGACGATGATCGGGGAGTTGTCGGCGTGACTGGCGAGGAATTGAGAGAAGCGATCAGGGCTTTGCTGGTAGGCCATCCTACGATTTCCGTTTCGTCCAAAGGCCATGCGACACATGCCGAACGCTATGTGGCGTCCAACGGTGCGCCGCTGGGATTTGAGCCCGCTCGGGTCAGGCACCAGAACCTGTGGGTTCGTGCCGACAGCGTGCGTGTAAACCGCCTGAGCGATATCGACAGTGAGCGTTACGACCATTCGACGTTCGCTGTGAGCAAGCCAAATCACAACCTCTTCGGTGAGGCCGCGTTCAAGGACGCAGACCTCATCTGCTTCAAGCTGACAGACCTGTGGCAGGCTGTGCGGATCATCACGGAAGTCGCCGGCTTGGGTGTCGAAAAATGACGCACCATGACACCTCCTTTCCTGTTGGGTGGAAGAACACACGGCTTCGTTTCGTGCTTCGGCTCAACCCGAGCAAAACAGAGGTTAGTGGTCTCTCCGAAGACGAAGAAGTTTCGTTCCTTCCAATGGAAGCGATTGGAGACGATGGCTCGCTTCGACTTGAGGCCACACGCCGCCTTGGCGATGTCCAATCTGGCTACAGCTACTTTCGGGACGGCGATGTTGCCGTTGCAAAGATCACGCCATGCTTCGAGAACGGCAAGGGAGCCCTGATGCAGGGTTTGGTCGGTGGCATTGGCTTTGGCACCACCGAGTTGATCGTTGCTCGCCCACACCAGAGACGCTTGGTTGCCGAGTTCCTGAATTGGCTGTTTCAATCCGCAGAGTTTCGAGGCTTCGGCGAAGGGGCGATGTACGGTGCCGGTGGCCAGAAGCGTGTGCCGGACGACTTTGTGCGGGAC
>NZ_VFVL01000048.1 GCF_006442815.1 Mesorhizobium sp. B2-4-3
ACTCCAAAACCCCTTCGGGCCAAAAGTGTTACCCATGTCTCCGGTATAAACCGTAACCTATGTGTCCGGAACGGACCATCATCCGTTGGCTGGGGCGCCAGGATTCGAACCTGGGAATGTCGGTACCAAAAACCGATGCCTTACCACTTGGCGACGCCCCAGCAGGCGGGGCATGCCCGCTGCGCGCGGCCTTATAGGACGAGGCGGAGCAAAGCTCAATGCCGCGAGATCAACTAAAATCGGCAGCGACGCGGGCCGCCATTCCCGGCCAGTTCATCGCCCGATCGCCCCGGCGGCGGATCGTAAGCCGCGCGCGCCGCGCGGCAGCTTCGCGCTTGTGCTGGCGCGGGAGCCATTCAACTCAGGCTTCAGGGAAGCAGGCGATGCATCCTAGCCTACGCCTGGGCCACGCGCGCGCGGCAATCCTCGAGGACGGCCGCAAGCGTATCCTCGAAGGGATGCTCGGGCGCCCAGCCAAGCAGGGTCCGGGCGCGGGTCGCATCGCCGACGATGCATGGCAGATCGCTCGGCCGCAGCCGCAAGGGATCCTGCTCTGTGACGATCTTGACGCTGCTCCGGGCCAGTAGCCGATCGAGGATGTCTCCCATCCGCCAGGACGCGCCGGACGCGACATTGAAAATGGTGTTCGGGGCGAGATCGCCGCTCTTCAGCACCGCGCGCGCATACGCGCTGGCGATGTCGCGCGCATCCAGGAAATCGCGCCTCGCATCGAGATTGCCGACGCGGATGACCGGCGGGGCCTCGCCCGCTTCGATCCGGGCGATCTGCATGGCGAAGGCCGGCACGGCAAATGCCTCGGTCTGACCCGGACCCGTATGGTTGAAGGGGCGCATCCGGACACACTTCAACCCCCTGCGTGAAAGCGCGCCGAGCGCGAGGTCGGCCGCAGCCTTGGTCACGGCGTAGTCGTCGATCGGAGCAAGCAGCGTGCCTTCGTCGAGCGGCCGCCCGGTCTTGGCGCTCTCGCCATAGACCAGGCCTGATCCGACATGAACCAGCCAGCAGTCTGGAGCCTTGTCGAGGACGGCATTGGCCACGTTGAGCGCGCCGCCCACGTGAATGCGCCATGTGTTGCGGGGATCGGCCCGGGCGGCGCTCAGGGCCGCGACCGCCGCCATGTGAATGACATGGGTGGGCCGGTGACGGGCAATGGCGTCATGGACGGCGGCCGGATCGGTCACGTCCAGTTCTTCGACCTGGCCGAAGGCGGGATGCGGACCACCATCCTTGGAGGTCGCGGCAATGACGATTTCACAGCCGCAAATCCTGCGCAGCGCGTCGCCCACATAGGGCCCGACGAAACCGTTGGCGCCGGTTATCAGAACGCGCATGCCGGCCTCACGAACCACGACGCGTCGTCCGCATGCGGATGCGCGATAGAAGACGGCGCGTCAAGTTATCGACCCGTAGATGCAAGAGCTTCCTTTCAACGCCTGGCGGTTGAGTGGCGTGCCAGATCGGCGTCCACCATTTCGCGGATCATCTCTTCCAGGGAGATCGTCGCTTCCCATCCGAGCTTCGCCTTTGCCTTGGCCGGATTGCCGCGCAGGATTTCGACTTCCGCCGGCCTGAACAGGTCGGGATCGATGACGAGATGGTCATCCATCTCCAGCCCTACATGCTCGAACGCGATCCTGCACATGTCGCGCACCGTCGTCGTCCTGCCGGTGGCGACCACATAGTCGTCGGGCTGATCCTGCTGCAGCATCAGCCACATGGCGCGGACATAGTCCCTGGAGTGGCCCCAGTCGCGCTTGGCGTCGATATTGCCCAGGCGCAGTTCCCTTGCCAGGCCCTTCTTGATGCGCGCGACGGCATCCGTGACTTTGCGTGTCACGAATTCGATGCCGCGAAGCGGCGATTCGTGATTGAACAGGATGCCGCTCGAAGCGTGCAGGCCGAAGCTCTCGCGATAATTGACGGTGATCCAGTGACCGTAGACCTTCGCCACCGCATAGGGAGAGCGGGGATGGAAAGGCGTGGTCTCCGACTGCACCGGCTCCTGGATAAGGCCGTACATCTCCGACGACGACGCCTGGTAGAAACGCGCCTCGGGGATCTCGAGACGCAGCGCCTCGAGAACATTGGTGACGCCGATACCGGTGACGTTGCCCGTCAGAATCGGCTGCTGCCATGAGGATCTGACGAAAGACTGTGCGGCAAGGTTGTAGACCTCGTCCGGCCTTACGTCGCGCATGGTTCGACTAAGACCCGACAGGTCCGTCAGGTTTCCGTCCACGATCCGCACGTCGTTTTCGATCCCCAGCCATTTCAGGCGCATGGTGTTGACGTCGGCTGTGCTCGACCGCCGCGCCAGTCCATGGACTCTGTAACCCTTCGAAAGCAGGAGCTGGGCCAGATAGGCGCCATCCTGCCCCGTAATGCCGGTTATCAACGCCGTTCTTGTCATCGATGCTCTCAGGGCTCGAGCGAGAAGCGGGGCGCGAGTCCCCGTTATTGTGGAGCGGGCCGCGCCCCAAGCCTGCGGCGATCGCTGGCCCCATCTTCGTTATACGGCTTCTGATTCATCTGCCAGTGTGGTGTCGCGCGCTCGTTCCAGCGCCATTGCTACAATCTCGCTCGCCCTGTCATGGCTGGCGGCCTCGGCATAGCACCGAAATTCGGGAGCGTTGCCGGAAGGCCGCAGATGGATGATCTCGCCGCTGGTCATCCGTGCCCTGAGACCGTCGGTCTCATCGACATCCGAGACGGTGCCGAAGGGGGCAAGGAATTGCCGCAACGCGTCGCGGTCGGCGAGCCTTCGCATCAAGCCGCGCGATTTCTCGACGGGGAAGTTCTCGAGCCGTTCGCTGGCGCAGACCGGAAGGTTCCAACTTTTGCGCAGGCCCGACAGCGATTTGCCCATCGATGCCGCCGTGCCCAGAACAGCTAGGATCGGCAAGAATGAATCCCGCGTCGGCAGCGCGGACAAAGTCTTGCCGTTCACCAGGCAGTCCGATCCCAGAAGAACCCCGCCATTGGCTTCGAAGCCGATGACGATGCCGCGGGCCGATTGCGCGGCCTCCATGCCCGCTATGACGAAGGGGGACCCGACCTTGGTTCTCCTGACGCTGATTCCGAAAGCCTCGGAGATGCCTGAATTGGAGGTGACCGGCGTCACCACGATGTCGGCCTTGAGGAACAGGGCCGTCGCCAGCCCGATCAGGTCGCCGCGGAACAACTCGCCCTTGTCGTCGATGACGAGAGGGCGATCGGCATCGGCATCGGCCGAGAGCACGGCGTCGAATTTGAATTCGCGCACCCAGGCCTTCATCTTCGCCATCGTTTCCGGGCTGACGGCCTCGGTATCAACCGGCACGAACGTTTCCGTTTTGCCTATGGGGATCACGTCGGCGCCGTAGGATCGCAGAACCTGGACCAGCAGGGCCGCCGCAACGGTGCTGTGCTGGTAGACGCCGAGCCTCATTCCGGAAAGGGCGCCAGGGGGGAGAATGCCGCCGACCCGGTCTCGGAAGGCCGCGAGCGCCTGATCGTGCCCGGCTGGCCACTGCGCCTTTGCCGGCGGCCACGGATACTGGTCCGACAGTTCAGCGACATGATGGGTGATCGCTGCTTCGTCCGCCTTGTCGATCTCGCCCTTCGGCCCGTAGAACTTGATGCCGTTGCGGTCGGCGGGAATATGCGAGCCGGTCACCATCAGCGCCGCGGCGCCGTGCAGGCGGGCATTAAAGGCAAGCGCGGGTGTAGGGATGGGGCCGCAATCGACCGGCTGGAAGCCGGCTGCGGCCAGGGCCGCCATGCAGTCCTCTGCAATTGCCGGACTGCTGTCGCGCAAATCGCGCCCGACAAAGACCTTGCCTTGCTGAAACCCGGTCGACCGCAAGCGCCGGGCGAAACCCTCAGTATAAAGCCCGCTTGGCCTCCCAACCAATTCGGAAGCCAAACCCCGAACGCCGCTTGAGCCGAATTTCATCAGTCTGCTTTGCTGTTGGAAGATTGCCGCCGCTCATTGGAATGAGCCCGGCTGCCCCCCGGCTGTCAACAGCAAAAACAACGCGAAATCCGCGTCTTTTCTAATGTCCCCATACAGCCAGTTCGTTGCCGGCCGGATCGGTGAAATGAAACCGCCTGCCGCCTGGAAAGGAAAAGATCGGCTTGACGATGGCGCCGCCGGCACTCTCGACCGCGTCCAGCGTTTCCTCGAGGTTTTCGCAGTAGATGACCGGAAGCGGCTTGGCCGGCGCTTCGCCGGCATCTGCCTGGAAGCCGCCGTCGAGCCCTTCGGCAAAAGCGGCATAGGTCGGGCCGTAGTCGGTGAACGACCACGAAAAGGCGGCGCTGTAGAAGGACTTGACGCTGTCCAGCGTGCCGCCTGTCGCCGGCAGTTCGAGATAGTCGAGTTTTCCGTTGAGTTTCATCACGCTACTCCACTACGTTCCCTTTATGTTCTATATCGCGCTGCCCCCTCCGGCAAGTCTTTTTGACGCAGCTTTTGCTTAATCGATTGTAGTTGCGATGCCCGCTAGGCCGGTGCCTTGCCTTTCGCATTGCAGCATCCTATCGCTCGGGTCGGGGAAGGCGGGAACCGGTCAATCATCCGGATGTTCTATCTTCCACGAACTGGAGGGCAAGCATGACCAAGTGGGTTTACACCTTCGGCGACGGCGCCGCCGAAGGCCGTGCCGGCGACCGCAACATTCTCGGTGGCAAGGGTGCCAATCTGGCCGAGATGTGCAGCCTCGGGCTGCCGGTACCGCCCGGTTTCACCATCACCACCGAAGTCTGCAACGCGTATTACGCCAACGGCCGCACCTATCCCAGCACGCTCGAGGCGGATGTCGTCTCCGCTCTCGACCATATCGGCCGCATCACCGGCCGCCGCTTCGGCGACCCGTCGAAGCTGCTCCTGGTTTCCGTGCGCTCCGGCGCCCGGGCCTCCATGCCCGGCATGATGGATACGGTGCTCAATCTCGGCCTCAACGACGAGACGGTCGAGGCCCTGGCCGCCGATTCCGGCGATGCGCGGTTTGCCTATGACAGCTACCGCCGCTTCATCCAGATGTATTCCGACGTCGTGATGGGCCTGGACCACGAAGTGTTCGAGGAAATCCTCGAGGACGAGAAGGCGAGCCTCGGTCACGAGCTCGACACCGGGCTCTCGGCCCAGGAGTGGCAAGGCGTGATTTCGCTCTACAAGGCCAAGGTCGAGGAAGAGCTCGGCAAGCCGTTCCCGCAGGATCCGCGGGAGCAGCTCTGGGGCGCGATCGGCGCCGTGTTCTCGAGCTGGATGAACAACCGCGCCATCACCTACCGGCGCCTGCACGACATCCCGGAAAGCTGGGGCACCGCCGTCAACGTCCAGGCCATGGTGTTCGGCAATATGGGCGACACATCCGCGACCGGCGTCGCTTTCACCCGCAATCCCTCGACCGGCGACCGGCAGCTCTACGGCGAGTTCCTGGTCAATGCCCAGGGCGAGGATGTGGTGGCCGGTATCCGCACGCCGCAGAACATCACCGAAGCGGCGCGCATCGCCGCCGGCTCCGACAAGCCGTCGCTGCAGAAGCTTATGCCCGACGCCTTCCAGGCTTTCGTCGACATCTCCGACCGGCTGGAAAAGCATTACCGCGACATGCAGGACCTCGAATTCACCATCGAGCGCGGCAAATTGTGGATGCTGCAGACCCGCTCCGGCAAGCGCACCGCCAAGGCGGCGCTGAAGATCGCCGTGGAAATGGCGAAGGACGGGCTGATCACCAAGGAGGAGGCGGTCGCCCGCATCGATCCGGCCTCGCTCGACCAGCTGCTCCATCCGACCATCGACCCGAAGGCTGCGCGCGATGTCATCGGCATGGGCCTGCCGGCGTCGCCCGGTGCGGCCACCGGCGAGATCGTCTTTTCCTCCAGCGATGCCGAGGACGCCAAAGCGCAAGGCCGCAAGGTAATCCTGGTGCGCATCGAGACCAGCCCCGAGGACATCCACGGCATGCATGCGGCGGAGGGCATCCTCACCACGCGCGGCGGCATGACCAGCCACGCCGCCGTGGTGGCGCGCGGCATGGGCAAGCCTTGCGTGTCTGGCGCAGGCTCGCTGCGTGTCGACTACAAGACCGGCACGCTCACCTCGATGGGCCAGACCTTCCGCAAAGGCGACGTCATCACCCTCGATGGCGCCAACGGCCAGGTGCTGAAAGGGGCGGTCGCCATGCTGCAGCCGGAGCTGTCGGGCGATTTCGCCGCCATCATGGAATGGGCCGACGCGGCGCGCCGCATGAAGGTGCGCACCAATGCCGAAACGCCGCTCGATGCGCGCATGGCGCGCTCTTTCGGCGCCGAGGGCATCGGGCTTTGCCGCACCGAGCACATGTTCTTCGACGGCGACCGCATCGTCGCCATGCGCGAGATGATCCTGGCCGACACCGAGAAGGACAGGCGTGCGGCGCTGGACAAGCTGCTGCCCATGCAGCGCTCGGACTTCCTCGAGCTGTTCGAGATCATGGCCGGCCTGCCGGTGACGATCCGTCTGCTCGATCCGCCGCTGCACGAGTTCCTGCCCAAGACCGAAGCCGAGCTCGCCGAGGTCGCCTCCGCCATGAACGTGTCTGCCGACAAGCTCAGGCAGCGCACCGAAGCTTTGCACGAATTCAACCCGATGCTCGGCCATCGCGGCTGCCGGCTCGCCGTCTCCTATCCCGAGATCGCCGAGATGCAGGCGCGCGCCATCTTCGAGGCGGCGGTCGAGGCCGGCCACAAGGCCGGCGCGCTTGTCGTGCCGGAAATCATGGTGCCGCTGGTCGGCCTCGTGAAGGAGCTGGAATATGTCAAGGCACGCATCGACGCGGTCGCGCAGAGCGTGATGCAGGAGACCGGCACCAAGATCGATTATCTGACCGGCACGATGATCGAATTGCCGCGCGCGGCGATCCGCGCCCATGTCATCGCCGAGGCGGCCGAATTCTTCTCCTTCGGCACCAATGATCTTACGCAGACCACGTTCGGCATCTCGCGCGACGACGCGGCATCCTTCCTCGAAACCTATCGGCAGAAGGGCATCATCGAGCAGGATCCGTTCGTGTCGCTGGATGTCGACGGCGTCGGCGAGCTGGTGCGGATCGCGGCCGAAAAAGGCAAGGCGACGCGGCCCGGCATCAAGCTCGGCATCTGCGGCGAGCATGGCGGCGATCCGGCCTCGATCCGTTTCTGCGAGGAGGTCGGCCTCGATTACGTCTCGTGCTCGCCCTACCGGGTGCCGATCGCCCGGCTGGCGGCCGCACAGGCGGCCGTGGCGGCTGCGAAGGGCGCTGCAAAACGCGCCTCCTAATGCATGTCGCCCAGAAGTGCGCAGCGGTTCTGGGACAACGACATGCATCAAAACAAGGACTTAAAGCGCGCCGCCTGAATCGGTTTCAGCGCGACGCGCTTTAAGGTGCATTCGGATACCTTACGGTTTTGTATGCAATGTCACGCGAACGTGCGCGTGACGGCCCTGAATCTCGACACCGTTTCAAGCGACTTTCCGACACCGAATTTATCGGTGTCGGAAAACCCATGTTGCAGATTTCCCCATCCGCTTACCGCTCGATCCTGATCCTGCAGACCAAGTTCATCGGCGACATCGTGCTTGCCTCCGCGCTGGCGAAGAACCTGCAGCTTCAATATCCGGGCGTCCGGATCGTGTTCCTTTGCGAAGCGCATTTCGCCGGCTTCCTGACTGCCCATGGCATAGCTTCCGAGGTCGTCCCCTTCAGCCGTGCCAAGATGCGTGGCTCGCCGCTCGATCGGGGTCGCGAGCTCTTCCGCATGGTGCGCACATTGCGGCAGCACCGTTTCGACATGACCATCGACATCACCGATTCCAAGACCTCGCGGATCATTTCCGAACTGGTCAACGCTCCGGTCAGGATCGGCTACTTTCCGACGGAGCGGCCTTTGCGCTGGCACGAGCGTCAACCCGCCAACGTCAGGATGAAGCCCTTCGGGTTTGGCAAGACGCATTATCTCTACCGTTATCTGTCTCCGTTGGAGGCGCTGGGCGTCGATCTGCGCGTCAGGGCGCCGGCCATTCGCCCGCTGCCCTTCGAGACGACGCGCGCCCTGGCCTTGCTCGCCAGGCACCAGATCCGGCCAAACGCCTTTGTTGCGGTCCATGCCGGAGCAAGCTTCGTGGGCCGCCGGTGGCAGCCGGAGCGCTTTGCCGAGACAATCGACAGGATCGTCCGCGAAACCGGCCTGCGCGTGGTTCTGGTCGGCGGTCCGGACGAGAGCGAGGCGACCGACAAGATCATGGCCGCGGCCAAGACGCCCGTCGTCAACCTGGCGGGCACGCTGCGGCTGGAAACGCTGCTGGCGCTGCTCAAGGAGGCGCGGCTGTTTCTCGGCAATGAGAGCGGACCGATGCATATGGCGGCCGCGGCCGGCACGCCGGTGGTCGGCCTGTTCGGCCTGACCAGCCCGGTCCTTTGGGCGCCGGTCGGCGTGCCCAGCATTTCGTTGCGGCCATCGATGCCTTGCGACTGCGTCGGCGGCGACCTGTGCCGCCGGACCGACCCGAGCAAGGCATGCTGCGTCTGGCGCCTGGAGGTCGATCCGGTCGTCGACGCTACGCTCGAACTGCTGGCACGGACGGAGATAGTCCTGGAAGCAGCGGTCTGACATTCGCCGGAAAGTTGCCCGTCGGCGGCGTAGCGCCTTTTGGACCAATCCCAGGAAGGTATGAAACGTTGGGCGCGGTCCCTTCGCCTTTTCCGTGAAACGGTGGAAGGCGCCTGTCGGCGCGCGAGTCGCTCTGGTCCACGATCTTGCCATCTTGTATATGAGAGCCAAGTGAAACTACCGCATGACGGCTCCACATGTCGACGTCTCAGCCCAGCTTCGTTGACTCCGGTCCGTCCGGCGCCCGGACACGGGTGTCGCAGCTTCTCTCCGGCCCTCTCCGGTCGATCCTGATCCTGCAAACGAAGCACATTGGCGATCTCGTTCTTTCCTCCGCGTTGGCGAGGAATCTGCAGCTCGAATATCCCGGCGTCCGCATCGTCTTCCTCTGCGATGGCCGCTTCGCCGGCCTCCTCACGGCCAACGACATCGCCTCGGAGGTCGTGACATTCCGCCGTTCCCATATGCGGGGCACGCCGCTGCGGCGCACGCAGGAGCTCATTCTCACGCTCCTTAAGTTACGCCGCGGCCATTTCGATATGGTCGTCGACATCACCGATACGAAGACGTCGCGATTCATCTCAGGACTGGTTGGTGCACGGGTTCGCGTCGGATATCACCCGTCAGAAAGGCCCCCGCGTTGGCTCGAGCGCCAACCTGCCAATGTCAAGGCAAAGCCGTTCGGCTATGGCGAGCAGCATTTTCTCTATCGTTACCTTTCGCCGCTGGAGGCGCTTGGCATAGAGTTGCGTGTGCGGGATCCCGACATTCGGCCGCTGCCGTTCGAGACGACGAAAGCCTTGGCCCTGCTGGACAAGTTCCACCTTCGGCCGAACGCCTTCGTTACGGTGCATGCCGGTGCAAGCTTCCCCGGGCGCCGCTGGCAGCCCGAGCGCTTTGCCGCCGCGATCGACCGGATATCGGCTGAGACAGGTCTGGACGTCGCCCTGGTCGGCAGCCCGGACGAGAACGAGGTGGTCGAAAAGATCCTGGCGGCTGCGAAGACGCCGATCGTCAATCTGGTCGGAGCGCTCCCGCTCGACACGCTGCCGGCGCTGTTCAAGCAGGCGCGGCTGTTTCTCGGCAACGACAGCGGCCCCATGCACATGGCTGCCGCGGTCGGCACTCCCGTCGTCGGCCTGTTCGGCCTGCAGAGTCCGATCCACTGGGGGCCAGTCGGCGCGCCGAGCATCTCGGTGTGCCCGTCCATGCCTTGTGACTGCGTCGGCGGCGATCTGTGCGAAGGGCCCGACCCCAACAAGGCATGCTGCGTCTGGCGCCTGGAGGTCGATCCGGTCGTCGATGCCGTGCTCCAGCTGCTGGCGCGAACGGAGTTGGCGCTGGAGGCCGCGGTCTAGGCGAGAGCAAATTTTCGCGACTGCTGCTTTTTCGCTGTTTGCCGTCCCGATTTTCGCCTAGATGCGGGCTTTGTAGAGGCAAGTTTTGTTGGCGCGGCGCGGAGAATGCCCGAACGTGCCGGTTTGGAACGAATGATGGGCGTGCTTCGAAATTCCCTTTGCGCGATGGCGCTGTCGCTGTTCGCGGCGTCGGCGGGCAATGCCGCGACGCTGCTCGAGCCGACGCTGCATGTGAAGCCGCAGGGCGTCGAGGTCGGCGGCGGGCGCGTCGCGCTGACGCTCGATGCCTGCGGCGGCAAGACCGACACGAGGATACTTTCGGCGCTCGTCGACAACAGGATACCGGCGACGATCTTCGTTACCGGCATCTGGCTGAAGCGCAATGCCGAGGCCGTCGAGATCATGCGGGCGCATCCCGACCTGTTCGAATTGGAAAATCACGGCGGCCGCCACGTTCCGGCGGTCGATACGCCGCGGAAGATCTACGGCATCCGCAGCGCCGGCAGCCCGGTCGCCGTGCAGGCCGAGGTCGAATCCGGTGCCGCCGCGCTGGCCGGCGCAGGCGGGCCCGCGCCAAAATGGTTTCGCGGCGCAACCGCCGAATACAGCCCCTCGGCGATCGCCATGATCCGCAGGCTGGGCTTCAAGATCGCAGGCTTCTCGGTCAATGGCGACGGCGGCTCGCTGCTCGGCGCGAAGGAAACGGCGCGCCGCATCGGCGCCGCCAAGGACGGCGACGTCATCATCGCCCACATCAACCAGCCGACCCATGCCGCCGGCGAGGGCGTGGTTCAGGGCTTGCTCGCCTTGAAGCAGAAGGGCATGATCTTCGTGCGCCTCGACGATGCCGAGGACGTCGGCAATGACGGCACCACGGATTGAGAGCGCGGTGCGAGGGTGGCGACCGCTGAATTTTGGCGGCCACATTCTTCCGAGATTGACCTAAGCGCCCCTCCCTTTAACGGCTCACTCCGGCGTGGCTTCGACCGTCACCTTGTTCGTATAGAACGCGCCGTGATTGCGGATCTCGACCATTTCGTCAAACGGATGCTCATAAGCCCACATCGCATTCTCGCCGGATTCGCCGGCCGGCTGGACGCTCCAGTAGCTGGCATCGCCCTTGTACGGGCAATGTGTCGAATGGTCGGTCGGGGCGAGCTTGCCGAAATCGATATCGTCGAACGGGATGTAGAAGGCGGCCGGGTAAGGTGGCTCTGAGAGAACCTTCGCCGCAGTCGATGTGGCGATGATCCTGTCGCCGGCGCGGACCGTGACGGTGCCGCGATAAGGTTCGACCGTGATCACCTTGTCGGGATTGCGTTGAAAGCCGGGGGCGGGGTTGGCGAGCTTGTCCATGAATGGTCTCCTGGAGCAATTCCAGGAAAAGTGCGAAGCGGTTTTCCGTCCGGAATTGCGTCAAAACAAAGAGAGAGCGTTTCGCCGTTTCCGTGAAACGGTGAAACGTTCTGGGGAAGACTTACATGTGTCGGACAAGCGCGTCGCGCAAGCCCGCGCGGCGCGAGGTGTCATCACCATTCATTGAATGTCTGTCACGCAGCCGTCAGGCGGCCGTCTTGAAGGCATCCATGAGGCTGGCATAGGCCGCGGCAATGCCTGCAACCGGATTGGTGCTTCTCGCTGCGGTTTCGACCTTCAGCGCGCCGCCGCTGGTCGGCAGCGTCAGCAGCAGGAACTGACGATTGTCGGCGTTGCCGATGCAGGCCGCGGCGACATGTTCGCCCTCGGCGCCGTTTTCGACGCGCATCTTGAACAGCAACGTTCCGCCGACGGCCTCCAGCGCGCCGCCGACGACTTCGGCAAATTCATCTTCGGAAACTGTTTTGGTGTCCGGCGTCAGAACGTCCAGACTTTCGGCAAGCGTGCTTTCGAGGGCCTTATCGTCGAGCTGCGCGTCCATGCGAACCACTCCATTCGCCAATCTCACCCAGCCCGTTAATGAAACTTAACGGCGACGATGGCCGGATTATGGCGGTTTTGCCCGGCCCTTCGATCCACCGACCGGCTTCGACTTATGACGGCTGGACAATCCGGCGGTTCGTTCCACAATGCGTGGAACAAACGACGCGAATGCGCAAAGGGGAGGAACAGATGCTCGGATTGATGCAGGAATGGCCGCTGCTTTGCCACAAGCTGATCGACCATGCCGAACGCCAGCACGGCGGCAGGGAGGTCGTGTCGCGTTCGATCGAAGGCCCGATCGTGCGCACCACCTTCGCCGAAATCTATCACCGGGCGCTCAAGGTGGCGCAGCGGCTGGAGCGTGACGGCTTCAGGCTCGGCGACCGCATCGCGACCCTTGCCTGGAACACGGCCCGCCATATCGAGGCCTGGTACGGCATCATGGGCATCGGCGCGATCTATCACACGCTCAACCCGAGGCTTTTTCCCGAGCAGATCGCCTGGATCATGAACAATGCCGAGGACAAGGCGATCTTCGTCGATTTGACCTTCGTGCCGCTCCTGGAAAAGATCGCCGGCGCAATCCGGTCGCTGAGAAAGGTGATCGTGCTGACCGACCGGGCGCATATGCCGCAAACGTCGCTGGCGAATGCTGTCGCCTATGAGGAATGGCTGGCCGAGGCCGATGGCGCCTTCGCCTGGAAGGCGTTCGACGAGAACACCGCCGCCGGCATGTGCTACACCTCGGGCACGACGGGCGACCCGAAGGGCGTGCTCTACAGCCACCGCTCCAATGTCCTGCACGCCATGATGGCCGCCATGCCCGACGCCATGGGCATATCCACGCGGGATGTGATCCTGCCTGTCGTGCCGATGTTCCACGCCAATGCCTGGGGTCTCGGCCAGAGCGGACCGATGATCGGCGCCAAGCTGGTGATGCCCGGCTGCAGGATGGACGGAGCCTCGATCTATGAGCTGCTCGACACCGAGAAGGTAACGTTCAGCGCCGCCGTGCCGACCGTCTGGATGATGCTGCTGCAATATCTTGAGGAAACCGGCAAGAAGCTGCCTTACCTGAAGAAGGTCGTCATCGGCGGCGCGTCCTGTCCGCGCGCCATCACCGCGAAGTTCCAGGACAATTACGATGTGCAGGTGGTGCATGCCTGGGGCATGACCGAGATGTCGCCGCTCGGCACGCTCTGCACCCTGAAGCCGCAATATGAGACGCTGACTGGCGAGGCGAGGCTCGATGTCCAGGGCAAGCAGGGTTTTCCGCCCTTCGGCGTCGAAATGAAAGTGACCGACGACGACGACAACGCGCTGCCCTGGGACGGCAGGACCTTCGGACACCTCAAGGTGCGCGGCCCCGCGGTGGCTCGCGCCTATTATGGCGGCGCCGGCACCGAGCAGTTCGATGCAGATGGCTGGTTCGACACCGGCGATGTCGCCCATATCGACGCCAGCGGCTACATGCAGATCACCGACCGCGCCAAGGACGTCATCAAGTCCGGCGGCGAATGGATATCGACCATCGATCTCGAGAATCTCGCCGTCGGCCATCCGGACGTGGCGGAGGCGGCGGCTATCGGCATCCCGCATTCGAAATGGGGCGAGCGGCCCTTGCTCGTCGTCGTGAGCAAGCCCGGCAGGGAGCCGAGCAAGGGCGACATCCTCACCTTCATGAGCGGCAAGGTGGCGAAGTGGTGGATGCCCGACGACGTGGCCTTCGTCGGCGAAATTCCGCACACCGCCACCGGCAAGATCCAGAAGACCAGTTTGCGCAACCAGTTCAAGGATTACCGCCTGCCGACGGATTGACCAAAAATGTTTGTTCTTTCGGCTTCAAGCCGGCGCCAAAAACCGCTAACTCTCGGCCCGGGTTGGGACGACACGGCACAGAATGGCATCTATTCCTGAACGGCAGACGTCGAGGGCGGCCAGCTGGTCGCGGCGGATCGGGGCATTTTCCCTCGTCCTTTTGCTCACCGCCGTTGCCGCCTACAGGCAGGGTCTCGTCGACACACCGCCTTTCCTGTGGGTGCTGGCGGTCGTGGCGCTGCTGGCGGCGCTTGCCCTGTTGCTGGCTGGTCTCGGCCTGGCCAGGATCTGGAGTTTCGGCGATCGCGGTGGCCGCGATCTCTCCATCGGCGCGCTGCTGGCGCTTCTGGTGCTGGCGCCCTACGGCGTCGCCGTCTACTGGGCGACGATCTATCCGCCGCTGCGCGACATCTCGACCGATCTCGACGATCCGCCGGTGCTGGACACCAGCGAGCGCACCGCCGACATGAACGAGCTGTCGCCACCCACGCCCGGCGAACAGAGCCTGCAGGCCGACGCCTATCCGCTGGTCAGCGGGCGCAGCTACAACCTGCCTTTCGAAACCGTCGTGGACGCTGTCGAAACAGTGCTCGACCGCCGCGACTGGCGGCTGACGGCGCCTTATCCCGACATCAACGGGCAGAGCGAGGCGACCATCAATGCGCTGGCCAAGGGCTTTGTGCTCGGACTGCCGGCCGACGTCGCCATCCGTGTCACCGACGATGGCGAGCAGGTCATCGTCGACATGCGCTCGGCCTCGCGCTACGGCCGCTACGACCTCGGCGACAATGCCGCCCGCATCACGGATTTCCTCGGCGAGCTCGACCAGGAGGTCGCCGGGCAGGTCGGCCCGGCGCCGGCCGAATAGAGCAATTCCAGAAAAAGCGGTTTTCCGTCTAGAATTGCGCCAAAAAGGAAGCTCCAGACCTACGCAGCGGGCGCGTAAACGCCGTCTATGGCCGGATCGCCTTCCGTGACGACCGGGCCGCGCGCGACCAGATCCTCGAGATGGGCAAGCACCGAAAGCCCCGCGGCGCCGTGCAGCCGCGGGTCTGTGTCGCGGTAGATCGCCGCGACCATTTCCGTGACCGTCCGGTCTCCGGCGCGGAGGCGTTCCAGGATCGCCCTTTCGCGCATCTTGCGATGCGTCTTGAGGCCGCGCATGAACCTTCGCGGCGCGGTCACTGGGCCGCCATGGCCCGGCAAAAGCAAGCGATCGTCGCGCGCCAGCAGCCTGTCGAGGGAGCTCATATAGTCGGCCATGGCGCCGTCCGGCGGTGCGACTATCGAGGTCGACCACGCCATGACATGGTCGGCTGAAAACAGGGTTCCGGTTCCCTCGAGGGCAAACACTGCGTGGTTGGCGGTGTGGCCGGGCGTCAGCACGGTGCGGATTGCCCATCCGTCGCCCTGGGTCAGCGCATTGTCGGCCAGCACGACATCGGGAACGAAGGTAAGGTCGGCGCTGGCGTCGAGCGGATTGACCTCGCCGATGCGCAAGGCGCGGGCCGGCCGATGCGGGCCTTCGGCAAGCGCTGGCGCGCCGGTCAGCTCTTTCAATCGCGCCGCGAGCGGCGAATGGTCGCGGTGGGTGTGGCTGACGAAGATGTGGCTGACCGGCCGGCCAGCGATCGCCGTAAGCAGCGTCTCGAGATGGGCGTCGTCTTCCGGCCCTGGGTCGATCACCGCCAGCGTGTCGCGGCCCACGAGATAGCTGTTGGTGCCGTGGAAGGTGAAAGGGCTCGGATTTCTGGCGGTGATGCGCAGCACATCCGGCGCAACCGCAACCGCCCGGCCATAGGCGGGATCGAAGCTGGTGTCGAATTCAAGGGCCATGCCGGCGGGCTCCGTTGCAATGCGGCAAAGTGATTGCCGCCCGATGCGGAAGCCAATATAGGAAAATTAGTGCATGTCGCCCAAAAGTGCGCCGCGGTTTTGGGAGAACGACATGCATCAAGACAAATTTTTGAAGCGCGTCGCCCGAATCCGCTCTTGCGCGATGCGCTTTAAAGTCGGCAAATCAGCCACCCAGTGAATTAGCCAGAACGGGGAAGACCATGGCAATTGCAACCACGATGCGCCCGCTTGTTTCTCTCACCCTGCCGGATCGAGGCGCCGCCCGCCTCGCGACCCAGCTCTTCCTGGCGCTCGCCGGAACACTGCTGCTGACGCTTTCGGCCAAGACCAAAGTGGTGCTCGGCCCGGTCGACATTTCACTGCAGACGCTGGCCGTGCTGTTGATCGCCTCGGCGTTCGGCCTGCGGCTGGCCGTCGCCACGCTCCTTCTCTACCTCGCCGAAGGCGCTTTTGGCCTACCGGTCTTCCAGGGCACGCCGGAAAAGGGCATCGGCATCGCCTATATGCTGGGCTCGACGGGCGGCTACCTCGCCGGATTCGTGGTCATGGCGGCGATCGCCGGCTGGGCCGCCGACCGCGGCTGGGACCGCAATCCCTTCAAGCTGTTCGGCGCCATGCTGACGGCGGAGGTCGTCATGATGGCCATGGGCTTTGCCTGGCTGGCCACGCTTATCGGGCCGGAAAAGTCCTGGCAGTTCGGCGTCCTGCCCTTCATCGTCGGCGACCTGATCAAGGTAGCTTTGGCCGCCAGCCTGGTGCCGGCCGTGTGGGCATTGCTCAAGCGCGGCTGAGCCTGAACCAAGGAAAAGCCGGCGAGCTGAACACCCGCCGGCTTTTCGTGTCCGCCCGCGCCCAATCGCATTGAATATGACTGCAAGTGGCGGCATTAAATCCGATATTAGTACATGCTAGGGCATAAACGGACGAGCCGACACACGAAACGCGACCGCGGGCATCTCGATATCTGAGCGCGCCCCCGGCAGCTCGACGGAGAGCCTGTTGAAAGGGATAATCCTGGCCGGAGGCAGCGGAACACGCCTCTATCCGCTCACAATAGCGGTTTCCAAGCAAATCCTGCCGATTTACGACAAACCGATGATCTATTACCCCCTGAGTGTGCTGATGCTCGCGGGAATACGCCAGATCATGGTGATCTCAACGCCGCGTGACCTGCCGGTTTTCCAGGCTCTGCTTGGCGATGGCTCGGAATTTGGCCTTGAGCTGTCTTATGCCGAACAACCGCAGCCCAACGGCCTTGCCGAAGCTTTCATCATCGGTCGCGATTTCATAGGCAAGGACAATGTTTCGATGATCCTCGGCGACAACATCTATTTCGGCGACGGCCTGTCCAAGCTTTGCCGGACGGCGGCCGCGAGCAAAAGCGGGGCTTCGGTCTTCGCTTATCATGTCGAGGATCCCGAGCGTTATGGTGTGGTCTCGTTCGACAAGGCCACCGGCATGGCCTTGACGATCGAGGAAAAGCCGCTCAAGCCGAAATCCAACTGGGCCGTCACCGGCCTCTATTTCTACGACAACAGGGTTGTAGACATCGCCTCCACCATCCGGCCCTCGGCTCGCGGCGAGCTTGAGATCACGGCGGTCAACAATGCCTATCTTGAGCGTGGGGAACTACAGGTTCACCGGCTCGGCCGGGGCTATGCTTGGCTCGATACGGGCACGCATGACAGCCTGCACGAAGCGTCATTCTTTGTGCGTACCATCGAACATCGGCAAGGAATCAAGGTCGCTTGCCCGGAGGAGATCGCATTCGAGCAGGGCTGGCTCGCCGCCGACAAGGTCCTGGAGCGCGCCGCGCGGCTCGGCAAGAACGAATATGCCGCCTATCTGCGCCGGCGGGTGGCCGATCTGATGGAGGATCAGGGTGCTTGAGGTCAGGCCGCTCGGCCTCAACGGCCTGCTGGAGATCGTGCCGAAGCGGCATGGCGACGCGCGCGGCTTTTTCAGCGAGACGTGGAATGCCGGACGTTTCGCCGAAGCCGGCATCGACCTCGCCTTCGTTCAGGACAATCATTCCTATTCCGCCGCGGCCGGCGTGCTGCGCGGTCTGCATTACCAGTTGCCGCCGCGCGCTCAAGATAAGCTGCTGCGCGTTATCCGCGGCAGCGTGTTCGATGTCGCGGTCGACATCCGCAGCACCTCGCCGACTTTCGGCAAATGGGCGGCGCTGGAGATATCGGCCGAGAAGGGCAACCAGGTCCTGGTGCCAAAGGGCTTCGCGCATGGTTTCGTCACGCTCGCGCCGGATACCGAGGTGCTCTACAAGGTGACCGACACCTATTCGCGCGAGCACGACCGGTCGATCCGTTTCGACGACCCGGCGATCGGCATAAAATGGCCGGCGCTTCCCGGCGGCTTCCAGCTTTCGGACAAGGACCGCAACGCGCCGCCGCTCGCAGAGGCGGAGGTGTTCGCGTGAGGAGGGATGGCGGCATGAATTTCCTGGTCACCGGCGGCGCCGGCTTCATCGGCTCGGCCGTGTGCCGGCACCTGTGCGCCAATCCGGCCTACCGCGTCACCAACCTCGACAAGCTCACCTATGCCGGCAACCTCGCTTCGCTGAGGCCGATCGAGAACGCGCACAATTACCGCTTCGAGCAGGCCGACATCTGCGACGAGCGCGCGGTGCTGGAGATATTGCGCCGCGACGACATCGACATCGTCATGAACCTTGCGGCCGAGAGCCATGTCGACCGCTCGATCGACGGCCCCAGCGCCTTCATCGAGACCAACATCGTCGGCACCTACCGCATCCTGAATGCCGCGCTGGAATACTGGCGCGGACTGTCCGAGGCTCGCCAGGGCGGCTTCCGCTTCCATCAAGTCTCGACCGACGAGGTGTTCGGCGACCTGCCTTTCGACGGCGGCATGTTCGTCGAGGAGACGCCTTACGCGCCGTCCTCGCCCTATTCGGCCTCGAAGGCGGCGTCCGACCATCTGGTGCGGGCCTGGCACGAGACCTACGGCCTGCCGGTGGTGCTGTCCAACTGCTCGAACAATTACGGCCCCTACCATTTCCCGGAAAAGCTGATCCCGCTGGTCATCCTCAACGCGCTCGACGAGAAGCCGCTGCCCGTCTACGGCGCCGGTGCCAATGTGCGCGACTGGCTGTTCGTCGAGGACCACGCGCGCGCGCTGGAGCTGGTGGCCACCAAGGGGCAGCCGGGCGAGAGCTACAATGTCGGCGGCAATTCCGAGCGCACCAATCTCGGCGTCGTCGAGACGATCTGCGACCTGCTCGATCTGAGGCGGCCGCGCGCCGGCGGCAAGCGCTATCGCGAGCTCATCGCCTTCGTCACCGATCGCCCCGGCCATGACCGCCGCTATGCGATCGATGCCTCCAAGATCGCGCGCGACCTTGGCTGGACGCCGCGGGAGGATTTCGACTCAGGCCTGGCCCGGACCGTCGACTGGTATCTCGACAACAAATGGTGGTGGGGGCCGATCCGCGAGCAGCGCTACGATGGCGCGCGGCTGGGCCGGGCTACGACGCGCCCGGTCGAAAACGCCCCGATCGGCAACGCAAAGATCGAAAGCAGCCCGGCCGGGAACGCGGCCGAGAGCAGGAAGGTGGCCACGTGAGGCTTGCCGTCACCGGACGCGAGGGCCAGGTCGCCGCAAGCCTGGTCGAGGTGGCGCGGGACCGCGACGATGTCGAGATCGTCGCCGTCGGCCGGCCAGCGCTCGACCTGGCGCGGCCAGACACGGTGTTCGCCGCGCTTGAAGCGGCAAGGCCCGATATCATCGTGTCCGCCGCCGCCTACACCGCCGTCGACCAGGCCGAGGACGAGAGGGACCTGGCCTTCGCCGTGAACGCCGCCGGCGCCGGCAAGGTGGCCGAAGCCGCGGCGAGGCTCGGCGTTCCCGTCATCCATCTGTCGACCGACTATCTCTTCGACGGCGCCAAGGCCGGTGCCTATGTCGAGACCGACCCGACCGCGCCGCTCGGCGTCTACGGCGCCTCCAAGCTCGCCGGCGAGGAGGCCGTGGCGGCCGCCAACCCGCGCCACCTCATCCTGCGCACGGCCTGGGTCTACAGCCCCTTCGGCAGGAACTTCGTCAAGACGATGCTGCGCCTCGCCGCCGACCGCGACGAGATTTCGGTCGTCGCCGACCAGTGGGGAAATCCGACATCCGCGCTCGACATCGGCGACGCGATTCTGCATGCGGCGGCGAAGCTGCGGGACGACAGGAATTTTGCGGGCTTCGGCATCTATCACCTGGCGGGCGAGGGCGACACCAACTGGAGCGGCTTTGCCCGTCACATCCTCGACACAAGCCGGGCGTTTGGTGGGCCGCACGCGAGTGTGCGCGATATCGCGACGAGCGACTATCCAACCAAGGCCAGGCGCCCGGCCAATTCGCGGCTGTCGAGCGCGAAGTTCGCGGGCACATTCGGGTGGCAGGCGCCGCAGTGGCGGGCTTCGGTCGAGGTCGTTATACGACATCTTCCGATTGGAGGGCTTGGATCCCTGTGAAATAGCGGACGAGGCCGTGTACCCGCTGTCTTGGCCTGCGTTGTTTAGGATCCGGCTGTGCGTTGGCTCAGCCAGAGATTGACAAGCCACTGCGCGAAACCTAAGCACGAGCAGCTTGCGGGGTCGGGGGGCTCGGCAACTCAAGGAGACCTTCTTGAAAGGCACTATCCTTGCTGAAAGCAGAGGAACATTCCTCCGCTCATCGGTATTAGAAGTATCTAATATTAAATCGAAAAATACAGCAAGCCGCTCAGGTGGCTGATCTATAGCGATGCGTTGTCCGATGCTCCGCATCCGCCGTAATGCTGTCGCAGGGTTCGCGAAATCGATGTCAGTTTGCCTAACTTGCACCGAGCCAGATTTCTTCGGAAAGGATGGCAAACGGTGGCTTTGAGGTTCGGTACCAGTGGACTGCGCGGTCTCGTCAGCGAGCTTCGAGGGCCGCCAGCGTACACCTATACAGTCGCCTTCCTGCGCATGCTCCGGGATCGGGGCGGATTAAATGAAGGCTCGAAGGTCTATGTCGGACGTGACCTTCGCGCGTCCAGCCCAGACATCGCGCAGCTTGTTCACGCGGCGATCACCAAGGCCGGGCAGGTGCCGGTCGATTGTGGAGCGTTGCCGACACCAGCGCTTGCGCTTCACGCCAGCAGCGAAAACGCTCCGGCAATAATGGTCACGGGTAGTCACATTCCCGACGACAGAAATGGCCTTAAATTTTACCGGGCGGATGGCGAGATCGACAAGCGCGATGAGCGCGACATCGTCGAAATCCACGCAGCCATGGAGGATAGCGTTCCGTCACTGTCGGCAGTTGATCCCGTGCGGTTAGGCGCCGAGCCGTCCCAGGGCTACATGGACCGCTTTCTAAGCTTCTTTGAAAAAGGCAGCCTTTCTGGTCTGCGCGTCGGCGTCTACCAGCATTCTTCCGTGGCGCGAGACATCATTGTCGATGTTCTTCGCCGACTGGGGGCCGAGACGATTGCTCTGGGCCGGGCCGCATCTTTCATTCCGGTCGATACCGAGGCGCTTAGGCAGGAAGATGTGGCGCTTCTCGAGCACTGGGCGGCGGCCGAACCGTTCGATGCGATCGTGTCCACCGATGGCGACGGCGACAGGCCGCTCGTGGCGGACGCTGGCGGTGTTTTCGTGCGCGGCGATCTTGTAGGTGCCATCACCGCGCATTTCTTGGGTACCGATTGCATTGTCACGCCGGTCAGCTCCAACTCAGGTCTGGAACGCTGCGGTTATTTTGCAAGGGTGGTCCGCACGCGCGTAGGCTCGCCCTACGTCATTGAAGGTATCGCGACCGCTCTCGCCGAGGGCGGAAAATGTGTCGTCGGGTTCGAGGCGAATGGCGGCGTTCTGCTCGGCTCGCCCGTAGAGAAAGACGGGCGCACCCTTCCGGCTTTGCAGACGCGGGATTCGGTATTGCCAATCCTTTGCATGCTTTCGGCGATTGCAAAGACCGGCCGTCCGCTCGCTGAGATAGCGGCCGACTTTCGCTTTCTCGCCGGCGCAAGCAGTCGGCTCGAAGGCGTGCCGACAGAGAGCAGTGCGTCCTTCCTCGGTAAGTTGGCGAGTGATGCAGCTTATGCCGACGAGATCTTTGCGGTTCTTGGGGGCGTCGCCGATATTGACAACCGTGATGGTGTGCGTATCACCGTCCACAACGGAGAGGTTGTGCATTTCCGCGCATCGGGTAACGCACCCGAATTGCGTTGCTATGTCGAAGCAAAAACGGAATCGCGCGCGGACGAATTGCTCGGTTGGGGCCTCGCTCTCGGCCGGGCTCAAATCTTGGAAAGTTGAAGTTTGACCAATATCGTTCCTGTCATCATCAGTGGCGGCGTCGGTTCCCGGCTATGGCCGATTTCCCGCGCATTGCATCCGAAGCCCTTTATCCCATTGCCGGGCGGCGGGACGCTGATTCGAAAGACTTACGCGCGCGCCGTGGAGCTTGAAGGCGTCGATCAGGTTGTGACGGTCACCAACCGTGACCTGCTGTTTCTCACCGCCGATGAATATTTGGAGGTGGCCGCTCCAGGCGTGAAGAACACGTTCCTGCTGGAGCCGTTCGGCCGCGACACGGCAGCCGCAGTTGCGCTCGCGACATTGCACGTCGCGCATGAGAACCCGGACGCCATCCTTGTCGTGCTCCCCGCGGATCATCTGATACTGGATCAGGCCGGCTTCCGCGCCAGTGTCGCGAAAGCGGCAGCGCTTGCGGCCTCGGGCCAGATCGTCACATTCGGCGTGAAGCCTGACCGTCCGGAAACGGGCTTTGGCTACGTGGAGGCTGAGGGGGATAGAGTTCTTCGGTTCGTGGAAAAGCCGAATGCGGCCACGGCAGCCCAATTCGTCGCCAGCGGCCGTTTCTTCTGGAACTCGGGGCTGTTCTGTTTCACGGCCCGCTCGATGCTCGAAGCCATGCAGGACCTGTGCCCGGACATCTTGTCCAATGCGCGCAGGGCTCTCAAGAAAGGCAGGACAGCGGACAGCACGGACAGACTTACTGTCGAGGTGGATAGGGACAGCTTCGCGGCCGTTCCCGCCGTTTCCATCGACTATGCGGTGATGGAGAAGGCAGGTAACGTGGGTTTCGTGCCCTGCGGTTTCGATTGGTCCGACATCGGCTCATGGTCCGTGCTGTCGGAGCTTGTTCCGGCCGATGACAAGGGCAACCGCGCCATTGGCGAGGCAATCCTGCACGACGCGGCGAACTGCTATGTGCACAGCGAAGATCGGCTGGTCGGTCTTGTCGGCGTCTCGGATCTTTTGATCGTGGACACACCGGACGCGCTTCTGGTCGCGCACAAGGACAAGGCACAGGAGGTGAAGGACCTCTATAACCGCCTCAAGGCGGCTGGGCACGAGACGGCGACGCTGCACCGCACGGTGCATCGCCCATGGGGCACCTATACCGTGCTGGAGGAAGGACACCGCTTCAAGATCAAGCGGATTCAAGTGAAGCCAAATGCCCGCCTCAGCCTCCAGTCGCATCACCACCGCTCCGAGCACTGGGTGGTGGTGAGCGGAACCGCCAAGGTCGTCAACGGCGAGAGCGAAATCCTGCTTACGATCAACCAGTCCACCTACATCCCCTGCGGCCACAAGCATCGCCTGGAAAACCCGGGCATCCTTCCGCTCATCATGATCGAGGTTCAAAGCGGGGAATATCTCGGCGAAGACGACATCGTGCGGTTCGATGACGTTTATGGCCGGGCCTGACGGTTCATCGGCTCACAGGGCCGGAGCGGAACAATAGTATCGAGAGCATTGATGACAAAGACAGCATTGATAACCGGCGTTACCGGGCAAGACGGCGCCTATCTGGCGGAGCTTTTGCTTGCCGAGGGTTACGAGGTCCACGGACTTGCACGGCGCTCGAGCACCGCCGACGTCAACACGACGCGCCTGAAATGGCTCGGCATCGAGAAGGACGTCAGAATCGTCGACGGGAACCTGACGGATCTGTCCGGCCTGGCGCGAACCATGCGCGACGTAAGGCCGGACGAAGTCTACAACCTTGCCGCTCAATCCTTCGTCAAATCGTCTTGGCAGCAGCCGATCCTGACGGGCAACGTCACCGGCATAGGCGTCACCAATGTGCTTGAGGCGATGCGCCTCGAAATTCCCGAAGCGCGTTTCTACCAAGCCTCGTCGTCGGAGATGTACGGTCTGATCCAGGAGCCGATGCAGTCGGAGGCCACGCCCTTCTACCCCCGCTCTCCTTACGCGGTCGCCAAGCTCTATGGCCACTGGATCACCGTCAATTATCGTGAAAGCTTCGGCATCCACGCCTCGAGCGGCATCCTGTTCAACCACGAATCGCCGCTTCGAGGCATCGAATTCGTGACCCGCAAGGTGACGGACGCGGTGGCGCGGATCAAGAAAGGCATGGCCAAGGAATTGCGGCTCGGCAATATCGACGCCAAGCGCGACTGGGGCCATTCGAAGGACTATGTCCGCGCCATGTGGCTGATGCTGCAACAGGACAAACCCGACGATTACGTCGTCGCTACAGGCAGGACGACGACCGTGCGTGACATGTGCCGGATCGCGTTTGAGCATGTGGGTCTGAAGATGGATGACCACCTTGTCATCGATCCCGACCTGTTCAGGCCGGCGGAAGTCGAAGTGTTGCTCGGCAACCCGGCCAAGGCCAAGCAAAAGCTGGGATGGGAGGCGACGATCTCGCTGGAAGAAATGATCCGTGAAATGGTGGACGCGGATTTGGAACGTCATTCGCAGCCGGTTGGGCGGTGATGCAATCGAGTCGACTGTACATCAGGTGCGTTCCATCGCGCTGGCCCGTTTGGCGGCAGTCACGACGTCCGCTGGCACACGCAGTGCGCCGAGGCTAACGAGGTCGGCATGCGGATTTTGATCACAGGTGCGAGGGGCTTTGTCGGTCCTTATGTTTTCGATGCGTTGCGCAGCGTTTGCGGCAGCGACATAGCCGTCATTTCGACCTCCAAGGATGGAGGATCACATCCCCTGCTCGGCGAGATCGAAGTGCTGGATGTAACCGACAAGGTTGCTGTTCAAGACGCGATCGTTCGTCATAGACCAACGCATGTCATTCATTTGGCTGCCGTCGCGGCGCTTGGAGCCGCACGGGCCGATCCTGAAAATACCTGGCGCATCCATGTGCAGGGCGCGCTCAACGTGGCCCACGCCATCCTTGAGAAGGCGCCGGAGTGTTGGCTGCTCCACGTAGGGTCGGGTCTGGTATACGGCGAGAGCGCAAAAACGGGGCTGCCTCTCGATGAGAACGCGTTGCTTGTACCTGTTGACGACTACGCGGTCACCAAGGCGGCGGCCGATCTCGCCTTGGGCGCGCTCTCGCGTCACGGTCTCAAATGCATTCGCCTGCGTCCCTTCAATCATACAGGGCCGGGACAGACGGAAGCATTCGTCGTGCCGGCCTTCGCCATGCAGATCGCGCAGATCGAAGCAGGCCTCGCTCCCCCGGTCATTCGCGTCGGCAATCTGGATGCGGAGCGGGATTTTCTGGACGCGGGCGACGTCGCCGGCGCTTATGCGCGCGTGGTATCGAAGAGCGCTGAACTCAAGCCGAACACGATTTTCAACATAGCATCCGGTATTTCGTGGCGGATGGGAGATATTTTGGATCGGCTCCTGGCGCAGAGCAGCGTCAAGATTGCCACCGAACAGGACTCCCAGCGGATGCGGCCGAGCGACCTGCCGCGTATTGTCGGAGACGCAACCCGCGCTCGTGAGCAACTTGGCTGGGCGCCCAAACACCGCTTCGAGGCGACCCTAGATGCGGTTCTGAACGATTGCCGCGCACGCGTAACCTAATCATAGACGATGTTGAATTGGCTACAGCAAGCTAGCAACCACCCCCGATCAACAACTTGAGAGCACGGAATCCATGAACGAGGTAAGCTATCACGCCATCGAGGCCTGCCGTGTCGGCAAGGCGAAGGATCTCGTCTCGGTGCTCAATCTTGGCGAGCAGGCGCTCACGGGCGTGTTCCCGAAGTCGGCCTCTGAGCCCGTTACCAAGGGGCCGCTCGAATTGGTCTGGTCCCCTTCCAGCGGGCTTTTGCAGCTCAGGCATTCCTATGAGCCAAGCGAAATGTACGGTGACAACTACGGCTATCGCTCGGGCCTCAACCAGTCGATGGTCGATCACCTGACGCACAAGGTTCGGTTCCTGGAAAGGCTAGCCTCTCCGCGCGGCGGCGATGTCGTTCTCGATATCGGGAGCAATGACTGCACGACCCTCAAGGCTTACTCGACCGCGGGACTGACCCGAATCGGCATCGATCCGACCGGCAAGAAGTTTGCGCAGTACTATCCGGACGATGTGAAGCTGGTGCCGGATTTCTTTTCCGCCGAAGCATATCGCGGCGCCTCGCAAAAGCGCGCCAAAATCGTCACGTCGATCGCCATGTTCTATGACCTCGAAGACCCGATCGCGTTTGCCCGCCAGGTGGCCGAGGTGCTCGCGGAGGATGGTATCTGGCATTTCGAGCAGAGCTACATGCCGTCCATGCTCCGCCTCAACTCCTATGACACGATCTGCCACGAGCATATCGAATATTATTCTCTCGGGGTCGTCGCGAAAATCCTGGAGGCGGCCGGCCTCAAGATCGTCAATGTCGTCATGAACAACATCAACGGCGGCAGTTTCGCTGTCACCGCCACCCACAAGGCCAACAAGACTCTCAAAACGGATCAAGCGGTCATCGATTGGCTGCTGGAACAGGAAGACCGCATGGGGCTGTCCACGCCGCGGCCGTTCCGCGACTTCGAGGAGCGCGTGTTCCGGCATCGGGACGACCTGTCGCGCCTCATTCGGGCACTCGTCGCCGACGGCAAGAAGGTGCTGGGCTATGGCGCCTCGACCAAGGGCAACGTCATCCTGCAGTTCTGCAATCTCACGGCAGCCGAAATTCCGGCGATCGCAGAAGTCAACCAGGAAAAGTTCGGTCGCATGACGCCCGGAACGCACATACCGATCATTTCCGAAGCGGAAGCGAAAGCGATGAAGCCGGATTATTTTCTGGTCCTGCCCTGGCATTTCAAGGACGGCATCCTGCGCCGGGAACGTGAATACCTCACGGACGGAGGCAAGTTCATCTTCCCGTTCCCGGAAATAGAGATAATTTAGAGTTGCGATTAGAGCGCCTATGCACCGACCTGTCACATACGGCTTGGCCCAGGAACACACGATCGGGACATCTCAACACATGCCGCCAACCGAAACGGGCTTCCTTGCAGAGGCCTTCGCTGACATAAGCGCCGCGCTGGAGAAACATCACCTCGCGACGACGTTCAGTTGGCAGGACGTGGCACAGCGCTACCGGCGCTCGCGGGTCGGAGCGTTTTGGCTGACCGTTAACATGGGTGTCCTGATCGGCGCGCTCGGTTTCGTCTTCGGCACGCTGTTCCGTTCGCCGATGCAGGAGTTTCTTCCCTACATCTGCGTCAGTCTGATTTTCTGGAGTTTCATCTCGCAGTCGATCAATGAGGGTTGCACAGCCTTTATCGGCGCCGAGGGCATCATCCTCCAGGTGCGCATGCCGCTGTTTACTCACGTGTTGCGGACGCTGTACCGCAACACGATCATTCTTGGGCACAACATTCTCATATACCCTCTCGTTCTCTTGGCAGTCGGGCGCATGCCGACATGGCACGTTTTCCTGGCGCTGCCTGGCTTTGTCATTTTGTCGCTCAACTTGCTTTGGATCATGCTCATTCTCGGCGTTTTGTGCGCCCGGTATCGCGACATGACGCAAGTGATGCAGAATCTCCTGCTGGTCATCATGTATCTGACGCCGGTCATGTGGATGGCGCGGACGCTGCCAAAAGGCATGTCACAGCTGTTTCTGGATCTTAATCCTTTCTACCATCTGATCAGTGTCGTGCGGGAGCCACTTCTGGGCGGGTTGCCATCGGCGACCACCTGGATCGCGTGCATCGTGTTCGCGATCGTAGGCTGGACCGTGGCATTGCTGCTGTTCGGCCGCTATCGTCATCGTATCCCCTATTGGCTTTGAGCATGGCTTCCATCACATTGACCGGCGTCTCGGTCGAATTCCCGGTTTTCAACGCGGCAAGCCGTTCTCTCAAGAACAGGGTCCTCAGTGTCGCGACCGGCGGCGCAATCGACCGCCGCGGCGACGGCCACGTCATCGTGCGCGGCCTTGAGGACGTGAATTTTTCCGTGAAGGACGGGGACCGGATCGGCCTCGTCGGCCACAACGGTTCCGGCAAGACGACGCTGCTCCGCGTGTTGTCCGGCATCTACAAGCCGACCAGCGGATCGGCCGTGATCCACGGCGAGTGCGTGTCCCTCATTAACATCTCGCTGGGTATCGATCCGGAAGCGACGGGCCGCGAGAACATCAAGCTGCGCGCGGCGATGATGGGCATGCGGCGGGACGAATTACGCGAGCAATTCGACGATATCGCCGAGTTCACCGGCCTGGGTGACTTCCTGGACATGCCGTTCCGGACCTACTCATCCGGCATGCAGCTTCGCCTGGCATTCTCGACATCCACGGCGATCCGGCCGGAAATACTGGTCATGGACGAGTGGCTTTCGACCGGCGACGAGGATTTCAAACACAAGGCCGACAAGCGGCTGCGCGAGATCGTCAACACGACCAAGATCCTTATCCTTGCCAGCCACTCGCGCGAACTGCTGCAGAAAAATTGCAACCGCATACTGTGGATGGAGCACGGCCGGGTGCGGATGGACGGGCTCGCCAGCGAGGTCCTGTCGGCTTATTTCGGCTGAGAACTTCGGGCCGACGCCAGATGATCTCAGTTCGGTTGCACAAGACGGTTTCCCTGACATCGCCGCCTGACATGCAGATCGGGGAGACCTGCAGAATAACCATTTGATTTATATGAGGATTCTTAATAGCCCCAGCGTCAATGGCAAATTTTCAGACAGCCCCGGTCGCTAGGGCTATTTGACACAAAAGCAAAAGGCATACGGGATTGTTGCGGCAGCCAGCGTCGCATGCCATACCACGATCCGGGTGTGGGACGGATGCGTTCGATGTTAGCGAGTCGGCAGAAGTCTGCGCATAAGGGGAACAATCGCGAACTACTGTCTGCTTGGGGCGTCAGAATGCGTTGACGGCAAGCCCTAAGGGTAGCGTGTCTGGAGATTGATCAACTTTATGAAGCAGGCTGTGAAGGCAATATTGCTCCCTGTCATACGGCCTTTTTGGCGAAGGATATGGGTTCGTATCGAAGGTCATCTTGTGCCTATCGAAAGGCGCCTCTCATCTATCGAAGGCCGAGTCTCATCTATGGACAGCCGGCTGTCTCCCATCGAAGGACGGACGGTGCAGATCGAGCACGCCTGGAAAACGCACATTCCCTCGTTTCTAAACGCCATGGCGAGCGTGCCAAGCATCGCTCATGAGGTCACGACGCTTGCCAGGCGCCTGGACGAACGCGCTGAGCCGCAGCCGCAAGGTATCTCCGACGAAATCAGCGCTCGATCGGAAAAGCTGGAGACAACCCTAGCCGCCTTGGTACAGCGCATCGATGCCATGGACGTGCACGGCAAGCACGCCGATGCGGCTATCGGCGCGATATGGCAGCGCATCGAATTCGTGCGCCGTGAAATCCTCTTCGAATTCAATCATGGGTCGGAAAAGGCGCCTCCGAACGGCACAGGAAAGCGGAAGAAAGAGACCCGAATTATTTCCAGC
>NZ_VFVL01000049.1 GCF_006442815.1 Mesorhizobium sp. B2-4-3
GTCACGGAATGGATTCTATGGTCTGCGCCGCGTCGCTTCGCTCCTTGCTCCGCCATAGAATGACGAAATCGCGAAGGCCAAGGCCAGTTTTCCAGGCTGCAATTGCCGCTCAAAATGTCTACGACGAATTGCACCCGGCTGGTATGATCCGCCGATTGCAGGCCAAAGCGAACCGGAACACCCCATGCTTGCCAGACCCGACGCCTATCGTTGCATCGAATGCGGGCTGCCCTACCGGGCACCGGGCTTCAGCTACTATCACGGCATGCTCGAGGAAGGGCCCGCCTACTGGACCGATCGCGGCATCTTGTGCTCGCCGCAATGCTCGCTCGCGCATCACAAGAAGCGCGAGACGGAAGGCACGTTGCCGCAGGAGCCGGCGCCCGATCCGTTCGAAGTCCCGTCGCTGTTTAGGCGCTGATCGATCCCTCAGCGTATGCTGCGACCCACCGCCTGCATCGCCAGGAAGGCCTCATAGCGCCGGTCGTGCCATGCGCGGATATCGCCCGTCGCCGGCCTGAAAACATCACCAAGCCGGGACATGGCAGGCATGGCGCTGGACAGCTCAGGGTAATGGCCGGATGCCACCGCTCCGAGCATCGCGGCGCCCAGCAACACCGGTTCGGGCGACTGCGAGGCGGCGACCGGCAAGCCGGCGGCGTCGGCAAGCAGCTGGCGTACCAGCGGCGACTGCCCGGCGCCACCGCTGATGACGATGGTGTCCACCGCCAGACCGGATGACGCCATCGCAGCCACGATCTGGCGCACGCCGTAGCCGAGGCCGCAAAGCCCGGCCACGTAGAGGCCGACGAGACTTCCGACGGAACGGTCCGTGCCGAGCCCGGCGATCAGGCCGCGCGCATCCGGATCGGCCAAGGGCGAACGATTGCCGAGGAATTCGGGCACGACATGGATGCTTCCCGCGAGCGTGGCAGCAGCCGACAGATCGGCGGAAGCCGCCGTGGCGGCCGCGGCCAGCCAATCGACCAGCGATTTGCCTTCCGTAGCGGCGCGCGCGGAGGCCTCGGCCTCGGCCGGGTGGAAATGCACCAGCAGATCGATGGCCGCGCCAGCCGCCGACTGGCCGCCTTCGCTCAGCCAGAGCCCGGGCACCATGGCGGAATAGTAAGGCCCCCATACGCCCGGCACGAAGGCCGGACCTTCGCTGCTTGCCATGGTGCAGGCCGAGGTGCCGAGCACATAGGCCATGCGTGAGGCGATGGTACCGGCTTCGCCCGCGGCCCCCACGGTGCCGACGCCGCCGGCATGGGCATCGATCAGCCCGGCGGCCACGATTGTGCCCGCAACCAGTCCCAGTTCGGCCGCGGCCGCCTGCGTCAGGCCGCCACCCACCGCCGTGCCGGGATCGACCACGTCGGTGCCGATACGGGCAAAACCTTCATCGGCAAGCTCGCCAAGCCCCACGGCATGGAAATAGCTGTCGTCCCAGCGCCGCTCGTGGCCGAGATAGGTCCATTTGCAGGCGAGCGTGCAGACCGAACGGGCAAGGCTGCCGGTGGCGCGCCAGGTCAGGTAATCGGCGAGGTCGAAGAAATGCCTCGCTTGGGCAAAGGTCGCGGGCAGGTTCTCCTTCAGCCACAAAAGCTTCGGCGTCTCCATCTCCGGCGAGATGACGCCGCCGACATAGTCGAGGACCGGATGCCGCAGCGCATTGATGCGCCTGGTCTGGTCGAGGGCGCGATGATCCATCCAGACGATGATGTCCCTGTCGCTGTCTCCCGAACGGCCCACCGGCAGGCCCTCGCCGTCGTCGCCGACCACCACCAGGGAACAGGTCGCGTCGAAGCCGATGCCGCCGATGTCCCGGGGATCGACGCCCGACTTCCCGACCGCCTCGCGCACGCTGGCGCACACCGCCTGCCAGATGTCGCGGCTCGACTGCTCGGCGATCTCGCCGGGATCGACGAAGAGGGCAATGTCGCGCTTGGCGGAAGCAAGGAGCTCGCCATGCTCGTCAAAGACGCCGGCGCGCGCGCTGCCGGTGCCGACATCGATGCCGAGGAAGTGGGAAGGCATGGGGAACCTCAAGAGGTAGGGGAGTAGGGGAGTAGGGGAGTAGGAAGATTGTCAGTCGTGAGCGGTCGGTCGCAAGAGCAAAGGTCCTTCCCCTACTCCCCTACTCCCCTACTCCCTTCTTCCCTCACAGATCATTGCTCTGCGGCAGGATCACCAGATCCCGAATGGTGACGTTTCTCGGGCGCGTGAGCATGAACAGGACGGCATCCGCGACCTCGGTGGGCTGCATCAGGCCACCGGCCGCCAGCTCGTCCTCGAGCTTCTGCTTCGGCCAGTCGCTGATCAGCGCCGTCACCACCGGGCCGGGAGCCACGGCACCAACGCGCAGGCCGTGCTTGGCGACCTGCCGGCGCAGCGTATGGACGAACGCCTGGATGGCGTGCTTGGAGGCTGTGTAGACCGGCTCCCAGACCACGGGGACGAGGCCGGCGATGGAACTGGTGACGATAATGTCGCCGGTCTTGCGTTCGACCATGTGCGGCAGCACGGCGTGCACCGAGCGGAACACCGAGTTGATGTTGAGGTTCAGCATGCGGTCCCAGGCATCCGGATCGCCGTTGAGGATCTCGCCGCCCACATAGGAGCCGGCATTGGCGTGGAAGATGTCGAGCTGGCCGGCCTTGTCGAGGATGCCGGGCATCATGGTCGCAACGCTGGCGGGGCTGGTGAGGTCGACCACCAGCGGGATCGCGCCGTCGCCGAGCTCGGCGACCACCTCCTTCAGCCTGTCCTCCGCGCGGTCGACCAGCACGACGCGGGCGCCGGCGGCAAGCATCGCCCTGGCGCATTCGAGGCCGATGCCCGATGCCGCGCCGGTGACCGCGGCGACTTTTCCCGAAAGATTCTGAGCCATGTGTACCCTTCTCGTTTGAACTGTTCAGGCGCGGCCGTGCGAGGCACGGGAGCGGCGCGCGAGGGAGTCGACGATCACGGCGATGGCCAGAACGGCACCGGTGATCATGTAGCGAAGCGACGAGGACAGATCGAGCAGCGTCAGGCCGCTGGCGATCGACTGGATGACGATGATGCCGAGCAGCGCGGAATAGGCGCTGCCGCGGCCGCCAAACAGGCTGGTGCCGCCGATGACCGCGGCCGCGATGGCGTTCAGGTTGACGTCGCCGGTGCCGGCCTGCTGGCTGGCGGAAGCGAGCCGCGCGGCGGCCAGCACGCCGCCCAGCGCGGCGAAGAGCGAGCACAGCGCGAAGGCGCTGAGATAGATGGCGCGCACCTTGATGCCGGCGCGCCGCGCCGCCTCGCGGTTGCCGCCGACGGCGGTCATCGAACGCCCCCACTTGGTCCGGGTGAGCGCATAGTTCATCGCCACGACGAGGCCGACGAACAGCCCGAACATCCACGGGATGCCGCGCGACTGGTTGAGATAGGCGACGATCAGCTCGAGGCCGACGGTTATGATGACGACGCGCAGGATGAGCCCGGTCACGGACGGCGCCGACAGGTTGGCCGCGCGGCGACGCGCGAAGGTGCGAAGCCCGGAGATCAGCAGCGCCAGGCCCGGGATCGCGGCAAGCGTGTGCGAGACCCATTTCGGCATCACCATCAGCTGGCCGAAATCCACCAGGGCGGAACCGTATGGCAGGTTGATCGAGCCGGTCGAGCCGAGGATGTAGAGCTGCATGCCCAGCACCGCGAGCAGGCCGGCGAGCGTCGAAACGAAGCTCGGCATGCCCAGACGGTTGAACAAAAGGGCATAGAGCGAGCCGATCAGGGCGCCGAAGGCGAGCGCCGCAATGATGGCGAGCGCGACCGGCCATCCCTGATTGACCCAGAGCGTGCCGACCATCGCCGAGGCGAAGCCGCTGATCGAGCCGACGGAAAGGTCGATCTCGCCGACCATCAGCACGCAGACGATGCCGAGCGCGATGACGCCGACCGTCGAGCAGTCGAACAGCAGATTGACCAGATTGCTGCTGGAAACGAAGACGGGGTTGAGGCTGGTGAACACGGTCCAGATGACGACGAGGCCGACGATGACCGGCAGCGAGCCGAGATCGCCGCTGCGCACGCGGTCGAGGAAGGCGCGGACCGCTCCACTAAGGCCTGCCTCATGCTTCACCCGCGCATCGGCGCGGTCGAGCGCCAGTGGAGCGGAGGTGCTTTTCTCTGCCGTCATGGGCGCTGCTCCCCCGCCTGTGCGTTGCCGCTGTGATCGCGCTCCATGCGCAGCCGCTCGGCGCGCCGAGACACCGCGTTGTTGGACGCGCCGGTGATGGCGCTCACCAGGTCCTGGTTCGAGGCGTCCGGTTCGAAGACGCCGTTGTTGCGCCCCAGCCTGAGCACCACGATACGGTCGGCGACGGCGCGGACATCCTCCATGTTGTGGCTGATCATCACGACGCCGAGGCCGCGCGCGCGGACGCGGTCGATAAGGTTGAGCACCTCCGCCGTCTGGGCAACGCCAAGCGCCGCGGTCGGCTCGTCGAGCAGGATGAGTTTCGGTTCGAGCAGCAACGAGCGCGCGATGGCGACCGTCTGGCGCTGGCCGCCGGACAGCGAGGCGACCGCCTCGCGCACGCTCGGAATGCGCGCCGACAATTCGTTGAGCAGCGTCCAGGCCCGCATCTCCATCGCCACCTCGTCCAGCCGCAGCGGGCTGAGCTCGTTGCCCAGGAAAATGTTGGCGACGACGTCGAGGTTCTCGCAGAGCGCAAGGTCCTGGAACACGGTTGCGATGCCAAGCGTCAGCGCCGCGCGCGGGTCGGGCAGCGTCACCGCCCTGCCGCGGAAATCGATCGTTCCCGAGCTCGGCTGATGCACGCCCGCGAGGATCTTGACCAGCGTCGACTTTCCGGCGCCGTTGTCGCCGACCAAAGCGACCACCTCGCCGGCATGGACGTCGAAATCGATATCGGTCAGCGCCGAAACGGCGCCGAAATTCTTCGATATGCCGCGCAGGCTGAGCACCAGCTCGCCGATGGAAGCCGACCTTTCGGGACTCTCACTCATACGCCGCCTTTCGTGACTGTCGTTCGTTGGACATCCGGCCGCCGAGTGGCGGCCGGATGCCATATGATCAGTTGGTGATGCCGAGCTTCTTGCAACCCTCGGCATAGCGGTCGACGCACAGCTCGGCGGCCGTGTTGATCTTCTTGTCGATGATCTCGGCCTTGAGGTTCTCCTGCGTCACCACCGCCGGCGTGAAGAGCTGCGAGGGCGTGTCGTAAAGCGTCATCTCGGCCTTCGGCGTCTCGCCCGACAACAGCTTGACCGCAACGTTGGCCGCGGCCGCGGCGACGATCTCGCTCGGCTTGGAGATGGTGTTGTACTGGTCGCCGGCGATGATCAGCTGCAAGGCCGCGATGGTCGCGTCATTGCCGGTCACCGGCGGAACCGGATCCACGCCGGCCGCCTTGAAGGCGGCGATCGCGCCGCCGCCGGTGCCGTCATTGGCGGCAACGACGCCGAGGATCTTGGCTCCAAAGCGCGTGACCTGGCCGCTTGCCCATTGCTGGGCCTTCGGCGGCGCCCATTCCGGCGTGTCGAACTCGGCCAGGATCGGATAGCCGCTGTTGTCGAGGCCCTCGTGGATGCCCTTTTTGATCAGGCCCGCGGCGGCGTCGGTCGGCGAGCCGTTGATCTGCAGCAGGCCGCCGCCGGCCGGATCGACCTTGAGGGCTTTCAGATGCTCGACCAGCGAGTCGGCAATGGCCTTGCCGATGCCTTCATTGTTGAAGGACACGTAGAAATCGGCGGGCGCAGTCGGGATCGGCCGGTCATAGGCGATGACCTTGACGCCCTGGCTCTGCGCAAGCTTGACCAGCGAGGCGGCGGCGGTCGAATCCACGGGATCGAGCACGATGGCCTTGGCGCCCTGCGAGATCACCGAATTGAACTGCTGCTGCTGGCGCGCCGCATCGGCATCGGCGTTCTGGTAGATCACCTTGCAGCCCGGGCAGAGCTTCTTCATCTCGGCGACGAAGCCGGGATAGTCGTGCTGCTCATAGCGGGTCGATGCCTGGTCGGGCATCAGGAAGGCAACCGTAGCGTCGGTTACCGTGCCGGCGAAGGCCGCGGTGCTGCCGAGCAGCGAGACCGCGAAAACGGCCGCGATCGTCGATTTAAAAGCAAACGGCGATTTCCAAGCATGTCTGGTCATTCGAATGTCTCCGTTTCGAGAAATGGTTTCACGAGGATCTGCGCGGTGGACCACGCGCCAGGCCTTGACTGCATGTCGAACTGTTGGGAGGAGTATTGTCAGCGGCCGGGGATCAATCCGATCCCGGTAAACTCTACAAGCATCCTCCTGAACGTGCTGGATTCGAAACAAACGATCTCCAGCACAGGGTGCTCCGCACCCCGCGTCCTTCCTTCCCTGAATCTCTTATTGTTTGACCAATTGCGGACGGAGGCTACGGCAAGCTCGCCGCGTACAACCGCTTCGCAATTGCTCTAGGCTCCTCCCGCTTCCTCCCTGTTAGGCGGCTATCTCCGCGTTGATATTCTCAGCCAACAAGGCCCTGAAGCGCGAAGGCGACATGCCTTTCTGCCCCAGGAACTGACGGTTGAAATTCGAGATGTTGTTGTAGCCGGCGGCGTAGCAGATTTCGGTGATCGACATCTGGTCCTCGCTCATCAGCAGCTGGCAGGCAAGGTTGATGCGCAGGCGGTTGACATACTGCACCAGCGCCATTCCGGTGTGCCGGCGGAAGCTGCGCGAGAAGGCGCTCGGGCTGCGCCCGGCGATCTCGGCGAGCGTCCCTTCGCTGAAGGGTTCGGTCAGGTGGCAATTGATGTAAGCGAGCGCCTGATTGATGCCGGCCGACATGAAGCCGGAGGGATCAGGGAGATAGCCGGCACTGGCCAGCGTACGGACGTCGCCGGCGCGGTTCAAGATATCGAGCACGGCCATGAACAGCGACAGGCGGCGCACGCCCTGCGCCTCGGTCAGCTCCGCCAGCAAGGGCGCCGCAAGCTCGGCCGTCGCCGGCGAGAACAGCGCGCCGCGGCGGCTGGTTTCGAGGATGCCGGCGCAGGCGGCAAGCTCGGGAAGTGCTGCGGAAGCCTCGGCGATGAATTCTTCCGAGAACTGCACGACACGGCCGCGCAGCGGCACGGTCTCGCCCGGCGGCACGTCGCTGACCCAATTGTGCGGCAAATTGGGCCCGGTGAGCACCAGATTGCCCAGCTCGAACTCGCCGATGAAGTCGCCGACGAAATAGCGGCCGGTGGTGGCGACGACCAGATGCAGCTCATATTCAGGATGGAAGTGCCAGCGCACAGTGCGGAAAGGATAGCCGTGGGCCCAGGCCTTGAACGACTCTCCCTGTCTGATCTGGACGACTTCCAGGTCCGGATTCATCTTCGTTTCCTCCCCGCGCGGGTCCGGTCTTGTGACCGGTTGCTGCGCTTCGTTGGGCGGACCCGCGTATTCCCACTGGCCGCCCTGATTGAAAGCTTAGGCGGCAATTGAAGCGCCTGCCACCACGGCTTGTCCACCCGACCGATACTTTTTTGTCGTTTTGGAGCAGGTGGAGAACGGCTCACGAACAAAAGCAGCGACGGATGCGGTGCGCGGCGCGCACCGAGAAACACCCGCACTCAGACCGATCCCTGCTCCTCGCCACGCACCCGGAAAGCGTCGACGGCAATCGCCAGCAGGATCATCGCGCCGCCGATCATCTGAATGTAATAGGCGGACACGTTGATCAGCTGCAGCCCGGTCTGGATGACCGTGATGAGGAGCGTGCCGCCGAGCATGCCGAGCACCCGTCCGCGCCCGCCAAGCAGGGATACGCCGCCGATGACGGGAGCCGCGACCGCGTAGAGCAAGGTCGTGCTGCCCACCGTGACGCTCACGCCGCCGAGATAGGACGCGTAGAGGAAGCCGGCGAGACCGGCAAGGAAGCCCGACGCGGCGAAAGCGCCGAGCCGAGCGCGCCGCACGTTGATGCCAGCCGCGTGCGCGGCCCGCCTGTTGCCGCCGGTGGCGTAGAGATTGCGGCCCCAGGCCGAATAGGCAAGCACGACGTGGGCTGCCAGATAGATAACGAACAGCGCGACCGGCATGATCGGCCATGTGCCGATCGTCGCGCTGCCGATGTAGGCGTATCCTTCATCGGCTATGACCAGCGTGCGGGCCTGCGTGGCGCCGAGCACCGCGCCCTGCAGGAACAGGCCCATGGCCAGGGTGGCGATGAGCGAGTTCATCCGCATGTAGGAGACGAAATAGCCGTTGACAGCGCCGATGAGCGTGCCCGTCAACACGGTCACCGCGACGGCGACGGTCCAGTGCGCGCCGTATTCCTGCATGGCATAGGCGCCGATCATGCCGGAAAAGACGAGATTGCCGACGACCGACAGATCGATTTCGCCAATCAGCAGCGTGAAGGACACGGCCAGCACCAGCACGCCCAGCGTGGTGGCCTGCACCAGCACGTTCTGCAGGTTGCCTTCCGACAGGAAGAACGGATTGAGGACGCCGGCAAGGAGACTGAAGACGATGATCAGGATCCACACCACATTGTCGAGAAGGAATTTCCTGCCGTTCATGTCGTCCTGCGTCCTGTCATGGTTTTTCTCTCAGGGACTTGGCGTCGGCGATGGCGTCGACCGTCAGGCCTTCGGCCGAAAGCGAGCGTTCGATGCGGCCCTTGGAAAAGACGATCACGCGGTCGACCAGCCGCTGCATCTCGTCGGGGTCCTGCGCGATCAGCAGGACCGCGACGCCGCGTTTGGTGGCGTCATCGATGAGGCGATGGATGTGTTCCTTCGCCGCCACGTCGACGCCGATAGTCGGTTCGTCGAGCAGCAGGATCGCCGGCGTTCGCTCCAGCAGGCGGCCGAGCAGGATCTTCTGCTGGTTGCCGCCGCTGAGTCTGCGGATTTCCTGATCAGGCCCGTCCATCACGACGTCCATTGCCGCGCGCGCCCGGCGCACGCGGTCGAGCATCCCTGAACGGCTGATCGCCCATCCGGCCTGGCGAGGCCAGTTGCCGAGACTGAGGTTTTCCGCGATGGACATCGAGGCGACATGCCCTTCGCCGATACGGTCATGCGTCAGATAGGCGATGCCGGTGTCGAGGCTGTGGGCTGGAGAACCGATCCGCGCCGGGCGGCCGTCGACAAGGACTTGGCCGCACGTCGCCGGCAGCAGGCCGCCGAGCGCACGCAGCAGTTCCTGCGGCCCCTCGCCAAGCAGTCCGACCAGCCCGACGATCTCGCCGCGGCCAATGGTGAGGTCGATCGGGCCGCCCCCCGGAAAGCACAGACCAGCGATCTGGACGACGGGAGGCTTTGGCGCCGCCGCGCCCACGCGACGGAATTCCTTCACGTCGCTGCCGGTGATCAGCCGCGCCATGCCATCGGCCGACAGCGACCCGGCGCCGCCGCTTGCGGCGACCTTGCCGTCGCGCAGCACCGTGTATTCGCTGCAGAGCTGCCGGACCTCGTCATTGTGGTGCGAGATGTAGACGAAGGATGTGCCCCTGGCGGTCAGCGCTTCGATCCATTCCATGAGATGCTGGCGCTCGCGCGCCGCGAGTCCCGCCGTCGGCTCATCGAGGATGATCAGCTTCGTATCGCCCGCCACCGCCCTGATGATGGCGAGCCGCCTGCGATCGCTGGCGTTGAGATCGCCGGCGCGCCGCCGCGAGGAGGCGTGCATGGCGTGACTTTCCAGGAGGAGGCCGGCCTGCCGGTGCAGCGCGGCCCAGTCGACAAGGCCATGGCGCCGCGGCAGGTTCGGCAAAAGCAGGTTCTCGCCGATCGACAGGTCTTCGAAAATCTCGGAATGCTGCGACAGCAGGTGCAGTCCGCGCTTCTTGCGCGCGGTGAGCGTCAGCGACGAGACATCCTCGCCGTCGAGTAGGACATCGCCGGCATCGGCACGCGTGAAGCCGGCGACAACGTTTGACAGCGTCGATTTGCCGGCGCCGTTCTTGCCGAGCAGGCCGTGGATCGCGCCCTTGCCTACCGACAGCGATACACCGTCGAGCACAGGGATCGGTCCGTACGCCTTGAAGACGTTGTCGACGACGAGCACGGGCCTGCCGGTCGGCGCAGGTGCAAACGGCCCCTCGCCTTCCCGGCGTGGGTCCTCAACCGCATCGCGATCTGACTGCCTCATCGGTCGGCTCCCCCATCCAGGTCCAGCGAGGGCGCGGCCGACAGCGCGCGCCCTCCCCGGCCGGTTCTCAGCCGGCGTTCTGTTCCATCTTCCAGACCTTGGTGACGACGTTGGCCCAGTGGCGCGGGTCGTCGGCGTTCTCCTTGGTCAGGAAGTAGGGCGGTATGGTCAGGAGCGGCCCGGAGGGGCTGTCGGCGATCGTGCCCTTCTCCCAGAAATACTTCTTGTTCTCATAGGGGCCGGTCGGCACCGGTTGGCCCTTGAGCGTGTACTGTTCCAACAGGTCGACGACGATCTCGACATAGGCGATGGGGTCCTGCGCGATGTCGGCATCGATCTCGCCGGCCTTCACCCATTCCAGCGCATTGGGCGAGGCGTCGATGCTGGTCAGGATGATGTGTTTCTCATGACCGACCGGGAAGAGCCGCTTCTGCGTCTCCATGGCCTTGCGGGCATCGACGACGAAGATGTCGGTGGGCATGTGGATGGCGTCGAGGTCGGGGCGCTCGCGCAGCGTGGCGGAGACGACGGCCAGCGCCTCTTCATGCTGGTTGTTCTGGGGTCGCGAGATGATCTCGATGTCCTTGTATTTGGACTGCAAGGTCTCCTCGAAACCCTCCTTGCGGTTGCGCAGGGCGACAGCCGTCAGCGAGCCGTAATTGTTCAGAACGCTGCCCTTGGGCGAACCATATTTCTTGGTCAGGAGCTCGGCCGTCTTTTCAGCCGCCATCACGCCCGACTGACGATTGTCGAAGGTAACCGAAGCGGCAACGGTGCCGCCGGTGAGCGGCGTGTCGACCATGCCGACCGGAACGCCGAGAGACTTGGCCTTCTTCGTCAGTGGGATGAGCAGTTCGGAATCCAGCGCGTCCGAGATAAGGTAGCGCGGCTTCTGCAGCAGCAGGCTGTTCCAGTCGTTCACCTGCGCGTTGGAATCGCCGTTCGCGTCCTTGCCGACGAATTGCAGTCCCAGGCTTTCGGCTTTCCGCTTCAAGGCCTCTTGAAGGACGACGAAAAAGAAGAAGCCGAGATAGGGCGTTTCCCAGGCCACCACCTTGGAGAGCTCCTGCGCCTCGGCGGAACCGCTTCGTGCCATAACGCCAGCGGCGGCGCTCGCCGCGGCGCTTGCAAGCAAAGCGCGGCGGTTCAGTCTGAAATTCATGATGTTCGGCATGGTTATCCTCCCTTCCCAAAGGCAATTGACCGGTCGCGGGTGCGACACACGCGAGCCCGCGAAACCACTCGCTGACCGGCAAAGGCTCCTCCACTGCCGGCTGCAACGACGGAAAGGCTAATCAAGCGAAAATGGCGATGCCACCACGCCCCTGACGCATGACCGATACTTTCTTGTGCTTCGAGCGCGACTGCGACGGCGGTCCTGCGATGGATGCAGAGGCAAGCCGCGAGAGCAAGAAAGTACCAGGCAGGCATCGGATTTCTGGTGGTGAAGCCAACCGCGCGTTGCTAGCGTTGCCGCTGCTCGATCCACGAGGAGGCGACGGGATGACCGGACATTGGGTGGGAACGTGGGCCGCCAGCCCGATGAATGTCTGGCCGGGCGATGCCGTTCTTTACGGCTTCCACAACCAGACGGTCAGGCAGGTCGTGCGCATCAGCAAGGGCGGCACGCGCTTTTGTGTGCGGCTTTCGAACGAGCTTGGCAGCGACCCGATCGACATCGGCGCGGCATCCATCGCCAGGGCCGCCGACGGCGGCAGCATCGAGGGCGGGAGTTTGCGCCGGTTGACTTTCGGCGGCTCGCGGGCAGGCAGGATCCTGCCCGGCGCGCCGCTTTTGAGCGACCCGGTCGAGCTGGAGGCCGGCGATCTCGGCGATCTTGCCATCAGCCTGTATTTCAGTGGTTTCGCGCCCATCCAGACCTATCACTTCGAGGCCCAGCAGACCGCCTACATTTCCGACTACGGCGAGTTCGTCGACGCGGAGCGCATGCCCTTGCAGCAGACGTCCACCAGCCGCTATTTCCTCACCACGGTCCTTGTCGGCTGCGAGGTGGACAGCCGCTCGATCGTCTGCTTCGGTGATTCCATAACCGATGGATTCGGATCGACGGTAGGTGCAAACGCCAGATGGCCGGATCGCCTGGCCGAGCGGCTTTCGGCGGCGGGATTGCTCGACCGTCTGGGCGTTCTCAACCATGGCATCGGCGGCAACCGGGTGACCGCGAACCGAGCGCGCGGCGCGAGCGCGCTCGCCCGCCTCGACCGCGATGTGCTCGGCCTGCCCAATATCGGCCACATGGTGCTTCTGGAAGGCATCAACGACATCGGCTGGCCGGGAACGATGCTGGCCGGGCCGGCCGAGACCGTCTCGTTGGAGGATCTGGTCGGCAGCTACCGGCAACTGATCGCGCGCGCCCACATGCGCGGCATCAAGGTCATCCAGGGCACGCTCACGCCCTTCGCCGGCGCGTTCGCGGGCGAGGCCCTGCGCACGTTCCACTCGCCCGAGAAAGAACGGATGCGCCGCGCCGTCAACGATTGGATAAGGGCCTCCAGTCCCGCCGATGCCATCATCGATTTCGACCGGGCGGTGGCCGACCCGCAAGACGGCTCGCGTATTCGCGCCGAGTTCGACTGCGGTGACGGGCTGCACCCGTCCGATGCCGGCTACAAGGCGATGGCCAGTCTCTTCGATCTCGATCTTTTCGGCCCGCCGACGACATAGGCGACCGAAGCAATTCCTTAACCATGGCGGTTCAGGATCGTTGTCTGGTCAGTGGGGACACCCTGATTGCAAAAGCCGGCGCGCCCTCTTCGCCGCCTGGCGCTTCTCGCGGCGGCGATTGCGCTGGGCACGGCGGCACAGGCCTCGGATTTCTCCGAGCCGTGGAAGAATGCCGACCGTCCGCTGGTCATCGACGCCTACGAATACAATTCGATCGACTGGCAGCAGCTCGTCACCGACAAGCGCATCGCCGGCTTCATCAACAAGGCATCCGACGGGCTGCCGCCGCCTTACTTCTGCTTCGGGCCCGAGGCCGACGTCAAACTCTGCAAGGCGCAATGGAAACGCTATGCGGTGACGCGCGAATTGTTCCAGACGCGCAAGGTGGTGGCCAAGGCGCTCGGCCTGAAATGGGGCGCCTATCACCTGGCGCGGCCCGGCAACCCGGTCGAGCAGGCCAATAATTTCATCGATTTCGCAGAGCCGGCGCCCGACGAGCTGATGGCCCTCGACATCGAAGGCATCGACCCCACGCAATGGATGTCGCTGGAGGACGCGGAGGAATTCGTGCGCCAGGTGCACCGCCGCCTCGGCCGCTTTCCGGTGCTCTATGTCAACGGCAAGACCGCCCAGTACATCGCCGACAACCGCTACCAGTATCGGCTGCTGTCGCGGCTGCCGCTGTGGTATGCGCGCTACAAGCCGGATATCGACGTGCATTTCCCGATGGGCAACTGGCAGGGCTACGCGCTCTGGCAATTCTCCGCGCACACCAATTGCGGGCGTTTTCGCTGCCCCTATCGCGTACCCGGCACACCCAACGACATCGATGTCAGCGTCGCGCCGATGAGCGCCGACGAACTGCGCCGGCAATGGGCCTTTGGCGGCCTGCTCGACGTGCCGGCCGACTACCTTGCCTCGATCCCGGTGCCGCTGTCGCGCGAAGCGGCGCTCGCCGGCAAGGTGACGATCACCTATGCCGACGTGGCGACGCCGCCGACCGTCGAGGAAATGGTGGCGGTGCTCGGCGCGCGCTGGGAGAAATTCCGCGACGGATTCCGCATGCCGGTGGTGAAGACGGTGCCGCGGCGCGCCGGCTTCGGCATCGCGCAATATGTCGCCTGGCAACGCTCCGGACAGCGCACGCCCGACCAGATCGACGCGGCCTTCGCCGCTGCCGCCGATCCGGTCAGCACCGCCTCGACGGCGCTCGACGCCCCCAAGCGCTGACTTCTTCCAAGAGCTGACTTCCTCCAAGAGACTTCTGCCAGGAGCCGGCGGACATCAACGGTGGTTGCCCAGGCTGGCATACATGCCCGTGGTGCGAAACTGCGTCGGGTTGATGCCGTAACAGCGGCGGAAAACCTTGGAGAAGTAGTTCGCATCCTCGAAGCCGCACAGCACCGCGACCTCCTTCACCGGCAGGAAGTCGGCCTTGGTCAGGAGTTTCGCCGCCCGCTGCAGACGCTGCTGCAGCACGAATTCGGCCGGCGGCAGGCCTTCGCTCTCGGCGAAGCAGCGCGAGAAATGGGCGCGGCTGAGGCCGCTGATTTCCACCAGCTCCGCCACCGGCAGCGGCTTGTCGAGATTGGCGTTGATGTGGTCGATGACCGGCTGCATGGCGCTTTGTTTTTCGGCGAAGGCGTGCGAGCCGAAGACGTCGTCATAAAGCGCCATCGCCGCCTCATAGGCGATCGCCGAGGCGGCGCCGGGCGAAGCCGCACCCTTGATCAGCCGCAGGCTGCAATCGGCAAGGTGATCGATGGTCGCCGGCTGCAGCCGGAACACCGGGCCCGAGACGCTGAGAATGGACTTGTGGATGCGCAGCGCCTCCTCGCCGTTCATCGAGATCCAGAAATATTCCCAGCGGTCGCCCTTCGCGAGCCAATAGCGGTGGTTGTGCGGCACCAGAACCAGCAGCGTGTCGTTTGCCTGCAGACGATAATTGCGGCTCTCGTAGCGCAATTGGCCGGTGCCGCTGATCGTATGCTGGAGCACCGTGAACGGGGTCTGGCCGCGCTTCCTGCCGTCCCAATCGTAGGCCTCGTCCTCGCGCAGTTCATAGCCCGTGCTGGTCGGCATGGCATGCAGGCGCTGGCGGCCGCGCGGCAGCGAGATCGTGCGCATCAGCTTTCCGTTGGCGATCAGGTCCCGCAGCACAAAATTACCCTCGAAAGCATAATCCTTCTCTGGCCGCGCCGGCGAATAAGCGCATAATCCGACCCTCAAGACGCGAAAGACCCGCGGTCGAGGAGCGGGCGGGAGGAGAAAAGAGCCGGATTTCCGGCTTTGAATGGCGGGCGCGCTGTTGCGTGCGGCCATATCCTCCCTTGCTGCTCCTTGCCTAGCATTCGATTGGATCGAGGTGAAGGTGATGAGTTTCAAAATCGCTATTATCGGCGCCGGCAGCGTCGGATTCACCAAGAAGCTGTTCACCGACATCCTGTGCGTGCCGGAATTTAAGGACATCGAATTCGCGCTGACCGATGTCAGCGAGCACAATCTGGCGATGATCAAGGCGATCCTCGACCGGATCGTCGAGGCGAACAGATTGCCGGCCAGGGTGACGGCGACCACGAACCGCCGCGAGGCGCTGGAGGGCGCGCGCTACATCATCAGCTGCGTGCGCGTCGGCGGGCTCGAAGCCTATGCCGACGACATTCGGATCCCGCTTAAATACGGCATCGACCAATGCGTCGGCGACACGATCTGCGCCGGCGGCATTCTCTACGGTCAGCGCAACATTCCGGTGATCCTCGACTTCTGCAAGGATATAAGGGAGGTCGCCGCCACCGGCGCCAAGTTCCTCAACTATGCCAACCCGATGGCGATGAACACCTGGGCGGCGATCGAGTACGGCAAGGTCGACACGGTCGGGCTCTGCCACGGCGTCCAGCACGGCGCCGAGCAGATCGCCGAGGTGCTCGGCGCAAAATCGCCCAAGGAGCTCGACTATGTCTGCTCCGGCATCAACCACCAGACCTGGTTCATCGAGCTCAGGCTGAACGGCCGGCCGATCGGCAAGGACGAGCTCGTCGCCGCCTTCGAGGCGCATCCGGTCTATTCGAAGCAGGAAAAGCTGCGCATCGACGTGCTGAAGCGCTTCGGCGTCTACTCGACCGAAAGCAACGGGCATCTGTCGGAATATCTGCCCTGGTACCGCAAGCGCCCCGAGGAGATCACGCGCTGGATCGACATGTCCGACTGGATCCATGGCGAGACCGGCGGCTATCTGCGCTACTCGACGGAAACCCGCAACTGGTTCGAGACGGAATATCCGCAATTCCTCGAAGCGGCCTCGAAGCCGATCGACCCGGCCCAACGCTCCAACGAGCATGCCAGCCACATTCTGGAAGCGCTCGAGACGAACCGCGTCTATCGCGGCCATTTCAACGTCAAGAACGACGGCGTGATCACCAACCTGCCGCAGGACGCCATCATCGAGTCGCCCGGCTTCGTCGACCGCTTCGGCATCAACATGGCCGCCGGCATCACCTTGCCGGAAGCCTGCGCCGCCACCTGCATGGCTTCGATCAACGTGCAACGCATGTCGGTGCATGCCGCGATCGCCGGCGACATTGACCTGCTGAAGCTCGCCGTGCTGCACGATCCGCTGGTGGGAGCCGTGTCGACCCCGGAAGAAGTCTGGCAGATGGTGGACGAGATGGTCGTCGCCCAGGCTCAATGGCTGCCGCAATATGCCGATGCCGTTCCAGCGGCAAAGGAGCGGCTTTCGAAATCCAAGGTCAAGACGCGTGAATGGGCGGGCGCGGCGCGCCGCAGCGTGCGTTCGATCGAGGAATTGCGCGCCGAAAAGGCGGCGCTGAAACAGGCCGGCTGAGACTGGATAAGCAGCCGGACCTGCAGGAGGCAGGTCCCGTCGGAACGAGCCGTCCCGAACAAGAGGCGGGCAACAGCAGACATCCAAACATCTGGGAGGAGACTATGAGGAACCTGCATAGAATTGGCATCGCCGCCGGGCTGATGCTCAGCGTTTCAGTCCACGCACTCAACGCCTTCGCTTCCGAACCGACAGTGCCGCCCGAGCCGGCGACATTCCCGGCCGAGGGCAAGATCCACTATGTGGCGCGGGACTCCATCGTGGAGTTCAAGGCGTTGCCGGAATATCACGAGCCGGACTGGGTGACGGAGAAATACGTCAAGGCCGGCAAGCTGCCGCCGGTCAAGGACAGGCTGCCCAAGGAGCCGCTGGTCTTCAAGACCGGCAACATGCCGGACGGCATCGGCGTCTATGGCGACACGATGCGCCATGTCATCGGCGGCCGGCCGGAAGGCTGGAACTACGGCGCCGGCCAGACGCAAGGCTGGGGCGGCATCGATATCGGCCTGTCCGAATGTCTGACGCGCACCGCGCCGCTGTTCCAGGTCGAGGCCAAGGATACCGAGCCGCTGCCGAACCTCGCCAAGAGCTGGGACTGGTCGAGCGACGGCCACAAGCTCACCATGCATCTGGTCGAAGGCGCCAAATGGTCCGACGGCGCGCCCTTCAACGCCGACGACGTCATGTTCTACTGGGACGACGAGGTCGTCGATCCCAACGTCTCGCCGCTGAACGGCGCCACGCCTGAAACCTTCGGCGTCGGCACGACGCTGAAGAAGGTCGACGACTACACCGTCGAGTGGACGTTCAAGGAGGCGTTCCCGCGGCAATATCTCTACGCGATGGCCTACGGCACCTTCTGTCCCGGCCCTTCGCATATCCTCAAGCCGCAGCATCCGAAATATTCGAAGAACACCTACGACCAGTTCAAGAACGCCTTCCCGCCGGACTATATGAACATGCCGGTGATGGGCGCATGGGTGCCGGTCGAATACCGGCCCGACGATATCATCGTCATGCGCCGCAACCCCTACTATTGGAAGGTCGACGAGAAGGGCAACCAGCTGCCTTACCTCAACGAGCTGCAATACAAGCTGTCGACCTGGGCCGACCGCGACGTCCAGGCGGTGGCGGGCTCCGGCGACTTCTCGAACCTCGAGCAGCCGGAAAATTTCGTCGCCTCGCTGAAGCGCGCGGCCGACTCGAACGCGCCGGCCCGGCTTGCCTTCGGCCCGCGCCTCATCGGCTACAATCTGCGCATGAATTTTTCCGCCAATGGCTGGGGCAACCCGGACGAGCGCAGTCAGGCAGTGCGCGAGTTGAACCGCAACGAGGACTTCCGCAAGGCGGTGACCATGGCGCTCGACCGCAAGGCGCTGGGCGACTCGCTTGTCAAGGGTCCGTTCACCGCCATCTATCCCGGCGGCTTCTCGTCGGGCACCAGCTTCTACGACCGCAAGTCGACGGTCTACTATCCGTTCGATCTCGAAGGCGCCAAGGCCGAGCTTGCCAAGGCCGGGCTCAAGGACACCGACGGCGATGGCATCGTCAACTTCCCGGCCGGCACCGCCGGGGGCAAGAATGTCGAGATCGTGATGCTGGTCAACAACGATTACACGACCGACAAGAGCCTCGCCGAAGGCGTGGTCGCGCAGATGGAAAAGCTCGGGCTGAGGGTCGTCCTCAACGGGGTCAACGGAACGCAGCGCGACGCCATCCAATATTCCGGCCGTTTCGACTGGCTGATCCGGCGCAACGAGACCGAGCTGACCTCAGTGGTTCAAAACACCGAACAACTTGCTCCCGTCGGCCCGAAGACCAGTTGGAATCATCGCGCGCCGGAAAGCGGCGAGGTCGACCTGATGCCCTTCGAGAAGGACCTCGTCGATATCGTCAACAAGTTCGTGACGACGCAGGACAACGACCAGTGTGCCGACCTGATGCGAAAGTTCCAGAAGATATCGACCGAGCATGTCTACAATGTCGGGCTGACCGAGTATCCGGGCGCGCTCATTATCAACAAGCGCTTCTCCAACATCCCGCAAGGCACACCGATCTACATGTTCAACTGGGCCGAGGATTCGATCGTCCGCGAACGTGTCTTCGTCGCCGCCGACAAGCAGGCGAAGCACGAATTGTATCCGGAGGAGCTTCCCGGCAAACCGGGTGACAAGGGTCCGATGTAAGGTTTACCTCCCCTGACGAAAAGACGTCCGGCCGCGCCGCGGCGCGGCCGGACAAACAGAATCTCCGAACGCACCTCAGGGAGCGACCGGCCAGAAAGGAAGCTGACCGTCCATGCTGCGATTCCTGCTTATGCGCATAGCGTCGGCGCTTCCCGTCCTCGCCATTTTGAGCCTCGTCACCTTCGCCATCATCCAGGCGCCGCCCGGCGACTATGCCGATTACATCCGCTCGCAGCTGATCAACCAGGGCGGCGCGTCCTACGCCGAGGCTGAAGCGCAGGCCCAGGCCTACCGCGTCGAGCATGGCCTCGATAAGCCGCTGCCCGTCCAGTACCTCAACTGGATCGGCGGCATCGTCACCCGCGGCGATTTCGGCTACAGCCTCTATTACAACAAGCCGGTGGCCGACGTGGTCGGCGAGCGCCTGCCGCGAACGCTCCTTCTGGCGCTGGTCTGCCATCTGCTCGCCTCGGTTCTCGGCATCACCTTCGGCATATGGGCGGCGACGCGGCAGTATTCCTGGATCGACTCGACGCTTTCGGCGATCTCGTTCCTCGGCATGACGGTGCCGCGCTTCCTGATGGCGCTGATCATCGTCTATCTGCTGGTCTTCCAGTTCAACGTCTCCGAGATCGGCTCGTTCTTCTCGCCGCAATATGGCGGCGCGCCATGGTCGTGGGCGAAGCTCGTCGACCTCATCAAGCATGTCTGGCCGGTGGTCGCGATCGCGACCTTCGGCGGCCTCGCCTACAATATGCGCGTCATGCGCGGCAATCTGCTCGATACGCTCAACGCGCAATATGTCGAGACGGCCAAGGCCAAGGGCCTGACCGGCGGCGCCGTCGTCATGCGGCACGCCGTGCCCAACGCGCTGCATCCTTTGGTGATGTATCAGGGCGTGGTGCTGCCCTATATGCTCACCGGCGAGATCGAGACGGCGATCATCTTCGCGCTGCCGACCGTCGGCCCGGCGATTGTCGGCTCGATGGCGGTCGGCGACGTCTATGTCACGGCGACCTTCATGATGGTGCTGTCGGCGACGCTGATCGTCGGCAACATCATCGCCGACATGCTGCTCGTCCTGCTCGACCCGCGCATCCGCCAGTTCGGGGAGCGCTAGATGCTGGCCCGCGATCCCTCACCCCCATCCCTTACGCCCTTGCCGGCCGAAAGCGTCTCGGTGGCCGAAGCCGGGCATGGCAATGAGAGCTACATCGCGCTTGTCTGGCGCCGGCTGAAGCGTTCCTGGACCGGCATGGCCGGGCTTTGGCTGGTCGTGCTCTTGCTTGTCATGGCGGTGTTCGCCGAATTCCTGGCGCCGATGGACCCCAAGGCGACCGACGTCGCCTTCGCGCCGCCGCAACTGCCCGCTTTCCACGACAAGGACGGCAATTTCGTCGCGCGGCCGCGGGTTTATGCGCTGGCCGATTCGGCCGATCTCGACCCGGTCACCTTCCAGCCGATCGTCGGCCCCGACTACGACCATCCAAGGCTGCTCGGCTTCTTCGTCGAAGGCGCGCCCTACAAGCTTCTCGGCCTCATCCCGGCGAATCGGCATTTTTTCGCCTCGATGGACGGCCAGCCGGTGCATTTCCTCGGCACCGACAAGTTCGGCCGCGACGTGCTGTCGCGCGCCATCCACGGCTCGCGCGTGTCGCTGATGATCGCGCTGACGGTGGTCTTCATCATCACGGTGATCGGCACCAGCGTCGGCATGATCTCCGGCTATTTCGGCGGCCGGTTCGACGTCTGGATGCAGCGCTTCGTCGAGCTTGTGCTCGCCTTCCCGCAATTGCCGCTCTATCTGGCGCTGACGACGCTGATTCCGGTCACCGCGCCGACCAACGTCTTCCTCGCCTTCGTCATCATCGTCATGTCGGCGCTGGGCTGGGCGCAGATGTCGCGCGAGGTGCGCGGCAAGACGCTGGCGCTGGCGCGGATCGACTATGTGCGCGCCGCCATGGCGGTCGGCGCCACCGACCGGCGCATCATCATGCAGCACATCTTCCCCAATGTGATGAGCCATGTGATCGTCGCCGTGACGCTGGCGATCCCTACGGTGGTGCTGCTCGAATCCTTCCTCGGCTTCCTCGGCTTCGCGGTGAAGCCGCCGCTGATCTCCTGGGGCCTGATGCTGCAGGACACCGCGACCTATTCGGTCATCGGCACCTATCCATGGATCCTGTCGCCGGTCGGCTTCGTGCTGATCACCGTCTTTGCCTTCAACGCGCTGGGCGACGGCCTGCGCGATGCCGTCGATCCCTATTGAGGTGGCCGGATGACGACGATCGCGCTCGCAGACAATTTCGCCCCGGCCGTCCGGCATGATCATGGCGGTCGCCGTGATGAGCCTGTGATCGACGCCCGCAACATCGAGGTCGCCTTCAAGGTCGAGCACGGCACCGTCGAAGCGGTGAAGGACGTCTCGTTCCAGCTCTATCGCGGCGAGACGATCGCGATCGTCGGCGAGTCCGGTTCCGGCAAGTCGGTGACGGCGCGCACCGTCATGGGGCTGTTGTCGCGCCGCGCGACGGTGTCGCCGAGATCGAGCGTCGACTATCTCGGGCAGAACATCCTGAAGTTCCCCGAGAGCGCCCGGCGCAAGCTGCGCGGCAACCGCATCTCGATGATCTTCCAGGAGCCGATGAGCTCGCTCAACCCGATCTACACGGTCGGCGGCCAGATCGTCGAAGCGATCAGGGCGCACCGCAAGGTGGGCCGCAGGCAAGCCTGGGCGCGCGCGCTCGAACTCCTGCGGCATGTCCAGATCCCCGAGCCGGAGGCGCGGCTCAAGCAATATCCGCACCAGCTCTCCGGCGGCCAGCGCCAGCGCGTCATGATCGCCATGGCCTTGGCCAACGACCCCGACGTGCTGATCGCCGACGAGCCGACCACGGCGCTCGACGTCACCGTGCAGGCGCAGATCCTGAACCTGATCCGCAACCTGCAGAAGGAACTGCGGATGGCGGTGATCCTGATCACCCACGACCTCACCGTGGTGCGCAAGTTTTCCGACTACGTCTATGTCATGCAGCATGGCGAGATGCGCGAGCACAACGTCACCGAGCGGCTCTTCGCCGATCCCCAGCATCCCTACACGCAGCGGCTGCTCGCCTCCGAGCCGCGCGGGCGGCCGCAGCCGCTGCCCGAAGGTAGCGGCGCCATTCTCGAAGCGAACGGCGTGCGCGTCTGCTTCATGCTGCGCCACGGCTCGTTCCTGAAACCGGACTGGCGCGAGCTGGTGGCCGTCGACGACCTCGACCTGAAGCTTTGCCGTCACGAGACGCTGGGACTGGTCGGCGAATCCGGCTCCGGCAAGACCAGCTTCGGCCAAGCGCTGGTCAGGCTGGCAGACGCCAAGCGCGGCGAGATCCGCTTCGACGGCCAGCCGATCCAGAACTTCTCGCGCGCCGAGATGCGGCCGCTGCGCTCGCGAATGCAGGTCGTCTTCCAGGATCCGTTCTCCTCGCTCAACCCGCGCATGACGATCGGCCAGATCATCGAGGAAGGCTTGGTCGTCAACAGGTTGGGCGCGACGCGGCGCGAGCGGAACGAGCGGGTGCGCGAGGCGCTGGTCAGCGCCGGCATGCCCGGCAACATCCTGTCGCGCTTCCCGCACGAATTCTCCGGCGGCCAGCGGCAGCGCATCGCGATCGCGCGCGCCATCGCGCTTGAGCCCGAATTCATCCTGCTCGACGAGCCGACCTCGGCGCTCGACCTTTCGGTGCAGGCCCAGATCATCGACCTGTTGCGCAAGCTGCAGGACGAGCGCGGCCTGAGCTACCTGTTCATCTCGCACGACCTCAAGGTCGTGCGGGCGCTCTGCCACCGCGTCATCGTCATGCAGCACGGCAAGATCGTCGAGCAGGGACCAGTCGACGAGGTCCTTTCCAATCCCAAGACCGCCTACACCGAACGGCTCGTCAGGGCCGCCTTCGACGTGGCTTAGAAAAGTGCCGGAGGCTTTAAAAGTGGCAAGAAATCCCAGGATCACGTTCATCGGCGCCGGCTCGACGGTGTTCATGAAGAACATCGTCGGCGACGTGCTGCAGCGCCCGTCGCTTTCGGGCGCGACCATCGCGCTGATGGACATCAACCCGCAGCGGCTGGAAGAGAGCGCGATCGTCGTCAACAAGCTGATCGCGACGCTCGGCGTCAAGGCGAAGGCCGAGACCTATTCGGACCAGCGCAAGGCGCTGAAAGGCGCCGACTTCGTCGTCGTCGCCTTCCAGATCGGCGGCTACGAGCCCTGCACCGTCACCGATTTCGAGGTGCCGAAGAAATACGGCCTGCGCCAGACGATCGCCGATACGCTGGGCGTCGGCGGGATCATGCGGGGCCTGAGGACCGTGCCGCATCTGTGGAAGATATGCGAGGACATGCTCGCCGTCTGCCCGGAAGCGATCATGCTGCAATATGTCAACCCGATGGCGATCAACACCTGGGCGATCGCCGAGAAATATCCCACGATCAAGCAGGTCGGGCTCTGCCACTCGGTGCAGGGCACGGCGATGGAACTGGCGCACGATCTCGACCTTCCGTATGAGGAGATCCGCTACCGCTCGGCCGGCATCAACCACATGGCCTTCTACCTCAAGTTCGAGCATCGCCAGCCGGACGGCACCTACCGCGACCTTTATCCCGATCTCGTGCGCGCCTATCGCGAGGGCCGCGCGCCAAAGCCCGGCTGGAACCCGCGCTGCCCGAACAAGGTGCGCTACGAGATGCTGACCAGGCTCGGCTATTTCGTCACCGAAAGCTCGGAGCATTTCGCCGAATATACGCCCTATTTCATCAAGGACGGCCGCCCCGACCTAATCGAGAAATACGGCATTCCGCTCGACGAATACCCGAAACGCTGCATCGAGCAGATCGAGCGCTGGAAGGGCCAGGCGGAAGCCTACCGCTCGGCCGACCGGATCGAAGTCGAGCAGTCGAGGGAATATGCCTCCTCGATCATGAATTCGATGTGGACCGGCGAGCCGTCGGTGATCTACGGCAATGTCCGCAACAATGGCTGCATCACCTCGCTGCCTTTCGACTGCGCGGCGGAAGTGCCGTGCCTAGTCGATGCCTCCGGCATCCAGCCCACTTACATTGGCGATCTGCCGCCGCAGCTGACGGCGCTGATCCGCACCAACATCAATGTGCAGGAGCTGACGGTGCGGGCGCTGATCAGCGAGAACCGCGAGCACATCTACCACGCGGCGATGATGGACCCGCACACGGCGGCCGAGCTCGACCTCGATCAGATCTGGTCCTTGGTCGACGACCTGCTTGCCGCTCACGGCGACTGGCTGCCGGCCTGGGCGCGAGGCCGGCGCAAGAGCGCGGCTGCCTGAATTCCTGAATTACGCCCCGGCCTTCTCGCGCTCGACGGCGCGCCAGCCGATGTCGTGGCGGTAAAAGCCCTGCGGCCAGTCGATACGCTCGATCGCCGCATACGCCTTTGCCTGCGCCTCGCCGACGGTTTTGCCTGATGCGGTGACGTTGAGCACACGGCCGCCATTGGCGACCAGCGCACCGCCATTGATGGCGGTGCCGGCATGGAAGACCTGGACGCCCTCGCCTTCCGCCTTGTCGAGACCGCGGATGACGGAGCCCTTTTCCGGCGTGCCGGGATAACCCCTGGCCGCCATCACCACGGTCAACGCCGTCTCGTCGCTCCAGCGGATAGACATATGCGCGAGCTGGCCGTCGACGGCGGCGTTGAGCAGGACGAGCAAATCGTCCTTCAGCCGCATCATCAGCACCTGGCATTCGGGATCGCCGAAGCGGGTGTTGTACTCGATCAGCTTCGGCCCGCTGTCGGTGATCATCAGGCCGGCGAAGAGGATGCCGGCAAAGGGCGCGCCGAGATTGGCCATGCCGCGCATGGTCGGCTCGATGATCTCGCGCATGGTGCGCTCGGTCATTTCCGGCGTCATCACCGGCGCCGGCGAATAGGCGCCCATGCCGCCGGTGTTCGGCCCGGTATCGCCGTCGCCGACGCGCTTGTGGTCCTGCGCGGTGCCGAAGGGCAGCGCGGTGGCGCCATCGCACAGGCAGAAGAAGCTTGCCTCCTCGCCGGTCAGATATTCCTCTACGACCACTTCTGCGCCGGCCGTGCCGAATGCGCCGTCGAAGCAGGCTTCCAGCGCGGCGTTCGCCTCGTCCAGCGTCATGGCGATGGTGACGCCCTTGCCGGCGGCAAGCCCGTCGGCCTTGATGACGATCGGCGCGCCCGTCTTCTCGACATAAGCCTTTGCCGAGGCGAGGTCGCTGAAGCGGCCATAGGCTGCGGTCGGGATGTCGAACTTCGCGCAAAGATCCTTGGTGAAGCCCTTCGAGCCCTCGAGCCGCGCCGCCGCCTTGGAGGGACCGAAGACGCGGATGCCCCAGGCGCGCAGATCGTCGGCGATGCCTGCGACCAGCGGCCCTTCCGGGCCGACCACGACCAGGTCGATCTTCTTTTCCTGGCAGAAGGCGGCCACAGTGGAATGGTCGGCGACGTCGAGCTTGACCAGCTCGGCGACACGGCCGATACCCGGATTGCCTGGCGAGGCGTAGAGCTTCGTCAGCAGCGGCGAGGCGGACATCTTCCAGGCGAGCGCATGTTCGCGGCCACCCGAGCCGAGAAGAAGAACGTTCATGGCCACCTCTTGCTGATCGTCTCCCCGAACCCGCTATTGGTCCGCGGGCGACGGGTCAAGGCGTCTTGGCATTTTGGCGGCAATTGCGCACGGGAAGATGGTCCTGATCAAGAGGGATGAGATAAGTCCCGCGTTCGGCTAGCCTAGAGCATTCCAGGGAGATTGGCTGAAGCCTCCTCAACCTCGTCATTCTAGGGCGGAGCAAGGAGCGAAGCGACGCGCGCAGACCCTAGAATCCATGCCGGTTACCTTAGCCAAAGGATGCAAATGGCGCAGAATTCTGCACCGTTGCGGCGCGTCGGAGTTACGGCATGGATCCTCGGGTCTGCGCGCGTCGCTTGGCTCCTTGCTCCGCCCGTGGATGACGAGGCCGGGCCGGTTCGGCCAATCCCAAGGCATGCGACTGCCGGCGCAAATATAGCCGACCAATCAAAAATTCCTGTGCCAGGGGAAACACACCAGCTCTGGAAATGCCTCAGCTCTGGAAAACGACCGGGAACCAGTCCTCGCGCAGTTTCTGGCCGGGCTTCATGTCGTGGCCCGGATAGGGCGGCGAGGTGCGGCCGGGACGCTCGACATAACGCGCGTCGTCGCCGACCCAGCGCAGCGACAGCGCCCGGCGCCGCGCCGAGGTCATGTTGCCGCGCGCGCCGTGCGCCGTGCGGAAGTCGAACAGGATGGCGTCGCCCGGCTCCATCTCCCATTCGAGCACCTTCATCGAGGGGTCGTTGTCGGGGTCGGGCACCGGCCGGTAGTCGCCCTCGCCGGCATAGAAGTTGTCGTCGTTCAGCCAGCGCACGGGCAGCACCATCTTTTCCCATTTGTGCGAGCCGGCGATCAGCCTCAGCGTCGCTTCCTTCACCGGATCGATCGGGATCCAGAAGCTCACGGTCTGGCTGCCGTCGACGAAGTAATAGGGAATGTCCTGGTGCCACGGCGTCGGCTTCTGCGTGCCGGGCTCCTTGACCAGAACGTGATCGTGGAAGAATTGGGCACTGCGCGACTGCATGACCGCGGCCGCGAGCTCGGCGGCCGGCGATTCCCTGACGATCCTGACGAATTCAGGGATACGCTCCCAGTTGCAGTAGTCGTCGAAGAAGCTGCCCTTGCCGCCGGCAATGTCGGAAGCGGTGGCGCTGCGGTTCTCAATGTTGCGCTCGATGCCGTCGGCGATGACATCGACCCAATCCTTGAAGGCGCCGCGGATGCAGACCGCGCCGTCGCGCTGGTAATCGGCAATCGTCGAAGCATCGATCTTTGGGCTGGCCATGGCGCTCTCCTTGATTAGGCGAGCGACTATCGCAAGCGCTGGACATCGCGTAAAATAATAACTTGTCATCTAATTTATAGTTTTTACCTATGAGACCGACCCTCACCCAGTTGCGCTATGTCGTTGCCGTGGCCCGCTATGGCAGCGTGACCGCGGCCGCCTCGGCGCTCAATGTTTCGCAGCCTTCGATCTCCGTGGCGATCGACAATGTCGAGGATGCGCTTGGCCAGAAGCTGTTCGTGCGCCAGCGCGGCAGCGGCGTTGCGCTGACATCCTTCGGCCGCAGGGCCGTCGCCAAGGCGAGGCAGGTGCTGGGCGAAGCGGACGAGCTCGCCGCGCTCGGTTCGCGCGATGCCGATGTCGGCGGCGAGCTGATGCTCGGCTGCTTCGAGGACCTAGCGCCCTATTTCGCGCCGGCGCTGATGCGCGCCTTCGCCGAGCGCTGCCCGGCCGTCACGGTCGTCATCGGCGACGAAACCTTCGACACGCTGGGGCGGCGCCTGGCCGACAGCGCCGTCGATCTCGGCCTCACCTACGATCTCGGCCTTCCAGGGCATTTCAAGCGCATTCTGCTGCATGAATTGCGGCCGCACGCGCTTCTTCCCGCCGGCCATGTGCTGGCGGACAAGCACGCCGTCAGCCTGGCGGAACTGGCGCAGTATCCGCTGATCACCACCGACCAGCCGCACAGCTGGCAGCACATGATGGACCTCTTCCTCAGCCGCGGCCTGTCACCGATTGCCCGGACGGCGACGAGCTCGTTCGAATTGCAGCGCGCCATGGTGGCCAACGGCTTCGGCGTCGCGGTCAGCTATACGAGGCCCTATGGCGACCGCAGCTATGACGGCCTGCCGCTGGTCTTAAAGCCGCTCTCCGACGCGCTGCCGATGCAGCGCATCATCCTGACCCATGACACGCGCCAGCGCCTGTCGAAGGCGGCCGCGGCCTTCATCGACGTCGCCAAGGCATGGTTTGCCAGTCACGGTGTTTTCACCGCCTAGAGCATGATGCCGAAAAGTGTGAAGCGGTTTTCGGCCGACATCATGCTCTATCTCTTTGATTTAGAGCCGGATTCAGATTTCAGGTCGGTTCGACCTGAAATCATCCGGCTCTAGGGCTTCAACGCCCAAGTTTTCAACGCTTGAGCGACAACGCGACCGCTTGACGGCGCTGCTTGCTGCTGCCACTCCAGCGTGATGGAAACCGTCCAGTCGAAAGCGATCCAGGGCCGTGTCGCCGACGCGCCGAGCGGCCATTGGGTCTACAGGGTGCTGCCGCGCTGGCTCTGGCCCTACGCGCAGCTCGCGCGCTGGGACCGGCCGATCGGCTGGCAGCTCTTGTTGTGGCCGTGCTGGTGGTCGGCGGCGCTCGCCGCGGGCGCCTATCCGCGCCCGACCGACCCGCTGCTGACGCTGCTGCCGGCGCCCTGGTACCTGTTCCTGTTTTTCGTCGGCGCCGTTGCCATGCGCGGCGCCGGCTGCACCTATAACGACCTCGCCGACGTGGATATCGACAACCAGGTCGAGCGCACCCGCTCGCGGCCGCTGCCGGCCGGTAAGGTCACGCGCCGCCAGGCCTGGGCTTTCGTCATCATCCAGGCGCTCATCGGGCTTGCCGTGCTGTTGCAGTTCAACAGCTTCGCCATTCCGCTCGGCATCGCCTCGCTGGCGATCGTGGCGGTCTATCCGTTCATGAAGCGCATCACCAACTGGCCGCAATTCGTGCTGGGCTTAGCCTTCTCCTGGGGCGCGCTGATGGGCTGGGCGGTCGAGTTCGGCGACATCGATGATCCGGCCATCATGCTCTATATCGGCTCGATCCTGTGGGTGATCGGCTACGACACGATCTACGCGCACCAGGACAAGGAAGACGACGCCATCGTCGGTGTGCGCTCGACGGCGCGGCTGTTCGGCGACAACACCAAGACCTGGCTCACCGGGCTCTATGGCGGCGCGCTTATCTGCTTCGCCATCGCCTTCGCTTCGGCGCAGGTGCCCGTGGTGGCGCTGGCCGGGCTGATCGCGGCCGGCGCGCATATGGCGCGCCAGATCATCCGGCTCGACATCGACAATCCGGACCAATGCCTGAAGCTGTTCAAGTCGAACAACCAGGTCGGCTGGCTGATCTTCCTCGGCCTGATCGGCGGGTCGGTGTGGATATGGCTGAAGCCGCTGGTGTAGCGGCGCCGCTTTCCCTTCTCCCCTTGTGGGAGAAGGTGTCGCCGAGGGGTGCTCCAGAGGACACTAACCTCTCACTTCGCTGGAACACCCCTCATCCGTCTCGGCGCTATCGCGCCGATCCACCTTCTCCCACAAGGAGGGTTTTGCACGGGAGCCGATATTTAGCGCATGAGGCAGATGGGCGTTTTTTGAAAGGCGC
>NZ_VFVL01000005.1 GCF_006442815.1 Mesorhizobium sp. B2-4-3
AACCAGTTCCAGCGCTAGCATGGGAAACTGTTCGCGATGTCTTCGCACACCTGTTCGCGATGTCCCCAGTCCATACACCCCCTTGAGGGGGAGATGTCCGGCAGGACAGAGAGGGGGGCGAAGGATCGCGACCTCGGTCCGTACAGGGCGGCGCCATGACCATCGCCGCTGTTCAACCCAACCCCACCCCCGCCATACTGCCCGGCAGCGGCGGCCTGCGCGGCGGCCTCTCCGATCTTTTCTGGCGGCGGCCGAAATTCCTGCTCTTCCTGATGCTCCTGCCGCCGGTGCTGTGGCTAGGCATCGTCTATATCGGCTCGCTGTTCGCGCTGCTGGCGCAGAGCTTCTTCTCGATCGACGAGTTTTCCGGTCTCATCAACCGCGAGTTCACGCTGAAGACCTATGGCGACCTGTTCCAGGCCGCCAATCTCGACATCATCCTGCGCACGGTGACGATGGCCGCTTTGGTCACGCTGGCCTCCGCAATCGTCGCTTTCCCCATCGCCTATTACGCGGCGCGCTATGCGCGCGGCCGCTGGAAGGCGCTGTTCTATCTCGGCGTCATGCTGCCGCTGTGGTCGAGCTACCTGGTCAAGATCTATGCCTGGAAGCTGATCCTCGCCAAGGAGGGCATCCTCACCTGGCTGCTCGCCAAGCTGAACCTGCTCTGGCTGCTCGACGCCTGGCTGTCGCTGCCGATCGTCGGCGGCAACTCGCTGTCGGTCTCCTTCACCGGCACCTTCATCGTCTTCGTCTATGTCTGGCTGCCCTTCATGATCCTGCCGGTGCAGGCCGCGCTCGAACGCGTGCCCGGCAACCTCGTCGAGGCCTCGTCCGACCTCGGTGCCTCGCCGGGACAGACCTTCCGCAACGTGCTGTTCCCGCTGGCGCTGCCCGGCATCGTCGCCGGCTCGATCTTCACCTTCTCGCTGACATTGGGCGATTACATCATCCCGCAGATCATCGGCACCTCGCGCCTGTTCATTGGCCAGGCCGTCTATTCGCAGCAGGGCACCGCCGGCAACATTCCTTTGGCCGCCGCCTTCACCGTGGTGCCCATCGTCATCATGGGCTTCTATCTCTGGGGCGCCAAGCGCATGGGGGCTTTCGATGCGCTCTGACCGTGGTCAAAATGCTCCGCTCGGCCTGAAGATCGCCGCTGCCTGCGGCCTGCTCTTCCTGCACCTGCCGATCCTCCTGATCTTCGTCTATGCCTTCACGACGGAAGAGAAGAGTTTCGTCTGGCCGCCGCCGGGGCTGACCACGCAATGGTTCGCCGTCACCTGGAGCCGGCCGGACGTATGGGATGCGCTGTCGCTGTCGGTGCGCGTCGCCGCCATCTCGACGGCGATTGCGCTGGTGCTCGGCACGCTATGCGCCGCCGCCGTCTCGCAAACGCGCTTCTTCGGCCGCGAGGCCATCTCGCTGCTGGTCATCCTGCCCATCGCGCTGCCCGGCATCATCACCGGCATCGCGCTGCGCTCCGCTTTCGCGCTCGCCGACATCCCGTTCTCGTTCTGGACGATCGTGCTCGGCCACGCCACCTTCTGCGTGGTCGTCGTCTACAACAATGCCGTCGCCCGCTTCCGCCGCACCTCGGGCTCGATGATCGAGGCCTCGATGGACCTCGGCGCCGACGGTTTCCAGACGTTCCGGCATGTCGTGCTGCCCAACATCGCGACCGCGCTCCTTGCCGGCGGCATGCTCGCTTTCGCGCTCTCCTTCGACGAGGTCATCGTCACCACCTTCACCGCCGGCCAGCAGCAGACAGTGCCGATCTGGATGTTGGAGGAACTGATCCGCCCGCGCCAGCGCCCGGTCACCAATGTCGTGGCCATGGTCGTCGTGCTGGTGACGCTGCTGCCGATCCTGTTTGCCTATTACCTGACCCGCGACGGCGATCAGATTGCGGGGAGTGGAAAATGAAACGGGTCAGCAGTGAGTAGTTATTGGCGAATAGTAAGTAGTGAATGGTGAATGGAAGTACAGCGGATTGGTTCTGATAACTACTCACTACTTACTACTGACCATTCACCATTAACTTCCTTTCAAGGAGAGCCAACATGGACACCCAGATGCTGATCGGCTCGAAATTCGAGAAGGGCACCGAGGCCGAGGAGTCGATCCTCAATCCGAAGACCGGGGCGACGATCCTCAACTTGCCGGAGGCGAGCCCGGCGCAGATCGAGGCTGCTGTCAGTGCCGCCGAACGAGCGTTCGTCAGGTGGTCGCGCACGACGCCGGCGCAGCGCTCGAGCTATCTGCTCAAGATCGCCGACCGCATCGAGGCAGAGGCGAAGGAGTTCGCCGCGCTCGAGGCGCTGAATTGCGGCAAGCCGATCAACGCCGTGCTCAATGACGAGATTCCGGCGATCGTCGACTGCTACCGCTTCTTTGCCGGCGCGGTGCGTTCGATGCCCGGCCAGGTTGCCGGCGAATATATTCCGGGCCACACCTCGATGGTGCGGCGCGACCCGATCGGCATTGTCGCTTCCATCGCGCCCTGGAACTATCCGCTGATGATGATGGCCTGGAAGCTGGCGCCCGCGGTCGGCGGTGGCAACACGGTCGTCTTCAAGCCGTCGGAGCAGACGCCGCTGACCGCGCTGAAGCTGGCTAGGATCCTCGCCGAGGTGCTGCCCCAGGGCGTCGTCAATGTCGTGCTCGGCCGCGGCGACAGCGTCGGCAACACGCTGATCAACCACACCAAGGTGAACATGATCTCGATCACCGGTGACGTCGCCACCGGCAAGAAGGTGCTGCAGGCGGCCGCCAAGTCGGTCAAGCGCACGCATCTGGAGCTCGGCGGCAAGGCGCCGGTCATCGTCTTCGACGATGCCGACCTCGGCGCCGTGGTCAACGGCCTGCGCGCCTTCGGCTATTACAATGCCGGTCAGGACTGCACCGCCGCCTGCCGCATCTATGCCGGCAAGAAGATCTACGACAAGCTCGTCGCCGACCTCTCCTCCGCCGTCTCGACCATCAAGTACAACCAGCCGGACGACACCGAGAACGAGATCGGGCCGCTGATCTCACGCCGCCAGCGCGACCGCGTGTCGAGCTTCGTCGAGCGCGCTTCCGAACTGAAGCACATCGAGATCACCACCGGCGGCAAGCCGGGCGAGGGCTCTGGTTTCTACTACCAGCCGACGGTCGTCGCCGGCGCGCTGCAGGAGGACGAGATCGTGCGCCGCGAAGTGTTCGGCCCGGTCGTCTCGGTCACCCGCTTCTCCGACGTCGACGAGGCGGTGAGCTGGGCGAACGACAGCGACTACGGCCTCGCCTCGTCGGTGTGGACCAAGGACGTCTCGCGCGCCATGGCGACGGCCGCCCGTCTGCAATATGGCTGCACCTGGATCAACACCCACTTCATGCTGACCAACGAGATGCCGCATGGCGGCCTGAAGCAGTCCGGCTACGGCAAGGACATGTCGCTCTACGCGCTGGAGGACTACACCGCCGTCCGCCACGTCATGGTGGCGCACGGGTAGTGCAGTTTTCCCTTCTCCCCCTGTGGGAGAAGGTGGATCGGCGCGCAGCGCCGAGACGGATGAGGGGTGTTCCAGCTTGGCGCCAAGCTACCCCTCACCCGGATTGCCAGCCGAATTGCGAAGGCAATTCGGGGCAATCCGACCTCTCCCACAAGGGGAGAGGTAGCGGTGCTACTCGACGATCCGGAAGATCGTCCATTTGCTGGTGCCCGACACCACATAGGGCTCGAGCTCCTTGCCCCATTTGGCGTGCGCGTCGATCTTGGCGATCTTGGCGAAGAATTCCTCCAACTGGGCCAGGCTTTCGACCTGGTGGTGCGCCTCGATCGTCGCTTCGCGCGCGCCCACGGAACCGGTCATGAGCTGGAACTTCATGTCGGCGAGCCCGACCTGCGAGCCGATCTCGCGCTCCCATTTGCGCATCAGCTCGAGCGCGGTCTGCTTGTGACCGAACTTGGCGTCGATCTGCCATCTGGCGCTGAACATGTTCTTTCTCCTCCCTGACTTGCGGTTGAGCCCGCGGTTGATCTACTCGTCCCAGGCCTGCACGACGGTCTGCCTTGCGATGCGGCCGTTCTTCAATTCCAGCATCGCCGCGCAGAACACCTTCGTGCCGTCCGGATAGGCGCAGGCCTGGGTGAAGGCGAGGCTGTCGCCCTCGGCGATCGTGGTGTCGACCTTGTGGGTCATCGCCCGGCTGCAGATGTCGTCCCAGAAGGTGCTGATCGCCGCCCGGCCGCGGATCTCGCGCGGCTTGCTCGGCGGATTGTTGCGGTCGATCACCCGCACCAGCGCGTCGTCATTGTAGAAGCTCGACAAGAGCTTGCCGTCGCGGCCTTCGATCGCCTTCTTGATCGCCGCGCCGTCCACTGTCTGTGTCTTGGTCAGCATGTCATCCTCCATGTGCCCGTCTCTCGATCGGGCTGTTGACGAGGGAAGCGCCGCCCGGCGTTTATCGCCGGGCAGGGATTTCGTTCACTGCGACTTGGCCTTGACGGCCGCGAACACGTCGTCCGTCTGTTTCTTGAAGGTCGCCAGGTCGACCTGGCTGCCGTTGAGCATCGTCGACCAGTGCCGCACGATCGCCGCCATGGCCACCGCCTCCTTGATCTCCTCGTCGCTCGCGCCGTTGAGCTTGGCGGCCTCGGTGTGGAAATAGATGCAGTACTGGCAGGGAATCTGCGCGGCGACCGCAAGCCCCATCAGCTCCTTGGTCTTGCCGTCGAGCGCGGTGTTGGGGTTGAGCTGCACACCCTTGATCTCGGCCCAGGCGCCGGCGACCGCGACGTCCGGCAAGGTCTTGAACATGTCGGGCACCGAGCCGAGCGTGGCCTGGATGTCCTTGTAGGCGGCGGCGGCCGAAGCGTCTTCGGCATGCGCCGGAGTGATGGCCAGCAATGCGCCCGCGGCAAATGCCAGCAATCCGATCTTGCGATTGAGTTTCAGCATTTCATCCTCCATTTCGCAGCGCCCTTTCGGCGACATCGCCCGGCCTGCATGGGGAGAATTGATATCGCTTACAGCACCCCCCGCGCTTCCCCCGAAAGCGCCATGGCTCTCATGGCCCGTCCGGGCCAGCATGCCTCGCCGAAAATGCCGCCGCCGCCGCCCGCGACGGCAGGTCGAGCTTGAGCAGTATATTGGCGACGTGCCGCTTGACCGTGTGCTCGCTGAGGCTGAGCGCGGCGGCGATCGCCGCGTTGCTCTTGCCGTCGGCGATCAGGTTCACCACCTCGCTCTCGCGCGCCGTCAGCGCGGCCGGCTCGGCGGACCTTGCCTTGGGCCGGCAGGCCGGCTCCAGATGCTGCTCCGACGTCGCCAGAACTGCCGGCATGGGCTCGTCCACCTCATCGAGGCTGACGCGGCCGGCATCGACGAAATGCAGGCCGGAACCTATTGCGAGATCGGCGACCAGCCGCGAGGCGAGGATGTCGCCGCGCCCGGCATGCGCCGCGAGCTGCATCGTCACCCGCGCCGTCAGCCCGACCGGCTGGCCGCGCATTTCGATCTCGCCGACATGCACGCCTTGCGCGCTGGCCACGCCGATCTGCTGTGCCGCCTCGCGCAGCGCCGCGGCGCAGCGTACGGCGCGCGCCGGCCCATCGAAGCGCGACATCATCAATTCGCCATGCGTGCCGGCCGTGCGGCCGCCATGGCGGCCGACCAGAAGCCGCCAGGTTTCCTGGAAGCGCTGGCTGCGCTCGCTCCACATGCGATCGCCGAGCCTGGCCGTGTCGTAGATGCGCGTCACCAGCAGCGCCGCCAGCACGCGCTCGGTGTCGGCCACCGCGGGCTCGCCGGTGAGGCATTCCTCGATCAGGTCGGCGACGCGATCGACATCGCCGGTCCAGATCGGATGATCGCGCCCGGCTATCTCGACCAGCCGGGCATGCGGGATTTTCTTCGCGAGGAAGCGGCTGGCGTCGGGGTCGACACGGACGTCGTTGCGGCGATGGATGAGCAGCGTCGGCGCGCTGATCATCGCCAGGATGCCGCGCACGTCGATGCCGGCGTTCATGCGGGCAAGCGCTGCCGCGGCCGTCGGACTGGCCGACAGCCGCTCGAACCGGGCCCACCACTGGGCGAAATGCGCGTCGTCCACGCGGCCAGGCGCGAAATTGGGCAAGGTGGCGCCGGTGCCCCACGATGTCTCCGCCGTCTCGATGAAAGCTTCCAGCCGTTCCGGCGACATCACCCATTTGTGGAAATGCGCATAGGCGCCATAAAGCACGAGCGCGCGCGTCCGCTCCGGATAGGTGGCGGCGAACAGCATCGCCATCGGCGCGCCCTCCGAAGCGCCGAGGATCGCCGCCCGGCCGCTGCCGGCGGCATCCATCACCGCGCGCACATCGTCCATGCGCGTTTCAAGGCTGGGCAGATTGTGGTTGTCGACACGGTCGGAAAGCCCGGTGCCGCGCTTGTCGAACAGGATCAGCCGCGAGAAGGCGGAGAGCCGTTTCAACAGGCGGCTGTAGCCTTCGTCTTCCCAATGCAGGTCGAGATTGGAGATGAAGCCTGGCACGAAGACCAGATCGAACGCGCCCTGGCCGACCACCTGATAGGCGATCCGCACCTCTCCGCTGCGCGCGTATCTGGTCTCGATCGGCCTCACGCAAACTACCCCGCCCGGCCAGACGATTTCCTGTCGCCGACCATAGCAGAAGCGGGCCGTCTAAGGCAGCCTAACTTTAGAGAGATGAAATATAAGACCTTTGTCGCCGGAAGAGCGGAGCCGCGCTGCCATGCGCAAAACGGCGTAGTCGCCTATGCTTGCCTGGCGTAGCCGAGGCTCTTGTCTGCCTGTTCCGGCGTCGGTGGCCGCTTGATCTTGGCCGAGGCGGCGATCACAAGGTCGTCGAAATTCTCCGTGCCGGCGTCCAGCATCTCGAAGAATTGGCGCCGCATCCGAGGCTCCCAGAACTTGTTGATGTGCTCGGCGACGCCGGCAATGCCTTCCTCGCGCGGCTTCGAATGGAAGAAGGTGGCGATCTGGTTGGCCATGCGCACCAGCTTTTCCTTGGTGTTGGCGATGTGGTCTTCGTCATGCGACATGCTTGGCAACTCCGGAAGCCACCCGTTCGGGGTGGGTGAAAATATCGAAATCGTCGCCGCGAACCAGCGCCACCAGCGTCATGCCGGCGGCCTCGGCCGTGCGGATGGCAAGGGCGGTCGGCGCCGAAACCGCCATGATGATCGAAGCGCCGATGGCCGCCGTCTTCTGCACCATCTCCACCGACACGCGCGAGGTCACGACAACGGCACCGCTCTCGCCGTCGATGCGCGCCTTGGCCAGCGCACCGGCGAGCTTGTCCAGCGCGTTGTGACGGCCGACATCCTCGCGCGCCATCACGATGCCCTTGCCGGGAACATAGAAGCCGGCGGCATGCACCGCGCCGGTTTCAGTGTGCAGCGGTTGGACCTTCGAGAGCAGCCGGACGGCGCTGGTGATATCTTTGGCGTCGAGCGTAAGCTTCGACGCACCGACCGCGTCGACCGAGCGCATCGCCTCCTCGATGGATTCGATGCCGCACAAACCGCAGCCGACCGGCCCGGCCAGCCGGCGCCGCCGCGCCTGGAAGCGCGTATTGGCCTTATCCTTGAGCCTTATTTGGATGTCGATGCCAGCGCCGAGATCCTCGACCTCGATCGCCTCGATCTCAGCCGGACCGGCTATGATGCCTTCGGTCAGCGAGAAGCCGAGGGCGAAATCCTCGAAATCGGCCGGGCTTGCCATCATCACCGCATGCGTGGTGCCGGCAAAGGAGAACGCCACCGGCGTCTCCTCCGGCACCATGCGGTTCGCGGCCGAGGTGCCGCCGACGCGATGCGCCAGCCGGGAGATTTGCGTCGTCGCTTTGCGGCGCGCGGCCAAGACTACTCCGCCGCCTGCAGCGGGGCGATGCGCCGGCTCTGCTTGGCCTGCTCGTTATAGTCCTTCTGCCAGTCGGTCGGGCCGTTAGACGGGGCCACCTGCACGGCTGTGACCTTGTATTCCGGACAATTGGTCGCCCAGTCGGAGAAGTCGGTGGTGATCACGTTGGCCTGCGTGTCCGGGTGGTGGAAGGTGGTGTAGACGACACCGGGCGAGACGCGGTCGGTGATCAGCGCGCGCAGCGTGGTTTCGCCCGAACGGCTCGCCAGCCGCACCCAGTTGCCTTCGTGCACGCCGCGGACTTCGGCGTCGTGCGGATGGATCTCCAGCCGGTCCTCAGCGTGCCACATCGAATTCTCGGTGCGCCTTGTCTGCGCACCGACATTGTACTGCGACAGGATACGGCCGGTGGTCAGCAGCAGCGGATAGCGCGGACCGGTCCGCTCGTCCGTCGCCACATATTCGGTGCGGATGAACTTGCCCTTGCCGCGCACGAAGCCGTCGACATGCATGATCGGTGTGCCGAGCGGCGCCTTCTCGTTGCAGGGCCACTGCACCGAGCCGACGCGGTCGAGCAGCTCGAAGGAGACGCCTGCAAAGCTCGGCGTCGTCTTGGCGATCTCGTCCATGATCTCAGACGGATGCGTGTAGTTCCAGTCGAGCCCGATGGCGCGGGCAAGCTCCTGCGTCGCCTCCCAGTCGGCATAGCGCGCCTTCGGCTCAATGACCTTGCGCACCATGTTGATGCGGCGCTCGGCATTGGTGAAGGTGCCGTCCTTCTCGAGGAAGGTCGAGCCCGGCAGGAAGACATGCGCGTAGTTCGCCGTCTCGTTGAGGAAGAGGTCGTGCACGACCACGCATTCCATCGCGGCGAGACCGCCGGCGACATGCTTGGTGTCGGGATCGGACTGCAGGATGTCCTCGCCCTGGATGTAGATGCCCTTGAACGAGCCGTCGACGGCGGCGTCCAGCATGTTGGGGATGCGCAGGCCCGGCTCATCGTCCAGCTTCACGCCCCACAGGCTTTCATAGATGTCGCGCACCGCTTCGCCCGAGATGTGCCGGTAGCCCGGCAATTCATGCGGGAACGAGCCCATGTCGCAGGAGCCCTGCACGTTGTTCTGGCCGCGCAGCGGGTTCACGCCGACGCCCGGACGGCCGATATTGCCCGTGGCCATGGCGAGGTTGGCGATGGCGATCACCGTGGTGGAGCCCTGGCTATGCTCCGTCACGCCGAGGCCGTAGTAGATCGCGCCATTGCCGCCCTTGGCATACATGCGCGCGGCACCCCGGATCAGTTCCGGATCGACGCCCGAGAGCTTGCCGACGGTTTCGGGGCTGTTTTCCGGCAGGGCGACGAAGGACGCCCAGTCCTGGAACTCGGCCCAGTCGCAGCGTTCGCGGATGAAGGCCTCGTCGAACAGGCCTTCGGTGACGACGACATGCGCCAGCGCCGTCAGCACCGCCACGTTGGTGCCGGGCTTCAAGGGCAGGTGGTAGTCGGCTTCGATATGCGCCGACTTGACCATCTCGGTGCGGCGCGGATCGAGCACGATCAGCTTGGCGCCCTGGCGCAGCCGCTTCTTCAACCGCGAGGCGAAGACGGGATGGGCGGAAGCCGGATTGGCGCCGATGATGACGGCGACATCGGTGAAATCGACCGAATCGAAATCCTGCGTGCCGGCCGAGGTGCCGTAGGTCTGGCCCAGCCCATAGCCGGTCGGCGAGTGGCAGACGCGGGCGCAGGTGTCGACATTGTTGTTGCGGAAGCCTTGGCGAACCAGCTTCTGGACGAGGTAGGTCTCCTCATTCGTGCAGCGCGAGGACGTGATGCCGCCGATCGCCGTGCGTCCATACTGATACTGGATGCGGCGGAATTCCTTCGCCGTGTGGGCGATCGCCTCTTCCCAGCTCACTTCGCGCCACGGATCGGTGATCTTCTCGCGGACCATCGGCGAGAGGATGCGGTCCTTGTGCGTGGCGTAGCCATAGGCGAAACGGCCCTTGACGCAGGAATGGCCGTGGTTGGCCTTGCCGTCCTTGTAGGGCATCATGCGGATGACCTCGTCATCCTTCACCTCGGCCTTGAACGAGCAGCCGACGCCGCAATAGGCGCAGGTGGTGACGGCCGAGCGCTCCGGCAGGCCCTTTTCGAGCACGGTCTTCTCGCGCAGCGCGTCCGTCGGGCAGGCCTGCACGCAGGCGCCGCAGGAGACGCATTCCGACGCGATGAAGTCCTCATGCATGCCGGCGACCATGCGCGATTCGAAGCCGCGGCCCTCGATGGTCAGCGCGAAGGTGCCCTGCACCTCCTCGCAGGCGCGCACGCAGCGCGAGCAGACGATGCATTGTGCCGGATCATAGGTGAAATAGGGATTGGATTCGTCGCGGGCGATGTAGTCGACCGCCAGCGAGCCATGGCCCGGCGCGACGCCGCCTTCTTCCTTGACGTGGTTGCGGCCCTCGACACCATAGCGGTTCTCGGCCAGGCCGACCGACTTCGCCACCGCGTCGAACTCGCTGGCGCCGGTTCCGGCCTTCTCGTTCCAGCCGGTCGGATGGTCGGAGACATAGAGCTCCATGACGCCGCGACGGATGGCGTCGAGCCGGTCCGACTGCGTGCGCACGACCATGCCTTCGCCGACGGGCGTCGTGCAGGACGCCGGCGTGCCGCCACGTCCTTCGATCTCGACCAGGCAGACGCGGCAGGAACCAAAGGAGTCCAGCATGTCGGTGGCGCAGAGTTTCGGGATCTCGACCCCGCCCTCCATCGCCGCGCGCATGATCGAGGTGCCTTCCGGCACGGTGATGCTTTGCCCATCCACGGTCAGCGTGATCTGCTTCGTCGCTTTCGACTCCGGCGTTCCGTAGTCGATCTCTTCGATGAGTGTCGGGAAGTCGGCCTTGATGTTCATCTTCTGCCAGCTCCTATTCAGCCGCCACGCGCGCCGGCGCGGGCTTGAAATCCTCGGGGAAATGCGTGATCGAACTCATCACCGGGTAGGGCGTGAAGCCGCCCAGCGCGCAGAGCGATCCGAACTTCATCGTGTTGCAGAGGTCGGTGACCAGAGCGAGGTTCTTCTCCGCCTCGATGCCCGCGGCGACCTTGTCGAGAACCTCGACGCCGCGCGTCGAGCCGATGCGGCAGGGCGTGCACTTGCCGCAGCTTTCGATGGCGCAGAATTCCATGGCGAAGCGCGCCTGCTTCAGCATGTCGGCCGTGTCGTCGAACACGGTGATGCCGGCATGGCCGATCAGCCCGTCGCGCTTGGCGAATTCCTCGTAGTCGAAGGGCGTGTCGAACAAAGCGCGCGGGAAATAGGCGCCGAGCGGCCCGCCGACCTGCACCGCCTTCACCGGACGTCCAGTGGACGTGCCGCCGCCGATGTCGTCGACGATCTCGCCCAGCGTCAGGCCGAAGGCCGTCTCGAACAGGCCGCCATGCTTGACGTTGCCGGCGATCTGGATCGGGATCGTGCCGCGCGAGCGGCCCATGCCGAAATCCTTGTAGTAGGCGGCGCCCCTGTCCATGATGATCGGCACGGAAGCCAGCGAGATGACGTTGTTGATCACCGTCGGCTTGCCGAACAAGCCCTGGATGGCCGGCAGCGGCGGCTTGGCGCGCACCACGCCGCGCTTGCCCTCGAGGCTGTTCAAGAGCGAGGTTTCCTCGCCGCAGACATAGGCGCCGGCGCCGACGCGGATTTCCATGTCGAAGGCGTTGGGCGAGCCCAGCACGTTGACGCCCAGCACGCCCGCCTTGCGGGCGATAGCGACCGCCTTGTTCATCGTCGCCACCGCATGCGGATATTCCGAACGGATATAGACGAAGCCCTTGGTCGCGCCGGTGGCGATGCCGGCGATTGCCATGCCTTCGATCAGCACGAACGGATCGCCTTCCATGATCATGCGGTCGGCGAAAGTGGCGCTGTCGCCTTCGTCGGCGTTGCAGACGATGTATTTCTGCTCGCCCGCCGTATCCAGCACCGTCTTCCACTTGATGCCGGTCGGGAAGCCGGCGCCGCCGCGGCCGCGCAGGCCGGATTCGGTCACCTGTTTCACGATATCCGCGGGCGCCATCGCTACTGCATTCTGCAGGCCGTTCAGGCCGCCATGCGATTTGTAGCTGTCGAGTGACAGCGGATCGATGATGCCACAGCGCGCGAAGGTCAGCCGCGTCTGCTTGGCGAAGAAGGGGATCTTGTCGGGCGAGCCCAGCCAGCGCTTGTGGTGGCCGCCCTTGAGGAAGCCGCTGTCGAACAGGCTCTTGACGTCGGACGGCTTGACCGGCCCGTAGGCGACGCGGCCCCCGGCCGTGGCGACCTCGACCATCGGCTCAAGGAAATAGGCGCCGCGCGAGCCGTTGCGCACGATCTTTGCCTCGACGCCGCGCTCCTTGAGTTCCTTCTCGATCGCTTTGGCGACCTTTTCGGCGCCGAGCGCCAGCGCGCCCGAATCTGCCGGGACATAGATGCGCGGGATCATGAACGTACCTCCGCGACGATCTCTTCGATCTTCTCGTCATCGAGCCGGCCGATGACTTCGCCGTCGAGCATCGCCGACGGCGAGCAGGCGCAAAGCCCGAGGCAGTAGACCGGCTCCAGTGTAACCGATCCGTCGCGCGTGGTCTCGTGGAAATCGATGCCGAGCAACTGCTTGACCTTGGCCGCGACGGCGTCCGAGCCCATCGACTGGCAGGCTTCCGCCTGGCAGAGCTTCAGCACATGCCGCCCGGCCGGCTTGGCGCGGAAATCGTGATAGAAGCTGACCACGCCGTGCACCTCGGCCCGGGAGAGGTTCAGCCCGTCGGCGATCACCGGCAGCGCGTCCTTCGGAACGTGCCCGAACTCTTCCTGTATGCTGTGCAGGATCGGCAGCAGCGGGCCTTCGAGGCCCTTCATCTCGTCAATGATCGCCGCTGTGCGCGACGCGATCTCGGTACTTGCGGCCTGCATGGTCACGCAGCGCCCTCCCTGGTCGTGGCGGCCAATGTATGTCACCCCAGGATATAGAGCGATTTCGGGGTAACGACATGCATGGGGCGCATTATCGCTAAGTCCTTACGAAATCAGAGGAAACCTCCGAAATCAATAAAGCGCTCCCGTCGCTTGATAGAAATTTTCTATCAAAATCGGGCAGCTCGCATTGTCTAGCCTAGCGGTGGCGACGGAAATCGTCCGCCAGCGCCATCGCCTCGTCCAGCAGCGCCTGCACCAGCGGCGTGTGCGGCTCGCGCGGCGCCGCCACCAGCCCGACCGTGTGGCTGGCATCCGGCTCGACGATGGGGATGGCTCGGATGGGCTCGGAAAAGCCGAACGTTTCCGCAAGGTTGAGCGGCATGATCGATGACCATTTGCCTGTACGGATATGCGAGAAGAGCACGATCATCGAATTCGATTCCAGCGTCGGCCGCACCTGCACGCCGGCTTCCGCCAGATGCTGGTCGATGATGCGCCGGTTCTGCATGTCGGGCGTCAGCAGGCAGAGCGGCAGCTGGCTGATCTCGGCCCACGACACTTTGTCGCGGTCCGAATAGGGGTTCCCGACCGCCGTGATCAACTGGTAGCGCTCGTCATAGAGCGGCACGCTGGTGACGCGCCCGAGCGGCTCGTTGTCGAGATAGGTGATGCCGGCATCGACGTCGAAATTGCCGAGCAGCGATAGCACTTCGATCGATGTCCGCGACAGCACCGAGAAGGTGACGCCGGGATGCTTCTCGCGGAACGGCGTCGTCAGCCGCGCCACCATGGCCAGCGCGGTCGGGACGGCGGCGATGCGGATGCGGCCGGCAAGGCCGTGGCGCGCCGCCCGCATCTCCTCGCGCATCGTCCTTGTGTCGCCGACGATGCGGCGCGCCCAGCCCAGCACCTGCTTGCCCTCCGGCGTCAGGCCTTGGAAGCGGGAGCCGCGCAGCACCAGCATGACGCCGAGCTGCCCTTCGAGCTGCTTGATGCCGGCCGACAGCGTCGGCTGCGTGACGCCGCACACCTCCGCGGCCCGGCCGAAATGCTCCTCCTTGGCCAAAGCGATGAAGAATTCCAGTTTGTCGATCATGCCATCCGATCCGCCGCGGTTTGCCCAAGGTCGGGGAAATCGCCTTGCTTCGCAAGACGCATGCGCAATCGGCCTCGTCCACATTTTTGAGCCGGCTATCTGTTTTCCCGCACCGCGCATGGCGTTATGTGGGATAGGTGGAAGCAGGGAGGGACGACATGCTGGGTTGGTTTCGCAAGCTGTTGCCGCGCGAGGATCGCTTCTTCGACCTGTTCGAGCGGCATTCGCGCACCGTGGTCGGCGGCGCCGAAGCCCTTGAGCAGCTTCTCCAGGGCAAGGATATCGACCGCTGGTGCCAAAAGATCATCGATCTCGAAAACGAGGCTGACGGCATCACCGCCGAGGTGCTGCTTGCCGTTCGGCGCTCCTTCATCACGCCCTTCGACCGCGGCGATATCAAGGATCTGATCCAGTCGATGGATGACGCCATCGACATGATGCACAAGACCGTCAAGACGGTGAAATTGTTCGAGGTGAAGGAGTTCGACCCGCTGATGCGGGAAATGGGCGGCGTCATCGTCCAGGCTGCCCGATTGGTCGCGGAGGCGATTCCGCTGCTCGGCAAGGTTGGCGCCAACGCAGCGCGCCTCAACGCCATCGCCGAGGAGGTGATGCGCGTCGAGGGCCGCGCCGACGATCTGCATGAGCATGGCCTGAAGGATCTGTTCAAGCGCCACGGCCGCGGCGACGCCATGGCCTACATGATCGGCTCGGAGATTTATGGCCAGCTGGAGAAAGTGGTCGACCGTTTCGAGGACGTCGCCAACGAGATCAGCGGCATCGTCATCGAGAACGTTTAGGCGATGGACGCTACGATCGCCTTTCCCCTGCTGGTCGGCCTCGTTGCCGTGGCGCTGTTCTTCGATTTCCTCAACGGCCTGCACGATGCCGCCAACTCGATCGCGACCATCGTCTCCACCCGGGTGCTCAGGCCGCATTACGCGGTGCTCTGGGCGGCTTTCTTCAATTTCATCGCTTTCCTGTTCTTCGGCCTGCATGTCGCGGAAACGGTGGGGAAAGGGATCGTCGACGCCAGCATCGTCACGCCGGCGGTTATCTTCGCCGCGCTCGTGGGCGCCATCGTCTGGAACATCGTCACCTGGATCGCCGGCATTCCGTCCAGCAGCTCGCATGCGCTGATCGGCGGGCTGGTCGGCGCCGGCGTCGCCAAGGCCGGAACCGGCGCCATCGTCTGGTCGGGGCTCGGCAAGACGGTCGCCGCCATCGTGCTCTCGCCGGCGACGGGATTCGTGCTGGCCCTCGTCCTCGTTCTCATCGTCTCCTGGCTGTTCGTGCGCCAGACGCCGTTCGCGGTCGACAGCACTTTTCGCGTGCTGCAGTTCTTTTCCGCCTCGCTCTATTCGCTGGGACATGGCGGCAACGACGCGCAGAAGACCATGGGCATCATCGCCGTGCTGCTCTATTCGCAAGGCGCGCTCGGCCCGACTTTCTATGTGCCGCTTTGGGTGGTGCTGACCTGCCAGTCGGCGCTGGCGCTGGGCACGCTGTTCGGCGGCTGGCGCATCGTGCACACGATGGGATCGAAGATCACCCGGCTCAACCCCATGCAGGGTTTTTGCGCCGAGACCGGCGGGGCGATCACGCTTTTCGCCGCCACCTGGCTCGGCGTCCCGGTCTCGACGACGCATACCATCACCGGCGCCATCATCGGCGTGGGCGCCGCCCGCCGCGTCTCCGCCGTGCGCTGGGGCATCGCCGGCAACATCGTCGTCGCCTGGGTGATCACCTTGCCGGCGACGGCTGCGATTTCGGCGCTGACTTATCTCGCCACGAGGCTGGCCGGATGACGGGTCCCGGCTCCGCCTGAGAACGGGCGCTATTTGCCGACCAGGTTCAGGATGTTGCCGTCGGGGTCCTTGAACCAGGCCACCTTCATGCCGGAGCCGACGTGGATGTCGCCTTCGAGCGACAGTCCAGGCATATCGTAGTGCTCGAAGGTGATGCCCTTCGACCGTAGCGATTTGACGATCGGCTCGATCCGGTCGCCGACCGCCCAGGTTGCGGCCGTCGCCTTGTTGGTGCCGGCGAATTGCGAATGATAGACATTGATGAGGGTGTCGCCGCTTTTGTAGACGATCAGTTCGCCGTCCATGTCGTCCACTTGGCTGAGGCCCAGCGTGCCCTCGTAGAACGCCCGTGCCTTGGCGATATCCTTCACCGCGAGACTGGCTGTCACATTGCTGTTTTCAAGCATGACCGTCTTCCTTCTCCGGTTGTCGTGATGGCGATGGAGATAGCGCGGGCGCGCCGTTCGGCTATGACCTGGCCCGAATCTGCGCCACGGCCCTGGCCAAACCCGACACCATCCGTCGCTTTCCGGGGCACGCCGGGCGAGCCATTGCGCCACGGCTTGGTTCTGGCGGGAAACTGCACTATCTGGAACGCCAAAGCCCCGAGGAAAGATCATGACCGTTACCAAGGAATCCGTCGTCGAGCGCCTGAAGACGGTGAACGGGCCGGACTTCACCGGCAACATCGTCGACCTCGGCATGGTCTCGGAGATCTTCATCGCCGATTCCAAGGTCTTCTTCTCGATTACCGTTCCCGCCGCCCGCGCCCAGGAGCTGGAGCCGTTGCGCGCCGCGGCCGAGCGCGCGGTGAAGGCCATCCCCGGCGTCGCCAGCGCCGTCGTCGCGCTGACGGCGGAGAAGAAGGGTGGCGGCATGGAAGCGCCGGTTCCGGCGCGCCCGGCCGCCCCTCGGCCAGCCGCCCCGCCGCCGGCGCCGCAGCGACCCGCGCCGCACGCGCCCGCATCACAAAGCCACGGCAGGCGCGGCGTGCCCGGCATCGACGCCATCATCGCGGTCGCCTCCGGCAAGGGCGGCGTCGGCAAGTCGACCACCGCGGTCAATCTGGCGCTCGGTCTTGCCGCCAACGGGCTGAAGGTCGGCGTGCTCGATGCCGACATTTACGGCCCGTCGATGCCCAGGCTGCTCAACATCCACGGCCGGCCGCAGACCGTCGACGGCAAGGTGCTGAAGCCGATGCAGAATTACGGCCTCAAGGTGATGTCGATGGGCTTCCTCGTCGATGAGGAGACGCCGATGATCTGGCGCGGCCCGATGGTGATGTCGGCGTTGACGCAAATGCTGCGCGAGGTCGAGTGGGGCCCGCTCGACGTGCTGGTGGTCGACATGCCGCCCGGCACCGGCGATGCCCAGCTCACCATGGCTCAGCAGGTGCCGCTCGCCGGCGCCGTCATCGTCTCGACGCCGCAGGATCTGGCGCTGATCGACGCCCGCAAGGGCCTCAACATGTTCAAGAAGGTCGATGTGCCGTTGCTCGGCATCGTCGAGAACATGAGCTACTTCCTCGCCCCCGACACCGGCAAGCGCTACGACATTTTCGGCCATGGCGGCGCGCGCCGAGAAGCCGAGCGCCTCGGCGTCACCTTCCTCGGCGAGGTGCCGCTAGAAATGGGCATCCGCGAAAGCTCGGACGCCGGCACCCCGGTCGTCGCCTCCAAGCCGGAGGGTGCGGAGGCAAAGATCTATCGCGACATCGCGAGCAAGGTCTGGGAAAGGGTCCAGGAGGAGCGCGGGGCCGCCGAAGCCGCCGTGCCGAGCATCGTGTTCGAATAACCCCCTTTCCCTTGAGGGGAGGGTCAGGCGCCGACCTTCTCGCCGAACGTCGAGAAGAACTGCCCTGCCAATTTCTTCGATGTCGACTCGATCAGCCGGCTGCCGAGCTGCGCGATCTTGCCCCCGACTTCGGCCTTGGCTGCGTATTTGAGCACTGTCGAGTCCGCCCCGTCGGCGGTCAACGTGACGTCGGCGCCGCCCTTGGCGAAGCCGGCAATGCCGCCCTTGCCTTCGCCCTGGATGGTATAGGAATGCGGCGGCTTGAGGTTCTTCAGCGTGACTTCGCCGTTGAAGGTCGCCTTGATCGGCCCGATCTTCAGCACCACGGTCGCCGCCATCCCGGTGTTCGAGGTTTTTTCCAGGCTCTGGCAGCCGGGAATCGCCTCTTTCAGGATTTCCGGGTCGTTGAGGGCCTCCCACACTTTCCCGATGGGTGCGGCGATCCGCTCCTCGCCTTCGATCACCAAAGCCATCAAGACCTCCCGGATTGCTGATGCCGGTTGGTCGTAGCGCGCGGCCCGAAACAAGTCTATCGCACCAAAGTCCGGGTTCCGGCTGCGCCTGCCTCTTGCCTGCATGGACGCATTGTCCTATCGATTTGTCATACAAATACGGAGACCACCATGGCAGGCGCCCCCACCAAGAAGAAGAAATTTCGCTCGCAGGAGTGGTTCGACAATCCCGACAATCCGGGCATGACGGCGCTCTATCTCGAGCGCTACCTTAATTACGGCCTGACGCGCGCCGAGCTGATGTCGGGCAAGCCGCTGATCGGCATCGCGCAGACCGGTTCCGATCTTTCGCCCTGCAACCGGCATCACCTCGAGCTCGCCAAGCGCGTGCGCGAAGGCATCGTCTCGATGGGCGGCATCCCGTTCGAATTCCCGTGCCATCCGATCCAGGAGACCGGCAAGCGCCCCACCGCCGCGCTCGACCGCAACCTCGCCTATCTCAGCCTCGTCGAGGTGCTCTACGGCTATCCGCTCGACGGCGTCGTGCTGACCATCGGCTGCGACAAGACCACGCCTGCGCTGCTGATGGCGGCGGCCACCGTCAACATCCCGGCCATCGCGCTTTCGGTCGGCCCGATGCTCAACGGCTGGCACAAGGGCAAGCGCACCGGTTCGGGCACCATCGTCTGGGAATCCCGGCAACGGCTGTCGGCCGGCGAGATCGGCTATGACGAGTTCATGGACATCGTCGCCTCCTCGGCGCCGTCGACCGGCTATTGCAACACCATGGGCACGGCGACCACCATGAATTCGCTGGCCGAGGCGCTCGGCATGCAATTGCCGGGCTCGGCCGCTATCCCGGCGCCGTACCGCGAGCGAGGCCAGATTTCCTACGAGACGGGCAAGCGCATCGTCGAGATGGTGCATGAGGATCTGAAGCCGTCCGACATCATGACCCGCAAGGCGTTCGAGAACGCCATCGTCGTCAACTCTGCCATTGGCGGCTCGACCAACGCGCCGATCCACCTCAACGCCATCGCCCGCCATCTCGGCGTGCCGCTCGACAATGACGACTGGCAGAAGATCGGCCTCGACATCCCGCTGCTGGTCAACCTGCAGCCGACGGGCGAGTATCTCGGCGAGGATTACCACCATGCCGGCGGCGTGCCGGCGGTCGTCGCCGAACTGATGAAGGGCGGGCTGCTGCCGCATCCCGGTGCCATCACGGCCAACGGCAGGTCGATGGGCGACAATTGCAGGGATGCCGTCAACGAGAATCACGACGTTATCCGCGGCGCCGACAAGCCGCTCAAGGCCAATGCAGGTTTCATCAACCTCAAGGGTAATCTGTTCGATTCCGCCATCATGAAGACCAGCGGCATCTCGCCCGAATTCCGTGAGCGCTACCTCTCCAACCCGAACGACCCGGAGGCCTTCGAGGGCAACGCCATGGTCTTCGACGGGCCGGAGGATTACCACGCCCGCATCGACGATCCGGCGCAGGGTATCGACGAGCACACGATCCTGTTCATGCGCGGCGCCGGTCCGGTCGGCTATCCGGGCGGCGCCGAGGTGGTCAACATGCAGCCGCCGGCCTACCTCATCAAGAAGGGCATCCACGCCCTTGCCTGCATCGGTGACGGCCGGCAGTCCGGCACGTCGGGCTCGCCGTCCATCCTCAACGCCTCGCCGGAAGCCGCGATCGGCGGCGGCCTGGCGCTGCTCAAGAGCGGCGACCGCGTCCGCATCGACCTGAAGAAGGGCACGGCCAATATCCTCGTCAGCGACGAGGAGATCGTCAAGCGGCGCGCCGCGCTGCAGGCCAATGGCGGCTACCACTATCCCCAGCACCAGACGCCGTGGCAGGAGATCCAGCGCGGCATGGTCGACCAGTTCTCGGCCGGCATGGTGCTGAAGCCGGCGGTGAAGTACCAGGACGTCGCCCATACCAGCGGCGTGCCGCGCGACAATCACTGAATTCCCGGCTTGGTGAAATCAAGGGGCGGCTTGCGAAGCGCAGCCGCCCCTTTCTTGTGCCCTTGTTTCAGCCGCATGGCGCATCCAGATAGCGTCATACCAGCTGGTTAAGGACATAAGGATCATCATGGCCAAGCGGCGCTCTTCCCTCGGCTTTCTCGGCATGTTCGGCCGCTCCGGCGACTTGCGCCAGCTCGACGACGCGTTGCGTGCGGCCGATCTGCATCCGGCGCTGGTGCCGGAAGGGGTAAAGCTTACCATCGTCAATCTGATGAACGACCGCTGGCCCGATGAGCCGCCGGCGGGCGCCTATCAATCCGTGGCCCAGCTCTGCGGCTATTGCGTCGCCGGGCCGGAAGTGTTCGTGCAGGTCAACGGCCGCGAGCCGACATTGGCGGTCGAGCGCCGCATCGAGGCGGCGCTGGAGGCCGGCGACAGCTTCGACGCGCAGCTCGTGCTGATGACGCTGCACGCCAAGCTGATCAACGCCGAAGTCGTCGAGCGCTATGGGCTCAGTGTGGAGTGAACCGCTGGATAGTATGCGTTGATATTCAGGTCAGGCCGAGTCGAAAACGATGTCTTCCGAGAACCGGAGCGGAGCGTACTTAAAGTACGTGAGCACCGGAAGCGCAGGAAGGCATTGTTTGCAGGCCGGCCTCACCTGAATATTAGCCGCCCATCTTGTTGCGCGGCAACTTGATCATCTCGCCGAAGCGGGCGCGCAATTTGTCGTCGAGCAGGCGCGAGACGTGGCGCGGGAAACGCTCGGCAAGCACGCGCTTCTTCTCCGCGATCGCCCGCGACAGGATGTCGGGCCGGCCCTTCTCGTTCCATTCCTTGGGCGAGAAACGATCGCCGACGGCGGGATAGAAATACTCGGTCTGCATCAGCTTCAGCGTCTGATCGTTGCCGAGATAGTGTCCGGGACCCTTCATGCAGACATCGGCGATGGTGTCGATCGACAGCGCCTCGTCGGTCACCTCGATGCCGCGCACGCAGCGCAGGCAGTGGCCGAGCATGTCGTTGTCGATGATCAGGCTTTCCAGGCAGAAGCCAAGCAGCGAGGCATGCATGCCGGCTGACTCATAGACGAGATTGAGGCCGGCAAGACCGGCCATCACGTCGGTGATGCCCTTTTCATAGCCAGACTGGATGTCGGGCAGTTTCGAATCCGTCATGCCGGCAGCCGAACCACCCGGCAGGTCGTAATATTGCGCCATCTGCGCGCAGGCCGCGGTCAGCACCGCCTGTTCGGCCGATCCGCCGGACATGGCACCGGTCCTAAGGTCGGAGACGAACGGCCAGGTGCCGAAGATCGCCGGATGTCCGGGTTTTATTGCGTTGACATAGACCAGGCCCATCAGCACTTCGGCCACCGCCTGCACCACCGCGCCGGCAATCGCGGCCGGAGCAGTCGCGCCGGCCTGGCCTGCCGACAGGAGCAGGATCGGAATGCCGCCTTCGACGCAGGCCTCCAGCACGCCGCAGGCGTCTTCGGCGAATTTCATCGGCGGTACGACGAAGCAGTTCGAGTTCGACACGAACGGCCGCGCCCGGAAATTCTCCTCGCCGCCGGCGATTGCATAGAGCATTTCCAGCGCCGGCTTGACGTTCTCGCGCACGGTGAACGAGGTGCCGACATGCTTGGATGTCCCCATCACGCAGGCATAGAGCGTGTTGAAATCCATATCGAGCGGGTCGGGAATGTCGCGCGGCACCATGGTGCGCTGGAAGAAATGGATGTTGTCCAGCCCATCGACGAGACGGGCGGCGTCGTAGAGATCCTGCAGCAGCGATTCGCGGTATTCGCGCTTCTCGACATCGACCAGATGCACCGCCGCGCCCGCCGTGCCGTAGTGCACGCGTTTGCCCTGGATCAGCATGTCGTGCTTCGGATCCTGGCCGTAGAGTGTGAAGTTGCGCGCAGCGTTCTTGATCGTGTCCAGCACCAGCGCGCGTGGCAGCCGGATGCGGCCGTCGTCGCCATGGGTGCCGCCGGCCCGGGTCAGCGCTTCGATGCAGGACGGGATGGCGTTGGCGAAGCCGACCGTCTCCAGGAGCGTCAGCACCGCTTCGTGGATGCGTTCCTGGTCGTTCTGGCTCAATGGCCCATAGCTGCCGCCTTCAAGCCCCGCCCGCACTGGACGGATGTCGTCGGCCAAGGGCGCCGCCCGCATCGCGCGGCGCGCTTCGCGCCCGCCGGAACGCCGCGAACGCTGGTCCGACGACGCTTCCTGCTTCTCGAGAGCCACTGACATGGAAGCACTCCACCTTTTGTCTTTATCTGCGAGGCGGGCGCGGCGGTTGGTCCACCATCGGCCTGCCTCGTCCCCTTCTGGCTCCGACTATGCCGCCGGCATTGGCACAGCCTATGGGCCAAGCAATCCAGTCGAATATGCCAGAATGCTAAAGCGGCAAACATGCGCCCAAACAAAAAGAGCCGGCGCAGCGCCGGCTCTTTTTCAGGACGTCTGTGGCGGTCAGGCGGCCGCGGGCCTGCGCCCGGCGGCGGTGGCGAGTTCGCGAATGCCCGGCTCGATATGCTGCAGCGAGATCGAGGAGATACCCAAGCGCATGAAACGAGAGGGCTTTTCGCTGCGGTCGAAGAACCGGTCGCCGGGTTCGATGATGACGCTGCGCGAAGCGGCGGCTTCGGCCAGGCCGCGTGAATCGGTGCCGCGCGGCCCCTCCAGCCAGAGCGATGTGCCGCCCGCCGAGTCGGTCGAGCGCCATTCTGGCAGGAAAGCGGAAATCGCATGGACCAGACGCTTGCGCCGTTCGTCGAAGGCGGTGGAAAGTCTGCGCACCAGCGCCTCGTGATGGCCGAGCGACAGGAACAGCGCAACGGCACGCTGGTTGTTCGCCGGCGGGTGCCTGAGCATGAAGCGGCGCAGCGCGCGAAGCTCGGCGATCAGCCCGGCCGAGGCCACGATGTAGCCAAGCCTGAGACCCGGAGCCAGCGTCTTCGACATCGAGCCGACATAGATGACGCGGCCGGAACGATCGAGGCTCTTCAGCGCCTGCTGCGGCGCCTCGTCGAGCAACTGGCTGTCATAGCCGTCCTCGATGATGATCTGGTTGTTGCGGTTGGCGCGCGCCAGGAGATCCTGCCGCCGCTCTGCCGACAACGGCACCATGGTCGGGCAGTGGTGGCTGGGCGTGACGAAGACGAAGCCGGAATCGCTGGGGATCGACGAGGTCACGATGCCCGACTGGTCGACCGGAACCGGCTGGATATCGGCACCGGCCAGCCGGAAGATCGAGCGGGCATCGGGATAGCCGGGGTCTTCCATGGCCACCTTCGAGCCCTTGGTCATCAAGAGCGTGGCAAGCATGTAGAGTGCGTTCTGCGCGCCCAGCGTCACGATGATCTCGTCCGGATTGGCGAAGATGCCGCGGCGCGGCAGGAGCCGCGCCTGGACCTGCTCGATCAGCAGCGGATCGTCACGGTCCACCATGTCGGATGCCCAGTTGCGGATCTCGAGCACCGCCAATGCCATCCGGTTGCACTCGCGCCATTCGGCGGTCGGGAACAGCGCCGGATCGAATTGGCCATAGACGAACGGATAGGAGGACTTGATCCAGTTGTCGTGCTTGGCCGGCGGCGGCATGTCGCTTGCGGCGATCTGCCGGCGCGCCTTCCAGTCGATCTCGTTCTGCTGGTCGGGCGCCTTCTGGTGCGGCTTGGCGGGAGTGGCCAGCACGTCCGGATTGACGAAATGGCCGCGCCGCTCGCGCGCCACCAGGAAGCCCTGGTCGACCAGCTGCTGGAAGGCGAGCACCACCGTGCCGCGGGCAACCCCAAGTTTTTCCGCGAGAATTCGGCAGGACGGCAGCGGCATCGAGGCGGCGATCTGTCGGTCGAGAATGGCCGCGACGATCGCCTGGCGGATCTGCGCCTGGAGGGTTTGGCCGGATTCAGCCGAAATCCGGAACAGGCCGGACCATATGGCCGTGTCATTGCGCTGTGGCATGGGAAATCTTCCTCGGATGGCCAGCTGTTTTCACTTGGCTGGACCAGTGGAGTGTATGGGTGGCATAAGGGGTTGCGCCAATCAATTTTTCTGATCGCTGGGATTTATGCCAGTGATCTATCAAGCGCGATGCGAAGCATCGTCGCCACGCGTTTAGGCGCGATGCGCAGCATCGTCGCCGCGCGCTAAAGCGCGACGCAAAGCGTCGTCGCGACACCCTCCCAAGCGCGACGCGCAGCGTCGTCGCCCCCCGCGATGCGCAGCATCGTCGCCCTACCGCACAGCACCCTCGCCGTGAAATTCCCGCACCTCACCATCCAATACCATCCCTCATCAAAGCGTGAATGCGGTGCGGCAAAGCCGCGCTTGAACGAAATGGAAATCGGCTCGATAGAATGACGCGCCGACACGCGCCGGAAACATCCGGCCTGTTAAAATGGTCTAAAAACCCGCCAGGAGCCCGCCAGTGGATCAGCCAACCTTCGACAAGCAGGTCACCGCTCTGCGTGAGCAGCGCGCGGCGGCCAAGGGCAGCATGCGCGAGGCCTTCGCAGCCGATCCCAAGCGCTTCGAGACATTCTCCGCCATCGATGGCGATCTTCTGCTCGACTGGTCGAAATGCGCCGTCGACGCAAACACGATGACGATGCTGGAGAAGCTCGCGGGTGCGGCCGATCTCGCGGGACGCCGCGCCGCCATGTTCGAAGGCAAGAAGATCAACATCACCGAGAACCGCGCCGTGCTGCACACCGCGCTGCGCAACCTGACCGGCAAGAGCGTGGTCGTCGACGGCCAGGACACCAAGGCCGATGTGATCGCCGTGCTCGACGCCATGGGCGCCTTCGCCGACGCCGTCCGCTCCGGCAAGGCGGCCGGCGCCACCGGCAAGAGGATCACCGATATCGTCAACATCGGCATCGGCGGCTCCGATCTCGGTCCGGCGATGGTGACGCTGGCGCTCGCGCCTTATCATGACGGACCGCGCGCGCATTATGTCTCCAATGTCGACGGCGCCCATATCCATGACACGCTGAAGGGCCTGTCTGCCGAGACGACTTTGTTCATCATCGCTTCCAAGACCTTCACGACCGTCGAGACGATGACGAATGCGCAGACGGCGCGCGACTGGGTTCAGAAGGCGCTCGGCCAGGAAGCGGTCGGCAAGCATTTCGCCGCCGTCTCGACCGCGCTCGACCTTGTGGCGAAATTCGGCATCGAACAAGACCGCGTCTTCGGCTTCTGGGACTGGGTCGGCGGCCGCTATTCGGTCTGGAGCGCCATCGGCCTGCCGGTGATGATTTCCGTCGGCCCGCGCAACTTCCGCGCCTTCCTCGACGGCGCGCATGAGATGGACGAGCATTTCCGTACCGCGCCGATGCAAAAGAATCTGCCGGTGCTTCTGGGGCTGATCGGCTGGTGGCATCGCGTCGTCTGCAAATATCCGGCCCGCGCCGTCATCCCTTACGACCAGCGCTTGTCGCGCCTGCCGGCCTATCTGCAGCAGCTCGACATGGAATCGAACGGCAAGAGCGTCACGCTGGACGGCGCCGCGGCCGCCACGCCGACCGGCCCGCTGGTCTGGGGCGAGCCCGGCACCAACGGCCAGCATGCCTTCTTCCAGCTCCTGCATCAGGGCACCGACTTCATCCCGGTCGAGTTCCTCGCCGCCGCTGTCGGTCACGAGCCCGAGCTGAAACACCAGCATGATCTCTTGCTCGCCAACTGCCTGGCGCAGTCGGAGGCCTTCATGAAGGGCCGCACGCTGGAAGAGGCGCGCGCGCAGATGCTGGCCAAGGGCATGAGACCGGCCGATGTCGACAGGATCGCACCGCATCGCGTCTTCTCGGGCAATCGCCCCTCGCTCACCATTCTCTACAGAAAGCTCGACCCGCGCACGCTGGGCAGGCTCATCGCGCTTTACGAGCACCGCGTCTTCGTCGAGGGCACGCTCTTCAACATCAATTCCTTCGACCAATGGGGCGTCGAGCTCGGCAAGGAACTGGCGACCGGCCTGCTGCCTGTCGTTGAGGGCAAGGAGACTGCCGCAAAACGCGACGCCTCGACTGCCGGACTGGTGGGACATATCCACCAATTGCGTGGCGCGGAGTAAACGGGATTGGCGGATATCAAGGGAATATTGTTCGACAAGGACGGCACGCTTGTCGACTTCAACGCAACCTGGCTCGGCGTCGCCGACTTCATGGCGATGGATGCCGCCGAGGGCGATCGCTGGAAAGCGGATCGGCTGCTTGCCGCCGCCGGCTTCGACTTCGTCACCAAACGCTTCAAGCCGGATTCGATCTTCGCCTCCGGCTCGAACATGGACGTCGTCGAGCTCTGGTTCCCGCGTCTGTCCGAGGAGGACCAGATGCGCGCAGTTTCCCGCTTCAACGAGATCACTTCGGCGCAAGGTTCGGCCATGGCGGTCGCGCTGCCGGGCGTCATCGACTCGTTGCGGGCATTGCACAACCGATCCTATCGCATGGGTGTTGCCACCAACGATTCGACCAGCGGCGCCGAAAGGACGCTGGCTACGCTCGGCATCGCGCAGCTCTTCGATGCCGCCTTCGGCTATGACGCCGTTGCCAACTCCAAGCCGGCGCCCGACACGGTCGTCGCTTTCTGCGACCTGACCGGGTTGAAGGCGGGCGAGATCGCCATGGTCGGCGACAACCGCCACGATCTGGAAATGGCGCGCGCCGGCGGCTGCGGCCTGGCGGTGGGCGTCTTGTCTGGAACAGGCACGCGCGACTCGCTGGCGCCGATGGCGGACGTCGTTCTGGATTCGGTCGCCGACCTGCCGGATTTTCTGGCTGCGCGGATGAGCGTGCCGGCGGGTTAGATTGAGACGCGGCCGTCGTCCCCGTCTGACGCGTCTGACAAGTCTTCGCGAACAAAAATACTGCGGCCTTCAGGGTCCTTCACGATGATCCTGCGCATGCCGGGTTCAGCATCCCGCCATAGCGGAATGCCCGCTGCCAGCATTCTCGCTCTTGCATGGTCAAGATTGGCGACGTTCACGCCGATCATGATTCCCGGGCTCGCGACATCCTTGCCCGGGTAGATTTCAAGAACCGTCGCGCCCCCCGCACAGGCTAGATGTTCAGGGCCTGAGCCATGCTGTTCCGTCACGAATTCGAACCCAAGCAGGCGATAGATGGCTGCCGTGCGCTCGATATCTTGGGCAAAAATTGTGACGAAGCTAATCATAGTTGGACTCTCCCTTTTAAGGGGCGGCTTTCCCCATGGTTTGCTTGAGGATCGCTCTGGAAGATTCCGCGACAAAGGCGAACACCGCGCTTGGCTTCAGCTCGCTGCCGCCGTTTCCGCCGACATCCGGGACCTGGTATTCGCCGAGCAGGCAAAGTCGCGGCCGGGGCAACCAGGCGCGGCCGGGGTCGCCGACCAGCACGTCGATGCCGGCGGCGAGGCAGCGTTCGAGGAACGGCATCATCCGCTGCCCGACGTCCTGCGCGTAAAAGACATCGCCAGCGAGCACCAGCTCGACCGCCGGCGGCGGACCCGCGGTAATGTCCCTGCCGATGACCTCGATGGCGACGCCATTGGCTTGTGCGTTGAGGCCCAGCGCCACAACGCCGTTGCGATCTACCTCCGCCGCGATCACCGCGCGCGCTCCGGCCTTTGCCGCCGCGATCCCGACCAGCCCCGAGCCGGCGCCGAGGTCGAGCACGCGTTTGCCAGCCACGATCGACGGACGGTCGAGGATATAGCGGGCCAGCACGGCGCCGCCGGCCCAGGCATAGGCCCAGTAGGGCGGCTGCGGCTCCGGCGAGCTTTCGTCGCTGTCGTCGTCCGGTTCGAGCAGCCGCCGCAGTCCGCTGCCGGGATGCGACTGGTAGAGCCGGACCTCCGGCAGCGACGGCACCGGCGCCAGCCGCATGTTCGCCCTGATGAATTCCACCGGATCGAGCCGCTTGCCTCGCCCCGGTGTCTTGCCGGCGGAATAATCGCTCAAGCCTGGTCCCGCAGCGCGCGCCGCAGGATCTTGCCGACCGGCGTCTTCGGCAGCTCGGTGCGGAATTCGATGGATCTCGGCCGTTTGTAGCCGGTCAGATTTTCGCGGCAATAGGCCATCAGCGCCTCGACGGTGAGCGCCGGATCCTTCTTCACCACGAACAATTTAGGCACTTCGCCGGAATGCTCGTCCGGCACGCCGATCGCCGCCACCTCGAGCACGCCGGGGTGATGCGCCACCACCTCTTCCAGTTCGTTGGGATAGACGTTGAAGCCGGAGACCAGGATCATGTCCTTCTTACGGTCGACGATCTTGGTGTAGCCGCGCTCGTCCATGAAGCCCATGTCGCCGGATTTGAAGAAGCCGTCCTTGGTCATCACCTTGGCGGTCTCGTCGGGCCGGTTCCAGTAGCCGGCCATCACCTGCGGGCCGCGGATGCAGATCTCGCCGACTTCGCCGAGCGGCACGTTGTTGCCGTCGTCGTCGCGGATGGCGATCTCGGTCGAAGGCAGCGGCAGGCCGATCGTGCCGGTGAAATCGGCCGAGCTGAACTTGTTGGCGGTCGCCACCGGCGAGGTTTCGGACAGACCGTAGCCTTCGCTCACCGGGCAGCCGGTCAGCGCCTTCCAGCGCTCGGCGACGCCCTTCTGCACCGCCATGCCGCCGCCCAGCGTCAGGATCAGCGGCTTGAAGTCGAGCTTGCGGAACTCCTCATTGTTGAGCAGCGCGTTGAACAGCGTGTTGAGGCCCGGGAAGATGTGCATCGGGTATTTCGCCAGTTCCTTGACGAAGCCCGGAATGTCGCGCGGGTTGGGGATCAGCACGTTCTGCGCGCCCTGCTGCATGCCCATCAGCGCGTTCACCGTCAGCGCGAAGATGTGATAGAGCGGCAGCGCGCAGATGAAGTTGAGATGCGCCGGCTTCGGCTTGACCGTGTAGGCGTCCTCCACCCACAGCGAATTCTGCGCGACGTTCGAAAGCACGTTGCGATGCAAAAGCACAGCGCCCTTCGAGACGCCGGTGGTGCCGCCCGTATATTGCAGGAAAGCGATGTCGTCGCCGGAGACCGTGGGCGGCTTGAAGGCGATGGTCGCGCCGGTCTTGAGCACGGCGTTGAACTTGACATGGCCGGGCAGCGACCAGGCCGGAACCATATTCTTCACCCGCCGCACGACGATGTTGACGATGGCGCCTTTGAGACCGCCCAGCATGTCGCCCATCGCCGCGACGATGACATGCTTGACCGACGTCCTGGCGATCACCGCCTGCAGCGTGCCGGCGAAGTTTTCGAGGATGACGATCGCCTGCGCGCCGGAATCCTTCAACTGGTGTTCCAGCTCGCGCGGCGTGTAGAGCGGATTGACGTTCACCACCGTGTAGCCGGCGCGCAGTATGGCCATCATCGCCACCGGATATTGCAGCACGTTCGGCATCATCAGCGCCACGCGCGCGCCCTTCTCCAGGCCTCTTGCCTGAAGATAGGCGCCGAACGCGGCCGACAGCCGCTCGAGCTCGGCATAGGTGATCGATTTGCCCATGCACACGAAGGCCGGCTGTCCGCCGAATTGCTTGCAGGCGCCGACCAGGAAGTCGCCGATCGACTTGTAGGGCAGGGCGCCGATCTCGGCCGGCATGTTCTTCGGATAGCTTTTCAGCCACGGTTTTTCCGGCAGGCCGACGGTGAGCTCGGTGATCGCCTTCGGCAGGCCCTTGGAGACGGGCCTGGCGGTGCTCGGCCTGGCAGCCTCCGCTTTTGCGGTTGCCGGCTTGCCCACTTTCGCGGCTGCGGCCTTGGTCGTTGCGGGCTTGGCGGCGGCCGGCTTTGCAGCGACCTTGGCGGGCGCTGATTTTGCTGTCGCCTTTGCCTTGGGCGCGGCTGCGGCCTTGGCAGCCTTGGGCGCATCGCTTCCGGCGGCCTTGGCCTTTGCTTTCGCCGCGGCTGTCGTCTTGGCTGCTTTTGCCACCTGTCTCTCCCTGTCGCCTTCGATCTGGGCGCCCGCTTCCAGGGAAGCGTCCTCCACGCCGTCGCGGATTTTCCGGGAAGTCCCGCCCATTGCCTATGTATTGCCTCTATCGGCGGCCGTGCAAGCCTTGCCCCAACGGCAGGACGGGGAAAGAGATTTGCCGTCGAAATCTGATGGTCCGGCGGCCTCGCATATCGTGCCTGGGCGGCAGGCAGACCTCGGGCAGTCAGCCCCCGCGAGCCCATTTCCCAAGGCGGCCGATCAATAAAAAAATGCCGTCGTTAATAATGTCGTGAGCAGAAAAAATTACTCACTTTTTCTGCTTTTGGAGCACAAGCTAGATTCTTTTCCTGCTTCCCATGGGGTACGCAAACGAGGTGTTCCAAAGGCGAAGAAACGGTGCTTATATGCGCCCTTCGCGAGCCTGATAGAGGGGCTTGAGAGAACATCAGGGAGTGCTCAATGAAAAAGACAATGACTTTTGCAGCCGCGTTGCTGGCTGCAAGCGTCCTCAGCGGCATGGCCAGTGCTAAGACGCTCGTTTACTGCTCGGAAGCGTCGCCGGCCAATTTCGATCCGGGTACGACGACCGGCGGTAACGACTTCGACGCGTCTTCGCGCACCGTCTATTCGCGATTGGTCGAATTCAAGCACGGTGGCACCGAGATCGAGCCTGGTCTGGCCGACAAGTGGGAAATTTCCGACGATGGCCTGGTTTATACTTTCCATCTGCATCCGGGTGTGAAGTTCCAGACCACCGACTATTTCAAGCCGACGCGCGACCTCAACGCCGACGACGTTGTCTTCTCCTTCGATCGCCAGTTCAACAAGGAGAATCCGTGGAACGGCGACAAGTACCTGCCGAACCTCACCTGGGACTATTACACCGGCATGGACATGCCGAAATACGTCGCCAAGTGGGAGAAGGTCGACGACCTCACCGTCAAGCTGACGCTGACCGAGCCGAACGCGCCGATGCTGGCCAATCTCGGCATGGACTTCGCCTCGATCGTGTCAAAGGAATATGCCGACCAGTTGCAGAAGGACGGCAAGATGGCCGACTTCTCGACCAAGCCGGTCGGCACCGGCCCGTTCCAGTTCGTCGACTACCAGCTGGATTCGGTCATCCGCTATGCGGCCAATCCCGACTACTTCAAGGGCAAGGAAAAGATCGACGATCTCGTCTTCGCCATCACGCCTGACGCGACCGCCCGCATCCAGAAGGTGCTGGCTGGCGAATGCGACATCGCGCCCTATCCGAACCCGGCCGACATCGCCACCATCAAGGCCAACAAGGACGTGACCCTGATGGATCAGGCCGGCCTGAACATCGGCTATATGAGCTACAACACCACGATCCCGCCGCTCGACAAACCGGAAGTGCGCCATGCGCTCAACCAGGCGATCGACCGGGAAGCCCTGATCAAGTCGCTGTTCCAGGACGCCGGCGCCACCCCGGCCGAGAACCTCATCCCGCCGACCATGTGGTCGTGGGACAAGGACGTGAAGACCGACGCCTACAATCCGGATGAGGCCAAGAAGGTGCTCGAGGCTGCCGGGCTGAAGGAAATCCAGCTTTGGGCCGCCGACCGCGTTCGCCCGTATAACCCGAACTTCCAGCGCGCGGCCGAGCTGATCCAGGCCGACTGGGCCAAGGTCGGCGTCAAGGCGGATATCGTCAACTACGAGTGGACGAAGTATCGCGAGGAAGGCAAGAAGAAGGACCGTCCGGGCGCCTTCCAGATCGGCTGGACCGGCGACAATGGCGATCCGGACAACTTCTTCGCCACTCTCTTCGCCTGCTCCGCTATCGGCGTGTCGAACTACTCCAGCTGGTGCGACAAGGACTTCGAGGACCTGATCCAGAAGGCCAAGAAGACCAGCGACCAGGCCGAGCGCACCAAGCTCTATGAGCAGGCGCAGGTGATCTTCGCCAAGGAAGCCCCGGCTTTCCTGCTGGCCCACAGCCAGGTCTATTCGGTCGTTCGCAACAACGTCACCGGCTACAAGATGGACCCGCTCGGCATTCACCGCTTCGACGGCGTTGACAAAGCCGAATAAGATTGCGAACGGGGCGGCGTAAACTTTAGCGCCGCCCCATTCCATCCAAGATGCTCCGATATCTTCTCAACAAGATCGCCCTCCTGATCCCGACCCTTGTCGGCATCACCATCTGCGCCTTCGCGTTTGTCCGGCTGCTGCCCGGCGACCCGATCCTCGCCATGGCCGGCGAGCATGGCGTCACCCCCGCCCGCTATGAAGAGCTCAAGCAGCAGTTCGGCTATAATCTGCCGATCTGGGAGCAGTATGCGCGCTATGTCGGCGAGGTCGTCACCGGTGATTTCGGCGTCTCCATTTCCTCCAAGCGCCCGGTTCTCGAGGAGTTCAAGACGCTGTTCCCGGCAACGCTGGAGCTGTCCTTCTTCGCCATGATCTTCGCCATGATCATCGGCATTCCGGCCGGCATCTTCGCCGCGGTCAAGCGCGGCTCATGGTTCGACCAGTCGCTGATGGGCACCGCCCTTGTCGGCTATTCCATGCCGATCTTCTGGTGGGGCCTTTTGCTCATCATCTTCTTTTCCGGCTACCTCGGCTGGACACCGGTTAACGGCCGCATCGACCTGCAGTACTTCTTCAAGCCGATCACCGGGTTCATGACGGTCGACACCTTGATCTACGGCAAATGGGCTGCATTTCGCTCGGTATTGCGCCATCTGGTGCTACCGACAATTGTGCTCGGCACCATTCCGCTGGCTGTGATAGCGCGCCAGACGCGCTCCGCCATGCTCGAGGTGCTGGGCGAGGACTATGTGCGGACTGCCCGCGCCAAAGGCCTCTCGTCGGCCCGAGTCATCGGCGTGCATGCTCTGCGCAACGCGCTCATCCCGGTGGTCACCACCATCGGCCTGCAGGTTAGTACGCTGCTCGCCGGCGCCATCCTTACCGAAACGATCTTCTCGTGGCCCGGCATCGGCAGGTGGATGGTCGAATCCATATCCAAGCGCGACTATGTTGTCGTGCAGTCCGGCCTGCTGCTAATTGCCCTTGTCGTCATGGCCGTGAACCTGATCGTCGACGTGCTCTATGCCGTCATCAACCCACGCATCAGGGCGGCATAGATGAGCCAGACCGAAATCGCCCCGATGGCCGCCGGCAGCCCGGATCGTCTCACCGGCCTCAAGACCTTCTGGCACTATTTCTCGGTGAACCGCGGCGCCGTCATCGGCCTGTTCGTCTTTGTCCTGCTGGTGCTGGCTGCGCTCTTCGCGCCGCTGCTGGCGCCCTACGCGCCAGACGTCCAGGACAAGACCGCATTCTTGCGGCCTCCGGCCTGGCAGGACGGCGGCTCGACACAATACCTGCTCGGCACCGATCCGGTCGGGCGCGACATCCTCTCGCGCCTGCTCTACGGCGCGCGCTTCTCGCTGTTGATCGGCGCGGTCGTCGTCACGCTGGCGCTCACCGGGGGCATCACACTCGGCCTGCTGGCCGGCTATTTCCGCGGCTGGGTCGACGTGGCGATCATGCGCGTCATGGACCTGATCCTGGCCTTCCCGTCGCTGCTCTTGGCGCTGGTGATGGTTACCATCCTCGGTCCCGGCCTGTTCAATGCGATGCTGGCGATCGCGCTCGTCCTGCAGCCGCATTTCGCGCGCCTTGTGCGCGCCGCGGTGATGGCCGAGAAGAGCCGCGAATATGTCGTGGCGGCGAAGGTTGCCGGCGCCGGGCATTTCAGGCTGATGCTGGCGACCATCCTGCCCAACTGTCTGGCGCCGTTGATCGTCCAGGGCACGCTGTCCTTCTCCAACGCCATCCTGGAAGCCGCAGCGCTCGGCTTCCTCGGCCTTGGCGCCCAGCCGCCGACGCCGGAATGGGGAACCATGCTTGCCTCGGCGCGCGAGTTCATCCTGCGCGCCTGGTGGGTGGTGACCTTCCCAGGTCTTGCCATCCTCATCACCGTGCTTGCCATCAACTTGGTCGGCGACGGCCTGCGCGATGCGCTCGATCCCAAGCTCAGGAGGTCGTGATGGCGCTGCTCGACATCCAGAATCTCGTCGTCGAATTCCAGACCGCGTCGGGTCCGTTTCGCGCCGTCGACGGCGTCTCGCTCCATGTCGACGAGCGCGAGGTGCTCGCCATCGTCGGCGAATCCGGCTCCGGCAAATCGGTGTCGATGCTGGCCGTGATGGGCCTGTTGCCATGGACGGCGACCGTCACCGCCGACCGCATGACCTTCAACGGCCGCGATCTGTTGAAGATCAGCCCGGCCGACCGCCGCAAGATCATCGGCAAGGACATCGCCATGATCTTCCAGGAGCCGATCGCCAGCCTCAATCCCTGCTTCACCGTCGGCTTCCAGATCGAGGAAGTGCTGCGCTTCCACATGGGCATGGACAAGGCCCAGCGGCGGGCACGCGCCATCGAGCTTTTCAAGCAGGTCGGCATTCCGGAACCGGAGGAACGGCTGAATTCCTTTCCGCACCAGATGTCGGGCGGCCAGTGCCAGCGCGTCATGATCGCCATGGCGATCGCCTGCAACCCGAAGCTTTTGATCGCCGACGAGCCGACCACCGCGCTCGACGTCACCATCCAGAAGCAGATCCTCGACCTGCTGGTCTCGCTGCAGGCCAAATACGGCATGGGCCTGATCATGATCACCCACAATATGGGCGTCGTGGCCGAGACCGCAGACCGCGTCATCGTCCAGTACAAGGGCCGCAAGATGGAAGAGGCCGACGTGCTGTCGCTCTTTGAATCGCCCAAGAGCAACTACACGCGCGCGCTGCTCTCAGCGCTGCCGGAGAACGCGGTCGGCGACCGGCTGCCGACCGTCTCCGACATGCTGTTCGAGCCGGCGCCTTCAGGAGCCGGCGCATGACCAAGGTCGTCGAAGGCAAGGACATCAAGCGCGACTATCATGTCGGCGGCGGCCTGTTCCGCGGCGCGCGCACCGTCCATGCGGTGAAGGGCGTGTCCTTCAGCGTCGAGAAAGGCAAGACGCTTGCCATCGTCGGCGAGAGCGGCTGCGGCAAGTCCACGCTCGCCCGCATCATCACGCTGATCGATCCGGCCACCTCCGGAGAACTCTTCATCGACGGCAACAAGGTCGACATCGCCCGGGACGGTCTCTCCAAGGAAATGCGCCGCAAGGTGCAGATCGTCTTCCAGAACCCTTATGGCTCGCTCAACCCGCGCCAGAAGATCGGCGACGTGCTCGGCGAGCCGCTCTTGATCAACACCGACAAGCCGACCGAAGAGCGGCGCGACCTGGCGATGAAGATGCTGAAGAAGGTCGGTCTCGGACCGGAGCACTACAACCGCTACCCGCACATGTTCTCGGGCGGCCAGCGCCAGCGCATCGCCATTGCCCGCGCGCTGATGCTGAATCCGAGCTTGCTGGTGCTGGACGAGCCGGTCTCGGCGCTCGACCTGTCGGTGCAGGCGCAGGTGCTCAACCTGCTTGCCGACCTGCAGGACGAGTTCCAGCTGACCTATGTCTTCATCAGCCACGACCTCTCGGTGGTGCGCTACATCGCCGACGACGTGATGGTGATGTATTTCGGCGAAGCGGTCGAATACGGCCCGCGCGAGGAGGTCTTCTCCAACCCACAACACGCCTACACCAAGACGCTCTTCGCCGCGACGCCGCGCGCCGACATCGCCAGCATCAAGGCGAGGCTGGCCAAGAAGAAGGCGGCGGGACCTCTGCTTCGTCCTCGCAAAGGGCGCTAGCCCAGAGGTCGTCATTCTAGGGCGGAGCGGGAGCGAAGCTACGCGGCGCAGACCCGAGGATGACGACGCGGAGTTAGCCGCTCCGATGTCCCGTGCAGGCCCCCGACCAAAGGTCCTTAGATCACGACAGCTTGGCAATAATCGCCCGCAGCGCCTCGCCGAATTTGTGCACCTCCTCCACCGTGTTGTAGTGCACCAGCGAGGCGCGGATGGCGCCGCTGTCCATCGACAAATTGAGCCGCTTCATCAGCCGCGGCGCGTACATGTGGCCGTCGCGGATGCCGATCTGCATGGCCGCCATCTCCTCGACGATCCGCTGCGGCGACAGCTTGCCGATGTTGAAGCAGAAGGTTGGCACGCGCTCGTGGATGCGCGTCTCGTCGGCGACGCCGTAGATCGTCGCGCCGCAATCCTTCAGCACCTTCATCATCTCGCGCGCCAGCATCAGCTCGTAGTCGCGGATGGCGTTCATGCCGGCGACGATGTTGTCGCGGCGCGAGCGGTTGTTTTCCGGCAGGAAGTTGCGGCCGATCGATTCCAGGTAGCGCACCGCCGCGTCCATGCCGGAGACGTTCTCGTAGATGAAGGTGCCGGCCTCGACCTTGTAGGGCGGCTCGTCGGGAATGAAGTCCTCGCGGAAGGTCGGCAGCCGCTTCAGCGTCTCGAAGCGGCCCCATAGGAAGCCCATATGCGGCGAGAAATTCTTGTAGCCCGAGCAGACGAGGTAGTCGCACTGCCAGGCCTGCACGTCGATCAGCCCGTGCGGTCCGTAATGCACGCAGTCGAGGAACACTTCGGCGCCGGCCGCATGCGCGATCCTGGCCACCGCGGCGACGTCGACGATCGAGCCGATCGAGTGCGCCGTCACCGTGCAGGCGACGAGCCGGGTGCGTTCCGACACCAGCGGCTTGAGGTCGTCGACATGCAAATTGCCGTCCTCGCGCATGCGCCACCATTTGAACTTGGCGCCGGCGGATTCCAGCGCCAGCCAGGTGGCGATGTTGGCGTCATGGTCCATGTCGGTGATGACGATCTCGTCGCGTCCCCCAATCGTGTCATTGGAAAGCATCTGGCCGATACCGAGGCTGACCAGACGGATAAACGAGGTGGCGTTCATGCCGAAGCAGATTTCGGACGGGCTGTAGGCATTGATGAGCAGCGCGACGCTTGTCCGCGCCTCGGCGACCGACTGGTCGACGGTGACGCTGCGGCCATAGCGGCCGCCGCGCTGCACATTGTGCGACACCAGATGGTTGGTCACCGCGTCGAGCACGCTTTGCGGGATCTGCGCGCCGGCGGCGTTGTCCATGAAGATGAAGTCGCCGGCACGCTGCAGCGCCGGGAACATCGCCCGAATCTTTTCGACGGGGAACGCGGCGGCGTTCGCATTGTCTGTCTGATGCTTGTTCACGGGTAAGCTCCTGCGAAGGACTTGGATGGGGACTGGTTGGCGTCAGCGCGTCTTCTCTGTCTGGAAGCGGCGCTCGAGCAGGCTGACGAGGCGAACCATCGGCCAGAGGAAGATCAGGTAGACCAGCGCCGCGCCGATCAGCGGCGACGGGTTCGCGTAGAGCGACTGCGCATTGGTCGCTTCCTTCAAGAGTTCCGGCAGCGCCACGGTCGAGGCGAGCGAAGTGTCCTTGAACATCGAGACGCAATTGCTGGTCATCGGCGGGATGACCACGCGGATGGCTTGCGGCAGCACCACTTTGCGCAGAGTGAGCATGAACGGCAGGCCGAGCGCCTGCGCCGCCTCGAACTGGCCCTTAGGAATGCTCTCGATGCCGGAGCGGAACACTTCGGCCGAATAGGCCGACATGATGATGGCGAATGCCGTCACGGCGGACGCCCAGGACGACAGGCGGATGCCGAGGAAAGGCAGCGCGTAATAGATCAGGATCAGCACGACCAGCACCGGCAAGGCGCGGAAGATGTCGGTGTAGCCGATGGCGAGCCAGCGCAGCGGTTTTGGCGCGTAGAGCCGCACCAGGCTGATCGCCAGCCCCATGACGATGCCGATGACGATGCTCATAATTCCAAGCAGCAGCGTGTTGAGGAAGCCGCGCAGCAGCGCCGGCAGGCTCGACACTATGACGTCGGGATTGAAGAAGGTGTCGATCAGCGACATGGGGTGTTCCCGAACCGTGTCAGAGCAATTCCAGGAAACGTGTGAAACGGTTTTCCGTCCGGAATTGCGTAAAAACGAGGGTAGAGGCCCGAAACATCAGATCAGGTCTGCCCTGGGTTCCGGGAGAAAGGAAACGAGCCGTGCGGGCCTCGAAAGCCGACACGGCTCGTTTTTCGTCAGTCCGCTCAGGCCTTGGGCAGCGGCATTTCCTTGACCGTCGAGGAATCGGCCGGCGCATCGGTGCCGAACCACTTCTTGTGGATGGCGGCCAGCGTGCCGTCCTTCTTCATCGCCGTCAGCGCGTCATTCAGCTTGCCGAGCAGCGGATGGTCCTTGGTCATCATCAGCCCGTACTGTTCGCCGGTCTTGATGCGCTGCTTGACGACGAGGTCCTTCATCTTCTGGAAGGAGTACTGCATGCCGGGGACGTCGCTGACGGCGGCGTCGACGCGGCCGGCGCTGAGGTCGAGCAGAAGGTTCTGCTGCGTGTCGTAGCCCTTCACGTCGCTGAAGCCGTCGGCTGCCTGGTGGTCCTTGACCCAGGTCTCGCCGGTCGAGCCGGACAGCACGCCGACGACCTTGCCCTTGAGATCTGCCTCGGCGTTGATCGCGCTGTCGGTCTTGGTGGCGATGCCCATGTCGGAATCATAATAGGGCTGCGTGAAGGACTGCGACTTCAGCCGCTCTGCCGTGATGGTGATCGAGGAGATGGCGACGTCGATGCGCTTGGAGGTGGTGGCCGCGAACAGCGCCTGGAAGCCGAGATCGGCGATGTCGGTGGTCATGCCGATGCGCTTGGCCGCCTCGTTGACGATGTCGACCTCGAAGCCTTCGAAAGTGCCGCTCTCGTTCTTGTATTCGAAGGGCGGATTGGTCGGGTAGGCGCCGACATTGAGCACATCGGCGGCATAAGCGGTGGCGGGGCCGGCGGCGACGCCGATGGCGGCGGCCAGAACAAGCAGGTTGCGACGCGTAAAGCTCATTTGGTTTCCCTCTGGGTCTTCCCTCTGGTTGTTGATCGGGCGGGGCTGACCCCGCACGGTTTCTTGCCGTCCCGCCTCCCAGCGGGACGTCAATTCATGGCGGCGACCATGCGGGTGAGCGCGGTCGCTATCTGGTCGCGGTCGCGGCAGACGCACATTCTGAGGAATGCCGTTGCCGAGCTTCCGAAGAGATGGCCGGGCGCCAGCCCGACGCGGGCCGTCTCCAGGATCCTGGCGCAGGCTTGCCGGGCGTCGCTTTCACCCTCGAGCGCAAAGAAGGCATACATGCCGCCGCGCGGTTTGGTCGGCAGGATGATGCCGGGGATTTGCGCCAGCCTGTCATAGGCAAGGTCGAGGCCGGTCCTGATCCGCTGTCTGATTTCCTCGACCAGCGGCTCGCCCTGGCGGATCGCCGCCACGGCGCCGGCCTGGATCGGGGCCGCGGTGCCGCTGTTGATATATTGCGTCATCGCGCCGAGCTGGTCGGCAACGCCGGAAGGATGCGTCAGCCAGCCGATTCGCCAACCGGTCATCGCCCAGGCTTTCGAGAAGCTGTTGACCGACAGCACCCGGTCGCCGTCCTCGGCGATCTGCAGGATCGAGGGCGCGACGTCGCCGTCGAAATAGAGCCGGCCATAGACCTCGTCGGAGATGATCCAGGTGCCGGTGCGCCGGCTGAAGTCGAGCAGCGCCTGCATCTCCTCGCGCGTCGCCGTCCAGCCGGTCGGGTTGGACGGCGTCGACAGGAAGATGGCGCGGGTGCGCGCGTCGCAGGTGGCGAACAGCCGGTCGAGATCGAGCCGCCAGTCATCCGTGAAGTCGAGCGAGAACGGCCGCGGCTCGCCGCCGATCAGGTGGATGGCGTTATGGATGTTCGGCCATTGTGGCGCGACATAGACGATGTTGGTGCCGGTATCGACCAGCAGCTCGAGCGCAAGGTACAGCGCCTGCATGCCGCCCGGCGTCACCGTGGTGCGCGCGATCGGGATGGGGCGGCCATGGATGCGCGTCTGGTACTCCGACAGCGCCTCGTTCAGCGGGCCGTGCCCGCGCATGTTGGGAACATAAAAGGTCAGGCCCTCATCGAAAGCGGCCTTCGCCGCGTCGCGGATGAAGGCGGGCGTCACCAGGTCGCCTTCGCCGTACCAGAGCGCGATGACATCGCCGAGCTCTCGCGCGCGAACCGCCAGGTTTGCGATGTTTTCCGTGTGCAGGTCGCGAATTTGCGCCCGCACGCCATCGAAAGCATAGCGCGCGCTGGACGACGACTGGGGCAACACAAACGACAAGGACTGAAACCCCTTCCACCAATGATGGACCGACCGGAAAAGCCCCTCCGCCACGGCAGTCGCATCAGCTTCGGATGCTATCCAAAGCGCGGCGCTTTTCAAGGCAAAAGTTTTAAGCTTAAAAAGTTGGTTGGCCTGTCGCCGATAGGCCTTTTGACCGCGATCGTCATTAGGCGTGTTGATGTCAGGCCGGCATCACCTGAATATCAACATGCCTTAGCCAAGTTCGGCACGCGCGGCGGTACAGTTGGCCGCGGCGCCGGCGCCAAGAAACATCGTGTCGCTGGCCAGCACGAAGAAACTCGCGCCGATGGCTGCCCATCGGCTGACGGTCTGTGGGCTGGCGCAAAATATGCCGGCAGTCCTGCCATGTGCGATCGTCGCGCGAATGATTGTTCCGATCGCCTCGGAGAGCTTGTCCGCGCCTGCCGGTCCGACCGCGTCGATCGACACCGAAAGATCGCCAGGGCCGACGAAGACCACGTCGATGCCGTCGACGGCTGCGATCGCCTCGATATTGGCCAGCCCCTCGGCGGTCTCGACCTGAATGGCAACGACAATCCGGTCATTGGCGGCGGCAAGATATTCGGGGATGCGGTAGCCGTAGCCCGAGGCCCGGCCGGGGCCGACGCCGCGCTCGCCTTGCGGCGGATGGCGCGAGGCCCTCACCGCCATTGCGGCCTGCTCTGCGGTCGAGACGCGCGGCACGAGCACGCCTTGCGCGCCGCTGTCCAGCGCCGCCTGGATCGCTTCCGGCGCATGGCCGGGAACACGCACCATAGTCGGCGCGCGATGCACGTCGGCCGCGCGCAGCATGGTCTCGATCGTCTCGCGCGAAATCTGCGCGTGCTCCCAGTCGATGCAGAGGAAATCGAGGCCGGACGACGCCATCACTTCCACAGCGACCGGATGGGGGATGGCGGCGAAGGACCCGATGAGGTTCGCCTTGCCGATGCATTTCTGGCGGAACTCGCTCATGCCTGTCCCTTTCGTGTTGCCCAATGCATATCCGCAAACGGCGGCGAGGCGAAGCTGTTTCAGGCTTGAAATATTTTCGCCCGGGCCTAGCGTGTGGATCTTCCGCCCAAGAGTTCCGGACATGATCAAAGCGCATCCCCTGCACGGCCCGAACAGACTGAAGCTCGGCGTCTTTTCCACCAACGCCGATGGCGGGCTGGCCATCACCGATGTGCCGGAACGCTGGACGGCAAGCTGGCAGGATAATCTGACGGCGGCGCAGATCGCCGATCGCGCGGGCCTCGAATTCATGCTGCCGATCGCCCGCTGGCGCGGCTTCGGCGGCCGCAACAAGGTGCGCGAATTCTCCTTCGAGACCTTCACCTGGGCGGCGGCGCTTGCCGCCGCGACCGAACAGATCGGCTTGTTCATGACCGTGCATGTGCCGCTGGTGCATCCGCTCTATGCCGCCAAGGCGCTGGCGACGGTCGACCATATCAGCCAGGGCAGGGCGGGGCTCAACGTCGTCTGCGGCTGGAACCCGAAGGAATTCGGCATGTTCGGGACGCCGCTGGTCGAGAAAGGCTATGACCAGGCAGCCGAGTGGATCGAGATACTCGAACGGCTTTATGTCTCAAGCGAGCCGCTCGACTATGAGGGCGCTTACTATCGGCTGAAGGAGGCGGTGAGCCGGCCGGCCAGCCTGCAGGTGCCGCGCCCGGTGACGATGAACGCCGCTTTTGGCGGACCGGGCCGGGATTTCGCCGCCGCCAGATGCGACTATCTTTTCACGACCTTCTCGGAGATGAGCGATGCCGGCAAGCATGTCGCCGATATCGGCGAGCGCGCCGCCAAGGTCGGCCGTGACGTCGGCGTCTACACCGTGGCGCATGTGGTCTGCCGCCCGACCATGGAGGAGGCGCAAGCTTATTACACGCGCTACGCCGTCACGATGGCCGATCACGAAGCGGTCGATGCCCATATGGCCGGCAAGAAGGAATTCTCGCAGTCGCACGACCCGCATGCCTATGACCGCTACCGCCAGCGTTTCGCCGGCGGTGCCGGCACCTATCCGCTGATCGGCACCCCGGAGACGATCGCCTCCGACATGGCGGCGATCGCCGCGCATGGCTACCAAGGCATTGCGCTGTCCTTCGTCAACTACACCCAGGAACTGCCCTATTTCTGCGACCACGTGCTGCCGATTTTGAGACAGGCAGGACTCCGAGGATAATAGCTGATCGCTTCGCCTGTTGGCGGCGGCTTCCCCGACTTCGTCATCCCTTGGGCGAAGCTCCGTCGCGGAGACCCTTGGGATCCATCCCGTTACCTCGGACGCAGGGCGCGGCGGCGCAGAATTCTGCACCGTCGCGACGCTTACAAGTCGCGGAATGGATCCTCGGGTCTGCGCTGCGTCGCTATCGCTCCTTGCTCCGCCCGTGGATGACGAAGCGATGGTGTTTATTCCGGGATGACTGCCATGGCCTGAATCTCGATCTTGGCACGGTCCTCGACCAGCGCCACCACCTGCATGGCGGCCATCGCCGGGAAATGCCGGCCGATCACGTCGCGGTAGGCTTTGCCGATGCCTTTGAGGTTGCCAACATACTCGGCCTTGTCGGTGAAGTACCATGTCATCGAGGTGATGTGCCGTGGCTCGCCACCGGCTTCGGCGAGCACGGCGACGACATTGGCGAGCGTCTGGCGCACCTGGCCGACGAAGTCGTCGGTCTCGAATTTGCATTCGGCGTTCCAGCCAACCTGGCCGCCGACGAACACCAGTCGTCCCTGCGCGGCCACGCCATTGGCGTAGCCGATCGGCTTGGCCCAGCCTTCGGGCTGCAGGATCGTATGCATGTCTGGCTCCCCCTATTACAAATCTGGTTCGCAAGGCATCGCGTCACGCCCCGCCTATCACCTGCCTGGCGATCACCACCTTCTGCACGTCCGAAGCGCCCTCATAGATGCGCAACGCCCGGATCTCGCGATAGAGGCTCTCGACGATGTGGCCCCTGCGCACGCCGTCGCCGCCATGCAGCTGCACCGCCTTGTCGATCACCTCTTGCGCCTTGTCGGTGGCGAACAGCTTGGCCATCGCCGCTTCGCGCGTCACCCGCGCGGCGCCCATGTCCTTGGTCCAGGCGGCGCGGTAGATGAGCAGCGCGGCGGCATCCACATCCAGCGCCATGTCGGCGAGGTGGCCCTGCACCATCTGCAGCTCCGCCATCGGCGCGCCGAACAGCTTGCGCTCGCTCGCCCGCTTGACGCTCTCGTCCAGCGCGCGTCGTGCGAAGCCGAGGGCCGCGGCGCCGACCGTCGAGCGGAACACGTCGAGCACCGACATGGCGATGCGGAAACCATCGCCGGGCTTGCCGATCAGGGCGGAAGCCGGAACTCGCGCATTGTCGAAGGAGAGCCGCGCCAGCGGGTGTGGCGCGCTGACCTCGAGCCGCTCGGCGACGCTGAGCCCCTTCGCGTCGCCTGGCACAACGAAAGCGGAAATCCCTTTCGCGCCCGGCGCCTCGCCGGTGCGGGCGAAGACGACATAGAGATCGGCGATGCCGCCATTGGAGATCCAGGTCTTTTCGCCGAAAAGCAGATACTCGTCGCCGTCGCGGACAGCGGTCATCTCCATGTTGGCGACGTCCGATCCCGCGCGCGGCTCCGACAGCGCGAAAGCCGAGATGGCCTTTCCGGCCCGCGTCTTCTCCAGCCAGCGCTGCTGCTCCGGCGTCCCGAACAACGTGATCGCGCCGGTGCCCAGCCCCTGCATGGCGAAGGCGAAATCGGCGAGCCCGTCATGCCGCGCCAGCGTCTCGCGCGTGATGCAGAGCGTGCGCACGTCGAGTGGGGTGGGATTGGCGAGGTCCAGCGCCGTCGGCTTCAGCCAACCGTCGCGGCCGAGTTTAGCGACGAGTTCGCGGCAGGCGGCGTCGACGTCGTGGTGGTCGACGGGGAGGTTTTGTTGGCACCAGGCGTCGAGGTTGTCGGCGAGTTGGCGGTGGCGGTCTTCGAAGAAGGGCCAACTGAGGAAGGAGCGGTCAGGCATTTGTGCCTCCGCAGTTCTGCGAGGTTTGCGCTCTACGGCGCCCCCCTCTGTCCTGCCGGACATCTCCCCCACGAGGGGGGAGATTGGCAGTTTCGGCGCCTCGCTCAATCCTGCGGCGTTGGCGGTTGGCGAAAGCCCGCGTGACGTCTGATCTCCCCCCAAGTGGGGGAGATGGCCGGCAGGCCAGAGGGGGGCGCTGTCCCGCCAGCGTTGCCAATAACGCACCCATCATCAATCCCCCTCGAACACCGGCTTTTCCTTCGCCGCGAACGCCTTGTACGCTCGTTCGAAATCGCCGGTCTGCATGCAGATCGCCTGCGCCTGCGCTTCCGCCTCGATCGCTTGCTCGAGGCCCATCGACCATTCTTGGTTGATCTGCGTCTTGGTGATGCCATGCGCGAAGGTCGGCCCGGCGACGATCCGCGCCGCCATGTCGAGCGCATCGGCTTCGAGCGCCGCCGGCTCGACCAGGCGGTTGTAGAATCCCCAGCGCTCGCCCTCGGCGGCGCTCATGGTGCGGCCGGTGTAGAGCAGCTCGGCCGCGCGGCCCTGGCCGATGATGCGCGGCAGGATCGCGCAGGCGCCCATGTCGCAGCCGGCCAGGCCGACGCGGGTGAACAGGAAGGCGGTCTTCGCGTCCGGCGTGGCGATGCGGATGTCGGAGGCCATGGCGATGATCGCGCCGGCGCCGACCGCGACGCCGTCAACAGCCGCGATGATCGGCTTGCCGCAGTTGAGCATCGCCTTGACGAAGTCGCCGGTCATGCGCGTGAAGGCGAGCAGTTCCTTCATGTCCATCTTGACCAGCGGTCCGATGATGTCGTGGACATCGCCGCCCGAGCAGAAATTGCCGCCATTGGGCAGGAACACGACGGCATCGATATCGTCGGCATAGACCAGGTCGCGAAACGTGTCGCGCAGCTCCGCATAGCTGTCGAAGGTGAGCGGGTTCTTGCGCTCGGGACGATCGAGCCGAACCTTCGCGACCTTGCCTTCGACCTCCCAGAGGAAGTGTTTTGGCTTGAGCTTTGCCATGGCGCTCATTCGCGTCCCTCCCAATTGCTGCGGAACGATTTCAGCATGCCGGCCAGCCGCCGTGCCTCGTCCTCGCTGACATTGCCGAGCAGCTCGCCGACCCAACTCTCATGCGCGGCGGCGATCGCGGCGAAAGATTTCGTGCCTTCCTCGGTCAGTCGCACCATAGAGGTGCGCCGGTCGCCATTGCGACGCGCCCGCGTCACCAGCCCTTCGGAAACCAGCCGGTCGACAATGCCCGTCACATTGCCGTTCGACACCAGCAGGAAGCGCGACAGGTCGCTCATCAGCATGCCTTCCGGCACGCGGTAGAGCGCCGCCATCACGTCGAAGCGCGGCAGCGTCGTGTCGAACTCCTTCTTCAGCCGCTCGCGCAGCTCGGCCTCGATGGTGCGCGAGGCGCGCAGCAGGCGTATCCACAGCCGCAGCCTGTCCTTGCCCGGTCCGGCGGAGGTAGGTCCCGCTACCATGTTTCACCTCCCGAGACCGAGATTGCCTGCCCGGTGATCGACCGCGCGGCGTCGCTGCACAGCCAAAGCACCGCCGCAGCGACTTCCTCCGGCTGGATGAAACGCCCTTGCGGGTTCGTCGCCGCGAGGCTCGCTCGCGCCTCATCGGTGGAACGTCCCGTCTTCTCGACGATGCGCTGGACGGATTCCTCAAGCATGTCGGTTTCGACGAAGCCCGGGCAGACGGCGTTGACGGTGACTCCGGATTTGGCTGTTTCGGCGGCCAAAGCCCGCATCAACCCGACCACGCCGTGCTTGGCGGCGACGTAAGGCGCGACATAGGCATAGCCTTTGAGGCCCGCGGTCGAGGCGACGAAAACAATCCTGCCCCGTTTGCGCCCCAGCATTCCCGCGAGCGCCGGCTTCACAGTCAGGAAGGCGCCGGTGAGGTTGACGTCGAGCGTGCGCTGCCAGTCGGCCAGCGAAGTCTTGTGCGCCGGGGCACTGCCCGCCATGCCGGCATTGGCGACGACGATGTCGAATGGTCCGCGCTCGGCTTCCGCCTTCTCGTGGAGGGCCGCCATGTCGGCCTCGTTCGCGACATCGGCGGTGGCAGCAAAGATGCGGTCGCTTTCCATTGCGACCTCGGCAAGGGCAGCTTCGCGCCGCCCGCAGATGGTGACGGCCAAACCTTCCGCCGCCAGTGCCAGCGCGATGGCCTTGCCGACGCCGGAGCCGCCGCCGGTGACCAGCGCGTGCTTGCCGGTGATTTCGCGCGCGGCGCTCATACTTTGAGCCCCGCTGCCGCTTCGCGCTCGGCCAGCCGGTAGATCTGGTCGCGTCCGGGCAGATAGGGATCGGGCCATTTGACGCCGCGATCGCCGAGCGTCACCGCCGCGTGCAGCGTCCAGTAGGGATCGGCAAGATGCGGCCTGGCCAGCGCCACCAGGTCGGCGCGACCGGCCATCAGGATCGAGTTGGCATGGTCCGGCTCATAGATGTTGCCGACCGCCATCGTCGCCATGCCGACCTCGTTGCGGATACGGTCGGAAAACGGCGTCTGGAACATGCGGCCATAGACCGGCTTGGCGGCGATCGAGGTCTGCCCGGCCGATACGTCGCAAAGGTCGACACCGGCCTCGTGCAGCATCTTCGCGATCTCGACCGCGTCCGAAGGCGTGACGCCTTCGATGCCGACCCAGTCATTGGCCGAAATGCGCATCGAGATCGGCTTTTCGGCCGGCCACACCGCGCGCACCGCATGGAAGATTTCCAGCGGATAGCGCATGCGGTTTTCCAGCGAGCCGCCATAGTCGTCGGTGCGCCGGTTGGTCAGCGGCGTGATGAAGGCCGACAGCAGGTAGCCGTGCGCGGCATGGATCTCCAGCATGTCGAAGCCGCAGCGCGCGGCCATCTTCGCCGACGCGACGAATTCTCCGCGGACCAGATCCATGTCGGCGCGGTCCATCGCCTTCGGCACCTGGTTCTTCGGCGACCACGCGACGGCCGACGGCGCTACCACCGGCCAGTTGCCGGAGGGCAGCGGCACGTCGGTTCCTTCCCAGCCGACACGGGTCGAGCCCTTGGCACCGGAATGGCCGATCTGGGCGCAGATCTTCGCCTCGGTCTCGGCATGGACGAAATCGACCAGCCGCTTCCAGGCGACCTCATGCTCCGGCTTATAGAAGCCCGGGCATCCGGGCGTGATGCGCCCTTCCGGGCTGACGCAGGTCATCTCGATGTAGAGCAGGCCGGCGCCGCCCTTGGCGCGCTCGGCATAATGCGAAAAATGCCAGTCGGTCGGGCAGCCGTCGATCGCCTTATACTGCGCCATCGGCGAGACGACGATGCGGTTGGTGAGCGTCATGTCGCGCAGCTTGAACGGCGCGAACATCGGCGCGCGGCGTAAGCTGTTGCCGCCGGCGCCGGCCTTGCGCTGGAACCATTCCTCGGCGCCCGCCAGCCATTCGGCATCGCGCAGGCGAAGGTTCTCGTGGCTGATGCGCTGCGAGCGGGTGAGCAGCGAATAGTTGAATTGAACTGGATCTAAACCGAGATATCGTTCGACTTCCTCGAACCATTCGAGCGAATTGCGCGCCGCCGACTGCAGCTTCAGCACCTCGGTGCGCCGCGCATCTTCATATTTTCGGAAGGCCGCCTCGAGGTCCGGCTCGGACTCGACATAATCGGCCAGCGCCACCGCGCTTTCCAGCGCGAGCTTGGTGCCGGAGCCGATGGAGAAATGCGCTGAAGCCGCGGCATCCCCCATAAGCGCCAGGTTTTTGTAAGACCAGCGCTCGCACAACACGCGCGGGAAATTGATCCAGGCCGAACCTCGAATGTGGTTGGCGTTGGTCATCAGCGCATGGCCGCCGAGATGCTTTGCGAAGATGCGCTCGCAGACCGCGATCGATTCCTGCTGCGTCACCTGGCCGAAGCCGAAGGCGGCCCAGGTCTCTTCGCTGCATTCGACGATGAAGGTCGCGGTCTCGCTGTCGAACTGGTAGGCATGCGCCCATACCCAGCCATGCTCGGTCTTCTCGAAGATGAAGGTGAAGGCGTCGTCGAATTTCTGCGTGGTACCCAGCCACACGAACTTGCATTTGCGGGTGTCGATGTCGGGCTTGAAGACATCGGCGAAGGCCGCGCGTGACTTCGAGTTCAACCCGTCGGCGGCGACCACCAGGTCATGCGTTTCCATGAAGGGTTTGGGGTCGGAAATATCGGTCTCGAACATCATCTTGATGCCGAGCTCGCGGGCGCGCCGCTGCAAGAGGACCAAGAGCCGCTTTCGCCCGATGCCGCAGAAGCCATGGCCTGAGGACACCGTGCGCACGCCGTCATGGATGACGGCGATGTCGTCCCAATAGGCGAAATGCTTCTTGATCCAGACGGCGCTGACCGGGTCGTTTTTTGTCAGGTTCTCCAGCGTCTCCGCCGACAGCACCACGCCCCATCCGAACGTGTCGTCGGCGCGGTTGCGCTCATAGACCGTCACCTCATGCGCGGCATCGCGCAGCTTGAGCGAGATGGCAAAGTAGAGGCCGGCTGGTCCGCCGCCGAGAACCGCAACCTTCATGTCTTGCGATCTCCAATTAGCTTCCGGAACCGCCGGATGGACGACGGCTCCGGATATCAGTATCACGCTCGGCGGCAATTATTTCAAGCTTAAAGTTTCATAATTGAACGATGGCCAAGCGCGCGCTCTGTATCAACTCACTTGGTCGGATCCTTTGGACTCCACAGCACCGTCTCCGCGCCCTTTTCATAGGCCATGCCATCCGGGTAGCTGATCGCCTCCAACTGCAGGCCCCATGGCGCCTGGAAATAGAGGATGGTCTGGCCGGCGGCTGGCCCTTCCTTCACCGGCAGCGGTCCCATCCGGGTCTTCACCCCCTTGCCCTCGAGATAGGTCTTCGCGGCGGCGACGTCGTCGACATAGAAGGCGATGTGGAACCCGCCGATGTCGCTGTTCTTCGGCGTCAGGTCCTTCTGGTCGGGCGCGGTGTATTTGAACAACTCGATGTTCGAGCCATAGCCGCAGCGCACCATGGTGATCTCCTCGATCACCGCCTTCGGATCGACGCCGAGCAGGTCCTGCATGAAGGTGCCCTTGTCGTCGGCGAACGGCCCGAACGCCATCGCCTTCTTGCAGCCGACGATAGTGGTGAAGAAGTCGACGGCTTGCTTCATGTCGGGCACGGTGATGCCGGTGTGGTCGTGCCCGCGCATGCCGGGAATCGCATCCGCCGATGCGGCTCCCATTGAGCCGAACAGGATTGCGGCAAGCATCGCGCCGCGAGTTGCGTAGTTCATGTCACCCTCCGTTGGCGGGCTCACTTGTCCTTGCGCACATCCGAGTCCCGCTGGTCGGCGTGCGGATAGCTCAGTTCATTCAGGCGCCTTCGCCGCTGGCTGCAGCCAGTCCGGATCGATCTCCGGCAGCGGAATGGCGGCGAGCAGGTCGCGCGTGTAGGTTTCCTTCGGGCTGGCGAATAGCGCGTCGGTGGCGCTGGCCTCGACGATCCTGCCTTCGCGCATGACGATGACCTGCTGGCAGAGCCGCCGGATCACCGACAGGTCGTGGCTGATGAAAGCGACGGTCAGGCCCATCTCCGCTGCCAGCTTTTCCAGCAGCGTCAGGATCTGCGCCTGCGTCGAGACGTCGAGGCCGGAGACGATCTCGTCGGCCAGCACGAATTTCGGCGATAGCGCCAGAGCGCGGGCAATGCCGACGCGCTGGCGTTGGCCGCCCGACAGTTCGTGGCGGTAACGGCTGGCAAAACTCTGTGGCAGGCCGACGCGCTTTAGCGCCTCGGCGACACGATCCTTCAGATTGTCGCCAAGGCCATTTTGCTTGAGCGGCGCGGCGATGACGCCGGCAATGGTGCGACGCGGGTTGAGCGACGACATCGGATCTTGAAAAATCATCTGCAGATTGCGGCGCAGTGGCCGCAGCTCCGCCTCCGGCAGATGGGTGATATCGCGGCCATCGAAGCTGATGCTGCCGGCGCTTGGTTCCAGCAGGCGCACCAGCGCGCGTCCGAGCGTCGACTTGCCCGAGCCCGACTCGCCGACGATGCCGGTCACCGATCCCTTTGGCAGGTCGAAGTCCAGCCCTTTCAGGATTTCGACCAGCGGCGCGCGGCCGATCAGCGGCTTGCGCGTCATGTCGGGCAGCGCCACCTTCAGCCCGCGCACGGAAAACAGCGGCTCAGCCATGGCTGGGCCTCCAGCCTTTGTCGGCGGCGGCGATCTCGGCCGCCAGCCCGGCAAGCACGCTCTCGTCCACCGGTCTCAGTGACGCGAAGGGATCAGTGTAGCGCGGCGTCGCCGCGATCAGCGCGCGCGTGTACGGATGCTGCGGGGCCGCGAAGAGCTGCGCGGTCTCGGCTTCCTCGACCACCTTGCCGGCATAGAGCACCGAGACCTTCTGGCTGATCTTGGCGACGACGCCGAGGTCATGGGTGACGAACAGGATCGCCGTGCCGTGATCGCGCTGCAGTTGCGCGATCAGCCGCAGGATCTGCTTCTGCACGGTCACGTCCAGCGCCGTCGTCGGCTCGTCGGCAACGATCAGCCTCGGTTCCGCCGCGAAGGCAGCCGCGATCAGCACGCGCTGGCGCATGCCGCCCGACAATTCATGCGGATAGCTTTTCAGCACGCGCTCGGGATCGCGGATATGCACCTCGTCGAGCAATTGCCGGATGCGCTGGTCGGCTCTCTCTGCGCTCCAGCCGAGAATGCGCACCAGCCGGTCGGTCATCTGCGGGCCGATGCGCCGCGACGGGTTGAGCGCGGTCAGCGGATCCTGCGGGATCAGCGCCGTTCGCGCGCCGATCAGGGTCCGCCGCGCCTTGGCGTCGAGTCGACCCAGATCCTCGCCCTCGATCAGCATCTCGCCTTCGACGATGCGCACGCTTTTCGGCAGCACGCCGAGCACCGCCTTGCCGATCATCGTCTTGCCGGCGCCGCTTTCGCCGACCAGCGCGCGGACCTCGCCCGGCTGGACAGTGAGCGATACCGAGCGCAACACGCGCTGGCCGTTGGGAAGCACAGCGCTCAAGCGGTGGATGTCGAGGCACGCGCTCATCGCAGCACCGGATCGAAGCGCGTCTTCAGCGCCTCGCCGAACTGGCTGAACGACAGCACGGTGAGGATCAGCGTGATGAGCGGGAACACCAGCACCCACCAGGCCTGATGGATCGACAACCGTCCCTCGGCGATGATGCTGCCCCAGGTCGGGTCGTCGGTCGAGATCGACAGATTGACGAAGGAGAGGATCGCCTCGACGATGACGGCGATGCCCATCTCCAGCGACAGCAGCGCCACGATCGACGGCACCACATTGGGCAGCACTTCGCGCAGCATGATGCCGACGCGGCCGTAGCCGGCGATGCGGGCATTCTCGACATAATCCATGCGCGACTGGCCCATCGCCTCGGCGCGGATCACCCGGCAGAAACGCGTCCAGTCGATGATCGCGATGGCGAGGATGACGGAGCTCAGGCCCGTGCCCAGCACCGCGACCAGCAAAATGGCGAACAGCACCGGCGGAAACGCCATCCAGACATCGACGATGCGCGAGATGATGCGGTCGGGCCAGCCGCCGAAATAGCCGGCGATCAACCCCAGCGTCGAGCCGAGCAGGCAGGCGGACGTCGCCGCCGCGAAGGCGACGATGAAGGCGATGCGGCCGCCGAAGATCAGCCGCGACAAGAGATCACGTCCAAGGCTGTCGGTGCCCAGCCAATAGCCGGGCTCGGCGCCGTCAAGCCAGAAGGGCGGCAGACGCTCCAGCATCAGGTCCTGCGCCAGCGGGTCCTGCGGCGCGATCAATGGCGCGAAGATCGCCGCCAGCAGCGCCAGCAACAGCCAGCCGCCGGCCAGCCAAAGCCGCGGGCTCAAGCCGCATCGGGCGATGCGCGCCTCATCCATGGCGCAGCCTCGGATTGAGCAGCGCATACATCATGTCGACGGCGAGGTTGATCAGCACGAAAAGCAGCGCGAAGACCAGCACGATCCCCTGGATCAGCGGCAGGTCGCGGTTGATGACGGCGTCGATCGCCATGTTGCCGAGACCTTCATAGGAAAACAGCCGCTCGACGATCACCGTGCCGCCGATGAGGAAGGTGAACTGCACGCCGACCAGCGTCAGCGTCGGCAATGCCGCGTTCTTCAGCGCCTCGCGCAGGATCACCTGCGTCTCGGAAAACCCCTTCACGCGCGCCAGCACGACATAGTCGAGATCGAGCACTTCCTTCAGCGACTGTTTGAGCAATTGGGCGATGATCGCCGCCAGCGGCAGCGCCAGGGCCACGGCCGGCATCAGCATGTGTTTCAGCAGGTCCCAGGTGAGGTCGAAGCGGAGCCTGAGGATGCTCTCGACCAGATAGAACTGGGTGGCGAAGGGCAGATCGAGCTGCGGCGAAACCCGGCCGGAAATGTCGAAGACGGGCACCAGCACGCCGAACAGCAGGATCAGCACCAGGCCCCAGAGAAAATCGGGGATGGAGAGCGTCGCGCCGCTGGCGATGTCGATGCCGGCCTCTATCGCCGTGCCGCGCGAGCGCGCGCCGAGGATCGCGGCGGTAGCGCCGATCGCGATCGCCATCAGCAGCGCCACGGTCGCAAGCTCCAGCGTCGCCGGCAGCCGGTTGAACACCAGCCCCAGCACATCCTGGCGCAGCGAGATCGAGGTGCCGAAATCGCCGTGCAGCACGCCGCCCAGCCAGATGAAGAATTGCTGCACGATCGACTTGTCCAGCCCATAGAGCGCGCGCAGCCGCGCAATGTCGTCATTGCTGGCGCCGGGCGGCAGCATCATGGCGATCGGGTCGCCGGGCGCGACGCGGATGACGATGAAGACGACGATGGCGACGCCGAACAGCGTCACCAGCATCGTCAACAGACGAATGAGGAATCTCTGCAGCAGCATGTGCCCATATGCCTGGATGAAAATGCGCGCCGTCTTGCGGACGGCGCGCGTGGCAATCCCAGACCGACGATCAGGCCGCCGGGGTCATCAGCGCCGGCAGCAGCGCGCCGGACACGTGCTGCACGACATTGACCTTCTTCGAGTGCACGATCGGCTGCGCATACTGCATCAGCGGCAGCACATAGGCCTGCTCGGCGATGTATTTGTCGACCGCCTTCCAGCCGGCAATGCGCTTGGCCTCGTCCTTCTCGCCCCATAGCGGGTTGATCATGTCGATCAGGTCCTGACTGTCCCACACCGAATGCGGGCTCGGGCCGTACATGGCGAAGCCGGTCGAGGTGGTCGGGTCGCCGATGGAATTGCCCCAGTTGTAGAAGGCGGCCGGCGCCAGCTTGTCGGCGGCGCGCAGCTCATAGTGCTTGGCGATCTCGTAGACCTCGATATTGGCCTCGATGCCGACCTTGCGCCACATGCCGACAATCGCCTGGATCATCTCGTAGTCCTTGGGCTTGAAGCCCTTGGTCGTCTGGATGGTGAACTTCACCGGCTTCTCCGGCGAATAGCCGGAAGCCGCCAGCAATTCCTTGGCCTTTTCCACATTGTGCTCGACCTTGATCGAGGCATCGAAGGCCGCATATTCCGGCGTCTCCAGCGTCGCGATCGGCTGGCCGTAGCCGCGCAGCAGCCGCTTCACCAGCAGATCCTTGTCCACCGCCATCACGGCCGCCTGGCGAACGTTCTTGTCCAGCATCGCCTCGATGTCGTTGAAGAAGATCATGCCGATGTCGGAAACGTTCTTGATCGAGCCGGCCAGCCCGTCCTTGGCGATCAGCCGGTCATACTCCTCATAGGGAATTTCGAGCGTCACCTGCGAGGAGCCGGATTCGATCTCGGCGACGCGGCTCGCCGCGTCGGTGACGAACTTGATCGTCACGTTCTCGAAGGCGGGCTTCGTGCCCCAATAGTGCGGATTGGCCTTCAGCCGCAGGAAGGCGTTGCGCTCGAATTTGTCGACCATATACGGCCCGGTGCCGATCGGCGCCTTCTCGAAGCCTTCGGCGCCCACCTTCTCGTAATAGGCCTTGGGCAGGATGTAGCCGGTCAGGAACGACATCCACTTGAAATAGACCGGATCGAACTGCACGACGTCGCCGGTGATCTTGTTGCCGTCGATCTTGAAATTGTTGACGTTCTTCCAGACGAACTGGATCGGGTTGCCGGTCTTCTCGTCGCCGGCCCGTGTCAGCGACCATACCACGTCTTCCGGTGTGAAGGGCGAGCCGTCATGCCATTTCACGCCGTCGCGCACCGTCATCATCACCTTGGTGCGGTCGTCGTTCCAGCCCCATTCGGTGAGCAGGCCGGGCGTGAAGGAAAGGTCCGGCTTCTGCCCGATGATCTGGTCGAACACCGACTGGTAGAGGCCCTGGATGGTCGGGTTCACCGCCGAGGGTCCGGTTGTCGGATCCCAGGAGGGCAGGTTGACGTTATAGGCGATGGTGAGCTCGTCCGCCGCCTTTGCCGCCCTCGGCAGGCCAAGCGTGGCCGCGCCGATCGCCGCGGCGCTATACCCAAGCAAGTCGCGTCTGTTGATGGTCATGGTCGTTCCCCTTGTTGGTTGTCATTTGTCCGCGCGGCGTTTTCATTCGGTGGTGGGCAACCGCGCCTTGTCCATCCCGGAATTCTAGCCCTTTGTTGGAGCATGATCTTTCCGAAAACCGGTTCCCACTTTTTGCGTTCGCTGACCTTCGGTTCGGGATCATGCTCTAGTTCCCTCCCAGCTGTTGGGCGAGCATGAAACCGGAGCCTGCGCCCGTGCCGGCGCCGGGCCATGTCGCGGCGCCGGTGAGGTAGAGGTTCGAGACCGGCGTGCTCCAGCGCGCGAAGCCGCGCGCCGGACGGAAGAGGAAATTCTGCGCCAGATGATGGCTGCCGCAGATCTGGTCGCCGCCGACAAGGTTCGGGTTCTCGCGTTCCAGGTCGAGCGGCGAGAACACCGCGCGGCCGAGGATTTTCTTGCGCAATCCCGGCGCGTAGCTTTCGATGATGTCGAGCACGCGCTCGGCATAGGCATCCTTGACCGCGTCCCAGTGAGCGGGGGCGATCTTGCCGGCCGCGTCGCCAAGGATCTCCGCCGGCAGCATGCGCACCTGCACCCACAGCACATGCTTGCCCAGCGGCGCGCGCGACGGATCGACCGCCGTCGGCTGGCCGACGACGAGCACGGGCTGGTCGGGCAGCAAGCCGGCGATCGCCTGCTGGTAGACGCGCGACATGGCGTCGAGCGACGGCGCCAGATGCACATAGGCGAACTGGCGAAGCTCGGCGCCGGCGCTCCAATCGGGCAGATCGTCCAGCGCGAGGTGAATCATCATCGTGCCCGGCGCATGGCGGAATTTCTTCATCGCTGTGTCGAAGCCGGCGTCGCCGGAGCCATTGGGCAGCAGCTTGCCCGGCAGCGCTTTCGGCGCGACACCGGCAATGACGGCCTTGGTCGCGGCATGGGTTTCGCCGGATGCCAGCCGCACGCCGGTCGCCCTGCCGCCGGAAACCGTTATCTCGGCGACGTCCGCGCCGGTCGTGATCTTGCCGCCTGCCGCCGTCACCATGCCGGCGAGCGCGCGGATGATGGTGTCGGCTCCGCCTTTGCCCAGCACCATGCCAAAACTCTGGTTGGCCATCGATTCCAGATAAGGGAACACGGCGCCGCCGGCGATGTCGGGCGCGAAATCGAGATGCATGCCCCAGGCCGCGAGGGTCGTGCGCACATGCGGCGTCTCGAAATTTTCCTCCAGCCAGGCGCGAGGCGACGACAGCAGCAATCGAGCCGTATCGAGAGCGCCGGCGATGCCCTTCTTGCGCCACAGGTTCCAGCCCGTGCCGACCAGCGCCCTTGCGCTCATCGGCGAGCCCAGCAGGCGGAACAAATGTTCGGCTTCCCCTGGAAAGGCGCCGACCAGGCGGCGCCATGCGGCTGCATCCGCCGACGAGAAGGCGGCTAGCCGCGACGCCGTCTTCTCGAGGTCGTTGCTGACGCCGAACCATGTCCGGTCCGGGAAGGCGCTGGCGAAGCAGTCGCCCACCGGCGTGAATTCCAGCCCGTGGCCTTTCAATTCATTTGCATATTTCCGGTGAAAGGCGGAGCCGGCGAAGAGGCTTAGGTTCATCGCGCCAAAATCGTGCCGGAAGCCGGGAAGCGTGTATTCGGCGGTCCGCACCGCGCCGCCGATCGCCTCGCTGCGTTCGAAAACCGCTATTTTCCAGCCTTTGAACGCCAGATGCGCGGCGCATGCCAGACTGTTATGGCCCGCCCCGACAAAGATGGCGTCGAACTCGCTCACGCCCTGCCCCAAAAATGCTTTATGCTTAAAGATAATTGCAGATGCATATGTTTTCGTCTAGTAGGTATATTAAGGGCCGCAACGAGCCTTGAAGGTCACGAACAAGAGGGAACAAAAACCATGGACACGCAGAAACTCCTCGGCGAGGTCGCCGGCCAGTTGCTCTCGGGCGCCATCAAGGTGGTCGACCTGACGGCGCCGCTCGGTCCCGATACGCCGCTGATCAAGCTGCCGCCGGAGCTCGCCGTCGACACGCCGAAGGTCGAGATCCACGAGATCTCTAAATATGACAAGAACGGCCCTTGGTGGGCCTGGAACTGGCTGAAGCTCGGCGAGCATTCGGGCACGCATTTCGACGCGCCGCAGCACTGGATCTCCGGCAAGGACTATCCGGACGGCGCCACCGACACCATTCCGGCGCAGAATTTCATCGGCCCGGTCAACGTCATCGACTGCTCCAAGGAGTCGGCGGCCGACCACGACTTCCTGCTCACCGTCGACCATATCAAGGCCTGGGAAGAAAAGCACGGCGCCATCAATCCGGGCGAGTGGGTGGTGATGCGCACCGACTGGTACAAGCGCAACGGCTCCGAGGCCGAGTTCCTCAATGCCAACGAGACCGGCCCGCACACGCCCGGCCCGACGGCGGAAGCCATCCAGTTCCTGATAGCCAAGGACATCAAGGGCTGGGGCTCCGAGACGATCGGCACAGATGCCGGCAAAGCAGGAGGAATGGAGCCGCCATTTCCGGCGCACACGCTGATGCACAAGGCCAATCGCTATGGGCTGGCCAGCCTCTGCAACCTCGACCAGCTGCCGCCGAAGGGCGCGATCCTGATCGCCGCCCCGCTCAAGATCGAGCGCGGCACCGGCAGCCCGATCCGCGCATTGGCGCTGGTGCCGGGCAAATAGGCGAGGTGGCGGTCTTCGGGAGAAGATCATGCTTGCGGGCGAAACTCTGATGACGAAGTTGGGGCGACCATCCCGTGGCGTCAGCGCTCTACGGCGCCCCCCTCTGTCCTGCCGGACATCTCCCCCACAAGGGGGGAGATTGGGTGTTTCGGCGCCCCGCTCAATCCTGCACCGTGGACAGTTGGCGAAAGCCGCGATGACGGCTGATCTCCCCCCTCGTGGGGGAGATGTCCGGCAGGACAGAGGGGGGCGCGAAGGAACTCAACATCGCGCGATTGAACTCCCAAGAACGGGGAGTCCCCAATGACCGCCCCCGATCACATCATCGTCGGCAGCGGCATCAACGCCCTGGTCTGCGCGGCGATGCTTGGCGCCAAGGGCGCGAGCGTGCTCGTGCTCGAGCGCAACGACCGCATCGGCGGCTGCGTGCGCACCGAGGAGATCACGGCTCCCGGTTTCGTCCATGACGTGATGGCCACGACCTTCGTCCTGTTCATCACCTCGCCGGCCTTTGCCGCGCTCGGCAAGGACCTTGCGCGGCATGGGCTGGAGTTCTGCCACACCGCCACGCCGACAGGCGTGCTCACGCCCGACGGCAGCCATGCCGTGCTCACCACCGACCGCGCCGCCAACATCGCGGCGCTGAACCGGATCGCGCCTGGTGACGGCGACCGCCACGGCACCGATGTCGGCGGCATCGAGCGCAATGCCGGACTGCTCTTCGGCCTGCTCGGCGGCGCGCTCTGGTCCTATCCGACGACGAAGCTCATCGCCGGCGAAGCCTGGCGGCGCGGTCCGCGCGACCTTGCCGCCTTCATGGGCGGGGCGATGGTGCCCGCGCGGGGCTGGTTGGAAACGACTTACACATCCGATGTCGTCCGCGCGCTCTGGGCGCCCTGGGTGCTGCATGCCGGGCTCGGACCGGAAGACGCCTTCTCCGGCCAGATCGCCAAGGTCATCGCCTTCGCGCTGGAGGCGGCCGGCGCGCCGATCGTCAAGGGCGGCGCGAAAAACCTGCTCGTCGCCTTCGAGGCGCTGATCAGGGAACGCGGCGGCGAAATCCGCGTCAACGCCGACGTCGCCTCGATCGTCCAGACAGGCGGCCGCGCCAGCGGCGTCCGGCTCGCCTCCGGCGAAACCCTGAGCGCCGCGAAGAGCGTCATCTGCTCGGTCACGCCGACGCAGCTCTATGGCCGTCTGCTCGGAGGGGATGCCCCAAAGCGCGACGTCGAAGCGACGCGCGTTTATCGCTACGGCAAGGGCAACTTCCAGATCCACTACGCGTTGGACAAGACGCCGGCCTGGCGCGGCGAAGGCCTCGACAAGGTGGCGCTGCTGCATCTGACGCCGGGGCTCGACGGCGTGTCGAAAGCCTGCAACGAAGCGGTGCGCGGCCTGCTGCCGGAGGTGCCGACGATCTGCGTCGGCCAGCCGCATGCGCTCGATCCATCGCGCTGCCCTCAGGGCAAGGCGATCCTGTGGCTGCAACTGCCGGAGGCGCCGCGCCACATCAAGGGCGATGCCGCCGGCAAGCTCGATGTCCCGGCCGACGGCCGTTGGACCGAGGCGTTGCGCGAGGCCTATGCCGACCGCGTCGAGGCGATCCTCGCCAACCACATCGACGGTTTCCGCGAGACGGTCATTGCCCGCCGCGCCTATTCGCCAGCCGATCTCGAGGCGATGAACGTCAATCTGGTCGGCGGCGATCCCTATGGCGGCTCGTCGACCATCGACCAGTCCTTCCTGTGGCGGCCGTTCAAGGGCAGCCGCAACCATGAGACCGGCATCAAGGGCCTCTACCATATCGGCGCCTCGACCCATCCGGGCGCAGGCCTCGGCGGCGGCTCCGGTTTTCTGCTGGCGGGGAGGCTGTGATGGAACAGAAGCTTCCGGAAAAGCGCCAGCGCATCTCGACCCTCGGCCAGATCGGCCTGCAGCAATTCGCGCCCTATCTGATGAACCGCATCATGGGCCGCTACAACGCCACGCTGCGCGACGACTTCCGCAAGCAGGGCCTGACCATCCCGCAGGTGCGTACGCTGGCCGTGCTGTCGGTCGCCGACGGCGTCACCGTCAACGACCTCTCGGTCTACACGGTGATCGAGCAGTCGACCTTGAGCCGCACGCTCGACACGCTGGAAGGCCAGGGCCTGGTGCGGCGCGAGCAGGGCGTCAGCGACAGCCGCTTCCGCCATGTGTTCCTGACCGATGACGGACGCACGCTCTTCACGCGCGCCTGGCCGGCCATGCACGACGCCTTCGAGGCGATGTTCGACGGTGTCGACGACGCCGAATATGCCGCGCTGATCGCGACGCTGCAGAAAATGCTGAACAACATCCGCAAGCACGAGATCTGATATACGCGCCGCCGCTTGGCGGCAACGGAAGGAGGCGGAGATGGCCGAACGGTCTTTTGCCAAGGAAGTCGAAAAGCTGAGGTTAGGGGCCGGCGAGGAATTCGCGGGCGAGGGCATCCTCGCCATCACCAAGGCGCTCTTGCAATGCGGCGTCGGCTATGTCGGGGGCTACCAGGGCGCGCCGATCAGTCATCTGATGGATGTGCTGGCCGACGCGCAGGATATCTTGGGCGAGCTCGGCGTGCATTTCGAGGCGAGCGCTTCCGAGGCGACAGCCACCGCCATGCTTGCGGCTTCAGTGCATTACCCGATCCGAGGGGCGGCGACCTTCAAGTCGACCGTCGGCACCAATGTCGCTTCGGATGCGCTCGCCAATCTGGCGTCCGGCGGCGTCACCGGCGGCGCGCTGATCATCGTCGGCGAGGACTATGGCGAGGGCTCCTCGATCATGCAGGAGCGCAGCCACGCTTTCGCCATGAAGAGCCAGGTCTGGCTGCTCGACCCGCGCCCGAACCTGCCCTCGATCGTCAAGGCGGTCGAGGATGGCTTCGAGCTGTCGGAGGTCTCGAACACGCCGGTTATGCTGCAGGTGCGCATCCGCTGCTGCCACGTGCACGGCCACTTCACCGCCAAGGACAACCAGCGCCCGCCGATGTCGGTCGCCGATGCGCTGTCGGCGCCGCGGCGCGACACCGGCCGCATCGTGCTGCCGCCTGCTTCCTTCCTGCATGAGAAGGAAAAGGTCGCCAAGCGCTGGCCGGCGGCGGTCGATTTCATCAAGAGCCGCAAGATCAACGAGACGTTCGGGCCGGACCACGGTTCGGTCGGCATCGTCATGCAGGGCGGCATGTATAATTCGGTCATCCGCGCGCTGCAGCGGCTCGGCCTTGCCGACACCTATGGCGAGACCGACGTGCCGCTCTATGTGCTCAACGCCGTCTACCCGCTGGTCGACGACGAGTTCCTCGCCTTCTGCGAAGGCAAGCAGGCGGTGCTGGTCGTCGAGGAAGGTCAGCCCAACTACATCGAGCAGGCCTTCGCCGCGATGCTGCACAAGGCCGGCCGCGGCACCAAGCTGGTCGGCAAGGAGCATCTGCCGATGGCCGGCGAATATACCGGGCAGGTCATGCTCGACGGCATCGGCTCCTTCCTGCGGGCGCACGCCCCGCATCTGCTGCCGGGCGAGGTGCGCGCGCCGAACAAGCTGGGCGAGGGCGTCGATACGGCCGATCTCATCAATGTCGTTCCGGGCCGCCCGCCGGGCTTCTGCATAGGCTGCCCGGAGCGGCCGATCTTCGCCGCGACCAAATTGGTCGAGCAGGAACTCGGCAAGCACCACATCGCCTCCGACATCGGCTGCCATCTGTTCTCCATCATGCCGCCCTTTGATCTCGGCGCCACCACCATGGGCTATGGGCTGGGGCCGGCCTCGGTTTCCGCCTTCAATTCGCCGGACGCAAAACGCCGCTCGATCTCCTTCGTCGGCGACGGCGGCTTCTGGCACAACGGCCTGACCTCCTCGATCGGCAACGCCGTCTTCAACCGGAATGACGGCGTCATCGTCATCGTCGACAACTTCTACTCGGCCGCCACCGGCGGCCAGGACATCCTGTCCTCGCGCGCCTCGAACCGCACCAAGTCGACCAAGCATCCGATCGACGAAGCGGTGAAGGGCATGGGCGTCAAATGGCTGCGCCACATCGATCGCACCTATGATGTCGGCAAGATGCAAGCCGCGCTGCGCGAGGCGCTGACCACCGAGGAGAAGGGGCCGAAGATCATCGTCGCCTCGTCCGAATGCATGCTCAACCGTCAGCGCCGCGAGAAGCCGCTGGTCGACAAGGCGATCAAGGGCGGCGAGCGCGTGGTGAAGCCGAAATTCGGCGTCGACGAGGACATCTGCACCGGCGACCATGCCTGCATGCGGCTGTCCGGCTGCCCGTCGCTGTCGGTGAAGTCGCTCGACGATCCACTGCGCGACGATCCGGTCGCATCGATCGACCAGAACTGCGTCGGCTGCGGCAATTGCGGCGAGGTGGCGGACGCCGCCGTGCTTTGCCCGTCCTTCTACCGCGCCGACGTCGTCCACAATCCGGGCCGCTGGGACCGTTTCCTGGAAGGCGCGCGCCGTGCCGCGATCGGCCTTCTGCAGCGCCGCCGCGAGAGCCGCCGCTTGACGTTCGCCGATGCTTGACCAGGCTTCTCCCCTGCGCCCGAAGGCGGGCGCCTCTGACGACGCGCAGGTGATAAAGATCGCCGTGCTCGCGGTCGGCGGCCAGGGCGGCGGCGTGCTTGCCGACTGGATCACCGACGTCGCCGAGCGCAACGGCTATGTCGCGCAATCGACCTCCGTCGCCGGCGTCGCCCAGCGCACCGGCGCCACGATCTATTACATCGAGATGGCCCGCGACACCGGCCGGCTGCCGGTCTTCGCGCTGTCGCCTTCGCAGGGTGACGTCGACATATTGATCGCCGCCGAGCTGATGGAAGCCGGCCGCGCCATCATCCGCGGTTTCGTCACGCCCGAGCGCACGACGCTGATCACCTCCTCGCACCGCATCGCCGCCGTCTCGGAGAAGATCGAGCCGGGCGACGGCCGCGCCTCGTCGGAGAAGGTGCACACGACGGCGCAAGCCGCGGCCAAGCGCTTCATCGCCTTCGACATGGAGAAGATCGCCGCCGACAACGGCACCATGATCTCGGCCAGCCTGCTCGGCGCGCTGGCCGGTTCCGACGCGCTGCCCTTCACTCGCGAGACTTACGAGCAGGCGATCGGCGCCGGCGGCCGTGGCGTCAAGCCAAGCCTCGCCGCCTTCGGTGCGGCTTGCGACCGCGCGCGTGGGATCGCGGCAGCGCCGGCGACGGCAGCGGAGAAACCGGCTGTCGCGGGAAGCAAACCCGCGCCAAAAGTCAGTGGCCCCGAAACGCTGTTGAAAGGCTGGCAAGAGCTTGCCGGCCGCGTCGCGGCGCTGCCGGAACCGTTGCGCGACATGGCCGAACGCGGGCTGAAGAAGGTCGTCGATTACCAGGACATCGCCTATGGCGGCGAGTATCTCGACCGGCTGGACAGGGCGGTGGCGCTGGACAATGCGGAGCGCGGCTACGCGCTGTCGATCGCCGCGGCAAAGCATCTCGCCAACGCCATGTGTTACGACGACATGATCCGCGTCGCCGATTTGAAGACGCGCTCGACACGCGACAAGCGCGTGCGCAAGGAGGTAGGCGTCAAGGAAGGCTCGGTCCTGCAGGTCACCGAATATTTCCATCCGCGCATCGAGGAGTTCTGCGGCACGCTGCCGGTGGGGCTGGGCAGCTACATCGAAAGCCGCCCGAAGCTTGCCGCCTTCCTCGACCGCCGCATCAACCGCGGCCGCCACATCCGCACCGACAGCTTCACCGGCTTCGCCATGCTGTGGTTCGTCGGCGGCCTGCGCCGCTGGCGCCGCCGCCTGCTGCGCCACAGGGTAGAGGTCGAGCATCTGGAGCGCTGGTACGGCCTGGCGCTCGGCTATGTACCCCTGGACTACGCTTTGGCCACCGAAATCCTGAACTGCCGCCGGCTGATCAAGGGCTACAGCGATACCCACGCCCGCGCCCAGTCGAAATTCGACCGTGTGCTCTCGGCACTGCCCATGCTGAAGGGCAGGGATGATGCCGCCGACTGGATCCGCCGCCTGCGCGAGGCGGCGCTGAAGGATGAGAAGGGCGACATGCTGGACGGCGCGCTGAAGACGGTGGCGACGCTGGGCGGATAGCCCGGCTCTGCAGACGCTCAGGTTGCTGCTGGCTATTCGGCCGCTTCCCGTCCAGAGACCTGCTCGACGAGGATCCGGAAAAAGACATGCGGCAGGCTATCTGAAAGAGGAGGCGTAACAGGCTTGAGCGCCCCGGGCTCCCACCAGTCGGTGTGCTTGCTCAGCAGCGCCCATGCATGGTCGCGCTGGACCTTGTGGCCGACCCGGTCGGGCAGTTCCTCATAACGGCCTTCGACGATCACGCTTCGCCAGCCGCGCCCCTGCGTGTGTTCTCCCACCTGCGCGCACACCAGGGGATTCTCCTGCATCCAGTCGACCTTCTTGCCCAGCAGGGAAAAAGCGTAGAGGTGGCTGTCGGCATAGGCGTAGTTGAAGGGCACGACATAGGGCTGTCCGTCCTTCGCGCAGGCCAGATGTCCGGTGCGATTGGCCGCCAGAAATTTTGTGCATTCCAGGGCGGAGAGCGTGCGGATCATCATCGGTGCGGTCTCCCGTTTTTTACCGGCCTTCGGCCTTAACGATCTCCGTCGATCGATTTCTCATGGACCTTAGTGCAGGACACGTCCCGGCTCATTGATATGGATCAATTCGTTATCGGGCGAAGTCCGCGGCCTGCCATGCGTGCCAAGCCGCACCGATCGAGCTGTGGCGAACCGGTCTAACGAAGATGTGATCGGTACTGCTCCGACGGAATTCGGCCATGTCCTCCGTTTCACGGCGGTAGGGATGAATTACGGAGAGAAAGCATGTTTACAAAATACTTACTGCCCGTTGCCTTGGCCGCCGGTACATTGGTGTTGTCCGGCGCCGGCTCCGAGGCTATGCCGATGGCCAAGCCCAATGCTGCGCCGCTGCCGGTCGAGACCGTCGGCTGGCGCTGCGGTCCCGGCTGGCACGTGAGCCGCTGGGGCAGATGCGTGCCGAACGGCCGGGTGATCATCCGCCCGATGCACGTACGCCATTGGCACCCCGGCTTCTGGTTTCACGGCCGCTGGCACCCCGGTTTCTGGAGATGATGGCCCGTCGAGGGGATCGACGCCCGCGCTGGAGACGGCGCGGGCGTTTTTTTGTTGAGTTTCCCGCGCAAGGGGTCAGACAGGATCACAGAGAGACGCTGGCGGGACAGCGCCCCCCTCTGTCCTGCCGGACATCTCCCCCACGAGGGGGGAGATCAGACGTTACGCCGGCTTTCGCCGGTCGCCGGCGTCGTACCGTTTTTCAACATCGCAGAAATTGGCACGGCGCCGGAGCTGCCAATCTCCCCCCAAGTGGGGGAGATGTCCGGCAGGACAGAGGGGGGCGCGAAGGATCGCGACTTATCTCACCTTCCGCCCCCGATCCTTGCACGATCGGCCTATCACTGACGAGCATACTCACGACTCACGCCACCAAATCCCGCATCGGCTTCACCGCCGCCGAATCCGGAAACACCTTGTCGCCAAGCACCGCCGCCGACAGCCCGAACTGGTCCGCCAACAGGCCCTTCAGCACAGCGCGCACATCGCTGGTCGGCGCCAGGTCGCGCTGTTCGTAGAGCTGCGCCGGCTTCAGCCCCGGCCAGTCGGCGATGACGCGGCCGCCCTTGATCGCGCCGCCGGCGAGCAGCGCCACAGTGCCTGTGCCGTGGTCGGTGCCGACCGTGCCGTTGATGCGGGCCGTGCGGCCGAACTCGGTGATCGCGACGACCGCCGTGTCCTGCCAGCGTTCGCCGAGCCCCTTCTCGAATTCCTCGAAGGCGCCGTCGAGGCCGCCGAGCAGATTGGCGAGCCGGCCGGTGGCGCCGCCTTCGTTGACATGCGTGTCCCAGCCGTCGAAGGCGAGCGCGGCGATGCGCGGCCCATCATCGGCCGCCATCAGCCTCGCTGCGCCCTGCGCCGACTGCCGCATACCGGCAGCGTTGTCGAGGCCGCCTTTCGGCTTCATCGTCTTGCCGTCAAGCACGTCGCCCATCGCCATCCGATCGGCGTCGAGCCCTTTCTGCAGCGCCGCCGCCAGCACAGGATCGCGGTGGTTGTAGAGGTCGAGCACGCGCTCCGCCAGCGCATCGCCGGGCGTCGGCAAGGCCTGCGGCGCCCAGCCGAGCACGGGTGCTGCGCCGCGGATCACCAGCGGCGTCGACGGCCCGACGGCCAACCCGCCGAGCTTCGCCACGCGTTCGCCCGCCGGCAGGCTGGCCAAAGCTCGGTTGAGCCAGCCGGTAGTGGCGTTGCCGGGGCCGGGCAAGCCGCTTTCCAGCACGTCCTGGCCGTCGAAATGCGAGCGGTCGCGGTAGCCGGTCGCGGCCGCGTGCACCACCGCCGCCTGGCCTGCCTTGAACAGGCGCGCAAACACCGGCATTGCCGGGTTGACGGCGAAGAAACCATCGAGCGGCAATGCCGGGTTGGCGCCTGAGAGCGAAAGCGCGATATCGCCATGCAGGCCGGCATAGTCCGGATCGCCGACCGGTCCGACCGTCGACAGCCCGTCCAGCGCGCCGCGCAGCACGATGACGATCAGGCGCGGGTCGCGATTGTCGGCCGCGCGGGCAAAGCGCGGCAGATAGGCCCAGGCAAACAGCGCGCCGCCGGTCATCAAGACGGCACGGCGGGACAGGTTGGGAGTTTCGCAGAGAAGGCTCACGGGTTCATCTCCATTGCTAGGTCACCGGCGCTGGAATTCGGGCGCCATCAACAGCAGCGCCAGGCCCTGCTGCTTGGACTCCGCGCGTGAAATCGCCTGCCGTGTCTCGGCCGAGACGGAGGTGCCGATCAGCGACGCCAGCGTCTCGTCGGGATCGCCGATGTCGTCCGCCTGCTTCGCGGCCTGCCAGGCGATGTCCAGCCGCGTCTTGAGGCCTTCGGCGGAAGCCCATGCATCCGTCCGGTCGGGAAAGCCGTTCGGCCCCGGCGGTCGCCATAGCGGCTCGCCGAGCACGCTGAGCCAGCGAAGCGATCGTTGCGGTTCGTTGCCGGCGGTAGTGCCGACCGCCCGCCGCAGCGCGACGACATAGTCCAATGGCGAACGCAGCTTCGTGAGCGGCACCGACCAGGCTTCGGACATGTCGATCAGCGTCAATGCGATCGAGCGCAGGTCGCCATCGGTCTTGGTGAAGACCGTGGCCAGGCGGGCGACAGCCGCCGGCGGCGGATCGTCCGCGATGAAATGGCCCGCAAGCTTGGTGGCGATGTGCCGCGCGGTGGCCGGATGACGGGCAATGTCGTTGAGCGCCGCCTCCGCCTGGCCCATGCCGCCGTCGGGATAGGTCTTGCAGAGCAGCACCGCCTTGCCCGGCTGATGCGCATTGGCGTTGAAGACGAAGCTTCCCGGCTCTCCCAATCGCCCCTCGCGTCCGGCCATCGTCCAGCCGGTCAGCATGCCGGCGAAGCTGGTGACGTCGGCTTGGGCATAGCCGCTGCCGACGCCCAGTGTGTGCAATTCCAGGATCTCGCGGGCGAGGTTCTCGTTGAGGCCGCGTCCACGTCGCTTGCCGGCTCGGGAATCGGGGCCAATGGACTGCTGGTTGTCGAGATAGAACAGCATGGCCGGGTGGTGCTCGACGGCCAAAAGCATGTCGGCGAAGCGGCCGAGCACGAAGGGGCGGATCGCCTCGCGCTCGAAGGCGCCGGCGCATGCCCGCACGACCGGTGCCTTGGCGACGGAGACGCAGAAATGGCTCGACCAGAAGCCGACCAGCCTCTCGACGAAGCCCGGTGTCGCGGCGAGCGCCTTGTCGAAACGGGCCTGCGCCTCGTCGCGGTAGATATCGGCCTCGACACGCGGCACTGCGGGTTTGGCTTTTGTCCCGATCGAGCCGGCCGGGTCTTCCGCGGCCATCGGCTGCATGGCGGCCGCCGCCTTCTCATCTCGCGCCGCCTTGCGTTCCATGGCTGCCGCCATGCTGGCCTGGATAGCCGCGGTGCTGTCCAGCAGCCCGGCATTCCGCGGATCGTCGGGGGGAATAAGCGCGATGTCCTGCTGCTTGAGCTCGGCCTTGAGGTAGCCGCGCGGATCGGCGGCGATCTTGCCGAAATCGTCACCGGGTTTTGCGCCGAGGCCGAACCGGTTGAGCGCGACCAGGGCGGGGTCCGGCGAGAAGGAATTTGCAAACGGTGCGGCCAACAAAGCCTCCGTTGGACCCGACGCCGATCACGTCGGTTTCATGGATCATAAGGGATCCTCACGACGCCGGCCGCAGCACCGGCGTCATGAGTGGGCCGTCACCAGCGGCGCCAGTGGTGCCAGCGATGGTAGGGATGCCAGACCGGGCCGATATAGACGCGCGGTCCGCTCCAGTAATAATAACCAGGATAGATCACGCGGCGGTTGGGCACGCAGCGGCCCCAGTGGTTGGGATGCCAGCCCGGACCGCAGCCCCAGGCGACATGCTCGATCACCGCCGGTGGGGTGACCGGCGCGATCGGCATCGCCGAGGCAGCGCTTGCGGCGGCCGTTCCGCCGATGGCGAGCGCGGCCGCGATCGAATATTTTGTCAGACTGTTCATGGGATACTCCCGAAGGTTTCGAGGTTGAAGAGAACCTGCCCGCCGCAAAGGCGGTCGCAGGCCTGTCCCTCTTTTCCTTGAACGGGGCGTGTCCGCTCTTTCCGTCGCCGCCTATGGCGATTTTTTTGCCGGCGGCTGCCTGCCGGCACGCCGAAGCAAGGCGTCGGCCAGAAGCTGACGGTCTTCCGACGAGCCCGATGCGGCGAACTCGATGATGCGTTGCTCGAGCCGGGTGCGCACGGTGACATCGGCATTGCGCGCGCGCTCCAGGGCGGCGGCAAGCGCATTGGTGTCGAGAGTTGGCTGTTGCAGGAGGTTCGCCGCCTCGCGCCGCGCGGCCTGGCCGTCGAGGATCACGTCCCGCGACTCCCGGCGCACCTCGCGCAATGCCTGGCGGAAGACCTTGCGGTCGGCGGCCGGCAGCCTGCCGCCGGCCGATTCCAGCGAATAGCCCGGATTGGACTTGCCGATCAGCCAGCCCGCTCCGCCCGCGAGCGCGCCGATCAGAAAAACATTCAGCACCAGCGATGCCGCAACAAGACGGGGGCTCATAGGTCTTCCTCGTAAGGATCGGCGTCGGGACCGGCATCGCCGAACGACGTCGCGTTGGCATCCATGACATAATGGTCGGGCTGCATGTCGGGGTTGACGATGGTCACCAGCGCCAGGCCGGCCACGGCGCCGGCCAGGCCGACACCGGCAAGCCCGAAGCCCAGCCACCAGAACCGGCGGCGGCGTTCCTGCCTGACCTCGGTCGCGGCTTGGGCGACGATCGCGCGATGCAGTGCCGGGCTGGGTGCTTCGACGCGATGCCGGTCGAGCATGGCGTCGAGCCTGCCGGCGCGCGCCAGGATGGCTCGGCCCTCCTTGGTGTCGGCAAACAGCATCGCTGCCGCTTGTTCGGCCGGCGGCCAGCGGTGCAATGCGCCGCCATAGGTATCCGCCAGCGCGGCGAAGCGCCCGGCATCCATTGGCCCGTCTGCGGTCCTCTCAGCCATCTCGTTCCCCCTTCCACCGTTTTGACGTGGCCCCCCACGCCGCAGTCCTCAGAAGTCGCAGTCCCTGCGAGATCTCAGTCATCGCCATCTCCCGCAAGCATGGCCTGCAACGAGCGACGACCCCGCGCGAGCAGGCTTTCCAGCGCATCGACGCTGACCTGCATGGCGCCGGCGGCCTCGATGTTGGACAGCTCCTGATAATACACCAGCACGATCGCCTCGCGCTGGCGCGGCGCGATACGCTGCAGCGCTTGGTTGACCCTGCGCTCTTCGTCGCCCGGCATTGCATCGGGAAGCGGCGCTTCATCGGCCACCTCCGGCAGCTCGTCCGTCGTCCATTCGCGCCGGCGCCGCAGCCGGTCGTAGCAGAGATTGAGCGCGACGCGATGGATCCAGGTGTCGAAGCGCGCCTGCCCGTGGCGCCAGCCGGAGGCGTTGCGCCAGATGCGCACGAAAGTCTCCTGGGCGACGTCCTCGGCCTCCGCCGCGTCGCCGAGCATCCGGGCGGCCACGGCCAGGATGCGCGGCAGCTTGCGCGCCACCATCGCCTGCACGGCGGCGGGGTCGCCGGCGCCGATGCGGCGTACCAGCTCCTCGTCCGGATCGGCGCCCATCACGTCGGGCGCTCGCGACTGTCATTGTGCGGCATAACCTCTTGGTCATTGCTCCTGATTGGGAGCGGTTTTATGGCCCGGCCTCTCGTCGGCGCTAAGCACGCCGTCGCTATTCTTGTCGAGCCTGGCGAAGCGCTTGGCGAGGAAGGCGTCAAGCTCGCCCTTGTCGACGAAGCCGTCCTTGTTGGTGTCGATGCGCGCGAAGGATTTGGCTGGATCGCCCTTGGCCTTGCGCTCGGTCTGGAAAGCGGTCCATTCGGCGAGGCTGACCTTGCCGTCATTGTCCGTATCGGCCCGCATGAACGCCTTTTCCCGGCGCGCCTCGAACTTTTCCAGTGTCAGGCCGGACTTGGTTTGGTCAGACTTGGTGGCCGGAGCCGAGGTGCTCGGCGCCGTCTGGGCCGGGGCAGGGGGCGGCGTCGTTGTCTGGGCGACCGCGGCCGCGGTCTGCAAGCCAAGGGCAACGACAAATATCGTTTGGCGGATCATGCTCTCGTCTCCGGTTGGGCGCGGCCATTGGCGGCCACGCTTCAGCCGTTAAACGCGAGGCAAAGCAAAATCCGTCGGTCCTTTTTCGACCGGACAAAAAGTCCCCGGGATCCGGCCCGACCGGACCGGATCGTCCCTGAAGGACCGAAAGCGACGACTATCTCGGGTGGTCGACGGCCACCAACTGGTCCGGCTTGAAGCCGGCATGCTGCGGGGTCCAGACGTCGCCTTCGCGGTTGAACCAGTGGCACAGATACGTGCCGGAAGCCGCACCGTCGCTGACGGTCATTTCCGGGCCTCCGGATTTCAGCCTGACGACGTCTCCGGTCTTGAAACTATTGGGCATTTCGACCTCCCATGCTGACCGGAGTTTCCCACCAACAGCGATTCCCGACAATGGCCGAGATGCGCCGATGACGTGGTGCAGGCGGGAAGGCGTGGAAAACTGGTGCCGCTAGCGTGATCCGCGAGGCAGCACTGTCATATCAAGGCTTTTGAGCTCCACTGATTGGCTGCCTTCTCCGCCCGGGAGGACGATCATGGACCTTTCTTCCGACAATTTGCGGCATGGGCGCACAGGTGGAAGCCCGGCTCGCTTTTTGTGGTTAGGATTTGAGGTCAGCAAGCCGGGCTATGCGCCGACCGATGGGCGGGGGGCTTGGGGTTATCAGCCGGCGCGATCGCGAGACTGTCTGATTTGCCTGCCAGCCCACAATCGACCGAGGTCCGTCCTGCCAAACGCATTGGTCCGAAAGGACCAAAGATATAGCCCCTTATTCCGTTGGGGCAGATTGCCTCCGCCGGTGACGTTTTGTCACCTGACCCCATTGCCTATGGTTCACGGGCAGACCGCTCAAGGCTCGGCCTCCGGTAACGGCTTGGTTCTCGTGGAGAAATTTTGGGGCCGCTTACGTGACTCGAACACGCGACCCCATCATTACGAATGATGTGCATTTTATGATTTTATTGAGTTTTCCCTTTAAAAAAGGCCGGAACAGAGCGAAAACATTCGATGGTTTCTGTACGGTTTCTGTGCGATGCGCATTCGTCCTGATGCCCGCTTCATGCAGGCGCTCGGGATCGTGCCTACCTGAAAATCGAACAGGATTGGGCGCCACCGCTCGGCCGCGAATGTGCCGACCAGCGATTGCAGTTCGTCGGCGGGCTCCTCGATGCCGATCGCGCGCAGCGCGGCGACGCCCGCGGCGATCGATACCGGCCCAGGGTTCTCGGTGAGCAGTTGCTCGAGCGCGGCAATGAGGTCAGACGCCTCATCGCCTTCTACGATAGCCTCAGTTGAGGTCATCACGCTCGGAGCGCTGGTAACCTCCAGCCACCGACTTCCTTTCCCGTAACATAGTGAGAATCACATTAACCGCCCCCATGAACTTTGCCTTTGGGCCAAACTCCGCTAGTCCCGCGTGTATCTCAGCGAGACTATTTACATGGTCGATCACGACCTGATCTTCGAATGAAAGAACTTTATGCGCATGGGCAAACTTGTTTCGCAACTTGCGCAGGCGGTGTAGTTCAGACCAGAGGGCGGAATCAATGATACCCATGGATTTTGCTAGGTCTATCTTTGCGCTAAAGGTCGCTAGAGGTGCCGATCCTTTGAAAAGAGATCTATCTAAGTGCCTATCCATGCCCGGCATATGACCGAATATCAGCTCAGTTAATTCGTTATCCACCAACTGAACGTACACTAAAGCCACAGCGTGCGGCCCCTGGCTCATCACGGCGTCTGTCATTTGGTTAAAAATGCCAATGATTGTTGCCTGTTGCTTTTGAATGTTCGTGATTTCAACTGCTATCGCGGCTTTCGACTTCTTAAAAAAATCAAGTTTCTCTTCTATGGTTGCGTCTTTGGGGGGGTGAAGCGATATCGCCGCAATCCTCTCTTCAGTCGCCACTCGTGACTTCTCGAGCATGGCTCGTAACTCTTCTGAGTTCACTGACGATTTCTCCCAAGATCACGCCTCGACGAACCTATAACATCTAAACTCATTCCCGTCTGTGGTGCTCGGCGTGTCGTCATGCCGGATCCTCGCGCCAGATCGGCACTCGGTTGATCTTGATCGCCACCAGGCGGCGGATGCGCAGCCCGACGGCTTCCCGGCCGGTCGGCGCGAATGCCTAGACGTCCAGCCGTCCATGATCGCGGCCGTTCTCGCACTTCATTCGCTCCATGAGTGAGTCGACATCGACGTCTCCGAAAATCTGGATCAGATCGGAGGGCTGGTAGCAGTGCTGGCGCTTACAATAGCGGCACCGGATGCGCACCAGGCGCATGGTGTCGTTAAGCGCGGACAGCGGGTAATCGCGTCGCTTCGGGCTATAGGTCTCCGGCATGAGAACGAAATGAGAACAAATTCCTTGCCCGTCAAGCCGGTTTGTGGAATCTTTTCACCAGAGCTGCGTACCGGCGCATCCCCCGACGAAGTTTCCGGCCGAGCCCCGAGTCGCGCTTTGTAGCGATAGTTTTATTGTGCAGCACCGTTGCGAAAGAGCCCAGCCGAGCTAGGATTGTCCGGCGCGGGGGGAGATGTGAATGGAACGCAGTGAAGCATGGTTTATTGCGATTGTAGCGGCGGTGATGGGTTTCATTCTTGGCAGTGCCTGGTCGGACGTCACTCATCACTCAAGCAAAGGCTGGCTCTATGACTATCAGACGCTAATTGCCGGCTTTGCTGCGGTCGCTGCGGGTTTTGTAACCGTCAATGCGATGACAAAGTCAGATGAACGGCAAAAGGAATTGACCTTACGGGGAGCAAAACTCTTAGCAATGAGGGCAGCTGTCGTGTCCCGTTATTTCTACAACCTCATCGTTGAGTTCTCGGATTCGTCAAAAGTATTTCGTGACAGGTACGATGTTCCATCTCCTCCAATGTTTAGCGCTCAAGACGTGGCAAAGGTCAGAGCTTTTCAATCCCGGTTGACCACTGGTTTGAGTTTCGAGTCCATAGCTTCGGCTGTCCCGATTTTTCCGCCCACCATGGCAGCCCGATACGAAATTCTGAAGTCTGTAAAGGAAAAATCTGACATACTTACTAAGCTCTTCGAGTCCATCATAAAGACAAAGGCGACAGTGCCGGCGGAGGCGATAAAAAAGGCGGCCATTAATTTCGCCGAGACCATTGAGTTTTCTGCACCTCACATTACGTTATTTGCAAAGGATTTGGAACAACTTGAGAGTAGTGTTAAATGACGCATGTAAATCTAACTTAGCGGTCGTGGCGATGTGCTTCGTCATAAAAATCCTGCAGCGAGGCGTGCCGCAGGTCTTCCTCCCCACGTAAGTGCTTCACTCGGCCGATCAATCCCGGCTTAACCCACTGCGTGGCCGGCCGCTTCATGCCCTTTGGCGCCGGCCCGGCATGCTCCTGGACGCGCTGCCAAAGCCGCTCGCGCATTTCGCGGTTCAAGGTGATGAAAGCCGACCCCACATAGCGCCCTGTGCCGCGCTCTGCCATCAAGGCAAAGGCCGGCTTGCCGGGCTCGCGCTCGACGCCAAGCAGCTCATACTCGTCGATGCTGTAGCATTTCGCCTTCTGCCAATTGGTCGAGGGGCCGCTTCGATAAACGCTGTCCTTGCGCTTGGAAACCACGCCCTCAAGCCCGGCCCGGTCAACAAGATGAAAGATCGATCGAGCGTCGCCGGGTAGCGCTTGACTGAACTGGATGCGCTTCCCGGTCGGAATAATCGCCTCGAGGATCTCGCGCCGATCGGTCAGCGGCATGTCGAGCAAGTCGTGGCCGTTGAGATGGAGAAGGTCGAACGCGACAAAATAGAGGTCGTGCTGTCGGCGCGTGATCGCTTTGCGCAGCTCTGCGAAATCCGAAATGCCAGCGTCATTCAGGACGATGATCTCGCCGTCGATGATTGCGGTGTCGGCCTGCAGCTCACCGGCGGCCTTGGCGGGGTCGCGGTATTTCGACGTCCAGTCGAGGCCTCGCCGGGTGAAAATGCGTACGACCCGCCGCCGCCATTCGAAATGGTGCCGCTACATGGTCGGTATCAACCGCCACCTTGCCCGCTTCATATTGCTCGGGCTCTACACCGGATCGAGAAAGCAGGCGCTGCTTGGCGCACAGTGGATGGCCAACGTCTCGGGCGGCTGGATCGATCTGGGACGGGGTATCATCCACCGCAAGGCGGCAGAGCAGGAAGAGACGAAGAAGCGTCAGCCAGCTGCGAAGCTCGGGCGGCGCATCCTTGCGCACCTGCGGCGCTGGAAGCGGCTGGACGACGCCGCACGGGCCGAGGCGGCGGGCAAGCGACCGGCCGAGGAACAGCACTTGCCCCTGCCGCTTTTCCTCCATGTCGTTTCATGGCGTGGCGGCGGCGTCGGATCTGTGCGCACTGCCTGGGAGGCCGCCGTTGAACTGGCCTGACTCGACGACGAAGTGACGCCGCACGTTCTCAGGCACACGCGCGCCACGTGGATGATGCAGGCTGGCGTCGACAAATGGCAGGCGGCCGGCGCGCTCGGCATGTCGCTTCAAATGCTGGAAGAAAACTACGGCCACCATCATCCCGACTGGCAGCGCGAAGCGGCCGAGGTCTGACTATTTCCGCCCCTGCCGGAAATAGGCCACCGCTCTCGCGATCAGCGCCAACACAAAAAGAACCCCCACAAAGACTGTGAAGGGATAGCCGGAAGACCCGGTCGAGCACCCATCCGCTCCTAGACAATCAAACGCCGCCGCGAGATCGGTGCTTAGCAAGAGGGCAGTCATGCAGAAAAGCGAGATCTTCATGCCTTCCCCAAATCGACCGTTTCTGTGCGGTTTCTGTACAAATCGGCCAGGACGTTCGGCTAAGTGCTTGAATTTTTGGTGCCGCTTGCGTGACTCGAACACGCGACCCCATCATTACGAATGATGTGCTCTACCAACTGAGCTAAAGCGGCCCGGGAAGCGTCAGGCTTCCAGAATGGGCTGGGTGATAGACTCAACCGCTCGCTAATTCAAGATGGGCAGCGGTGAATTCCAGCCTCGTTGGCGGCAATTCCGATCTAGGGTTACCGCGCAACGGGCGCAGGCGCGGCCCGTGGCGGCGTGCGGGCCGCACGTCCTTCGCACTTGGCTGGCCGGCGCGACCGCGCCGGTGGTGACGAAAAATGTTGATTCTTAAACAAAAAATGCCGAAATGGCTTTGGCCGGCAAGGCAGCCGCTCGCCGTTGATCGATTGGTCGCCTGCGGCTGACGATCAGACAACCGTGAGCGAACGCGCAGAGGGAGCTCGCTTGGACCCCATCGAGAAAGCGATCCGCAATGCCTTCGAGAAAGGCAATGCCGAGGACCGGGCGTTCCGCGAGAAGGTCTATCGATCGGCCTTTGCCGCGCTCGACCGTGTCCTGCAGGCCAATCCGAACGTCACGGTCGAGGCCGCCATCAGCCGCCGCAAGGCGGTGCAGGCCAAGATCACCGAGATCGAATCGGAGTTCCTGCCGGCCGTGCCCGATGTGACGCTGCCGCCGGAAAACGTCGCCTCGGCCGGCAATGGCGCGCCGGATCCCCGCGTCGAAGCGCCGGCCGTGTCGGCCGCGCCGTCGGTCGACGCGCCGCTGCCGCCATCGCAATCCGCGGCCTCACCCTCGATCACCGTCGACGGCCCGGTGCAGCCCGATGCTTCGGACCAGCCGCGCTCACGCGTGCTGCCGCGCGTGCCCGACATCATGCCGGACGAGACGGCGCTTCCCGACGCGCCGTCGCTCGACGATTCGCCGGGCGCTCCCGTCGGCAACGGCGCTGAGGTCGCGCCCGACCGCGACGAGCGGCGCATCAGGGGGCGGCGCTTGCCGCTGACCGCGATCTTCGTCGTCGCGACGCTGTTCGCGGCCGCCGGCATCGGCCTCTATTTCGCCAAGCAGACCGGCGTCTTCAAGACGGCGGCCGAGCTCGACACCGGCCCGCCGGAACCGACGCCGACGCTGGACGACGAGGATTCCACGCCGCCGGCCGAACCCGGCTCGCCGCAGAAGCCGGGCGAGGCCGACCAGTCGAAGAACTGGATCAACGTCTTCTCGCCGGCCGATCCGACCCGTGTCAGCACGCCGTCCGACGCCGCCGCCGAGGTGATGAAGGACGACACCGGCCAGTTCCTGCGCATCCGCTCGGGCGCGTCGGGTTCGGCCATCGCCTTCGATGTCGGCCAGGGCGTGCTGGAGAAGCTTGCCGGCAAGCACGCTATGTTCGACATCGTCGCCCGCTCGGAAGAAGGCAAGGAGACGCAGATATCGGTCGATTGCAATTTCGGCGATTTCGGCGATTGCGGTCGCAAGCGCTACGCGGTCGGCCACGAGCGCAACGAATATCTGTTCGATGTGCAGTTCCCGGACAAGCATCCGGGCGCGGCCGGCACCATCGCCGTCAATTCCGATTTTGACCAGAAGGGCAAGTCGGTGGATATCTACGAGATCCGCGTCTCGATAGCGGAATAGTTGAGCAGGCAGATGGCCGATTGCCAAAGTCGGCGCTTTGGGCCGACTGGGGTCATGCTTTCTAGTGCCACTGCACAGGGATTTTGACCGGTCGGCTCTGTTTGCATTGGCAGGTGGCATGCGTTGGAGATTGGCCAAAACGCCCATCGCGATCGTCATTCTAGGGCGGAGCAGGAGCGAAGCTCCGTCGCGAAGACCCTGGAATCCATGCCGTTACCTTCGCCAAGGCGTGCAACGGAGCAGAATTCTGCACCGCGGCAACGCTTCCAAGTCACGGCATGGATTCTATGGTCTGCGCCGCGTCGCTGCGCTCCTTGCTCCGCCATAGAATGACGAGGTTGGGGCGGCTTCAACCAATCCCCGGCGTTTGCGCTGATTTCACGCAAATGAAAGGAAAATCTTGCACCAAGACAAAACGGCAACCTTCAAAATCCCTGTGTCAGGGAACTAGCCATCCAGCAACGCCTGCAGCGTCTCTATCCGATCGGCCTCCGCCGCCGGCTTGTCCCAGCGCAGCCGAGAGATGCGGGGAAAGCGCATCGCGACGCCCGATTTGTGGCGCGTCGAGCGGTTGAGGCCTTCGAACGCCACCTCCAGCACCAGGCCGTTCCCGCGGTCGGCGCGCACCGAGCGCACCGGCCCGAAACGCTCGATCGTGTTGTCGCGCACATATTTGTCGATCTCTCTCAACTCCTCGTCGGTGAAGCCGAAATAGGCTTTGCCGACCGGCACCAGCTCTTCCGAACCCTCGGGGCCGGACCAGACGCCGAACGTGTAGTCGGAATAAAAGCTCGAGCGCTTGCCGTGGCCGCGCTGCGCATACATCAGCACCGCGTCGATGGTGTGCGGGTCGCGCTTCCACTTGAACCAGGGCCCTTTCGGCCGGCCGGCGAGGTACGGCGAATCCCAGCGCTTCAGCATCACCCCTTCGATGATCGGATGCGGCGGCGCCTGGCGCAGCCGCTCCAGCGTCTCCCAGTCGGAGAACGCGACCAGCGGCGAGAGATCGAAGCGGCTCGGGTCGAGCGTCTTGACGAAAGCCTCGAGCCGCTTGCGGCGCTCGCCGAAGGGCAGCGCGCGCAGGTTCTCGCCGTCGATCTGCAGCGCGTCGTAGCAACGCATGAACGCCGGATATTGCTGCTGGATCTTCGGCGACACGCTCTTGCGGTTCAGCCGCTGCTGCAGGTCCGAAAACGTGCCCGTCGCCTCGCGCGGGTCGCCGACCAGCAGCTCGCCGTCCAGCGCCGCTTCGAAATTCATGGCCGCGGCGAGGTCCGGGAAGGCACCCGACACGTCGTCGCCGGTGCGCGAATAGAGCCTGCGGACGCCGCCTTCGCACACCGCCTGCACGCGGATGCCATCCCATTTCCATTCCGCCGCATAATCGGCCGGGTCGAGCTTTTCGAGATCGCCGTCGTCGACGGCATTGGAGAGCATCACCGGCCGGAACAGCGCGAGCGCGGCGCTCCTCGGCTTTTCCGCCCGGCCCTCCAGCCAGGCGAACAGTTCGGCGTAAGGCGGCGCCAGACCGTGCCAGAGCTCCTCGATCTCGGCGACGTCGACTTGGCCGAGGTCGGCCAGCGCCTGCTTGGCGAGCCGCGCCGACACGCCGATGCGCAAGCCGCCGGTGACCAGCTTGATAATGGCGAAGCGCGCCGAGATGCCGGCGTCGTCGAGCAGCCGCGCCAGCACCTTCGGTCCGTCGGAGCGGCTTGCCGCCTGCAATTTGCCGACCACTTCGGCAAGCGTCGGGTGATCGTTGGGGATATGTCCTTGCGGTTGCGGCCAGACCAAAGACACCGTCTCGGCGAGGTCGCCGACATAGTCGTAGGAGTAGCCGAACAGCACCGGATCCATGCGCTCGACCACCAGCGCGCGCAGCATCGCCGGCTTCACCGCCGCGATCGAGAGATCGCCCGTGATCGCCGCCAGCGCCAGCCCGCGATCGGGATCCTCGACGCCGCGGAAATAATCGGTGAGCAGCGTCAGCTTGCCGTTGCGCGACGGCGTCAGCACGAGACGGTCGAGGAGCTCGGCGAAGCGGTTCATGGGCGCCAAGCCAATTGCGAGAGCCGGCGCGAGGCCCCCCTCTCTGGCCTGCCGGCCATCTCCCCCTCTAGGGGGGAGATCGGATGTCGCGCCGGCTTTCGCCAATCTTCGGCGCCGGTAGAGATGTGCCGGCGTTCAAGCTGCCAATCTCCCCCCTTGAGGGGGAGATGTCCGGCAGGACAGAGAGGGGGGCCGTAGAGCGCTGCGATGGCGATTGGCAAACTATGTCCCATCAATCGCCCTCGTCCTCATATCCCACGAGATGCAGCGGCCTCGCCGCAATGCCCTCCAGCTCGCACCAGCGCACCAGTGCTTCCTCGCGGCCATGCGTGACCCAGATTTCCTCCGCGCCGGTTTCCTTGATCGTGATGATCAGCTCGTCCCAATCGGCATGGTCGGAAATGATCAGCGGCAGCTCGACGCCGCCCTGCTTAGCCCGCTGGCGGATGCGCATCCAGCCCGAGGCGAAGCAGGAGATCGGGTCCGGAAAACGCCGCGCCCAGCGGTCGGCGAAGGCCGACGGCGGGCCGACCACGATCGCGCCGGCGAAATCGGCCTTGCCGCTGCTTTCGACCGTCGCCGGCTCGATCCGGCCGAGATCGATGCCTTGGCTCTGGTAGTACTCGCTGAGCTTGGCCAGCGCGCCATGGATATAGATCGGCCTGTCGTAACCGGCATCGCGCAGCAGCCGCATCACGCGCTGCGCCTTGCCGAGCGCATAGGCGCCGATCAGGTGCGAGCGTTCGGGAAATTGCGCCGCCGACTTGAGCACGCGGGCTATCTCCTCATGGTCGGGCGGATGCCGGAATACCGGCAGGCCGAAGGTCGCTTCGGTGATGAAGACATCGCACAGGACAGGCTCGAACGGCAGGCAGGTGGCGTCCTTCTGCCGCTTGTAGTCGCCGGAGGCGACGATGCGCATGCCCCCATACTCGACGCAGATCTGCGCCGAGCCCAGCACATGCCCGGCCGGATGGAAGGTGACGGCGACGCCGTTGATGTCGATTGTCTGGCCGAGCGCAGCCACCTGCGTGGTTCCGGCGAAATCCTCGCCATAACGCAGCCCCATGATGTCGAGCGTCTCTTGCGTGGCCAGCACCGAGCGGTGGCCGGATCGCGCATGGTCGGAATGGCTGTGCGTGATCAGCGCCCGCTCGACGGGCCGCACCGGGTCGAGGAAGAAATTGCCGGGCGGGCAGTAAAGGCCCTCCGGCCGGGGCTTGAGCAGGTCGCTGGCGCGCATGGCTTTGAACATAGTAGCTAAATTTGCCGCGGGAAGCCCGTTGCAGGAGACTGCTGACTCGTCCTGGATCGCAATCGAGGCTCGTTGAAACGCCATCACGATCAAGCTCTTTGTTGGAGCACGATCTCTCTGCGAAAACCGGTTCCCACTTTTTGCTTCGCTGACCTTCGGTTCGGGATCATGCTATGGAGCCAGCCGCCGGCCCGCCTCGCCGGTGGGATTCTTCAAAGATGAAACCGCTCCAGGCCTCGTCGGGTGACTTGAACGCCGACCGCCGCGCCGATTTCGCCGAGATGCTGCTCGCCTCGGGCGAGCCGGCGCAGGCGGCCGAGCTTCTGCTTGGCGCGCTGGAACTGGCGCCGCGCTGGGCCGCCGGCTGGTTTCGGCTCGGCGAGATGCAGGAGGCGGTTGGCCTGCCCGATCAAGCCGCGCAAGCCTGGGCCATGGCGCTGAAGCTGGACCCCGCGGATCGCCTCGGCACCGCGCTCGAGCTTCAGCTGATCGGCAAGGCGCCCGCCGCGGCGGCGCCGCCCAGCGCCTTCGTCGAGACCTTGTTCGATCACTATGCCGACAGTTTCGAGGACTCGCTTGTCCGCAAGCTCGGCTACGGGCTGCCGGATTTTCTCGGGCGTGCCATCGGCAAGGCAAGGCCCGGCCGGTTCAGGCTGGCCCTCGACCTTGGCTGCGGCACCGGCCTGATGGGCGAAAGGCTGCGCCCTTTCGTCGACCGGCTGGAGGGCTACGACATCTCGGCCGGCATGCTGAGGAAGGCGAGGGCCAAGGGCATCTACGACCTGCTGGCCAAGGCCGACCTTCAGCATTTCTCCCGCACCGGCGACAGAGCCGATCTCGTGGTCGCGGCCGACGTGTTCATCTATGTCGGCGCGCTCGACCGTATCGTCGGCGCGGTTGCGAACATGCTTGCCGATGGCGGCATATTCGCCTTTTCGCTCGAGACGCTTGTCGGCGGCGGCGATTTCGCCCTTTTGCCGTCACGGCGTTATGCCCATTCCGAGGCCTATGCGCGGCGCCTGCTTTGCGCCAACGGCCTTGCGGTCCTGTCGCTGGAAAGCATGATTATCCGGCACGACCGGCGTGACCCGGTCGAGGGCCTGGCCATCGTGGCTGGCTTCCCTGCTACAGCTACCGAGGCGGGGAATCCGGCAACGGCATGAGGTCGACCTTGCTGCGAAAAAGCCTGAATGGCATGGTCCGGGTTGCGCGGGACGGATACCGAGTCTTTGTTTTGCGCAATTCCGGACGAAAAACCACGACGCACTTTTCCTGGAATTGCCCTAGGGAGATATCCATGCGCTGGACCATGGTTGCGTTGGCGTCTTGTCTGACGGTCTCCGGCTGTGTCGGAGGCACGTCGATGGCCGAGCGTCAGGACGAGGACGTCCAATCCTCATTGCAGTATGACGATGTGCCTTGCGATCAATTGCTGGCGCAGCGCAATCAACTCGCGCGGCAGAACAATCTGCCTGTCACCGCCAAGCCGGGCTTCTCCAATCCGGCGATGGGCTTCGGCCCGTTCATGCCGGATGTGCGCTCCAAGGCCCAGCGCGCCAGCAACAAGGCGAGCGGCGAGATCGACGCCATGAACCGTTCGATCGACCGCCGCGACTGCGGCAAGCCGAAGAAGAAGGAGACGGCCGGCCTGCCCGGCTCGAAGCCTTCCTGAGTATCCGATATTCGATATTCTGTTTAACGCTCGGCTGGACCGACGAGCGTTTGATCGCGCTTGAAAGACCGCCCGATGAACCTCTCAGACCTCGGCGACCGCATCTGCATCCTGGGCCCGTCCAACAGCGGCAAGTCCACCCTTGCCGACGCGATAGCGCGCAAGCGCGGCCTGGAAGCCGTTCACCTCGATCAGCTCTTTCATCTGCCCAATACGGATTGGGAGCAGCGTCCGAGGGCCGAATTCATTGCCCTGCACGATGCAGCCATCGCCCGCGAGCGTTGGGTGATGGACGGGAACTATTCGGTTTGCATGCCGCAGCGCCTTCGGCGGGCGACAGGCTTGATCCTGCTGGATATCTCCACCCCCGCAAGTCTTTTGCGGTACTTTCGGCGAACGCTGTTCGAGAAGGACAGGCTCGGCGCTCTGGAAGGCAGGCGCGACAGCGTCAAATGGGACATGATCCACCACATCGCCGTCACCACGCCGCGAAACCGCAGGAAATACCGGGCGATGTTCGAAGAACTCGAGCTGCCGAAGCTGCGGCTGTCTTCGCTGCGGGCGATCAAGCAGTGCTTTCGGGGCTGGGGTTTGACTCCCGACTAATATCCCGCCTTGCGGTCGACCAGGTTCTCGAGCTTTTCGCCGCGCTCGAAGGCGGCCATCTGGCGAAGCATGATCGGCACCAGATGGGCCGGGTCCGAGGTCGCGGCCGCATGCGGCGTGACGAATACTTTCGGGTGGCTCCATAACGGGCTGGTCTTCGGCAGCGGCTCGACCTCGAACACGTCGAGGCTCGCTTCCTTCAGCGTGCCGTCGTCCAGCGCGCGCAAAATGTCGGCATCCTTCTGCAGCCGTCCGCGCCCGGCATTGATCAGCACCGCGCCGCCAAGGCCGTTGCGCCGGCGCAGTTCCTTGAGCAGCCCGTAATTGACGATGCCCTGGGTTTGCGGCGTGAGCGGCAACAGCACGACGAGGATGTCGGTGGCATTGAGGAACGGGATCAGCCCCGCCTCGCCGGCATAGGTCGAAACGCCTTTCATCGGCCGCTCGCTGCGCGACCAGCCGTTGACGGCGAAGCCGAGCGACAACAATGCCGAAGCCGCGGCGCTGCCAAGACTGCCAAGCCCCATGATGCCGACGGAGATGTCGCCGGCCGCCCGTTGCGGCGGCTCGTGCCAAATCTTCTTTTGCTGCTGGGCCCGGTAAAGCGAGGCCTGGCGATGGTGGTCGAGCACGCGCCAGACGACATACTCGACCATGTGCTGGGTAAGATTGTCGGCGACGATCTTGACGATCGGCACGTCGGGCAGGCCGGGATCGGCAAAGATGTGGTCGACGCCGGCGCCGATCGAGAAGATGGCGCGCAGATTGGGCAGCGACTTGAGAAGGTTGGGCTTCTGCTTCCACACCACCGCATAGGCGATCGACGGATCATTGGCGCCGTTCGGCTCCAGCACGACCTCGCGCTCGGCCGAGAGCAACTCGTGCCAGCGCTGCGGGTGGATGCCCGTGAGGGCAAGCAGGATTTTGCCTTTTTCCATTCTCGGATTTTTCTTCCCTGTTTCGCCAGTGCGGGTCCGACTACTCGCTGACCACGCCGGTCGGTGCCGTCTCGATCTTGAAGGCCGCCGCCATCAGCGCCCGCGTATAGTCGGTTTGCGGGCTGCTGAAAATCTGCGCGGAAGGTCCCGCCTCGACGATCTGACCATTGCGCATGACGATGACGTCATTGGCAAGGGCGCGGACCACCTTGAGGTCGTGGCTGATGAAGAGATAGGCGAGATTGTGCTTGGCCTGAAGGCTGCGCAAAAGGTCGACCACCTGCGCCTGCACGCTCATGTCGAGCGCCGAGGTCGGTTCGTCGAGCATGACGAAACGAGGGTTCAACACCATGGCGCGGGCGATGGCGACGCGCTGGCGCTGGCCCCCGGAAAACTCGTGCGGGTAGCGGTGGCGCGTCTCGGGATCGAGGCCGACCTCCTTCAGCACGGCGACCACCTTGTCGTCGCGCTGGTCGGCCGAGAGCCTGGGCTCGTGGATCTTCAACCCTTCCTCGATGATCTCCGAGACCGACAGGCGCGGGCTGAGCGATCCGAAAGGGTCCTGGAAGACGATCTGCAGTTCGCGCCGCAGCGGCCGCATGGCGCCGAAGGAGAGCTGGTTGATGTCGCGTCCGTTGAAATTGATCGTGCCGGTCGAAGAGATCATCCGCGCGAGCGCCAGCCCGAGCGTCGTCTTGCCCGAGCCGGATTCGCCGACCACGCCAAGCGTCTGGCCGGCGCGCACCGTGACGTCGATGCCGTCCACGGCCTTCACATGGTCGACCGTGGTCCGGAAGAAGCCTTTCTTGATCGGGAACCAGACCTTGATGTCCTTGCCGGTCATGACGGACTTGGCGCCCGGGTCGGTTGTGGGCGGCTTGCCCTTCGGCTCGGCCGCCAGCAGATGCTTTGTATAGTCATGCCGCGGATTGGCGAAGATTTCCCCGGTTGGGCCGCTCTCGACGATCTTGCCCTTGGTCATGACGCAGACGCGGTCGGCGATCCTGCGCACGATGCCGAGATCGTGCGTGATGAACAGCAGCGACATGCCCTTGCGGGCTTTGAGTTCCGCCAGCAATTCGAGGATCTGCGCCTGCACGGTGACGTCGAGCGCGGTCGTCGGCTCGTCGGCGATCAGAAGCTCCGGCTCGTTGGCCAAAGCCATGGCGATCATGATGCGCTGGCGCTGGCCGCCGGAGAGCTGGTGCGGATAGGCGTCGAGGCGTTTCTGCGGATCGCGGATGCCGACCTCGTTGAGCAGCTCCAGCGTGCGGGCGCGGGCGGCTTGGTCGCGCAGGCCCTGATGCAGCTGCAGCACCTCGACGATCTGCTGCTCGATCGTGTGCAGCGGGTTGAGCGAGGTCATCGGCTCCTGGAAGATCATGGTGATCTTGTTGCCGCGCACGCCGCGCAACGCCTTCTCGTCCATGGCGAGCAGGTTGGCGCCGCTGAACAGGATCCTGCCCGACGGATGGCTGGCGGCGGGATAGGGCAGGAGCTTCAGCACCGACAGCGCCGATACCGATTTGCCCGAGCCGGATTCGCCAACCAGGGCAACCGTCTCGCCCTTGGCGATGTCGAATGAGATATGGTCGACGGCGATCGACTGCTTGCCGCCTTGCGCGAAGGCGACGCTCAGGTCCTGGACGGAAAGGAGGGGAGCGGTCATCCTTCCATTTCCGTAATGATTCTATCGAGAACGGAAATTTCCGGTCGGATAATCGAAATCTCGGCTGTCAATTGCGGAGGAACGAGTCTGTCCGGTGCGACAGAATAAGCGCCCTTCAGTCTGGTATCGGCAGTCAGGAATTGTGCGCAGCCGAAGTGCATTGCCGTGGAGAGGTGAATCGCATCGGGTAGCCTGAGAGAAACGAATTTTGAACGAAGCTGTGCCGCGTGCCACAGGACTTCACGAGTTACCATCCCGATCGAAACAAAGGCATTACCAATCGAGATATTGTCATAAAGCTCGATAAGCGAATCATTGCCCTTTTTCAGAGGGTCCACCATCAACTCAGCCAACACGATCTCGCTTGTCGCGATAAAAGGTTGCTTTCTGCCCTCGTTCAAAGAGACGAGCTGAAGCAGTTTTCGTGCAAGAGCATCATTATTTTCGAAAGCGTAGATGAAAATGTTCGTATCGACGTAAAGCCGGAAGGCGGCCATCAGTCCTCCCACTCGTCACGGAGGGCGCGAACACGCGCCACGGCCTCTTCGAGGCTTGTCCCTGGAGCGTTGGCCTGGGCGTTCCGCATAAGTTCAAGCAGTTGCTTGCGGCCAAGGGGCCGTTTGGCCTCCTCTTCCACGGTCACTGTAACCGAGGCATTCAAAGCTATACCCTCTCGCAACTCGTCCGGAAGTTTCGATGCGGGATAATGCTCGAGGATGACCTTATTCATAATTCCGTCCTCTCGTGGATCGCGGCGCGGAAAACGTGCGGATACCGCTCATGATCGCCGGCAGTTTCGCCAATTGATACCTACGTCCACCTTAATTCGTATCGTCACACTGAGAATATAACATGCCGGGTACCAGTCCGCAGTCATTTGAACGTCTTGCGCGGATCGAATGCGTCACGCGTCGCCTCGCCGATGAAGACCAGCAGGGACAGCATCAGCGAGATCACGATGAAGCCGGAGATGCCGAGCCAGGGCGCGTTGAGGTTGCGCTGCGCCTGTTTCAGCAATTCGCCGAGCGAGGCCGAGCCGGGCGGCAGGCCGAAGCCGAGATAGTCGAGCGATGTCAGCGTCGAGATGGAGCCCGAGAGCAGGAAGGGCAGGAAGGTCAGCGTCGCCACCATGGCGTTCGGCAACAGGTGCCGGAACATGATGGTGAGGTTCGGTACGCCGAGCGCCCGCGCCGCGTTGACATATTCGAAGTTGCGGGCGCGCAGGAATTCGGCCCGCACCACGCCGACTAGCGCCACCCATGAAAACAGCAGCATCAGGCTGAGCAGGATGAAGAAGCCCGGCGGCAGGATGGCCGAGACGATCAGCAGGAGGTAGAGCACCGGGATCGCCGACCAGATCTCGATGAAACGTTGAAAGAGAAGGTCGGTCCAACCGCCGAAATAGCCTTGCACCGCGCCGGCCGCGACGCCGATCAGCGACGACCCAAGCGTCAGGATCAGGCCGAACAGAACCGAGATGCGGAAACCGTAGAGCACGCGCGCCAGCACGTCGCGGGCCTGGTCGTCGGTGCCCAGCCAGTTCCAGTTGCCGACGGTGCAGTTCTCATCGGCCTCTCCCTTCGGGTACTGATTGCAGCGCGTTTTTTTGTCGTAGAGCCAGGACGGCTTTGCCGGGGCCGGTTCCGGAATGGCGTTGTTGACCGTCTGGTAGGAGTAACGGACCGGCGGCCAGATCATCCAGCCATTGGAGTTGATCTCGTCCTGGATCACCGGATCGCGATAATCGGTGACGGCGTAGAAACCGCCGAACTTCTCCTCCGGATAGGCGACCAGAACCGGAAACAGGATCTCGCCCTTGTAGGAGGCGATGATCGGCTTGTCGTTGGCGATCAGCTCGGAAAACAGCGACAGCACGAACAGTAACAGGAAGATCCAGAGCGACCAGTAGCCGCGCCGGTTGGCCTTGAAATTCTGCAGTCGCCGCTGGTTGAGCGGCGACAGAAATGGCCTGCGAGGCCGCGCCGGCGCGCTTTCGACCGCGGCCTCGGCCATCAGACGTCTCTCCGCTCGAAGTCGATGCGCGGATCGACCCAGGTGTAGATCAGATCCGACAAAAGGCCGACGAACAGGCCAAGCAGCGAGAAGATGTAGAGCGTGGCGAACACCACCGGATAGTCGCGGTCGATCACCGACTTGAAGCCGAGCAGTCCGAGGCCGTCGAGTGAGAAGATGTTCTCGATCAGCAGCGAGCCGGTGAAGAAGGCCGAGATGAAAGCGCCCGGAAAACCGGCGATGACGATCAGCATGGCGTTCCGGAAGACGTGGCCGTAGAGCACCTTGTGCTCCGACAGCCCCTTGGCGCGCGCGGTGACCACATATTGCTTGCGGATCTCCTCAAGGAAGGAGTTCTTGGTGAGCAGGGTGGTCGTCGCGAAAGCCGACAGCACGAGCGCCGTCAGCGGCAGCGTCATGTGCCAGAAATAGTCGGCGATCTTGCCGGGCCAGGACAGCTGGTCCCAGTTGTCCGAAACGATGCCGCGCAGCGGAAACCAGTCCCAGAACGAGCCGCCTGCAAACAGCACCATGAGCATGATGCCGAACAGGAAGCCTGGAATGGCATAGCCGACAATGACGACGCCGCTGGTCCACACGTCGAAGGTGGAGCCATCCTTCACCGCCTTGCGGATGCCGAGCGGGATCGAGATTAGATAGGATAAAAGCGTGATCCACAGGCCGATGGAGATGGAGACCGGCATCTTCTCCAGGATCAGGTTCAGCACCGAGATATCGCGGAAATAGCTGTCGCCGAAATCGAAGCGGCTATAGTTCCACAGCATCATGCCGAAGCGCTCGAGCGGCGGCTTGTCGAAGCCGAACTGCTTCTCCAGCTTCTTGATGAATTCGGGATCGAGGCCTTGCGCGCCGCGATATTTCGAGCCGACATCGCCGGCAACGTCGAAATTGCCGCCGCCGGCGTCGCCGCCACCGCTGCCGAGGCGATCGTTGCCGCCCTGGTTGGTCAGCCGTGCAATCACCTGCTCGACCGGGCCGCCCGGCGCGAACTGAATGACCGCGAAGGAAATCGCCATGATGCCGAACAGCGTCGGGATCATGAGAAGAATGCGGCGCAGGATATAGGCGCCCATCAGGCGACCGACCCCGCACAAACGTTCATGTCAGGCTTTGCCAATCTTTGCCGCCTTGCCCTTGTCGACCCACCACAGCGCTTCGACCGGAAAGCCGAAATCGGGTTTCTGTTCGGGGAAGCCGAACATGTCCCAATAGGCGCTTCGGTGATTCGCCAGATACCAACTTGGAATCCAATCGCGCCGCGCGCGCAAGGCCCGGTCCAACGCGCGCATGGCGGTGGTCAGGCTTTCACGATCCTTGGCGGCGCCGACGGCATCGATCAGCGCATCGACGGCGGGGCTTGCAACGCCCGACAGGTTGCGCGAGCCCGATATTGCGGCGCTGCGCGAGTGGAAGAAAATTTCCAGATCGTCTCGGGTCGGCGTGGCGCTGAAATTGAAGGCGGCCGAGAGCAGGTCGAAATCGAATGTCGATTGCCTGAGCTGGTACTGCGCCGAATCCACCAAGCGGATCGAGGCATCGATGCCGATAGCTTTCATGTTGGCGACCCAGGGCGAATAGACCTGCACGAAGGTCTCGTCGTCGACCAGGAATTCGGCGGCCAGCCGCCCGCCCTTGCCGTTGACCACGAAGTCGCCGGAGCGTTTCCAGCCGGCCTGAGCGAGCAACTTCAATGCCGCGCTCAGTTGCTTGCGGTCCCGCCCGGATCCGTCCGATGGCGGTTGCGTCACCGCTTCGCCGAATGTCTCCGGCGGCAGCTGGTCGCGCAGCGGCTGAAGCAGCGTCAGCTCCTGCGGCGTTGGCATGCCCGCGGCCCGGAAGTCGGACTTTTCGAAGCAGGACTGCGAACGCTCATAGGAACCATAGAAGAAGTTGCGCCGCGTCCATTCGAAATCGAAGCAGAGCGCGATCGCCTGCCGCACGCGCGGGTCCTTGAATTGCTCCCGCCGCTGGTTGACGGCGGTGGCCTGCATGGAAGGCGTGGTTTCAGCCGGGAACTCATGCTTGATCACCTTGCCGGCGGTAAAGGCTGGAAAGTCGTAGGCCGTCGCCCAGACGCGCGACGTGAATTCCTCGCGGTAGAGTATCTCGCCCTTCTTGAAGGCCTCGAACCCGGCCGTGCGATCCTGGTAGAATTCGATGCGGATGCGCCCGAAATTGTTCTGGCCGCGATTGACCGGTAGGTCGTTGCCCCAGTAGTCGGCCACGCGCTCATATTCGATCCAGGCGCCCGCCGACCAGCGCCCGACCTTATAGGCGCTAGAGCCGAGCGGCGGATTGAGCTGCGAGGAATCGAATGGATTGGCCGTGTAAAAGGCCTTCGACAGGATCGGAAATCCGACGACGTTGAGGATGGTGCGGGCCGATTGCTTGCCGGAGAATTTGAGCTCGACGGTGTGAGTGTCCTTCGCCTCGGCATCTTCCAGATGCGTCAGCGACAGCGCGTAGTCCGGATGCCCTTTGTCTTTCAGCAGCTTGAAGGTGAAGGCAACATCGTCGGCGGTGAGCGGCGTGCCGTCATGGAAGCGCGCCTGCGGGCGCAGCGAGAATGTGAAGCCGTTGCGGTCGTCGGAGATTGTGACTCCGTCGGCGATCAGTCCATAGACCGCGTCTGGCTCGTCGAGTGCCCGCACCATCAAGGAATCGAAGCACATTTCCATGCGCTGCGGAGAATCGCCCTTGGCGACGAACGAATTCAGCGTGTTGAAGGTCTGCGGGCTCTGGTTGGCGCCCCAGTTCGGCGGCGAGAAGTTGAAGATGCCGCCTTGCGGCGCATCGACATCGACATAGTCGAAATGGGTGAAATCGGGCTTGTATTTGAGGTCGCCGAAGGCCGACAGGCCGTGCAGCTTGACACCGGCCGGGGTGTCGGCAAAGGCCCGGCCGGGCAGCAGGGCGGCGGCTGTGGCCGCGGCGCCGAGCGCCAGGAAGTCGCGGCGAGGAAGCAAAATCCGCCGCCTCATCAATTGAGGCCCTTGTACTTGGCGGCCAGCGCCTTTTCCTTCTCGGGGTCGATCCACCAGGAATCGATATCGGCGCCGCGGTAACTTGGCTGCTTTTCCGGCATGCCGAACTTGTTCCAATAGGCAAGCCACACCACCGCGCGATAGAATTGCGGGACCACATAGTAGTTCCACAACAGCACCCGATCGAGCGCGTGGGTGGCCGCGACGAGGTCGTCCCGATCGGTCGCGAAGATGATGCGGTCGACCAATGCATCGACAACCGGGTCCTTGATGCCGGAATAGTTGCGCGATCCGGGCGCGTCGGCGGCCTTCGAGCTCCAGAAATCGCGCTGTTCGTTGCCCGGCGATTCCGACTGCTGCAGCAGGTTGGTGATGACGTCGTAGTCGAAATTGTTGACGCGGTTGACGTATTGGCTGGGATCGATGATCCGCAGCGTCGCATCGACGCCGATCTTGCGCAGGTTGGCGATATAATTGCCTGAGAGGATCTGGTCCGTGTCGGACGTGCCGAGGATCTCGAATTTGAACGGCGCGCCGGTCTTGGCGTTCACCATCTTGCCGCCCTTGATCACCCAGCCCGCCTGGGCGAAGAGGTCCACCGCCTGCTTCAGATACTTCCGTTCCGCCTGCGGCGAGTCATAGACCGGCAGCTTGAATTCCTGGGTGAACAATTCAGGCGGCAGCTTGTCTCGATACTTCTCCAGGATATCGAGCTCTCTGCCTTGCGGCAGCCCGCTCGACGCCAATTCGGTGCCCTGGAAATAACTTTTCGTGCGCGTGTTGGAATTGAAGAACAGCGTGCGGTTCATCGTCTCGAAATCGTAAGGATAGGTCAGCGCTTCGCGCACCCGGCGATCCTGGAACAGCGGCCGGCGCTGGTTGAGCATGAAAGCCTGCATCGGCTCCGGCGAGGTGGTCTTGAATTCCTTTTTGATCACGTCGCCGGCGCTGATGGCGGGAAAATTATAGGCCGTCGCCCAGCGCCTCGAGCTGTTTTCCGGCTTGATGTCGTCCAGCCCGCCCTTGGTGAAGGCCTGCCAGGCGGCGTTGTCGTCCAATATATAGGTGAAGCGCTGGGTATCGAAATTCTCGCGACCGATCTTCACCGGCAGCTTCGCACCCCAGTAGTCGGGCACGCGTTGCCAGACGATTTCCGAACCCGGTTTGAAGCTGGCGATCCTGTAGGCCGCGGAGCCCAGCGGCGGCTCCAGCGTCGGCCTGGTGATGTCACGCTTCTTGCCGTTTGCATCGGTGCCTTCCCACCAGTGCTTCGGCAGCACGACGAGATCGCCGAGAATCCGGGGCAGTTCGCGGTTGCCCTTCTGGTTGAACTGGAACTCGACCTCGCGATCCGAGATCGCGACCGCCTTGGTCACGTTCTCGAAATAGCGGTTGTACATCGGGCTGTTGGTCTTCAGCACCTGGAACGACCAGATCACATCGTCGGCGGTGATCGGCTGGCCGTCATGCCATTTGGCGCGCGGATCGAGCCTGTAGGTAGCCGAGGAATAATCTGGCGGATATTTGTAAGCCTCGGCGATCAGTGGGTGGTAGGTGCTACCCTCGTCAGTCGCCTGGTCCATCAGCGTATCGTAGAGCAACCCGCCGCCAAATTGAGCGAAGCCGGAGGCCGGCGATCCCTGCACGACATACGGATTGAAGCTGTCGAAGGTGCCGACGACGACCGAATTCAATGTGCCGCCCTTGGGCGCATCGGGATTGACGTAATCGTAGCGCTGAAAATTCTCACCGTATTTGGACTCGCCCATCAGCGAGGACGTCGTACGCCACTCGTCGGCGAAGCCGGCCTGCAGGCTGGCGGCGAAGGCGAGCGCGAACGCCGATGCGAAAAGCGTGCGGAAGCGGCCAACCTTCATGCGTTCTCCTCGTCGCGAGCAACTGGAGCGTTCATCGTTTACGAAAACGACGGCCCTCTATCGCTTTGTCTCAACGCAATTCCGAACGGAAACCGGTTCCCCTTCCTGGAATTGCTCTGACCACCCGCAATCTAGATCATTTGACGCCGGTGGAAACCGCAAGTGCCGCCTTTGTCGCCGCCCATGCAGCTTTCCTAACAGAAAAGCCGGGACGAACCCGGCTTTTCCAAGGAAGTCTCTGCGACAAATTGTTTATTGGGCAGGCGCCGCGGGCTTGGCCGGAGCGGATCCCTCGGCCGGCTTGGCCGGCGCAGCGCCTTCCGCGGGCTTCGCGGGTGCGGCACCTTCCGCCGGCTTGGCGCCTTCGGCGGGCTTGGCTTCGGCCGAAGCACCCGGCTGCGGCAGCGGCTTCGGATTGTCCGACAGCGTGCGCAGATAAGCGATCACATTGGCGCGGTCTTCATCCTTCGGCAGGCCGGCGAAGCCCATCGCAGTGCCCTTCACGAACTTCTTCGGCGACGTGATGAAGTGGTTGAGATTGTCGTACGTCCAGTGCTCCTGGCCGCCCTTGGAGAAATCCTTCATGCCCGCCGAATAGGCGAAGCCTTCGTGCTCGGCGACGGGGCGGTCGACGATGTCCCAAAGATCCGGACCGACCTTGTTCGGGCCGCCCTTCTCACCCGAATGGCAGGCCTGGCACTTCTTGAAGATGGCGGCGCCTGCCTCGGCATTGGCGGTGGCGAGCAGATCGGCGATCGGTTTGGCTTCCGCTGCGGGAGCAGCCGGACCGCCTTCGGTCGGTTCCTGCGCTTCGATGGCGAAGCCGGGCTTTTCGGGCGCCGGAGAGGCGAACAGCCCGTCCGAGACGAGGCCTATGGAAAAGACGAGGAAGCAGGTTCCCAGAAATCCGCCGAGCAGCTTGTTGATTTCGTTGGAATCCATACGCCCCTTGCTCCCTTTTCCGGCGGACCGTCCCGTCCACTCCGTCCGTCGGTATCGCGAACTGCCTCGAAAGGTCAGTCAAATCGGGCGGAAACTAGGTCTTTTGCTCTGGCGTTGCAACACCTATAAGGGCGCTTCCAGTGAGACCTTTTGCCACTTTTCCATCCGCGTTTTTCGACCGCCCTGAAATCCGATGTCAACCTTGATCCTGATCCCCGCCCGCATGGCCTCGACGCGTCTGCCGGGCAAGCCGCTGGCCGACATTGCGGGCGCGCCGATGATCGTCCATGTCGCCCGCCGGTCCGCCGAGGCCGGGCTTGGCCGCGTGGTGGTGGCGACCGATACCGAAGCCGTCGCGCAAACCGTACGGGCGTATGGCTTCGAGGCTGTCATGACCCGCGCGGATCACGAATCGGGCTCCGACCGCATCTTCGAGGCGCTGGCGGCCCTCGACCCCGAAAAACAGGTGGAGACGATCGTCAACGTCCAGGGCGACCTGCCGACCATCGATCCCGAGATCATCGGCGCGTCGCTGCGGCCGTTTGAGGACAAATCGGTCGATATCGCCACACTCGGCGTCGAGATCGTGCGCGACGAGGAAAAGACCAACCAGAACGTGGTCAAGATCGTCGGCTCGCCGCTGTCGGCGACACGGTTGCGAGCGCTCTATTTCACCCGCGCCACCGCGCCCTGGGGCGCTGGGCCGCTCTACCACCACATCGGCCTCTACGCCTATCGCCGTGCGGCGCTCGAACGTTTCGTGGCGCTCAAGCCTTCGCCGCTGGAGCGGCGCGAACGCCTCGAGCAGTTGCGCGCGCTGGAAGCCGGCATGCGCATCGACGCCGAGATCGTCAAATCGCTGCCGCTTGGCGTCGACACCCCCGGCGACCTGGAGCGGGCGCGAAAAATCCTCTCAAGCTGAGACATCCGTGATGGCTGACAAGACCAACAGAATTTCCTTCCAGGGCGAGCCCGGCGCCAACTCCGACACGGCCTGCCGCAACATGTTCCCGTCGATGGAGCCGTTGCCCTCCCCGACCTTCGAGGACGCCTTCAACGCGGTCGAGACCGGCAAGGCCGAGCTCGCCATGATCCCGATCGAGAACACCATCGCCGGGCGCGTCGCCGACATTCACCATCTCTTGCCGGAATCGAAGCTGCACATCGTCGGCGAATATTTCCTGCCGATCCACTTCCAGCTGATGGTGTTGCCGGGGGTGAAGCGCGACGAGATCAAGACCGTCCACAGCCACATCCATGCGCTCGGCCAGTGCCGCAAATACATCCGCAAGAACGGCTGGAAGCCGGTGATCGCCGGCGACACGGCGGGTTCGGCCAAGATGGTGTCGGAGGTCCGGGACCGCACAATGGCCTCGCTGGCGCCGGCTTTGGCCGCGGAGCTCTATGGGCTCGATATCATCGAGAAGAATGTCGAGGACACTGACTCGAACGTCACCCGCTTCGTCGTGCTGACCAAGGACAAGCAATGGGTGGAGCGCCCCGCGCCGGATGCAAAGATGATGACCACCTTCATCTTCCGTGTCCGCAATGTGCCGGCCGCGCTCTATAAGGCCATGGGCGGCTTCGCCACCAACGGCATCAACATGACCAAGCTCGAGAGCTACCAGCTCGGCGCCTTCACCGCGACGTTGTTTTACGCCGACATCGAAGGCCACCCGGACGATCCGCTGGTCAAGCTGGCGCTGGACGAGCTGCGCTTCTTCTCGCGCGAGATGCGCATCCTCGGCGTCTATCCGGCCAGCGCCTCGCGCGAGCAGTGGAAGGTCGCGGATTAGGGAATTGTACCTGCGGGGTTGGCCGAAACGCTTGAGCTTCGTCATCCACGGGCGAAGCAAGGAGCGAAGCGACGCGCGCAGACCCGAGGATCCATTCCGTGACTTCGACGCGTTGCATCGGTCCAGAATCTGCTCCGCTGCACCCTCGGGCCGAGGTCACGGCATGGATTCCAGGGTCTTCGCTTCGCTACGCCCTGGAATGACGATGTCACAGTTGGTCCGGCTAATCTCGGACGCCGCTTAACAACCCCCATTCTCAGCCAAACCCCAGCGGCACGTAGTCGATCTCCATGAACTTATCGACCTCGGGCACCCAGCGGTCGCGCACGAAGGCGACATGGTCCGGGTGCTCGTTGTAGCGCGTGTAAGCCGCCTGGTCGGCGAACTCCATCGAGAAGCCGAACTGGTAATCGTTCTTCGGGCTCACCTGCCGCAACTGCTCGAAATGCGCGACGCCCTTGATCCCGGTCAGGATCTTCTTCGCGTCGTGCAGAAAGCGCTTCGTCTCCAGCGACTGCAACGGGTGCTTCAGCGCGAACACGACGGTGTGACGGATCATTCTTCTGCTCCTATTCGCTGTCGACCCAGGCGCGGATGAGGTGATGGGCGATCGCCCCTTTCGGCGGTGTAATCAAGCCGTCGGCGTGCGTCCTGTCCAGCATCGTGCGCACTTCGTCGCGGAAAAACCAGCGGCAGTCCTCCAATTCGTTGAGGTCGGCCTGAATATCCTCGTTGAGCGGCTCGCCGAAACAACCGATCATCAGCGAATAGGGGAACGGCCAAGGCTGGCTGGCATGGTAGACGACGCGGCCGAGCCGGATGCCGGCCTCTTCAAGCGTCTCGCGCCGCACCGCCGCCTCGATCGTCTCGCCGGGCTCGATGAAGCCGGCGAGCGCCGAATACATGCCCGGCGCGAAATGCTTGCCGCGCCCCAGGATGCATTTCTCTTGCGTTGCCGTCAGCATGATCGCCACCGGGTCGGTGCGCGGGAAATGGTCGGTGCCGCAGGCAGGGCAATGGCGCCTGTAGCCGCCGGCCCGCATTTCCGAGCGGTTGCCGCATTTCGAGCAGAAGGCGTGGCTGACGTGCCAGGCGAGAAGCGCCGCCCCTTGCGCCAGCGCGCCGGCGGCCGCATCGTCGACCAGCCCTTGCATGTAGACGGAACGATAGTCGATCGCCTTGACCGTCTCGGGGAGTTTTTCCGGCTCGACGCCGGCGGGCACCGCCAGCACCGGGCCCTCCTCGGAAAGGCCGAGCAGCACGCCCTGGCCGAGCGAAACCTCGAAGGCCTGGCTTTCATCCGCCTTGAACCAGGGATCGAACGTGCCGTCGTCGAGCTTGAGGTAAAGCCGGCCGGCATGCATCAGCATCAGCCGCGCGGTCCGGTCGGCCAGCGCTTTTTCGACCGCGTCGTCGGCGCGGTTCTCGGACTGCCGGTCGATCCGGTTGCCGGCGAAACCGACGAATTGACTGGGCTCGCGCAAGGGCGCGTCGAACAGGCGAAAGCTCATGGGAACTCGGGGTGTGCTGAGGACTCGGGGGTGCGGAATGGACACTGGTCAGCTTATAGCGCCGCCTTGATCGTTTCGGCAAACCGCCTGATATCGGAGCGCTGGTAGGGTTCGCGCATGCCATGCCCCCAGACCGGTCCCGGCCAGCCGGGATCGCCCTCGGAGCGGGCGACGACATGGACATGCAACTGGCGCACGATGTTGCCCAAGGCACCGGTGTTGATCTTGGTGCATCCGGTCACCCGTTTCAGCGCCTGCGCCACCATATTGGTCTCGAAGGTCAGCATCGCCTGGTCGAGCGGCGTCAGGTCGTGAATTTCTTCCACGCCGGGCCGCTGCGGCACCAGCACCAGCCATGGCCAGCGGCGGTCGTTCATCAGCCTGAGCTCGCAAAGGCCAAGCCACATAAGCTGCTCGCTGTCCGCCTCCAGCCGGGCGTCCAGCGTGAATCCGGCCTCGAGGCCAGGCAGCATGAGCGTTTCCTTCGCTTTTGTTGTAAGCATTTTCCAAACCCGGAACGCTAGAGCGGCGGCAAGGTGGCTGCAAGCGATTCATTGACCGCCATTATCGATTTGAAGGACTTTCCGCCTTCGAAGCGGCTACGGGTTCTGGCTCGGCCCCTTGCATTTCGCCGCCGAATTGCCGATATGGAGCGCGGGAGGTTGGTGGTGGACGATCCACTCGCCAACCGGGTCAGGTCCGGAAGGAAGCAGCCCTAACGAGCCCGGAACGGGTCATTGTTCCAGCCTCCCACCTCTTCGCCTTTCTCCCGCGACATTGACGGCCCCGAGCCGTGCGGGTGAGACTATGCGCAGGAATCGGCCGCCTTCCGTCGCGGTCCTGGGAGCTTTTGACGGCGAATGAGCGAAGCCGGAAATTTGGGGCCACAAAGCCTGGAAACAGGTAAGGCCGCCGCTTATCGCGTCCTGGCGCGCAAATATCGCCCGTCGAATTTCTCCGAGCTGATCGGCCAGGAGCCGATGGTCCGCACGCTGACCAATGCGTTCGCCACCGGCCGCATCGCCCAGGCCTGGATGCTGACCGGCGTGCGCGGTGTCGGCAAGACGACGACAGCGCGCATCCTGGCGCGGGCCCTGAACTACAAGACCGCGACCGTCGATCAGCCCTCCGTCGACCTTTCGATCCCTGGTGAGCATTGCCAGGCGATCATGGAAGGCCGCCATGTCGACGTCATCGAGATGGATGCCGCCTCCCATACCGGCATCGACGACATCAGGGACATCATCGACCGCGTCCGCTACGCGCCGGTCTCGGCACGCTACAAGGTCTACATCATCGACGAAGTGCACATGCTCTCCACACAGGCCTTCAACGGCCTGCTGAAGACGCTGGAAGAGCCGCCGCCGCACGTCAAATTCATCTTTGCCACCACCGAGATCCGCAAGGTGCCGATAACGGTGCTGTCGCGCTGCCAGCGCTTCGATCTGAGGCGCATCGATGCCAGCGCGCTGGTCGGGCATCTGTCTTCGATCGCGGCCAAGGAAGGCATTGCCGTCGACGACGAGGCGCTGGCGATGATCGCGCGGGCTGCCGAAGGCTCGGCGCGCGATTCGCTCTCCATCCTCGACCAGGCGATCGCCCACGGCAGCGGCACGGTGAGCGCCGAGGCGGTGCGCGCCATGCTCGGCCTTGCCGACCGCGCCCGCATCATCGACCTGTTCGAGCATGTCATGAAGGGCGACGTGGCGGCGGCGCTCGCCGAGTTCCGCGCGCAATACGACACCGGTGCCGATCCTGCCGCCGTGCTTACCGATCTTGCCGAGTTCAACCACCTCGTCACCCGCCTGCGCTTCGTGCCGGCCGCCGCCGCCGATGCGTCGCTTTCCGAGGACGAGCGCCGGCGTGGCGCCGAATTCGCCGGCACGCTTTCGGTGCGCGTATTGTCGCGGACCTGGCAGATGCTGCTCAAGGGCATTCCCGAGGTGCAGTCCTCCAACCGCCCGGTCAGCGCGGGCGAGATGGTGCTGATCAGGCTGGCGCACGCCGCCGACCTGCCGACGCTGGACGAGGCGCTGAAATCGCTGGAAGGCGCCGCCCCGCTGCCGAATGGCGCGCCGCGCGCCAACGCAGCGCCGGCCGGCAATGGCGGCAGCGCGAGCCCCGTCGCGCAGACCCGGATGCCTGCTTCCACCGGTGGCGGTGCCCAGACGATGCGCCTGGTCGAAACACAGCCCGCGCCCGCCGCCTTCGTTCCGGCGCCGGAGCCGGTCGCCGAGGCGCCCGCCGTTCCGGTCAAATCGCTGGCCGACATCGTCGCGCTTGCCGACGCCAATCGCGACATGGCCTTCAAGGTGCTGCTGAAACGCTGCGTGCGGCCGGTTCGCATCGAGCCCGGCCGTCTCGACGTCACCTTGACCGACGACGCGCCGAAGATGCTGCTCAACGACCTCACCGCCAAGCTGCGCGCCTGGACCGGCCGCAACTGGCTGGTGTCGCTGTCGAAGGAAGAAGGCGGCCAGACATTGGCCGAGATGGAGACGACGAAGCGGGAGAACGCATTTTCCGACGCCAAGAGCGACCCGACTGTCGCGGCCATCCTCGCCCGTTTTCCTGGCGCCAAGATCATCGACGTGCGCATCCCGGACGTGCCGGACGTGGAAGAAGCCGAGGCCGACCTGCCGGTCGAGCCGGCGGCCGATGACGACGAGACCTGAAACATTTAGAGGACCACCCGATGAAAGATCTTCTCGGCCTTATGGGCAAGGCGAAGGAAATGCAGGCCAAGTTCCAGGCCATGCAGGACGAGATCGCCACGCTTGAAGCCACCGGCCAGGCCGGCGGCGGTCTGGTCAGCATCACGCTTTCCGGCAAGTTCGAAATGAAGGCGCTGAAGATCGATCCGTCGCTCATCAAGGCGGACGAAGCCGAGATCCTGGAGGACCTCATCCTGGCCGCCCACAATGACGCCAAAAATAAGGTCGAGCAGATCATGCAGGAGAAGACCAAGGCGTTGACGGCGGGCTTGCCGATCCCGCCCGGAATGAAATTGCCGTTCTGAGGCGGTGTCCGCCAGTTAATTGATTATGAACGGAAATTGAGTCCAGGCTGCAATATTAACCATTTTGCCGGCGATGCTCACGGGCACATTTCGCGGCATTCATAAAGTTTTACCCAAGTCCGGAAGTTGCTAACCCTCTAGCCATCTTTTTGCCCGAAAGAGTCTCATTCTTGCCACATCTCGGGGCGGGCTGGCATCTGGACATGAGGCTTTTTTGGTGATCGCGACGCGATGGAAGACGCCGCTGCTGCTTATCGGCATCGTCACTTCCCCCTTGCTCCTGGCCGGCTGCAGCCAGACCACTTCCTCCCATGGCATGTCGGTTTCGGGTCTGACCGATGCCCTTACGCCGAGCTTCCTCACGCGTTCCTCCAGCCACTCGCTGAAGGACAAGGAATGCTTGCAAAGGGCAATGTTCTTCGAGTCCAACCGGTCGAGCCGCGACGGCATGATCGCCGTCGGCACGGTCGTCATGAACCGGCTTCGCTCCGGCCAGCACGGCAACACCATCTGTCAGGTTGTCGGCGAGCCGGGCCAGTTTGCTCCGGGCGTCATGACGCGGCCGATGAACTCGAAGGCCCTGCCGGACGTCGAGGCGGCGGCCGATGCGGTGCTAAGAGGCGAACGCAAGGCCAAGCTCAAGAACACGATGTATTTCCACACCGCCGGCCTGCACTTCCCCTACAAGAACATGCATTACACCATGGTTGCCGGCGGCAACGCCTTCTATGAGAAGCGCGGCCGCAACTGGCAGCCGCTGCCGGACGAGCCGATGGTCGCCATGAACGTGGACGACCAGCAGAAGTCAGGCAGGCAGAAGCCCGCGGCCGACGCTCCGGTGCTCGTGGCTTCCGCCGAGCCGATCGTCAAGACGATCGTCCGTCCGGACCCGGCAAAGCAGGCCGCCTTGGCCGCGGCCGCGCGGACCGAAGACGCTTCCGCCGAACAGACCTATGCGACGGCTTCTGTTGCACCTTCTGCCAAGTCCGGCCGTCTGGCGCAGAAGCAGATGGTCGTGGCGATGCAGGAGCCCATGGCCGAACCGGACGCCTCGCGTTTCGGCGGCACGCTCAAGGGCCGCTACGTCACTTCGGTGCCCAGCGCGCCGCAGGAAGCGGCGATGGGCTTCCAGTCGACGCCTGAGAACACCGACGCCATCGGCGCGATGATCGTCAGCCAGGACCGGCCGCTCGAAGCCAACTGAACCCGATTGCATCCAACACAAGGCCCGCCATGGCAGCATGGCGGGCCTTGTGCCGTTGCTGGCTGTCCTGAAAAATCCTAGATCAAGGCGATGTCGAAGAGAATCGCCGGTCCGGAAATCGAACGCCTGATCCAGCTCCTGGCCAAGGTGCCGGGGCTTGGGCCGCGCTCGGCCAGGCGCGCCGCGCTTCATCTCATCAAGAAGAAGGAACAGCTGCTCGAGCCTCTGGCCGCCGCCATGGGCGAGGCGGTCGACAAGGTGCGCATCTGCTCGACCTGCGGCAATGTCGATACATCCGACCCTTGCATGATCTGCACCGACCCGCGCCGCGACGCCGGCACGCTGATCGTCGTCGAGGACGTCTCGGACCTCTGGGCGCTGGAGCGCGCCGCGGCCATGAACGTGCGCTACCACGTGCTTGGCGGCACGCTGTCGCCGCTCGACGGCATCGGTCCGGACCAGCTCAACATCCGCTCGCTGGTCGACCGTGTCGCCGGCGGCGAGGTGAAGGAAGTCATCCTTGCCGTCAACGCCACCGTCGAGGGGCAGACGACCGCGCATTATTTGACGGATCAGCTGTCGGGCTTCGATGTGAAGGTGACGCGGCTCGCGCATGGCGTGCCGGTCGGCGGCGAGCTCGACTACCTCGACGAAGGCACGCTGGCGGCCGCGCTGCGATCGAGGACTGCGTTTTGAAGTTGGCGGTGAGGGGACCTTGGAAATGACAGCATTCCTTCGCGCCCCCCTCTGTCCTGCCGGACATCTCCCCCACAAGGGGGGGGATCGGACGTCATGCCGGCTTTCGCCAATCTCCGACGTCGACGGAAGAGGCGCGGCACCAAAACTGCCGATCTCCCCCCTCGTGGGGGAGATGTCCGGCAGGACAGAGGGGGGCGCGACGGAACGCGGCTTTTCTAGGAACGGCTTCGTATTTCTTCTGATCGCGATATTCGGCTTCATTCTGACCATCCCCACTCACGCCGCCCCCATCGACGACCAGTTCCAGGCTTGGCTCCAAACTGACCTCTGGCCCGAAGCCAAGTCCAAAGGCATCTCCAAAAAGACCTTCGACGCTGCCTTCCTCGGCGTGAAGCCGAACCTCAAGCTGCCCGATCTCGTCCTGCCCGGCGAGAAGCCGACCACGCCGCAGAAGCAGCATCAGGCCGAGTTCGGCCCGCCGGCCAACTACTTCGCCGAGAAGATCATTCGGGCCGTCACCTCGGGCGGAAGGACGCGCGAGAGCGCCAACGCCCGGACGCTCGGGCTGATCGAGAAGCGCTACGGCGTTCCGGGCGAGATCGTGCTGGCGATCTGGGGCCGCGAGACCGGCTTCGGCGCGGCCAAGATGCCGTACGACGCGTTCGAGGTGCTGGGCACCAAGGCGTTCATGTCGACCAAGAAGGACTTCTTCCGCGCCGAGGTGCTGGCGGCGCTCGAAATCGTCGAGCGCGGGCTGGCGCCGGTCAATGCGATGAAGTCCTCCTGGGCCGGCGCGCTCGGCCAGCCGCAATTCATGCCGACATCGTTCCTCAAGCACGCCGTCGACTTCGACGGCGACGGCCGGCCCGACATCTGGAACTCGACGCCCGACGTGCTCGCCTCGATCGCCAACTACCTCGTCCATTACGGCTGGGTGAGGGGGCGCGGCTGGGGGACCGAGGTGACGGTTCCGGCAAATGTCTCCTGCTCGCTCGAAGGACCCGACCAGGGCAAGAAGATCTCCGACTGGGTGGCGATGGGCATCAGGCGCGTCGACGGCAAGGCGTTTCCGGCGAGCGAATTGAAGGCCGAGGGTTTCCTGCTGATGCCGGCCGGGCGCAGTGGCCCGGCCTTCGTCGTCACGCCGAACTTCTATGTGATCAAGCAATACAACAACAGCGATCTCTATGGCCTGTTCATCGGCCATGCCGCCGACCGCATCGCCAAAGGTGACGCCACGTTTGCCGGCACCTGGGGCGCGGTCGGCGATCTCCATCGCTCCGATATCGCCGCCCTGCAGCGGGCGCTGGAGGCCAAGGGCTACGATGTCGGCAGCTCCGATGGCCTGCCCGGCTTCAAGACCCGCCGCACGATCGGCATCTGGCAGGCGAAGAACGGCAGGCCCGCCACCTGCTTTCCCGATGCGGGTTTGGTCGCGCAGCTGAAATAGCGGTGCATCCAGCCCACGGACTGAAGCAGATTTTTTCCCGATTTCCGGCTTCAATTAGCCGGCACATAGGTCGACTCGTTGCGCCCGGTTCTGATCCAATGCGCTGTCTTGCACATGCGCGTTGCCGCTTTGGTACGCCGTCGAATAGGGAGTTGACCAACTGGACAAAAAACACGACGGTAAGCGGTCAAAGCCGCCGCTGGCCTTGCAAAGAACAATACAGCCCTGAGCCGGGAACTCAGGTCAACAAGACAGGGAACGATCACCATGATGCTGGAAAAGTTTGCTCTCCGCTCGCGCGCCTTGCTTGCGGGCGCCGCGCTGTCCGCGCTGCTCGTCGCGCCCGCCTTCGCGGTCACGCCCGCCGATACGCTGGTCGAGGGCTTTGCCATCGACGACATCATCTCGATGGACCCGGGCGAAGCGTTCGAGCTGTCAACGGCCGAGGTCACCGGCAACACCTATGATCTCCTGGTCCGCCTCGACCTCAGCGACACATCCAAGGTAAAGGGCGACCTTGCCGAGAGCTGGACCGTTTCCGATGACGGCCTGACCTATACTTTCAAGCTCAAGCCCGGCATGAAATTCGCGTCCGGCAATCCGATCACCGCGGCCGATGTCGCCTATTCCTTCGAACGCGCCATCAAGCTCGACAAGAGCCCGGCTTTCATCATCAACCAGTTCGGCATCACCGGCGACAACGTCACCGAAAAGGCCAAGGCCGTCGACGACACCACCTTCCAGTTCGTTGTCGACAAGGCCTATGCGCCGAGCTTCGTGCTCAACTGCCTGTCGGCCACCGTGGCCTCCGTCGTCGACGCCAAGCTGGTCAAGGAGCACGTCGCCGCCGCCACGCCGAGCGCCGACTACAAATGGGACAACGACTTCGGCAATGCCTGGCTGAAGACCGGCTATGCGGGCTCGGGCCAGTACAAGCTGCGCGAATGGCGCGCCAACGAGGCCGTCGTCCTGGAGCGCAACGACAACTACAACGGCGAGAAGGCCAAGCTTGCCCGCGTCATCTACCGCAACATGAAGGAAAGCTCGGCGCAGCGCCTGGCGCTCGAGGCCGGCGATATCGATGTCGCCCGCAACCTCGAGCCGAACGATCTCGACGCCATCGCCAAGAACGCCGACCTAACCACCACCAGCGCGCCGAAGGGCACGGTCTATTATATCAGCCTCAACCAGAAGAACCCGACGCTCGCCAAGCCCGAGGTGCGCCAGGCGTTCAAATATCTGATCGACTATGATGCGTTGAGCACGACCATCCTCAAGGGCATCGGCGAAATCCACCAGTCCTTCCTGCCCAAGGGCGACCTCGGCGCAATGGATGACAATCCCTTCAAATTCGATGTCGCCAAGGCCAAGGAACTACTGGCCAAGGCCGGGCTGCCGGATGGCTTCAAGGTGACCATGGACGTGCGCACCGGCCAACCGACCACCGGCATGGCGGAATCGATCCAGCAGACGCTCGGCCAGGGCGGCATCCAGCTGGAGATCATTCCCGGAGATGGTAAGCAAACACTGACCAAATACCGCGCCCGCAACCACGACATCTATATCGGCCAGTGGGGCCAGGATTATTTCGACCCGAACTCCAACGCCCAAACCTTCGCCTCCAATCCGGACAATTCCGACGCCGCCAAGATCAAGACGCTGGCCTGGCGTAACGCCTGGGACATTCCGGACCTCACCAAGGAGACCGAGGCGGCACTGCTGGAGAAGGATTCGGCCAAGCGCGCCGACATCTACAAGGACCTGCAGCAGAAGATCCTCGACACCAGCCCCTTCGTCATCATCCATCAGCAGCTCGAAGTGGCCGGCTTGCGCAAGAACCTCAAGGGCTTTGCGCTCGGCCCGAGCTTCGACACCAATTTCGTCGGCCCGGTCTCCAAGGAATAGTGTCTTCGGACGCGCCCGTGAGCGTAGCTGAAAACCAGGCGGTGGCGGGGCGCGGCAGCGCCCGCGCCGTCGCCGTCCTATCGTCGCTCGGCCGCTTCCTGGTCATCGCGGTGACGACCTATCTCGGCCTTCTCGCGGTGACCTTCTTCATCGGCCGCGTCATCCCGATCGATCCGGTCCTGGCCGTTCTCGGCGATCGCGCGCCGACCGCCGTGGTCGAGCGCACGCGCCGCGAGATGGGCCTCGATCTGCCCTGGATCGAACAGTTCTACCTCTATGTCAAAGCGGCGCTGAGAGGCGACTTCGGCACTTCGGTGCTGACCACCAATCCGGTGATGTCCGATATCCGCCGCGTCTTCCCGGCGACCATCGAGCTGGCGACGCTGGGCACGATCATCGGCGCCGTCATCGGCGTGCCGCTCGGCGTGCTGGCCGCGGTCAAGCGCGGCAGCTTGATCGACCAGGTCGCGCGCGTCGTCGGCCTCATAGGCTATTCGGTGCCGATCTTCTGGCTTGGCCTGCTCGGGCTGGTGCTGTTCTACGCCAAGCTGCAATGGATCGCCTTTCCGGCCCGCCTCGATGTCGTCTATGAATACACATTCACGCCGATCACCGGCTTCTACCTGCTCGATGCCGCGATCCAGGGGCAGTGGGACGTCTTCTATGACGCCTGGCGCCACATCGTCCTGCCGGCCGCGCTGCTCGGCTACCTGTCGCTCGCCTATATCAGCCGCATGACCCGCTCCTTCATGCTGAACGAGCTGGCACAGGAATACATCGTCGCGGCGCGCGCCAAGGGCCTGTCGGAGACGCGCATCATCTGGGGCCATGCGCTGCGCAACGCCGCCGTGCCGATGGTGACGGTGATCGCGCTTTCCTATGCCAACCTGCTCGAAGGCTCGGTATTGACCGAGACCGTCTTCTCCTGGCCGGGCATTGGCCTCTACATTACCAACTCGCTGCAGAACGCAGACATGAACGCCGTGCTCGGCGGCACCATCGCCATCGGCTCGGTCTTCATCGCCATCAACCTTTTCTCCGATCTGCTCTACCGGCTGCTCGATCCAAGGACGAAGACCGGATGAGCGGAGGTATCGCATCTTTGGGCTTGGCCGCGGTCAATCACCCCCACTCCGGCCCTTCGGGCCCGGGGGAGAGGAAAAGCTGGTCGCATGCCTGGCGCCTTTCCTCTCCCCCGTCGAACGGAGGAGAGGTGGTCTGCGTAGCAGACCGGAGTGGGGGTCGACAGCTTCAAGAGGCATCGTCATGACCGCCTTCGACGCCGGTCCCTTCTCCCGTCGCGCGTGGCTGCTCAGCGACCGGCCGGCCTCCCGCCTGCAGGCAAGGCTCGGCCGCGCCTATGTCGCCTGGCGTCGCTTCTCCGCCAATCGGCTGGCGCTGGTCGGCATGCTGATCATCATCGCGCTGCTGGTGGTCGCCGCCTTTGCCGATGTGCTGGCGCCGTATTCGCCCACCATCGGCGATCTCAAGAATGCCCGCCTGCTGGCGCCGGGCGCCGCGCACTGGTTCGGCACCGACGACCTCGGCCGCGACATCTATTCGCGCATCGTCTATGGCTCGCGCTGGACGCTTTATGTGGTGATCCTCGTCGCCATCATCGCCGCACCCATCGGCCTTTTGGTCGGCACGATCGCCGGTTATGCCGGCGGCTGGACGGACACGATCCTGATGCGCATCACCGACATCTTCCTCGCCTTTCCGAAGCTGGTGCTGGCGCTGGCTTTCGTCGCCGCGCTCGGCCCCGGCATCGAGAACGCCGTGCTGGCGATCGCCATCACCTCATGGCCGCCTTACGCGCGCATCGCGCGGGCCGAGACGCTGACGGTACGCAACTCCGACTACATCAAGGCGGTGCAGCTGATGGGCGCTTCGCCCTTCCGCATCGTGCTGCGCCACATCATGCCGCTCTGCATCTCCTCGCTGATCATCCGCGTCACGCTCGACATGGCCGGCATCATCCTGACCGCCGCCGGCCTTGGCTTCCTCGGCCTGGGCGCGCAGCCGCCGTTGCCCGAGTGGGGCGCGATGATCGCGTCCGGCCGCCGCTTCATCCTCGACCAGTGGTGGGTGGCAGCAGCCCCAGGCGCCGCCATCCTCATCGTCAGCCTCGGCTTCAACCTGCTCGGCGACGGCCTGCGCGACGCGCTCGATCCCCGGAGCGGCGACCAATGAGCGGCGACCAATGAGCGACACGCTTCTCGAGGTTGACGATCTGCGCGTCACCTTCCCGACCCGCACCGGCCTCGTGCAGGCCGTGCGCGGCGTCTCGTTCTCGCTCGGCCGTGAGCGGCTGGGCATCGTCGGCGAAAGCGGCTCCGGCAAATCGCAGACCGGCCGCGCCATCATGGGCCTCACCCCGCCGCAGGCCGAGGTTTCGGCGAAGAAGCTCGCCTTCGACGGTATGGATCTGCTTTCCATATCGCCGCGTGAGCGCCGAGCGCTGCGGGGAAACCGAATCGCCATGATCCTGCAGGATCCCAAATATTCGCTCGACCCGGTGATGACCATCGGCCGCCAGATCGTCGAGACGCTGCGCACGCATGAAAAGGTCTCCAGGGCCGAGGCGCGCGAGCGCGCGCTCGCCATGCTGCAGGCGGTGCAGATCCGCGATCCGGCCCGCGTCTTCGACCTTTACCCGCACGAGGTCTCGGGCGGCATGGGCCAGCGCGCCATGATCGCCATGATGCTGGTCACCGGACCCGAGCTGATGATCGCCGATGAGCCGACCTCGGCGCTCGACGTCACGGTGCAACTCGACGTGCTCAACATCCTCGACAAGCTCGTCGCCGAGCGCGGCATGGGCCTGATCTTCATTTCGCACGACCTGCGCCTGGTCTCGTCCTTCTGCGACCGCGTCGTCGTCATGTATGCCGGCAAGGTGGTCGAGCAGATCAAGGCTTCCGAACTGCGCGATGCCCAGCATCCCTACACGCGCGGCCTGCTCAACTGCATGCCGAGGATCGGCTTCGAGCGCCATCCGCTGCCGGTGCTCGACCGCAAGCCGGAGTGGGCGGCATGACGGCTTGCATCGCTGTCGAAGGGCTGGAAGTGGTTTTCGACCGTTTTCGCGCGCTGAAGGGCGTCAGCCTCGAAGTGAGGGAAGGCGAATCCTATGGGCTGGTCGGGGAGAGCGGTTCCGGCAAGTCGACACTGCTGAGGGCCATCACCGGCCTCGCGCCCGTTTCTTCCGGCACCATCACGGTCAACGGCAAGAGGCTCGGCAAAACCCGCGACAAGGCGCTCTATCGCGAGGTGCAGATGGTCTTTCAGGATCCGTACGGCTCGCTGCATCCGCGCCAGACGGTCGACCGCCTGCTTCAGGAGCCTCTGGCCATCCATGGCATGGCCGATGGCGAGAAGCGCATCGAGCGCGCGCTGGACGAGGTCGGCCTCGGCAAGGGCTTCCGCTTCCGCTACGCGCATCAGCTCTCCGGCGGCCAGCGCCAGCGGGTGGCGATTGCCCGTGCCCTGATCCTCGAACCTTCGGTCCTTTTGCTCGACGAGCCGACCTCGGCGTTGGACGCCTCGGTGCAGGCGGAGGTGCTGAACCTGCTGGAAGAGGTGCGGCGCCGCCGCAAGCTGACCTTCCTGATGGTCAGCCACGACCTCGCCATCATCACCCATATGTGCGAGCGGCTGATGGTGATGCAGAACGGCGAAGCGGTGGAGACACTCACGGCCAGCCAGTTGATCGGGCATCGTGTGAGTGCGGACTATACGCGCAACCTGCTCAGGGCGAGCGAGGGGTTTGTGAGGGTTTAGCTCGCAATTGCCAAGCCGCGTTCCTGTCCGGTGTTATCGGTGTCTGGGGCAGGCCCAATCGACTGGGCCATGGTGCCGACTTGAGCAAAACGTGAAATAAGGTCAGAAGAAGCCAGCACCGGCATCAACAGGAATGGGCCCAGTCTCGATGAGGGATGGGCCCGATTGAGGGACGATATGAAGAATTCAGCCATTTCCGAACGCAAGAATCAGTCGATCTCGCGCGGCGTCGGCATGACGACGCAGATCTATGCTGATCGCGCCGAGAATTCGGAAATCTGGGACGTCGAGGGCCGTCGCTACATCGACTTCTCGTCCGGCATCGCCGTGGTCAACACCGGCCATCGCCATCCCAAGGTGATCGAAGCGGTCAAGGCGCAGCTCGACCGTTTCACCCACACCTGCCACCAGGTCGTGCCTTATGAGAGCTACGTGCATCTCGCCGAACGGCTGAACGGCATGCTGCCCGGCAAGTTCGACAAGAAGACCGTCTTCGTCACCACCGGCGCCGAGGCGGTCGAGAACGCCATCAAGATTGCCCGCAACGCCACCGGCCGCCAGGCGGTCATCGCCTTTTCCGGCGGCTTCCATGGCCGCACCTTCATGGGCATGGCGCTGACCGGCAAGGTCGTGCCCTACAAGGTCGGCTTCGGCGCCATGCCTGCCGATGTCTTCCACGCGCCGTTCCCGGTCGCGCTGCACGGTGTCTCGGTCGCCGATTCGCTCGCCGCGCTCGACAAGCTGTTCAAGGCCGATGTCGATCCGGGTCGCGTTGCCGCCATCATCGTCGAACCGGTGCAGGGCGAGGGCGGCTTCTACGAGGCGCCGCGCGATTTCATGTCGGCACTTCGCAAGATCTGCGACCAGCATGGCATCCTGCTCGTCGCCGACGAGGTGCAGACCGGCTTTGCCCGCACCGGCAAGATGTTCGCCATGGACCATCATGACGTGGCGCCCGATCTCACCACCATGGCCAAGAGCCTCGCCGGCGGCTTCCCGCTGTCGGCCGTCACCGGCCGCGCCGAGATCATGGACGCGCCCGGCCCCGGCGGGCTCGGCGGCACCTATGGCGGCAGCCCGATCGGCGTCGCCGCGGCGCACGCCGTGCTCGACGTCATCGAGGAAGAAAAGCTCTGCGACCGCGCCAATGCCCTTGGCGCCAGGCTGAAGCAGCGGCTGGACTCGATCCGTGACGACGTGCCGGAGATCGTCGACATCCGCGGCCCGGGCTTCATGAACGCCGTCGAGTTCAACGACGTGAAGAAGGGCCTGCCCTCGGCGGAGTTCGCCAACGCGGTCAGGCTGAAGGCGCTGGACAAGGGCCTCATCCTGCTCACCTGCGGCGTCTACGCCAACGTCATCCGCTTCCTGTCGCCGATCACCATCCAGGACGGCGTCATGACCGAGGCGCTGGATATCCTGGAGACCTCGATCCGCGAGGCGCGGGCGGCCTGAAGGGCGGTCCATATTTCCTGAAGACTTACGCCAAAGCGATTGAATGCCGTCAGGAATTCGGATTCTGTAACCAGGCCGGAATATCCCTCTTGGCGTGCAGAACCCGCCACACATCGACGTGGTCGGTCTGGTCGAAATAGAAAATCAGGTACGGATAGCGCTTGAATTGCACGCTACGCAGACCGGGCAATCCGATTTCATAGCCAAACCTCAGAGAGCCCGACGCCGGATGGCGGGCTATCAGTTGATAGGCGCCTTGGAGATCGTCGACGTAGCCCAACGCCACGTGCGGACCAGCTTCGCGTGCATAATAATCAACGGCGTCCTCGATATCCCGCAAGGCAAGGGTTCGAGGAACAATTGCCTTTGTGGCCACTAATTATTGCCTTGCGCTCGTTTCCGCAGCGCTGCGAAATAATCATCGTCAACGGGCTCACCCGGCGCGGACGACGCGCCCTCTAGGAGCAAGCGGCGCAAAAGTTGACGATCCTGATCGTGGCGGATCAATTCACGCACATATTCGCTGCTCGTGCCATAGCCTCGGTCAGTCACTTGCTGATCGACAAAATTCTTCAAGTTGTCGGGCAGTGAAATATTCATCGTGCTCATTCAGCCATTTTATGGCCTATGGCAAAAATTGGCAATCTCTACGCGTTTGCTCTGGCCGGTTCGTCCTGACTGAAGGCCGCAAGCGCCGCTTTCAGCGCATCCGGCCCGCCCGCCACTGTCTGCGGCGTCGGCGAGAAGCGGGCGCCGAGCATCTTGCGGCCAAGCATGTGGTCGGCCGGCCGATTGACGGATTCGATGCCGAGCAGTCGGTCGCCGGCATAGTGGTAGATCGAGAACTTGTTGTCGGCGAGATCGCCCAGCACGACATGGTGATCGCCGCCTTGGGTCAGGCCCACCATCTGCAGCTTCATGTCGCCGATATCCGACCAGAACCATGGCACGGCCGAAAAGGGTTCGGCATGGCCGAGGATGGTACGGGCGGCAAGCCTGGCCTGGTCGGTGGCGTTCTGCACCGATTCCAGCCGCACGTCGCCGCCGGTGAACCAGTGCCGGTAGAAGGCCGCGTCGCCGATGGCGAGGATTTCGGGAACAGAGCTTTGCATATGCTGGTCGACGCGGATGCCGTTGCCGATGGCCAAGCCGGCGGCTTCCGCCAGTTCGACATTGGGCACCACGCCGATGCCGATGATCACCATTTGCGCCGGCAGGCGCTCGCCGCCGGACGTGATCGCGGCCGAGACGCGGCCGTTTTCGCCCTCCAGGCGAGCGATGGTGGTGCCGGTCAGGATGCGCACGCCGATCGCTTCCAGGCGCTGGCGCACATGCGCGGCGATGACAGGCGCCACGGCGCGGCCAAGCAGCCGGTCGACGGCCTCGACGACGGTGACGTTGCGGCCGGCGGCTCTCAGCGTCGCCGCGATCTCCAGGCCGATGAAGCCGCCGCCGAGAATGACCACGTCCTCGGTTTGGGCGCTGAGCTCGCGGATCGCCCGCGCGTCCGCCAGCGAGCGCAGCGAGACCACGCCGGCAAGGCCGGCGCCGTCGAGCTTAAGCAGGCGCGGCCGTGAACCAGTCGCGAGGATCAGCCGGTCGAAGGCAAGTCTGCCGCCGCCCGCCACCTCGATCCGACATGATCCGGCATCGATGCTGTCGATGCGCACGCCCGGCCGGTAGTCGATGTTGTTGCCGGTGTAGAAGGCTTCGCCGCGCAGGGGCTGCGGCTTGGCCTCGGCGTCCTTGATGAAGGTCTTGGACAGCGGCGGCCTGTGATAGGGCAGTTCCTTCTCGTCGCCGATCAGGACGACAGGCCCTTCATAGCCCTCTTCGCGCAGGCTGGCTGCCGCCTGCACGCCGGCATGGCCGGCACCGACAATCACAACCCCGTTCGTCATCGCAATCCTTTTGTCTTGGAAATCTAGGCTCTTGCGCCAAGTGGCGATTGTCTGCCACCGCTGCAAGGGTAGGCGTCCGGGTCGCACCCAGAACGGCTGCCTGTCAATCCTGTCTCCCGGTCGGGCGATCGTCTTAAAGTTGATAATCCTAGTTTAGAATAATTCTAAACTATTGTTTCAATTGAATTTTTTCTGCCACGCTAGTTGACTCCCGGCCTCTCCGTCGCTTTATGGAGAGCTGCGCGCCATGCGCATCCCTTTGATGTCTGGGCCTTGAACCCTTTCGATTGGAGGCAAGTGGGTGTCTTTTTATCGCGAACCGCGCATCGACGCGGCCACCATTTTTCCCGGCATGCTTATGCCTCGGCGCGGGTGGGCGCCTTTTGTTGAATTTCCAAGGAACTGGAGAAGGATAATGACGGCACGTAACGGCGGCAGGCTGGCTGCGATCTGCGCCACGGCTGCACTGACGGCGGCGGTGTTCGTGTTGCCGGCGAAAGCCGAGACAGACGCGAAGGCGGTGATCAAGACCTATGCCGACATCGCGCTGGCCAAATACGAGGATTCGCTGACCACCGCGCAGGCGCTGGACAAGGCGGTGGATGCGCTCATCGCCAGCCCCTCGGCCGAAACATTGAACGCCGCGCGCGAAGCCTGGAAGGCGGCGCGCATTCCTTACCAGCAGACCGAAGTCTACCGCTTCGGCAACAAGATCGTCGACGACTGGGAAGGCAAGGTGAATTCGTGGCCGCTGGATGAGGGCCTGATCGATTACGTCGCCAAGAGCTATGGCGCCGAGTCGGACGAAAACGCGCTCTATACGGCCAACGTCATCGCCAACAAGGAAATCGAGATCAACGGCAAGAAGGTCGACGCCTCGAAGCTGACGCCCGGGTTCCTTTCGGGCACGCTGCAGGAGGCCGGCGGCGTCGAAGCCAATGTCGCGACCGGCTATCACGCCATCGAATTCCTGCTCTGGGGCCAGGACCTGCACGGCACCGGCCCGGGCGCCGGCGAGCGACCCTTTACCGACTACGACCTAAAGAATTGCAGCAACGGTAATTGCGACCGCCGCGCCGAATATCTGAAGTCGGCGAGCGATCTTCTGGTGTCGGACCTGCAGGAAATGGTCGGCAACTGGAAGGAAGACGGCGCCGCGCGCAGGAACCTGACCGACGGCGACGCGAATGCCGGCATCTCCACCATCTTCACCGGCATGGGCTCGCTGTCCTATGGCGAGCTTGCCGGCGAGCGCATGAAGCTCGGCCTCCTGCTGCACGATCCGGAAGAGGAGCACGACTGCTTCTCCGACAACACCTACATCTCGCATCTTTATGACGCGGTCGGCATCCGCGACGCCTATCATGCCAGCTACAAGCGGCTCGACGGTTCCGTCGTTTCGGGTCCGTCGGCATCCGATATGGTGAGGGCCGCCGATCCGGCGATCGACAAGGAGTTGTCGGGCAAGCTCGACACCACCGTCGCCAAGATGGAGGCCATCCAGGCGCGCGCGCTGGCCGGCGAGGCCTATGACCAGCAGATCGCCGAAGGCAACACCGAAGGCAACGCCACTGTCCAGGCGGCGATCGACGCCTTGATCGACCAGACCAAGTCGATCGAACGCGCCGTCGGCTCGCTCAAGCTGAACCAGATCGCCTTCGAGGGCTCCGACAGCTTGGACGCTCCCGACAAGGTGTTCAAGTAGGGCTAGACACATCCCAGCTAAGCGGCGCCGTGGCCGGCGCCGTCAGCCAGAGCAAGTGAATGCTGATCTGCCATTGCAATATCATCACCGAGAAGGAGATCGAGCAGACGATCGTCGGCCTGCTGGATGAGGATCCCTGGCAGCTGATCGTGCCCGCGAAGGTCTACCATGCGATGCGCAAGCGCGGCCGCTGTTGCGGCTGTTTCCCAAATGTGGTGGAAACGATCATTCGGGTCACCGAGAACTACCACGCCCGCTCAGAGGTGGGCGGCGTGGACATCGTTTCACACCTGGATCGCGTGAGAGGCTTGCGCGTCCAATACGGGAGCAGAAGCCATGAAAGGCGAACCGCAGGTCATCGAGCGGCTTAACGAAGCTCTGTTTCTGGAGCTTGGAGCCGTCAACCAGTACTGGGTGCATTATCGTCTGCTCGAGGATTGGGGCTACACCAAGCTGGCAAAGAAGGAGCGGGCGGAATCGATCGAGGAAATGCATCACGCCGACCGGCTGATCGCGCGCATCATCTTCCTCGAGGGCCATCCCAATCTGCAGTCCGTCGCGCCGTTGCGCATCGGCCAGAACGTCAAGGAAGTGCTCGAATCCGATCTCGCCGGCGAATATGACGCTCGCACCGCCTACAAGCGCTCGCGCGAGATTTGTCACGAAGAAGGCGATTTCGTTTCGATGAAGCTGTTCGAGGACCTTTTGACCGACGAAGAAGGACATATCGACTTCCTGGAGACGCAGCTCGACCTGCTTGCCTCGATCGGCGAGGAAAAGTACGGCCAGCTCAACGCCGACTCGGCCAACGAGGCGGAGTAAGGACATGCGGGAATGCGGCGCCCCGTAGATTTTTCGCGCCGCGCGCGGCGGGCTTCAATCGATGGCTTGTCGCTTCGGAAGACCCCGCGATACCGGATCGGTCGCGGGGCGTCGCTTTTGCTGGCGGTCATGCTTTCCGCGCCCGCCATGGCCGGTGAGCCAGCCGCTCTGCCGACGAGCCGCAGCGACCTGACGCCGAAGGATCAGGCGCGGGTTCTGGCGGTCACCAGGCCAACGACCGATTTTACCAGGCCCGAGCCGTTCGAGCTGATGCAGGGCGGCGCCGGCACGTCGCGCAAGGACGTCAACCGCGATGCCTTCTCGCAATCCTCCGCTAACATCACTTTCGAGGAAGAGGGCAGCTTCAAGCTCGGCAACGCGCTGTTCCGCAAGAACTGGGTGTCGTCGCCATCCTCGACCCAGGCTTCGGACGGGCTCGGCCCGCTGTTCAACGAGCGCGCCTGCCAGAACTGCCATCTGAAGGATGGCCGCGGCCGTCCGCCGGAAGGCGATGCCGGATCGACGTCGATGTTCCTCAGGCTTGCGCGCGACGCCGGCAGCGCGGAGGAGAGAGCCGCGCTTGCCGACCACGAGCTGCTGAACTTTCCCGATCCGGTTTATGGCACGCAACTGCAGGATCTTGCGGTGCCCGGGCTCAGGGGTGAGGGCCGCATGCGCGTTGAATATTCCGAGGAAAAGGTCGCGCTCGGCGACGGTGCCGTGGTTTCGCTACGCAAGCCGCGCTATTCGGTGGAAAATCTCGGCTATGGCCCGCTCGATCCGCGCACCACGCTCTCGCCTCGGCTGACGCCGCCGATGATCGGGCTCGGCCTGATCGAGCAGATCGCGGCTGCCGATATCCTTGCCCATGCCGATGCGGATGACCGCGACGGCGACGGCATTTCGGGCCGGCCGAACATCGTGCGCGACGAGCTGAGCGGCGCGGTGACCCTGGGCCGCTTCGGCTGGAAGGCGCAGACCGCTTCGATCCGCCAGCAGGCGGCCGATGCCTTTGCCGGCGATATCGGCATCTCGACGCCGGAAATGCCGAAGCATTGGGGCGATTGCACCAAGGCGCAGACGGATTGCCTTGCCATGCCGGACGGCGTGCAGCAACGCCTCGGCACGGCCGAGGCGCCGCCCCCGGTCATGGACCTCGTCACCTTCTATTCGCAGAACCTGGCCGTGCCGGCACGGCGCGGTATCGGCCAGCCTGACGTGCTCGCCGGCAAGAAGCAGTTCTACGAGATGGGCTGCATTTCCTGCCACACGCCGAAATTCGTCACCATGCGCGGCACGCCCAACAAGGCGCAGGCCTTCCAGCTGATCTGGCCCTATTCCGACTTCCTGCTGCACGACATGGGCGAAGGCCTTGCTGACGGGCAACGGGTAGGCGAAGCGAGCGGCAGTGAGTGGCGCACCCCGCCGCTCTGGGGTATTGGGCTCACCGCGACAGTCAACGGCAACAGCTTCTATCTGCATGATGGCCGCGCCCGCACGCTTGCCGAGGCGATCCTGTGGCATGGCGGCGAGGGCCAGAAGGCGCGCGACGGCTTTGCCGGGGCCGCCGCGGCCGATCGCGATGCGCTGATAAAATTCCTGGAGTCCTTATGATGTCGAAACATGTCGCTCTGATGTCGAAACGCCTGGCCGCCGCGCTTGCCCTTCCGCTTTTCCTGGCGATCTCCCTGCCGGCATCGGCCGCGGTGAAGGCCTCCGATGTCATCGGCCGCGCGATCGACGGCTTCGTCCGCCCCGCCTATGCCAGCCTCGATGAGCATGCGGCCGGCCTGACCAAGGCGATGCACCAGCTTTGCGAAGCGCCGTCCGGACAAAATCTCGAAGCGGCGCGCGCGGCGTTCTCCGGCACGGTCGAGGCCTGGTCGGCGGCCGAGATCATCGCCTTCGGACCGATCAAGGAGAACAACCGGCTGGAGCGCATGCTTTATTGGCCGGACCGCAAGAGCATCGGCCTGAGGCAAGTGCAGGCCACGCTGGCGTCCAAGGATCCGTCAGCTACCAATCCGGCGCAACTGGCGCAAAAGAGCGTCGCCATGCAGGGCCTCGGCGCGCTCGAATATGTGCTTTACGGCGACGGCGCCGAAACGCTTGCCGGGAAAGACGATCCTTACCGCTGCGCCTATGGTGAGGCGGTTGCCGGCAATGTCGAAGCGATGGCCGGCGAGGTGCGCGATGCCTGGCAAAAGCCCGATGGCTTCGCATCGCTCTGGGCCAATCCGGGGCCGGAAAACCCGCTGTACCGCGATGGCAACGAAGCGGTGACGGAACTGGTCGGCGTCTTCATCAACGAGCTGGAAATGATCCGCGACGTGCGGCTCAAGGGCTTTCTCGGCGCGAAACCCGATGCCGACAAGCCGAAACAGGCGATTTACTGGCGTTCGCAGAACACGACGGCTTCGCTCGCCGGAAATCTCTCCGGCATCGACCAGTTGTTCCAAGCCTCGAAGCTTGGCGACGCGCTGCCCGCCGATGCGCAATGGATGGCCGAATCCATCTATATCCAGCTCAGCAACGCCGTGGCGACTGCGAAATCGATCGCCGGTCCGATCGACAAGACCCTCGCCGATCCCGCGCAGCGCGACAAGCTCGAGCATTTCGCGCTGATAACGTCGAGCCTGTCGACCTTGATCGGCACCAGGGTGACCGCCGAATTCGGCCTGACCGCCGGCTTCTCCTCGCTGGATGGAGATTGATGCCGTGAGAACCGCCCTCATCGATCGCCGCGATTTCCTGCGCGCCGCGGGCGCGGGCTTTGCCGCCGCCATGGCGCCGCGTGCCTGGGCCGACACGCTTGCTGCGGACGCGGTGTTTGCCACGGCTTTCGTCAAGCGCGACGGCAGCTTCGGCGCCGCCGTGCTCTCCGAGGCGGGAAAGATCCTGCACACGGTCGATCTGCCGGATCGCGGCCATGACGTCGCCTTCGATCCGGTGTCGAAGCGTTCGGTGGTCTTCGCCCGTCAGCCCGGCACTTTCGCTGTCGTCTTCGACCGTGCCGGTCGCGACAAGCCCTTGACCATCGCCAGCATCGCCGGCCGGCATTTCTTCGGCCATGGCGTGTTCTCGCCCGACGGCGCCTTGCTCTATGCGACGGAGAACGACTTCGACAACGCGGCAGGTGTCGTGGGTGTCTACGACGCGCAGGAGAAATTCAACCGCATCGGCGAATTCCCGACCTATGGCATGGGGCCGCACGAACTGCTCCTGCTTGGCGACGGCCGCACTTTAGCCATCGCCAATGGCGGCATCGAAACCCATCCCGACTATGGCCGGGCCGAGCTCAACATCGCGACGATGAAGCCGTCCTATACGCTGGTCGACCGCGTCACCGGCGACCTCATCGAAAAGCATGAATTGCCGCCAGCGCTGCATCAGCTGTCGATCCGCCACATGGATCGCGACCAGGCAGGCACGGTCTGGTTCGGCTGCCAATATCGCGGGCCGGCGACCGACCGGCCGGCGCTGGTCGGGCGCGCCGCGCGCGGCAAGGAACTCGAGCTCTTGGAGATGCCGCAGGATGTGCTCTCCGGCTTCCGCAATTATATCGGCTCGGTCGCCGCCAACGCCGCGACAGGCACGGTCGCCGTCACCTCGCCGGAGGGCAATTCGCTGGCCGTCCTCAACGCCGCCAGCGGGCGCGTGGTCGCGACCAGAGCGCTGGTCGAGGTCTGCGGCCTTGCGCCCGACGGCGCCGGCTTCATGGCAACGACGGGCGCCGGCGAGATCGTCGGCGCCGGCGCCATCCGTTCCGAGCCTGACTATGTCTGGGACAACCACATGCTGCGCATCGCGGTCTCGGCCTGACACCAAGATTTCGCTGTGGCGCCGAAGCAAAGCCGCTTAATATTTATGCACCGTGGCCCTTGCGGCGGCGGGCCGTGGCGGGCACAGGGAATTGTTCGTCAACGGCCACATGAAGCTGCCCATATGAAGCTGCTTGCCATCGACTGTGCCGCCAATCTCTGCGCCGCCTGCGTCTATGACTCGGGCGCGGGGAAGGAGCTTGGCCGTGAGGTGCGCGATCTCGGCAAGGGGCATGCGGAGCATCTGATGGCCGTCATCGAGACGGCCCTGCAAGCCGGCGGGATCGGCTACCCGGACCTCAACGCTGTTGCCGTCTCGATCGGACCCGGCTCCTTCACAGGCCTGCGCGTCGGCGTCTCGGCAGCGCGCGGCCTGGCGCTGGCGCTGAAAATCCCGGCGATCGGCGTGACGACGCTGGAAGCCCTGGCGGCGGAGGGTGCGAATGCCTTTCCCGGGCGCGCGGTGCTTGCCGCGCTCGATGCCGGCCGCGAGGAAATCCACGCGGCGCTCTATGATAAAGTGTTAGTCGAGACTTACCGACCTGCGGTGGCCATGCTTTCCGAGGCAGTGACCATGGCCATCGGCGCCGACGCGGTCCTGGTCGGGACCGCCGCGCCGCAGATTGCCAAGGCGGCGGGTCGTGCCTTCGAAACTGGTCCGGTGGCCGCCACAGCCGACATCGCGACCTATGCCAGGCTGGCCTCGGCCAGGGAGCCGGGCGAAAAGCCGAAGCCGCTTTATCTGCGCGGCGCGGACGCCAAGCCGCAGGCGGGTTTCATTCTGCCAAGGCAGGACAAGGGAAACGATTCCTGATGCGCATACCGTTCTTTCAGCCGCGCCGCAGGGACTATGCGCTGGAACCGCTGACGGTCGCCGACAGCGCCGCTGTTTCGGTGCTGCATCGCGAGGATTTCGTGCGGCCCTGGACCGACGGCGAATTCGCAGCACTCCTCGAGCAGGATACGGTCTTCGGCTATGCCGCACGTGAGACCGGCCAAGGCTCCAAGCCGCCGGTCGGCTTCGTGCTGGCGCGGCTGGCGGCCGGCGAGGGCGAGATACTGACCGTGGCCGTCGCCCGTAGCCATCGCCGCCAAGGCCTTGGCTGGCAGTTGATGGATGCGGTGCTGCGCGAGCTTCATGCGCAGCGCGCCGAAGCGCTCTTCCTCGAGGTCGACGAGACCAATGCGCCGGCGATTGCGCTTTATCGCAGGCTCGGCTTCCGCCAGGTGGGCCATCGGCCCAACTATTATCGTTCGACCGAGCACGGTCCGACCGGCGCGCTTGTCATGCGCCGCGATCTTCGCTAGCCACAGGCGCGCATGACCCCGAAAATCGGCTCCGATTTTCGGAAAGGATCATGCGCCAAGTGGGAGTGTTACAGCGTCCTTTGCGCGCCCAAGGCGCGCGGCGCTGTAATGTTGGGGCCGGAGCGAATGATCAAGAAATTGCGGATTTTCCTGGCGCTCGGCTTTGTCGTCGTCTGTTCACTGGTGCTGGTGCCTCTGCAGATCCTGTCGATGAAGACGGGCGTCTGGCCCGAGACCTTCATACTAAAAATCTGGCATCGCATGATCCTTCGGGCGCTGGGCATGCGGGTGCATGTGAAAGGTGCGCTTGCCCGGGAACGTCCCGTTCTGGTGGCGGCCAACCACATTTCCTGGACCGACATCATGGTGCTCGGCTCCTTTGTCGATGTGAAGTTCATCGCCAGGGCCGACATGGAAGGCTGGCCGCTGATCGGCATGCTGTCGAAGCTGCAGCGCACCGTCTACATCGAGCGCGAGCGCAGGCGCACCTCCGGAGACCAGGCGAGCGAGATCGCCAAGAGGATGTCTAAAGGCGACGCCATGGTGCTGTTTGCCGAAGGCTCCACCGGCGACGGCAACCTCGTGCTGCCGTTCAAGAGCACCTTGTTCGGCGCGGCATCGATGGCGATTTCGGAAGGAGCGGCGGACCAGGTCTTCATCCAGCCGGTGGCGATCGCCTATACGCGCCTCCACGGCATGCCGATGGGTCGTCGCCATCGGCCGATGTCCGCCTGGATCGGCGACCAGGATTTGATGCCGCACCTGAAAACGCTGCTTGCCGAAGGCGCGATCGATGCCGAGGTGCATTTCGGCGAGCCTGTGCCTTTCTCCAAGAGCTCGAACCGAAAGGAAACGGCAAGGCTGATGGAAGCCAGGGTGCGCCAGATGATGCAGGCCGTGCTCGCGGACCCGGCCAAGAGCCGGTAGCCGATGCATGTCGCCCAAAGTGCGTAGCGGTTTTGGGATGACGACATACATAAAGAAAAAAGACTTGAAGCCCGTCCTGTCGGGACGACCTGCTTCAGGCAGATTCGTCTGTTTTTTGTCACGGAAAGGCGCTAGAAGCCGCCCGATGGAATTGAACACGATTGAAAGCCACGGCATCGGTGCTGCCGCCGAGCATTCGGCCGGCACGGACCGGACGGCGAAAAAGGTCTTCGTCAAGACCTATGGCTGCCAGATGAATGTCTACGATTCCCAGCGCATGACCGATGCGCTGGTCGCCGACGGCTATGTCGCCACCGACGCCGTCGAAGACGCCGATCTGGTGCTGCTCAACACCTGCCATATCCGCGAAAAGGCAGCGGAAAAGGTCTATTCCGAGCTTGGCCGCATCCGCGACATGAAAGCCGAACGCGCCGTGGCCGGCCGCGAGCTCTTGATCGGCGTCGCCGGCTGCGTGGCGCAGGCCGAAGGCGCCGAGATCATCCGCCGCGCGCCAGCGGTCGACCTGGTCATCGGCCCCCAGACCTATCACCGGCTGCCCGACGTGCTGGCGAGGGTCCGTGGCGGCGAAAAGATCGTCGAGACCGAGTACGCCGTCGAGGACAAGTTCGAGCATCTGCCGCAGCCGAAGCGCGCCGAGCTTGCCAGGCGCGGCGTCACCGCTTTCCTGACGGTGCAGGAAGGTTGCGACAAGTTTTGCACCTTCTGCGTCGTGCCTTACACGCGCGGCTCCGAGGTTTCGCGCCCGGTGGCGCAGATCGTCGCCGAGGCCGAGCGCCTGGCCGAGGCGGGTGTGCGCGAGGTGACGCTGCTCGGCCAGAACGTCAACGCCTGGCACGGCGTCGGCAAAAATGGCGAGGAATGGGGCCTTGGCCGTCTGCTGTTCCGTCTGGCGGAAATCCCCGGCCTGGCGCGGCTGCGCTACACCACCAGCCATCCGCGCGACATGGATGACGAACTGATCGCCGCGCACCGAGATCTGCCGGCGCTGATGCCCTATCTGCATCTGCCGGTGCAATCCGGCTCGGACCGCATCCTCAAGGCGATGAACCGCCGGCATACGGCGCGAGACTATCTGGCGCTCATCGAGCGCATCCGCGCCGCCCGAACCGACATCGCCATGTCCGGCGACTTCATCGTCGGTTTCCCCGGCGAGACCGAGGAAGATTTCGAGGCGACGCTGCAACTGGTGCGCGAGGTGAACTATGCCTCGGCCTTTTCGTTCAAATATTCGCCTCGCCCCGGCACGCCGGGCGCCGAAATGGATGCCCATGTCTCGGAAGCGGTGAAGGACGAGCGTCTGCAGCGTCTGCAGGCTCTCCTTCTCAGGCAGCAGCAGGATTTCGGCCTGAGCCTGGTCGGCAAGACCATCGGCACGCTGATCGAGAAGCCTGGCCGGCAGGCCGGCCAGAAAGTTGGCCGTTCGCCCTGGCTGCAGCCGGTTATTGTTGACGACAAGGCCGGCGGAATCGGTGACATTATCGAGGTACGAATCACAAGGACGGGCTACAACAGCCTGTTCGCCGAGTTGGTCTGATGCATGTCGCCCAAAAGTGCCCTGCGGTTTTGGGACGACGACATGCATAGCCACAAGCCTCGGCAGATGAGGAGAGACGGTTGAGCGCTGCTGAACTGAAGAATCCGCCCCAGAACCAGGCGTCCGGGGCCTCCGACATGGCGCACATCGTACTGACCTTCGACAACAATAAGCTAGCCAGCGCCCTTTACGGTCAGTTCGACGAGAATTTGGCCCGGCTCGAGCAGAAGCTCGGCGTCGACATCCGCTCGCGCGGCAATCAGCTGACGATCAAGGGCTCCGCCGCCGCCGCCGAACAGGCGCGCCGCGCGCTGGATACCCTCTACGGCATCCTGCAGAAGGGCGTCGACATCGGACAGTCGGACGTCGATGGCGCGGTGCGCATGGCGATCGCCGCCGACGACCAGCTGACGCTGCCGACGATGGAGCGCAAGGGCAAAGTCTCCGCCGCGCAGATCGCGACGCGCAAGAAGACGATCTATGCCCGCTCGCTCAACCAGGACGCCTATATGCGGGCGCTGGAGCGTTCCGAAATGGTGTTCGGCATCGGTCCGGCCGGCACCGGCAAGACCTATCTGGCGGTGGCGCATGCGGCGATGCTGCTAGAACGCGGCATGGTCGAGCGCATCATTCTGTCGCGTCCGGCCGTCGAGGCTGGCGAGCGGCTGGGCTTCCTGCCCGGCGACATGAAGGAGAAGGTCGATCCGTATCTGAGGCCTCTCTACGACGCGCTTTACGACATGATGCCGGCCGACAAGGTCGAGCGGGCGATCGCGGCCGAGGTGATCGAGATCGCACCCTTGGCCTTCATGCGCGGCCGCACGCTGGCGCATGCGGCGGTGATCCTCGACGAGGCGCAGAACACCACGCCGATGCAGATGAAGATGTTCCTGACCCGTCTCGGCGAGAACTCGCGCATGATCGTCACCGGCGATCCGACCCAGATCGACCTTCCGCCCAACACCAAGTCTGGTCTGGTCGAAGCGCTGCGCGTCCTCGACGGGGTGCCTGGTATCGTCACGGTCCGCTTCAACGAGGGCGATGTGGTGCGCCACCCGCTGGTCGCCGAGATCGTCAAGGCCTATGACCGCGACGGCAAGCTGGCGCGAGGCTTGGGCGCCGAAAGCTGATTATAGGCCCTATGGCTCAAAATCCGGAATTTGGCGGCGAAGCGCCGGTCGATATCGATATTTTCGTCGAGGCGGGCGCTTGGCCTGCGGAAGCCGAATTGACACGCCTCGTCGATCGCGCCGTTGCGGCCGCTTTTGCCGAGACCGGCGCGGGCGGCGCTTCCGAGCTCAGCATCGTCTTTTCCGACGATGCCCATATCCGGACGCTCAATGCCGAATGGCGCGGCAAGGACAAGCCCACCAACGTCTTGTCTTTTCCGGCTTTTTCGTTCCCGAAAGGCGGCAAGCTGCCGCCGATGCTGGGCGATATCGTGCTGGCTTCCGAGACGGTATCTCGCGAGGCGGCACTGGAAGACAAGCCGGTTGCGAACCATATCACCCATCTCGTTATCCATGGCCTGCTGCATCTTTTGGGCCATGATCATGAGACCGACGCCGAGGCCGAGGAGATGGAAGCGATCGAGCGCGCGGCGCTTGCCAGACTTGCCATTCCGGATCCCTACGCGTAACAAAAAAGCTCAATTGACCCGATGGCGATGAACGACACACCAGAAACTGCCGCCCGTCCGGACGCCGGCAGTGCTGCCAAGCCTTCCGAAAAGACGGAAGAGGGCTCCAGTCCGAGTATTCCCGCCGGCAGCGCGGCCGCGGAGTCGACGCATGCCGGTCCTTCGCTCTTCGATCGCGTGCTCGGCCTGTTCCGGCACCGCAACGGCACCAGCCTGCGCGAGGAGATTGCCGGCGCGCTCGCCGAAACGGCGACCGACGCTGAATCCTTCTCGCCCGGCGAACGCGCCATGCTCAACAACATTCTTCGCCTGCGCGAAGTGCGGGTCGAGGATGTCATGGTGCCGCGCGCCGATATCGAGGCGGTCGAGATCAACACGACGCTTGGCGACCTGCTCGGCCTGTTCGAGCAGTCCGGCCATTCGCGCATGCCGGTGTATTCCGAGACGCTGGACGATCCGCGCGGCATGGTCCACATCCGCGACGTGCTCGCCCACATCACCAAGCTCGCTCGCGTCAAGAAGGGCCGCAACAGAGCGAAGGCGCCGGTGTCGACCGCGCTCGACCTTACCCAGGTCGACCTTGCGCGCACCATCGGCGATCTCAGCCTGATCCGCCCGGTGCTGTTCGTGCCACCCTCGATGCTTGCCTCCGACCTGATGGGGCGCATGCAGACGAACCGCACGCAGATGGCGCTGGTCATCGACGAGTATGGCGGCACCGACGGCCTCGCCTCGCTGGAGGATATCGTCGAGATGGTGGTCGGCGACATCGAGGACGAGCATGACGACGACGAGCCGATGATCACGCAGACCGGCGACGGCGTCTTCGTCGTCGACGGCAAGGCCGAGATCGACGAGGTCGCCAAGATGATCGGCGAGGATTTCGCCGCCGGCGAGCACGGCGAATATGTCGACACGATCGGCGGCATGATCTTCAACACGCTCGGCCGCGTCCCCGCTCGCGGCGAAGTGGTGCAGGCCATCCCAGGTTTCGAGTTCCACGTGCTCGACGCCGACCCGCGCCGCGTCAAGCGTGTGCGCATCGTGCAGAGCCAGAAAGGCGAGCGTCGCCGCCGTGCCGCGCGCGCCGAGCAGGCCTGATATCGCCGTCCGATGGCGATAGACGATCCGTTCAAGCATGCCGTTCTCGGCTCAGGCGTCTTCTATAAGGATCCGCGCGCTGCATTGACCTGGCTGCAGGCGGCCTTCGGCTTCGAGCCGAGCATGGTGGTAAGCGACGCCGACGGCCGGCTTGTCCATGCCGAAATGCGTTTCGGCGACGGCTACATCATCGTCGATTCCGAATGGGCCGAGCATGTCGCCAGCCCGGCCTCGGTCGGCGGCAAGAACACCCAAGCCATCTATGTCCGTCTGCTGCAAGATATCGACGCTCATTGCGAAGAGGCACGTGCGGCCGGCGCGGAAATTCTTCAAGAACCGACGGATCATTTCTACGGCGAGCGTCAATACCGCGCCCGCGATCCCGAGGGTCATGTCTGGACGTTCAGCCAGACCCTGCGCGTTGTCCCGAAGGACGAGGCCGAGCGGCTGAGCGGCCTGCGGATCGAGGGCTGGCACAACTGAGCATTTTGCAGCCAAGCGGAACCGCTTGGCGTTGCAGAAATGCGGCTAAGGCAAAGAGCTATGGCGGGATACTGGTTGCCGCTGTAGCGCGACGGTGTATCAGGCTGCGCTTATCTGGGTTTGGATCGGGCGGCGCAGCCTGTTAAACCTCTAGCTCCCTGATTCGCGCGACTTGGGAAGCTTGATGCTGCGCTTTGCCGGCCGGATAATTCTGCTGTGGGGGTGGCGGCGGGCGCTGGTGGCGTTTGCCGCCGGAGCGCTGGCGGTGCTTGCCCAGGCGCCGTACGATTTCTTCGCCGTCTGCTTCGTGTCGTTCCCGGTCCTGGTCTGGCTGCTTGACGGCGCCACCGGCGAGGCTTCCGATGGCTGGTTCCGGCGCTTGCGGCCGGCTTTCGCAACAGGCTGGTGGTTCGGCTTCGGCTACTTCCTCGCCGGTCTCTGGTGGATCGGCCAGGCCTTGCTGGTCGAGGCCGACAATTTCGCCTGGGCCTTGCCCTTCGCCGTCGTCGGCATCCCCTTCGCTCTGGCCTTCTTCTATGGCTTTGCCGCCGTGGTGGCGCGGCTGCTCTGGAGCAGCGATATCGGCCGTATCGCCGCCCTTGCCTTCGGGTTCGGCCTTGCCGAATGGTTGCGCGACTTCCTCTTCACCGGCTTTCCCTGGAACGCCGTCGGCTATGCGGCGATGCCTGTGCCGCTTCTGATGCAGAGCGTGTCGGTGACCGGCATGATCGGCATGAACGCGCTCGCCGTCTTCCTGTTTTCGCTACCCGCGCTGGTGGCGGCGCGCCGGCATCTGAGGCTGGGCGTTGCCCTGTTCGTCGTCCTCGCCGCCGCCCATGTCGGCTTCGGCTATTTCAGGCTCGCCATGCCCGCCGAGCCGGCGACGCGATCCATCGACGTCCGCATCGTCCAGCCCGCGGTCGACCTCAGCGAAAAATGGGACGCCTCGGTGCGCGACCGCATCTTCGCGACTTTGCTGGGGATATCGGAGAAAGCGCCCGAAGAAAGTCACGCCAAGCCCCAGCTCATTCTGTGGCCGGAGACATCGGTGCCGTTTCTCTTCACCGAGCGTCCGGACGCGCTGACGGCACTGGGCGACATGCTGGCCGACGGCCAGATGCTGGTTGCCGGTGTCGTGCGCGAGGAGGGCGGATCGGCCAATGCCGGCAGCCGTTATTACAATTCCGTGGTGGCGATCAACGACAAGGGCGAGATCGTCGATGCCGTCGACAAGGTGCATCTGGTGCCCTTCGGCGAATATCTGCCCTTCGCCGACCTGTTCGAACGCTTCGGCATAGGCCAGCTCGTCGCCGGACCGATGAATTTCGCCGGCGGCAACGAGCGCCATCCGATCGCCGTGCCGGGCGGCCTGCGCGCCGCGCCGTTCATCTGCTACGAGGTTATCTTTCCCGATCTCGTCGCCGCCGACTCTGCGTCATCTGACGTAATCGTGAACGTCACCAACGACGCCTGGTTTGGCGACACGCCAGGCCCGTATCAGCATTTCAGGCAGGCCCAGATTCGGGCCGTGGAAAATGGATTGCCGCTGCTGCGCGCGGCCAACAATGGCATCTCCGCAGTCGTCGATTCGCGCGGGCGCATTATCGACGCGCTTGCCGTCGACGCGCGCGGCGCCATCGACGCGCATGTGCCGGTTTCTGGGCGCGCCCTCCTGTCTGCGAAACAGCGGCGCATTAACGGATTGCTGATCATGTTGCTGTTTGCGCTGATTGCCTTCACATTGAATGTAAGGCAGCGGCTACGGGTGAATTGACAGTCGGCACATTAGAAACTCATACTGTAACGCCTAAAATTTTCTCGAAGTCGGTTGGAGGGTTCTGTTGGGGCAGGTGGCTCCGGCTTCATATGGGCGGAACAAAATAGAAAAAGCCGGAAAAATTCGGCGAGGAAAAAATGACAGAAGAGAACAAGAAGAAGCCGAATCCGATCGACATCCATGTCGGGAGTCGCATCCGGCTGCGTCGCAATATGCTTGGAATGAGCCAGGAAAAGCTGGGTGAGAATCTCGGCATCACCTTTCAGCAGATCCAGAAGTACGAAAAGGGCACGAACAGGGTTGGCGCCAGCCGTCTGCAGGCGATCGCCTCCATCCTGAGCGTTCCTGTCGCCTTCTTCTTCGAGGATGCCCCGGGCGAGGAGGCCGGCGGCGGCAATCGAGGATTTGCGGAAGACTCCTCGATGGCGTTCGCCATCGAATTCTGCGGCAGTCCCGAAGGGCTTCAGCTCAACCGGGCATTCGTCAAGATCGGCGATGTCAAGGTGCGCCGCCGGATCATCGATCTGGTCAAGGCGCTCTCCGCCGAGGATGCCGATTGATTTGCCTAATGCCGCCGGCGGCGCTCTGCCGCCGGTGGCATAGCCGGCCTTATCTACATTCATGCCAGATCCGTCGCGCCGCTTGACGAGCGGCGCCCGGCACCGCTAACACGTGGCGCGCCAAAATCGGCAGCCTGCCGATCTTTTTTCAAGAGGGGACACCCGTGACGCGGCAGAATTATCTCTTCACCTCGGAATCCGTCTCCGAGGGTCATCCCGACAAAGTTTGTGACCGTATCTCCGACGAGATCGTCGATCTGGTCTATCGCGAGGCCAAGAAGACGGGCATGGATCCGTGGAAGGTGCGCGTCGCCTGCGAGACGCTGGCCACCACCAACCGCGTCGTCATCGCGGGCGAGGTCCGCGTCCCCGACACGCTTTTGAAGAAGGACAAGGCGGGCAACGTCCTCAAGGATGTGTCCGGCCACCCTGTGGTCAACCCGGCCAAGTTCAAGTCGGTTGCCCGCAAGGCGATCCGCGAGATCGGCTACGAGCAGTCCGGCTTCCACTGGAAGACCGCCAAGATCGACGTGCTGCTGCATGGCCAGTCGCCCGACATCGGCCAGGGCGTCGACAATGCCGCCGATCGCCAGGGCGAGGAAGGCGCGGGCGATCAGGGCATCATGTTCGGCTACGCCTGCCGCGAGACGCCCGACCTCATGCCGGCGCCGATCTATTACAGCCACAAGATTCTGGAACTGCTGGCGGCGGCACGCCATGAAGGCAATGGCGAGGCCGGCAAGCTCGGCCCGGACGCCAAGAGCCAGGTCACCGTGCGCTATGCCGACGGCAAGGCGGCGGAAGTCACGCAGATCGTGCTCTCCACCCAGCATCTCGATGAGAGCTGGGACTCCAAGAAGGTCCGCAAGGTGGTCGAGCCCTATATCCGCGAGGCGCTTGGCGAGTTGAAGATCGCCGAGGACTGCAACTGGTACATCAACCCGACCGGCAAGTTCGTCATCGGCGGGCCTGACGGCGATGCCGGCCTCACCGGCCGCAAGATCATCGTCGACACCTATGGTGGCGCGGCACCCCACGGCGGTGGCGCCTTCTCGGGCAAGGACACCACCAAGGTCGACCGCTCGGCCGCCTATGCGGCGCGCTACCTTGCCAAGAACGTGGTGGCGGCCAAGCTTGCCGACCGCTGCACCATCCAGCTCTCCTATGCCATCGGCGTCGCCCAGCCGCTGTCGGTCTATGTCGACCTGCACGGCACCGGCAAGGTGGACGAATCGAAGCTCGAGGATGCGCTGCGCAAGGTCATGGACCTGTCGCCGTCGGGCATCCGCCGTCATCTCGATCTCAACAAGCCGATCTATGCAAAGACCTCGTCCTACGGCCATTTCGGCCGCAAGGCCGGCCGCGACGGCTCCTTCTCCTGGGAGAAGACCGATCTTGCCAAGGCGCTCAAGGACGCCGTCGCCGCCTGACGCCAGCGGACGCAAAGGACAGGCCGAGCCGGGCGACCGAAGGCTTCTTCGGTCGCCGGCATGGCAAGACTATACGCCCGCAGCAGGCGATCGCCCTCGAAAGCGGTCTGCGCGAATACCGGGTCGACCTGGCGGCGGAAGCGCCGGCCGATCTCAAGACCTTGTTCAAGGCACAGGTTTCGGCGCTCCAGCTGGAAATCGGCTTCGGCGGCGGCGAGCACCTGCTGCATCGCGCGACGGAATCGCCGGCAACCGGCTTCATCGGCGTCGAGCCTTTCGTCAACGGCATGGCCAAGATGATGACGGCGCTTGCCAAGGCGCCGCTTGCCAATCTGAGAGTCTATGACGACGACGCCACGCGCCTGCTCGACTGGCTGCCGCAAGCCTCGCTCGACGGCATCGATCTGCTCTATCCCGATCCATGGCCGAAGAAGAAGCACTGGAAGCGGCGCTTCGTCGGCGCGGCCAATCTCGGCCGCTTCGCCCGGGTGCTGAAAGCGGGCGGCAGGTTCCGCTTCGCCTCCGACATCGACAGCTATGTGAACTGGACGCTGCTTGCCTGCCGCGATCACGGCGCTTTCGCATGGCAGGCCGAGGACGCTTCCGGTTGGCACCGGCCCTATGAGGGCTGGCCCGGCACGCGCTACGAGGCCAAGGCCATCCGCGAGGGACGGCGGCCCGCATATCTGACCTTTATCCGGAAATAGAAAGGTCGGGCGGGCCTCTGTATTGCATATAGCGCTACAGATCGCTGTATTGCAGGGCAGGAGACAGTCATGGCCGCCTCGGTTGAACGTAAGGAATATCCGATCTCGATCCGCCTGCCGGAAGCGGACGTGGCGATGATTGATCGTGCCGCCACTCTGCGCGGCCAATCCCGCACGGATTTCGTGCGCGACGCCGCCGTGCGCGCGGCCGAGGATGTACTGATGGATAACCGTCTTGCTCGCATGAGCCCGGAAGGGTTCGCGGAGTTCATGGAGGTTCTGTCGGCCCCGGCCGCGCCGGTTCTTGATATGGTCGAACTGGCAAAGCGGTCGGCGCCTTGGGAAGCTGGTTATACGACGAAGCGCTGCGTCGCCGCTCCGCCTCACGACGTGCGGAATTGACGAACCAACTTGGTTCCACCACATTCATAATGAACCAGAATGGAGACAGGATGATGAGCGCCTTCACCGTACGGCTTCCGGATGAGACTGTGGCCAAGCTCGACCAACTTGCCGAAAAGGTGGATCGCTCCCGTTCCTACGTCGCGGCTCAAGCGATCGAAGACTATGTCGCCAGGGAAGAATGGCAACTTGCCGAGATCGAGGCCGGCCTTGACGAAGCCGATCGAGGAGAATTTGCAAGTGAGAAGGATTTGGCCGGCGTCATAGCGAAATACGTCAAGTCCGAACCATGAAGCGGATCCGCTGGACAGAGCGCGCCGTGCGCCGTCTCGACCAGATTGGCGCTTTCATCGAAAAGGACAATCCATCAGCCGCGGCACGGGTCGTTGCACGGATCGTTTCCTGTGCGGACAAGCTCGCCGAGCAACCCGCCATGGGACGGGTCGGGCGGGTGAAAGGGACACGAGAGCTGGTCCTGGCTGATATCCCGTACATAATTCCCTACCGTGTTGTCGGGAGCGAGATCGAGATACTCACCGTGATGCATGCGGCTCAGCGATGGCCACGCCAATTGTAGACACATGCCGCAGCCTTTGCCTGCAGACTTGAAACGCAATTCGGGATCGTCTATATCAGGCTCAAATTCTTGGTCGATATGACGAAGAGTGGGTCCACCCGGTCCCGCTCTTTTTTGTTACCTGCCGGCCGGAAGCAGAAAGCGACAGGGATCTGATGACTGCAGCGGCAAGCGAGGCCGACGACCGTATCATCCGCGAAAGCGGTATCGATGCGCGCATTGCGCTGATCGTGCAGCCGGTGTTGAGAGCCATCGGCTTCCGTCTCGTGCGGGTGCAACTGACCGGCCAGAACGGGCTGACGCTGCAGATCATGGCCGAACGCGAGGACGGCACCATGACCGTCGAGGATTGCGAAGAGGTCAGCCGCGCCGTGTCGCCGGCGCTCGATGTCGATGATCCGATCGAAAAGGCGTATCATCTGGAAGTTTCGTCGCCAGGCATCGACCGGCCGCTGGTGCGCAAGTCGGATTTCACCGCCTGGACCGGCCATCTGGTCAAGCTGGAGACATCGGTTCTTGTCAGCGATCGCAAGCGCTTCAAGGGCAAGATCGCCGAGGCGGATGCCGACGGCATCCTGATCGAGCGCGACAAGGCGGCCTATGGCGAAGAGCCGACGGTGCGCGTGCCTTACGACGCGATCGCAGAGGCCCGGCTGGTGCTGACCGACGATCTCATCCGCGATGCCCTGTCGAAGGACAACCGGGCGCGCAAGGAAGCCAGGAAGCGCCGCGGCGAAGCGGAAGACGCCGCCGCCGGCGAGGAAAATGAAACCGAACAGGAAAGTTGATTGAGTGGCCGGGCTGTATGCCCGGCGCGAAATCGGGAGAAAGACAATGGTTGTAAGCGCCAACAGGCTTGAACTGCTGCAGATCGCCGATGCGGTCGCGCGTGAAAAGTCGATCGACAAGCAGATCGTCATCGCCGCCATGGCCGATGCGATCCAGAAGGCGGCGCGCTCTCGTTACGGCCAGGAGACCAACATCCGCGCCGACATCAACCCGAACACCGGCGAGATGAAGCTGCAGCGGCTGATGGAGGTGGTCGAGGCGGTCGAGGACTACGCCACGCAGATCGCGCTTTCCACGGCCCGCGAGCGCAATCCCGATGCCCAGGTCGGCGACTTCATCGCCGAGCAGCTGCCGCCGATGGATTTCGGCCGCATCGCCGCCCAGTCGGCCAAGCAGGTCATCGTGCAGAAGGTGCGCGAGGCCGAGCGCGATCGCCAGTATGACGAATACAAGGATCGCATCGGCGAGATCGTCAACGGCACCGTCAAGCGCGTCGAGTACGGCAACGTCATCGTCGATCTCGGCCGGGGCGAGGCGATCATCCGCCGCGACGAGCTGATCCCGCGCGAGAACTACAAATATGGCGACCGCGTGCGCGCCTATGTCTATGACGTGCGCCGCGAGCAGCGCGGGCCGCAGATCTTCCTGTCGCGCACGCATCCGCAGTTCATGGCCAAGCTCTTCACCATGGAAGTGCCGGAAATCTACGACGGCATCATCGAGATCAAGTCGGTCGCCCGCGATCCGGGCTCGCGCGCCAAGATCGCCGTCATCTCGCGCGACAGCTCGATCGATCCGGTCGGCGCCTGCGTCGGCATGCGCGGCAGCCGCGTCCAGGCGGTGGTCGGCGAGTTGCAGGGCGAGAAGATCGACATCATTCCGTGGTCGCCATCGGCCGCGTCCTTCATCGTCAACGCGCTGCAGCCGGCCGAGGTCGCCAAGGTGGTGCTCGACGAGGACGCCGAGCGCATCGAGGTGGTGGTGCCGGACGACCAATTGTCGCTGGCCATCGGCCGCCGCGGCCAGAATGTGCGCCTGGCCTCGCAGCTCACCGGCTGGGATATCGACATCCTGACCGAGCAGGAGGAGAGCGAGCGTCGCCAGAAGGAATTCGTCGAGCGTTCGGCCCTCTTCATGGAAGCCCTCGACGTCGACGAGATGGTCGGCCAGGTGCTTGCCTCGGAAGGCTTCACCAGCGTCGAGGAAGTGGCTTACGTCGATTCCGGCGAGATCGCCTCGATCGACGGCTTCGACGAGGATACCGCTTCGGAAATCCAGACCCGCGCCCGCGAATATCTGGAAAAGATCGAGGCCGAGCACGACGAGAAGCGCAAGGCGCTCGGCGTCAAGGACGAACTGCGCGAGATCCCCGGCGTGACCACCGCCATGATGGTGACGCTCGGCGAGGACGGCGTGAAGTCGATCGAGGACTTCGCCGGCTATGCCGCCGACGACCTGACCGGCTGGAAGGAACGCAAGGACGGCGAGACCAAGGTCTATCCTGGTGTGCTCGCCTCGCATGGCGTCTCGCGCGCCGAGGCTGAAGAGATGGTGCTGGCCGCACGCAAGAAGGCTGGCTGGATCACCGAAGACGAGCTTGTGGCCGAAGAAGCATCGGCTGACGAAGCCGTTGGTGCGTGAGGTGAAACCGCATCGCACACAACCCGCCCCAGGACGAGATGAACGATCGCACTTGCATCGTTACGCGCAGGCAGGCCGAAGCGGATGAACTGATCCGCTTCGTCGTCGGCCCGGATTCGGCCGTCGTCCCGGACATCAAGAGAAATCTGCCCGGCCGCGGTTGCTGGGTTACCGCCGACCGCCTACATATCGACAAGGCAGCGGCCAGGAAACTGTTTGCCCGTGCTTTCAAGGCGCAGGTGACCGTTCCGGCCGACCTCGGCGGCATGGTCGACGGTCTGCTCTCCAGATCCGCTCTGGGCATGCTCGGCCTTGCTCGCAAGGCCGGCGCCGTCGTTCTTGGCGCTGCCAAGGTCGAAGGCGCGGTGCGCGACGGGCAGGCGCTTCTGGTGCTGCATGCGACTGAGGCTTCGGACGATGGTGTCCGCAAGATCAGTCAGGCGCGGCGGGCGACCGTCCATCTCGGCGGTCCCGCCACCCTTGCCTACAAACTTTTCTCCGAGGCTGAGTTGAGCTTGGCATTGGGGGGTACAAATGTGATACATGCTGCCGTTCTCGCGCAGGACGCGGGACAGGCGGTTGAGAAGCGCGTTGTTGCGCTCGACCGATATCGGGGCGGTACCCCGAACGATCTGGCAATGCTTGCGGCCGTTGCTGACGAAGATGATGCCGCAGAGGATATGGAATGAACGATACGAAATCGGGCGACGATAAGACGTTGAGTGTTACGCCGAAGAAGACCTTGACGCTGAAGCGCCCCGGCCTCGAGCAGGGCACCGTGCGCCAGAATTTCTCGCATGGCCGCACCAAGTCGGTCGTGGTCGAGACCAAGAAGCGCAAATTCTCGCTGCCCGGTGACAAGCCGGAGCCGGTGGCTGCGTCCGTCTTCACGCCGAAGCCCGCCGCTGCCCCTGTTGCCGCCGCCCCTGTCGTGCAGGAAGCGCCGAAGGCGCCGCCTCCGCCGCCGGAGCGTTCCGGCATGGTCCTGAACGAACTCTCGCGCGGTGAGATGGAAGCGCGTCGCAAGGCGCTGGAAGGCTCCAAGGTCCGCGAGGCCGAGGATCGCCAGCGCGCTCAGGAAGATGCCAAGCGCCGCACCGAGGAAGAAGAACGCCGCAAGCGCGAACGTGACGAATCCGCGCGCCGTCAGGCCGAGGAGGAGGCACGCCTCCAGACTGAGGCCGAGGCCCGCCGGCGCGCCGAGGAAGAGGCTCGTCGCCGCGCGCCGCTGGCGGCGGATGTCGCCACGGTTGACGACGAGGAGGAGGCTAAGCCGAGACGTACCGGTGCCGGTGCGAGTGCGCCGCCGCGCCGTCTTGCGACGCCGGAAGTGGCACGGCCGGCCAAGCCGACAAAGAGCGAGGAAGATCGCCGCCGTGGCAAGCTGACGCTGAACTCGGCGCTGTCGGATGACGACGCGCGCGCCCGCTCGCTGTCGTCGATGCGTCGCCGTCAGGAAAAATTCAAACGCGCGCTTCACAATGAACCGCGCGAGAAAGTCATGCGCGAAGTGATCCTGCCCGAAACCATCACCATCCAGGAACTGGCGCAGCGTATGTCCGAGCGCGCCGTGGACGTGGTCAAGTTCTTCATGAAGCAGGGCCAGATCCTCAAGCCGGGCGACGTCATCGACGCCGACACGGCCGAGTTGGTCGCCTCCGAATTCGGCCACACGGTCCGCCGCGTCGCCGAGTCCGACATCGAGGAAGGCCTGTTCAACATCGCCGACCGCCCGGAAGACCTTGTGTCGCGTCCGCCGGTCGTGACCATCATGGGCCATGTCGACCACGGCAAGACCTCGCTGCTCGACGCCATCCGCAACGCCAATGTCGTCTCCGGCGAGGCCGGCGGCATCACCCAGCATATCGGTGCCTACCAGATCGAGAAGAACGGTCAGAAGATCACCTTCATCGACACGCCCGGCCACGCGGCCTTTACGGCCATGCGCGCCCGAGGCGCGCAGGTCACCGACATCGCCGTGCTGGTGGTGGCGGCCGACGACAGCGTGATGCCGCAGACGATCGAATCGATCAGTCATGCCAAGGCGGCCGGCGTGCCGATCATCGTGGCCATCAACAAGATCGACAAGCATGACGCCGACCCGCAGAAGGTGCGGACCGAATTGCTGCGCCACGAAGTGTTCGTGGAATCGATGGGCGGCGAGGTGCTGGACGTCGAGGTTTCGGCCACCAAGGGCACCAATCTCGACAAGCTCTTGGAAGCGATCCTGCTGCAGTCCGAAGTCCTCGACCTCAAGGCCAACCCCGACCGCACCGCCGAAGGCGCGGTCATCGAGGCGCAGCTGGACAAGGGACGCGGTCCGGTCGCCACCGTGCTGGTGCAGACCGGCACGCTGATGCCGGGCGACATCATCGTCGCCGGCAACGAGTGGGGCCGTGTGCGCGCGCTCGTCAACGATCGCGGCGAGCATGTGCCGGAAGCGCCGCCGGCAATGCCGGTCGAGGTGCTTGGCCTCCAGGGCACGCCGCAGGCGGGCGACCGCTTCGCCGTCGTCAACAACGAGGCGCGCGCCCGTGAGATCACCGAATACCGCCAGCGCCTGGCGCGCGACAAGGCGGTGGCCAAGCATGCCGGCCAGCGCGGCTCGCTCGAGCAGATGATGTCGCAGCTGCAGACGAGCGGATTGAAGGAATTCCCGCTGGTCATCAAGGGCGACGTGCAGGGTTCGATCGAGGCGATCAATGCCGCCCTTGAAAAGCTCGGCAATGACGAGGTACGCGCGCGCATCGTCCATGCCGGCGCCGGCGGCATCACCGAAAGCGACGTCTCGCTCGCCGAGACGTCCGGAGCGGCGATCATCGGCTTCAATGTCCGCGCCAATGCGCAGGCGCGTGCGGCCGCGGCCGCGGCCGGCATCGAGATCCGCTATTACTCGATCATCTACAACCTCGTCGATGACGTGAAGGCGGCGCTTTCCGGCATGCTTTCGCCGGAGCGGCGCGAGACCTTCATCGGCAATGCCGAGATCCTCGAGATCTTCGACATCTCCAAGATCGGCAAGATCGCCGGCTGCCGTGTCACCGAAGGCAAGGTCGAGCGTGGCGCGGGTGTTCGCCTGATCCGCGACAACGTCGTGATCCACGAAGGCACGCTGAAGACGCTGAAGCGCTTCAAGGACGAGGTTTCGGAAGTGCCGGGCGGCCAGGAGTGCGGCATGGCCTTCCAGAACTACGAGGACATGCGTGTCGGCGACGTCATCGAGTGCTTCCGCATCGAGATGGTAACCAGAACGCTCTAGTTCAGGTATACTTGCCGAATAATAACGGGTGGCGGCCGAAAGGCTGCCGCCCAGACCCCTTATGCATGTTGAGACATGTGGCGCGGTCCCATCCCGCGCTTCACGATTTCAGGACCAGAGAAAAATGCCCCGTTCGACACCGTCAGGCCCCTCCCAGCGCATGCTGCGCGTCGGCGAGCAGGTGCGCCATGCCCTTTCCGAGACCTTGCAGCGCGGCGAGATCATCGATCCGGTGATCGAGAACAGCGTCGTCTCGGTGTCCGAGGTGCGCATGTCGCCCGACCTCAAGATCGCCACCGCCTTCGTCTCGCTCCTCGGCGCGGGCGATGCCGGCGCCGTGATCGAGGCGCTCAACAAGCACGCGAAGTTCATCCGCGGCCGTGTTTCCGGCGCGCTCAGGCAGATGAAGTACATGCCGGAGTTTCGCTTCCGGCTTGATACCTCCTTCGACAATTTCGCGAAGATCAATGAGTTGCTGAAATCGCCCGAAGTCGCGCGCGATCTCGGTGACGGCAAGAACAACGATAAGGACGAGGAATAGGTGGCGCGTCGCGGCAAGAAGAAGGGGCGGCCGGTCTCCGGCTGGGTGGTGCTGGACAAGCCGGTCGGCATGGGTTCGACCGAAGCGGTTTCCAAGATCAAATGGCTGTTCCAGGCCGAGAAGGCCGGCCATGCCGGCACGCTTGATCCGCTCGCCTCCGGCATGCTGCCGATCGCGCTCGGCGAGGCCACCAAGACCGTGCCTTACGTGCAGGACGGCGCCAAGGTCTATCGCTTTACCGTCGCTTGGGGGCAGGAGCGCTCGACCGACGACCTCGAAGGCCCGGCGACCAACAGTTCCGACCGTCGACCGGACGAGGCGGAGGTGAGGGCGCTGCTGCCGAAATACACCGGCGTCATCATGCAGACACCGCCGCAATTCTCGGCCATCAAGATCGCCGGCGAGCGCGCCTATGACCTTGCCCGTGAAGGCGAGACGGTCGAGATACCAGCGCGCGAGATCGAGATCGGCCGCCTCGACATCGTCGAGCATGATGCCGACAAGACTGTTTTCGAGGTCGAATGCGGCAAGGGCACCTATGTGCGCTCGCTGGCCCGCGACATGGGTCGCGACCTCGGCTGCTTCGGCCACATCGCCGAATTGCGCCGCGTCGAGGTCGAGCCGTTCACGCCGGATGATTTCGTCACGGTCGCCGAGCTGGAAGCGGCCCGCTTTGGCGAAAAGAATGACGACAAATCGGACGAAATAGACGCCCCGATCGATTTCAGCGCCATCGATGCGCTGCTTGTCGAAACGGCGGTGGCGCTCGATTGCCTGCCGCAGGTCGCGGTCAGCGACGATGCGGCGACGAAGATCCGCCTCGGCAATCCCGTCATCATTCGCGGCCGCGACGCACCGGTCGAGGCCGAGGAGGCCTGCGCCACAGCGCGCGGCAAGCTCGTCGCTATCGGCGCCATCGAGCAGGGCATGTTCAAGCCCAAGCGGGTCTTTGTCGGGTGAATCCGGTCTAAGCGCATGTCGCCCAAAAGTGCGCAGCGGTTTTGGGAGAACGACATGCATCGACACGAAGACTTAAAGCGCGTCGACTGAATCCGTCTCAGCGCGACGCGCTTTAAGTGTTTGTTATTTACGCAATTCCGGACAGAAAACCGCTGCGCACTTTTCCTGGAATTGCTCTAATCTAATGCATGTCGCGCAAAAGTGTGCAGCGGTTTTGCGATAACGACATGCATGAAAACAAAGGCCTAAGCGCGTCGCCTGAATCCGCTTCAGCGCGACGCGCTTAGGCCCAATGCTGAGTCCCGAGGATATCTCATGGCCAAGGCTGATGCAGGCAAGAAGCGGGCATCGCTGAAAACCCGCCGGCCACCGGTCGGGGCGTCGCCCGGCACGCTTATCGCCGATCCGGCGGCGCGACGCAGCGAGCTTCGGCTGACGCTGATCTCGCCCGAGAAATACAAAACCATCGACAATGCCTCGATCGACGATCTCAACGCCCATTGCGAGAAATGGCCCGTCGTCTGGCTGGATTGCACCGGACTTGCCAACATCCCGCTGATCGAGGAGATCGGCCGCATCTTCAACCTGCATCCGCTGGCGCTTGAGGATGTCGTCAACACCGGCCAGCGGCCCAAGGTGGATTTCTTCGAGGACCACGCCTTCGTCGTCATGCGCATGATCGACGATGTCACCTCGCATCGCTACGAGCAGATCGCGCTCTTCTTCGGCGGCAATTTCGTCGTCACCTTCCAGGAGCGCGAAGGCGATCCGTTCGATCCGGTGCGCAAGCGCATTGCGGGCGCGATGCCCAACCGCCTGCGCTCGCGCGGCGCCGATTATCTTGCCTACGCGCTGATCGATGCCATCGTCGACAGCTATTTCCCGCCGATCGAGGCGGCAAGCGAAGCGGTCGACGGCATCGAGGACGAGATGCTGAACAAACCGCACAAGCACCAGATGCGGCAGCTGCACGAATTGCGGCGCGACGCCAACGTGCTCAAAGGCGTGCTGTGGCCGATGCGCGACGCGCTGGCGACGCTGATCCGCAACGACGTGGCCTTCGTGAAGGCCGAAACCAAGATCTTCTTCAACGACACGCTCGACCATTCGCTGCGCCTGATCGAGCTGGTCGAGAACCAGCGCGACATGCTCACCGGCCTGATCGAGATGCATGTCTCGCTGACCCAGGCCCGCACCAACGATGTCATTTCCTATCTGACGATCGTCTCGGTGATCTTCATGCCGCTGACCTTCCTGGTCGGCGTCTGGGGGATGAATTTCGATCCGGAAAGCTCACCCTGGAACATGCCGGAGCTGAAATCCTATTACGGTTATCCGGCGGCAATTTTGTTCATGGCGGTTGTCGCTGCCGGGCTGATCCTCTTCTTCAAAGGGAAGAAGTGGCTATAGCCGCTGAACCCTTTGTTTTCACGGCAAGACCTGCGACAAGCCGGCTTGACATTTGGGCTGGTGTTTTTTCCGGAATTGCACTATATGCGCCGCAGCTTCGCGCCCTGACGCGTCGCTTGCACTGGCCCCTGCTGGACGACATCCCGGCTGTGGGCGTCCCGTTTCCTCCAACAGATAAGGAAAAGCACGATGTCGATTACTGCCGACCGCAAGAAGGAATTGATGACCGAATTCGCAACCGCCAAGGGCGACACCGGATCTCCGGAAGTCCAGGTTGCCATTCTTTCCGAGCGCATCAAGAACCTGACCGAGCACTTCAAGGACCACAAGAAGGATAACCATTCCCGCCGTGGCCTGCTTGCTCTGGTCTCCCAGCGCCGCAGCCTGCTTGACTACCTCAAGCGCAAGGATGACGGGCGCTATCAGACGCTGATCGACAAGCTCGGTCTTCGTCGCTGACGAATTGACCGGCGGGCTCTCCTCGGAGGGCCCGCCGGTCACGCATTGGCGCATCGGTCGATCCGGTGCGATAATGCCGGAGCGCGACGCGCTCTTGAATTCGCATTCGCGCAGGGCGCGTTCCGGAAACAGCGGTTTCCGGCGTCATGCGCAAGCCGGCCGATCGGTCGGCCAAATACGGTTCCGGACGCGCAGAGGGCCATTCGGAACCGCCCCATGGACGGTCATGGGGCAGGATTGCAGGATGCTCGCTCGGCTTATGAGCCGGACCTACGAGCCTCCCGTTGTCTTGCCCGTGGCTGCCCGAAGGAAGCCAGGAAAGGGAGAACCCGTGACCGTTAGGACGGCGCGGCCCTTTCCGCATATGAAGGACAAGACATGTTCAATCAACACAAAGTGGAAATCGAATGGGGCGGCCGTCCGCTCATCCTGGAAACCGGCAAGATCGCGCGCCAGGCTGACGGCGCGGTGCTCGCCACCTATGGCGAGACCGTCGTTCTCGCTACCGTCGTTTCGATGAAGGAGCCGAAGCCCGGCCTCGATTTTTTCCCGCTTACCGTCAACTACCAGGAAAAGACCTACGCCGCCGGCAAGATCCCGGGCGGCTACTTCAAGCGTGAGGGCCGTCCGAGCGAGAAGGAAACGCTGGTTTCCCGCCTGATCGACCGTCCGATCCGTCCGCTTTTCGCCGACGGCTACAAGAACGACACCCAGATCGTCGTCACCGTCGTCCAGCATGATCTCGAGAACGATCCGGACATCCTGTCGATCGTCGCCACCTCCGCTGCGCTCACACTTTCCGGCGTGCCCTTCATGGGCCCGATCGGCGGCGCCCGCGTCGGTTACATCAACGGCGAATATGTGCTCAACCCGCATATCGACGAAATGCAGGAATCCAAGCTCGACCTCGTCGTTGCCGGCACCGGCGACGCTGTGCTTATGGTCGAATCCGAGGCCAAGGAACTCTCCGAGGACCTGATGCTCGGCGCCGTCGTGTTCGGCCACAAGGGCTTCCAGCCTGTGATCGACGCGATCATCAAGCTGGCCGAGGTCGCCGCCAAGGAGCCGCGCGACTTCACCGCGCCGGATCATTCCGCGCTTGAAGCCGAGATGCTGAAGATCGTCGGCGACGAGCTTCGCGAGGCCTACAAGATCACCGACAAGCAGAAGCGCTATGCCGCCGTCGACGCCGTCAAGGCGAAGGTCAAGGCCGCGTTTGCGCCGGCCGAAGGCGAAGAGGCCAAACACACCTCCGAGCAGATCGGCTCGGTGTTCAAGGAACTCCAGGCCAAGGTCGTGCGCTGGAACATCCTCGACACCGGCTCGCGCATTGATGGCCGCGACCTGAAGACGGTCCGCAAGATCGTCTCCGAAGTCGGCGTCCTGGCGCGCACCCATGGTTCGGCGCTGTTCACGCGCGGCGAGACCCAGGCGCTGGTCGTTGCCACGCTCGGCACCGGCGAGGACGAGCAGTATGTCGATTCGCTGACAGGCATGTACAAGGAGAAGTTCCTCCTTCACTACAACTTCCCGCCCTATTCCGTCGGCGAGACCGGCCGCATGGGTTCGCCGGGTCGCCGCGAGATCGGCCACGGCAAGCTCGCCTGGCGCGCCATCCGCCCGATGCTGCCGAGCGCGGACCAGTTCCCCTACACGCTGCGCGTCGTTTCGGAGATCACCGAGTCCAACGGCTCGTCCTCGATGGCGACCGTGTGCGGCACCTCGCTGGCGCTGATGGATGCCGGCGTGCCGCTGGCAAAGCCGGTCGCCGGCATCGCCATGGGCCTGATCAAGGAAGGCGAGCGCTTCGCGGTGCTCTCCGACATCCTCGGCGACGAGGACCACCTCGGCGACATGGACTTCAAGGTCGCCGGCACCGCCAATGGCGTCACCTCGCTGCAGATGGACATCAAGATCGATGGCATCACCGAGGAGATCATGGGCATCGCTCTGGCCCAGGCCAAGGATGGCCGCCTGCATATCCTCGGCGAGATGGCGCATGCGCTGTCCGGCGCCCGCGCCGAGCTCGGCGAATTCGCGCCGCGCATCGAGGTCATGCATATCCCGACCGACAAGATCCGCGACGTCATCGGCTCCGGCGGCAAGGTGATCCGCGAGATCGTCGAGAAGACCGGCGCCAAGATCAACATCGAGGACGACGGCACGGTCAAGATCGCTTCGGCGAACGCCAAGGAGATCGAGGCGGCGAAGAAGTGGATCCACACCATCGTCGCCGAGCCGGAAGTCGGCGAGGTCTACGAAGGCACCGTCGTCAAGACGGCCGACTTCGGCGCGTTCGTCAACTTCTTCGGCCCCCGAGACGGTCTCGTCCACATCTCGCAGCTCGCCAATGAGCGCGTCGCCAAGACCTCAGACGTCGTCAAGGAAGGCGACAAGGTCTGGGTCAAGCTGATGGGCTTCGACGAGCGCGGCAAGGTCCGCCTGTCGATGAAGGTCGTCGATCAGACGACCGGCAAGGAAATCGTCCAGGACAAGAAGAAGTCGGACGGCGAGGAAGACGCCGCCTGATCGGTTTATGCATGTCGCCCAAAAGTGCGCAGCGGTTTTGGGATAACGACATGCATCAAACGAAAAGCTACGGATAATCCAAGACGGGCGCGCCGCGAGGTCGCGCCCGTTTTGTTTCGGGGCTATTCCAGGAAAAGCGGGAACCGGTTTTCCGCCCGGAATTGTGTCGGACAAAGGGTCCTACGGAGCAGGTGAATGGCCGCGGAGCCGCTGAAGACGCTGTTCTACCCGTTCGAGGCCGAGGCGCTGCCTCTGCCGCGAAAGGATGCCAGCGTCCTTTTTCTCGGCGCCGAGCCCGGCTTCCGCTTGCCCGCCGGCTTCGATGCGGCGCTGCATCTCGTGCAAGGCTTTCGGCCACATTTTCGAACCCTGCAGGCGTCCGGCTACGCGGTCACGCCGCGCGCCGAGGGCACCGGCTTCGACCAGGCGTTGGTGCTTGCGGGCCGTCATCGTGGCCAGAACGAGCAGCGCGTCGCCGACGCCATCGAACGCACCGTGCCGGGCGGATTGATCGCGGTCGCGGGTGGCAAGGAGGATGGCATCGACAGCCTGCGCAAGCGGATCAACGCGCTGGCGTCGCTGGAAGGCCATCTGCCGAAGCACCACGGCGTCGCCTTCTGGTTCAGGCGAACCGGTACGGAGGCCGCCGCGACGCTGCGCGCCGGCAACCCCGATCTTGTCGTCGACGGCGGCTTCAAGACCACGCCTGGCATGTTCTCTTTCGACCGTGTCGATGCGGGATCGAAATTGCTGGCCGCGCACCTGCCAGGCGATCTCAAGGGCAATCTCGCCGACTTCTGCGCCGGCTGGGGCTATTTGGCGGCCGAGGTCATGCAGGGCTCGCAGGGCCTCACGTCCATTGATCTCTATGAAGCCGATTTCGAAGCCCTGGAAGCGGCCAGGTTGAACGTCCATGGCGCCATCGAGCCTCGCTTCTTCTGGATCGATCTGCTCACCGAGGCGGTCGAACGGCGCTACGACGCGATCGTCATGAACCCACCCTTCCACAGCGGCCGCGCCGCCCAGCCTGACATCGGCGCCGGCATGATCCGCGCCGCATCGAAGGCGCTGAAGCCGGGCGGCCGCTTGTTCATGGTCGCCAACCGCCAGCTTCCTTACGAACAGGTGCTGTCGACGGCCTTTGCCAGCCACACCGAGATTGCGCGCGACGGGATGTTCAAGGTGTTTTCGGCGCGCCGCTGAAGCAATTCCAGGAAAAGTGTGAAGCGGTTTTCCGTCCGGAATTGCGTCGTCGGGAAAAAGCAGTTTCAAAAAAGTGTGAAGCGTTTTCCGTCTGGAATCGCGCCAGGAAAAGAGCGACGTGCTCTATTGCACGCTGACGATGCGGGCGGGTTCGTGCGTGCCGAAGGCGGGCCGTGCTTCGCCGAGCTCGACCTTGAGCGGCGCCGGCCGGCCGAACAGATAGCCCTGCACGACCTCGCAGCCGGCCGCTCGGAGCAGGGTGGCCTGGTTCTCGGTCTCCACGCCTTCGGCGATGATGCCGACGCCCAGCGCCCGCGACAGCCCGACAATGGTCGAAACGATCGCGCCGGAGCTGGAGTCGGTGTCGATGCGGCTGACGAAGGAACGGTCGATCTTCAGCTTGCCGAAGGAGAAATCGATCAGGTAGCTCAAGTTGGAATAGCCGGTGCCGAAATCGTCGACCGCCACCGAGATGCCCATCTCGGCAAGCTGCTCCAGGATCGCCGCGGCGCGGTCGCGGTCCTGCATCATCGCCGTCTCGGTGACCTCCAGCTCCAGCCGCGACGGCTTGATGCCGGTCGATTCCATCACTTCCTGCACGATGCCGACGAAATCCCTGGTCATGAACTGGACCGGCGAGATGTTGACGGCGACGAAGCAGTCCTCCGGCAGGTAGCGGGCGTCGCTGCAGGCCTTGCGCAGCACCCACTCGCCGATCGGATTGATCATGCCGGTTTCCTCGGCGATCGGAATGAATTCCATCGGCGGGATCATGCCGCGCTCCGGATGCTTCCAGCGGATCAGCGCCTCATAGCCGACGATGCGGCCGCTCGGCAGGTTGAGCTGCGGCTGATAGTGAAGGCTGAAGTCGCCGCGGTCGAAGGCGGTCTTCAACTCCGACTCGATCCACTGCCGGTAGTCGGCCACGCGGCCCATGTCGGCGTGGAAGACGGACCAGTTGCCGACGCCGCTGGCGCGCGCATTCTGCAGCGCCAGGTTCGAGCGGCGCAGGATGAGCACTGGGTCGACGCCGTCCTTCGGCATCGCCACGATGCCGACTGACAGGCTGACCGACTGCAGATGGCTCTGCAGCTGATAGGGCTCCATCATCTCGTTGATGAGCTTCTCGATGAGACGCTCGATCGAACCCCTGATGTCGCGATCCGGCAGCAGCACGCCGAATTCGCCGGCGCCGATGCGCCCGATCACCGCGTTCTTCGGCATGTTGTCCTTCAGCCTGCCGGTGAAGGCGCGGATCAGTTCGTCGCCCTGGCTGTAGCCGATGGCGTCGTTGATCTGCTTGAAGCGGTCGATATCGATGTCGATGAGGAACACCGGCTCGCCGGTTCGGATCGTCCCGGAGGCGGCCTCGGCTATCTTGCCAACCATGGCCTGGCGCGACAAAAGGCCGGTCAGCTTGTCGAAATGGGTTTCCTTGAAGACATAGGCCGCCGATTCATCGACGCCGGCAAAGAACGAGAGTGCTGCTCCGCCAGCGGCAAGGGCGCAGAGAGCGGAAATGACAGCCGCCATCGTTTCGGCCGGCATGCCGGCCATGCCGTCGCCGAAGCCGAACCGCAGCCCCCATAGTCCAAGGATGAAACTGCCCATGCCCGAGCTGGCGATGGTGATCAGCCGGAACAGCGGAGTCCGTTTCGGATTGCTGACTGCAGGCATGCATGGCCCCTAGATTAGGGGGCCTTATAGCGGATATCTCCTTAAAATGAGTTTCCGCCAATGCATCCAATTTTACTGGAACGCTACTGCCGCGACGGCAAACTATTCGCGCGTGCCGTCGTTCTGCTTCAGTTCTTCCAGTGCCGGCATCGAAACGATATGATAGCCGGAATCGACATAGTGGATTTCACCGGTGACGCCCGACGACAGGTCAGAGAGCAGGTAGAGCGCCGAGCCGCCGACTTCGTCGATGGTCACGGTGCGCCGCAAAGGCGAGTTGCGCTGCTGGTAGGAGAACATGTGGCGGGCATCGGACACACCGGAGCCGGCCAGCGTCCGCACCGGCCCGGCCGAGATGCCGTTCACCCTGATACCGCGTGGGCCGTAGTCGTTGGCAAGGTAGCGCACGCTGGCCTCCAGCCCGGCCTTGGCGACACCCATGACATTGTAGTTCGGCATCACCCTGACCGAGCCGGCATAGGTGAGCGTGATCATCGAGCCGCCATTGCCCATCAGCGCGGCGGCGTTGCGGGCGATCTCGGTGAAGGAATAGCAGGAGATCACCATGGTGCGCACGAAGTTGTCGCGGCTGGTGTCGGCATAAAGGCCCTTCAGCTCGTTCTTGTCGGAAAAACCGATGGCGTGCACCACGAAATCCAGCCCGCCCCAGGCCTTGCCGAGGGTCTCGAAGGTCGCGGTAACCGAGGCGCTGTCCTCGACATCGCAGGGCACGATCAGCGAGGCTCCCACTTTCTCGGCAAGCGGCTTGACCCGCCGTCCGAAGGCGTCGCCCTGGTAGGTGAAAGCGAGCTCGGCCCCGTGTTCCGACAGCTTCTTGGCGATGCCCCAGGCAATCGAATGGTCGTTGGCGACACCCATGACAAGCCCGCGCTTGCCCTTCATCAACCCTTCCATGCCTTGGCAATCCTTATGAAAAAACGCTGGTCTTACGCGGAATAGCGCTGGAAAATCAGCGTTGCGTTGGTGCCGCCGAAACCGAAGGAGTTGGACAGGACGGTGTCGATCTTGGCGTCGTCGATACGCTTGCGCACGATCGGCATGCCCTCGAATTCCGGATCGAGCTCCTCGATATGGGCGCTCTCGCCGATGAAACCGCCCTGCATCATCAGGATCGAATAGATCGATTCCTGCACGCCGGCCGCGCCCAGCGAATGGCCGGTGAGCGACTTGGTCGAGGTGATGTAAGGCATCTTGTCGCCGAACACCTCGCGAATGGCGCCCATTTCCTTGGAATCGCCGACCGGCGTCGAGGTGCCGTGGGTGTTGATGTAGTCGACCGGCGAAGACACCGTGGCAAGCGCCTGGCGCATGCAGCGCATTGCGCCTTCCCCCGAAGGTGCGACCATGTCGTAGCCGTCGGAAGTCGCGCCGTAGCCGACGATCTCAGCGTAGATCTTGGCGCCGCGCGCCTTGGCGTGTTCCAGCTCTTCCAACACCAGCACGCCGGCGCCGCCGGCGATGACGAAACCGTCGCGGTTGACGTCATAGGCGCGCGAGGCGGCCGATGCATTGTCGTTGAACTTCGACGACATGGCGCCCATGGCGTCGAACAGGTCCGACATGGTCCAGTCGAGATCCTCGTGGCCGCCGGCGAACATCACGTCCTGCTTGCCCCACTGGATGAGCTCGTAGGCATTGCCTATGCAATGTGCGGAGGTCGAGCAGGCCGACGAGATCGAATAATTGACGCCGTGGATCTTGAACCATGTGGCCAGGGTGGCCGACGCCGTCGACGACATCGCTTTCGGCACGGCGAACGGGCCGATGCGCTTGGGGCTGTTGTTCTTGATCGTGGTTTCGGCCGCTTCGACGATGGTGCGGGTCGAAGGCCCGCCGGAACCCATCACGATACCGGTCCGCTCATTGGTGACGTCACCTTCGCTTAAGCCGGCATCGGCGATCGCCTGGTCCATGGCGACGTGATTCCACGCAGCGCCCTGGCTCAGGAAGCGCATGGCGCGGCGGTCGATCATCGGGGTGGGATCGAGCGTCGGCGCGCCCCATACCTGGCAGCGGAAGCCGTGTTCGGCGAAGGAATTGGAAAAGCTGATGCCTGATTTGGCATCGTAAAGCGAGCTCTGCACCTCATTGGCATTGTTGCCGATCGACGACACAATGCCGAGCCCTGTCACTACGACCCGTCTCATTCGCAACTCCTTCCCGCGTATTCGGGCGAAAGACCTAGCCGGTTTTCCCCTTGATCATACGCAAATAAACTGACGTGGCGTCCGTTGGCTACGCGGGCGCCGTGGCGGAAAACGGTCAGGCGGCCGACTGCTTGGACAGGCCGACCTTCAGATCCGTAGCCGCATATATGGGTTCGCCATCCGCCTTGAGCCAGCCATCGGCGATGCCGAGCACGAGGCGGCCGCGCATCACGCGCTTGAAGTCGATGCCATATTCAACCTTTTTCACCGACGGCGTCACCATGCCCTTGAACTTCACCTCGCCGGTCGACAGCGCCATGCCCTTGCCGGGTTCGCCCAGCCAGCCGAGATAGAAACCGGTCAGCTGCCACATGGCGTCGAGGCCGAGGCAGCCCGGCATGATCGGGTTGCCGATGAAGTGGCAGGCGAAGAACCACAGGTCCGGCTTGATATCGAATTCGGCGCGGATGAAGCCCTTGTCGAAAGCGCCGCCGGTCTCGCTGATCTCGGTGATGCGGTCGAACATCAGCATCGGTGGGTAGGGCAGCTGGGCATTGCCCGGCCCGAACAGGTCGCCGCGGGCGCAGGCGAGCAGTTCTTCGTAATCGTAGCTGGACTTTTGATCCGCCATCAAACTTCCGTCCCCGTGTTCTTCGCGGGCGGCAGGGCGCCCTTGTCGTTGGTTTCCTAACACACTCTGTTTGCGGCCGGAAACCGGCGTTTGCGCTTAACCCGTGCGCCTGCCCGGGTCAATCCGCGCTATTGATCGCATTCGGACTACAGAATATATGTCGGCTGATGTCCGGTTTTGGCTTTTGACGTCTTTTTGCCATGCTGGACCTGTTGATGGGCTGGGCAGCAAAGCTTCGACGAGAAGATGGATTCGGGCTACCGGAAGGAAAATGTCGCTGTGGACAAGCGGGTTCGCGAAGCCGGCCTGAGGCCGACGCGCCAGCGCATTGCGCTGGCCGACCTGCTGTTCGCCAAGGGCGACCGCCACCTTTCGGCCGAGGAACTGCACGAAGAGGCGCTCGCCGCCGGCGTGCCGGTTTCGCTGGCGACGGTCTACAACGCGCTCCACCAGTTCACCCAGGCCGGCCTGCTGCGCATCCTGGCGGTCGAAGGCTCGAAAACCTATTTCGACACCAACACCTCCGACCATCATCACTTCTACGTCGAGGGCGAGAACCGGATTTTCGATATCGAGAGCGGACCGGTAACCGTCTCCAACCTGCCGGCGCCTCCGGAAGGTATGGAGATCGCCAATGTCGACATCGTCGTGAGACTACGGCCCAAACGCTGCGATTGATCCCATGACGATGCGGCCTGTCGACCTGATTGTCCGGTTTGAATGGGCCACCGTCGCCGCGTTGGCTATCGTTTGCTATGCAATCTCCGGCTTTTCCTGGTGGCTGTTTGCGCTGCTCATCCTTGCGCCGGACCTGTCGATGCTGGGCTACCTCGCCGGGCCAAGCGTCGGCGCCGTCACCTACAACGCCTTGCATATCCTGATTGCCCCGCTCGTCCTTCTGCTTGCGGGCGCCTTGCTCGCCGGCCCGATCACGACCGCCGTGGCGCTCATTTGGATCGCGCACATCGCCATCGACCGTGCCCTCGGCTACGGCCTCAAGCTGCCTACCGGTTTTCAGGATACGCATCTCGGCCGCATCGGCCGCGACCGCAACCGGGCGACTGGTTAGGGCGTGTCGAGATTCGGGTCAGGCCGAGTCGAGAATGGCGGTTTTCGAGAACCGGAGCGGAGCGTACTTAAGGTACGTGAGCACCGGAAGCGCAGAAAGCCGCCATTCGCAGGCCGGCATCACCCGAATATCGACACGCCCTAGTTCTTGACCTTCTCGCCCGGATAGGCGCCCCAGACCTGCGACTGGGCCATCCAGCCAGTGTGGCCGTCGAAGGTCATTTCGCACCATTGGCCGTCGCATTTCTTGATCGAGCCGATCACGCCCGGCTCGATGATGGCGATGACACCTGCATCCTTGTCTGGCTCGTTGAGCAGGTTGATTCGCCCGCTCTTGCCGCGCTGCCAGGGCGCGACGATTGCGGTGCGGCGGCCGGAGAGCAGCGACTGGTTGATCCAGCCTTCCGAGCCGTCGGCATCGCGCACGCGGCGCCAAGTGTCGAATTCCTGGATGACTTCCATCGGCAGGCCGGCCTTCAGATACATCCAGTTGACGGAATAATTGGCGCCGGGTCCGACGCGCGAGTTGACTCTTGCCGGCTTGAGACTGACGAAGCGCGGCAGCGGCAACCCGCTTGGGCCGAGCGTTATGGTCTGCACGGGAGCGGCGGCACTCTGGGCGAACGCCTGCGGCGCGCAAAGCAGGGCGCCAAGAATGGCTGCGCTGAAGGCCAGGCGAAGCGACGCGAAACCAGACACTTTCGTTCCTTTCGGCGCCGGTCCGTGCGGATGAGCGCCCCTTTTTCTTTGTCTTCGGCGGCACCGCTTGTTACAGGAGTGGGCTGATGCCGCGATTGGCTGCAAGTTTCGCCGGTCTTGGTTAAAGAGGTCTCAACGAGATCGGTTTCGAGAGCATGATCCCGAAAAGTGGGAACCGGTTTTCGGAAAAGATCATGCTCCAAAAAAGAGTAGGATCAGGATGACGATTCAACGAAACGTCATCCTGATCGAGGAAGCTTCGGGGATAAAATGGCAGGCAAGAAACGGCCCCTCGTCGTCATCACGCGCAAGCTGCCTGACCCGGTCGAAACGCGCATGCGCGAGCTGTTCGACGCGCGCCTGAATGTCGAGGACCGGCCGATGACGCAGCCGGAACTGGTCGCGGCGGTCAAGGAAGCCGATGTGCTGGTCCCCACCATCACCGACCATATCGATGCCGCGCTGATCGCCCAGGCCGGCGAGAACCTCAAGCTGATCGCGAATTTCGGCAACGGCGTCGACAAGATCGACGTCGCGGCCGCCGCCAAGAAGGGCATCACCGTCACCAACACGCCGAACGTGCTCACCGAAGACACCGCCGACATGACCATGGCACTGATGCTCGCCGTGCCGCGCAGGCTGGCCGAAGGCGCCAATGTGCTGACCGGCGAGAAGAAATGGGCCGGCTGGTCGCCGACCTGGATGCTCGGCCGGCGCATCTGGGGCAAACGTCTCGGCATCGTCGGCATGGGCCGCATCGGCACGGCGGTCGCCAGGCGGGCCAAGGCGTTCGGCCTCTCCATCCACTATCACAACCGGCACCGCGTGCTGCCGGCGGTCGAGGAGGAACTGGAGGCGACCTACTGGGAAAGCCTCGACCAGATGCTGGCCCGCATGGACATCATCTCGGTCAACTGCCCATCGACGCCGGCGACGTTCCACCTTTTGTCCGGCCGTCGCCTCGCGCTGATGCAGCCTTCGGCCTACCTCGTCAACACCGCGCGGGGCGATATCATCGACGAGGAATCGCTGATCAAACTCATCCATGACGGCAAGATCGCGGGCGCCGGCCTCGACGTCTACGAGCACGAGCCGGCACTGAACAGCAAGCTGTTGAAGCTCGCCGCCAAGGGCAAGGTGGTGCTGTTGCCGCACATGGGCTCGGCCACGCTCGAGGGCCGCATCGACATGGGCGAGAAGGTGATCATCAACATCCGTGCCTTCTTCGACGGCCACCGTCCGCCGGACCGCGTTTTGCCGCTCAGGACCTGAAAAGGTTTAAACGGCGGCGGTCACTGCGCCGTCCGGGGCGACCGTGACGGCGGCTCCGCGGTAGCTGTCGAATGCGCCGCGTTCGAGCCGCACCGCCATCGGCGTTTCCCAGCCCATTTCCCTGGCGACGATCAGGCCGAGCAGCAGAATGGCGTCCGGCTCGTGCAGCACCAGGGCGGCCGGCGCGCGGCCGTTGTGGACGAGCTCCATCAGCACCGCCGAAGCGGATGACGAGCCGATCGTGCCCGGCAGGAACAGCACCCGGCCGGCAATGACTTCGCCATGCTGCGGGTGGCGGACATCGGCGATGCGGCCTGTCTCCGGGTCGACGCCGCCCCAGAAGCTGATCGGCGCCGTCAGCACCAGCGCTTCGCCTTCACCTGCTCTGCCCGGCACCAGGATTTCGGCCGTGGCGCTCATGCGGCGATCTCCGTGAAGACCGGCTTGCCGAGGATCGCGCTTTCGACGCAGTCGGCGAGCGAGGCGTAGAGCACCGCATAGCCGGTGTTGCCCGGCGCGTAATGCGCGAACTTGCCCGAATTGGTCATCAAAACGCCGCCTGCAAGGTCCGGCATGATCGGCGTCACCACCACGCAGGTGTCGGCGACGATGGCGACGCCGCTGGCTTCAAGCTGCTTCCGCCGGCCATTCTGCTCCAGCAGGGCAAGCGCGTGGCGGCCGGTGCAGGCATAGATCGGCACGGCAAGCTTGCGTCCTGCGATCAGCCGTTCCAGGCTGTCGAGCTCGGCGTGCGACAGATGCGGGCTGCCGATCGCCACCGCGTCGATGGTTTTTGGCGCGGCCGCGGTCGACAGGCCGGCGCGCGCCGTCGCCACCATGTCGGGCGTCACGCGGATCGCCGCCTCCGGCTCCGGCCCGGCCAGGATGGTTTCGACGTCGGGTGCCTCGGGCGTCACGCCGGCAATGTGGAACAGGCCGACCGCGCCGGACGATGCGGCCGCCGCGCCGAAGGCTTTCAACGCGTCCTCGCCGGGATGACCGGTCACGCCGGTCACGACACCGATCGCATTGCCCACCTCGCGGCCATAGAGGCTGCCCAGCACCGGCCAGGCGATCTCCGAGGCAAGGAAGGACGGCGACAGGTCCGAGACATCGAAGACAAGCTTAGCCCGGCGGTTATCAGGCCGATGCAGGCCGCAGTCAGGCGCTCTGGCAGTGATGGCGCAGGCAATATCCAGAAAGTCGCCATAGCGGTTGGTGCGCGCCCCCAGCACCGAATTGCAGAAGACGACCGCGTTGGACTCGCCCCAGGCGACGTCGCTGCCGGGCGCGGGCCTGTGCCCGGCCTGGTAGGGCGCGCAGGTCCAGCTCTGCTCGCAGCCCAGCTTGCGATAGGCCTCCATCATTCGCCGCGCCATGCCGCGCTGCGGCTCCTCGAGGCGAATGCGCGAGCAACCCATCAGGTCGAGCGCTCCGACATTGAGCGTCGAGCGCACCGCGACCTTCGCGCCGCCTTCGACCAGTCTCTCGGCGAACAAGGTACCGGAATCGCCGTGGTAAAGCGCCCCGTCGATATGGGTGGAAGCGATCGGGATGAGCCGTGGCGCGCCGAGCAGGCGGGCGCTTTCGGCGACGATGCGCATCGCCATTGCCGCGCCGTCCCGGCCAGCGGCGATCGCCTGTTCTTCCGGGCTGAGGGCAAGGCTCAAGACAGCACCTTGCGCATGGTGATGGAGGTCGGCCTATCATAACCTTTGTGCGCCGTGCGCTCGGTCTCGCGAAAGCCGAGCCGGGCGAAGGCCGCATGGTTTGCGGTCAGTTCGATACGGGTCTGAAGCTCGATCGCGTCCTTGCCGCGCTTGCGGGCAAAATCCTCGATCGCCAGCATCAGCAGTCCGCCGATGCCGCGCCCCTGAATACCGGGCTCGACGGCAAGCTTGCCGACGTAGAAGTCATTCGCCCTCTCCAGCGCGAACACGCAGCCGACGATCCGCCCATTCTCCACAGCCAGGAACGCCGTCTCCTGCCTTGCCTTGTGCCGCAGGTTTTCCGGCGTCAGTCGGTGCGCCGATGACGGCGGGTCGATGACCCCGTCCATATAGGCAAAGGCGCGCCGGATCAGCGCGAGCAAGTCGCTCCATTGGTCGAAATTCGCGGCAAGGCCGACTATGGAGATGCCGACGCTCTGGTCCATGCGCTCAGACGGCCTTGTAGCGGATGGTGTCGAAGCGGGCCGTGAGCCCGTCATAGAGCAGCAGCCGGCCGATCAGCGGCTCGCCTATGCCGGCAATCAGCTTGATCGCTTCCATCGCCTCCAGCGTGCCGATGACGCCCGTCAGCGCGCCGACGATGCCGGCGACCGCGCAGGACGGCACCAGCCCTTCGGGCGGGGCTTCGGGGAACAGGTCGCGGTAGCTGGGGTTGCGCTTGCCGTCGGCTCCTGTCTCGAACGGCTTCAGCACCGTCACCGAGCCGTCGAAGCGCCCGACGGCGGCGGTCACGAGGGGCTTCTTCTCGCTGGCGCAGGCATCGGCGACCGCGTATCGCGTTTCGAAATTGTCGGAGCCGTCGACGACGATATCGTAGCGGGCGACGAGGGCAGGGGCGTTCTCGTCCGTCAGCCTCAGGAGATGCGATTCCACCATGACGTTGGGGTTGATGCGCTTGATCGCTTCCCGTGCGCTGTCGGTCTTGGCCATGCCGATCGTGTCTGTCCCATGGATCACCTGCCGCTGCAGGTTGGACAAGGAGACCGTGTCGTCATCGACGATGCCGAGCGTGCCGACGCCGGCGGCGGCAAGATATTCGAGCACCGGAGCGCCGAGCCCGCCGGCGCCGATCACCAGCACCCGCGCCCGTTTCAGCTTCTGCTGGCCCGGCCCGCCGATCTCGGGCAGCACGATGTGGCGGGCATAGCGTTCGAGCTCTTCATCGGTCAGCGCGGCATTGGTCATGGCCGGACCTTATCGCTGGCACAAGGCGTTGTCATGTACGGGCAAGGCGCAGCCTTGTCCCGCGGGGCATGTACAGGCACGGCGAAGCCTTGTCCCGCAACGCAAACGCAAGCACCCGCCAGGGTCTTCAAGAGATCACCCGGTCACGCCAACACTGCCGTGATCGACCGTCAGGAACTGCGCTCTGCCCTCAAGGCTGGAAAACAGCGCGGCATCCGTGCCTGTCATGAAGGCCTGGCAGTTCAGCTCCTCGAGGATGGAGAACAGCGCCGCGCGCCGACCCGCGTCGAGATGCGCGGCGATCTCGTCCAGGAGAAGGATTGGCGTCAGGCCCGACATCTCGCCGGTCAGCCTGGCATGCGACAGCACGATGCCGACCAGCAGCGCCTTCTGCTCGCCGGTCGAACAGAGCTCTGCCGGCATCGACTTCGGCCGATGCCGGACCACGAGATCGGAACGATGCGGGCCGTCCAGCGTGCGGCCGGCGGCGCGGTCGCGCTCGCGGCCATTGGCAAGCGCGCGGCGGAAGTGCTCCTCGACATCGACGGCCGGCGCGACGGCGACCTCGCTCTCCAGATCACCGGCAAGGCTGATGTCGGCCTGCGGAAACGGCCCGCTGCCAGGCAACCTGTCGATCATGGCGGCAAGCAGACGCACCAGCTCGGCCCGCGCCGCGGCGATCGCCACCCCGGTCTCGGCCATCTGCGTCTCGATCGCGTCGAACCAGGCGCCGTCGCGGGAACCTTCGGTAAGCAATCGGTTACGGCTGCGCATGGCTTTCTCATAGTCGAGCGCGCGCTGGCCGTGGCCGGGGTCGATCGCCAACACCAGCCGGTCGAGGAAGCGGCGGCGGTCGGCCGCCGGTCCGGGGAACAGCCCGTCCATCGCCGGCGTCAGCCACACGACCCGCAGCCATTCCAGCATATCCTCGGCCGATCGCGCCGGCGCGCCGTTGATGCGCACCTTCCTGCCGCCTTCGCCGGCGGCGTCGCCGCCGGAAATTCCGGTGCCGATCTCCACCTGTCCCTCGGGTCCCTCGATGCGAGCATGCAAGGCGAAGCCGCCGTCGCCGCCTTCGCGCGCCACATCGCCATAGGGCGCGCGGCGCAGGCCACGGCCCGGCGTCAGGAACGAGATCGCTTCCAGGAGATTGGTCTTGCCGGCGCCATTGTCGCCCGACAGAACCACCGCGCCGGGCGCGAGCTCGAGCGACAGCGTCGCGTAATTGCGGAAATTCGTAAGTATAAGCTTACTTACATAGCTTTGCTGCCGAATCTGTTTCGCATCCGAGTTCACGGCGACACATCAGGTTCGTCAGAGCAATTCCGGGAAAAGTGCACAGCGGTTTTCCGTCCGGAATTGCGAAAGACAAAAGCGCAATTCCAGGACGAGTGCACAGCGGTTTTCCGTCCGGAATTGCGTCAAGAGACTGAGCCTAGACTCGCATCGGCATCAGCACGTAGAGCGCGGTTTCGTCGGCCATGTCGTGGATCAGCGTCGGCGAGCCGGCATCGGCCAGCATGAACTTGGCCTCCGTGCCGGTGAGCTGGGCCGCGACGTCGAGCAGATATTTGGCGTTGAAGCCGATCTCGATCGGATCCGACGAGTAGTCCGCCGCCAATTCTTCCGTCGCGCTGCCCGAATCCGGATTGTTGACCGCGAGCGTCACCTGGCCTTCATTGATCGAAAGCTTCACCGCTCGGCCGCGCTCGGAGGAAATGGTCGAAACGCGATCGACCGCGGCGGCGAAACTCTGCCTGTCGATGATCAGCTTCTTGTCGTTGCCGGTCGGAATGACGCGCTGATAGTCGGGGAAGGTGCCGTCGATCAGCTTCGAGGTCAAAACGACGCTGCCGATGGTGAAGCGGATCTTGGTGTCCGACAGTTCCGTGGTCACAGCCACGTCGGGGTCGTCGACCAGCTTCTGCAGCTCGCTCACCGTCTTGCGCGGAATGATGATGCCCGGCATGCCTTCGGAGCCTGCCGGCGCGTCGATCTCGGCCCGCGCCAGGCGATGCCCGTCGGTCGCCACCGAGCGCAGCTTCAGTTTGCCGCCCACCTCATGCGTGTGCAGGAAGATGCCGTTGAGATAATAGCGCGTCTCTTCGGTGGAGATGGCGAATTGGGTCTTGTCGATCAGGCCCTTGAGCGCAGCCGATTCCAGCCGGAAGATATGCGAGAACGAACCGGCCGAAAGCTCCGGGAAATCGGATTGCGGCAGGCACTGCAGACGGAAGCTCGAACGACCGGAAGTGACGGTCATCGCGTTGCCGTCCTCATCAGTCTTCAGCATCACCTCGGCGCCGTCGGAAAGCTTGCGCACGATGTCGTAGAGCAGATGCGCCGGCACCGTCGTTGCGCCGCCGCGCTCGACCTTGGCGGGCGTCGCTTCCGTCACCTCAAGGTCGAGGTCGGTGGCCTTCATCTCGAGGCTGGCGCCCTCGGCGCTGAGCAGCACGTTGGACAGGATCGGTATGGTGTTGCGCCGCTCGACCACGCGGTGGACGTGGTTGAGGGACTTCAAGAGATTTGACCGTTCCAGGATAACACGCATGACGAAACAGGCTCGCTTCAATGAATGAACGGGTCACCGGCAGGCAGCATCCCGCGAAAGCCCTGAAAGGCTTTCAGAATCTGTGTAAGCTGACAGTAAAAAGCCTGCGAAGGCAAGCCCGCGCTACCGGTTCCGGCCGGTAGCGCGGGCTTTCTGGGGATAAAGCCGACGAAGCGCGTCGCCGATTATTTCTGCGCCCCTTCAGGCCTGGTCGTTGATCAGTCTTCTGAGCAGTTCGAGTTCCTGCGCCAACGTGTTGTCCCCGCCCGAAAGGTCCTCGATCTTGCGCACGGCATGCAGCACGGTCGTGTGGTCGCGGCCGCCGAAGCGGCGCCCGATCTCCGGCAATGAGCGCGGCGTCATCACTTTCGACAGATACATCGCCACCTGCCTCGGCTTGACGATGGTGCGCGTGCGCCGGTTGGACAGAAGCTCCGTCTTCGACACGTTGTAGTGGCGCGCCACGATGCGCTGGATGTCCTCGATGCGCACCCGCTTCGGCTCGCCAGAGCGGTAGATGTGACCGAGGATCTCGTCGATGCGGTCGATGGTGATCTGCGGCTCGAAGGACTGGCGGAACAGAAGCTGGTTGAAGGCGCCTTCGAGCTCGCGCCCGCTGCCGGTCACCGTGCGCGCGACATGCTCCAGGATCTCGTCCGAGATGTCGAGCGAGGTGTCATCGGTCTTGGTGCTGGCGCGGCGCAGTTTCAGCATGCCGAGCCGCATGGCGTAATCCGGCGCCGACATTTCCAGCGCCACGCCGCCATTGAGGCGCGAACGCACGCGCGGCTCCAGCGATTCCAGTTCCGAGGGCGGCCGGTCGGCCGCGACCACCACCTGCTTGGCGCTGTCGAGCAGCATGTTGATGAGGTGGCAGAATTCGTGCTGGATCGACTTGCCCTGCAGGAACTGCATGTCGTCGATGATCAAGAGATCGATGTCGCGCAGCTGCTCCTTCAGCGTCAGCGCATTGTTGTCGCGGATCGCGGTGGCGAAGCGCCACATGAAATATTCCGCCGTTAGATAGACGACGCGCGACTTCGGGTTGTGCCGCAGCGATTCCGCGGCGATCGCCTGCAGGAGGTGCGTCTTGCCGAGCCCGACGGTCGCATGCAGGAAAAGCGGGTTGAAACGCACCGCGCTCGACTGCGATTCCGCCACCGCCCTGGCCGCAGCGAAGGCCACCCTGTTCGACGGCCCTTCGATGAAGGAGGCGAACGTGTAACGCGGGTCAAGCGGCGACCCCAGCACATTGTGGCGGAACTCCGGTTCCGCGGACGCGCCCTGGCGGGGCGCCGGCACCCGTTGTTCCATGCGCCCGGCGCTCGCGGTCCCGTTGGCGAGCGCGGTATGCGTTTGCTTGGTCATCTTGCGCGCCGGCGCGATTTCGGGCTCGACATGGTTGCGCCCCTGCCGTGTCGCGGTGCGCACGACGATCTCGATCTTGAGGATGTCCGGATCCTCATGCCGCCACAGCTCCGTGATAAGCTCGAGATAATGGCCGTTGATCCAGGACCTCAGGAAGGCTGTAGGCACCGAGATGCGGATGATGCCGCGCGACGCCTCGGCGACCTTCATGCGACCGAACCAGCTCGAATAGACCTCGGCCCCAAGACGCGCCTTCAGCTGGGTCTTGACCCGTTCGAACTTCTGTTCCGCGTCGCTGGATGCTGCCACGTCGCCCCCTCCGACAAAAGTTGCTGGAAATGGAAGCTCGCCCGCTAGCTCCCTCTCGATGCCGCTTTGCATGATCAAAATTCCTTGTCCTCTCGTACCCTTTTTCCCGCCGGGGATGCGCCTCCAGCATCCTTGGTCCGGCGACCTCATTTCGCCGCGATGCCGCTGCCGCCGCCGGCAACGATCGTCGCAACTCGCGCAAGGGACCAGCTGCCGGCTCCGCACGCCGGCCTCCGACAACGACAAGGCAATACATCACCCTCCGGCGAAAACGCCGGCGAGACATCGACTGCCATGTACAATTACGCCAGTCCCCTACCCGCACCGAAGAGACAAACCAAGCCACACGCGGAATTGCTCCACGTCATGAATTCCGCCATTTTGTGCTGGCCGATTCAGGCTGGGTCAGGGGCTACAGCCCGTCCCTTCGATGGATGGACATTACCGAAATCGCTGTGGATAGGGCAAGGCCACATCTAACGGTTTTTTAACGAATCTGGTTACCAGACGGGGCTTGAAATCGGGTGCTGCGACGGCACATTTTGACAAAGCCATTGTGATTCAAACCCTTTTCCGGCGAATATGAAAAAGGCCGCCCGAAACGAAATATTCTGAAATAATTCTCTTGACAGCTACTTCTCCCCCGCCGCTCGACCTTGAGTTGAACAAGCTGTGGATGACCGGCTGTAAGCCTTTGAAAAAACTACGGATTTTTTGCCAGGCAAATTTGGGCAGTTGCCGCGGGGAGGGCGTGCCGGTATCAGCGGCGTTGAATATGCCGGCAAAACATTACTGGCATTGGAACCGCGTCGCAATGGTTGCTTGCGAGCAATTTTTTTAAGTACTTGCCGGCAAACGAAAAAACCCGGCCTGTGCGACCGGGTTCAACATCGATGGATTAGGGATTAAGTCGGTCAGGCCGACAGCGTCTTGACCCGCTGGGCAAGCCGCGAAACCTTGCGGGAAGCAGTGTTCTTGTGGACGACGCCCTTGGTGGCGGCGCGCATCAATTCCGGCTCCGCCGCCTTGAAGGCTGCCACCGCCGCGGCCTTGTCGCCGGCGGCCAGCGCCTCTTCGACCTGGCGCACATAGGTGCGGACACGCGAGCGACGGTTCTTGTTGACCGCCGCGCGGCGGGCGATCTTGCGCGTTGCCTTTTTGGCCGAAGACGTATTGGCCATGATGCCTCTCTTCCGATCTGGTGGGCGCCAGCGGGGTGCCGCAGGGCGCAAAAAACAAACGGGCAGCCACAGGGCCGCCTCGGTTGGTGCGGCTTATAGTTCAGCTTTTCCGGCGCGTCAACGCCACTTGGCGGTCTTTTTGGGGACTGAAAGCGCATCAAGCCATGACCCGCCTTCAGTCATTGGGCAACATGCCCTAGCGGTTGGTGAAATTCGGCTTCCGCTTCTCGACGAAGGCGGTCATGCCTTCCTTCTGATCATCGAGCGCGAACAGCGAATGGAACAGGCGGCGCTCGAAGCGCAGCCCTTCGGCGAGCGTCGTCTCGTAGGCGCGGTTGACGGCCTCTTTGGTCATCATGACCGACGGCAGCGAGAACTCGGCGATCCTGGCCGCCGCCTTTAGCGCCTCGTCGAGCAGTTCGGCGACCGGCACCACGCGCGATACCAGCCCGCTGCGCTCGGCTTCGGCCGCGTCCATCATCCGCCCGGTCAGGCACATGTCCATCGCCTTCGACTTGCCGACGAAGCGGGTCAGCCGCTGCGATCCGCCCATGCCCGGCATGACGCCGAGCGTGATTTCGGGCTGGCCGAATTTGGCGTTGTCGCCGGCGATGATGAAGTCGCACATCATGGCCAATTCGCAGCCGCCGCCGAGCGCGTAGCCCGCAACCGCCGCGATGATGGGCTTGCGCGTGCGCGTGAATTCCTCCCAGCCGACGAAGAAGTCCTGCGTGTAGGCGTCGGCGAAGGACATCGCCTGCATTTCCTTGATGTCGGCGCCGGCGGCAAACGCCTTTTCCGAGCCGGTAAGCACCATCGCGCCGATCTCAGGATCGGCATTGAACGCGCTCGCCGCCGCCACGACCTCCGCCAGGACTTGCGAATTCAGCGCATTGAGCGCCTTGGACCGGTTCAGCGTGATCAGCCCGACCTTGCCGCGCGTCTCGACGATAATGGTTTCATAGGCCATGGCTCGCTTCCTTCCGCGGCAGTGGGATGATCGGTACCGTTCCTAGCTCACCGCTGACAGGTCCGGCAATAGAAGGTCGAGCGGCCGCTTTGCACGATGCGCTCGATGTGGCCGCGGCAGCCGGGCTTCGGACATGGCTCGCCCTCGCGATCGTAGACTGCGAAGGAATGCTGGAAATAACCGAGCGATCCGTCGGCCTGGACATAGTCGCGCAGCGAGGAGCCGCCAGCGGCGATCGCGTCGGCGATGACCGAGCGGATCGCCTCGGCAAGGCGCGCGCTTTGCTCTTTCGCCTTCTTGGCCGACCCGGCAATGGTACCGGCTTCGCGCAGCGGCGAGAGGCTGGCGCGCCACAAGGCCTCCGCCACATATATATTGCCGAGTCCGGCGATCAGCCGCTGATCGAGCAGTGCTGCCTTGAGCGGCGATCTGCGATCCTTCAGCAGCGAGGCGAGCAGGGGGCCGTCGAGCGCGTTGCCGGTCGGCTCGATGCCGAGCCCGGCCAGCATCGGATGCGTGTCCGGCGCTCCTTCGGCAAACAGCATGAAGCCGAAGCGCCGCGGGTCGTTGAAGACGACGCGGGAGCGCTCGTGCTTCGGCGAGACGACGTCGAACACGACATGGTCGTGCGCGGCGCTTTTCGAGCGCTCGTGATGGAAGGTGCCGGGGATGTCGCTGCCCGCGGCGGCTTCGACGCGGAACGATCCCGACATGCCGAGATGACAGATCAGAACCAGGCCGTTCTCGATATGCATCGTCAGGTATTTGGCGCGCCGGCCAAGCGCCGTCACGGTCTTGCCGGTAAGCCGCTCCGAAAAGCGCTCGGGAAAAGGAAAGCGAAGGTCGGGCCTGCGCGCCTCGACCTTGACGAGCCGCGCCCCTTCCAAGACCGGCTGCAGCCCGCGCCGGACGGTTTCGACTTCGGGCAGCTCAGGCATGGCCGCCTATCGTTGCAAGGAAGGATGTTCCGTGGCGACCGGCGGCCAGGCCGAGGTGGTCCGCGACGGTTTCGCCGATATCGGCGAAGGTCGGCCTGAGCCCGATGTCGCCGCCCGTCAGCCCCGGCCCCGTGCCGATCACCGGAACGCGTTCGCGCGTATGGTCGGTGCCGCGCCAGGTCGGATCGTTGCCATGGTCGGCGGTGAGGATCAGGAGATCGCCCGGCCCGACGCGCGACAGCGCCTCCGGCAGCCGTCGGTCGAACGCCTCGAGCGCGCCGGCATAGCCGGCGACGTCGCGGCGGTGACCGAACTCGGTGTCGAAATCGACGAAATTCGCAAAGACCAGGTCGCCGTCGCCGGCGTCGTCCATCGCGCCGAGCGCCTTGTCGAACATCGCCATGTTGCCGCCGGCCTTGCGCACTTCCGAAATGCCGCGATGAGCGAAGATGTCGCCGATTTTGCCGATGGCGATGACCTTGCTGCCGCGCCCGGTCAGCCGGTCGAGCAGGGTCGGCTCCGGCGGCGGCACCGCATAGTCGCGGCGGTTGTGGGTGCGCTGGAAGGTGACGGGCGTCTCGCCCACGAAAGGTCGCGCGATCACGCGTCCGATCTTGAGCGGATCGACCAGCCGACGCACCGTGAGGCAAAGCTCATAAAGCCGCTCCAGGCCGAAATGCGTTTCATGCGCGGCGATCTGCAGCACGGAATCGACCGACGTGTAGCAGATCGGCTTGCCGGTGCGGATATGCTCTTCGCCGAGCCGTTCGATGATCTCGGTTCCGGGCGCATGGCAATTGCCGAGGATTCCCGGCACCTTGCCTTCGCGGATGATCGCTTCGGTCAGTTCGGCCGGAAAGGCAGGCACGGTGTCGGGGAAATAGCCCCAGTCGAAGCGCACCGGCAGGCCGGCGATTTCCCAGTGGCCGGAGGGCGTATCCTTGCCGCTCGACACTTCCTGCGCGGCCCCGTGGAAGGACGAGGCAAGCAACGGCGTATCGACCTCGAACGTGAGCCCCGTCGCCGTCTGTGCCGCCCGGCCAAGACCGAGCGACATCATGTTGGGCACGGCCAGCGGCCCGTTGCGCAAACCCTCCCGATCGGCGCGACCATCGGCGCAGGCCTGAAAAATATGTCCGAACGTGTCGGCGCCAGCATCGCCATAGCGTTCGGCGTCAGCCGCGCCGCCGATGCCGAAAGAATCGAGAACGAACAGGAACGCGCGCGCCATGGGTATCTTTGTTGTCAGTCCTGGCTGCCAGACATAAGGTTCCCCGGCGGGGTTGGCAAATCGGAAACCAAACCGCAACGGCTTGGCGCCATAGTTGCGGCGAGGCGCAAGTGCGGCGGGAGCGAAACAGATATGGCAAGGCGCGGCAAAACCGCGGCAAGGCAGGCCGTGAAAATGTGCGCGGCTGCTCTCGCGGCGTTCGGCGCTGCCGCCTGGCCGGCACGCGCCGACTGGCGTGACGACATCGGCACGTTCCGTATCGGCGTCGTCGCCGAACCGGGCGGCGGCAACACCGTCCCCGGGCTCACGCGCCTGACCGACGCCTATGCCAATGCGCTCGGCATGAAGGTCGAGTTCGTCGTTGCGCGCGACTATGCGGCGCTGATCGAGGCACAGGCGAGCGGACGCGTGCAGTACGCGGTCTATTCGGCTCTCGCCTACGCCACGGCTTCGGAGCGTTGCGGCTGCGTCGAATCTTTGGTGGCGCCGGTCGATGCCGACGGCGCCGTCGGCATCCGTTCCGTCCTGGTGACGCGCGACGGCAAAGTGCCGGACCTTGCCGCCATGGCGTCGCACCGGATCGCGATCGCGCCCGACGACAACGTCGGCGGCGCGCTGCTGCCGCTGGCGGCTCTGTCGGCTGAAGGCGTCAGGATCGCGCGGGATTCGCCCTTCCTGGCGCGCGCCGCTTCGGCCACCGCGGCCGAGACGATGCTGGCCGGCGGCGAAGCGGACGCCCTGTTCGGCTGGGAGCCGGCCGGCGCCGACGGCCAGCCCGGCCATTCCGACGGCACGGTCGCGCGGCTGGCGGCGGCCGGCATCCCCGAGGCGTCGCTTCGCGTGTCGTGGACCTCGGGCCTCTTGCGCTACGGCCCGCACGCAGTCCGGAGCGATCTCGACCCTGAGGCAAAGCGCCGGCTGACGGTCTTCCTGACCAATCTCAAGTCACAGACGCCCGATGTCTACGACCTGCTGGAGCGGGCGCATTCCGGCGGTTTTACACCGGCCCTGCCGAAGGACTACGCGATGGCTCTGGCCATCGTGCGACTGACAGGCGTCAAGGAATAGCCCGTCAGCAGTCGTTGCAAGGAATCTTCGGGCTCCGGCGAGGCCTCAGATAGTAAGTCTCGCTCATCTTGATGTTGCTGAAGGTGGACAACAATCCAAGCGCCTTCTGATCCTTGTTGTCCTTGTCCCACATGATGACGGGCGTATAGCCAAGGTCGCTTTCCACCCGGATCAGGAAAGTGTTGCGGATCATCAGCGTCGAGGGGACGGTCGTGATGTCGCCGGGCGCGGCATCGGCGCTATAGGTGTTGCCCACCAGCTTGCGCGACCACACTACCGTCACTGTCGGCGCCGCGTCGTCCGACATCTGTATTGCGGTGATGATGATCGAGGGAGCCGAGCGGTTATAGGGCAGAAGCGTCGTGCCGCCGATCTTCATTATAGCGTCGAGGTTGGCCTTCACGACCGTCTGCTGTTGAGTTACGAGATCGGCCACCATGCTGCCGATGCGGCTGACCTTCTTGCTGGTCTCGATAGCCTGCGAGGCTTCCATCGTGATGAAATACATGATGAGCAGCACGGGCACGATAAAAGCAAACTCGATCGCCGCGACCCCGCGCCGATCGCGGCCAAACCGCCTTGCTCGCGCCACGATGGCCGAAATCCCCCAATGTGCCCCCGCACGGTACATCCTGTCCTCCAAGCTGCCGCAGTCTCAGCCGTCCACTGGCCTCAATTGTCGTCGAATGGTTCGTTCTGCCAGGTCACGGACGCGAAATGCAGCGTGGTGCCGTCAGTGAAATTCTGCATCTGTTTGGCCAGCAGATCCGTCATCACCGGCCATTTGTAGAACACCCGCAGCATGTTGATCGATTCGGCCAGCCCGGGCGAAACTGTGAAGGTCTTGTCACCTCCGCCTTGCGTCGGCACGATGTTGTTGCCGTCTATTCTGAAGCCCGCCGTTGCGGCGTCCGCGAAGCTCGAATATTCGCGCAGATCAACGAACAATCCCGGGCAGTCCTTGGCCACGATGATTTCCAGGCGACTGCAGATCAGCTGCTTGACGGAGGCTTCGGTGACGTTCGTCTTCTGCAACTGTCCGGTTCGCAACTGGCGGGCGACATCGTCGGTAATGTTGGCCATCACCTCCTGGCCGGCGAACGAAATGCAGCTCTCGAGGATGGCGAAGACGAGAAGCGCGAACGGGATGGCCAGCAGCGCGAATTCCATCGCCGTGCTGCCGCGCCTGTCGCTGAAGAAGCCGAGGCGCGATCTGGCGTGCGCCTTGCTGTCCATGCCATTGCCGGATGTGGCATCCTTGCTCATTTTGCGTTCCTGCCGATCCCTTTGCGGTACCGGCGGCAAGGTTAGCGAAAACCCGTTGAGGTCCGGTTTGGATGATCGTTAAATTCGTCGGGCAAGCCTTAAGCTGTCTTTAATGCCCGTGGGTTCGCGCTCGCAGGGCTTAGTGCCCGGCGCTCATTTCGGCTTCGGAAGCCTTCTCGGCCTCGCTCTTGAACGCGCTCTCGCAATAGGGTGTGCAGGACATGGTCTGGACTTCGGCGCGTCTGTAGATGCGCACCGAGGAGGCGGCTTGTCGCACCACGGTCACCTGTTCATCGATGATCGGGCTGCCGTCCGAATCGAGCACCACCATATTGGTGACACCGAAGCCCTTGCCGGTGAGAACGATGGTCGAGGCGTCCTGCACGGAGGCGTCGGCGATGGCCGGATTGCCGATGACGACCGTGTCGGCCGCGCGTGACAATTTGACGATCTTTGCCTGGTTCATGGTGACTTCTATGCCGGCGCCGGCCCTGGCCGGCATGACCAAGGCGGCAGTTGCCAGCAGCGCGGCGACTGGAAACAGCGATCTCGACAAAGTCATTGAAGCGCTCCCGGCGGGCAGATTCTTCAACGGAACATGAACGAGATTGGTGAAGCAACGGTTAAGCCGGGCCCGGCATGATCAAGGATCGGCTTGCATGGTGCGGCATGCGTCGATGGCGCTTGCTGTTTTAGGAATATTGCACAAGCGCCGGTTTCCACCGGTTCCCCGGGGGCGAGGGCTGGCTGGCGATGTTTAGGCCACGGTTAACCACGCAGCGCGTTCGCCACCGGAAAGGAATCGGTAAGGCTGTTTATTAAGCCGATCGAAACGGCTTCTCCCTAGATTTGCAGCATCCGATCAACCGCAAGAGAAAAGTTGACGGAAGTGCTGTAACACGTGGAGTAGGAGCTCTCGAATGTCTAATCTCATTGCACGCTTCGTGAAGGACGAATCCGGCGCGACCGCCATCGAATATGGTCTGATTGCGGCTCTCATCGCGCTCGCTATCATGATGGGCGCTTCCCAGCTCGGCGGCGCGCTGAACGCCAAGTTCTCCGGCATCGCTGGCACGCTTAACGGCCTCAACTAGTAACAGGCAGCCGATAGCACGCCGTTGACCAAACGAAGGGCCGCCATGGCGGCCCTTCGTCGTTGGAACGGCTCTCTGCGGGCATGCGCGATTCGAGCGGCCGCTCTCATCAATCGTTAATCCGATATGCCTAGGCTGACGGCAGATTTCATCGCAGGCATCGCGTCCATGATCGAAGCTGTCATCTTCGTCGTCTTTCCTTTCTGCATGCTTTTTGCGGCGATCTCGGACACGCTGTCGATGACGATCGCCAATCGCGTGCCCGTGCTTCTGGTGGCGACCTTTGCGCTGATCGCTCCGCTCACCGGCATGGATTGGGCGACCTATGGCTGGCACTTCGCGGCAGGCGCCCTGGTGCTGGCAGTGACATTCGGTCTTTTTGCCCTCGGCGGGATGGGCGGCGGCGACGCCAAGCTTCTGGCCGCGACGGCGGTCTGGATGGGCCTCAACATCAACCTGATCGGCTATCTGGTGACGTCGGCTTTCATCGGAGGCCTGCTGACCGTCGCAATCCTCGCTTACCGGAAATCGCCGCTCCCCATGTACACCGGCCACAACCGATTTCTGCGCCATTTCGCGGACGAGAGCGTTGGCGTCCCATATGGCATCGCGCTGGGCGCGGGTGGACTGATCACTTTCCCGGATTCGCCACTGATGGTCTGGGCGCTGGAGCAGCTCACGACATAGGCCTGCGATATCGATGTCGGCGATCCCGAGGCGGCCTAGCCGCCTTTTTTGTTAACGGCGGGGCCGTTCCATCCAATTTGAGTAAACCTTAAATTAATCACGATCGTAAGCATTACATTAACCTTGTTTTGACGATTGCAGCTGCAAAGTCCGGCCTGGCGAGGTGGTTTGCCATCAGGCGAAGGGTTTCGGACGAATGCCAGCATCCCGATTGATTATTCTGGGCGTGGCTGCGGTCGCGGCGGGTGGCGCGGGCTATGTGGCGAAGAACATGGTCGTCGCGCCGCCGCCTCAGGTCGTCGTCGATGGGCCCAAGCAGCCGGCGATCGCATTGCAGGATGTGCTGGTGCTTTCCGGCGACGTATCGATGGGCAGCCAGCTCGCCAACAACATAAGCTGGGAAGAATGGCCCGCCGATGGCGTCAACGCCAACTTCATCACGCGCGCCGCCGAGCCTGACGCGGTCGAAAAGCTCAAGGGCTCGGTCGCCCGCGTAGCCATGTATACCGGCGAGCCGTTGCGGCGCTCCAAGCTGGTCGGCGAGGGGCAGAGCTTCATGTCGTCGATCCTGCCTTCCGGCACGCGCGCCGTCGCGACCGCGATATCGGCCGACACGTCCGCCGGCGGCTTCATCCTGCCCAACGACTTCGTCGACGTCATCATGACCCGCCGCGCCGACACCGGCAATGGCGGCAGCGGCTTCAACACCGAGACGATCCTCAAGAACATCCGCGTGCTGGCCATCGACCAGACCATCCAGGAAGATGAGGAAGGCAAGAAGACCAGGGTCGGCCAGACCGCGACGCTGGAGCTGACGCCACAGCAGGCCGAGATCATCACCGTGGCGCAGCAGATGGCGGACCGCCTGACGCTGGCGCTGCGGCCGATCACCGACATCCATGAAAAGAATACGGACGAAGCCGACTATCTGGTCAACGGCAATGGCCGGCGCGGAACGGTGCGGCTGATCAAGTCCGGCGAGGTTTCCGAGGTGGGAGCAAGGAAATGAGGCCAAACGGTAAACTGCTGCCTGTCCTGGCCGCCGCGGCGATCGGTTCTTTCCTGGTCGGCACCAGCGCCCCGGGACTAGTCGAAGCCAAGGCCGCGAGTGCCGGCGTGTCGGCTTCCGTCGCCACGCAGCGCGTCAAGCTCGGCCTTAACAAGTCTGTGGTTATCGACCTGCCGAGCGACGCCTACGACATCCTGGTCGCTAATCCGGCGGTTGCCGATGCCGTGACCCGCACGGCGCGGCGCATCTACCTGTTCGGCAAGGCGGTCGGCGAAACCAACATCTTTGTCTTCGGCCCCAATGGCGAGCAGATCGTCAGCCTGGATCTGGCCGTCGAGCGCGACGTCGCCGGGCTGGAAGATTATCTGAAGCGCTTCATTCCCTCCTCGCAGATCAAGGTCGAGTTGCTGAATGACAACGTCGTCCTGACTGGCATGGTCGACACGCCGCTCGATTCCAAGCGCGCGGTCGACCTGGCGACCATCTTCGTGTCCGGCGGTGAAGCGACGACGGGTCAATATTCGCAGACCGCCGCCGGCGGCTCGGTCAATGGCGGCGTCGACATCAACAACCCCGACCAGGAGCGCCGGACCTCCAAGATCGTCAACCTCTTGCAGATCATCGGCGACGATCAGGTGACGCTGAAGGTGACCGTCGCCGAAGTCAGCCGCTCGGTGATGAAGCAGCTCGGCGTCAATATGGTGGGGAACGGGGGCTCCAACGGCATAACCTTTGGCTCCGCCGTCGACACCTATCCCGGCCTCGGCAAGCCATTGTCCAGCTCAGGCTTCGACTTCAAAAGTTCGTCTCTGCAAGGCACCATCACCGCCATGGAACAATCCGGCGTCATGAAGACGCTGGCGGAGCCGACACTGACCGCCGTTTCGGGCGAGAAGGCGACGTTCAAGGTCGGTGGCGAGTACAACATGGTGAGTACCGTCTCCAACAACAAATCGACAGACAATCAGACTGGCGAAAGGACATGGACGGCAGACAAGGTCGAATACGGCATCGGGCTGGAGTTCCAGCCGGTGGTGCTGTCTGCCGGTCGCATCAGCCTCAAGGTAAGGACCGCGGTTTCAGAGCCCACTACCGAAGGTTCGTTCGCGCTGGGCGACACGAACATCATATCGCTGCGCAAACGCTTGGCGGACACCACGGTGGAATTGCCATCCGGCGGCTCGATGATGATCGCCGGCCTCGTCCGCGACGATGTCCGGCAGGCCGTCGACGGCTTGCCCGGGCTGACAAAAATCCCCGTGCTCGGCACGCTGTTCCGCAGCCGCGATTTCGTGCGCAACGAAAGCGAGCTCGTCATCATCATCACGCCCTATCTGACACGGCCGGTGGCGCGCAACGACCTGGCCAAGCCGGATGACAACTTCAATGCGGCGAGCGACGGCGCCGGCATGTTCCTCGGCCGCGTCAACCGCGTCTACGGCACCATGCAGACCGACCGACCGCCGGGTCGCTACCACGGCGTCGTCGGCTTCATCTACAAATGAGTGGGAATGCGGATATGTCCAAGTCAGCATCGAAGGTCATGACGGTCCGGACAGCATCCGGCATCGCAAGGATCCGTCGGCAGGTGGTCCCGGCGCTGGCGGTCATGCTTGCGGCGTCGCTAGCAGGCTGCGCCAACCGCGACAGCGTAACCGTCGGGTCGATACCGGACGATTACCGCACGACCCATCCGATCGTCATTGCCGAGAAGAACCAGAAGATCGACCTGCCGGTCGGCGCCGGCGATCGAGGCATGACCGGCGCGCAGCGCGATACGCTGCTCGGTTTTCTCGACGGCTACGACAAGAGCGCCGCCCCGTCGCTGACCATCGCAATCCCGCGAGGCTCGGCCAACGAGGTGGCGGCACTGGTCGCGGGACGCGACTTCGCACGGGTCGCCATGGCGGCGGGCGTCAAGCGCAATCGTATCGTCATGACGTCCTATCAGTCGGATGTGCCGGAGGCGTCCGCGCCGGTGCGTGTCGCCTTCGTCGCGGTGCGGGCACAGACCGACAAATGCGGCCGTTGGCCTGATGACCTGACGGAGACGTCGGAGAACAAGCACTACGCCGACTTCGGCTGCTCTTATCAGAACAATCTCGCGGCCCAGGTGGCCAATCCCAACGATCTGATTGGGCCGCGCAAGCAGTCCGACATCGATGCCGAAAATCGCGGCGCGGTGATCGACACCTATCGGAGCAGGGGCATCTCGGACGAGTTCCTCGGCAATTCGGAAGTGACTTACTGAGCCGCGCCGGACGACGAAGAGAGCAGTCACGGAAAGAGCATGACGATGAGCAATCTTGCCTACGACACGCCCGCGGAAACCGGCGACCTTTCGCAGCAGGACATCGCCGCCATGCAGGCGCTGCGTCCCGTGCCGCGCATTTCGATCCAGGCCTTCTGCGAGACCGAGGGGGTCGCCAATCCCGTCGAGCGCGCCGGCGAGGATCGCCGGATGGCCAAGGCCCATCTCAAGGTCCATATGGGCGGTATCCCGACCGCGATCGAGTTCTACCAGTCCGCGCCGACACCGAACCTGATCCTGCTGGAATCGCGTAGCGAACCGCAGCAGTTGCTCGAACAACTCGGCCAACTCGCGGAATATTGCGATCCGTCCTCCAAGGTGGTGGTCATCGGCCACTACAATGATGTCGGGCTCTACCGGGAGCTGATCCGGTCGGGCATTTCCGAATATGTCATCGCGCCGGTCTCGATGACCGACATCGTCAGCGTCGTGTCGTCGATCTTCGTCGATCCGGAAGCGGAACCGATTGGCCGGTCGATCGCCTTCATCGGCGCCAAGGGCGGCGTCGGCTCGTCGACCATCGCTCACAATGTCGCCTGGGCTATGTCTTCGCTGTTCAAGTCCGAAGTCGTCATTGCCGATCTCGATCTCGCGTTCGGGACCGCCAACATCAATTTCGATCAGGATCCGGCGCAAGGCATCGCCGAGGCGGTGTTCTCGCCCGAGCGGGTCGACGAGGTCTATCTCGACCGTCTGCTTGCGCAATGCGCCGAGCATCTGTCGCTGCTCGCGGCTCCCTCCACGCTCGAGCGCGTATACGATTTCGACTCCGAGGCCTTCTCGCAGATCATAGAGACAGCGCAGCGCAGCGCGCCTCTGCTGGTCCTCGATGTCCCTCACGTCTGGAGCGGGTGGACGAAGAACACGCTGATCAAGGCGGACGAGATCGTCATCACGGCCACGCCCGAGCTCGCAAATCTTCGCAACACCAAGAACATGATTGACATGCTGAAGCGGCTGCGTCCGAACGATCCGCCGCCGAAGCTGATCATCAACCAGGCGGGGGTACCGAAACGGCCTGAGATCGCGGCGTCCGATTTCGCCGAACCGCTCGGCATCACGCCGATGGCCGTGATCAACTTCGAACCGCTGCTGTTCGGCAATGCCGCCAACAACGGCCGTATGCTGAGCGAGATGGACGCAAAGAGCCCGGTCGTCACCACCATCAATGAAATAGCGCATGTGCTGACCGGACGCAGCGAAATCAAGGCAAAGAAGAAGGCAGGCCTGGGCTCGATCCTCGGCAAGCTCTCGCGCAACAAGAAGTGACGCTGATTGAGCGGCATCGGGTAGTCGATCATGTTTGGTAAAAGAGGCAAAGACGACGGCAGCCGGGCAACGCCCGAATTCCGTCCGCCGGCAGCTCCCGCCGCGCCCGCTTCGACGGGGACGATGACGGCCGAGCGGCCGGCTGCGCCGACCTCCAGCGCGCCCGCCGCTCCGCCCGCGCGCCGTCCTGTCGAGCCGCCGCCTATGGCGCCGGAGCCGCCAAGAAAGGTCCAGCGCGAGCGCTCGGAAACCTATTACGACACCAAGAGCCAGGTCTTTTCCGCGCTCATCGACACGATCGACCTGTCGCAGCTCGCCAAGCTCGATCCCGAGAGCGCACGCGAGGAAATCCGCGACATCGTCAACGACATCATCGCGATCAAGAACTTCGCAATGTCGATCTCCGAGCAGGAAGAGCTGCTCGAGGACATCTGCAACGACGTTCTGGGCTATGGACCGCTGGAGCCGCTGCTTGCCCGCGACGATATCGCCGACATCATGGTCAACGGCTCCAAGAACGTCTACATCGAAGTCAACGGCAGGGTCGAGCAGACCGGCGTCCGTTTCCGCGACAACCAGCAGCTGCTCAACATCTGCCAGCGCATCGTCAGCCAGGTCGGCCGCCGCGTCGACGAATCGAGCCCGATCTGCGATGCGCGCCTGCCAGACGGCTCGCGCGTCAACGTCATTGCGCCGCCGCTGTCGATCGACGGCACCGCGCTCACCATCCGCAAATTCAAGAAGGACAAGCTGACGCTGGACCAGCTGGTCAAGTTCGGCGCCATCTCGCCGCAGGGCGCGGAAATCCTCAAGATCATCGGCCGCGTCCGCTGCAACGTCGTCATCTCGGGCGGCACGGGCTCCGGCAAGACGACGCTGCTCAACTGCCTGACCAACTATATCGACCGCGAGGAGCGCGTCATCACCTGCGAGGATTCGGCGGAACTGCAGCTGCAGCAGCCGCATGTGGTCCGTCTCGAAACCCGGCCGCCCAATCTGGAGGGCGAGGGCGAGGTGACCATGCGCGACCTGGTCAAGAACTGCCTGCGCATGCGGCCCGAGCGGATCATCGTCGGCGAAGTGCGCGGACCGGAAGTGTTCGACCTTTTGCAGGCGATGAACACCGGCCACGACGGCTCGATGGGAACGATCCACTCGAACAGCCCGCGCGAATGCCTCAACCGTATCGAATCGATGATCGCCATGGGCGGCTACTCGCTGCCGCAGCGCACGGTGCGTGAGATCGTCGTCGGCTCGATCGACGTGATCATCCAGGCGGCTCGTCTGCGCGACGGCTCGCGCCGCATCACCCACGTCACCGAAGTGGTCGGCATGGAAGGCGATGTCATCATCACCCAGGATCTTGTCCTCTACAACATCAAGGGTGAGGACTCGAGCGGCCGGCTGGTCGGCGAACATGTGTCGACGGGTATCGGCCGCCCGCATTTCTGGGACCGCGCCCGCTATTATGGCGAGGAGCAGCGCCTCGCCACCGCGCTCGAGGCGATGGAGAAACGCGCTGACTAGAGCATTTTGCAGCCAAGTGGAATCAATTGGCGTCGCAGAAATGCGGCTAAAACAAACAGATAGAGCGGGATGCCGACATCTATTTAACGCATCCCGCTCTAACGCATCTGGAGGTGTAGGGGCCCCGGTCGATGTTCGGAATTGACACCACCGTACTGGCTTTCATCGCGCTTGCCGGCTTCAGCGCCGGCGCGGTGGCTTATGCTTTTCTGTTCACGCGCATCGACAACGAGAAGCAGGCCGGCAAGCGGCTTCAGACCGTCAAGACAGCCGAAACCGACCGGTCGGTGGTGAAAGCGACGCGCGACCGTGCAGCGGAAGCGGTCAAGCGGCGAAAAAACGTCCAGGACTCGCTGAAGCAGCTCGACGAGAAACAGAAGACCAACGATCGCAACGTCAAGAAACCGCCGCTGAAGGTTCAGATCCGCCAAGCCGGCATGCAGGTTCCGATCGAGCGTTTCTATATCTATTCCGCTGTCTGCGGGATCATCCTGACGGCCGTTCTCTTTTTCCTCGGCGCGCCTCTATGGGCTTTGCCCGGTGCCCTGCTGGTGGGCGGCCTCGGCCTGCCGCGCTGGTTCGTGTCGTTTCGCCGCACACGTCGCGTCAAGGCCTTCCTGGAAGAATTTCCGAACGCGCTCGACATCATCGTGCGCGCGGTCAAGTCCGGCCTGCCGCTCAACGATGCGATCCGCCTGATCGCCAACGAATCGCCCGAACCGGTCCGGTCCGAATTCCGCCGCATCGTCGATTCCCAGCAGATGGGCATGTCGGTGCCCGACGCTGCCATGCGCATGTCCGAGACGATGCCGTGCAGCGAAGCCGGCTTCTTCGGCATCGTCATCCAGATTCAGTCGCAGGCCGGCGGCAATCTGTCCGAGGCGCTGGGCAACCTTTCACGCGTCCTTCGCGACCGCAAGAAGATGAAAGCCAAGGTCCAGGCGCTTTCTATGGAAGCCAAGGCATCCGCCGTCATCATCGGCGCCTTGCCCTTCGTCGTCGCCTTCCTCGTCTATCTGTCGAGCCCGAACTACATCATGCCGCTGTTCACCACCAATGTCGGCAACCTGATCCTCGGCTGCTCGGGTGTGTGGATGTCGATCGGCATCCTGGTGATGCGCAAGATGATGAACTTCGAAGTGTAGGGGCGCGGATCCAGTGACAGAGCAGGTTGTCAAAACACTCACCGACCCTTCTTTCCTGATCGCGATGCTGGTCGGCATTGCCGTTTTTGCGACCGTCTTCACACTCATGCCGGCGTTCGGCGCCACGTCGCTCAAGTCGCGCATGAAGAGCGTGGCGCTCGAGCGCGACAAATTGCGCGCCGAGCAGCGTGCGCGGCTGGCCAACGAGGCCGACCGCCGTCGCAAGGGCCTGCGCGAGGAGCAGTCCATCGGCATGCGCAACATCGTCGACCGCCTGGATCTCAGGCGCGCTCTTGCCGACGAAAACACCGTCCAGAAGCTCAAGGTCGCCGGCTTTCGCGGCCAGAACCCGCTGACGCGCTTCCTGTTCTTCCGCCTCGTCCTGCCATTCGTCGGCTTTGCCTTGGCGGCCGTCTATCTGTTCGTGTTGGGCGGCCTGCCGCAGCAGCCGGCCTCCATCAAGCTGTTCGTCTGTGTCGTTGTCGCCTATGGCGGCTTCTACGCGCCGATCCTCTACGTCAACAACCGCGCGACCAAGCGTAAGCAGTCGATCCAGCTGGCGTGGCCGGACGCGCTCGACCTGATGCTGATCTGCGTGGAATCCGGCATGTCGGTGGAAGCGGCCATGCGCAGGGTTGCCGACGAAATCGGTGCGCAGTCGGTGGCGCTTGCCGAGGAATTCGTGCTCACCAATGCCGAGCTGTCCTATCTGCAGGATCGCAAGATCGCCTATGAGAACCTGGCAAGCCGCACCGGCCTGGAATCGGTGAAGTCGGTGTCGCAGGCCCTGGTCCAGGCCGAACGCTACGGCACGCCGGTGGGGCACGCGCTGCGCGTGCTCGCCTTGGAAAGCCGCGACATGCGCATGAACGCCGCTGAGAAGAAGGCCGCCGCACTTCCGCCAAAGCTCACCGTGCCGATGATCCTGTTCTTCCTGCCGGTTCTTTTCGCCATCATCCTGGGTCCGGCCGGCATCCAGGTCAGCCAGCGCGGCATCTTCGGCGACCAGCACAGCTCCTCCAGCCAGTAGCCGGGCCATTCGCATCAATGAAAAAAGCCGCGCGGATCCCCGCGCGGCTTTTTTCATTGTCGAAGCGGTCGGCGCTTGGCAGCGTCGGGTCAGTTCGTGGCGACCTTCGCCTTGCCCTTGTCCTGATCCTTGAGCTGGCTCCAGGCATTCTGCTGGGCAAGCATCTGGCGCAGATAGGCGACGTTGGCCTGCGCCTGCTCGGGCGACAGCTCCTGAGAGGCGATCTTCTCGGCCTCGTCGAAGCGGCCCTGCAGTCCGACGACCAGCGCCAGGTTCTGCCGCACCCTGCTGTCGGCGCCGGGCTGCTGCGCGGCCGAGCGCATATAGGTTTCGGCCGTGCGCAGGTCGCCCTCGAGCACGTAGGACATGCCGAGATTGGACAGCACCGAGGGCTCGTTCGGCTTCAGTTCCAGCGCCTTGCGATAGTCCTGCCGCGCTTCGTCCTTCTGTCCCATCTGGTCGAGAATGGCGGCTTCCGCCGAAACCAGCTTCCAGTCCGGATATTCGGGCGTCTGCGCGCGCCGCACGGCATCGAGGGCTGGCTCGAACTGGCCGTTGGCGGCAAGCGCCTTGCCATAGGCCGCAAGCACTTCGCGATCCTTGGGATAGGCGATCGCCAGCTTGCGCATCACCGCCAGCGACTGGTCGGCGTCGCCGTCCATCTGCAGCGCCGCGGCGAAGTTCATCGCGATGCGCCTGTCGTTCGGACTGCGGGCGTAGGATTGGCCGAGCCTGGACGTGGCGGTACGCAATTCGCCGGACGACATCGTTTCCAGCGGCCTGCTGTCGGAGCGGGAGATGGAACCCGTGGTGAACTTGCTGGTGCTGCCGCAACCGGCCACGCTGGCCGCCAGCGCCGCCATGAAAGCCGTGGTGATCAGACGCTTGGCTGTAAGGTTCAACGCTTCGGTCGGCATCGGCGCCCGGTCTCCATTCCTGTGCGGCCATTGGCTGGCCGTCTTCCCTCCGGCAGAAATATTCTGTTAACCCTAACGGACCGTTAAGAAGCGCCGACTCGAACTGTTCGGCCGGAGATCATCGCATGCCTGTCGAGCTCGTCGAGCAGAAGCCGGAAGCCGCCTTGCCTGTCTATCTGGTGGCGAAGGACGCCTTTGAAGCGGCGGCGCCGCCGCCCTCCGCCGTCGCCTGGGCGAGGGCCAACGGTTTTTCCGGCGAGGCAGGACGCACGCTGGTCCTGCCGGGTGAGGGTGGCGGCCTTGCCGGCGCGCTGTTCGGTATCGGCGACGGCGACAGCACCCTTGCCCTCGGCGCGCTCGCAAGGGCGTTGCCGGAAGGCGACTGGCATTTCGCGTCGGGCCCGGCGCAGCCCGAACTCGCGGCGCTCGCGCTTGTCCTGGGCGGCTATGTCTTTACACGCTACGGCAAGAAGCCCGGCAAGGCTCTGCGCTTTGCGCTTCCCGAAGGCGCCGACGCCGCGTATGTCCGCCGTGTCGCCGACAGCGTGTTCCTGGCGCGCGACCTCGTCAACACGCCGACCAGCGACCTCGGTCCGGTCGAGCTGGAAGAAGCCGCCCGAAAGCTGGCGGTCGGCCATGGCGCCGATATCGCCGTGATCCATGGCGACGATCTCCTGATGCGCAATTTCCCGATGATCCACGCCGTGGGCCGGGCCTCCACCGGCGCGCCGCGGCTGATCGACATGACTTGGGGACCGGGCGACGCGCCGAAGGTGACGCTGGTCGGCAAGGGCGTCTGCTTCGATACCGGCGGCCTCGACATCAAGCCGTCGTCGGGCATGCTTCTGATGAAGAAGGACATGGGCGGCGCCGCCAATGTGCTGGGCCTTGCCTCCATGATCATGGCGGCGAAACTCAATGTCCGGCTGCGCGTGCTGATCCCCGCCGTCGAGAATTCGATCGCCGGCAATGCCTTCCGGCCCGGCGACGTGCTGCGCAGCCGCAAGGGCATCACGGTCGAGATCGGCAACACGGACGCCGAAGGCAGGCTGATCCTGGCCGACGCGCTGGCGCTGGCCGATGAGGAACAGCCCGCTTTGCTGATCGACATGGCGACGCTGACCGGTGCCGCCCGAGTCGCGCTGGGGCCCGATTTGCCGCCTTTCTACACCGCCGACGAGACGCTTGCCGCCGATCTGGCCGCGGCGTCGGTCGCGGTCGAGGATCCACTGTGGCGCATGCCTTTGTGGCGTCCCTACGATGCGAAGCTTTCCTCGAAGATCGCCGACATCAACAATGTGACGACGGACGGCTTTGCCGGATCGATCACCGCAGCGCTTTTCCTCAAACGCTTCGTCGAGAAGACTCACAGCTGGGCGCATTTCGACATCTTCGCCTGGAACCCGGCCGACCGGCCCTACGGCCTGACCGGCGGCGAAGCGCAAGGCATTCGTGCGCTGGAGCGGATAATTACGCAGCGATTTGCCTAGGCCAGAAGACCAAGTCGGCGGAAAACCCGTCACTGAAACGGAACCGAAACAATTTGCCGGCATGCTTGGGCGATGTCGATCTCGATGCGCCCGAGCCAGGCCTTGCGACTGTGGCAGCAGGTGATGCTGGCCCAGGTGCGCGACGGTGAGCCCGATCTCACCATGCGCCAGACGGCGATCCTGTTCACCATCTACCTCGATCCGCCGCCCCACACTGTGCGCGGGCTGGCCGCCAAGCTCAACGTCACCAAGCCGGTCATCACCCGCGCCCTTGATACCATGGGAGCGCTGAAGCTGGTCTCGCGCCATCGCGATGAACTCGACAAGCGCAACGTGCTGATCCGGCGCACGGTGGAAGGTGCGCTCTTTGTCGAGCGCTTCGGCGATGGTATCGTCGCCAGGGCGCACGAACTGCCCATCTGACCTCATTGCTGACGACTGGATTTATCGATTTGACCGCCATGGATGCCCGCCTTCATGCCTTCCGCTCCGACCTTGCCGATGCGAGGCTGAAGGGCGAGGTCGCCGCCGATCGCTTCGTCACCGGCCGCCCGGCGCGGATCATGGCCTCGGTCGCCGACCTGCGCAAGGCGCCGCGCCCAGATGCGGGTGTGAACACGCAGGCGCTGTTCGGCGACGACGTGCTGGTGTTCGAGGATGCCGAAGGCTGGGCTTGGGTGCAGGCCGAACGCGACGGCTATGTCGGCTATGTGGCCGACAATCTCCTTGGCGCGCGCGACCATGCGCCGACCCACATCGTCTCCGTGCCGCGCACCTTCCTCTATCCGGGACCGGATCTGCGCTTTCCGATCAGCGGACAGCTGTCGATGGGGTCGACCGTTACGGTGACCGATTCGGCCGAAACGCGCGGCACACACTATGCGCTGCTGCCGTCAGGCCAAGCGATCATCGCCGGCCATCTGCGGCCGATCGCCGAACTGGCCGAGGACTACGTCACCGTCGCCGAAAACTTCCTCGGCACGCCCTATCTCTGGGGCGGCGCCTCCGGCTTCGGCATCGACTGCTCCGGCCTCGTGCAGTTGGCAATGCGCATGGCCGGCAGGCAAGTGCTGCGCGACTCCGACATGCAGGCGGCATCGGTCGGCACGCCGTTCGAGCCGGGCCCGGACTATTCAGGACTTCGGCGCGGCGACCTCGTCTTCTGGAAAGGCCATGTGGCTGTTATGACCGACGCAAAAGACATGATCCACGCCAACGGCCACACCATGCTGGTCTCGCGCGAAGGCCTGAAGGAGGCGGTCGAGCGCATCGGCTATCTCTATGGCGGCCCGACGGGGTTCAGGCGGCCGTAGAGCCCTTTACCTCTCCCCTTGTGGGAGAGGTCGGATTGCCCCGATTTGCCCTTCGCAAATCGGATGGCAATCCGGGTGAGGGGTAGCTTGGCGCCAAGCTTCATCGTCGTCCCAAGCCCCCGCGTCTCACTCCGCTGGAACACCCCTCATCCGTCTTGCCGCTTCGCGGCAATCCACCTTCTCCCACAAGGGGAGAAGGGAAAATGATCCCCTTTTGTTCCGATTTTCCTTGGCGATTGCTTGCCGCCGCGCTACCTCTTGCGCGTGACCGAGCAGCCGCGCCTCGCCGAGCAGAATGCCGCCGTCCTGCTGCCCGAACCTTTCGTCAGATGGTTCGGCGAAAAGGGCTGGTCGCCGCGCGCCCATCAGCTCGAGCTTTTGGCAAAGGCGCAAAGCGGCCAATCGGTGCTGCTGATCGCGCCGACCGGCGCCGGCAAGACATTGGCCGGCTTCCTGCCGTCGCTGACCGAGCTGGCCGACCGTCCGAAGCGAAAACCCGGCCAGGCGCATCGCGGCATCCATACGCTCTACATCTCGCCGCTCAAGGCTTTAGCCGTCGACATAGAGCGCAACCTCGGCAAGCCGGTCGAGGAGATCGGACTGCCGGTCGCCATCGAGACGCGCACCGGCGACACGCCTTCGCACAAGCGCCAGCGGCAGAAACTGGCGCCGCCCGACATCCTGCTCACCACGCCCGAGCAACTCGCGCTTCTGATCGCGGCAGGCGATGCCCGGCGCTTCTTCGAGGATTTGCGCTATGTCGTGCTCGACGAATTGCATTCGCTGGTCACCTCCAAGCGCGGCCATCTGCTGGCGCTTGGCCTGGCGCGGCTTCGCAGCTATGTCCCCGGACTGCAGACCATAGGCCTGTCGGCAACGGTCGCCGAGCCGGACGAGTTGCGGCGCTGGCTGGTTGCCCAGAACCCACCAGGCACCATGGCGGGGCTGATCACCGTCGCCGGTGGCGCCAAGCCGGACATTTCCATCCTCGACTCGCGCGAGCGCGTGCCATGGTCCGGCCATTCGGCCCGCTACGCCATTCCAGAGATCTACGAGGCGATCAAACAGCACCGCACGACGCTTCTCTTCGTCAACACACGCAGCCAGGCCGAGCTTTTGTTTCAGGAGCTTTGGCGGGCGAACGAGGACTCGCTCCCCATCGCCCTGCATCACGGCTCGCTCGATGTCGGCCAGCGCCGCCGTGTCGAGAAGGCAATGGCCGACAATGCGCTGCGCGCCATCGTCGCCACCTCGACGCTCGATCTCGGCATCGACTGGGGCGATGTCGATCTGGTCGTGCATGTCGGTGCGCCGAAGGGGGCGAGCCGTCTGGCGCAGCGCATCGGCCGCGCCAACCACCGCATGGACGAACCGTCGAAGGCGATCCTGATCCCGGCCAACCGCTTCGAAGTGCTGGAATGCCGCGCCGCGCTCGACGCCAATTATCTCGGCGCGCAGGACACCCCGCCGCTGATCAAGGGCGCGCTCGACGTCCTGTCGCAGCATGTGTTGGGTGTCGCTTGCGGCGGGCCGTTCGACGCCGACTTTCTGTTCGAGGAGGTGCGAAGTGCAGCCCCCTATGCGGCGCTGGAGCGCGAGACCTTCGACCGCGTCATCGACTTCGTTGCCACCGGCGGTTACGCCCTGAGGAACTACGAGCGTTATGCCCGCATCCGCCGCAACAAGGATGGGCTGTGGCGCGTCTCCAACCCGCGCGTCGCGCAGCAATATCGGCTGAATGTCGGCACCATCGTCGAGATGCCGGAACTCAATATCCGCTATGTCCGCCAGGGCCGGGGCATGGCGGGGCGCGGAGGGCCGGTGCTCGGCAAGATCGAGGAGTATTTCGCCGAGACGCTGCGTCCGGGCGACAATTTTCTCTTCGCCGGCAAGGTGCTGCGCTTCGAAGGCATTCGCGAGAACGAGTGCGTGGTCTCCAATGGCGCCGGCGCCAACATCATCGTGCCGTCCTATGCCGGCGGCAAGTTTCCGCTTTCGACCTATCTTGCCGAACAGGTGCGCGGCATGCTGGCCGACAGCGACCGCTGGAAACTCTTGCCCGAGCAGGTGGCCGACTGGCTCCGGATCCAGCAGGAGAAATCGGTGCTGCCGAAGCGCGGCGACCTTCTGGTCGAGACCTTTCCGCGCGGCAACCGCCATTACATGGTCGCCTATCCCTTTGAGGGACGGCTGGTGCACCAAACGCTCGGCATGCTTTTGACCCGCCGGCTGGAGCGCGCCCATGCCAGGCCGCTGGGCTTCGTCGCCACCGATTACTCGCTGGCGGTATGGGCGCTGGACGATATGGCGGCCTCGTTCAAGGCTAGGAAGCCATCGCTTGGTCAGCTCTTCGACGAGGATATGCTGGGCGATGATCTGGAGGATTGGCTGAACGAGAGCTGGATGCTGAAGCGCACCTTCCGCACCTGCGCCGTCATTGCCGGACTGATCGAGAAACGCTACCCCGGCCAGGAAAAGAGCGGGCGCCAGGTGACAGTCTCGGCCGATCTGATATACGACGTGCTGCGCAGCCATGAACCTGACCACATCCTGCTGCAGGCGACGCGCGCCGACGCCTCGGCCGGATTGCTCGATGTCAGCAGACTTGGCGAGATGCTCTCGCGCGTGCGCGGTCGAATCATGCATAAGCATCTTGACCAGATCTCGCCGCTGGCGGTGCCGGTGATGCTGGAGATCGGCAAGGAATCGGTCAATGGCGGCGCCAACGACACGCTTTTGATGGAAGCCGCCGACCTGGTCGAAGAGGCGATGGGCTCAGGGCATGGAAGCAATTCCAGGAAGAGTGTGTAGCGGTTTTCCGTCCGGAATTGCATGAAACGGATGAGGACGGAGAGGGGATGAATTTTTCGCTGTCACGCGCAACGCTGATCGCCGAGGCCGACCTTGTCGGCATAGCCGGCGAGCGCGCGGTCTGCGACCGGCGCGGCGTGCTCTATTTCCCCGATCTGCGGCTGCTCGCGGTCTCCGATCTGCATCTCGAAAAAGGCTCGTCCTTCGCCAGGCGCGGCGCGCTGATCCCGCCCTACGACACCGGCGCGACCTTGCTGCGGCTTCAGGCGATCATCGCCGACTACCAGCCGCGCATCGTCGTCAGCCTCGGCGATTCCTTCCACGATGGCGGCGGCGCCGAGCGCATGCACCAGAGCTTCCGCGAGCACCTGGAGGCGATGATGGCCGGCCGCGATTGGTTCTGGGTCGCCGGCAACCACGACCCGGATGCGCCAGCCGACCTGCCGGGCGAGACCGTGCGGGAACTCGCCATCGGCTCGCTGCTCTTCCGCCATGAGCCGTCGAAGCTACGGGTCGAAGGCGAGATCGCAGGCCATCTGCACCCTTGCGCGCGCATCGTCCAGCGCGGCCGCTCGGTCCGGCGGCGCTGCTTCGCCGGCGATGGCGGCCGCATGATCATGCCGGCCTTCGGCGCTTATACCGGCTCGCTCAACGTGCTCGACCGCGCCTATGCCGGCCTGTTTCGGCTGGAAACGCTGATGGCCTATATGCTGGGCGCCGAACGCATCTTCGCTATTTCCGGCTCGATGCTGAGGCCAGGCTGAAACTCACTGCCTGCCGTAATAGAGCGTGACCGTGTGCTTCGCCTCGGCGAAGTACAGCCAGCGCTCGACCAGCATGCCGGCAAGCTGCGCGACGGCTGCGAGCACGGATGCGATCGCCCCCAAAGGCCATGGCAGGAAGAACACCATAGCCAGCAGGATGGCGGGCCCTGCGAAGGCCAGCGCCTGCGCGATCCGCCGCAGCTTGGCGCTGTGCTTGCGCGCGATGCGAAAGCCCATTTCCTTCAGCAGATAGTTTTCTTCCGTGTGCGGCCACTCGATAGACCGTACCGTGCCGCCGACGAGGCCAGTCGCCGTGTTGGGGGTGGTCGGGATCTCCAACCGGTCATTGTAGCGCCAGGTCGCAAGCTTCCAGGCCCAGCCGGCGAGCGTGGCAAGCAGAGCCGCGAGCAGCACCGCCGTTGAACCCAGCTTGAACCCCTGAAGCAAAGCGTTGGCGAGAACGCTTCCGGTCATCGCTGCGAAAATGAGATAAGCCGGCAAAGTATAGCGGCTGTGCCATTGGGCGATTGGCTTGAGTGAAGCATAGATCATGCCGGTCGTGCAGACCGTCACCACCGCGCCGGCCGCCGCCACCAGGCCGGCGGCTGCCACCCAACTGCCGTTGCGGCCGAGAAACACCCAGCCGATGCCGAACATACAAGCAGGAACGAAGGTAGCGACCGAGGCCACGCCTTCGCGCGAAAGCCAGGAGCTGCGCCATTGCGAGAAGGCGCGCCAGGCACGCTCCGGCCGGCCAAGATGGCCGGTCGATGACAGCAATCCGGCCGCGATCAGGCCAAGCGCCAACCCCATGCCGATAAAGCCCAGCCAGAAATCGGCTGGGATGTACCCCAGCCCGCCAAGCGTGCCGAGCAGCGCCAGCAGGCCGTAACCGGCCCCGGTGGCGGTGGTGAAGAACACGACGGAAACGGCGGGATGCATGATCGGTCAGTTCGAAAGCATGCGGTCTATCCAGCCGAGAAAGCCGCCCTCGGCCCGGATCGGCTCCAGGGCCGGCGCGTCGACCTTCGCCGCGCGCTCGCTGCGGGCGCGCGGCGGCAAATACCGGTTGGTCGGCTTGTAGCCGAGCTCCGGCATCAGCGCGACGCCGCCACGCTCCTCGACGAGCTGCGAGATCGCCGAAGCCGGATCGCCGAGATCGCCGAAATGCCGGGCGCTGGTCGGGCAGGCGGCCACACAGGCCGGCACGCGGTCTTCCACCGCCAGATTGTCGTTGTAGATGCGGTCGACGCACAGCGTGCATTTCTTCATCACGCCGACATCGGTGTCGAATTCGCGCGCGCCATAAGGGCAGGCCCAGCTGCACAATTTGCAGCCGATGCATTTATCCTCGTCGACCAGCACGATCCCGTCCGAGGCGCGCTTGTAGGAGGCGCCGGTCGGGCAGACGGTGACGCAGGCCGGCTGCTCGCAATGCAGGCAGGAGCGCGGGAAGTTCACCGTGCGGCCGCCCAGTTCCGTCGTGTGCTCGTAACTATGCACGCGGTTGAACCAGACGCCGTCGACATGTCCGCCATAGGGGTCGATGTCGGTCAGCGGCGCCATGTGGCCGCCGGTGTTCCACTCCTTGCAGGCGGTGACGCAGGCCTGGCAGCCGACGCAGGTGTCGAGGTCGATGACGAGGCCGAGTTTTTTCTCGGTTCGAGCGGGAAGACAAGTCATTCGGCGGCTTCCCTTTTCATGCGAAACGCGGCGCCGAAGCGAAGCACTTCGGGCGAAGGCTCGAAATGCGGCGGTAGGGCGAAACGCTCGAATTGAGGCTCGGTGAAGCCGGCTTCCTCGGCCGCGCATTTGACGATGCGCACGCGCACGTCGAACCACGCCGCCTGGCCGGTGACCGGATCCGAATTCGAATAGCGCTTGCCGTTGGCGCTCGCCGCGGTCTGGTCGCCGATGATGTGGTTGAGCAGGAAGCCGCGATTGCCTTCCGCCGCGTCGTCCTTCAGGCCCCAGCTGCCGCGCCGCTTGCCGATGGCGTTCCAGGTCCACACCGTGTCCGGGTTCACGCCGTCGATCAGCTTGATCTGGCCCTTCACCCGGCCGTTGACGCTTTCGATCCATACCCAGTCATCGTCGGCGAGGCCAAGCCTGGCGGCCGTCTGGTGATGTACGAACAGCCGGTTCTGGCTGGTGATCTGCCTCAGCCACGCATTCTGCGAGCCCCAGGAATGGTACATGTGCATCGGCCGCTGCGTCAGCGCATGCAGCGGATATTTTTCGAGATCGACGGCGTCTTCCTCGAAGGGCGCATACCAGAAGGGCAGCGGGTCCATATAGGCCTCGATGCGGCCGCGCTCGGCGTCCGGCGGCTGCACTTTTCCATGCCCGCGCCCGGCAAGCCTGAACCGCTGCATCGGCTCCGAGTAGAGCTGGAAGACAATAGGCTCGGCCTTGGGGATGAAACCCATCTCGACGGCGAAGTCGAGATAGGCGCGGTTGCCCATTTTGTAATAACGCTGGTCGTCGGAGAAATCGTGATGCCAGAAGCCGCCATTGTCGATGTAGCGCTGCAGCTGGTTCGGGTTGACGTCGCCCCTACCGATCGCGCCGCCATCGCTGCCGCGCCAGCCGGCCAAAGGGCCGATGCCGGGCGTGCGCTCGTGGTTGACGATGTAGTCGGCATAGTCGCGGTATTTGGCCGAACCGTCCTCGTCGACGAAGCCTGGCAGGCCAAGCCGCGCGCCGAGCTCGATCAGCACCGACTGGAACGGCCGCACGTCGCGGTCCGGCTCCACCACGGGATGGCGGATGGCGTCACCCGGACCGTCCGCATGGCTGATCGGCCGGTCGAGCAGGCTGATGCAGTCATGCCGCTCTAGATAGGTGGTGTCGGGCAGCACCAGATCGGCGAACGCCACCGTCTCGGAATAATAAGCGTCGGAATAGATGATGAAGGGGATCTTGTAGGCGCCCGCCTCGTCCTTGTCGGTCAGCATACGAATGGTCTCGACCGTGTTCATCGACGAGTTCCACGCCATGTTCGACATGTACATCATCAGCGTGTCGATCGGATAAGGATCGCCGGCCCAGGCGTTGCGGATGACCGAATGCATCAGTCCGTGCGCGGCGAGGGGCGCTTCCCAGGAATAGGCCTTGTCGATGCGGGTAGGCCGCCCGTCATCGTCGACGAGCAGATCGTCCGGTCCGCAGACGAAGCCGAGCGGCATGCCGTCGAGCGGAGTCATCGGCTGGGTGTTTTTTCCGCATGGCTTCGGCCCCGGCGGCGCCGGGCGCGGATAGGGCGGCTTGAAGCGAAAGCCTCCCGGAACGTCGACCGTGCCGAGCAGCACCTGCAGCAGGTGGATGGCGCGGCAGGTGTGAAAACCATTGGAATGGGCCGAGATGCCGCGCATGGCATGCATCGAGACAGGCCGTCCCTTGATCGTCTCGTGCCGCCGGCCCGCCCAGTCGGTCCAGGCGATCGGCAGTTCGATCGTCTGCTCGAAGGCGACATGCGCCAGTTCCGCCGCGATGCGGCGGATCGTTTCCGCGCTGACGCCGCAGCGTCCCGCCACGGCGTCCGGTGAGTAGGTCTCGTCGAGATAGCGCTCAGCAATGAGCTGGAACACGGGCACGCAGCGCCGGCCGCCGACCTCATGGCTGCCGGTCAGCGCCGGTTTTGCTTCGGGGCCGGCCGCATTGACCGGCTGCTTCGCAACCCTGTCCCAAGCAAGCGGGTTGCCGGCATCGTCGCGAACGAACAGCCCGTCGTCGGCGGCCCCCGGCTCCTGCACGACCAGCACCGCCGCGTTGGTGTAGCGCAGCAAATAGTCGAGATCGACGCGCCCGGCCTTGAGCAGTTCATGGATCAGCGCCAGCACGAACAGGCCGTCGGTGCCCGGACGGATGCCGATCCAGTCGTCGGCGATCGCGTTGTACCCGGTGCGGCAGGGATTGATCGAAACCACCTTGGCGCCACGCGCCTTGAGCTTGCCGAGGCCAATCTTGATCGGGTTGGAATCATGGTCCTCGGCTACGCCGAACAGCATGAAATATCGGGTGTTGTCCCAGTCGGGCTCGCCGAATTCCCAGAACGAGCCGCCGATCGTGTAGAGCCCGCCGGCCGCCATGTTGACGGAGCAGAAGCCGCCATGCGCGGCGAAATTGGGCGTGCCGAATTTCGACGCCCACCAGCCGGTCAGCGATTGCGACTGGTCGCGTCCGGTGAAGAAGGCGAGCTTTCTCGGATCGGTGCGGCGGATCGCCGATAGGCGCTCGGTGGCGATGGCCAGCGCTTCGTCCCACTCGATCTCGCGGAATTCGCCGGAACCGCGCGGCCCGGTCCTCCGCAGCGGCTTCCTCAGCCGCGCCGGGCTGTAATGCTGCATGATGCCGGCGCTGCCCTTGCCGCAGATCACGCCGCGGTTCACCGGGTGGTCCTTATTACCGTTGATATAGCGCACCTTGCCGTCCTTGATGTGGACGTCGATGCCGCAGCGGCAGGCGCACATGTAGCAGGTGGTCTTGGCGGTGCGGTCGGAGATGCTTGGCGAGGTCTCGACGCCGTCGCCCTCGTCCGGCGCTCGGCTGTCGGCCAGCGGCCGCTGCGAGGGGGTGGAGTTGGCGCCGCGCGGCGCGGCTTTGCTCATGATCCGCGAACGCTCTTGCCGTTCACCATCTTAGCCTTCGTCTTGGGACCCGGGCCGCGCATATAGTGGAGCTCGGGGTGATAGCGCTCGCCGGCGAGCTGCCGCTTCAGACGGCGGTTCCAATGCGCGAACAGGGATTTGAAGCGCCCTATCATTTCCCACTCTTGGTCTCTGACGACCAATTTTTTCCAACTTCCGACAAAAACTTAGAACAAAGCCATTGATGCGTCTAACAAGCAGCTCTTGTAATTCCGATCGATTTTGCTTCTTAGTTGCACCATGACTCTCGACCAGTTGCGCATCTTCGTCGCCGTCGCCGAGCACGGCCATATGACCAAGGCCGCCGAGCGTCTCGGCATCTCGCAATCGGCGGCGTCGGCCGCCATCCGCGCGCTCGAAAGCCAGCATGGCGTGCGCCTGTTCAACCGGGTCGGCCGCAACATCGAACTGGCGCAGACTGGCCATCGCTTCCTGCCGGAGGCGAAGGCGGTCCTGGATCGCGCCGCCGCTGCCCGCGGCGTTCTGGAGGATGTCTCGCAGACCGTCGCCGGCAGCCTGTCGATCGCGGCGAGCCAGACCATCGCCAGCTACTGGCTGCCGCGTCGCCTTGCTGCCTTCCACGAAGCCTATCCGGCTGTGAAGCTGAGCGTGACGATCGGCAACACCAGGCAGGTCGAGACCAATGTGCTGGACGGCCGCGCCGATTTCGGCCTGGTCGAGGGCCGCACCGAGTCCGACATCCTGCGCCGCGCCACGGTCGATGAGGACCGCCCGATGCTGGTGGTCGCGCGCTCGCATCCCGAGATTCCGATGACGCGGGCGGGAAACTTCGACATCAGGGCCTTGCGCTGGATCATCAGGGAAGGCGGGTCGGGCACGCGCGAGGCGCTGGAGGATTTCGCGCTCAGTCAGGGGGTTCCGCCGGCGGAATTGCAGATTTTCCTCGTCCTGCCCAGCAACGAGGCCGTGCGTCAGGCCGTCGAAGCCGGCGCGGGGGCGACGATCATCTCGGAGCTCGTCGTCGCGCGCTCCCTGGCGGAGGGCAGCCTCAGGGCCGTGCCGGTCGAACTGCCGAAACGCGACTTCGCCATGATCACGCACCGCGACCGCCAGGCGAGCCTCGCCCAGATGGCGCTGAAGGCGCATCTGGGTGGAAAGGTCGGCTGATCTCGGGACAGCACCCGAACTATGTCGTTGGCATGTTGATCATCGCGAACGCTCGCGATTAGCCGAAAGCCTCCGAACTTCGTCATTCACGGGCGGAACGACGCGAAGCGGAGCGTAGACCCGAGAATCCATTCCGTGACCTTCGACGTGGAGTGCAGCGGAGCAGAATTCTGCATCGGAGCGGCTCTTATGCGTCACGGAATGGATCCTCGGGTCTGCGCTGCGTCGCTTCGCTCCTTGCTCCGCCCGTGGATGACGAAGTGAGGGGCGGTTTCGCCATTCTCCGTCGGTCACGCGTATTTGCGCTGCGCATCCAGCGCTAGGCCGAGGCCGACCGAGCCGAACATGTCGCCCTCGATGACGGCGGCCTGCGGCACCAGCGACAGGATCCGCCGCTTCGCCAGCGGGATGGCGGTCGAACCGCCGGTGAGGAACACGGCGGTGATGGCCGAGGCGGCAACGCCAGCGTCGGCGATCGTTTGTCTCACCGTCGCGGCCACGCGTTCGATATCGCCGCCGATCGTCTCCTCAAGGCCGGCGCGCGTGATCTCGGCCGCGAAGCGCGCGCCGGGCAGCGACACCTTCACTTCGGCCGAGGACTGGTCGGTCAGCGCGATCTTCGCCCTCTCGACGAGGCCCGCCATCGCATGGCCATAGCGCTGCTCCACGACATGGATGAAGCGGTCGACGAGGTCGGGCCGCTCGGCCTCGTAGCGGATCTGCCGCAGGTCGTTCATCGCCTTGGCGGTGTAGACGAGGTTGATGCGCTGCCAGGTCGCCAGGTCGATGAAATAGGCAGCGGGCAGGTTGCGCTTGTGGTCCTTGGTCCGTGTCAGATAGCCGAGCTCGGGCATGACATGGGCGATGCTGAGCAGCCGGTCGAAATCGGTGCCGCCGATATGGACGCCGCGATTGGCTAATATATCGGCCTTGCGATCAGTCGAGCGCGCGCGCTCCGGCGAGACGCGCACGATCGAAAAGTCGGATGTGCCGCCGCCCATGTCGACGATCAGCGCCAGCTCCTCGCGCGCGACCTTCTGCTCGTAATCGAGCGCCGCCGCGATCGGCTCGAACTGGAAGGCGATGTGCTTGAAGCCCTGCGCGCGCGCTGCCTTTTCCAATTCGCCCTGCGCCTTCATATCGGCGGCCGCGTCGTCGTCGACGAACTGCACGGGCCTGCCGAGCACCACGTTCTCGACCGGTCCGCCCGCATCTTCTTCCAGCCGCTTCTTCAGATGATCGATGAACAGGCCGATGATGTCGATGAAGCCGATCTGGCGCGCCTTGATGCGTGTCTTTTCATTGGCGAGCGAGCTGCCGAGAACGCTCTTCAGCGAGCGCATCAGGCGGCCTTCGATGCTGTCGGTGTAGTCGCTGATCGCACGACGGCCGAAATAGGTGTAGCCGTCCTCGAAGTTGAAGAACACGGCGCTTGGCAAGGTGGATTGCTCGCCTTCCAGCGCCACCAGTCGCGCCCGGCCGTCGCGGATCACGCCAACGGTGGAATTGGACGTGCCGAAATCGATGCCGCCGAATGCCGATCGCATCGCAGCCTCCTGTCGTTGCCTGGGGCAGGGTTGCCGACGACGCGTTGCGCGCCGTCATCCGGATTGCCGGACCGCTCTGCCGAAATCGAAATGTGTGTGCTTGTCCCTAGGGCTGGGAGGCGGCGATGTATCGCAAAACCGGGAAAAGGGAAACCCTCTTTTCACGGAAAATGGGTCTTCCCATTTTTCCCGCGGGTATCAATCCTTGCGGAAGATGAGCCGGCCCAGCCAGCCTGTCAGCATGGCGAGCGATATGGCGAACACGCCATAGAGGAAGGAATAGTCGTGCGCGACGCGGAAGACTGACTGCTCGAAGCCGGACTTGCGGATTTCGAGCTGGGCCGAGCTTTCCTTGACGAACATGCCGCTCTTGAACAGGAAGGCGCGGGCCTTATGGGTTCCCACCGGCACGTTGGGCGCCAGCCGCACGGTGGCGCGAAACAGGTTCTGCGACAGGAACTGCACGCCGCCGACATTCTCGCTGTAGAGGCCTGTCGCCGCCTTGCGGTCGCGAAGTGCCGCGGTGAACTCCTCGATGGTTGCCGGGCTGTCGGTCTCGTCGGCCGGCTTCATGTAGAGGTTCTGCGCGCCGAGCGAGAGCTGCTTGTATTTGGCAGGCTCGGCGATGTCCTGCAGCGGCCGCGTGGTCGCGACGGAATAGGAGACCGGCACGTTCTCGAACGTCTCCGAGTCCAGATTGACCCAGACGCCGAGCACCCGGTCCTTGCGCCGGACGACAACAGGGCGTGGCGGGCCTTCGAGCACGACGATCACGTCATAGCGCCCCTGGCGCGCGACCAGCGGATCGGGATTTTCCAGCGATCCGAAGATGGTCAGGTCGGCGCCGGAGAAACCCGCCGTGATCGAAACGGCGTCGGTCGACAGGCCGATCTGGATGCTTTCGGCAGGCGGCGTTTGCGCGGTTGCCGGGGAAAGGACAAAGAGCATCGACAACGAGGCGGCGGCTGCGAATGCTCTCAGTCCCACCATCAGTTCAGGCCCGCGGCGGACAGCGAATAGAGATTGGGCGGCGTCACGAAGAGGTCGACGGCAAGGCGGATGGCGACGGCCAGCACCAGCATCGCCAGCAGCGCCCGCAGTTGTTCGCCGCGCAGCCGCTGGCCGGCCTTGGCGCCATATTGGGCGCCGGCGACGCCGCCGGCCATCAGCAGGAAGGCCAGGATCACGTCGACCGTCTGATTGGTCGTGGCATGCACCAGGGTCGTATAGGCCGACGTGAAGATGATCTGGAACAGCGAGGTGCCGATGACGACATTGGTCGGCACCTTGAGCAGGTAGATCAGCGCCGGCACCATGATGAAGCCGCCGCCGACGCCCATGATCGACGACAGGAAGCCGATCCCGGCGCCGAGCCCGAGCACCGGGATGACGCTGACGAACAGCTTCGATGCGCGGAAGCGCATCTTGAACGGCAGCCGGTGGATCCAGTTGTGCTGGCCGGATTTCTTGAGCACCGGTGCTGCACCGCTGCGCGAGGCGCGCAGCGCGTTGACGCTTTCGACCAGCATCAGCCCGCCGACCGTGCCGAGCAGCACGACGTAGAGCAGCGAGATGAACAGATCCAACTGGCCAAGCCGGCGCAACAGCGCAAAGACGAAGATACCGGCCGTCGAGCCGACGATGCCGCCGGCCAAAAGCACGCCGCCCAGCTTGAAGTCGAGCGTGCCGCGCTTGAAATGCGAAAGCGCGCCGGAGAAAGAGGAGGCGATGACCTGGTTTGCGCCGGTGGCGACGGCGATCGCCGGCGGGATGTTGTAGAAGATCAGGAGCGGTGTGATCAGGAAGCCGCCGCCGACCCCGAACATGCCCGACAGGAAGCCCACCGCCGCGCCCATCGCCAGCAGCACGAAGACGTTGACGGAAATTTCCGCGATCGGGAGATAGATGCCCACCCGTCTGTCTCGATCAGTTTGTCTGTCGGCGCATAGTGCCGTCCCCGGACAGTAAAGCACCGAAAAGCCAATTTTTTCTTGCGACGGCGCGGCGGCGGGTTCAACCCCCGTCGCCGCGCCGAAACAAAAACCATCTCAATCAGTTAACAGGCAAATGTGTGGCAAGGCGTCGTGTATGCGACGCGCGTGCCGTTATTTCTTCGCCAGGAGCGCCTTGACGAGCGGCGCGTCGATCTCGCCTGTCGGCTTCATCTTGTTGTCGGTCTGGAAGGCCATGATGGCGGTCTTGGTCTTGCCGCCCATCAAGCCGTCGGCGCCGCCGGCGTCGTAGCCGTTCTTGTTGAGGATCAGCTGGATGTTCTTCACCGCCTTCTTCATGTCGATACCGGCGGTGGTCTGCGGCGCGCTGTCCTGCCAGGACTCCGGAACGTCGGCCGAATTGGCGGCCGCGTTGAGCGGCTTGGCCTTCCACAATTCCGTGGCCGCGCGCGCTCGCTCGAGCTGCTCGGGCCGCAGCGCGTTGGCGATCTCGTCGCGCTTGGCGGCGGCGTCCTTGTCGCCGGTCTTGGCGACCAGCGCGAACCATTTGTAGGATTCTTCCAGGTTCTGCTTCATGCCGACGCCCTTGGCGGCCAGGATGCCAAGGTTGAACTGGCTGTCCTTGACGCCGAGGTCGGCGGCTTCCTGGAACCAGTGCGTCGCCGATTCATTGTCGGTCACGCCGTCCGCCGCCATGGCGAACAGCACCGCCAGATTGTGCATTGCGCTGGCGTTGCCCTGTTCGGCGGCGAGCTGGTAGTAGGTCTTGGCCTTCTTGATGTCGCGCGCGACGCCGATGCCTTTTTCGTAGAAATTGCCGATACGGTATTCGGCCGGCGCGAAGCCGAGCTCGGCCGACTGCTCATACCATTTGGCGGCCGCCTTCACGTCTTCCTTCACGCCGCGCGATTCCGCATAGCGCGAGCCGATCTCGAACAGCGCCTTGGCGTCGCCGCCGGCGGCCGCATCGTGCAGCGCCACCGGGCCGATTTCGGAGGGAATGTCGAATTTGGCCGCGGCCGTCTGGCTTGCCGCAGGCGGTACGGCGCCTGTCGTGTCGGCGGAGGTGGCCGCCGGCGCGCCGGAGGGGGCGCTCTCGGCGGCGGGGCTGGCCGTCTCTGAGGCCTTGGCCATCGGCTGCGTGTCGCCATCCGTGTCCGTCGCGGTGGCGGCGGCGGCAGGTTCGGACGGCGTCGCCGACGCCATCGGGGCCGGCGCCGGCTCGGCAGGCGCGGCAAGCGTCACTGGCGCGGGCGCCGGTTCGGCCGGCATGGCGGCGGCAGCTTCAGGACTTGCGGGGATGGAAGCGGCCGGCGCCGCGTCCTTGACGGGCTCGGCCTGCCTGGCGGGGCGGGCCGGGGTGCTTTCGGCCTGCGCGGTGTCCGTGTCGGCCTTCGGCGCGGCTGTTGCATCGAGCGAAGCCGTATCGACTGTCTGCGTGGAGATGATCGGGGCGGGCTGGTTGTTGGCCGTTTCGACGGGATCGGCCAAGAAGGCCTTGCCCAGCTGCAGGCCCGCCAGCGCCATCATGATCGCTGCCGCCGCCATCAGGATCGGCTTGCGCCGCGCCTTGAGCAGGTCGCCTATCCTCAGCGCCTTCACCGGGCCGGTCATGGTCGATTGCCGCTTCAGCGTGTCGGCTTCCGCCGCGGCGGCCTGGGCCGCACGGCGGGCCGCGGCGATGAAATCGGACTTGGCGGCGTCGCCCTCGGCGCGCCGGGCCGGCTGGCCGCCACGCTCGTCGCGCACGCGCTTCATGATGGCGTTGAGGTCCGGCGCGCCGGACCCTGGTTCCAATGGCCGGTTGGCGGCCTTGGGGTCGAGCGGCTCGTCGATGTCGACGCTTGGCACGTCGCCCACCGGCGTCGAGCCGGCAAGCGGCTGCGTATCCGCATCCTTCTTGCCCTTGAAGGCGCGCGCCAGGCCGCTGAACATCGATTTCCTGCGGCCGGCCGTCTCGCTCTTGTCGCCGATCGCGTCCGGTCCGAGCGCTGCCATGGCCGCTGCGGCCGCGGCTTCCGCAGGCGTGCGCGGCGCATCTGGCTCATCGCGCATGATCGCCGCGGCGCGGCCTTCCAGGCTGGCCATGTCTCCCGTGAGCGGCAGCGGCTGGTCGATGTCCATCGAAGGCGCGTCCTGCACCGCGATCTTGCCGCCGCGGCCGCCGCGCTTGCCGGCCGGCTGCGGATCGACCAGCTCGCTGACCGCTTCGCTGGCCTCGCTCGTTTCCAGCGAGCCCAGCCGGTCGACGATCTTCAGCAGCGTGTCGTGGATCGCCTCGAATGTCCGCGAGTTGCGCTCGTCGGAGCGCCGGGTGAGCGCCTCGAGCGTCTTCAGGTCCTGGGCGAGGCCGGCAACGGCGATCGCGTTGGTCTGGGCCGTGCTGGACGTCGAGTCGGAAAGCGATTTGACGGCGCTCTCGGCCGCCTCGCGCGCCACGCTCAGGATGGAATCGCGCGTGCCGGCCAGCGACTTTTCGATCTGGTTTAGGCGCGGGCTGATGTCTTCGAACTCGGGCAGCGGCGTGCCGGGCTTGGAAAGATGCGCCGACAAGCCGGCGACCTGCGCTTCCAGACTGCGGATCAGCGCCGGATCGATGCCCGCGACCTGCTGCGCGGACGATTCCAGCCGGCTGGAAATGTCCTCGAGCCGGCTTTCCAGCCCGCGGATCGCCATCTCGTTGGCGGGATCGGGCGTGCGCGTCTCGATGCGCTTGACCAAAGCGGTGAAGCGGGCGTCGATCGCCTCCATGATGCCGGCGCTCTCGTCCCGGCGCGTGCGCTGGTCGAGCCTGTCCGCGACCTCGTCCAGCCGACGCTCGAGATCGCGGAACAGCATATTGCTCTGTTCGATCGCATCGCCCTGGCGGCGCTCAAGCAGCATTGACAGCGCATCGAAGCGCTGCTCAAGGCCCTGGAAGATCTGGTCGGCATCCGGCATGGCCGGCGCGCGGTCCATCTTGTCGGTGATCAAGGCGATCTGCTTGCCGAGCCGCTCCATGGCCTGCTCGGGCAGGTCCGCCCTGCCGGCCAACTGATCCACACGGCTGGACAGGAGACTGAGGCGATCCAGAACTTCCGCTCCAGGCCGCGACTGGGCGACCTCTTCGATCTGAACCGCCAGGGAGGCCATGCGCTTCTCGATCCGGCCGAAGGTTTCGGGGTCGAAGGCATTGGCCTGCGCGGCCACGGTTGACGCGACGATGGCGCGCGAAATCTCATCCAGCCGTTCGTCGATCATAGCGAGTGTCTCGCCGCCGCGCGCGGTCTGCTGGCCGGCGAAACGGTCGACCGCGCCGGCAAGCGTGCGCACCTTCTCCTCCATTGAGCGCAGCGAAAGCGATTCCGGCAGGTTGCTGACGGCGCTGCTGATCTGTTCGAGCCGATCGGTCAGCACCGAAAGGCTCGGGCCTTCGGCGCGCTTGCGCTGGTCGGCGTCGACGCGGTCCTCGAAGGCGCTCCAGCGGCGGTCGAAATCGTCCCAGCGGCGGTCGACCTTCTGCAGGCTTTCCTCGCGCGCCAGCGTGTCCAGCGCGCCCTTCACCTGCTCCAGTTCCAGCCGCAGCAGGTTGACGCTGCGGTCGTCGCTTTTTTCCGCGAGCGTCTGGATGGCTCCCGAAAGCCGCTCGAATTCGAGGCCGAGCTCGGCGCTGCTCTTGTCGGGCATACCGTTCGACGGAGCGCCGCGCTGGCTGTTGGCCTGCATGGCGCGATCGATGTCCTGGCGGAACGCTTCGAATTCGCGCTGCAGGCCGACGGTCATCTGGTGGCGCAGTTCCTCGCGCAGGCCGCGCAGTTCGACCGCGATCTTGCCGACCATGGCGACGCTGTCTTCCTGGCCGCGCACGCGGTCGATGTCACGCGCGATCGCCTGGTAGCTCTGGTCGAAGGCGGGCGCGGCGGGCGCCGGATTTTGCGGCGCGCGATTTTGCGGCCATTGAGTCTGCGGGCCGGGATTTTGCGGTGCCGGATTCTGCGGCGGCCGGTCCAGCGGCCTTTGCGCGGAATAGGTATCCTCGTACCAGCGCGGCTGGCCGTAAGGCTGCGTGCTTGGATAACGCGGCTCGACTGGCGACCGCCGCAGGTCGGGGCGATCGGGCATGTCGGCGCGCGTCCGGTCCAGCCGCTGCTCCAGCGTTTCGAGCGAGCGGTTCAGTTCTTCGAGCGAGGGCTGCGGCCGGCGTTGCCTGCCGGCGTTGAGTGTATCGAGATAGGACCGCTTGCTGTTCATCGATGCGCCCGTGTTCAGAATGGCCGGCCAAAGGCCGGTTTCCCAAAGTACTGTCGGGAACGAAGCGAGCCGGGCGGTTTTGCCGCGGAGGAAGACGGGCTTCCCGGGTTTTCACCCGCGCTTCGAAAACCGTGAAAAATTCGCTACAGGATAAACACGGGTGACCGACATGCGCACATTTCGCCCAACGTGGTAAACAACGCGTTAACCAAGCTTAAGAAGACGCGCATAAATCAGGCGCCGCCTTTCGGGTGGTGCGGCATAAAGGTCCGTTTTGACAACGCCCTTGCGTCACCCCGCGGCTGTCGATATAGAATTGACGTAAACGTAAAAGGTGCGAAGCCGTGCCTCTTGCGATTGACTTGTTGCAACCACGATTGGAAGCACGCCCCCGCTTCCATTCAGGCGACGCTTGGTCCGCGACCGCGACGCCACCAGGGGAAAGCCAGTGACCATGAAACTTGTTTCGCCCGGCGAAGCCGCGGCCAATACCAATGACATACCGGTCGAAGCCGGCGAGGAATTCGTCCGCATCGGCGAGATGGCCAAGAAATACGGTGTGACGCTGCGCACGCTGCGTTTCTATGAAGACAAGGGCCTGCTCAATCCGCATCGCGACGGCTCGACCCGTCTCTATACGCGCCGCGACAAGGCCCGGCTGAAGCTGATCCTGCTCGGCCGCAAGGTCGGGTTCTCGCTGCGCGACGTCAAGCAGATGATGGATCTCTACGATCCGACCGGCACCAACACCAAGCAGCTGCGGCTGGCCCTCGACAAGTCGGAGAAGCAGCTCGCCCGCCTGCAGAAGCAGCGCGCGCTGATCGACGACGCCATCAACGAGTTGAGCACGTCGATGACGGCGGTGCGCCAGATGCTCGTCGAACGCACCGCGGCGCCGCAGGCCAGCGCCGCCGGCTGAACGCTGGCTCGACAGGGACGATCCCAGAAATGGAGAGCCGCGCGGCTATAGCCGCGCGGCTTTTTTGTCGCCAAAATGCCGGACCGCTCACATAAATTTTTGGCTGCGACGAAGTTGACGTTTACGCAAACGTCAAAATTTGCTATCCGGGCATCGACATCGGTCCGGCCTCCTGTCCAGGACGTGGATAAGGAACTTCCTGGCCGGCTGGCACTATAAGGGTGGAGGAAGGCATGACGGTTTACAGGGCGCCGGTCCAGGACACGCTGTTCGTTCTCAACGACGTGCTGGGCTATCAGCGCTATTCCAACCTTCCGGGCTTCTCGGACGCGACGCCCGACGTGCTCGAGGCGATCCTCGCCGAGGGCGCCAAGCTTGCCGAAAACGTCATGCATCCGTTGAACCGCGTCGGCGACATGGAAGGCTGCGTGCGCCATGACGACGGCTCGGTGACGACGCCCAACGGTTTCAAGGACGCTTACGACCAGTATCGCGAAGGCGGCTGGATGGGGCTTGCAGCGCCTGCAGAGTTCGGCGGCCAGGGCCTTCCTTACGCCGTCCACACCGCAGTTTCCGAATACATGATCTCTGCCAACATGGCGCTGATGATGTATCCCGGCCTGACGCAAGGCGCGATCGCGGCGATCGTCACCCACGGCACGGACGAGCAGAAGGCGACATGGCTGCCCAGGCTGATCGAGGGGGTCTGGACCGGCACCATGAACCTGACCGAGCCGCATTGCGGCACCGACCTCGGCCTGCTGCGCACCAAGGCCGTTCCCAATGGCGACGGCACCTACAGGATTTCCGGCCAGAAGATCTTCATCTCCGCCGGCGAGCACGACATGGCGGACAACATCGTTCATCTGGTGCTTGCCCGCGCCGAGGGCGCGCCGGAAGGCGTCAAGGGCATCTCGCTGTTCATCGTGCCGAAGCTCAAGCTCGATGCCTCGGGCAATCCCGGCCAGCGCAACACGCTCTCCTGCGGCTCGATCGAGGAGAAGATGGGCATTCACGGCAACTCGACCTGCGTCATGAATTATGACGAGGCGGAGGGCACGCTGCTCGGCGAATTGAACGGCGGCCTGAAGGCCATGTTCACGATGATGAACGAGGCCCGCCTCGGTGTCGGCCTGCAGGGGCTTTCGGTCTCCGAGATCGCCTATCAGAACGCCGTCTCCTACGCCAAGGACCGCCTGCAGGGCCGCTCGCTGTCGGGCGCCAAGGCGCCGGACAAGAAGGCCGACCCGATCATCGTCCATCCCGACATCCGCCGTTCGCTGATGACCATGAAGGCCTTCAACGAGGCCGGTCGCGCGCTGGCGTTGTGGACGGCGATCAAGTCCGACGTCGCGCATCGCTCCGGTGACGACAAGGACCGCCAGGCGGCCGACGACTACACCGGCCTGATGACGCCGGTGGTCAAGGGCGTGCTCACCGACAAGGGTTTCGACCATGCGGTGATGGCGCAGCAGGTGTTCGGCGGCCACGGCTACATCGAAGAGCACGGCATGAGCCAGTTCGTGCGCGACGCCCGCATCGCCATGATCTATGAAGGCGCCAACGGCATCCAGGCGCTCGACCTCGTCGGGCGCAAGCTCGGCCTTAATGGCGGCCGCGCGGTGCAGGCCTTCTTCAAGGAAGTCGGCGAGTTCTGCGAGGAAAACCGCACTGATGAGAAGATGGCGCCGTTCACCAAGGCGCTGAAAAAGGGGCTCAACGATCTGCAAGCAGCCACAATGTGGCTGGTGCAGAACGGTATGGCCAAGCCCGACAACGCCGGTGCCGCCTCGACCGACTACATGCACCTCTTCGGCCTGGTGGCGCTGGGCTATATGTGGGCGCAGATGGCGAAATCCGCTGAGGCGAAGCTCGCGGAAGGCGCCAACGGCGCTTCGGCGTTCTACGACGCCAAGCTGGTGACCGCGCGCTTCTTCATGGAGCGCGTCATGCCGGAAACGGCGACGCGTCTCGCTCGCATATCGAGTGGCGCGGACACGCTAATGGCGCTGCCGGCGGAAGCGTTCTAGGTTTGTCCGGCCGGCATTGCCGGTCCACCAAAGTCGGAACGCGGAGGAAATCGTGGCGACAAATCCAGCCGAAATTCTTGGTCTTCCGAAGCCCGCCTGGGCTGCGGACGAGGTCGGCATGCTCTATGACATGGCGACCCGCTTCATGGCGGAAGAGATCGCCCCGCGCTACGACGAGTTCGAGAAGAACGAGATGTTCGACCGTGAGAGCTGGCTGAAGGCGGGAGCGGCCGGCCTGCTCTGCGCTTCCATGCCGGAGAAATACGGCGGCTCGGGCGGCACCTTCGCGCATGAGAGCGCCATTATCGAGGCGATCGGCCATGTCGGTGTCGACGGCTTCGGCATCGGCCTGCACAATTCGATCGTGGCACCCTACATCCTGCATTACGGCTCTGAGGAGCAGAAACAGAAATGGCTGCCCAAGCTCGCGACCGGCGAGCTGATCGGCGCCATCGCCATGACGGAGCCCGGCGCCGGCTCCGACCTGCAAGGCGTCAAGACCCGCGCCGAGAAGGACGGCAACCATTACAAGATCAGCGGCTCGAAGACCTTCATCACCAATGGCCAGCTTGCCAATCTGATCATCGTCGTCACCAAGACCGATCCGGACAAGGGCGCCAAGGGCACCTCGCTGATCGTCGTCGAGACCGACGAGGTCGAGGGTTTTCAGCGCGGCCGCAACCTCGACAAGATCGGGCTGAAGTCGAACGACACCTCCGAGCTGTTCTTCAACGACGTGCGCGTGCCGACCTCGAACCTGCTCGGCCACGAGGAGGGCAAGGGCTTCGTCCAGCTGATGCAGCAGCTGCCGCAGGAGCGGTTGCAGATCGGCACCGGCGCGATAGCCATGATCGAGCGGGCGCTGGCGCTGACCATCGACTACGTCAAGGAACGCAAGGCCTTCGGCAAGGCCGTCATCGATTTCCAGAACACCCAGTTCAAGCTGGCCGAACTGAAGACCGAGGCAACCATCGGCCGCGTCTTCTACAATGACTGCGTCGCCCGCCACATCGACGGCGGCCTCGACCCGGTCACCGCCTCGATGGCCAAATACTGGCTCAGCGACCTGCAGGGCAAAGTCGTCGACGAATGCCTTCAACTGCATGGCGGCTATGGCTACATGAATGAATATCCGATCGCCCGCATGTACCGCGACGCCCGCGTCCAGCGCATCTACGGCGGCACCAACGAAATCATGAAATTGCTGATCGGGCGCTCTCTCTGAGCGCGGCGGCCGGCAAAGCCAAGGAGCACGAAAATGACTGAGGCTTACGTCTATGACGCCGTGCGCACGCCGCGCGGCAAGGGCAAGAAGGATGGCGCGCTGCACGAGGTGCCGGCGGTCAGGCTCGCCGCCAGGACGCTCGAGGCGCTGCGCGACCGCAACGGGCTCGACACCGGCAATGTCGACGACATCATCTTCGGCTGCGTCGACCCGGTCGGCGAGGCTGGCTCCGTCATTCCGCGCGCCGCCGCCTTCGAGGCCGGCTACGACACAAAGGCGCCTGGCATGCAGATATCGCGCTTCTGCGCCTCCGGCCTCGACGCCATCAATTTCGGCGCCGCCAAGATCGCGCAAGGCGCGGACGAGATCGTCATTGCCGGCGGCGTCGAATCCATGTCGCGCGTCGGCATGGGCATGTCCGGCGGCGCCTGGTTCATGGACCCTTCCGTCGGCCTGCCCGGCTGGTTCGTGCCACAGGGCATCTCGGCCGACCTGATCGCCACCAAATACGGCTTTTCCCGCGACGACGTCGACGCCTATGCCGTCGAGAGCCAGAAGCGCGCCGCGAAAGCCTGGGCCGACGGCCGCTTCAAGAATTCGGTGATCCCGATCAAAGACCAGAACGGCCTCACCATTCTCGACCATGACGAGCACATGCGGCCCTCGACCGACATGCAGTCTCTGGCCTCGCTCAACCCGTCCTTCGTCATGCCGGGCGAAATGGGCGGCTTCGACGCGGTCGCCGTGCAGAAGCATCCTGAGGTCGAGGAGGTCAATCACGTCCATCACGCCGGCAATTCCTCCGGCATCGTCGACGGCGCCGCCGCCGTTCTGCTCGGCTCCAAGAAGGCCGGCAAGGCGATGGGACTGAAGCCGCGCGCGCGCATCCGCGCCTTCGCCAATATCGGCTCGGAACCGGTGCTGATGCTGACCGGTCCGGTCGACGTCACCGAGAAGCTGTTGAAGCGCGCCAAGATGAAGTTGTCGGACATCGACCTATTCGAGCTCAACGAGGCCTTCGCTTCCGTGGTGCTGCGCTACATGCAGGCCTTCGACATCCCGCACGACAAGATCAACGTCAATGGCGGGGCGATCGCCATGGGCCATCCGCTCGGCGCCACCGGTGCCATGATCCTGGGCACGGTGCTGGACGAGCTGGAGCGTCGTGACCTCAACACCGCGTTGGTCACGCTCTGCATCGGTGCCGGCATGGGCACCGCCACCATCATCGAACGCGTCTGAGGGAGAGAGACTATGAGCTACATCAATTTCACCCTCGACACCGACGCCGACGGCATTGCGCTGATCACCTGGAACATGCCGGACCGCTCGATGAACGTGTTCACCGAGGAGGCGATGCTCGAGCTCAACGCCATCGTTGACAAGGTGGCCGCAGATGCCGCCATCAAGGGCGCGGTGATCACCTCGGGCAAGGACAGCTTCTCCGGCGGTGCAGATATCACCATGCTGCAGAAGATGCTGGCGACCTTCGCTGCCGAGAAGTCGAATGATCTCGACAAGGCGACCAGGGCGCTATTCGAGAATGCCGGCTACATGACCGGCCTGTTCCGCAAGATCGAGACCTGCGGCAAGCCGTTTGTGTCGGCGATCAACGGCACCTGCATGGGCGGCGCCTTCGAGATGTCGCTCGCCTGCCATGGCCGCGTCGCCGCCGATTCCGACAAGGTGAAGATGGCGCTGCCCGAGGTGAAGATCGGTATCTTCCCCGGCGCCGGCGGCACCCAGCGCGTGCCGCGGTTGACCGACCAGCAGCAGGCGCTGCAGATGCTGACCACCGGCCAGAACCTGACGCCGCAGAAGGCAAAGGCAATGGGCCTGATCCACGAGATCGCCGAGCCTTCGAAACTCGTCGAGACCGCCAAGGCGATGATCAAAAACGGCCTGAAGCCGGTGGCACCCTGGGACGAGAAGGGTTTCAAGCTGCCCGGCGGTCCGATCTATTCGGCCGCCGGGGCCAATCTCTGGCCGCCGGCCATTGCCATCCTGCGCCGCGAAACCTACGGCAATTATCCGGCCGCGGCCGCGATCCTGAAATGCGTCTATGAAGGCCTGCTGGTGCCCTTCGACACGGCGCTCAGGATCGAGCAGCGCTACTTCACCGAGATCATGCAGTCGAAGGAAGCAGCGGCGATGATCCGCTCGCTGTTCCTGTCGCTGCAGGAACTGAACAAGGGTGCGCGCCGGCCGGCCGACGTGCCGGAGACCAAGTTCAAGAAGATCGGCATCCTCGGCGCCGGCTTCATGGGCGCCGGCATCGCCTATGTCACCGCGCGCGCCGGTATTCCGGTCGTGCTGCTCGACCGCGACCTGCCGTCGGCCGAGAAGGGCAAGGCGCATTCCGACAGCCTGATGGCCGATCAGGTCAAGAAGGGCCGCGCCAAGCCGGAAGACAAGGACAAGCTCCTGTCGCTGATCACGCCGACGGCGGATTATGCCGACCTTGCCGGCTGCGATCTCGTCGTCGAGGCGGTCTTCGAGGATTCAAGCGTCAAGAAGGAGGCCACCGAGAAGGCCGAAGCGGTGCTGAAATCGTCGGCGATCTTCGCTTCGAACACGTCGACGATCCCGATCACCGCTCTGGCGAAGAACTCGGCTCGGCCGAAGAACTTCATCGGCATCCACTTCTTCTCGCCGGTCGACAAGATGATGCTGGTCGAGATCATCCTCGGCAAGAAGACAGGCGACAAGGCCTTGGCCGTCGCCTTCGACTTCGTGCGCGCCATCAAGAAGACGCCGATCGTCGTCAACGACACGCGTGGCTTCTACGTCAACCGCTGCGTGCTGCGCTACATGTCGGAAGCCTACAAGATGCTGATCGAGGGCGTGCCCGCACCGATGATCGAGAACGCCGCCAAGGCTGCCGGCATGCCGGTCGGCCCGCTGGCGCTGACCGACGAGACGGCCGTCGACCTTGCCCAGAAGATCATGAAGCAGACCATCAGGGATCTCGGCGAGAAGGCCGTCGATCCCAGGCAGATGGCACTGATCAACACCATGGTCGGCACGCATGGCCGCTTCGGCCGCAAGAACGGCAAGGGTTTCTATGACTATCCGGCCAAGCCCGCGAAGAAGAAGCTGTGGCCGGGCCTCAAGGACCTCTATCCGCAGCTGAAGCCCGAGAAGGTCGACTATGAGGAGCTGAAGCAGCGCCTCTTGGTGACCATCGCGCTGGAAGCGGCGCGCGTGATGGAAGAAGGCATCGTCACCGATCCGCGCGAGGCGGATGTCGGCTCGATCCTCGCTTTCGGCTTTGCGCCCTTCACCGGCGGCGCGCTGTCCTACATCGACGGCATCGGCGCCAAGCGTTTCGTCAAGATCGCCAAGGGGCTGCAGAAGAAGTATGGCGCCGAGTTCAAGGCGCCGAAGCTCCTGCTCGACATGGCCGAGAAGGGCGAGACCTTCTACCAGCGCTTCGACCCCTACCAGAAGGGTGAGGTCAGAGAGGCGGCCTGACCAACCCCAGATGTATGTCTGGGGGCGAATGGCCCGCACCATGGCCACGGCGTCGAGCCGTGGCCCCTACAGGGTCGGCGACGAAAGCCGGCTGGCCTTTCGCTGCCTGCCGATCGACATCGACTTCAACCTGCATCTCAACAACGCCCGCTACATGATGCTGGCCGATCTTGGCCGTATCGACATCTTCCTGCGCATCGGGTTGATCGCGCTGGCGCGCAGGAACGGCTGGGCGCCGATGATCGGCGGGCTGCAGGTGGCCTATGTGCGCGAGATCAAGCTGTGGCGGCGCTTCGAGGTGGTCTCGTCGATCGAGACCTGGGAAGGCACCTCCGTCATCGGCAGGCACCGTTTCGTCCTCGATGGCGGCGAGACGGCGGCGCTGATCCTGACCACCGGAGGCGTCTATGACCGCGGCGGCCGCCGCTTCCTCGACATCGACGAGGTCGTCGCGGCGCTCGGCCACGCCGCCAGTCCACGCCCGCCGACCGAAGCCGAGCGGGCCTTCATGGTCTCACATAGGAACTTGCGCGAACAGGCCAAGGCGGCCTGATCGCGCTTCGAAGCGGTCATTCCGCCCTGCCGAGCAGGAAGTCGGCCACCTCGTCCGAAAAGACCATCAGATCGTCATCAAAGGCGACAACGGCCCGCCTGCCTTGCGGATCCGGCCGACCGGTAGGCATCCCGTGCGCCACAAGCGTTGCGGCGCAACCCACCCAGTCTCCACCGGGTTCGGGCTCGTTGACTGATGCCCAGCCGAGCGTTCCACGCACGTCACCGCCGAAGCCATGCTTCTCTTTCCAGTCCGCGCCGTGCTCCAGCAGGAAGGTGGTGAGGTCAGTATCGCCACGAAAGACGGCATGGTTCAACGCCGAGGCGTCCCAGTCGCCGCCGCGCCGGGCGGCCGGCCAGCCGAGCCTGACCATCGTCTTCACCGCGACGCCGCAGCCCTGTGCGGCAAGCTCGGGCAGAAGCCGCAATTGCTGGTCCGACAGCGAAGCCGGCAGGTCGGGCCGGCGAGCCTTGATCGCGCGGGCCGTCGTCTCGTCGCCGGCTGCGCAGGCGGCGATGAAGCGCTCATCGTCGGGAAGCGGGGCGTCATCTCCAGCTTGCCGCAGCAGCGCGGCAACATCCGGCAGCCCGAAGCGCAGGGCGACCTGATAGGCGCTCAAACCCTCGGGCGTTCGCGCTGTCGGGTCGGCGCCGGCGCCAAGCAGCGCTTCGATATGCGCCGGCGAACGTCGCCGCCGGATTGCCCACAGAAGCGGCCTGCCCCAATCGGAGGTCGGCGGGCTCCCGGCCGGTTCGTTCGGATCGGCGTCCGGCGCGGCAAGCAGCAGGTTCAGCGCCTCCAGGCTGTCGAGATCGAGAACCCGATACAGCGCGTTCGAACCCATGACGCGAGCGCCGGCCTCGAGCAGAAGCCGCGTGCAGGCCGGGTTCTCGAGCGAATGGTAGAGCGACTCGCCGTCATTCGGATCGGCACCGGCATCGAGCAACAGCTTCGTCATCTCCAGATCGTGGTTCTGGCCGGCCGCGCCATAGAGCGCCGACAGTCTGTATTCGTCTGAAGGATTTTCCAGCGAGGCCGGCGGCCAGCGGCTGCCCACTGCCTGGTTCGGATCGGCGCCGGCCTCGAGCAGCAATCTGGCGGCGGCATGAAGTGCATCGCGAAAGCGCGGCAGCCGCACTAGGCTCGAATGGGTCACGGCCACCAGCGGCGGCAGGTCCAGCGGACCGCCAGGGCGGTTGAGCCAGCCGGCATCCTGCTTCGTCGCCTCCCGCAGGACGGCTTCCTCGCCAACCGCGCAGGCCAGATACGCGTCGCCTTGGATGAAGCCGGGATGCTCTTCGACCATGCGCGCGGCGGCCGCCGGGCTCGCCCGGTCGGTGCTGCCGCTGATGTCTCCGGCATAGATGAGCCCCGCCCAGTTGTGGATCGAGGCGGCACGGTCGGCGCCATAGGCACGTTGCGCAGTGACGAAGCTGCCGAGGTCGCGCCAGGAAGCAAAGCCATATTCGCGCGCCAGGCAGGACTGGGCGTCATGCAGGCGCAGGCCGAGCGCAGCGATTGCCTGATCGTCCTTGCCCGCCGCCGAGGGCAGGCTTTCGCGGAAGCGGGCGAGCGCGTTCGGTTCGCCGCGCCGGTAGGCCGCGAGCAGGTCCTTGGCCTGCTTCTTCAACAGGTCGAGGTCGGGACGGTTGGGGAGTTGGTTCATGAAAACCTCCGTGCGTTCTTCGCCGAAGGTCCGCAAATCCGGCTGCACAAAGGTTTGGCTGTCAGCTCATCGAAGCAAGTGGGTTCAACCCTTCCCGCGGACCCGGAAGCGGCTTGCACCGCAGGCTGGACCATAGGGTTATTCTGCAACTGAGGTCAATCCGGTGGGGCCATGGCTGGCTTGATCACGCTTTGGCGAGCGGCGGCGGCGGCTTTCTTGCTGCAGGCTAGGATGATAGATTAGTTGTTGCTAACGGAAGTGTTGAGGAGCGATCATCATGCGCATGATGTTGAGAATTTCCGTTCCGACAGTGGAAGGCAACAAGGCGCTCAAGGACGGCAGCATGGAGAAGTTCATTGAGCACAGCCTGTCCGAGCTGAAGCCGGAGGCGGCCTATTTCACCGCGGAGAAGGGCCAGCGAACGGCCTACTTGTTCGTTGACATCAAAGACAGTTCCGAAATGCCATATTTTAGCGAGCGCTTCTTCCTTGCGTTCAATGCCACCGTTGACTTCATCCCGGTGATGAACGCGGAGGAACTGAGGAGGGGCCTGCCGAAGGCCTTGGCCGGGATCGGATAGGGTCCACGCCGCGCTTTCTTGATGATCCGCCGGCCACGCCGGTGGACAATGGCGTGGTCGCGCGCTAGACAGGCTTGAGGCATTTTTTCCTGTTCTGAAGGAGAGCGCGCGTGCTCTCACACGACCGCGTATGGGCCGCAATCGACGCTCTCGCCGAGCGCTATTCTCTATCGGCTTCCGGTCTTGCCCGGCGCGCGGGTCTCGATTCGACGGCCTTCAACAAGTCGAAGCGCCTGTCTTCCGACGGCCGGCCGCGCTGGCCCTCGACCGAATCGCTGGCCAAGATCATCGAGGCCACCGGCGCTTCGCTGGAGGAATTCACCGGACTGGTCGAAGGACGCGGCGGCGCCTCCGTCGCCCAACATCGCAGCGCGGTTCCGTTGCTCGGCTTCGCTCAGGCCGGCGCGGGGGGCTTCTTCGACGATGCCGGCTATCCGGCGGGGCAGGGCTGGGACCTAGTCGAGCTTCCGGCGCGGGCGACCGAGACGTCCTACGCGCTGCAGGTGCAGGGCGATTCCATGCTGCCGCTCTACCGCAACGGCGACGTGCTGATCGTCGAACCCGGCGCGCCGACGCGCAAAGGCGATCGCGTCGTGGTCAAGACCACAGCCGGCGAGGTGATGGCCAAGGTGCTCGACCGGCAAACGGTGAAATCGATCCTGCTGGTTTCGCTCAACCCAGCTCACCCGGACCGTGACATCCCGGCGCGCGATATCGAATGGGTGGCGCGCATCGTCTGGGCGAGCCAGTAGGTCCGGACCGGTGCGGCTTCTTCAAACAGCCCTGGCGGTTCTGGCAATTCCGGTCATGGCGGCGCTCGTCGTGACCGGCGGGCGCGCAATCAAAAGCCGTGAGAGCACGATCGCGGTGGACCGGATCGATCCGGATGCGCTTGCAGATCCAGGCACTGAGACGCCGCCGGAAGAGCCGGTGACTTCGGCCATTCCCACGCCCGCCGCTCCGCCACCACCCGTTCATTCGAGGGCCATCGATCCCGAAGTGGTGGCGCCGCCCGCTCTTTCGGATAACGAGCTCGAACGAGTGGAACCGCGCGCGCCGCTCAGCGATCTGGCGCTGGCCGCGCCACCCAAGCCGCCCAAGTTGAAGATGCCGGACGACTGGAACGGCACCAAGCTGTTCCAACCGGTCGCCACGGCCGCCGGGCTGATCGAGGCAAAGGGCTATGCGGTCGCCGTGTCCGGCGTGGACGTCGTCAAAGCCGACGAAACCTGTAGCGACGCGGGCAAGACCTGGGCCTGCGGCGCGCGCGCCAGGACAGCTTTCCGCGCCTTCCTGCGCGGCCGCGCGGTCGCCTGCACGGTGCCGCCCGAGGGCGGTCGCGACACCATTTCCGCCGAATGCCATATCGGCAATCAGGACGTCGGCCAGTGGCTGGTCGAGAATGGCTGGGCACGCGCCGCGCAAGGCGGTCCCTATGTCGAGGCCGAGAACAAGGCTCGCACGGCCAGGAAGGGTATTTTCGGCTCAGCGCCGAAGCTCGACGGTCTGCCGGCGCTGCCGGCCGCGTCAGGTCCGGCGCAGGTTGCGCCGGATTCGATCCTGCCGGCCGATGGCGGCGACGTTACGCCGCCAACTGACCTGCCAGCGCCCGCTCAATGAGCGCGCGCGTCTCGGCGATGCCGTAAAGCGCCGCGAAGGAACCGAAGCGCGGCCCGCGTTCCTGGCCGATCAGCACCTGGTAGATCATCTGGAAGAAGGCTACCGACACGCCAGGCCCGCCCTCCGGGCTCTGCTTGGAATGATCCTGGTAGCGCTCGATCTTGCGTGCCACGTTGAGCGCCGCGTTCTGGATCGCCTCGCCGTCGGCACCCTGCGGCAGAGCCCCGAGCGCGTCGGAGAGCTTTGCCAGCGCCTCGCGCTCCACCTCGTCGGCGGCGCGGAAAACCTTGGTCGGCTTCACGAAGTCGTCGAAATAGCGGATCGCGTAGCCGGTCAGCCGGTCGAGTTCCGGATGCGTCTTCGGCGTCACACCCGGCGCGTGCCGCGAGATGAAGCCCCACAGCACCGCCTTGTCATGCGCGTTGGAGGCGCTGACCAGGTTGAGCAGCAGCGCGAACGGCACTGGCAGGTCGATGGCCGGCGGGTTGCCGTCATGCATGTGCCATACAGGGTTGCCGAGCCGCTCCTTCCAGTCCTGGCGCGGATAGGCGCCAAGGAAAGCGTAATACTCGTCCACCGCCTTCGGGATGACGTCGAAATAGAGCTTCTTCGCCTGCCGCGGCCGCTGGTACATATAGAGGCCGAGGCTTTCCGTCGGCGCATAGGTCAGCCATTCGTCGATGGTGAGCCCATTGCCCTTCGACTTCGAGATCTTCTGGCCCTCCTCGTCGAGGAACAGCTCGTAGACGAAATGCTCCGGCGCGTGTCCGCCGAGGATGTTGCAGATGCGGTCGTAGATTGCCGCATTGGTCTGGTGGTCCTTGCCGAACATCTCGAAATCGACGCCGAGCGCCGCCCAGCGCATGCCGAAATCCGGCTTCCACTGCAGCTTCACATGGCCGCCGGTGACAGGCAGCGTCGTCTCGGTGCCTTCGTCGTCGAAGGTGATGGTGCTGGCCTTGGCGTCGACATTTATCATCGGCACGTAGAGCACACGGCCGCTCTTCGGCGAGATCGGCAGGAACGGGCTGTAGGTCGCCTGGCGCTCCGGCCCGAGCGTCGGCAGCATCACGCCCATGATCGCGTCATAGCGTTCGGCTGCGCGCAGCAGTACCTCGTCGAAACGGCCGGCCTTGTAGTACTGCGTCGCGCTGGCGAATTCGTAGTCGAAGCCGAACGTATCGAGGAAGCGGCACAGCATCGCGTTGTTGTGGTCGGCGAAGCTTGCATAGTCGCCGCCGAACGGGTTGGGCACCGATGTTAGCGGCATATGCAGATAGGGCTCCAACGCCGCGCGATCCGGCACGCTCTCCGGGATCTTGCGCATGCCGTCCATGTCGTCGGAGAAGCACAGAAGCTTGGTCTTGACCTTGTCTTGCGTCAGCACGCGGAAGGCATGCCGCACCATGGTCGTGCGCGCCACCTCGCCGAAGGTGCCGATATGCGGCAGGCCGGACGGGCCGTAGCCGGTCTCGAACAGGACGGTCTCGGGAAAGTCCTTGCCCTTGTAGCGGGCGATGACTTTCTTCGCTTCCTCGAACGGCCAGGCCTTGCTCTCGGCCGCCGCGACAAGCATCTCGGGAGTGAGATCGATGATGTTTGATCCCGTCATGTCAAAGTTCCAGTCATGGCCGTCTTCGCGGCGGATAAGGATTTGTCGACCGGTCTCTAGGCGTCACAGGCCGGAGCGTCAACGATTTGCGGCGCTTTTACTTGCGGCGCCATAATGGCGCTCCTACGTTCGAGGTCCATCATCCGGTGCATGTCATCCAAAAGTGTGTCACGGCTTTGTGGAGATGACATGCACGCCTTTAGGAGTGTTGAATGCCTTTACTGACGCCGCACGAAGCCCTGATATATCTGATGGTCATCACTTCGGCTTCTGACCGCGACATGACGGATGTCGAGCTGGCGCGGATCGGCGATGTCGTCCGCTCGTGGCCAGTGTTCGTCGATTTCAACCACGACAGGCTGATCAATGTCGCGCAAGCCTGCCAGAAGGCGTTGCATGACAAGGACGGGCTGGAAGGCGTGCTCGCGCGCGTCGCCGAGGCGCTGCCCGAGCGGTTGCGCGACACGGCTTACGCCGCCGCCTTCGAGGTCGCCGCCATCGATCTCGAGATGCGTATGGAAGAGGTCAGGGTGCTGCAGCTCATCCGCCTCAAGCTCGATCTCGATACGCTGACCGTCGCCGCGATCGCGCGGGCGGCCAAGGCGCGCCTGCGCACGCTCACCTGAAGAAGCCTGCGGGCTTAAAAGAAGCTGACGGGGAAATAGCGCAGGTAGAACTCGGCGAAGCTGCCCTTGATCGAGATTTCCTGCAGCCCGTAGTCGATGGCTGCGGCAAGCGCGGTATCGCTCTTGCGGGTGGCGATCGCCATGCCCGAGCCCAGATACTCGGGCGCCAGATACGGACCGCCGGCGAAGCGGCAGCAGCCGGCGGCGTCCGAGCCGCCCAGCCAGAAGGCGAAGCGCATGCCGTCGCCGAAGGCGGCGTCGACCTTGCCGGCCTTGAGGCCGGCGTAGAGGTCTTCCGATGTGTCGAAGGTCACCACCTGGACGGTGTTGAAATAATCGCGCAGCATTTTCTCATGCGCCGAGCCGGCGACGACGCCGACCCGCTTGCTGCGCAATTTGTCGAGGATCGGCTCGGCGAAGGCTTTCGCCTTGGGCATGATGAAGCGCGCCGGGAATTGCATGTAGGAGCGCGAGAAGGCGTATTTCTCTCGGCTGTCCGGCGTCGCGGCGATGCCGGCGATGATCGCCTCGCCTTCGCCTTTCTGCAGAGCGTCCTCCAGCTCGCTCCACGGCAAGGCCTGGACCTGGCATTTTTCGACGACGCCCAGTTCCGCGCAGATCGCTCGCGCCAGATCGATGTGGAAACCCGACAGCCGGCCGGCGCCGTCGAGGAAGTTGAAGGGCGGAAAATCTGTGGTGGTGAGGAATCTGAGCCGCGGCAGCGCGGAGAGATCGGGCTTCGGCAGCCGCTCCTTGGCGTCCCACAGCACCGGCACCTGCGGCTCCGCACCTTGAGTCGCGCCGGCAAAGGGCAGCGCGCCGCCCAGCACCGACATCAGGGCCAGAAATATCCACCGCAAGATCACGATATGGCTCCGCGCCTGTCCCCGTTCCTCGGCTTTTCGTATGAAAATGGGGCGGCCACAACGGTTTTTGATTTCAAGCGGCCGAATTAAGCGTATGATTCAGCGCGTTTGCAAGTGACCTGCGTGCCGGAAGGGGGAAGCTACCGGCTTTGCTAAGGCAATTGCGACCGAGGGTTGATGGCGAAGGGGTGTTCGGGCATCTACCGTCGGCAACGAGAAAAATAGAAGCAACATGGGGTAGATGTTGCGATGGGCCTGTTCGACAGAACTTTGGAATACATAGACCAGTTGCAGCATGCTGGCACCGCGGCCGCGGTCTGCGAGAGGCTGCTCGGCGTCACCTCGAACTTCGGCCTGACCGCGCTGATGGCAGGAACCGTGCCGCAGCCGGGAACGCCGCGTGGCCGGCAGAAACAGCATGTGATGCTTTGCGACTGGCCCGGCGATTGGCTGGAGCGCTATGTGGCGCGCAACTATGTCGACCACGATCCGGTCGTCAGTCACATGAAGCAGCTTCAGGCGCCGTTCCAATGGCGGGACGCTTCCAAGAACGCCCTGATCGACAAGAGCAGCGACGAAGTCATGGGCGACGCGCGCGAGTTCAAGCTGCGCGACGGCCTGGCGTTTCCGCTGGTCACGCTCGACGGCCAGATCGTCATGGTCTCGCTGGGCGGCGAATCCGTGGAATTGTCGGATGCGGAATTCGGAATGGTATCGCTCGCGTCGACCTATGCGATCGGCCGCGCCATGCAACTCCACACCAAGGTCGACAGCATCATCGATCACATAGAATTGACGGCGCGTGAGCGGGAATGCCTGCAATGGGCCGCCGTCGGCAAGTCTGAATGGGAGATATCTCAAATTTTAGGCATCTCGGAACATACTTCCGAGAAACATCTTCTTAACGCCAAGAGCAAACTGGGCGCAGCCAACCGGGTGCAGGCAGTCGCGGAGGCGATTAGACGTGGCTATATTAGTTAGGTCGGCCGTGCCGACCTAGAAATTCTTGCCTGCGCATTCGCGCAATATTTTAAGGGACATCACGGCCGTACCTTCCTCTTAAGCCTAGGAGACGGCTGATGCTTTTTGCCCTTACCACTCAGGAATTGATGGAACGTCCCGACCTCTGGGAGGCGGTCCATCGCTTGCGCTACAAGATCTTCGTCGAGGAGATGGGATGGACCGATCTTGATCGTCCGGACCAGCTCGAGATCGACCAGTTCGATCACGACGAGGCCGAGCACCACCTCGTCATCCGCAACGGCGAGCTGGCTGGCTACCAGCGGATGCTGCCGACCACACGGCCGCATCTGCTCACGGACGTGCTGTCGGATCTCTGCGAGGGGCCGTCTCCCTCAGGACCGAATGTCTGGGAACTGACCCGCTATGCGGTGGCTCCCGGCTTTCGTGACGGCAAACGCGGCGTCTCGACGGTCGGCACCGAACTCATCGCCGGCTTCGTCGAATGGGGCCTGAAGCGCAACGTCAATCAGGTCATCATCGAGTTCGAGCCGATGTGGGTGCTGCGGGCGCTGCAACTGCACTTTCTGGCAAAGCCGCTCGGCTACCAGCGCAGCTATGGCAACCAGCAGGTCGTGGCGACACTGCTCACCTTCACCGAGCATACGCTCGAGATCGTGCGGGCGCGCCGCAACCACCACCTGCCGGTGCTGAACCGGGGCTATCCCGGTCTGCTCGGCCTCAAGCAGGCTTCGTGATGGAGGCGGTCATGAGTTTCCATCCCGAACCGGAACTGCGCGGCCATACGCTGGTCGTCACCGTGTCTTCGCATGACGGCCGACCGGTGCTCGACAGGCACGCCTATGCGAGCCTTGCCAGAACCTTGCGCGAAGCGGCGGTCAATGACGAGGTCCGCGTCGTCATGCTGCGCGGCCTTGCCGGATGCTTCTGCCTTGGCGGCGACTTCTCGGAGTTTCTCGACGCCACCAAGCACCGAGAGTTGATCGCCGCCGTCACCGACATGTTCCGCATGTTGGCGACCTTCCCCAAGCCGGTCCTTGCCTGCGTCGACGGCGATGCCGTCGGCGTCGGCTGCACCATCCTGTTCCATTGCGACATGGTGATCGCTTCCCGGGGCAGCACCTTCAGGGTGCCGTTCGTCGATTTCGGCCTGGTGCCGGACGCGGCGACCAGCATCCTGGCACCCCAGAAGCTCGGCTACGCCGGCGCCTTCCGCTTCTTCTGCCTGGGCGATACGCTGGGCGTCGAAGACGCCAAGGCGCTCGGCCTGGTCGGCGAGGTCGTGACGCAAGGCAGCGCCGAGGAAGCGACGCTGGCGAGGGCGAAACAGCTGGCCAAGAAGCCTGTGGCGGCACTGCTGCAGACGCGCAGCCTGCTCAAGGGCGACACGGACGTCTTGTGCGACCGCATCGATCACGAGATCACGCTGTTCCAGCAGGCGCTCCAGGATGACGCCACGCTGAAGCGGCTGCAGCGGATCGCGCGCCTGGCTGCCTGAGCGCCTGGCCTAAAACCTCAGCGCCGCGCAAGCCGAAAGGCGCGCGGCGCTGTAATTCGCCCGGAACCGCGTTACCACGCAGGCAGGGCAGGCCGGCGGTTCCAGACGAAGAACGACAGCTAGTCCTTCAGGAATTCCGGTCCCTCGCCGATGATCTTCTTGTCGGGCTTGCCGATGGCATCGAGGTCGCGGCCGTCATAGGGCAGGGAAAGCAGGATACGCTGGATCACCGCGAGCCGGGCGCGGCGCTTGTCGTTGGCCCGCACGACGATCCAGGGCGAGAATTCCTTGTGCGTGCGCTCGATCATCTGGTCGCGCGCCTTGGTGTAGTCGTCCCACTTGCCGACGCCGGCGATGTCGATCGGCGAGAACTTCCAGTTCTTCAGCGGCGACCAACGGCGGTCATGGAACCGTTCGAGCTGGGTCTCGCGGCCGATGTTCAGCCAGAACTTGAAGAAATGGATGCCCTCGTTGCAGATCATCCGCTCGAAATGCGGCGTCTCGTCGAGGAATTTTTCGTGCTGCTCCGGCGTGCAGAACCCCATGACCGGCTCGACGCCGGCGCGGTTGTACCAGGAGCGGTCGAAGGTGACGAACTCACCCGAAGTCGGGAAATGGTCGACATAGCGCTGGTAATACCACTGCCCCGCCTCGGTCGGGGTTGGCTTGGTCAGGGCGACGTTGCGCGCCGTGCGTGGGTTCAAATATTGCCGCAGCACGAAGATCGTGCCGCCCTTGCCAGCCGCGTCTCTGCCTTCGAAAAGCGCCATCGCCCGCTTGCCGGTGGCCTGCAGCCAGGCCTGCGCCTTGACCAGTTCGATCTGCAGAGCCTCGAGCTCCTTTTCGTACTCCTCGCCTTTCATCTTCTTGTCGTAAGGATAGCCGCCGGCGGTTAGCTTGTTGTCCTCGATCCAGTCCGGGAGCACAGGATCGTCGATGTCGAACGCGCGCTCCTTGCCGCCGATCTTGATCTTGATCGGTGCCGTGGCCGGCACCGCTTCAGCCGTTTCCTTGGCCTTTTTCATCCAGACGAACCTTTCCAGTTTGCGGACTCATGCTATGGAGCCTGTGCAGCGCAGCGCGCATTCGGGCGCAAAAACGCTGTAGCATTTTGATTTTGCGCATGAACCTTCGCGAAAATCGATCCTGATTTTCAGGGTCCCATGCGTCAGGCCGGTTCAGCGAGCCGCTGGCCGGTCGAACGGGATGCGGGGGGTGGCGCGGGCCTATGGCAGAGACGGGCGCAGGACAAAACAACAGGGGGCAGGCCTTGGCGGCGCGGCTGTCACGCAACCGCTGGCTGCTTGGCGCGGGTGTTCTCGCGGTCCTTGCCGTTTATTTTTTCGCCGGCGCCTCCGTCTATGTGCTGATGCTGGCCCTGGCCGCGCTGGCGGCCGCCGCGCTGCTGCCGGCAAATGCCGAACGCCGGCCAGCCGATACGGGAGCAGCGATCGAGGCAAGCGGGCTGCAGCGGCTCTCCGGCGAGTATCTGGCGGCCGCGGTCGCCGATCCGCTCATCATATTCGATCGCTCCGCGGCCATGGTTCACGCCAACGCCGCCGCCTTCGCCGCCTTCGGCGGGCTGGCTCCGGGAATGTCGCTGGCATTGAAGTTTCGCGCGCCGGAAATGCAGGCGCTGCTCGACGGCATCCTGTCGGGGCAGGTCGCCGCCGATGCGGTCGACTACACCGAGAAGCTGCCGGTGGAGCGGACATATCGGGTCAGCGCGTCCACGGTCGGCCATGCCACCGGCCTTTACGTTCTGGTGTTCAAGGATCAGAGCGAGACGCGTCGCATCGATCGCATGCGAGCCGATTTCATCGCCAATGCCAGCCATGAGCTGCGCACGCCGCTCGCCTCGATCGCCGGCTTCATCGAGACGCTGCGCGGGCCGGCCCGCAACGATCCGGCGGCGCGCGACCAGTTCCTGCAGATCATGCAGAACCAGACCGGCCGCATGGCCCGCCTGATCGACGATCTGCTCTCGCTGTCGCGGTTGGAGATGAAACCCTATCTGAGGCCGGGCACGGAGGTCGATCTTCGCCAGACGATCGACAGCGTCATCGATTCGCTCGGGCCGCTGGCCGGTGAGAACGGCGTCGTCATCGAGCGGGAGTTCGCCAACGGGCCGCTCGTCGTTCCCGGCGACCGCGACGAACTGTTCCAGGTTTTCGAGAATCTCCTAGAGAACGCCTGCAAATACGGCCAGTCAGGCGGGCGCGTCACCGTATCGATCGCCGGCGGCGAGGATAGCCAACAGCCGGGCTTCGACGTCACGATAAGGGACTATGGTCCGGGCATTGCCGAAGAACACATCCCGCGCATCACCGAGCGCTTCTACCGCGTCGATGTCGAAAACAGCCGCACCCAGAAAGGCACCGGGCTTGGCCTTTCGATCGTCAAGCATATATTGACCCGTCATAACGCAAGATTGTCGATCAAGTCGGAAGTCGGCAAGGGCGCGGCGTTCACGGTTCATTTGCCGGCTCGCTGATCGTGTATCGGTTGCCAACCGGGATTTTCTTCTTTCTGTCATGCGGTTCGCGTATCAGCGACGGATTGAGGGAACGCACCAACCGGCACAAACCGGGAAGGCATATCCATGCAGTCCGTCCATATCGCCAGTGCCTATGATGAAGAGCTGAAGTTCCTGTCGAAGCGCATCGCCGCGATGGGCGGCCATGCCGAGCGCATGGTCGAACAGGCGGTCGCGGCCCTGGTGAACGTCGACCATGGCCTCGCGCAGAAGGTCATCCAGGATGATCTCGTCCTCGACGAAGGACAGCGCGAGATCGACGACAAGGCCATCATCATCATCGCCAGGCGCCAGCCGATGGCGACGGACCTGCGCGAGATCGTCGGCGCGATCCGCATCTCGGCCGATATCGAGCGCGTCGGCGACTTGGGCAAGAACGTCGCCAAGCGCGTGGCCTCGGTCGACGGCCGCCAGCCGAATAGCCTTTTCCGTGGCCTGGAGGCCCTTGCCAATCTGGCGCTGACGCAGCTCAAGGAAGTGCTCGACGTCTATGCCTCGCGCTCGGTCGAGGGGATTGGCCTCGTGCGCGACCGGGACGACCAGATCGACGCCATGTACACCTCGCTGTTCCGCGAGCTTTTGACCTACATGATGGAAGATCCGCGCAACATCACGCCCTGCACGCATCTTCTGTTCTGCGCCAAGAACATCGAGCGCATCGGCGACCACGCGACCAATATCGCCGAGACGATCTATTACATCGTCACGGGCGACCAGATGCCAGCCGACCGGCCGAAAGGCGACAAGACCGACAAGGTCGTGCTTCCTGGCCCGGTGCCGGCTAAGTGAACCGGCGCCTCTCGAACGGCTTTCTAATATAGGCTAAGCTCCTCCGCGCAATTCCAGGAAAAGTGTGAAACGGTTTTCCGTCCGGAATTGCGTGAAATAAGGAGATTGGGCGGTTCGTCGTTTCCGTGAAACGGTGAAACGTTCCAGGGACAGCGATTTGTCAGTCGCGGTCTCGGGAGGTTTGCGATGGAACAAGTTCGGAACCTGACCCCGGCCCTAACGTCGGGCATCATTGCATCCAGCGTCTATTCGGGCGGCACGCGCATCGCCGACATCGCGATCGAGCAGGCCGGCGAATGGGCGGCAAAACCCGGCCATGTCGTCTGGATCGGCCTGCTCGAGCCCGATCGCAACCTTCTGCTCCGGGTGCAGGCGCAATTCCACCTGCATGATTTGGCGATCGAGGATGCCGAGCATCCGCATGCGCGCCCGAAGATCGAGCAATATGGCGACGCCCTCTTCATCGTCGCCCGCACCGCGCAATTGATCGACGGCCGCGTCACTTTCGGCGAGACGCATCTGTTCGTCGGCACCGGCTACATCGTCAGCGTCCGGCACGGCCCGTCGACCTCCTACGCCGCCGTGCGTCAGCACTGGGAGAGCTGCCCGCATTCGCTCGCCAAGGGCGAGGATTTCGTCCTCTACGCCATCCTCGATTTCATCGTGGACAACTACATGCCGGTGCTGGAGCAGATCGAGGACGAGGTGGAGGCGATCGAGGACAAGGTGCTTTTGAAGCCGATGACCGGTTCCGATATCGAGCGGCTTTACATGCTGCGCCGCGATCTGCTGCGCCTGCGCAATGCGGCGCTGCCGCTGGTCGAGGTCTGCCGTCGGCTGACCAGCGCCGACCTGCCGCAGATCCATGCCGCCATGCATCCGCTGTTTCGCGACGTGACCGACCACATCCGCACCGTGCAGGAAAAGATCGACTCCCTTCGCGAGGTTCTGGCCTTCGCCTTCGAAGCCAGTCTGCTGGTCGGGCAGAGCCAGGAAACCGCAATATCCAAGAAGCTCGCATCATGGGCCGCCATTCTCGCCGTGCCGACGGCTTTCGCCGGCATCTACGGCATGAACTTCACCGATATGCCCGAACTGAAGATGGAATACGGCTACCCGATCGTGCTCGTGGCGATCGCGGTGATCTGCTCGTTCCTGTACTGGCGGTTCAGGAAGAATGGATGGCTGTGAAATAGGGGAGTAAGGGAGTAGGGCAGTAAGGGAGTAGGTATAAAAGACTAGCGAAGCGCGTAGCGCATGAAGCGCTCTTTCCCTATCCCCTACTGCCTTACTCCCCTAATCTTACCTTGCCCTGCGCCGCTCTCCCGCCGGCTGGAACGCCACCCGGGAATGATACTTGCAATAGGGTCCCGTTTCGGCGGCGTCGTTGCCGCAGAAGTTGAAGTCCTCCGAGAGCGGATCGCCGTTCGGCCATTTGCAGGTGCGTTCGGTAAGCTCGACGAGCTGCAGATGCCGCGAGATCGGCACGACCACGTTCTCGACCGGTCGGATATAGTGGCGGGCGACCGGCTCGGCGTCGAACTGCACCTGCAGCGCGGTGGCGCCGATGGTGGTGGTCATGTGACGCGTGGCACTTGCGGCGCGGGTCACCGATTTCTGCATCGAGGCGCCTTGCGTCGCCTTCTTCTGTCGCGCCGGGGCGGCCGTCGCGCGGCCGCGGCCCGACAGCTTTAGGCGATGCACCTTGCCGATGACGGCGTTGCGGCTCACCCCGCCGAGCTGCGCGGCGATCTGGCTGGCGCTCAGACCCTCCGACCACAATTTCCTGAGAAGTTCGACCCGCTCGTCAGTCCAGTTCATGAGACCGCGCTCCTGCTGAGGCGTGCGGCAGTCAGAATCCTTTCCCGCCCCCGGCTCTCGCCGGGCAAACAACACCACATATACCGGGTGATTAGGTCCGCCGCACGAAATCTAGTTATTTCTCGACTACAAATACCTTATGCGCTGACTCGGTGACAAGAGTCCCCAGGGCAACACGATTCGGTTTTTTCGGTTTTCCCCAACTTGCCGGTCTACTTATGAGCCGGCGTGGCGTCAGGGGCTTGCCACGCGCTTCTGCGTGACGTTTTCGTTGACTTCATGGCCGAAAAACATGATAAGCCGCAAAGGCCGCCGCATTGGCGGCTTTTTTGATTTCCGGTTCCGGAGACGCATATAATGAGCGGTTCGGCGCTTTACGAGACCTTTGCTCGCGCACCCTTGGCTTTCGACCGTGGGGAGGGGACCTGGCTGGTCACCGACAAGGGCGAGCGATATCTCGACTTCGCGGGCGGCATCGCGGTGAATTCGCTGGGCCACAGCCATCCGCATCTGGTGGCGGCGCTCACCGAGCAGGCCGCCAAGCTGTGGCACGTCTCCAACCTCTATGAGATCCCGGAACAGCGCCGGCTGGGCGAGCGGCTGGCCGAAGCGACCTTTGCAGACAAGGTGTTCTTCACCAACTCCGGTGCCGAGGCGCTGGAATGCGCCATCAAGACGGCCAGGCGCTATCAATTCGTCAAGGGCCATCCCGAGCGTTTCCGCATCATCACGTTCGAGGGTGCCTTTCACGGCCGCACGCTGGCGACGATCGCCGCTGGCGGCCAGTACAAATATCTCGAAGGCTTCGGCCCGAAGGTCGAGGGGTTCGACCAGGTGGCTTTCGACGACATCGACGCCGCTGAAAAGGCGATCACGCCGGAGACGGCGGCGATCCTGATCGAGCCGGTGCAAGGCGAGGGCGGCATACGCCCTGTGCCGACGCAATCGCTGAAGCGGCTGCGGCAACTCTGCGACAAGCACGGCCTGCTGTTGGTCTTCGACGAGGTCCAGTGCGGCATCGGTCGCACCGGCAAGCTGTTCGCGCATGAATGGACAGGCGTCACGCCCGACCTGATGGCGATAGCCAAGGGCATCGGCGGCGGCTTTCCGATGGGCGCCTGCCTTGCCACCGACGAGGCGGCGACCGGCATGACGGCTGGCGTGCACGGCACCACCTTCGGCGGCAATCCGCTGGCGATGGCCGTCGGCAACGCCGTGCTCGACATTGTCCTGGCCGACGGCTTCCTCGAGGACGTGCAGCGCAAGGCGCTGCTGCTGAAGCAGGGGCTGGCCGGGGTCGCGGACGAATTCCCCGACGTCATCGAGGGCATCAGGGGAACCGGCCTGATGCTCGGCCTGAAATGCGCCATGCCCAACACCAAGGTGAACATGGCGCTGCGCGACCAGCACCTGCTTGCCGTGCCGGCGGGCGACAACGTCATCCGCCTCCTGCCGCCGCTCACCGTCACCGACGAGGAGATCGGCGAGGCGCTGGAGCGCATTCGCGGCGGCGCCAAGGGCCTGACCGACGCGATTGCGGCCGAAGCCGCGAAATAAGTTCTGGAACCCGCCGATGAGTGTTCGCCACTTCACCGATCTATCCGCCGTTTCCGCAGGCGACCTGCGCATCATGCTGGACGACGCGGTGGCGCGAAAGACCAGGCTCAAGGCGGGCGAGCGTTCAAAACCGCTCGATGGCAAGGTGCTGGCCATGATCTTCGACAAGCCGTCGACGCGCACGCGCGTATCCTTCGATGTCGGCATGCGCCAGCTCGGCGGCGAGACCATCATGCTGACCGGCACCGAGATGCAGCTCGGCCGCTCGGAAACCATCGCCGACACGGCAAAGGTGCTGTCGCGCTATGTCGACGCTATCATGATCCGCACCACCTCGCATGACCGGCTGCTGGAACTCACCGAGAACGCCACCGTTCCGGTCATCAACGGGCTGACCGACGACACGCACCCCTGCCAGCTCATGGCCGACATCATGACCTTTGAGGAACATCGCGGGCCGGTGGCCGGCAAGACCTTCGCCTGGACCGGCGACGGCAACAATGTGCTGCATTCGCTCCTGGAAGCCTCGGCGCGGTTCCGCTTCAACCTCAATGTCGCGGTGCCGGAAGGCAGCGAGCCTTTCGAGAAATATGTCGACTGGTCGAAAGCCAATGGCGGTAAGGTCCGGTTTTCCAGGTCCGCCGAGGAGGTCGTCGACAAGGCCGACTGCGTCGTCACCGACAGCTGGGTCTCGATGGGCCAGGAGCATCGCGCCCGCGGCCACAACGTCTTCCTGCCCTATCAGGTCAATGCGGCGCTGATGGCAAAGGCCAAGCCCGACGCGTTGTTCATGCACTGCCTGCCGGCGCATCGCGGCGAGGAGGTCACCGACGAGGTGATCGACGGGCCGCATTCGGTGGTCTTCGACGAGGCCGAGAACCGGCTGCACGCCCAGAAGGCGGTGCTGGCCTGGTGCCTGGGCGCTTGAGAAGGGCCAACCTGACCGCTTCCGGCCCGATCGGGCTCAACTTGATCTGGGGATATGTGATGCCTATTTGCGGGCCATCACGTAAATTGAACGCGCTTCGACGCATGCGGCTCATCGGGTTGCATGGCTGCGCCCCGGAGTTTTGTCATGTTGGAAACCCATACCTTGGCTGAGCATAAACCCCAACTCGGTGAATTCGGCTTCGCCGGCGACGATCACGTCGTGCCTTACGAGGTCGCGCCGCTCGATGTGCGCGGCCGCACCGTGCAGCTCGGGCCGATGCTCGACGCTATTCTGAGCCGCCACGATTATCCCGAGCCGGTCGCCCGCCTGCTGGCGGAAGCCTGCGTGCTCACCGTGCTGCTCGGCACCTCGCTGAAGTTCGAAGGCAAGTTCATCCTGCAGACCCGCACCGACGGTCCGGTCGATATGCTGGTGGCTGATTTCACCACGCCGCATGCGCTGCGCGCCTATGCGCGCTTCGATGCCGACCGGCTGCAGGCGCTGACCGCCGCCGGCGAGACCTCGCAGCAGATGCTGCTCGGCGACGGCGTCCTGGCTCTGACCATCGACCAGGGCGCGCATACGCAGCGCTACCAGGGCATCGTCCAGCTCGACGGCACCTCGCTCGAGGATGCCGCGCGCACCTATTTCCGGCAGTCGGAGCAGATCCCGACCGATATCAAGATGTCGGTCGCCAAGCTGGTCACGCCCGGCCCAGCCGGCGCGCGCGAGCAGTGGCGCGCCGGCGGCATCCTGGCGCAATTCCTGCCGCAATCGCCGGAGCGCATGCGCGTTCCCGATATTTCGGGCGGCGACGGAGACGACCGCGAGCTGACGGACCACCCTGCCGACAATTCCTGGCAGGAGTTGCTGGCGCTGCTCGGCACGATCGAGCCGACGGAGTTGATCGACCCGACGGTGGGCGCCGAGCGGTTGCTCTACCGGCTGTTCCACGAACACGGCGTCCGCGTCTTCCGCGGCGTGCCTGTCGCCGACCAGTGTTCCTGCTCGCGCGACAAGATCCGCGGCATTCTCGAAGGCTTTTCGGCCCAGGAGATCAAGGACTCGACCGAAGACGGCGGCATCCATGTCGCCTGCGAGTTCTGCTCGACGCAATACGACTTCGACCCGGCCGAATTCGCGAAGTAGGAATCTTTCCTTCTCCCCGTTTCACGGGGAGAAGGTGTCACGAAGTGACGGATGAGGGGCGACGCGGCGGTTGATGGTAGTCGCTTGCGTCCCTCAAGCAGTCATATGCGCCGAAGAACTTACAAGCCGGCGCCGCTCATGCCCTGCTGGACATTTCTCCCCGTGAACGCAGGGCAATTGCATATGGCTTTGGGAGTTCGGATAACCGGCATGCCTCGCGTTGGTCTTCGCCGATAAAACCCATACGCGATTGCCCTGCCGTTAACGGGGAGAAAGAGGCTAATTCACCGTCCGCCTTGTCCCCGGCATATCGAGCGAGAAAGCCGGAATGGCGATATCGAACGTCTCGCCGCGGCCGTTGCGCATCGTGTAATGGCCGACCATGATGCCTGACGGCGTCGAGAGCGGGCAGCCCGAGGTGTACTGGTAGCTGTCGCCTGGATTGAGTTCCGGCTGGTCGCCGACGACGCCGGCGCCGCGTACCTCCTCGACCCGGCCCTGGCCGTCGGTGATGTGCCAGTAGCGCGACACAAGCTGCACGAGCTCGTCGGAGCGGTTGTCGATCGTTACCTGATAGCCCCAGACATAGCGGTTCTCGGACGGATCGGATCGGTCCTCCAGAAAGAAGGGCCTGACCAGCACTTCGATGTTGCGCGTCACTGCGCGATACATGGGCCACTCCGGTTGCCGCCGCCGCGGAATATATGTCACGCTCCGCCCTTAGTAGACGCAGCGCCGACCATCCTGCCAGCCTTGTAAGCGCAGGTGCCGAAAAACAATGTCATTTAAGTGACACATGACAATGTTGGTGTGCACAAACCGTGCCGGGCGACTCGGGCGCTTTGTAACTGATGAAACGGCCGCGTGCGGCCTGGAGCAATTCCAGGAAAAGTGTGAGCGGTTAGGCTCGGCGGCTTCGCCGTAGCCTTCCGTCCGGAATTGCGTGAAAACAAAGAGATAGAATGGTTCGCCGTTCCGTGAAACGGTGAAACTCTCTATCGGGAGTGACCAGATCTCGATGGAACTGACTATCGCAGCCGGCTTGGCTTCGTCAGCCCTTCTTTTCTCCAATCTCGCCAGCATCCTGCTCGCCTCGTCGCGGCTGAAACGGCGGCATGTCATCGCGCCGCCCGGCGGCTCGCAGCCGGTCTCCATCATCGTTCCGTCGCGCGGCGTCGAGCCGTTCACGCAGGAGACCTTGCAGCGCGCCTTCTCGCTCGATTGGCCGCGCTACGAGTTGATCTTCTGCGTCGCGCAGGCCGAAGACCCGGTGATCAAGCTGATCGATGCGGCGATCGCGCGCTGCCCGAAGGTTCCCGCGAGGCTCCTGATCGGCGACGATCGCGTCAGCGCCAATCCCAAGCTCAACAACTGCGTCAAGGGCTGGCAAGCTGCGCGGCACGATTGGGTGATCCTCGCCGATTCCAACGTGCTGATGCCGAGGGACTATGTCCAGCATCTGATGGCGGCATGGCGCCCGGATACCGGCCTCGTCTGCTCGACGCCGGTCGGCTCGCGGCCGGACGGTTTTTGGGCCGAAGTCGAATGCGCCTTCCTCAACACGCTGCAGGCGCGCTGGCAGTATGCCGGCGAGGCGCTTGGGCTCGGCTTCGCCCAGGGCAAGAGCATGCTGTGGAACAAGCCGATGCTCGATGCCAATGGCGGCATCCAGGCTTTGGCCGCCGAGATCGCCGAGGACGCGGCCGCCACTAAGCTGGTCAACAGCCTGGGCCTGCGCGTCAATCTCGTCGCTTCGCCTTTCGAGCAGCCGCTCGGCCAGCGCCGGCTCGCCGAGATATGGTCGCGCCAGGCGCGCTGGGCGCGGCTGCGCCGCGTCACCTTCCCGCTGTTCTTCGCGCCGGAGATCCTGACCGGCGCCGCGATGCCGCTGCTTCTCGCGCTGATTTCGGCCGCATTGGCCGGCGTCAGCCTGCCGACCACGGCGCTCTGCGTGCTCGCGGCTGCCTATCTGCCGGAATGCCTGCTTGCCTGGGCAAAAGGCTGGTACCTGTCGCCGCGCAGCGTCACCGCGATGCTCGCGCGCGACGCGATGCTTCCGGCCATCTGGGCGCGCGCCTGGTTCGGCGGCGCCGTCGAATGGCGCGGCAATGCCATGACCATCCGCACCAAGGCGATGACCGAACTGGAAGAGCTTGCCTGAAGCTCCGGCCGCAACGGGCCGCAGCCTGCTATTTGGCCGCCTTCAGCGCCTGCTCGATGTCCTCCAGCAGATCGTCGGCGTCCTCCAGGCCGACCGAAAGCCTCAGAGTGCCGGGTCCTATGCCGAGTTCGGCCCGCGCGTCGTCGCTCAGGTTCTTGTGCGTCGTCGTCGCCGGATGGGTGATCAGGCTCTTGGCGTCGCCGAGATTGTTCGAGATCAGCACGATGTCGAGCGCGTTCTGAAAGGCGAAGGCCGCCTGCTTGCCGCCCTTGACGTCGAGGCAGATCAGCGTCGAGCCGCCCGACATCTGCTTCTTCACGACATCCGCCTGCGGATGATCGGCCCGGCCCGGATAGATGACGCGGGCTATCTCCGGTCGGCCGGCGAGGAAATCCGCGATCTTGCCGGCGCTTTCGGTCTGCTGGCGCACGCGCAGCGGCAGCGTCTCCAGGCCTTTCAACAGCGTCCAGGCGTTGAAAGGCGACAGGCTGGGACCGGTGTGGCGGAAATAGTCGTGCAGGTTCTCGTCGATCCACTTCTTGTCCGAAAGGATGACGCCGCCGAGGCAGCGGCCCTGGCCGTCTATGTGCTTGGTCGCCGAATAGACGACGATATGGGCGCCGAGCTGTAGCGGCTTCTGCTGCAGCGGCGTGGCGAAGACATTGTCGACGATCACCCGCGCGCCGATCGAATTGGCGAGCTTGGTGACCGCGGCGATGTCGACCACTTCCAGCGTCGGATTGGTGGGGCTTTCGAGGAAGAACAGCTTGGTGTTCGGCCTTATCGCCTTTTCCCAATTGGCGATGTCGGTGCCGTCGACCAGCGTCGCCTGGATGCCGTAGCGCGGCGCCAGCGTCTCGACCACCCAGCGGCAGGAGCCGAACAGGGCGCGCGCCGCAACGATATGGTCGCCGGCCTTGGCGCTGCAGAGCAGCGCGGCCGAGACGGCGGCCATGCCGGAAGCGGTGGCGCGGGCATCCTCGGCGCCTTCGAGCGCGCACATGCGCTTTTCGAACATGTCGACCGTTGGGTTGGCGTAGCGCGAATAGATGAAGCCGGGCTCCTCGCCCTTGAAGCGGGCCTCCGCCGCCTGCGCGGTCTCGTAGACATAGCCTTGGGTGAGATACATCGCCTCGGATGTCTCGCCGAAGCTGGAACGCAGCGTTCCGCCATGCACGAGTGCCGTCTGAGGTTTCCAGTTGCGCTTCTTGGTGCTCATAGCCCTGCTTCCAGACACAAAAAAACCGGCCGCGAAGTCGCAACCGGTCCATATAGCCTTGCGGCTCGACGGTCCTTTAGCGACTTGTTTAACGTGGCTGCAAGCCGACCGGCCAAATCACCACGGGATAACGACCCTTTAGACCCGCGCCGCGCTTGCGTCAATTGCCGGCTTCATTAAGAGGTTTGTACCAGCAGAGCGGAGCAAGACTTTGCGGCAGACAGGCATTCTTCCCGACCAGGATATTTCCGCGCTGTTCCAGTCCGGTGCGCTGAAGTCGCCGCGCGCGCTGGACACCAACCAGATCCAGCCGGCCAGCCTTGACCTGAGGCTCGGCGACACGGCCTTCCGCGTGCGCGCCTCCTTCCTGCCCGGCCCCGATCATCGGGTAGCCGACAAGCTCGAGCGGCTGAAGTTGCATGAATTCAGCCTCGCCGGGGGCGCGGTGCTGGAAACCGGTTGCGTCTACATCGTGCCGCTGCTCGAAAGCCTGGCATTGCCGGCCGAGGTTTCAGCCTCTGCAAATCCGAAGAGTTCGACCGGGCGGCTCGACATCTTCACCCGAGTGATGACCGATCGTGGCCATGAGTTCGACAAGATCGCCGCCGGCTATCGCGGGCCGCTCTATCTCGAAGTCAGCCCGCGCACCTTCCCGATCGTCGTGCGCGCCGGCTCGCGGCTGTCGCAGATCCGTTTCCGCACCGGCAACGCGGTGCTTTCCGAGAGCGAGCTGCGCGACCTCCATCGCGCCGAGATGCTGGTTGCCACCGAGCCGCCCAATATTTCAGGCGGCGGCATCGCGCTCTCCATCGACCTCGACGGCGACAAGGACGGCCTTGTCGGCTATCGCGGCAAGCACCACACCGGCCTGGTCGATGTCGACAAGCGCGCCGCGCAGGACGTCGTCGATTTCTGGGAGCCGATCTACAAGAGCGGCGCCGGCGAGCTGGTGCTCGATCCGGACGAATTCTACATCCTGGTCTCGCGCGAGGCCGTGCACGTGCCGCCGCTCTATGCCGCCGAGATGACACCCTTCGATCCGCTGGTCGGCGAGTTCCGCGTCCATTATGCCGGCTTCTTCGATCCGGGCTTCGGCCACTCCGCCGCCGGCGGCAGCGGCAGCCGCGCGGTGCTCGAAGTGCGCAGCCACGAGGTGCCGTTCATCCTCGACCACGGCCAGATCGTCGGCCGTCTTGTCTACGAGCACATGCTGCAGCGCCCGCAGGCGCTTTACGGCACCGATCTCGGCTCGAACTACCAGGCGCAGGGCCTGAAGCTATCCAAGCATTTTCGGGCAGCGCGCTGAGGTTTGAACTGCCAATCTCCCCCCTCGTGGGGGAGATGCCCGGCAGGGCAGAGGGGGGCGCGAAGGATCGCTGGCTTATCCTTCGTCATTCTATGGCGGAGCAAGGAGCGAAGCGACGCGGCGCAGACCATAGAATCCATGCCGTGACGGCTGAGAGCCGCTACGGTCCAGAGCGTTCACCAGCCGATCCCGCGAAAGAGCCCGAACCATTCCGCATTGGCTTTCTCGATCGATTCAATCGTCCATTGGCGTGGCCGGCAAAGTCGTTAGTGACGCCGATATAGATCGCGTCGCCTTTTCTCGCTCGCGGTCATGTAACCACAGCCTGTCATGTTGCCATCTTAGCTGGCGCTGTCGCCAACGGCTATTCTGGACCGCAGCAGCCTATGGCCAATGTCACGGCATGGATTCTAGGGTCTGCGCGCGTCGCTTCGCTCCTTGCTCCGCCCTAGAATGACGAAGGCGGATCGGCGGCGGGACAGCGCTCCCCTGACCTGCCGTCCATCTCCCTCTTTGAGGGATCCAAGGGAGATCACGCTGTCATCGGCGCCTCACAGCGCCTTCACCGCCACCTTGACCGGCTTCTCGATCTCCAGCGGATTGCGCAGCGGCAGGCCGAAATCCTGCGCTTCGATCTCGAACGTATCGCCGGCCTCGGTCCTGACGCCATCGGCGAAGGATAATGTCGCGGTGCCGAACATATGCACATGCACGTCGCCCGGCTGGCGGAAGGCCGAATATTTGAAATGATGGTGCTCGAGATTGGCGATGGTGTGCGACATGTTCGCTTCGCCGGACAGGAACGGCTTTTCCCACAGAAGCTTGCCGTCGCGCCAGATGCGTGATGCGCCGCGGATGTCGGCCGGCAGGTCGCCGATCAGGATCTCGGGGCCGAACGAGGCGTTGCGCAGCTTGGAGTGGGCGAGGAACAGATAGTTCACCCGCTCCGTCACGTGGTCGGAGAACTCGTTCGACAGCGTGAAACCGACGCGGAACGGCGCGCCGTCGTCGCCGATGACGTAGATGCCGGCGATCTCCGGCTCCTCGCCGCCGTCCTGCGCGAAGGCCGGCGACATCAGGGGCGCGCCGGGCGCCACCGCCATCGTGCCGTTGCCCTTGTAGAACCATTCCGGTTGCACGCCGACCTGGCCCTTGGCGGGCTTGCCGCCTTCCAGCCCCATGCGGAACATCTTCATGGAATCGGTGAGCTGTTCCTCGCCGTCATTGAGCTTCTTGTGCATGGAATCGCGCGTCGCCGCCGAGCCGAGATGCGTGAGGCCGGTGCCGGTGAGATGCAGATGCGCCGGATCCGGATGGTTGATCGGCGAGACCAGCCTGCCCCTCTTGTAGGCGGCATCGAGATCGACCGTCTCGCCATAGCCCTTGCGCTCGATCAGCGCTTCGAGCCCGGTGCCGGTGCGCGCGGCCTCCATCGCCAGCGAATAGACGCTGCGCGCGCCGTTGATGACCCTGGTCTTGCCGCCGCCGTTGCGGGCGACAACGCGGATCGTCTCGGCGTCGTCGAGGATCTGGGAGATCAGCATGTTTTGAATCCTCTCTCATTTTATCGGCTGCCTGCGGGCAAGCCTTACCCGGCGCGGCGTGGAGCAATCCCCGCCACGGTTGAAACGCTTCGTCCGGATTGCGTTCGCGAGCCTGGTCCTTGCTGGACTCTTGGCGCCGACGGGTGCCGGCAGCTTCGCGATCTGAAACCCGTATGCCTCCTTAAATCCGCTTCCGGCCCTTAAGCCTTGTTCTTGTTGTAGACGTCGAAGATCACGGCGCCGAGCAGCACCAGGCCCTTGACCACCTGCTGCCAGTCGACATTGACGCCCATGATCGACATGCCGTTGTTCATCACGCCCATGATGAAGCCGCCGACCACGGCGCCGATCACCTGTCCGACGCCGCCCATTGCCGATGCGCCGCCGATGAAGACGGCCGCAATGACGTCGAGCTCGCTGCCGAGACCCGCCGCCGGCACCGCCTGGCCGAGGCGCGCCGCGATGATCAGGCCGCCCAGCGCCGACAGGACGCCCATGTTGATGAACACCATCAGCGTCAGCCTCTCGGTGTTGATGCCCGACAGCTGCGCTGCCTTGGCGTTGCCGCCCATCGCGTAGATGCGGCGGCCGATGGTCATGCGCTTGGTGACGAAGACGAACAGCGATATCAGCACGCCCATGACCAGGAGCACGACCGGCAGGCCACGGTAGCTGGCGAACTGGAAGACCAGGAACAGCGCCAGCGCGCTGCCGACCAGCGTCTTGATGACGAACAGCGGGAAGGGCTCCGCCTCATAGCCATGCCGCTCGCGCTTGCGCCGCGTCCGGAAGCCGAAATAGGCGTAGGCGAGCACCGCGATAAGGCCGAGCACGACCGTCGTCATGTGCAGCGTCAAGCCGCTGCCGAGAATCGTCTTGCCGGCGGCATTGACGGTTGGCGGGATCAGCGTCAGCGGGCCGATCACGTCCGGGATGAAGCCCGAGCTCAGAGCCTTGAAGCTGGGCGGCAGCGGGCCGACCGAGGAGCCGCCGCCGAGCAGCGCCTGGCAGATGCCGCGGAAGATCAGCATACCGGCCAGCGTCACGATGAAGCTCGGTATCTTGTGATAGGCGATCCAGTAGCCTTGCGCCGCGCCGATCAGGGCCCCGACGAACAGGCAGACGATCGAGACCACCAGCGGATTCGAGAATATCCCGAGCGGCCAGATCACCATCATCATCGCTGCTAGCGCGCCGATGAAGCCGGCGACCGACCCCACGCTGAGATCGATATAGCCGGAGACGATGACCAGCAGCATGCCGAGCGCCATCACGATGATGAACGAGTTCTGCTGCACCAAATTGCTGAGGTTGACCGGTTTGAACAGCGTTCCCGACGTCGTGTACTGGAAGAACAGCATGATGACGATCAGAGCGATGATCAGGCCGTATTCGCGCAGGTTCGTCGTCAGCGCCGAGACGGCGATGCGCTGTCCCTGCTTGACATCCTCGGCGACGCCGCTTTGCGGTGCGGGAGCGCTGTCTGTGCTCATGATGCTTTTCCTTCTCCGCGAACGATGGCGCGCATGATCTTCTCCTGGCTGGCGTCGCTCGCCGCCATCTCGCCGACGATACGCCCCTCGTTCATCACATAGATGCGGTCGGAGATACCGAGCAATTCAGGCATTTCCGACGAGATGACGATGATCGCTTTGCCCTCGGCGGCAAGGCGCGCGATGATCGTATAGATTTCGTACTTCGCGCCGACGTCAATGCCGCGGGTCGGCTCGTCCAGGATCAAAACCTCCGGATCGGCGAACAGCCATTTGGACAGCACGACCTTCTGCTGGTTGCCGCCCGAGAGGTTGCCGGTGAGCTGGTAGACGCTGGAGGCGCGGATGTTGGTCTTCTTGCGATAGTCGTTGGCGACGCTCATCTCGCGCATGTCGTCGATGACGCCGCGGCTGGAGACGCCGCCCAGGTTGGCCAAAGTCACATTGTGCTTGATGTGGTCGATGAGGTTGAGGCCGTAGGTCTTGCGGTCCTCGGTGACATAGGCGATGCGGTTTTCCACCGCCTTGCTCACCGTCGAAAGATCGAGCGGCTTGCCCCTGAGCAGCACCTCGCCGGTGATGTGCCGGCCGTAGGTGCGGCCGAACAGGCTCATAGCGAATTCGGTGCGGCCGGCGCCCATCAGCCCGGCGATGCCGACAACCTCGCCCTTGCGCACATTGATGTTGATGTTCTTGATCACCTGCCGCTCGGCATGGATCGGGTGGTAGACCGACCAGTCCTTGACCTCGAAGATGACCTCGCCGATCTTCGGCTCGCGCGGCGGGTAGCGGTCGTCGAGCGAACGGCCGACCATCGAGGTGATGATGCGGTCTTCCGAGATGTCCTTCCTCGGCAGGGTCTCGATGGTGCGCCCGTCGCGGATCACCGTCACCTTGTCGGCGACGCGGTTCACCTCGTTGAGCTTGTGCGAGATCAGGATCGAGGTCATGCCCTGGCGCTTGAACTCGAGCAGGAGGTCGAGCAGCGCCTGGCTGTCCTTTTCGCTGAGCGACGCCGTCGGCTCGTCCAGGATCAGGAGCTTCACTTCCTTGCTCAGCGCCTTGGCGATCTCGACCAGCTGCTGCTTGCCGACGCCGATATTGGTGATCAGCGTCTTCGGGTCTTCCTTGAGCCCGACCTTCTTGAGCAGGGCGCCGGTGCGCGTCTCGTTGGCGTCCCAGTCGATGACGCCGTAGCTGGCGTGCTCGTTGCCGAGGAAGATGTTTTCCGCGATCGACAGCATCGGCACCAGGGCAAGCTCCTGGTGGATGATGACGATGCCGATATGCTCGCTGTCGTGAATGCCTCTGAAATTGCACTCCTGGCCGCGGAAGATGATCTGGCCGTCATAGGTGCCGGTCGGATAGACGCCCGACAGCACCTTCATCAGCGTCGACTTGCCGGCGCCGTTCTCGCCGACGATGGCGTGGATCTCACCGTCCTCGACGCTGAGATTGACGTTCGACAACGCCTTCACGCCGGGAAACGTCTTGGTGATGTCGCGCATCTCCAAAATCGTCGAGGCCATCAGGATCTGCTCCCTGGGCGCATGGCTCCAGAACCGGCTCCGATCCCGGAAGGGCTCATGCGCGAAATCAACATACTGCGGCGCGTGACGCCACAGAAGCCGGCAAAAACAATACCGGGGTCGGCTCTGAACGAAAAGGGGCCCTGCGTCGCGCAGGACCCCTCCTTTCGAGGCTGGACTACTTCAGCTCGTCGGCCTTGATGTAGCCGGAGTCGACGACCTGCGCCTGGTAGTTCGACTTGTCGACCTCATGCGGCGTCAACAGGATCGAGGGAACGACCTTGACGTCGTTGTTGTAGGTCTTTTCGTCGAGGCCGTCCGGCTTGCCGCCGGAGAGCACCTTGTCGACCAGCTGCACGGTGGCCTTGGCAAGTTCGCGGGTGTCCTTGAACACGGTTGAATACTGCTCGCCCGAGATGATCAGCTTGACCGAGGCGGTCTCGGCGTCCTGGCCGGTCACGATCGGCCATGGCTGCGCATCCGTGCCGTAGCCGACGGCGCGCAGCGAGGCAGTGATGCCGCGCGACAGGCCGTCATAGGGCGACAGAACGCCGTCGACGCGGCTGCCGTCCGAATAGTTGGCCGAAAGCAGGTTGTCCATGCGCGCCTGGGCGGTGGCGGCGAGCCAGCGCAGCGTGCCGACCTTGTCCATGCCCGTCTGGCCGGACTTGATCTTGATCGAGCCGTCATCGATCAGCGGCTGCAGGACCGACATGGCGCCGTTGTAGAAGAAGAAGGCGTTGTTGTCGTCCGGCGAGCCGCCGAACAGCTCGACGTTCCACGGCTTGGTGTTCGGGAAACGCTCCTTGAGGCCCTTGACCAGCGAGTTCGCCTGGATGACGCCGACGCCGAAATTGTCGAACGTGGTGTAGTAGTCGACATTGCCCGTCTTCTTGATCAGGCGGTCGTAGGCGACGACGACGACGCCCGCGTCATTGGCCTTCTGCAGCGCGTCGGCCATGGTGGTGCCGTCGATCGAAGCGATGATCAGCGCCTTCGGGCCCTTGGTGATTTCGTTTTCCAGCTGGCTGAGCTGGTTCGGGATGTCGTCCTGCGCATACTGCAGGTCGACGGTGTAGCCGAGCGCTTCGAGCTGGGACTTGACGGCGTCGCCGTCGTTGATCCAGCGCTGCGAGGTCTTGGTCGGCATCAGCACGCCGACGAGACCCTTGTCGGCGGCATGCGCCGAATAGGTCATGGCGGCGATGCCAAGGGCCGCGACGGCGGCCAGCGTCTTGATGATCTTCACGATTACTCTCCCTGGTTGATGGACGCGACACCTCGGGGCTTCGCGGGCCGCGCAACCGAACAGCTGCGCTGGCGCGCCACTGTCGGCTTTATCGATCTCCGGTATCCTCCCAATCGGCCCCGCGGCGCAGTTTAAATCGATACGAATTTGCTCGTTGCCGACCGTTGCGCCTCGGAACGCGCGAAGGGTGGGTCCCTTTGACATAACTGTCAAATGCGATCTTTGCTTGTTGCTATATCGAAACCGGTATGGCTTAAGGAGCTGATAGAAACCCGGATAAGAGCCCGAAAATCATGGCGGCGTTGCGAGATCCCGATGCGATTTCAGGGAGTTACGAGAGGTTGCCGGGAGATGGCGAGACGCTGCTGCGCAGCGGCCTCAGTCTTCGCCATATGCGCATGATCGCCGCCCTGGACGATCACGGACGGGTGAGCGCTGCCGCCCAGGTCATGAATATCTCCCAGCCGGCCGCCTCGCGCATGATCGCCGAGATGGAGGCGGTGCTCGACGTGAAGTTGTGCGAACGGCTGCCGCGCGGCGTGACGCTGACCCCTTACGGCCAGGCGCTCGCCCGCCGTGCCCGCTCCATTTTGCTCGAGATGCGGGAGGCCGACCGAGAGATTTCCGAGCTCAAGGCCGGCAAGGGCGGCTCGGTCTTCCTCGGCGCGGTGACGGCGCCGGCGATCGAATTGGCCGTGCCGGCGATCCGTGAGATCCGCCGTATCTATCCGCGCATCGAGATCACTATGCAGGTCGAGACCTCGAACGTGCTTGCCCGCGAGCTGATCGCGTCGCGTCACGACTTCATCATCGCCCGCATCCCCGACGACCTCAATCCGCGGCTCTTCGAATCGCGCGTCATCGGCGTCGAGAAGGCCTGCCTCATCGTGCGCCGCGGCCATCCCTTGGCGAGCGGCCGGATGGTGCGGCTGGAGGAGACGGCGGGCTATGACTGGGTGTTCCAGTCCGGCGGCTCGCCGCTGCGCCAGGCGATGGAAAGCAACTTTTTGAATCGCGACATTCCGCTGCCCGACCGCATCCTCAACACCTCTTCGCTGCTGCTCACCTTGGTGATGGTGGCGCAGTCCGACGCCATCGCGCCGGTCTCGATCCAGGTCGCCAAGTTTATTCAAGGCGGCGATGGGCTGGCCGGTGCCATCGACGTCGTGCAGACCGAATTCGATATCGAGGTCCGGCCCTACAGCCTGATCACGGTCAAGAACCGCGTGCTCTCGCCCGCCGCGAAAATGTTGCACGACTTCATCTTACGCGAAGTGGGGTAATGGAACGAGAATGCTACTTGCACGTTCAAACCGATCGGTCGCTCGCTGGAGCCCGTTGCGGGTGAGGGAAGAGCTGCCGATGCTCAACAGCTCGGGAGGTTTTTATGGAACGTCGATTGTTTCTGACTGGAATGCTTGGCGTTGCTGGGGCGGCGGCACTGGCAAGCTTGGCCGGACCCAGCAAGGCCGTTGCCGGTATTCCTGCCGGCAACGGAATTCTGGACGAGCTTGACAAGCCGGATATGGCTGTGTTCGAGGGGGATGACGACCAGGCCGAGGTGGAGCTGGTTTCCCATCGCCGCCACCATCATGGAGGTTACGGAGATTGGCGCTGGCGCCACCGCCGGCGTCGCCGTCGGCGCGGCTGGAGGCACATCTGCCGCCGCTACTGGCGTCATGGCCGTTGGCGTCGCCGCTGCCGGCGCGAGCGCTTCTGGATCAATATCTGGCTGTAAGGCTTGCAGTCGCAATGTCCTTCACAGGATAGGCTTTCGGTTGGGTCTTGCGCGTTGCGCAAGACCCAACCTCTGCGGTCAAGGTCGGTCTTCCGACAATGTCAGCAGGCGCTGCGGCGTGACCGCCCGATGGCGGAACCCCGACTATGCCTTGAGCAGGTAGGTTATACCGTCAAATTTCTTAGCGTTTCGAGCGTGCCGCTTCGCTTCAGCCCAAGCAGATATTGCCGGCGGGCCGATTCCATGTGGATGGTGGTCGAATAGCGGCTTTCGTGAAGCCAATTGTCGATGCGTTCGAAAAGGGCATCGTCGATGGTCACATCGTTCGCAATGGGCAATTGCTCGTGACTGGCTGCGCACACGTCAACGTCATTGAGATATTGATAGAGCCGTCCCCAATTCAAGCCGCCCGTGTCGAAACCATCGAGCCAGTCCTTGCCAAAATTGAGCCGGTCAGTCGGCAGCTTGCCGAGATGGAAAAAGGCGAAGCCAGGCCATAGATACCAGCGTCCGCCCGGAGCCGTTCTAACTGCTCCAGCCACGGTGGCTAGTTCCAGCAGGCGGAAAGGGTCAGCCTTTTCGGTTGGAAATATATCATGATCGAGGAACCCGACCATCGAAGGGCTGTTTGCCAGAACGACGTTTGCCCAGACCCAATTGAGGGCGAAGCCATGCGATTTGCTTCCGTCGGCCCTGCGGCCGACCCACGGATTGGCCGGAAGCGGGATGTAGGCGAGGCCGGCTGACGCGCAGATATCGCGGATGGCCGTTCTCGCGGACAGATTGCTTGAATTGTCGGCGATAACGTGGATAGCGCCGGGAACATTTTTAGCGACAAGCTTAGTCTGCCAGTCGATAACCTCGGCGTCGTTAAAACTGATCGTGATGAGAACGTTCCGGCCGCGCATGGCGGGGAGAGATATCGGATTGGCATTGCTGGCCAGCGCGATACACTCTCGAGCTTGGTAGCGGGCATGGTTCTTGCGGTCGACCAAGGGTCGTAGTCTGAACCATTCGCGGACAGTATATTTCGACAGGGCGCGCGGCATGCTTCGCTTTTTATACTTCCGCGCAACAATCGCAAGCTGCTCCAAATCGGCTCAGAATTTCGCTGCAAACGGCACTTGGCATTTTGGCCAATATGTCGGCTGCACGCCGGCATGGTATACGTCCATATGCATATTTCGTCCTTGTCGAACGATGTGCCAGACCGGCCCAGCCTCGGGGCTGGGTCAGCTCTTCCAATCTCACGACGGGCTGCGCTGATCGGCGGATTCTGCCTGTGCTGCCTGCCGAGCAGCATTGCTGCCGCGACCATGACGGAGGTGGGGCCGGGCATTTTCATTCGCGCGGCTCCGCACGAGGAAGCTGCAGTCGCCAACCACGGAGGCATCGCCAATATCGGCTTCATCGTCGGGCGCGATAGCGTGCTGGTCACCGATTCCGGCGGCAGCCTCACGGATGGCGAGTGGCTGAGGGCCGAGATCAGGAAGCGGACGGACAAGCCCATCCGCCATGTTCTGATCACCCATGTTCACCCGGATCATTCTTTCGGCGCGGCGGCCTTCGCCGAGGATCGGCCGGCCTTTGTCGGACACCACGCACTGCGGTCGGCGTTGGAGGCGCGCGGCGAATTCTACCAGGAGCGGCTCGCGGAGATCCTCGGCGCCGAGGGCGCTGGCAGTGTCGTCTATCCCACCCAAGAGGTGAAGGACGGCGCGGAAATCGACTTGGGAGGCCGCATTGTCCGGCTGAGCGCGCACGCGACGGCCCATACGGATTGCGATCTGTCGATGCTGGATGTCGAGACCGGGTTGCTCTTCCCGGCCGACCTGCTTTTCGTAAACCGGGTTCCTTCGCTTGACGGCAGCTTGCCGGGCTGGCTCGCCGAACTCGACAAGCTCAAAGCGCTCGGCGCGTCTCGGGCCGTGCCTGGCCACGGCCCGCCGATCGTGGATGTGGCTCCCGCCATGGCTGACCTGACGCGTTACTTGTCGACCTTGCGCGACGGCACGCGCAGGGCGATAGCCTCGGGCGTTTCGATCGAGGATGCCGCCCGCTCTGTTGCTCAATCGGAGCGGAATCGCTGGGTGTTGTTCGACGACTATAACGAACGCAATGTCATCCAGGCTTACAAGGAGCTTGAGTGGGAGTAGTCCGACGAGGAGGAGACCATGAAGATTCTGCCGCTTGCCCTATGCCTCGCCGTCCTTGCCGCGGCGCCGGTCGCCGGAGCTTTGGCCTCGGAGCCGGCCAACACGGAGCCTGAGCGGCAGGAACGCTGGAACCAGATCGCCCAGTATCTGTTCGGCGACCGCAAGGTCGAGCCCACCGAAACGCTGATCAAGCTCGACGCGCCCAAGCGCGCGCAGGATGCCGCGCTCGTACCGATCACGCTGACGATGCCCGAAAAGGACGAGATCAAGTCGGTCTATCTGGTCATCGACGACAACCCGGCGCCTTTCGCAGCCAAATTCACCTTCGGTCCTGCGGCCGATGCCGGATCGGTGCAGCTGCGCGTGAGGGTCGACACCTACACGAATGTTCATGCTGTGGCGGAGACCAAGGACGGCAAGCTCTTCGAGACGGCCGCCTTCGTCAAGGCCTCCGGCGGCTGCTCGGCGCCGGTTGCGGCGAGCGACGCCAAGGCCATGGAGGGCATGGGCCAGATGCGGATGAAATTCGTCGAGGGGGCTGCGGCCGGCAAGCCGGTGGAGGCGACGCTGATGATCCGTCATCCCAATTTCAACGGCATGCAGAAGAACCCGATAACGCAATACTTCACGCCGCCGCGCTACATCAACAAGATGTCCGTGTCCTCCGGGGATGCCAAGGTGTTCGACCTCGAAGCCGATATCTCGCTCTCCACCAATCCAGTCATCACTTTCTCCTTCGTCCCGAACGGGAGAGAGCCGCTGAAGGTCGTTGCTTCCGACACCAAGGATGGCCATTGGGAGCAGGGCTTCGACATTCCGGCTGCGATGAACTGATCGGGCCCGGCGATGCGTTCCATTGTTGAAATTGCCAGGATTGCGGCCATCGTTGCCGCGGTGGCGCTCCTCCCGAACATGGCCTTTGCCGACCCTGTCCCCGAGCCCAGCGGCTTGTGGAGCGGGCCGATGCATGGCGAGACGCCGGCGGCGCTCTCAGGCGCAAGGGTGCTCGACCTCGCCGCCCTCGAGGCGCTGATGGCCGAGAAGCCGCTCCTGCTCGACGTCGGTCCGGCCGACAAGAAGCCGGACGATTTCCCCAAGGACGGGCTCTGGCTTCCAACCCATCGTTCAATGCCTGGGGCGGTGTGGATGCCGGGCGCCGGAGCAGCCTCTCTCGAGGATGCGCAGGAGGAGGTGTTCTATCGCCGCATCGAGGCTCTGACGCAGAAGGACAAGGCGAGGCCGATCGTGACCTTCTGCCGCCCGCAATGCTGGGGCAGTTGGAACGCAGGCAAGCGGCTGGTGATGAAAGGCTACACCAATGTCGGCTGGTTCCCCGCCGGCATAGACGGCTGGCAGGAGAAGCACGAGACCGCCGTGGTCAAGCCGGAGGCAGGCTGGAGCGCAGCCGGGCCCAAATAAGAGGCGCAAATCCTGTCCTGCAAGCTGGAGCGGGTAGCGGGAATCGAACCCGCGCGTTCAGCTTGGGAAGCTGACAGGCTACCATTACATCATACCCGCGCGAGCCCTCGTTACCATGACGGCGGGGCCTCAAGCAATTGGCAAAGCGGAGCCGCGGCGGTACTGCTTGATGGTGGCCTGTCGAGTGCGTATTTCTGGTATCGCTGCCGAATCGGGCGGCTCGAACCGGAGAATGGCCTTGTCCGCACTGACGCGCTTTCTTGGCGACACGCCGCTCAGGGTGTTCCTGAAGCTGCTCGTGGTCTCCTTCCTCGTCGGCCTTGTCATGCATGCCTTCGGCTGGTCGCCGATGGATGTCTTCTATGGCATCCGTCAGTTCTTCGTCGATTTGTGGAATCTCGGCTTCCACGCCATCGACCGCTTCCTGGGCTATATCCTGCTCGGCGCCGCGATCGTGGTGCCGGTGTTCATCCTGCTCAGGATCGCCAACTACCGGAAATAGCTCGGCGTGGCATCACGCATATCGGGAGGCGACCTCGAACAGGATGGCGTGCCGCGCGGCCAGCGCCGGCACGTCGGTCGAATAACCGCCGCCGATGACGCCGCACAGCGGCACGCCCTGCTCACGGAAATGGCCGATGACCGTGTCTTCGCGGGCGCTGAGGCCGTCGTCGCTCAGTGCCAGTCGGCCCAGCCTGTCCTCGGCATGGACATCCACGCCGGCATTGTAGAAGACGAGGTCCCAGCGCCTTTGCCTGGATAGGTCCGGCAGGATGGCGGCGAGCCGCTCGAGATAGGCATCGTCGCCGGTGCCGTCCGGCAAGGCGACGTCGAGGTCTGAGGCGATCTTGAGCACCGGGTAGTTGCGCTCGCCATGCATGGAAAAGGTGAAGGCGCGAGGCTCATCCTTCAGGATGTCGGCGGTGCCATCGCCTTGATGCACGTCGAGATCGACGATCAGGACGTTCTCGACGGCGCCTTCGGCCAGCAGCGCCAGCGAGGCGACGGCGACATCGTTGAAGGTGCAAAAGCCGGCGCCTTGCGCGCGCCTGGCATGATGGCTGCCGCCCGCCGCGTTGCAGGCAATGCCGTGTTTTAGCGCCAGCCTGGCAGCCAGCACCGTGCCCGCGGTGGCGAGCTGCGCTCTCAGCGAAACGCGCGGACCGATCGGAAAGCCGATCTCGCGCTCTATCGTCTCCGGCACCTGGCAGGCGATCACCTGGTCGACATAGTCGGCCGCGTGCGCGAGCTTCAGCCGTGCGGCCGGCGCCGGTTCCGGCATCGATAGCGCGCCCGGTACGGCCAGCCCGCGCATATGCAAGGCCTCCATCAAAAGCGGATATTTGCTCATCGGAAAGCGGTGATTGACGGCGAAGCCGGCGTCATAGTCGGGGTGATGGACGATCTGCAGCGGCATGGGTCGGGAGGCCTGCGCCAGCTCTCAGCATTCCAGGAAAAGCGTGAGACGGTTTTCCGTCTGGAATTGCGCAAGGCCAGCAGAAAATTCGGTTGGCAGTTCGGCGGATGGTGGTTGCGTGACGCCGGCAAACTGGGGCACATCGGGTTCTCGATCAAGCCGCAATCAGCCAGGCAGCAATGGACGCGACCCAAGCCAGCGCCAGATCCTTCGCCGTCACCAACCGCTCGGTGCTGGCGATCGCCGTGCCGATGACGCTTGCCTATCTGACGACGCCGCTGCTCGGCATCGTCGACACGGCGGTGGTCGGCCAGTTCGGCGACGCGGCCTTGCTCGGCGGCCTGGCGGCGGGATCGCTGGTCTTCGACGTCGTCTTCACCACCTTCAACTTCCTGCGCTCCGGCACCACCGGCCTCGTCGCCCAGGCATTCGGGCGCGGCGATCCGCTGGAGGAACAGGCGGTGCTGTGGCGCGCCGTGCTGATCGCGGTCGTCGCGGGCGTCATACTCGCAGCCCTTTCGCCGCTCTTTGCAGTCGCTGGCCAATGGTTCATGGGCGCCGAGCCGCGCGTCAGCGCGGCGATGTCGGTCTATATCCGCATCAGGCTGCTGGCAGCGCCCTTCTCGCTCATCAACTACGCCATACTGGGCTACGTGCTGGGACGCGGCGAGGGCGGGCTCGGGCTGATGCTGCAGGCGGTGCTCAACGGCATCAACATCGCGCTCTGCTTCCTGCTCGGCCTCGAGCTTGGCTGGGGCGTTGCCGGCGTCGCCTGGGCGACCGTGACCGGCGAGTTCCTGGCCATGCTGCTCGGCCTTGCCATCGTGCTCGCCCGTTTCCGCAAGCTGGAGCGGCCGTCACGCCGCCGCATCCTCGACCTCCCGGCCTACCGGCGCATGCTGTCGCTCAACCGCGACATCATGATCCGCTCCTTCTCGCTGCTTGCCGCCTTCGCGCTGTTCACCAGGCAGGGCGCGCAGTTCGGCACGGTGACGCTCGCCGCCAATGCGGTCTTGATGAATTTCTTCCTCATCGCCGGCTATTTCCTCGACGGTTTCGCCACCGCCGCCGAGCAGCTGGCGGGTCGCGCCATCGGCGCGCATGCGCCGGCCCCGTTCCGGCAGGCCGTCCGGCTGACGCTGATCTGGGGTTTTTGTCTCGCCGGCATCGCCACGCTCATCCTGTTGACCGCCGGTACCAGTCTGGTGGCACTGGTGACGACGTCTCCAGAAGTCCGCGCGGTCGCCGACGCCTATCTTCCGTGGGCGGCCTTCACGGCGCTGAGCGGCGTGCTTGCCTTCCAGATGGACGGCGTCTTCATCGGCGCCACTTGGTCGCGCGACATGCGCAACATGATGCTCTTGTCGTTCCTCGTCTTCAGCGCCGCGCTCATCACCCTGGCGCCGGCCTTCGGCAACAACGGGCTCTGGGCGTCGCTGCACGTCTTCCTGCTGGTGCGGGGAGTGAGTTTGCTTGGGGTGCTCAGGCTCCGGATACGCACGGCATTTTAGCGCTGGATGCGGGCGTCGGAGCGTTCTCAGCTCCAGAGATCGGTCGAAAGGTACTTCAGGCCGGAGTCGCAAATCACGACAGCGATCGTCTTGCCGGATTGGTCGCCGCGCAGGAGGCGCAGCGCGGCGGCCACATTCGCTCCCGAGGAGAAGCCGCCGAAGATACCTTCGCTGCGCGCGAGCAGGCGCGTAGCCTCGCGTGCTTCATCGCCGGAAACCTGAAGATAACCATCGACGGGCGCGTTGTTCAGGAATGCCAGGTCCGGCATGGCGTAACCGCCGCCTTGAATGGGATGCTCGGGCTGGGTGACCGTCTCTCCCGCGGCTGCCGCGGCGCCCTCGGGCTCGACGATGAAGCACTTGATCAGAGGGTTGCGTTCCTTCAGCGCCCTTGCCACCCCGGCATATGTGCCGCCCGAGCCGATGAAGTCGACGAAAGCATCGACGGCGCCATGGCTGGCGTCCCAGATTTCCGGCCCGGTTCCGTGATAATGCGCAAGCCAGTTCCCGTCGCGATGGAACTGGTCGGCGCGGTACGCGCCACGTTCCGCCGCAACCGCTTTGGCGGCCTGCTCGACGAGCGCCAGATCGCCACCCGAGACCTGCCCCGGCACCGACCCCGGCAGCTGGTCCACGAGGATGACTTCCGCGCCGAGCGCCGTCATCATGCGTGCACGCTCTTCGGAGTTGCCCTTCGACATCACCGCGACGAAGGGGTAACCCCTGACGGCGCAGATGATGGCGAGCCCCGTGCCCATGTTTCCGGAGGTAAGCTCGACCACAGTTTGGCCCGGCTTGATGGCGCTGGATCTCTCGGCCTCCTCGATTATTCCAAGCGCCGCACGGTCTTTCTTCGAAAAGCCCGGATTGAGATATTCCAGCTTGGCGAGGATTGCGCCGTCGACGCCCGCCTGCGCCGTCAGCCTGTCGAGCCGGACCAATGGCGTTCCACCGATCGAGTCCACGACGGAGTCCAGAATTTCGGCCATCGTTTGTCCTCCTGATTTGGTGGGAACTCTCAGAGTCGTTCGGACCAGCTTGCGCAACCGGTGTCGCGCAGCTCTCCGATGGATTTGAGGTTTTCCCTCTCCGCAAAGCGCGCCATGCCGGCAACGATGCGCCCCGGCAGCGCCGGGCCGGCATAGACCATGCCGGTGTAGAGCTGGACGAGGTCGGCGCCGGCGCGGATCTTTTCCAATGCGGCCTCGGTGGAATCGACGCCGCCGACACCGATAATGGCCATGTCGGGTCCGAGCAGCTTGCGCATGCGGGCCAACACAGCGGTGGAACGCCCGAACAGCGGCTTGCCCGAAAGGCCGCCGGCTTCGCCGGCCGCGGTCGCGCTCCGCAACCCGGTTCGCGCCAGCGTCGTGTTGGAGACGATGACGCCGTCGATTTTCTTCTCGGCGACCTCGGCGGCGATGTCTTCGAGTTCCGCCTCGACGAGATCCGGCGCGATCTTGAGGAAAACCGGCGGCTGCGCCGACGCGTCCGCACGCGCGGCCATCACCCGCGACAGCAATTCGCCGAGCTGCTCGCGCGCCTGCATGTTGCGAAGGCCTGGCGTGTTGGGCGAGGAGATGTTGACCGTCAGATAGGAGGCATGTTGCGCGAAGCGGGCGACGCCGCGCTCATAGTCGGCGATGCGGTCGGCGCTGTCCTTGTTGGCGCCGATGTTGACGCCGACGATACCTGGACGGCCCTTGCGCGCGGCAAGCCGTTTTTCGGCGGCCGCGTGGCCTTCATTGTTGAAGCCCAGCCGGTTGATCACCGCTTCGTCCGCCGTCAGCCGGAAAATACGCGGCTTCGGGTTGCCGGGTTGCGGCAGCGGCGTGATGGTGCCGACCTCGGCGAAGCCGAAGCCAAGCCCAAGCAGCGCGTCCGGCACTTCGGCGTTCTTGTCGTAGCCGGCCGCCATGCCGAGCGGGTTCGGGAAGTCGAGCCCGCAGAGGCTCAGCTTGAGCCGCGCGTCGCGCGGCGCGGTCCCGCCAACCGGAAGCCCGCAGCGCAGCGCCGAGATCGACAGGCCGTGCGCGGTTTCCGGATCGAACGAGAAAAGCAGTTTCTGGCCGATCCGGTCGAGCACGCTCATTCGCCCTCCAGCGCCGGGAATTCGTGGCCGCCGGCGCCGTGCGGCAGCGGTTTCACCCAGAGAACGGCATCGAGAGCGAGCGCGGCGTAGAGATGCGGGAACAAGGCACCGCCGCGCGACACCTCGTATTTCAGCGCCTCGCCCAGCTTTGCCCCGTCGATGGCGATCAGCAGCAGGTCCGCCTGGCCAGCGAAATGCTTGGCCGCCGTCTCGCGCACCTGACCGGCGGTGGAGAAATGGATGAAGCCGTCGGCGATGTCGATCGGCGCGCCGGTGAAGCGTCCGTTCCTCTCGGCTTCGCGCCAAAGCGCCTTGGGCGCGATCTTGTAGATAATCTGAGACATTGTCGCGCTATAGTCCGAACCGAAGGTAGGGGGAAGGCTCGAAGCTCGACTCTTCCCCATTTCCGGCGCAAACCTGTGATAGCCCGCCTTCACTGGCTCATGGAGGACAATATGCGTCTGCAGCACATCCTGATCCCCGCGGCGCTTTGCTCGCTGGTTGCCGCTTCCGCCTATTCCGAGGAGACCGACCACTACCGCTTGGAGAAGTCCGCCGACGGTTATGTCCGCATGGACACCCGAACCGGCGCCATGTCGATCTGCGAGGAGCGCTCCGGCCAGCTCGTCTGCAAGATGGCCGCCGACGAGCGCGCTGCCTACCAGGACGAGATCGACCGGCTGGACAATTCGGTCAAGGCGCTCGACACGCGCGTCGCCAAGCTCGAGAACTCGCTCTCGGCCCGGCTGGAATCCAACCTGCCCAGTCAGGAGGATTTCAACAAGTCGCTCGGCTACATGCAGCAGTTCTTCCGTACCTTCAAGGACATCGTCAAGGACATGGACAAGGACGATGGCGACGGCGGCACCAAGCTGAATCAGAAGACCTGAACCGGGGGCGCGGCCGAGCCATCCTGGGGAAAATCCCGCGCGCGCCCTTTGCCGCTTGAAAACGCGCGGCGTCCCCGCATAATCGTTCCGGTCCCCGCAAGAAGCACACAATGATGATGGGATCGGGGGAGGAATATTTGCCGTCGGGCCACACTTTCGTCATTGCCGACGACCATCCGCTTTTTCGCGGCGCGCTGAAGGAGGCGCTGGCCGGCATCGGTGACGTCGCCGCCATCCATGAGGCCGGGGATTTCGAAAGCGCCAAGGCGCTGGTGCTCGCCAACGAGGATGTCGACATGGTGCTGCTCGACCTGTCGATGCCGGGCGCCAGCGGCCTGTCCGGCCTGATCTCGCTGCGCGGCATCCATCCGGCGGTGCCGCTGGTGGTGGTATCGGCGCATGACGATCCCGTCACCATCCGCCGCGCGCTCGATCTCGGCGCTTCCGGCTTCATCTCCAAATCGGCGAGCATGGAAGAGATACGCGGCGCCGTGCAGGCGGTGCTTGCCGGCGATATCGCCGCGCCCACCGGCGTCGAGCTGGGCGTCGAGCGCGATCCGGAAATCTCCGACCTGATCAAGCGGCTGCAGGCGCTGACGCCGCAGCAGACGCGGGTGCTCGGCATGCTGGCGGAGGGCCTGCTCAACAAGCAGATCGCCTATGAGCTCGGCGTTTCCGAAGCCACCATCAAGGCGCATGTCTCGGCCATCCTGCAGAAGCTCGGCGTCGACAGTCGCACCCAGGCCGTCATCCAGCTTTCGAAGATCGGCGGCGACCCGCTGCAGCCGGTCGGCTGACCGGCATCCGGTTCAGTCCGGGCGCTGAACCGCCTCCTGCCGCGCCGGTCGTGCCCTGAAGACGGCAAAGCCGACCGCCGCCATGATCCAGACGCCGATGCCGCCATAGAGCATCACCCAGCCAAAGCCGTTCGCGAGCGCATCATGCACGACCTTGTCCTGCAACCCCGGCACAGGATTGCCGGCCGCGATCGCCTCGGCGAATTGATAGAGCCTTGCGCTGTCGAGATCGGGCAGCGCCGCCATGAGATGCGAGAGCACACCGCTCGCCAGGATGAAGCCCATCACCGCGATGTTCACGGCGAGCGAGATCATGCGCGCGCTCATGTCGATGCCCGATGCCATGCCGGCGCGGTTCCGCGAAACCGAGCCGGTGGTGGTGTTGGTGACCGGCGTGTTGGTGATGCCAAGGCCGGCGCCCGCGATCAGGCAACCCGGCAGCATGGTCAGCCAGCTGGCATGGGCAGCAGTGCTGCCCCACTTCATCAGGAAGAAGCCGATGCCGATGATCGCGAGCCCTGCCGGGATGATGACGCCGGGCCGGTAGCGCAGCGACAGCCGCTCGGCCAAAGGCGGCATGACCAGCGTCGGCAGCGTATAGGCGAGCAGGGCAAGGCCGGTGGCGAAGCTGTCCAGGCCCAATCCGGCATGGAACCAGATCGGCAGATAGATCATGAACGGCCAATAGCTGAGGTTCATTGCCGCCGAGCCGACGATCGCGCCGGAAAACGGGCGGATGCGGAACACCGAAAAGTCGAACATCGGCCGCTTGCTGACCCTTTCGGCGATCAGGAACGCGACGAAGCTCGCGATCGACAGGCCAAGGATCGCCAGGGCGGCTGGGCTGGCGAAGCCAAGCTCCGGTCCCTGCGTGATGTAGAAGACGAGGCAGAAAACGGCAGGCGACAGTGTCAGGATGCCGGCGAGGTCCAGCCTGCCCGCCTGCGGATCCTTCGATTCATGGACGCCGCCCAAGGCAAGCGCGAAGGCGACGATCGCAAGCGCCACGTGGATGAGGAACACCCACTGCCAGCTCGAGACGGCGACGATGCCGCCGCCGATGATCGGGCCGAAGCCGAGGCCGATGCCGAAGACGACGCCCCACCAGCCCCAGGCCACGGCGCGCTCTCGGCCTTCCTGGAATTCATGCGACAGCACGGCGAGCTGGCAGATCAGCATCGCGCCGCCGCTCAACCCTTGCAGAAACCGCGCGACGATCAACGTCGAGATGTTGCCCGCCAGGCCGCAGATCAGCGAGGTGAGCCCGAAGGCGGCGATCGAGGCCAGGAAGACGCGCTTGCGCCCATAACGATCCGCAATGGTGCCGACCGCCATCAGCACGGTGGTGACGGCGATCGTGTAGGCGTTCATCACCCATTGCAGTTGCCTGAAGTCCGCGTTGAGCACCTGTTCCAGCGTCGGCAGGATAGTCGGGACGCTCGATATCTCCAGCCCGAACATCAGGCAGGCGAGACATGCGGCAAACAGAACGACGATGCCCCGGCGGGTGAGGACAGGTGTCATGGTCAAGCCTCTCGAAGTTCGGTCTCGAGTTTCTTGGGGCAGGGCGAAACCGGATGGTCGTTCGCCGCTACCGCGCTCAACCCAAGTTAGGGCAGGCTTGATCATTTTAAAATTGCATGGTTGGCTATTTCAATGACAACAAAACAGGATAGCTGACATGACGCTGGACGTAGATGCGATAAGAACCTTCGTCGCCGTCGCCGACCTGCGCAGCTTCACGCGTGCCGCCGAAACCCTCGGCAGCACTCAGGGCGCGATCAGCGTCAAGCTGAAGCGGCTGGAGGATCGGATCGGCGAGAGACTGATCGAGCGGACGCCGCGGCTGGTGCGCCTGTCGGCGCGCGGCGCGGTGTTCCTGGAGCCGGCGCGCGAGTTGCTTGCCGCCCATGACCGCGCCGTCGCCAGCCTGACCGCCGTCCGCCGCCATTTCCGGCTCGGCATCGCCACCCATGTCGGCGGCGCCGAGGTGCCGACCTTGCTGGCGCGGCTCAGCGCGCATGATCCGGCCTTGACCATCGAGGTGCGGCTAGACGATTCGCGCGACCTGCTCGCCGCCTTCGATCGTGGCGAGCTCGACGCCGCGATCGTGCGGCGTGAAGACGACCGCCGCGACGGCGAGGTGCTGGCGCCCGAGCATTTCGGCTGGTACGCCACGCCCGATTTCGTCTACCGCGCCGGCGAGCCGCTGCGGCTGGCGGCCTCCGCGCCCTCCTGTAGCATCCGCGACATCGTCACCGGCGCGCTCGACGCGGTCGGCATACCCTGGACGCAGGTCTTCCTGGGCTGCGGTTCCTTCGCCGTTGCGGAAGCCGTTTCGGCAGGCCTTGCCGCGGCGGTCTTCTCCTGCCGGCTCGCCCCGCCTGGCACCATCGAGGTCAGCCGCAAATTCGGCCTGCCGCCGCTGCCGGCGTCGGAGATCCTGCTGCTGTCCACGCTCTCCGATCCGCAATCGCGCGAGGCGCTGCGCACCCTTGCCATGGCGTTTCGCGAGCATCGTCCGGCGGCCAGTGGCGCGCGGCCCCGCTTCCGCAATTCGCAAATGGCCGACAGCTCCATCTGAGGCCGCCGTCCGCAAGGTCCTGGCCGCGATGCTGCAGGCTCAGCGATAGTTCTCGACGGCCGAGCCCGGCATCGCATCGTCGTCGGCGGTATCCGCCGAGCTTCGCGCCCGCCCGATCGCGGCGCCAAGGCCGAGCGAGGCGATCGCCACCAGCGGAATGCCGGCGATCCAGGGCAGCCTTGGCGCAAGCGCATAGAGCGCCGTGCCGATCGACGGCCCGAGCGAGTCCTTGAGGTCGACCGCCACGGACGAGGCGGCCATGTAGGAGGCACGCCGCGCCGGTGGCGCGAGCGCGTTGACGGCGGTCGGCACCAGCGGCCCGACCAGCATCTGCGCCACCGCGCACAGGCTGACGGCGGCAATGAGCGAGATCATCGCCGGCGAGGTCGCCAGCAGCGCAAAGGCGGCGATGGTCGAGGTGCCGGCGCCGGCTGCCAGCCAAAGCGCCGATCGCGCCTCGGCAAGCCGGCTCACCAGCATCTGCAAACCGACCGTCAGCGCGGCCGCATAGGCAAACAGCGCGCCGACACCGGACGGGCTGAGCGTGCCGGCGTCCTGCGCATAGAGCGGGATCACCGCCTCGATCCAGTTGCCGGAAATCTCGAACAGCACGACCCAGGCGAGCAGCTTCGCCAGGCGGCCGTCGCGGAAGGCCGGCAGCAGTGCCGACAGGCCTTCCTCTTCCTCCGCGCCATCAGTGTCGACTGCGGCATGTCCGTCCGTATCGGCAAATGCGATGAGCATGACGATCCCGCCAAGGATGAGCATAGCGCCGCCGGCCAGGAACACGCTGCCGAGCGAAACAAGCGCCAGCAGCGCGCCGCAGGCCGGTCCGAGGATCTGTCCGGCGCTCGAGCTCACCCTTGCCATGCCGAACCAGCGCGGATGCGCGGAAGGCTCCGTCACATCGGCGATGGCGGTGAGGATGGTCGGGTGGAGCACCGACTCGCACATGCCGGTCAAAAGCAGCACGGCCGCGCTGGCGGCGACGCCGTGCACGAAGAACAGCGCGATGAAGCCGCAACCGACGCCGAGCGAGGACAGGATCAGCACCGGCCGCCGGCCGATCCGGTCGGCGATGCCGCCGATCAGCGGCGCGGCAATCAATTCGCCGCCGGCATAGCAGGCAAACAAAAGGCCGATCGCGCCGACCGGGATGTTCGCCTCGCCGCTCGCCCAGAGCGGAAAGAAAGGCACCAGCGCGCCATCGGCGAAACCGGCGCAGAAGAACAGGAAGAGGCCGAGCAGGGCCGGGCGCGGCAGCCCGCGCCAGGACGATGGGAGGATGGTCATGATGTCACCTACGCGTCAAAGGCTCGAAGGCCAGGGGCCCGAAGGCCGGGATTGCGCGTTGGTTGACGTAAACGCCTACGGCTGCCCGACGGACAGCATGGGGTAATTTCGAACAGGCCTCAGTTGAGCCGCATCGACAGCTCCACGTCGTCGCCGAACGGCGTCGACATATAGCCGCCGGCCGGCGCGCGCACTCGCTCCAGATATTCGGGCGAGAAGTCGGCATTGTCGGCGATGACCAGCGCGCCGGGCCTGAGCCGGCTCTCGACCAGGCCCAATATCTCCGGATAGAGCGCCTTGGCGCCGTCGAGCAGCAGAAGGTCTATCCGGTCGGGCAGGTCCGTGCTGAGCGTTTCCAGCGCGTCGCCCTCGCGGATCTCCACCAGGTCGATGAGGCCGCCTTCGGTCAGATTGGCCTTGGCCCGCGTTACCTTCGACGGCTCGAATTCCGTCGTGATCAGCCGGCCGCCGCCATTGTCGCGCAGCGCCGCGGCAAGATAGAGCGTCGAGATGCCGAACGAAGTGCCGAACTCGACGATGATGCGCGCGCCGGTGCTGCGCGCCAGCATGTAGAGCAGCGTGCCGGTCTCCGGCGAGACCGCAAGCCAAAGATCCTTCAGGCTGCCGTAGAACTGGCGATATTCGGTCTTGCTGTGCAGCAGGCGCGTCCGTTCCTCGCGCGAGTACCGGGCGATCGCCGGGCTGGTCGCCGAATTGGCCTCCTCGAACAGGCGGCTGAGCAAGGGCGCGAGCGTGGTTCCGGTCAAGGTTGTCATGGCTGTCTCCGGCGGGTTCTTGTGTTGCTTCGAAAAATACGAATAATCCTTCAGGTTTCCAATTCGCATTTCGGCGAGCGACCATGATCCAACGCTCAAGCCCTTCAATTTCCACCCGAAAACAGCCAAAACAGGCGCGCGCCACCGAGCTTGTCGCGGCGATTCTGCAGGCGGCTGCTCAGGTTTTGGCGAGCGAGGGGGCGCAGCGTTTCACCACCACGCGCGTCGCCGAAAAAGCCGGCGTCAGCGTCGGCTCGCTCTACCAATATTTCCCGAACAAGGCCGCGCTTCTGTTCCGCCTGCAAAGCGACGAATGGCACCAGACGACCGAGCTCTTGTGCGGCATTCTCGAAAACGCCGAGCTATCGCCTCTCGAACGGATAAGAACGCTGGTTCACGCCTTCATCCGCTCCGAATGCGCGGAGGCGGCGGTGCGCGGCGCGCTGAACGACGCGGCGCCGCTCTATCGGGATGCGCCTGAGGCGCAGGAGGCAAAGGCCATGGCCGACCGCACGGTCGAGGCCTTCCTGCGGGAAGTGCTGCCCGATGCTTCTGCTGCTGTCCGCGCCATGACTGGCACGTTGATCATGAAGACGCTGAGCGCCGTGGGGGCGGATTTTTCGGAAAAGGAGCGAATGGCCGATGAGATCGAAGCCTATTCCGATGCGCTCGCCGGCATGTTCTGCGCCTATCTCCTAAGTCTCGGCCATCGCGGCTGAGTTTTGAGGTCATTCCGCCGCCGGCGCCAGCGGCCTGACGCGCGCCATCATCGAGCGCAGCACCGCCGGCTTCAGCGGCTTGTTGACGACCGGAATGTCGAGCCGGCCGGCAGCCGCGCGCACCTCGCTCGAGCGGTCGGCGGTGACCAGCACGCAGGCAAGGTCCTGTCCGTAGGCGGCGCGCAGCGTGGCGATCGCATCGAGCCCGGTGCCGCCGTCGAGATGATAGTCGGCAAGCACCAGGTCCGGTTTCGGCGCGCCGAGCTTCAAGAGATCGCCTGATCCCGAAGCCGTCTCGACATGGCATCCCCAGCCTTCGAGCAGCAGCCGCATGCCGTCGAGGATGCGCGCGTCATTGTCGATGCACAGCACATTGAGCCCGGCAAGCGTCGAGGCGGAGCGGGCCGGCGCCTTGCCGGTTTCGCGCGGCGGCGCGGCGACCGCCGCGACCGGCAGGATGACGGAAAAACGCGTGCCCCTGCCGGGGTTGGAGTAGATGCGGATCTCGAGCCTCAGTACCCTGGCGATACGGTCGACGATGGAGAGCCCGAGGCCAAGGCCTTCGGCCTCGCGCACGCCCTCGTCGAGGCGCGTGAACTCGTGGAAGACCGTGTTGAGCTTGTCGCCGGCAATGCCGATGCCGGTGTCGATCACCTGGATCTCGGCCAGTTCGCCGCGTCGCCGCACTCCAACCAGGATGCGGCCCTGGCGCGTGTATTTGATGGCGTTGGAAACGAGGTTCTGGATCAGCCGGCGCAAAAGGTTCCGGTCGGTCATGACGCCTAGCGAGGATGGGATGATCGTGAGCTCGAGCTTCTTTTCAGCGGCAAGCGGGCGGAAATCGTTGCCGATCTGGCCGAGCAGCCCGCCGAGGTTGAAGGCGGCGTTCTCGGGCTTCATGGCGCCGGCGTCGAGCCGCGAGATGTCGAGCACGGCGCCGAGGATGGTCTCGACCGATTCCAGCGAGGATTCGATATTGATCGCGGCCTTGCCGGCCGGTCCCTTGCCCGCCTTCTCGATCAGCGACGAGCAATAGAGCCGGGCGGCGTTGAGCGGCTGCAGGATGTCGTGACCGGCGGCGGCCAGGAAGCGCGTCTTGCCGAGATTGGCTTCCTCGGCCAGCATCTGCGCCTGCGCCAGTTCCTCGTTGACGCGCGTGAGCTCGATCGTGCGGGTCTTGACCCGTTGCTCCAGCGATTCATTGGCCCGCTTCAGCGCCAGGTCCTGCTCGACGCGGCCGGAAATGTCGGCATAGGTGGCGACGATGCCGCCGTCGGGCATCGGGTTGGAGCGCAGCTCCAGGATGCGGCCGCTGGTCTTCAGCTCCATTTGCCACGGGCCGGCGAAACTGGTCAGCCGGTTGAGCGTCGTCACGCGCTGGTCGGCGGGGATGTCGCCACGCTCGGCGAGATGGCGCAGGATCCGGTCGAGCGAGACGCCGACTTGGCCCATCTCGTCCGGCAGGTCGAACAGCAGCCGGTATTGCCGGTTCCAGCAGATCAGTCGGAAATCGCGATCGAAGACGGTGATGCCTTGCTCCATCTGGTCGAGCGCGATCTGAAGCAGGTCGCGATTGTGCTGCAGCGCCTCGGTGGCGTCGTCGAGCAGCTTGAAGGCATCCTTGGAGTCGCGGTCGTTGCGGCGGAACAGCAGCGACAGGATCAGCCGCGCCGAGGACGAGCCGACGGCGCTCGCCAGCAACTGCTCCGAGAAGCGGATGACATCCATGCTGGCCTGTTCGGTACCGTGCAGGGAGACCTTCGCGTCCCTCTCGAAGGATTGGAACGAGCGCTCCGTGCGCTCGACGCCGAGATAGCGCGAGATCGTGTCCTTCAGGTCGTTGACGGTGACGGCGGTGCGGAAGCGTCTGAGGCTGGGCATCGGGCCTGCCTCGCGCGGCACGAAGATCGCCGCCTGGATGCGCTCCAGCGGCACGGATGCGCGGGAGAGGGAGCCGAGGACAAAAAACAGCGCGTTGACCGAGAGGCTCCACAGCACGCCATGGTTCAGCGGCTCGCCGACGGTGCCGAACAGCGCCTGCGGCCTCAACGCCTCGAAGCCGAACAGGCCGTGGGCGACGATGTCGGAAGCGGGACCGACGAGCGAGGGGAGCAGCAGCGTGTAGCCCCAGACGGCGATGCCGGCGACCATGCCGAGCGCGGCGCCCCGGCCATTGGCGCGGCGCCAGATCAGGCCGCCGATCAGCGCGGGCGAGAATTGCGCAATCGCGGCAAACGACATCAGGCCGATCGACGACAGCCGCGCGCTATTAGTGCTCTCGCGATAATAGAGGAAGGCGATGAACAGCATGATGAAGATCGAGGCGCGGCGCACATTGAGGATGAGCGTCGACCAGTCCTCGTTCTCCGAGGAACTGGTCTTGAGCACGCGCCGCACGAACAGCGGGATGACGAGATCGTTCGAGATCATGATCGACAGCGCGACGCTCTCGACGATCACCATAGCGGTCGCCGCCGACAGGCCGCCGACAAAGGCGGCCATCGCCAGCAGGTCATGCCCGCTGAGCAGCGGCAGCGACAGCACGTAGAGGTCGCTGCTGGTCCTGGCGCCGACCAGCGACAGGCCGGCAAAGGCGATCGGCAGCACGAAGAGGTTGATCGCCACGAGGTAGAGCGGGAACACCCAGGTCGCGGTGCGCAACTCCGCCTCGCTGCGGTTCTCGACGATGGTCACGTAGAACTGCCGCGGCAGCATCAGCACGGCAAAGCCGCTCAGGCCGGTCAGCACCAGCCAGGTGGCCAGAGAGGTGCTGTAGCTCATGGCCTGGCGCACCTGGCCGTTTCCGGCGAGCTTGGCGAACATGTCGCCGGGCCCGCCGAAGATCAGGAACGTCACCATCAGGCCGATCGCGAGAAAGGCGGCGAGCTTGACCACGGTCTCGACCGCCACCGCGAGCACCAGGCCGTCCTGATGTTCCGTGGCGTCGGCATGGCGGGTGCCGAACAGCACCGCGAACAGCGCCAAAAGCATCGCCACCACGAGCGAGATATCGCTGACGAACGGATCGAAGGAGGGCGGCGAGCCGGTATAGTGCTCGACCATCAGGCTGACGGAGCCCGAGATCGCCTTCAGCTGCAGCGCGATATAGGGCACCGCGCCGATGGTCGCGATCAGCGTCGCGATCGCCGAGACGGTGAAGCTCTTGCCGTAGCGCGCGCCGAGGAAGTCGGCGATCGAGGTGATCTTCTCGCTTTTTGCCAGCCGGATCATGCGGCTGAGCAGCGGGAAGCCGAACACGAAGACCAGCACCGGGCCGGTGTAGATGCCGAGGAATTCGAGGCCGCGCTCGGAGGACAGGCCGACCGAGCCGAAGAAGGTCCAGGACGTGCAATAGATGGCAAGGCTGAGCGCGTAGATGAAGGGACGCGCGCGACCGAAGCCGGCGGTTGCCGCACGCCGGTCGCCGACGCTGGCGATGGCAAAAAGCAGCGTCACATAGGCGATCGCGATGATGACGACGAACCAGCCTAACACGGTCCGCACTTCCTCCCTGGAGCATGATGCCGAAAAGTGGGGAGCGGTTTTCGGGCGACATCATGCTCTGTTTCTTGACTTGAAGCCGGTTCCTTATCCGGTTCTTACAACGCAATCACAGCTCCAAGCGTGAGTCCATCGCGGCTTTCGGCGCATATGTGCTTGATGACGCCGCGTAAACACAAACCGGTGCCTTAGCCCTTTTTCCGGTTTTGCAACCGGGGGTTTTTGTTATTGTGAGCCTGGGCTGGTGCCGAAGGACATGGGTGAGGCGGCAGCGCGGCCCGTCATGGCAAGGAGGGTCGAATGCTCAAAGAATTCCAGGAATTCATTTCCAAGGGCAATGTGATGGACTTGGCCGTCGGCGTCATCATCGGCGCCGCCTTCTCCAAGATCGTCGATTCGCTCGTCAACGACATCATCATGCCGATCGTTGGCGCGATCTTCGGCGGACTGGACTTCAACAATTACTTCTTCGGGCTGTCCTCGAACGTCCATTCGACCGCGTTGGCCGATGCCAAGAAAGAAGGCGCGGTCTTTGCCTATGGCAGCTTCATCACGGTCGTGCTGAACTTCCTGATCCTTGCCTTCATCATCTTCCTGATGGTCAAGGCGGTGAACAATCTGCGCAAGCGGCTGGAGCGCGAGAAGCCGGCCGCCGCCGCGGCCCCGCCCGCCGATGTCGCGCTGCTGACCGAAATCCGCGACCTGCTCGCGAAACGGTAACTCCGCAACGAGCGCCCTGGACCAAAACCCCGGCCGCTTGCGGCCGGGGTTTTCTGTTTGCGGCTGTCGTAAAAGAGGCTAGCAGTCACGAAAAACCGGACGGATTCTTGCATGACCCTGATCCAGACCTTGCGCACCGAAGCCCGTGCGGCGCCCGAAAGCGGCATCGTCGCCGTCGTCAATCACGGCCGCCTGCGCGAAGGCCTGATCCCGCTCTGGGCCGGTGAGGGCGATTTACCGACGCCTTCCTTCATCAGCGATGCCGCTGCCAAGGGGCTGGCCGACGGCGAGACGTTCTATACCTGGCAGAAGGGCATTCCCGCGCTCAGGCAGGCGCTCGCCCGCTACTACGCCAGGCACTTCGGCAGGACCTTCGCCGAAGAAGAGTTCATCGTCACCGGATCCGGCATGCACGCCATCCAGCTGGCCATCGACGCGATCGCCGGCAGCGGCGACGAGGTGATCTATCTCTCGCCGGCCTGGCCGAATTTCGCCGCGGCCGCCGGCGTGGCGGGCGCCGTGCCGGTGCCGGTCACCCTCGACCAGTCCGGCAATGGCTGGTCCTGCGACGTCGACAAGATCGCCTCCGCGATCACGCCGCGCACGAAGCTGTTGTTCATCAACACGCCGTCCAACCCGACCGGCTGGACGGCCGACAAGGAGACGCTCCAGGCGATCCTCGATCTCGCCCGCCAAAAGGGCCTGTGGATCATTGCCGACGAGATCTATTCGTTGTTCCACTACGGCCATGGCCGCGCGCCGTCCTTCCTCGACATCGCCACGGCCGACGACCGTATCCTGTTCGTCAACAGTTTCTCCAAGAACTGGGCGATGACCGGCTGGCGCGTCGGTTGGATCAAGACCCATCCCGCTCTGCAGCAGGTGTTCGAGAACCTGATCCAGTACTCGACCTCGGGCGTCGCCCAGTTCATGCAGCGCGGCGCGGTCGCCGCCCTTGACGAGGGCGACGGCTTCATCGCCGAACAGGTGGAGCGCGCGCGTGCCGCCCGCGATCTCGTCTGCGGCATTCTGGGCGAAACCGGCAAGGCGCGTTTCACTGTACCGCAGGGCGCCTTCTACCTGTTCTTCAGGGTCGACGGCATCACCGATTCCCGAACCGCCGCCTTCGACATCGTCGACAACGCCAATGTCGGCTTGGCGCCTGGCACCGCCTTCGGCCCCGGCGGCGAAGCTTTCCTCAGACTATGCTTCCATCGCCGCCTCGATCAGCTCGAGGAAGCGGCGCATCGCCTGGCGAAATGGATGAAGACGGTGTAAGCGAGGCGGCTTCAGCCGCCTGACTTCGGCACCAGCAGCGGAATGATCCGATCGGTCTTGGCGACAGCGGGACGGCCGGAGCTGGCATAGGGAATGCCCAGCGCATCCCAGGTCTCGACCAGCGCATCCTGCAATTCGGCGATCAGCGCGTCCGAATGGAACGGCGTCGGCGTTATGCGCAGCCGCTCGGTGCCGCGCGGCACGGTCGGATAGTTGATCGGCTGGATGTAGATGCCGTGCACGCCGAGCAGGCGGTCGCTGGCCATCTTGCAAAGCTCGGGGTCGCCGACCAGCACCGGCACGATATGGGTGGCCGATTCCATCACCGGCAAGCCGGCGGCGGCAAGCACCTGCTTGGTGCGCGTCGCCTGGCGCTGCTGCGCGTCGCGCTCGGCCTGCGAGCGTTTGAGGTGGCGGATAGAGGCGGTGGTCGCGGCGGCGATGGCCGGCGGCAGCGCGGTGGTGAAGATGAAGCCCGGCGCATAGGAACGCACGGCGTCGATGACAGCACTGGTGCCGGTGATGTAGCCGCCCAGCGTGCCGAACGCCTTGGCCAGCGTGCCCTGGATGACGTCGAGGCGGTCGGCCAGGCCTTCGCGCTCGGTGATGCCGCCGCCACGCGGTCCGTACATGCCCACGGCATGGACCTCGTCGATATAGGTCATGGCATTGTAGCGCTCGGCGAGCTCGACGATCTCTCTGATCGGCGCGATGTCGCCGTCCATCGAATAGACGCTTTCGAAGACGATCAGCTTGGCGCGTTCGCGGCCCGCCGCCTGCAGCAGGCTTTCCAGATGCGCGACGTCGTTGTGGCGGAAGATCTTCTTTTCCGCGCCCGAACGGCGCACGCCTTCGATCATCGAGGCATGGTTGAGCTCGTCCGAGATGATCAGGCAGTTGGGGAGCAGCCGCGCGATCGTCGAGATCGAGGCCTCGTTGGAGACGAAGCCAGAGGTGAAGACAAGGGCTGCTTCCTTGTCGTGCAGGTCGGCGAGCTCATGCTCGAGCTCGACCAGCGGGTTGGAGGTGCCGGAGATGTTGCGGGTGCCGCCGGCGCCCGAACCCATCTTGCCGGCCGCGTTCTGGAAGGCGGCGATCACATCCGCGTTCTGGCCCATGCCGAGATAGTCGTTGGAGCACCATACAGTGATTTCCTGGGCGCGGCCGTTGGAACGCCAGATGGCACGCGGGAACTTGCCCACCATGCGCTCCAGGTCGGCGAAAACGCGGTAGCGACGCTCGGCGTGGAGCTGGTCGATCGCATCTTCGAAGAACCGCTGGTAATTCATGTCCACTTCCCAATTTTGCGGCGAATAATAGTCACTGCCCCATGCCGCGTCCACCGCACCCAACCGGTCAAAATGCCACGCCTTTACCCTGTTCCTAACGATGCCGGATCGTGGCCTATTCCCGGCTGTTTGAAGCAGCTTTGTTTCAGTACGATGCCTCGGACGGGAGGAACTGTTACGGAGTTAACATTATAAGGAGGCCAATGCATATCGCCCAAAAGTGCACAGCGGTTTGGGCGAACGACATCGGCTTTAACGGGCTTGCGGCGGGGTTTCCAGCACGGTGGCTGTTGAGACAGTTTCCGATAAATCTTGATCAGCGAGGTAGATGATGACGGTTTTGGTGACGGGCGGTGCCGGCTATATCGGCAGCCACATGGTCTGGGAGCTGCTGGACGCCGGCGAGAGCGTCGTGGTGCTCGACCGGCTTTCCACCGGCTTCGAATGGGCGGTGGCGCCCGAGGCGAAGCTCGTCGTCGGCGATGTCGCCGATCGCGACCTGGTCGGCCGGATCATCCGCGACAACAAGGTCGACGCCATCATCCACTTCGCCGGCTCGATCGTGGTGCCGGAATCGGTCGCCGACCCTCTCGGCTACTACGAAAACAACACCTGCAAGACCCGCACGCTGATCGAAACCGCGGTGCGCGAAGGCGTGCCGCATTTCATCTTCTCCTCCACCGCCGCCGTCTATGGCGGCGCCGGGCTGGAGCCAGTGCGTGAGGATGCCCGCCTTGCGCCGGAATCGCCCTATGGCCTCTCCAAGCTGATGAGCGAGTGGATGCTGCGCGATGCCGCCCTAGCGCACGACATCCGCTACACGGCGCTGCGCTATTTCAACGTCGCCGGCGCCGATCCAAAGGGCCGCACCGGTCAGTCGACGCCCGGCGCCACGCATCTGATCAAGGTCGCCTGCGAGACCGCGCTCGGCAAGCGCCCCTTCATGCAGGTCTTCGGCAAGGACTATCCAACGCCGGACGGCACCTGCATGCGCGACTACATCCATGTCAGCGATCTCGCCGCCGCGCACCGGCTGGCGCTGCAGCGGCTGCGCGCCGGTGGTGAGAGCCTCGTCGCCAATTGCGGCTACAGCCACGGCTATTCGGTGCTGGAGGTGATCGACAGCGTGCGCCGCGCCTTCGGCCATGACTTCGATGTGCGCATGGGGGACCGCCGGCCGGGCGACGCCGCCGCCGTGGTCGCCAATTCCGAGCTTGCCCGCAAGGAACTCGGCTGGACGCCGCAGCGTGACGATCTCGACTTGATCGTCAACGATGCGCTGGCCTGGGAACGCATCCTGACGACCAAGAACTCCGTTCGAACCTGAGTAATTCCCGGGAAAAGTGTGTAGCGGTTGGGTTCGGCGACTTCGCCGTAGCCTTCCCTCCGGAATTGCGTGATGAAACTGAGCTGTTGGGCCAAGGGCTCGTCCGTCGTCTTTAGACGCGGTATTGAGCCTCATGCAGCGGTGCGCGGAGGCGCGCTGCCCTGTTCGATCCTGAGGGGACGGCATGAAGGTCTTGGTTCTCGGCGCCGGCGTGGTTGGCACGGCGGCCGCCTATTATCTGGCAAAGGACGGTCATGAGGTGACGGTGATCGAGCGCCACGAGGCGGCGGCGCGCGGCACCAGCCAGTCGAATGCCGGCCTGGTCTCGCCGGGCGACGCCACCGCCTGGGCCTCGCCTGCCGCGCTGAAGACCTTCTTGCGCGCGCTCTGGAACCACGACCTCGGCATCAAGGTCAGGCTGCGCCTCGATCCCTATTTCTACGCCTGGAGCCTGCGCTTCCTGCGCGAATGCACGGTGACCCGGCTGCGCGCCAACACCAACGTCAAGTTGAGGCTCGCGCTCCACTCCCGCGAGTGCATCAATCAACTGTCGGAGGCGACCGGCATCCATTACGACGAGCGCAAGAAGGGCATCCTCTACTTCTTCCGATCGCAAAAGAGCCTCGACACCGGCACCGACAATTACCGCTATCTCGGCGAGCACGGCCTGCCGATCGAGATCGTCGGCCGCGAGCGTCTGGTCGAGCTGGAGCCAGGGCTTGCCGGCGTGAAGGAAAAGATCGCCGGCGGCATCTATTCCCCGATCGACCAGACCGGCGATTCCAAGCAGTTCACCGACAATCTCGCCGCCTATGCCGCCGAAAAGCTCGGCGTCAAATTCCTGTTCGGCACGACCATCCAGGGCCTCGACATCGAGGGCGATCGGGTGCGCGCCGTCATGACCTCGGCCGGGCCGGTTACCGGCGACGCGGTCGTCATCTCCATGGGGCCGGAAAGCGGCCTGCTCGGCCGCCGCTACGGCATCGACCTGCCGGTCTATCCGGTGAAGGGCTATACAGCGACGATTCCCCTGGAAGACGAAAGCAAGGGGCCGACCATGGGCGGCGCCGACGAGGACCGGCTGATCGGCTATTCGAGGCTCGGCAATCGCCTGCGCATGTCCTCGACGGCCGAATTCACCGGCTTCGACCGCAGCTTCAAGCCCGGTGATTTCAGGACCATCCTGGAAACCGGCAAGGATCTTTTCCCGGGCGCATTCGACGAGAAGAAGGCCGTGCTGTGGGCTGGCCTGAGGCCGATGATGCCGAACTCGGTGCCGGTGATCGGCCAGGCGAAATACCGCAACCTCTACCTCGACACCGGCCACGGCCATGTCGGCTGGACTATGGCCTGCGGCTCGGGACAGTTCCTCGCCGACGTCGTTGCCGGCCGCAAGCCGCAGATCGATCCGCAGGGATTGCTCTACGGGACGACGCGCTGAGCCGGCTTAGAGCTTCACGGCCTGCTGCCAGGCCAACGCGTATTCGCGCCAGGCGCGCTCGATTGGCGGTGCGGTGCGTTCGCCTTTGCTCGTGACCGTAGCGTCATCCGACGCCAGCAGCGCGGCGCCGATGCTCGTTCCGGTCGAGGTCCCCGATGCAATGACGCGCCTTCCCGTCGCTGCCGCCAGCATGCGGATGAAAAGCGGGTTTTGCGCGAACGGTCCCTCGACGGTTGTCGGCCCCTCGCCGCCAATCAGTTCCAGGCAGGTCACGGTCATCAGCGCCAGGTAGAATGAGATGGCTGCGAAGCGCTGGCCGGAGCTCAGGTCGTCGGCGCTACGCCATTGCGCGGCGCGATGCGGAAACGGTCCGGAGCCCTGTTGAGTGGAAGGCAGCAGCAAGACTTGGCGCGCCAGAACGGCGGCAACGTCGGCTTCGCTCCATTCCTGCGGCTGCCCCTCGGTCAGCAGCGAAAACTCGCGTCCGCCCATGAAGCGCGCCGACGGCACAGGATCACCGAGCGCGTTGACGTTGACCAGCGTGTCGCGCGCCGGGTCGAGCTCGACCTTCCGACCGCCGACCGCCATCGATATCACCCACGTGCCGGTCGAGACGACCGAGAAGGGCGGTGCGTCGGACAGCAGATGCGGCAGCAGCGAGGCGTTGGAATCGTGCAGTCCGCAGAATACGGGCGTCCGCGGGTCCAGCCCTGTGCGTTGCGCCAGCTCCGGCAGGATCGGGCCAAGCCGGTCCTTTGCCCGCCGCACCGGCGCCATCAGCCGGCGCCAGCCCATCCTGTCGACCAGCGAGGAGTAATCGGACGTCCAGGGGTTCCACAGATCGGTGTGGCAGCCGAGCGACGTGCCTTCATTGACGGCGACGCCGGTCAGCCGCAGCGCCCAATATTGCGGATACATCAGCATCGCGGCGGTTCTGGCGAAGTCCGCCGGGAAACGCTTCTGCTGCCAGAAGAACTGCGCGCCGAGATTGAGGCCGATCGGCAGCCGCGGCGTGCCGGTCTCGGCAAAGGGCGGACGGACGGCGTCGTAGTCGGCCGCTAGCTGGTCGGGGCCGTCGAATTCATAGTCGAGCACCGGCAGCACCAGTTCGCCCGAGCGGTCGACCAGCGCACCGGTCGCGCCATGCGTGGTGATCGATATCGCATCGATCCGCCGTTCGCGGTTGAGATCGGCCAGGCTGTCGAGGATGAACGTCCACAGCGCCTCGACATCGTGATGCGGGTAGGGCGCCTGCCGCACAGGAGCATTGGCGATACGGCGCAGCGTGATCTCGCTCAGTGTCGTGAGATCGACCAGCGCCACCTTGGCGTTGGTCTTGCCGATATCGATGACGGCGACGATCATGCCATATGGAACACGGTTTCCAGCGGCACCGCCACCGGCTCGTTGTCGGGTTTGGTTTCCATGAGGTCGGCCATATGCGCCCACCAGCGCTGCATCACCGGATGTCTAGGCAGATCGGCCATGCCGTGGTCGTCACGACGCCACAGCACTCCGAACAGGATGTTGGTCTCCTCGTCGAGATGGATCGAATAGTCGGAGACGCCGGCCTGCTTCAAAAGCCTGACCAACTCAGGCCAGATCTTGTCATGCCGACGTTTGTACTCGGCGTTCATGCCGGGATTGAGCTTCGTCTTGAAGGCGTATTTCTCCATCAGGCGAAGCGTCCCACGCTCAGGCGGCGCCAGATAATGGGCAGTGCGATGACGATGATCAGCAACAGGCCGATGAAGATCGACATGACGATGCCGGGGACATTGAGCAGTCCGAGGCCGAACGTCACCAGCCCCATGATGAAGGCGGCAAGCACGACGCCCAGAATGCTGCCGGCGCCGCCGAGGATCGAGACGCCGCCCAGCACCACCATGGTGATCGCCTCGAGCTCGTAGCCTTGCGCGATAGACGGCCGCGTCGAACCGAGCCGCGAGGTGATCAGCACGGAGGCGATGCCCGACATCAGCCCGGTCAAGCAGAACAGGATGAACTTGATGCGGTCGACGCGCACGCCGGAGAATTGGCAGGCCACCGGGTTGTTGCCGATGGCGAAGACCCGGCGGCCGAAGCTCGTGCGGTGCAGCACGAACCAGTAGATGACGGCAGCGACGAGGAACAGCGCCAGCTCGAACGAGAAGACCCACCAGACATAGCCCTGGCCGAAGAAGGCGAAGCTTTCCGGATAGCCTTTGTAGGCCTGGTCGCCGAGGATGATGAAGGCTATGCCGCGAAACAGGCTCATCGTGCCGATGGTGACGACGATGGAAGGCAGGCCGAGCCGCGTGACCAGCAGCCCATTGAAGGCGCCGCAGCCAAGGCCGACGACGATGCCGATCGCCACCAGCACCGGGGTGCCGGCGCCGGCCTGCACGGCCATGCCCATCATGGTCGAGGCTAAAGCCACGATCGCGGCAACTGAGAGATCGATCTCGCCGGAGATGATCAGCAGCGCCATGGCTAGAGCGATCAGCCCCTTTTCGGTGAAGTTGAAGGTCAGGTCCGACAGCGACCACGGGTCGAGGAAATAGGGCGAGGCAAAGCTGTTCACCGCGAAGATAAGGATCGCGATGACGACGAGCAGCGCCTCCCAGGAAAAGATCGCTGTAGCCAGCGGCTTGTCGAGCCGGTCGGGGATATGGCGCGGGGCAGGGGTGTCGGTCATGCCGCTTCCGCCTTTCTCAGGATGATGCGGCCCTGCCGGCGCTCGCCGCGCGCGTTGAGCACCACGGCCAGGATGATGGCGCTGCCCGAGATCGCCATCTGCCAGAAGGGCGAGATGTTGATGACCGGCAGCGCGTTGGAGATGATGCCGAGGAACAGCGCGCCGAGCACCGCGCCGCCGACCGAGCCGATGCCGCCGGCGATCGAGATGCCGCCGATCACGCAGGCAGCGATGATGTTGAGCTCATAGCCGTTGGCGACCTCGACCGAGGCGATCACATAGCGCGAGATCCACAGGTATCCGGCGAGCCCGCCGATCATGCCGGAAATGCAGAAGACGATGAATTTGGTGCGGCCGACATCGATGCCGGCATAGACCGAGGCGGTCGGGTTGACGCCGATGGCGTGGATCGAGCGGCCGATCTGCGTGCGCGTCATCACCAGGAAGAACAGCGCGATCACGATGATCGCGATCCAGGACAGCACCGGCAGGCCGAGGAAGGCGGCGCGCTGGAAGTTGATGAAGTCCGGGCTCATCTGGTCGGCATTGACCCAGGCGCCACCGGAGACGACGAAGGTGGCGCCGCGATAGATGGTGAGCGTGCCCAGCGTCACCACGATCGACGGGATGTTCAGCCGCCACACCAGGAAACCGTTGATCGCGCCGAGCACCAGGCCGACCAGCAGCGCGATGACGATCAGCACCGGGATCGGGATCGCCGGATGCGCGGCGTTGAGCATCGCCACCACCATGCCGGTGAAGCACAGGTTCGAGGCCATCGACAGGTCGATCGAGCGCGTCAGGATCACCACCATCTGTCCCAGCGCCAGGATCATCAGTATCGAGGTGTCGTTGAACACCTGGCGCAGATTGGCGGGGTCGGCGAAGCCGGGGAAGCGCGTCGAGATCAGGCCGATCAGGACGACGATGCCGGCAAGCAGCCAGATCTCGCGATATTTGAGGAAGCTTTTCATGCCACGATCCCCGCTGCCGTCCGAACCAGCGTCTCTGCGTCGAGACCCTTGTTGTCGTAGGTCGCCGCGATGCGGCCTTCGCGCATGACCACGACGCGGTCGGACATGCCGAGGATTTCGGGCAATTCCGACGAGACCATGATCACCGAAAGCCCTTGCGCGACCAGCTCGGCCATGAAGCGGTGCACGGCGGCCTTGGAGCCGATGTCGATGCCCTTGGTCGGCTCGTCGAGGATGATCACCTTGGGCGCGGTCGCCAGCCATTTGGCGATCACCACCTTCTGCTGGTTGCCGCCGGAAAGCGTGCCGACATCCTGGCTGAGCGAAGAGGCGCGCAGGTCGAGCCGCTCGGTGTAGGAGCGGGCGAGCGAGAACTCTTCGGCGAGCCTGAGCACGCCGGATTTCGAGGTGCGCGCCAGCGACGGCAGCGACACATTCTGGAAGATCGGCAGGCCGATCACCACGCCTTGCTTGCCCCGCTCTTCCGGTACATAGACGATGCCGGCCTCGATCGAATCCGCGGCCGATTTCGGTGCGATCATCCGCCCGTCGAGTGAGATGGCGCCCCGGCTCGTGCGGGTGATGCCAGCGATCGCCTGCATCACCTCGCTGCGCCCGGCGCCGACAAGGCCGTAGAAGCCGAGGATCTCGCCCTTGCACAATTCGAAGCCGATGTCGTCGAACTCGGTCGGATGCGACAGGCCGGAAACCGACAGCACCGGCGCGCCGATCTTCGGCTCGCGCTGCGGAAAGATGTGGTCGACGTTGCGGCCGACCATCATGCGTACGATCTCGTTTTGGCCGGTGTCTTTCAGCAGGCCTTCGCCCACCATCTCGCCATCGCGGAAGACGGTGTAGCGGTCGGCGATGCGATAGATCTCGTCGAACTTGTGGCTGATGAACAGCACGGCCTTGCCTTCGCTCTTCAGGAATTCGATCAGCAGGAAAAGCTCCTCGATCTCCTTCATCGAAAGTGCCGCGGTCGGCTCGTCCATGATGACGATGCGCGCATCGATCGACATGGCGCGGGCGACGGCGACAAGATGCTTGTTGGCGATGCCGAGGTCCTTGAGACGCGCGTCGGCATCGATATGGCCGGCGCGCATCGTCTCCAGCACCTCGCGCGCTTGTCTGCGCATGGTGCGCCAGTCGATGGTGCCGAAACGGGTGCGCGGCGCATGGCCGAGGAAGATGTTTTCGGCGACCGAGAGATCGTCGAACAGTACCGTTTCCTGGTGGATGGCTGTGATGCCGTGGCCGAAGGCGGCATGCGCGCTGGGCAGCGTCGTGGCCTGGCCGTCGATGCCGATCTCGCCCGAGTCTGGCTGGTAGATGCCGGTCATGATCTTGACCAGCGTCGACTTGCCGGCGCCGTTCTCGCCGATCAGCGCCGTCACCTGTCCCGGATAGAGCGACAGGCTGACATTGTGCAGGGCACGCACGCCCGGGAAACTCTTGGAGATCCCGGAGAGCGTCAGGCGCGGAGCCGATGTCGGCGGCCGCTCTTTTATCGTGCCGTCATGGGCCGTCGTGTCCATAGTCGTATCAAGCCCAGTCTATTTCCGTTTGGACTTCCCCTCACCCGACCTCCGCTTCGCTCGGTCGACCTCTCCCCGAGGGGAGAGGAGACTTCCGAGCTTGGCTCCAGGCTCTTCTCCCCACCGGGCAGAAGGTGGCCGCGAAGCGGCCGGATGAGGGGGCAGCGCCGTTGGTTCCAGGATCAATAGATCTTGGAGAACTTCTCGATGTTGGTCTTGTCGAACTGGAAGGGCGGAGCCATCGCGGCCGAGTTGGTGTCGTCGAGCGTCACCTTGCCGACGCGGCCTATCGACAGCGTAGCGCCGGGCTTGGCTTCTTCCTTCTTCACCGCCAGGTCATGGGCGAGGTAGATCGCCGAATAGCCGAGATCGATCGGGTTCCAGAGAGCGACAGCCTGCGAAGCGCCGTTGTCGATGAACTTCTTGAACTCCGACGGCAGCGCCAGGCCGGTGACGTTGACCTTGCCGATCAGGTTCTCGTCGGTGACGACCTGCGCGGCGGCGACGACGCCGACCGTGGTCGGCGCGATGATCGCCTTGAGGTTCGGATAAGACTTCAAGAGGCCCTTGGCTTCATCGGTGCTCTTGGCCGAGTCGTCATCGCCATAGACGGTGGCGACCAGCTTGATCTTCGGGAACTTCTCCGGCAGCACCTTCTTGGCCGCCTCGATCCAGGCATTCTGGTTGGTCGCGGTCGAGGATGCGGAGAGGATGGCGACGTCGCCGCCTTCCGGCAGATAGTCGGCGGCGAGCTTGATGATCGTCTCGCCGATCAGGCCGGTGTCGGACGGGTTGAGGTGGAGCTGGCGGCCTTCCTTGGCGACGCCGGAATCCCACGAGATGACGGTGATGCCGCGTTCCATTGCCTTCTTCAGCACAGGCACCAGCGCGTCGGCGTCATTGGCCGAAACGGCGATCGCGTTGACCTTCTGCGCGATCAGCGAATTGATCACTTCGATCTGCGCTTCGGCCGTCGCCTTGGTCGGGCCGGTGTAGATGACGTCGACATCGCCCAGTTCCTTGGCCGCTTCCTCGGCGCCCTTGTTGGCGGCGTCGAAGAAGCCGTTGCCGAGCGACTTCACCACCAGCGCGATCTTGACGTTCTCGGCATAGGCGGCATTCACGAACATGGCGGCGGAAAAGGCCGCCGTAACCAGTAGTTTCTTCAAAAAGCTCATCGAATATCCTCCCTTGAGCGTTGCATTCCATCGCCGCTGCGGGCGTGAGTTTCCCTCAGGCCTGCAGTGAAGATTCTTCCTTGTCGCTTGACTGTCTGCGGGCGACGATCAGCGCCACACCCGCCGTTTCCAGCATCTTGGCCTCGCGGTCCTCGATGCCGTCGTCGGTGATCACGGTCGCGATGCGCGACAGCCCGCACAGGATCAGGCTGGAGCGCATGCGGAATTTCGAGGAATCGACCAGCACCACCAGCTCGTCGGCCTGGTCGATCAATTTCTGCTCGGCCTGGATCAGCAGCGGATCGCCTTCCATCAGCCCGAGCGGCCCCAGGCCTTGGGCGCCCATGAACATGCGGCGCGCATAGAAGTTGCGCGTCACGTCATTGTCGAAAGGCGACAGGATGATGTTCTGCTCGCGGTAGATCGTGCCGCCCGACAGCATCACCGTGTTCTTCGAATGCTTGAGCAGATGCTCGGCGATCGGAAAGGAATTGGTGAAGATCGGCATGCGGCGTCCGGTCAGGAAATGCACCATCTGGAAAGTGGTGGTGCCGCCATTGACGATGATCGGCTCGCCGTCCGTGCACAGGTTCACCGCTTCCCGCGCGATCGCCCGCTTTTGCGCGGCGTTCAGCGTTTCGTTGACCGAGAAGGGCCGGCCGGCAAGGCCGATGAATTGCGGCGGCGAGATCGCCTCGGCGCCGCCGCGCACCCGGCGCAAGCGTTTCTGGACATGGAGGGCCGCGATGTCGCGCCGGATCGTCGCCTCGGAGGAATCCGTCAGCTCGACCATTTCCTGCACCGTCACCACAGGCTTTTCCTGGACGGCGGACAGAATGATCCTGTGGCGCTCTTTCTCGTGCATGGTTCCTCCCTGCCCGAGCATCAGGCCTTAGAAAACGCGCAGTGTCAATCATTTCCGATCAAATATTTTCATTGTGCAGTGCAATATGATCGATATTGATCGTTTGTGATTGACAAGCGCGGCGCTTGCGTAGACATTCCCGGGCGAGAAATGAGGGGCGCGGCGTCGCGCTCCAAGGGAGGATACCTATGCTCGACAAGCGCTCCGGCTCGCGCCTCGCCAATCTTTGGGACGATGCAAAAGCCGAAGGGATGAGCGGTCCCGAACTCCTGGTCTATCGCTCGAATACGCTGGGGTCCGACAAGCGCGTCACCAATTACGGCGGCGGCAACACCTCGTCCAAGGTCCGGCAGAAGGATCCGCTCACCGGCGAGGAGGTGGAAGTCCTCTGGGTCAAGGGCTCCGGTGGCGACAGCGCCTCGATCAAGCTTGACGGTTTCGCCACGCTTTACATGGACAAGCTGCGTGCCATCAAAGGTCTTTATCGCGGCGTCGAGCACGAGGATGAGATGGTGGGCTATCTGCCCCACTGCACCTTCAACCTCAATCCGCGCGCGGCCTCGATCGATACGCCGCTGCACGCTTACGTGCCGAAGGCTTGCGTCGACCACATGCATCCCGACGCCATCATCGCGGTCGCCGCCGCCAAGGATTCCAGGGCGATCACCAAGGAGATTTTCGGCGACGCCATTGGCTGGCTGCCCTGGAAGCGGCCGGGCTTCGAGCTTGGCCTGTGGCTGGAGAAATTCTGCCTGGAAAATCCGGATGCCAAGGGCGTCGTGCTCGAAAGCCACGGCCTGTTCACCTGGGGCGACACGCCCAAGGAGTGCTACGAGACGACGATCTCGGTGATCAACCAGGCGATCGACTGGTTCGAGCGCAAATCGCAGGGCAAGGCGATCTTCGGCGGCGAGGCGGTCCAGTCGCTCGACGCACTGGCGCGCCGCGCCATCGCGGCCAAGCTGATGCCGAGAATCCGCGGCCTGATCTCCGAAAAGAGCCACAAGCTCGGCCATTTCGACGATCAGCCGGCCGTGCTCGAATTCGTCAATTCGAAGGACTTGCGGCCGCTGGCAGCGCTAGGCACCTCATGCCCCGATCACTTCCTGCGCACCAAGATCCGACCGTTGGTGATCGAGTTCGATCCGGCAAAGCCCGATGTCGACGCCGTCATCGCGCGGCTCGCGGGCGACATTGCCGAATACCGCGTCGGCTACCAAGCATACTATGACAGCTGCAAGCATCCGGACTCGCCGGCCATCCGCGATCCCAATGCCGTGGTCTATCTGATGCCCGGCGTCGGCATGTTCACCTTCGCCGGCGACAAGGCGACCGCGCGCATATCCGGCGAGTTCTATGTCAATGCCATCAATGTCATGCGCGGCGCCTCGACGGTCTCGTCCTATGTCGGCCTGCCGGCGCAGGAAGCCTTCGACATCGAATACTGGCAGCTCGAGGAAGCCAAGCTGCAGCGCCTGCCGAAGCCAAAGGCGCTGGCCGGCCAGATAGCGCTGGTCACCGGCGGCGCCGGCGGCATCGGCCGCGCCACCGCCAACCGGCTGCTGCGCGAAGGCGCATGCGTGGTGCTGGCCGACATCGACGAAGCGGCTTTAGCCAGCGCCAATGAGGAACTGTCGAAAGCGTTCGGAAAAGACTTCGTCCGTCCGGTGCGCATCGATGTCACCTCCGAGGATCAAGTGCTTTCCGGCTTCGCCGAAACGTCGGTCGAATTCGGCGGCGTCGACATCCTGGTCTCGAATGCCGGCCTGGCTTCCTCGGCGCCGATCGAGGAAACGACGCTGGCGCTGTGGAACAAGAATATGGACATCCTGTCCACCGGCTATTTCCTGGTTTCGCGCGAGGCCTTCCGGTTGTTCCGCGCCCAGAACATCGGCGGCAATGTCGTCTTCGTCGCCTCCAAGAACGGGCTCGCCGCGTCGCCGAACGCGTCTGCCTATTGCACGGCCAAGGCGGCTGAGATCCATCTTGCCCGCTGCCTGGCGCTCGAGGGTGCGGAGGCGCAGATCAGGGTCAATGTCGTCAATCCGGACGCCGTGCTGCGCGGCTCCAAGATATGGACCGGCGAGTGGAAGGAACAGCGCGCCGCCGCCTACAAGATGTCGACCGACGATCTCGAGGAGCATTACCGCTCGCGCTCGATGCTGAAGCGCTCGGTCTTCCCGGAAGACATTGCCGAGGCGATCTACTTCTTCGCCTCCGACATGTCGGCCAAATCGACCGGCAATATCGTCAACGTCGACGCCGGCAACGCGCAGAGTTTTACGCGCTAGCACGCGCTTTCCCTTCTCCCCGTTTACGGGGAGTTGAGGAACGGTCCGCGTAGCGGACGAAAAGCCAATTGCTTGGCTTTTCGAACAACGAAAGCCCGAAGGGCGGATGAGGGGCGGCGCCAGCCGAACGAGTTCTGGGAGGAATTGCATGTCCGAAACAATTATCCGTGCCGATCTGGTCGCCAGCCACAACGCCGCGCGCAAACCAGACCTCGAACGCGACTACGCTTCGCTCGGCGAACGCCTCGACCGCCGCGGCATCGCCATCGACGCGATCCGCGACAAGGTCGAGAAATTCGGCGTGGCTATCCCGTCCTGGGGCGTCGGCACCGGCGGCACGCGCTTTGCCCGTTTCCCCGGTGCCGGCGAGCCGCGCGACATCTTCGACAAGATCGAGGACTGCGCCGTCATCAGCCAGCTGACGCAGGCGACGCCTACCGTCTCGCTGCACATCCCGTGGGACAAGGCCGATGCGAACCGGCTGAAGCAGGCGGCGTCGCGCTTCGGCCTCGGCTTCGACGCCATGAATTCCAACACCTTCTCCGACACGAAGGACCAGAAGCTCTCCTACAAGTTCGGCTCGCTCTCGCATGCCGATGCCGGCACGCGCCGCCAGGCGGTCGAGCACAATCTCGAATGCATCGAGATCGGCAGGACGCTCGGCTCGAAGGCGCTGACGGTGTGGATCGGCGACGGCTCGAATTTTCCTGGCCAAGTGAATTTTGCAAAAGCCTTCGAGCGCTATCTCGACGCCATGCGCGACATCTATGCCGGCCTGCCGGACGACTGGCGCCTGTTCACCGAGCACAAGATGTATGAGCCGGCCTTCTATTCGACCGTCGTGCAGGACTGGGGCACGAATTACATCATTGCCAAGGAGCTCGGCGACAAGGCCTTCTGCCTGGTCGACCTCGGCCATCACGCGCCCAACGTCAACATCGAGATGATCGTGTCGCGGCTGATCCAGTTCGGCAAGCTGGGCGGCTTCCACTTCAACGATTCCAAATATGGCGACGACGATCTCGACGCCGGCTCGATCGACCCCTACCGGCTGTTCCTTGTCTTCAACGAGCTGGTCGATGCCGAGCTTTCGGGCGCCAAAGGCTTCAACCCCGCACATATGCTCGACCAGAGCCACAACGTCACCGATCCCATCGAAAGCCTGATGCTGTCGGCGGTCGAGGTGCAGCGCGCCTATGCGCAGGCGCTGCTGGTCGACCGCAAGGCGCTGGATGGTTTCCAGGAGGAGAACGACGCGCTGATGGCGACGCAGACGCTGAAGGCGGCTTACCGCACTGACGTCGAGCCCATCCTTGCCATGGCGCGGCTGCGCACCGGCGGTGCCATCGATCCGGTCGCCGCCTATCGCGAAGCGGGTTACCGCGCGAGGGTCGCTGCTGAGCGGCCGGCTGTAGCGAGTGGCAGCGGCGGTATCGTCTGAGATTAGCTGATCTCCCCCACAAGGAGGGTTTTGCACGGGAGCCGATATTTAGCGCATGAGGCAGATGGGCGTTTTTTGAAAGGCGCTCGGGCCACTTTGG